>CANQAN010000001.1 GCA_947588965.1 uncultured Helicobacteraceae bacterium
GGGAATCTTGTTCTAAGCCCTTTTGAATGTTTTGAATGTTTTGATTGATCTCTTTGGCCATGGCGCCAAATTCGTCATCTCTGCGCACTGCAATGAGGGGAATACTTTTGACTTTGTGATTAATAAAATCAAAGAAAGAATCCAATCCATTCTGAATCATATGCAAGGGCTGAAGACTTTTATTAATAAGAATCCACATTAAAACCATAGCCACAATGATAGAGACCAATCCAACGATAATCTGCAATCTTAAGACCTTATTGACTTTGTCCGTGTAAAAAGAAGCGGCCATGAGAGAACAAGCGATAAAATGCGGATTAATAGGGGAGTTACACATAACTGCTTGTTTCACTCCCTGCTCACTTTCCACATAGAACAGCATATCGTCTTTTTCTAAATATTCTGGATTCTGCTTAATGAAGTCAGCGATCATTTGGCTACGTTTGTTGCTGGTGAGTATCCTCGCAGGATCGGGATGGAATAGAATCTGCCCCTCCTTGCTATACACAGCAGAGAAGCTTAAATCATTCGCCTTTGCCACCCCTAGAACATCGGCAGAATATTTTTTGATATTATAATCCGCTCCAACCACACCAAACAACTTGCCATCTTTGTCATAGATGGGGAAAGCATAGGTCACCTCGATCTCCCCACTCGTGAAAGCTTTATAAGGCTCTGTAGCGATGATACCCTTTTGTTCTTTGGCAAGTTTGTACCAATTCCTAGTCCTTGCATCATAGCCATCTCTTTGAGATAAGATGCTTTTATCAGACTGGAAATTCCTCCCATCTGCTTCAATCCCAACATAAACGAGGCTAAAGCCTCCCGCCGTTTGAAAGGCTTCTAGAAGTGAAAAGATTTGCGCATCCGTTAATGTCGTGAGATCACGTTGCATTTCTTGAGCGAGTGCTGTAACAATCTGCCTTCTGCTCTCTGCATAGGCATCAAAAGTCTTCGTGATAGAATCAAGAATTTGATTTTGATTTTTACGCATCAGCTCATAAGTGTTATCCCTAGAATCCAGATAACTCACAGTGCTTGTAAGCAATAAAATAATGGTTGTAACCACCATAACCCACAGACTTAATTTAAAAACAACGCTCTTGCCTTTTTTAACCTTTGCCAATATGAACTCCTTAATCTGCCACGAAAATTTTAAAAGAAAAGATGAATTCTAACGCAAAAAAGCAAAAACAAGCATTAAAAATTTGTCAAAAATTCCGCACCTTCCCTCTTTAAATTCTTAACAAATTCTTAATCAATCAAAGCGGATTCTACCGCTGTGTGTATAGACATTAGCACATTCTCCACGTGCGAATCCTACAAGCGTGATTCCTGTTTTTTGTGCAGCTCTTATACCCATAAATGTTGCTGCAGCCTTAGAAATCACAATCGGAATGCTGTGCATAACCGCCTTAACCACCATTTCAAGTGACAAGCGCCCACTCACATACAAAATGGCATCTTGTGTCTCTAAACCCATCAAACGTGCCTTTCCTACGACCTTATCAATCGCATTGTGGCGACCTACGTCTTCGCAAACAAGCTTATTCTCTCCTACAATCAACATAGCCTTATGCACACAACCCGTTTTGGCAAACAGCGCACTTGGAGATTCAAACTCCCTAAGATACTTAAACAAATCACGTCCGCTAAGGATTCTAGGAGATTCTACAAACTTCTCAACAATCTGCCCCTCCAAATTCCCCGCGACACCGACACAGCAACCAGAAGTTAGAGTTTTTTCACGAAAGAGATTCTGAAGTTTTTCATCGCAAATCTCCGCTTCCATTGAGACAGATTTTCCATCTTCTGCAATCTCTAGACGTGTGATGTGAGAAATATCTTCTAACACACCTTCACTCATCAAAAACCCCACAAAATGAGAATCCTGATCGTTTGGAATGCTCATAACAGAGAGTAACTTGGTGCCATTGAGATAGAACGCAACCCTCTCTTCTGCGATCACCTCATCGGAAATCTCCCCCTCTAAAAAGCCTAGAGGAGAGATTTTTTCAATCCTTAATGCGCAAACATTCATTGCGTCGCATTGAGTTCTTTATAATAATAGCTGTGCAAAATCGCAATTTCCTCTTCACCCATGCATCCATCAAGGATAGAATGCAAAGCACCTTCAATTGCAAAGACAGCCATATAAATATGTGTAATCAATAGGGCGATAATCAAAAATCCCAGCACATTATGCACTAATGCCATAAGGCGCAGAGTGTCAATATCTGTGAATTGGAAAAACATAAAAGCCCCCGAAAATGCCATCACAAATCCACCTATCGTGCAGACCCAAAACCACATTTTTTGTCCTGCATTAAACTTCCCTGCAGGAATCGGACGATTTTCTTTGCTTAAATATCCTCCCATCATCATAAACCACTGAATGTCATAGACCTTAGGCAACGCATTCTTCACCCACATCAAAAACATCAAAACACCAAACACAATAAAGACAATCGTTGCGATTCCATGCACATCGCGCATGAATCTCACAAGCACACCGCCTCCGAGCTTATCGCCAAACACCATGCCCAATCCCGTGAGGCACAGAAGCACAAAGGGAATGGCCGCACACCAATGCACGACAATATTGTATTTTGAAAACACGCGGATTTTTTTGTCATGATTGAATTTTCTTTGTCCAATGACCATAAAATGCCCTAAAAACGCCAAAATCACAACAAGAATCAAAACAGCAAAAATCGTTGCAAAATAATGCCCCTGTAGAAGCGTGAAAATATCGCCAAGACCTTGTGCGTTTGGACTTCCAACGCCCCAAGTCTTCACAGCTCCCACCTCGGGACCTCCATACAAGTGAGGATTTGCAAAATCCCCTTTCTCAAAGAGCGCGTTATTTCCCTCGATCACTTCTGCATATTGCTTACCCTTTTCTTGTGGAACACTCGGATTTACCGCAAATGCGAAATTGACACAAAGCACCAAAAAAGCACCAAAAAAGATTCTAAAGATTTTCAATCGTTTTTCCATAGAATCCCCTTAGTCGCCATAGGCGGTTTTCCATACATTTGGAACAGCATTGGGAATGTTTTGCCCACGCACCGTTGCACGATGTGTGATGATCTTTGAAACCTCTTCACTACTTCCTGCAAGAAGAGCCTTTGTAGAGCACATAGAGGCACACATCGGAACTTTTCCCTCTGCGATTCTGTTTTGCCCATACAGACGATACTCCTCTTCACTATTTGTCTCCTCTGGACCCCCTGCACAAAATGTGCATTTATCCATAGAGCCACGACTTTCAAAGAGACCATTTTTCGGAAATTGTGGCGCACCAAATGGACAAGCATACAGACAATACCCGCAACCAATGCAGGTTTTTTTATCATGCAAGACGATTCCATCGGCACGGATATAGAAGCAATCCACAGGGCAAACCTGCGCACAAGGCGCATCGGCACAATGCATACACGCCACAGAAACGGCACTTTCCTTGCCCACTTGTCCCTCATTAAGCACAACCACTCTTCTGCGATTCACGCCCACAGGCAAATGATGCGCCTCTTTGCACGCCACATCACAACCATGACATTCAATGCAACGATTCGTATCGCAATAAAACTTGATTCTTGAAAAATTTTCAAGATTTGTAGGAATTGACTCACTCATTTTCTACCTCCCTAATTGCGCTTTTTCAATGCGACACAAACCGCACTTCGTCTCTGGACAAGCAGAATTGTAATCAAAGCCATAACTGCTGATCATATTAGCAGATTCACCAATCACATAGGGCTTCGTTCCCTCTGGATAGCGATCAAGCCTTGACTCCCCTTGATCCATACCCGAGAAGTTTTGAGGCAACCAAATGCTGTTATAATCCACGCGCGTTGAAATCTTCGCAGGAACAAGGATTCTGCAGCCATTTGTCCCATACACCCAAAGCATATCGCCATTTTTGATGTCCATTTCTGCGGCTTTATCGGGATGGATTTCCACAAACATCTTGCTCTCAACCTCTGCGAGATATTTCGCACTTCTTGTCTCCGCACCCGTTCCCATATGTGCGACTAAGCGACCACTTAGCATATTAATCGGATATTCCTTGACCCAATCTTTTTCTTTCTGTCGAGATTCGTATTTGATATTGGCTCTAAAATGGCTCTTTTTGTCAGGGAAGCTTGGGTATTTATTCACCAAATCTCCGCGCACAGAATGCAAAGGCTCTCTGTGTAATGGAATCTGATCATACCAATTCCAAACTTTCGCACGTGCCTTTCCATTTCCATAGGGGCAGATTCCTGCTTCCAAAGCCCTTTCTACAAGGATATTGTTCCCAATTCCTAGCGCAAAGGTACTTCCTGCGACAGCCTCTTTTTCTTCTTCTGTGAGATGAATCCCTAGAGATTCCGCATTTGCAGCACTCACAGGCGCATGACCGCCCTCATATTTCGCATTAGGCAACGTCCTTGTTGTCAGCATGGATTGCCCATCGGGACTTGTTACACCCCAATTCACGCGGAATCCCATGCCGCCACGCATAACAGGAATATTGTCATTATACATGACAGGCGTTCCGGGATGCTTATCACTCCAGCAAGGCCAAGGAAGTCCATAATAATCCCCCTTAAATGGTCCCGTCCCCTCTAATGTCACCTTGTCAAACAAATGCCAATTTTCTTGATGTGCCTTAAGTCTTTCAGGACTCATTCCCTGCAATCCAATGCTTCTAATGCTCTGTGTCAGCTCTGTTGTCGCATCATCTGGCCAGATAAATTTGTCTCTGCCCTTAGATTTTGCAATATCATAGAGTCTCCACTGGAATTTATCCAAAAATCCCAGTCTCTCGGCTAATCCAAACAAGAATTCCTCATCGGGACGGCATTCAAAGAGTGGCTCCATAACCTTAGAGCGCCATTGATAGCTACGATTTGTCGCCGCAACAGAACCCGCAGTCTCCATCTGTGAGGCAGCAGGCAGACAATAGAGATTGTCGCTTCTCTCACTGTAAATGGCTAAGTCATTCACATAGGGATCGACAAAAACCACTAAATCAAGCTTATCCATAGCTTGTTTTTGCAGATTCAACAAAGACACAGTCGTCATGCCTGAACCAATCACAATCAACGCTCTTAAGGGAGTTCCTGCGTTGTTTGCGAAATTCTCTTCATTTAAGACGCCAAATTTCCAAGTTGAATGTGCATAGCCTGTTTTGCCCATCATTTCTTTGTCTTTGAAGCGCCCGAGCATCCATTCATAATCCACGCCCCAATGTTTGCAGAAATGCTTCCATGCAGGCTCACCAAGCCCATAATAACCGGGGAGTGAATCAGCTAAGTTATTCATATCTGACGCACCTTGCACATTGTCATGTCCGCGCAAAATATTCACACCTCCACCATTTTTACCAATATTTCCTAAGAACATTTGTAAAATCGGCATAATGCGCGTATTGCTCGTACCCACTGTGTGCTGTGTCAATCCTTGATTCCAAATGAGACTTGCGGGTTTTGCTGCTGCCATTTCTTCTGCGATGTGTCGGATTTCATCAGCAGGGATTCCGCAAACATCGGCTGCAACTTCTGGAGGGAATTTTTGCGCTTCTGCGATAATCTCCTCATAGCCATAGACTCTGTCTTTGAGGTATTGCTCATCATAGAGTTTTTTTGCAATGATGTGATTGAGTAAGCCATAGGCAAAGGCAATATCCGTTCCACTGCGGATTCTGTGAAATTCATCACATTTTGCTGCGGTTTTTGTAAAACGTGGATCGATGCAAACAAGTTTCGCCCCACTCTCTTTTGCGCGTAAAATATGCACCATAGATACAGGGTGATTGACTGCGGGATTGGCACCAATGATCAAAATATATTTTGAAAACATCATATCGCCAAGATGGTTTGTCATACCACCATACCCAAATGTATTTGCCACACCGGCAACTGTTGGGCTGTGTCAAACTCTCGCGCAATGATCGATGTTATTTGTACCAAAAAATGCCGCAAACTTCCTAATGTAGTAACTCTGCTCATTTGAGCATTTCGCACTTCCTAGAAACATCACGGCATCAGGACCGCTCTCTTCGCGAATTTTTTGAAGCTGTGCTGCAATTTTATCCATTGCATCATCATACTTCGTGCGCACCCATTTGCCCCCTTCTTTAACCAAAGGATAGCGCAATCGTGTCTCGCTACGCGCTCTATCAATCAAATCTGCGCCCTTACAGCAATGCCCACCTTGTGAAATCGGGTGATCTTGTGCGACTTCTTGGCGTACCCATACGCCATCAACAACTTCTGCTACGATTCCACAACCAACTGAACAATGCGTACAGATGGTTTTGATTTTTTGGGAATTAGGATACCTTTCTTTGAGCTCTTGTTCTGTTGCTTGGCGCATGATCTTTTGATTGTCAGCTCCTAACGCGACACTCGCACCAGCTAAGCTCCCAAGAGCAGTCATTTTTAGAAATGCGCGTCTGCTCTTACGCCTTGTTATGGATTCACTCATTTTCTACCCTTTATTTTGCAACAGAATAATATAAATCCCATTGCTTTGTCTTTTGATACAGAATCTCTGTTTTTGGGGATTTCCCGCGAACAAGATTCTCACTTGTGCCTTTTTTGCCACAACCTGCCAATGCAACGCTTGTACCAGCGATGGCTACGGAGGTTTTCGCAGTTTTCTTTAAAAACTCGCGCCGACTATTCTCCATACTAGGAACTCCTTTCTCTAAAGATTTGGGATAATCCCACGAGAATTTTCCTAAAAAACTCTCGTGAAATCACCGATAAATCGTGCTTTCAAACTCTATAAAAGATTCTAAGATCAAGGCTAAAGACAAATACAATCTTGCATCCTTTCTTGCCTTGATTTCAGCAATCAAACCATAATAGGCATCTTGAATAAATAGAAAAACTTCCTCTGCTAACTCCTCATTTCCACTCTCTAGCAAATGGCGCATAAATCCAAACAAGAATCCTAAATGTTCCTCTGTTTCTTTGAAGTTTGAAGTTTCAACGCGCACATCGCTTTTCTTTAGAAGAGTGCGCATTTTCAATAGGGATTCCGCTCCGATACAATTTTCATAATAATGTGAAAGATGCATTCCTACTTGCTTTTCACCAAAGGGCAAGGCAAAGAGTCGCGAAAACTCCTCCTTGAAATTTGCGATTCCATTATTTTCAAGCTCTGTTTTAAGCATCTCCATGCTCTCTCCTGCAACCTCATTCAAAGGTGCGCAAAGCAGAATCTCTAGTTGCTCTAACGCAACCTGCAAACGTCCATCCAGCAATTCAAATACAAAGAAACCATTGAAAAAATCATAATATAAAATGCGCGCACTTTTCACTTGCTCCTGCTCTAATGTGCTAAGATTAAACATTTTGTACTCCAGAAGCCCCAAACATCACTTTCACCTTGCAATTTGGACAGCATTGCAATGTCCTTAACTTCCTAGGATCACTCTGAAAAGACGCTCCAAGCATTGATACAACCTTTTCAATGGATTTCTTCGTAGAAAATGCCTCCCCACACTCCACGCACAAAAAGGGCGCATCTTTTGCGATTTCTCTGCTTTTGAAATATTGTGCGTTTAATTCCAAACCATCACGATGTAATTCTATCACATTTTCTGGACATGAAGTCACACAATAGCCACAAGTTGTACAAAGCGAAGCATTGAAGCGTAAAGAAAAATCATCGCTCCTTGCAAAAAGCGCATTTACATTGCAAGCTCCAACGCAAGAAAGGCAAAGTGTGCATTTATCGGAATCCACATTGATGTTTCCATAAAAAACAGGATTCTCTCCCTCTTGCACTATGCTTCTTGCAAGTCCATAATCTCTCTCCTTTATCATAAACTGCAAACGTTGCGCAAAGGATTCTCTAAAGGGCTTGTGAGTGCGATTCTTGTAGAGATAGACTTCTAATTCCAAAGATGATGTTGCAAGAGAGGCAAGGTGACCTAGGGACTCTTTGTTGATTAAAATGATTGCGTCTTTTTTGTAGATTTGCTGTGTAATATGGTTGATAAACTGCATAGGTGCGCTTAGGGATTCACCAAAGACAAACAACGCATTCCCACTTGTCTGTATAATGCTTAAGAGGTCATTTTCATTCAACATTAGCAAATTGGGCAAGATAAGGGGCAGGATATTTTCTGGTAAGATAAATTCCTGTGAGCTTAACGCAATATAGTCTTGCAAAGAACACAAAAACACTCTTGTGTGTTGATAAAACTCAAGTATTTCATTGAATGCTTCTTTTGGTAATTCTTCATATTCTAAGCAATTTGTCGGACACACGCCCACACATGCTCCACAATGCACACAATCAACATGCGAAAAAACAAGCTCCATTAAATGCCCATTTTCGGTTATACCAAAAGTCGGACAAACTTCTGCACATTTAGCACAATATCTCTCACGTCTGTGATGATACTGACAATAATCCTCTCTGTAGGCAATCATTTCCTTGAAGTGATAATCCCCAAGATTATCTTGCAAAGTCTGCAAAAGTGCCTTAGGATTCTGAAAATCTGCGACACTATAAACGCCTTTAAAGCGCAGGAGGGATTCCTCATTAACAAACAAAACGGCTTGTGAAAATGTTACAATCTCTCCATTTGTGCACACAGCACTCAATCCCCCCAATTGTCCGCTGAAATTTTCCAGCAAAGAAATATCAAGCAAAACCACTTCAAAGGATTCTTGCGCTAAGGTCGCAAACTCCTGCACTTCTTGTGGAATTGTGTCCTTTTCTAAAGCATAGAGAATGACAATTCTAGAATCCACCTGAACTTGCAGTTTGTCCTCTAGGACAAAGTCATCAACAATCTCTTGAACTTGATTGAGGATTTTGAGCCGTTCATTTAGAGCTGGAGAATCTCTGTTTAATAACAGACTTCCTAAGGGCAAAATATTTGTATGCAGGGAATCCATTGTCATTCGCTTTTTATTGATTTACCACTTTAAAACTTTACATTTCACTATAACACATTCTTGCGTTCCACTCATTCTACTCGTTTTCTGCATAAAAATCAATTTAAGAGCTTGAAAATATCATAAAATCTAGGGATTCTCATTTTTGACTGTTTGCAGATATTTATAAATCGCCTCAATTTCACTTGCGGTGAGATAATATTTAGGCATCACTTTCTTGCCACTTTGCAAAGCTTCTTTGAAACTCTTAAAATCCAAGTCATTAATGCGTGGGGCTTGAATGGATTTGGCTTGCTTTCTATATGTGTAATTGGCGATTCTATCCCCCTCTCCATAGTGTCCATGACACTCTACACAACCGATTCCACGCGGATTTTCATAGAGCATTCTTCCGTATTCTGCAGTCGTAATAAAGCTCTCCTCAGCAAAAGATTGCATTAAAAAAATTCCGCAAGAAATAAAAAAGATTGTAATTTGCCAAAACACTTCTTGTTCCTTAAAGTTTTAGAAAAAAATTTTTGACTATAATAACAAAATATTTTTTATAAGGTTTTGATTTATGCAAATTTTAAATGGAAAAGCCCTTGCGCAAAACATTGAAGTTTCCATTCAAGCCGAAGTAGAATCCCTAAGCAAGAGAGGAATCACACCCGGACTTGCCGTCATTCTAGTAGGCAACGATCCCGCCTCGCAGAGCTATGTCAATATGAAAGCAAAGGCTTGTAAGCGTACAGGAATCTACTCTATCACGCATGAGATGCCAGAAAATGTCAAGCAAGAATCCCTTTTACAGACCATTAAAATGATGAATCAAAACCCTAATATTGATGGAATCTTAGTGCAATTACCACTTCCCAAACACATTGACACAACGGCCGTCTTGGAGGCTATCGCCCCGCACAAAGATGTCGATGGATTCCATCCTTTTAATATGGGACGCATTGCAGCAAATCTCGATGGATTCACTCCTGCAACCCCTCTGGGCATCATCACGCTCCTCAAGCATTACAAGATTCAATTGCAGGGGAAGCATGTCGTTATCGTCGGCGCAAGTAATATTGTAGGGAAGCCACTTGCAGCACTTTTTCTTAATGAAAATGCCACGATCACAATCTGTCATATCTACACAAAAGAACTCGCTTTTCACACGAGGGAAGCCGATATTTTATGTGTCGCTGTAGGAAAGCAGAATCTCATCACAAAAGAAATGGTCAAAAACGGCGTAATTGTCGTGGATATAGGAATCTCAAGGCTAGAAAACGGCGCGATTGTCGGCGATGTGGATTATGAAAATGTCGCCCCCCTATGCAGTTTCATCACGCCCGTTCCCGGCGGTGTTGGACCTATGACGATTGCTTCTCTGTTACAAAACACACTCAAGGCTACAAAATTACGCGATTCTTTTAAGGAAATTCAATGAAAAGCATTCTTTTAAAACTCTACTCTTTTCTTAACAGCTGGGTGGGCGCATTCATTGCCGTGTTACTTGTTGTGTTTTTTGTCACACAAGCTTTTGTAATACCAAGCGGAAGTATGCTTAATACATTGCTTATTGGCGATAATCTCTTTGTCAAAAAATATTCCTATGGAATCCCTATCCCCACACTTCCATGGATTGAATGGCAACTTCTCCCCGACTTCAATCAAAATGGACATCTCATAGAGGGGGAGCGTCCTAAGCGCGGAGATATTGTGATTTTTCGCTACCCTAATGAACCAAAGATTCACTTTGTCAAGCGCAATGTCGCTATTGGTGGCGATGAGGTACTTTATACAGAAAAGGGCTTGTGGATTGCCTTTAGCAGTGATTCAGACTACAAGGGCGATCAAGAGACATTGGAGTTTGGAGGAAAAACATTCTATTATGACCCCTACGTCATGCGACACAACGGAGTACATTATGCAGAAAACTCTTTAAGCGCATTTGAACAGCTCATAGCTCTATCGCATAATGGGGAAAAAATCGGAATGAAAGAGGTGCTTTTAGGCAATGGAGAAATCGCTTTTCACACCACCATAGAAGAAGATGAATTTTTTATGATGGGCGATAATCGCAATAATTCTAGTGATTCGCGCTTTTGGGGAGCTGTTCCCTACCGTTTGATTATCGGAAAGCCTTGGTTTATTTATTTCAGCTGGGATGATGATTTCAATGTACGTTGGCAAAGAATTGGCAAAACCGTGGAATCACTAGAAAAGCAATCCTACAAGGAGGAATCTTAGCCCATGCCACTCCTCTCGGATTCCATCTCTTTAGTCGTTATGATACTCGCCCTTTTGATTGCTATCATTGGACATGAGATTATGCATGGATTTGTTGCCTTGAAATTTGGGGATTCCACTGCTTATGAGGGAGGCAGACTAAGCTTAAATCCTCTTGTACACATCGATCCGCTAGGTTCTGTCATCATTCCTGCTCTTTTATTTCTCACAAACGCTCCCTTTCTTTTTGGCTGGGCAAAGCCCGTGCCTGTGAGGATGGATCACGTACTGTATCAAGGGGGATATTTTGGCGCATTTGCCGTCTCAGCTGCTGGAGTTGCTTATAATTTTCTCTTAGCCCTTTGTGCAAGTATTTTTATCTTTTTGCTGAAATCCAATTTCACACTTTTAGAATCCTCATTTTTCCTCGTCGTGCTTTTTTATTTTTTGATGCAACTTTTAGTCTATAATATCATTTTAGGGATTTTTAATTGTCTGCCCATTCCTCCGTTGGATGGCTCTAATATGTTATCCTACTTAGGATTAATGATGAAAATAGACGCTTTTGCGAAGCTTTTTGAGAGGATTCCTCCCGTTTTTGGAATGATTGCTGTCTTAGTTTTTCTAAGTACACCGCTCTCTTCTGTCCTCACAATCCCTGTGCAATCCCTCATTCAATGGCTTTTATAAGGAGGAGTGATGCTTTTTTTTATCGCAAGCGACCATGCAGGATTCACACTAAAAAGCCCCATAAAGAATCTCTTAGAACAAATGGGACATGAGGTTGTTGATCTAGGTCCTACAAATACAGAACGTGTCGACTATCCTGATTTTGCCAATGCAGTGTGTCAAAATGTCTTAAATCATCAAGGAAGTTTTGGCATTTTGATTTGTGGAAGCGGAATTGGAATGAGTATTGCTGCTAATCGTCATAAGGGAATACGTGCTGCTCTCTGTCATGAGCCCTACAGTGCGACAATGAGTCGCGCACACAATGATGCAAATGTCTTGTGTCTGGGGGCTCGTATCATTGGCATGGGCATGGTAGAAAATATCCTAAAGAGCTTTTGCGAAGGGGTCTTTGAGGGTGAAAGACATCTCTTGCGCATAAAAAAATTGCAATAAGGAATCATAAATGGCACAATTTACACAATGGCTGTTTCTTACGACTTTTATCTTATTTGTTCTCTTTATGGTCGTTAAAACATTCTTTTATAAAAGCGTTGCAGAAAAAGAAGAAAAAAATAGTGCTGTCATGAAACTCACATTACAAGAGGCTGAAATTCTCATAAGAAAGCATCAATTGCAACTGCAAAGAGCCTTAGGAAATATTGACATTCTCACCGATGAAATCACCGCGTTGCGCAATGAGGTCAAGGCTCTCAAACAAAGAAATTCTCAATATCGTGTGGAGAGTGAAAAATACAAGAGTAAAATAAAAGACTTAGAACAAAAGATTGAGGCTCTCTTGTAGTTTTGCAACTCTAAGATTCCAATTTCTAAGAATTTTGGAGCTTTACATTGCACTACAGATTCTCTTTGCTTTGTAAGCATTGACTTTTATGCCGCTTCTTATACTAAGAGTGCCAATTTCTTTTAAAATTGCGCATCTTACCGCGTATAGCAACACCAAAGGGGACAAATCGATGGCGGTATTTTAATGCCCTTTTTTGCAGTGTTTTGAGATTCCGCTTTGGAATCGCATAGAGCATTTGATATTCTTCAGGCGCATAAAACCACATGCCTTTGGGCTTAAAGAGTCTAAAATGCACACGATTGATGTGACTAAGCCGCGCTAAATCCATAAAGATTCCATCTGAAATGTCCATTCCCGCCCTTGCAAAAGAATTCAACTCAAAAAGCATTTGAGGATAAAGCACAGGATTCATAAAACGTGTATTTTGAGGGAGTTTTGTGTTTTTGTGAAATCTTAGGGATGCTTTGAGATGTTTGAAGTTTTGCCCTAATTTATGCGTTTTGCAATGCGTTAAAACACTCTTTGGTTCTATATATCCTACCACATCGCCCCTTTTGATTCCATTGCGTCTTAGAATCTTTTTTTTAACGCGCCCTAGAAGTGTCAAAGAGATGTGTAATTTATCGCCAACTAATGTATCGCCCCCGATAATTTTCAACCCGTACTTCAAGGCGCATTTTCCAAAAATACGCGCCAAATTCTGTGTGGGCAAAAAATTCTTAGGGATTGAAAGCGTTATGAGACAAAAAGTCGGAATCGCATTCATTGCGTAAATATCTGAAAGATTAACCAAAAAGCATTTTTCAACAATAGAATTTAACGTACTCCAAGAAGTCCTAAAATGCACATCTTCAAAAAAGGCATCACTTGCAACGACACATCCCTCTTTAAAACAAGGAATCTCCACGCCATCATCGCCGATTCCAAAGGTTGCATGTGTCTGTTGTAGAGACTCAAGGAAGCTTTTTTCTCTGTCTTTCATGCTTTAGTCAATTTTCATGCTCAAATCCACCCAAATTGCCTGATGAATGATGGCTCCTGTTGAAATGGCATCAACACCGCTTGAAGCATATTCTCTCAAGTTTTCTAATGTGATATTACCACTTGCTTCCAATAAGACATTTGGAGCGATTGCATTGCGCATTCTAACGACTTCTTTAACCATATCTAGCGGCATATTATCACACATCAAAATATCAATAGGGGATTCTAGTGCCTCTTTTGCTTGCAAGAGATTCTCGCATTCCACCTCAATTCTTGCAGTAAATGGAATCTTATTGCGAATATCCTTAACGAATTTCTGAAGCGATAAAATACGCGTCAAATGTGTGTCTTTTAACATCAAACAATCATCCAACCCCAAGCGGTGATTCACAGCGCCACCATTGCGCGTGGAATATTTCTCAAAATCACGCAATAAGGGACGTGTCTTCCTTGTATCTAGCAACAAGCAATTAATGCCCTCCAGCTCTCGCACAAAACGTCGTGTCAAAGTTGCAATCCCGCTAGAATGCTCTAACAGATTCAAAATCGTCCTCTCTGCACTAAGAATTTCACCCATTTTGCCCTCAAAGGTTACGAGCTTCTCGCCCTTTTTGAACCCAACACCATCATCAAAGGTGAATTCACAAGAGATTCCAAGCAGCTCACACAAGCGTTCCACATACATTTTACCCGAAAGAACACCCTCCTCTTTTGCCAAAATATACGCCTCGATAGTGATATCATTTTGGAGACGCATATACAAATCACCCCGCCCAATGTCCTCTTTCAAAATTTCTTTTAAAAAGTCATCCAATAATATCTTATGCATCTGCGCTCCTTTATGATAATTCTAGCATTTTATCTAATGCTTTTTTAGCTTCTTTTGCCGTTTCTTCATTTAAGATGATTTCATTATAAGACTGATCGTCTGCAATGGCTTCTAGGCACCTGCATACATCTTCTAAGGTTGTTTCATTCATTGTTGGGCATTCTGGCTTTGTTGCGCTCAAAACAAAGGTATTCTGTATCCCATTAACAGGTTTCCTTAGGCGATTCACCAAATTAAATTCCGTCCCAACGGCGACCTTTTGCTTGACATCCAAACTGCGCACAAACTCAATGATTTGACTTGTAGAACCTACAAAATCCGCCTTTTCTACGACTTCTTTTTGACATTCTGGATGCACAGCAATGAGAATGTCGGGATATTTTTCGCGATAAAATTCAATATCCTTAGACGTAAAGAGCTGATGAACAGAACAAAAGCCATGATAGCAAATAATGTCGGCTTGTTTGATTTTTTCTGCGCTATCCACTCCTAAAATCGCGCTTTTGAGATTATTTTTGTGCGCGAGATTCTCTCCTAAGCAATAATCAGGAAGGAAAAATATCTTTTTTTCCTGTCGTAGGGCATAGTCTAGAATCTTTGAAGCATTGGAGCTTGTGCATACGACACCACCAAGCCTTGCCACTTTTGCCTTGACTTCTGCATTGGAATTAATGTAAGTCACAGGAAAAATCTCTGTGATTCCATATTGATTTAATTGCGCAATGGACTCATCAAAGTAAGAATCGCTAATCATGCGCGCCATTGAACAACAAGCAATCTTAGGCATAAACACGCGCTTTTGTGGTGCAAGAATCTTAACGCTCTGCCCCATAAATCCAACACCACAGAACACGACTTTTTGATGTTTGCTAGAACTTGCTTTGTGCGCTAATTCCAAGCTATCTCCCACCAAATCGGCGATTTCAAAAACCTCATCGCGTTGATAATAATGCGCGACTAAAAGCGCATCAAGCTCTTTTAAGAGCGTTTTGATTCTCTGTCTCATTCTTTTCCTTTCAATTGCTTTGCAATGCATTGTCCAAAATAGACTTTTTCTTTAACTTTTAAATCATATTCCCAACCCTTGCTCAACAACACGATTGTAGAACCCATCAAAAAACTTCCAATCTCATCGCCTTTATACAATGTTATAGGTGTTTTAAAACTTAAAGATTGTGAAGTTTTGAAATTCACAACTTCAGGCGCAAAATTAATCTGAATCCTCCCCACATTTAATGCACCAATGGCGACAAAATACAAAGTCTCTCCAAAATCATCTGCACATTCTAAAACAACGCGCTTGTTTTGAGTGAATACATTTTCATGCCTTAAGAGCGATTTTTCATTGACACTCAATAATTTGCCATCGATAAACTCCAAACGTCTCACTTTTAAATTAATCGGGGCGTGGAATCTGTGATAATCACGTGGTGAAAGATAAAAATTGACATAATTCATCGCGCTCACATCTGCCTCAGACTTTATCAAATCATTCACAAAATAACTCTTGCCTTTAATCTGCATAGCCATTCCCTCTTTGCAAACACCAAAATCCATAATCACAGAATCGCAAGGCGCTATCAAATGCGTCTCTGTCTTATCAAACTGCCGCATCTTCACTAAAGATCTTGTAAAGAGCGCATTGAGAGTCGGATAACTCTCTAATGTGTCAAATTCATCAAGCCTAATGTCAAACATCTTCACATAAAGCGCATTAATCCAATGCTGAATCTTAGGAGAGAAAGCGTGAGAAGCGCATTTTTCAAACAACCTAGAGATGAAATTTGTGTAATGCAAAACTACTCCTTTATCCAAATAGATTCTTCATTTAAATTCGGACGATTATGTAGGATTTCAAAAGGTCTAAAACGATCTTTATAGCCCATTGAATGATGATTCTTAATCCAATAGCCCGGATAAAGATATTTGATATTATACCTTTTTGCAATTTCTATTTGTTTAAGAATAGAATAGGTCCCGATAGAATATTTTGAAAAATCGTGATCATAGTAGCAATAAACAGCCGAAATGGCATTTTCTAGCACATCAACATAGGCAACGCCTATGAGGCGATCTTCTATGTAATAATCAAACTCATAGCCAAAATTCAAAAAACCACGCACAAAGGTGTCATAATAACATTCTAGGGTGTTTTGATGATATTCCCAACCTTTTTTATCCTGCATAGCTCTGTGATATTTATCATAGAGTTCTAAATGTTTCTCACTCACCCAAGGGCGCCTGATACGCATAAGCAAAGGATTCTTTAAAATGCGCTTGTGAGACTTAGAAAACACAAATCTCTCACAATCCTGCCTTATCGTTACGCATTGATTGCAATTTGAGCAAATCGGCACAAAGAAATAATTCCCAAAACGTCGCCATCCACGTTCTAAAAGATGGAGATAGAATGCTGCTGTGCATTCCTTAATGTATAAATAGCGCATTTTTGCCTCTTGCTCTGGCAAATAACTGCAGGGACGCTCTTCTTGAATTAACTCATAAATTTCCATCAGTTTTTAAGGCTTAAATGAGAATGAGAGGGGATTCCTTGTTGAATCCCTACTTTTTGAAATTCTTGTTTTGCATTTGTCACTTTTTGTAAATAATTTCTTGCTTCTTCATATTTCAAAGAAGTACGTAATTTGCGATAAACCTCCGCAGAAGTCATAGAATTAATCACCGCAATAGCCTTTGTGCGATCTTTATGAAACACACTTAAAACATTTCCACTTCCCGTATTATAAGCAGCAATCACGCAGTACTCATGTGAAAGAGCATTTTTGACGCCTTTAATATAGCGCGTGAAAAGAATGTCTAAATAGGTCGAACCATATTGAATGTTAATTTTAGGAGAAAAGAGCATTTCTTTTGTCGGAATCCCATCCCTGTTGTTGAGCGTCTTGTACGCATCCCTACCCGCACTTGTTGGGACGACCTGCATAAGTCCATAAGCAGGGATATGACTCACTGCATAGGGATTAAAACTGCTTTCTGTTTTAATGATAGCAAAAATCAAGGACTGATCCAAATGATACTCTCTTGCATAAGTGGCGACATATTCTCCATATTTATGCTCACTTTGCTCAATGTGATTTTGCACCATATCAAATTGCACAAAATAAACTCTTTTTTTTTCTCCATTTTCTATAATCTCTGTTTCTTGCAATTTGTTGGCTATCAAATAATCCGCATAGCGATTAGCGCGCCACGAATACAACACAATCTCACCCTCATTATCCTTAACCAAATCCGCAAGATAGGGCTTTGATGAAAATGTCACGTCTTTATCAGAATACAAATCAACACTCTCTGGATCTTCTGGTGTGAGCAACGTCGTTACAATCGCCTTTTTTAAAGATTCTTTAGGATTTTCTGTATCCAAAGTCGCAACAGAAATAACCCCCTTGCTAAAATCCACTTGCGCTCTTGAGAGATAAGAATCTGTATATTTGACAAACACATCTTGAGAGGGCGTAGGTGTGTTATTTTCCCCCCATTTCTTTGCAGCATTTTGCGTCAGAGTTGCAACAACCTTCTTGAAGTTTGCTTGGAAATTCTTAATATCCCTTTCTAGTTGCTCGGGATTGAGCGCGTAATTGACAGCCTTTTTAATGGCTTGTTCCTTTGAGATTCCTTGTGTGAGCATCTTAGGGTTGTAGATTAAATCCCTATAACCAAACAAACAACCTCCAAGCAGAATCCCAAAAAATGCAAGGATTCCAAAGATAATAAGTTTTCTAACGATCACTAACAAACTGCCAACATATTTGTTTGAATCGTTTTGCTTTGCTGTTCTCCTTTAAAAACACTTGCTAAATAGAAGGCAAATTCTAAAGCCGTCGCAGGTCCTTTAGAAGTGATAAGATTCCCATCGCGAACGACATTTGAGTTGCAATGATTGGGATTTTCAATCTGTGATTCAATGCTCGGATAGCAAGTGAATTTTTGTGTTGTGAGAATCTTGTGCTTAAAGAGTGCCAAAGGTGCAGCACAAATGGCTGCGATGATTTTTCCTCGCGCATTCAAGGCAGACAGAAGCACCCCCACCTCTTTGGAGGCAATAAGATTCTGCGTTCCTTCCATGCCTCCGGGCAAGACGATTCCATCAAATGCTTCATTTTGTACATCTGCAATTTTCACCATTGCGACCATTTTCACTCCGCCTTGTGATTCCACAATTAAGTTCTTTTGAGATTCCAAATCAACAGCCGCTATCACCACTTCACAGCCAACGCGTCTTAACACATCGATCACAGAAATCGCCTCAAGCTCTTCAAAACCTTTTCCAAGTGGCACCAAAACTCTCATTCTTCGTCCTTTATTTCACTTTATCTAAATACTCGCCCGTTTCAGTATTGACACGAATCACATCGCCCTCTAACACATGATAGGGAACTTGCACAACGGCTCCTGTTTCAAGCGTCGCAGGTTTCTTCCCTGCACTTGTCGTGTCGCCCTTGAAGTTTGGCGGTGTCTCTGTGATTTTTAATTCCACCGTTTGTGGAACATTTACGGTGATGGCCTTACCATTGTGAAAAAGCACACTCACAGCCATTCCGTCAATCATCCATTTTGCAACCTCACCCACTTGATTCTCACTCAAGCCAAGCTGCTCATAGTTCTCATTGTCCATAAATTGAAAATGATCGCCATCATGATATAGGAATTGCATCGATCTCTCTTGCAAATTTGGCTCTTCGCATTTATCCCCTGCATGAAATGTTTTCTCAAGCACTCTTCCATCAAGAAACGATTTCATCTTCACGCGCACAAACGCAGCACCTTTTCCCGGTTTTACGTGTTGATACTCTGTGATTCTGTAGGGAACTCCATCAAGCTCAACTTTCAAACCTTTTTTTAAATCTCCCATTGCGTATGCCATAGCTTTCCTTTGAATTTTTAGGCTTGATTCTATCTTGAAATTCCTTTAATTTCAATAACACAAAATCTCTTGTATCTTAAGGGTCCTTTGTGGAGACTAAGAATGCATTTCTTTAACCTGTTTGGGCTGAATCTTTAATTCAAAAACAGCGATTGTTCCACTTTTGTCCGTGCGATTCTGCAGAGAAATGCTTCCCCCAAGCGCATTTGCGGCACTTTTTGCTAAAAACAATCCAAGCCCAGCTCCACTCTTATCCCCTGCACGTCTGAAGGGTGCATAAATATCATCCAACTCCGAATCTATCCCACAGCCCTCATCAATAACGGTTATGCGCAAAAATTCATCTTGTATCTCACTTTTTAAAAAAATGCTTTTCCCATTTGGTGTGAATTTAAAGGCATTCTGCAGGAAATTTTGCACGATTTGCGTTAGTAAAGTCGGCTTAATTTTAATCTGCAAAGGTTCTGCGTGTAATTGGTAAGAAAAGAACTTGCCTTCCTTTTTGCTTAAGATTGTGAAATTATCGGCAATGCCCTGCAAGATTTTACCCACATCAACAAGGCTTGACTTTTCAAACTGCGCACTCTCTTGCTGCCCAAGTTCAAGCAATGTCTTAATGATAGCATTAATGGCATTGATACTTTGGATATTTTCTTTGAGGACATTAATGTAAGTTGCGCAATCGCGATCTTTAATGAGAGTAACTTCGCTTTTTGTTTTCATTACCGCTAAGGGCGTCTTAAGCTCGTGAGCGATTCCAATAAAAAGCTGTTTTTGTGTCGCAAAATACCCCTTAATTCTCTCTAAAAGATCATTGATAGAAAGCACGAGCGGTTGGAATTCTATAGGCAATCTCTCCCCATTTAAAATTTCCAAATCATGTTCTTTGAGATGACTTAATGTCTCTGAAAGATTCTGAAGTGGCTTGTAAAGGATATTTGAAAACGCGAGAGCAAAGAGTTGAATCAAAATAAAAGCAAAAAAATCAACAAGCAAAACGCCCTTTAAAAGTGCATCTAGGAATTCTACCTCCCTTGTGATGTCTTTTGTGATTTTTAAAATCTTATCTTGTTCATAGGGGGCGATCATTATATACAGCACTTTTTCTTGCACACGTTTCTTTATGAAGTGCGCCTTTTGTGTTTTGGATTCCAGCACCTCAACCAAAAGCGTGTCTGTTTGCAGAGGGTTAATGTCTTGAATATAAAATCTTTGCCCAACCTTATAATCTATATTGTTTTCTGTAATATGCTTGACTTGTCCTGCGAATTTTGATTGGATTTTTCCATAAGTTTTAAAATACAAGTACGCATACAGCACAGCGGAAAATATCGCCAAAATGGCGACAAAGGAAATTGTGATTTGTTTTGTATAATCCCCTCTTAAACTCCTTTTGGATAACAAAATCTATATCCTCTGCGCCTAACAGTCTCAATCGTCGCAATATTGAGCGGTTTGTCCATTTTTTGACGAATCTGATTTATGGCAACTTCAATGACATTTGGCGTTACAAGCTCGGGCTCTTCCCAAATCGCATCTAAAAGTTGCTCTTTAGAGACAATCTGATCTCTGTGTCGCGCAAGATGTGTGAGTACCTCAAAGGGCTTTCCTTTAAGTTCAATTTCTTGTCCTCTGTATGTAATTTTCTCTTCATCTGGATTAATGATGAGCTCTTCAATCTCAATCAAATTCGTCCCGCCAAAGCGCAATCGCGCCTCGATTCTAGCAACCAACACATCAAAATCAAAGGGCTTTGCCAAAAAGTCATCGGCACCCGCCCTCAACGCCTCAACTTCGCTCTCGGCATTATCTCTAGCAGAGATGATAATGACAGCCGTACGTGGGGACTTGTTTTTGACTTGATTGATAATCTCCAGCCCATTTCCATCGGGCAACATCCAATCTGCAAGTACTAAATCATAGTTGCGGATGCTGATATAATATTCGCCATCTTTTAGATTTTCCGCAACATCTGTTTGATAATTAAATTCATTCAAGCCTTCCACTATAGTCTTATGAAGGCTGACTTCGTCCTCAACAATCAATATGCGCATTATTCTTTCCTTAAGCTGATTTAAATTTAAGAATTATAGCACAACTTTAACTCTTTTTAACAAGTTCAATAAATTATCAAGTGATATTTTTTATAATCCAAAACAACCGCGACATCTATTCTGTGATGTTTTCATAAAATTTCACAATACAATGCAGTCTCTCCACTCACATTGTCATCAATAGGCTTAATCACTCTAAAAGAATAGCCAAGATTCCAAGATTCCAGCATGGGTTTAATGTTAAAAAAATCTTTATAGCTGTGATACAGGCTAATAAGCATTGCAGGTTTCTGCTCCATAATCGTATTTTGCGCACCTTTTAAAAATTCTTGCTCAAAGCCCTCAATATCAACTTTAATGAAACCAACTTCTATTTTATGCTCCTCCACAAAAGAATCCAAAGGAATAATCTCCACCTCTTCATAATCCCCATTTGATGGAAGCACGATACTTGAACCAGCCCCTTGCGTTGAGATCTTCGTCATTTCCCTTTTAGAGCCTAATCCTTTATAAACAGGGATAATCCTCTCTGCTCTGTTGAGTTGAATCGTTTGCAACATGGCCTTATAATTAGAATCCACAGCCTCAAAGGCATAGACTTTTTTGTCTGTGTATTCTTGTAAAATGAGCGCGCTATCTCCGATAAAAGCCCCCGCGTCTATAATGTCTTTTTGTCGCAATCTCTCTAAATGAAAAATACACCCCCCCCCCGCTGATTCAAGCCAAGATGATACCAAAACACGCTGACAGAAAATTGCGCAACAGGTAAATAATATCCATCATAATAGGCTAAATTGGGCATGATATGAAAGATATTTGGATAGAATTCCGTTTGGATTCTATGGAGCATATCAATTTCTTGCGCGTTGAGATTCGTAATGGGTTGTCGTTGAAGTATCGCAGACTTTAATCGTGTCAGCACACGATAAATCGTCTCTATGCTCTCTTTATCTAAATTTTGCGTTAAAATTATGAGTTTTTCTAAAAAGCTAGAATCCTCTAGCATTTCTTTGACAAAATCACATTGAATCTGCCAATTTGCCACCAAAGAAAAATTATGCTCCGCATTTTCCATACTTCACACCCCTCTCAATTCTTACAAGAATTCCGCAAGAATCCTCACTTAGATTCTGCGATTCCTCAAAACATCGGCAATCAAAAAAGACAATTCCACAGCTTGAGAGGCATTGAGCCTTGGATCGCATTGTGTATTGTAGTTACATCCCAGATTCTCTTCGGTAATAGCTTGCATTCCACCCACACATTCCGTCACATCAGCACCAGTCATTTCTAAATGCACTCCACCTGCGTAAGTTCCGATACTTTTGTGAATCTCAAAAAACGCCTTCACCTCACTCAAAATAGCATCAAAAGAACGTGTTTTATAGCCACTGCTCGCTTTTCTTGTATTTCCATGCATGGGATCAATGCTCCACACAATCTCCCTCCCCTCTCTTTTAATGGATTCTAAGAGTTTGGGTAATCTCTCTTGTATGACTTCTGCACCCATGCGCACAATCAAATTCAAGCGCCCCGCTTCATTGTGAGGATTCAAAATATCACAAATCCCTAAAATATCGTCTTTTAATGCATTTGGTCCTATTTTCACTCCAAGCGGATTTTCAACCCCGCGTAAAAATTCCAAATGCGCCCCGTCCAAATTGCGCGTCCTCTCACCAATCCAAAGCATATGCGCAGAACATTCATACCACTTATCTGTCAAATGATCTTTGCGCGTCAAAGCCTCTTCGTAATTTAGAAGCAGGGCTTCATGTGAAGTAAAAAACTCTGTCTCATGGAGTGTGGGCGTGTTTTGCGAAGTGATACCACATGCCTCCATAAACGCTAGGGCTTGAGTGATTTTGTCTGCCATCTCTTGAAATCTCTTGCTTTGCGCACTTTCCACAAAGTCAAGATTCCACCTCTGCACTTGACTTAAATCCGCCAAGCCACCTTGTGCAAAAGCCCGAATGAGATTCAATGTCGCAGCAGATTGGTGATAGGCTTTTAGAATCCTCTTTGGATCGGCTTCCCTTGCTTCTGCGCTAAATTCTGTTCCATTGATAATATCTCCACGATAGCTTGGGAGTGTAACGCCATCAATCGTCTCTGTATCACTTGATCGTGGTTTTGCAAATTGTCCAGCCAATCTCCCAACTTTGACAATCGGACAAGCACCCGCATAAGTCAGCACGATAGCCATTTGCAGAATGACTTTAAACAGATCGCGGATTTTTACGGCATTGAAATCCGCAAAACTCTCCGCGCAATCGCCACCTTGTAGTAAAAATGCCTCTCCCCTTGAGACTTTGGCTAAATGCTGTTTTAATGTCCTTATCTCTCCAGCAAACACCAATGGCGGATATTTACTAAGCTCTTCTTCTATGTCGTTTAAAGCCTTTAAATCCTTGTAAATTGGCTGTTGCAAGGCAACTTTTTCGCGCCAACTCTTGAGATTCCAATTTTTTGTTTGCATTAAAAATCCTAAGTCTTAAAATAAATGAGAAATTTTATCCTATAAAAAATAAAACACTCTTTAGTTTAAGACTTTATGGCGTTACTTTCCTAAATAAACTTGTCTTGGCCTTGTGATTCTTGCATAGGGATTCCTAATATGCTCAATCACTTGTGCACACCAGCCGGGCATCCTCCCAATCACAAACATCGGTGTAAATAGTGGCACAGGAATCTTAAGGGCTGTCAAGATGATTCCGCTGTAAAAATCCACATTAGGATATAAGTTTCTTTCTTTAAAGTAATCATCACTCAATGCGACCTCTTCTAGTTTCTCTGCGATTTCACTCAAACGCGCATTCATTTTAATGCCTTTCTTATTGAGCTCATCTTTTAAAGATTTAATCGCCTTTGCACGTGGATCGTAACTCTTATACACACGATGCCCAAAGCCCATTAATCTGAAAGGATCGTTTTTGTCCTTTGCCTTAGCGACAAATTTATCAACATTATTCACATCGCCGATTTGATCAAGCTGTACGAGGACTTTTTCGTTTGCCCCTCCGTGTGCAGGACCCCAAAGAGCATTGATCCCCGCAGAGATTGCTGCATAGGGATGGACACCTGTGGATGCAACATTGCGCACCGTTGTTGTAGAGGCATTTTGACCGTGATCGGCATGGAGTATGAATATCTTATCCAACGCTTCCACCTCTAAAGGCGTGATTTCATCCTCTCCTTTAAGCGTATGCTTAAGTTTTCCTCCGGGATAAGCGCGCAACATATAGAGAAAATTCTCAACATACCCACGACTGATATCGGGATAAATAAAGGGCGCACCAATGGAATTGCGATAAGAAAAGGCAACGAGCGTTGTGATTTTGGCAATAATGCGACGCGCCATCACCTGATAGTCGTTATCCTCTTTCATTGCATTGTGATCAAAATGGAATGTAGAGAGTGCCGCAACTGCCGAGCTAAGATTCGCCATAGGATGCCCACCATCGGGGAAAGCGTTAAAAATATTCACCAATCCCTCATGCAAAAAGCTTCTGTGTCGCAATTCAAGATCAAATTCTTTGGATTCTGCCGCGTCTTTTGGTGCCTCACCTGTAATGAGCAATTTTATAACATCTGTAAAATGATACTTCTCAACAATCTCTTCGATTGGAATTCCGCGATAGAGCAATTTTCCATTTTTGCCATCAACATAGCTGATTGTGGATTCACAACCCGCTGTTGAACCATAACCAGGATCATAAGAAAAAATATTGGCACGTTCAAATAATTTACTAAAATCTACTGCCTTTGGTCCTCTTGTACAATCAATCAAGTCAAAGTCAAACTTCTCGCCCGTTTCGTTATTAATCAGCGTTACAGTTCCCATTGTTTCAACTCCTTTATTCTTAGGTTTGGAATTATTGTAACACACACTTTAGCAATCAATTAAAAAAAATTTGATTTTTTTGTGTAATTTTTGCATTCTTGCACTTTTTTACACATGCCACTTAATGATAAATCACATCAGTCTCACTGCTTGGCGCAAAATCAAAAAGCTTTGGATCGATGTTTTGATTGAGAGTGATATTTGTAAAAGCAATTTCCACGTGATTATCCAACCCATCAATAAATGAAATCCCCTTTAAGATTCCATTTTCAAATTCCAAATCATACTTTTGTCCGCCCACATCTGCCTCGTAATGATTCTTTGAAATTTCTTTGGCATTTTTAATGAGGCTTAGCAAGTCCATATTTTCCTTGAATCTCGTAATAATGGCTTGCTTTAATTTTGGCTCATAGATGACCATGAGATAATGGTTGATATAAATTTCTTTTGGAATCGGCTCTGTGTAAATCCATAACACATTAAAAGGAGCAAGAGCTTTGATTGTCCCCTTGTAGTAAATTTGGTTCTTTTCTCCATTTTCTCCACTCTCCGCAGAGCGCAGAGTCTGTGTAAAATCCGCGCTAAAGGTCTGAATGTCTTTCTTTATCTCCGCATAAGCAAACCCAACAAACACGAGAATCCCGCACACAATCTTTAAAAACAATGCTAAAACAGACATAACCATTCTCCCATCACAATCAGAATTCTCGGCATTGTAGCATGAGGTCATTTTGCCCACTCTTTCGTTAGATGGGCAGTTTTTACTTCAAATTCAAACACAAATATTTAATCTCCATATATTCCTCAATCCCATACTTAGAACCCTCTCTGCCCAAACCGCTCAATTTGACGCCACCAAAGGGTGCCACTTCATTGGAAATCAACCCCGTATTAATCCCAACCATTCCATATTCTAGGGCTTCTGCCACGCGCCATTGTTTTTTGTAATCCTGTGTGAATAAATAAGCAGCAAGCCCAAATTCTGTATCATTAGACAACCTGATTACCTCTTCTTCTGTATTGAAGCAAAAAATTGGCGCTAAGGGTCCAAATGTCTCTTCTCTTGCAACCAACATATTAGGGGTTACATCACACAAAAGAGTTGGCTCAAAATACGTTCCCCCCAAAGCATGAGTTTTTCCTCCACATAAGAGTCGTGCCCCATGCTTTAGGGCATCTTCAATATGCTCTTTGACTTTTAAAACTGCTGCTTGATTGATAAGTGGTCCTTGATTGACACCTTGTTCAAGCCCATTGCCCACGCGCAGAGTTTGAATCTTTTGTCTCAAGGCTTCAACCAGACGTTCATAGATTCCACTTTGCACATAAATGCGATTTGCACAAACGCAGGTTTGCCCGCTATTGCGGAATTTAGAAGCCATAATCCCCTCTAGTGCCTCCTCTAAATCCGCATCATCAAAGACAATCAAAGGGGCGTTTCCGCCAAGTTCCATGCTCAGCTTTTTAATTGTCGGAGCGCATTTTTGATAGAGCAAAGATCCAACTTGTGTAGAACCCGTAAAACTCAACTTCCGAATCTCTTGACTCTTACACAAAACATCGCTAATGAGATTGGAATCCCCATTAATAACGACAAAAACACCTTCAGGGATTCCAGCCTCTTTAGCTAATATCTCTAGCGCATACGCACTAAGGGGTGTTTGTGAAGCGGATTTGACAATGATTGCACAGCCACTTGCAAGAGCGGGAGCAATCTTGCGTGCAATCATCGCAGAGGGAAAGTTCCACGGAGTGATGGCAGCACAAACACCAATGGGCTGTTTTATAGTGAGAATCCTTTGCCCATGCGCCTTTGGTTCTATAATATCGCCACACACAGCTCTTGCTTCTGCTGCAAACCACTTAATAAAAGATGCCGCATACAGAATCTCTCCCTTTGCCTCTGCAAGAGGTTTGCCCTGCTCTTTTGTCATAATCTCCGCTAGAGAAGTTTGATTTTCCACCATGAGCTGATAGAAGCGCATAAGCTTATCACTTCTCTCCTCTGCTAAGGTTTGCGACCACTGCTTTTGTGTGCACACGGCCTGTTGAATCACATTTTGTAACTCACTCTCTCCCGTCTTTTTGACATAGGCTAGAATCTCATTCGTCGCGGGATTCCTCACTTCTAATGCATTCTCTATTTTGTCTTTTGAAATATCTTTGTGCGCAAACAAATCCATGCTTTTCTCCCTATAAAAATTCCAAGAATCATATTATTTTTCACATTACTTTTGCATTAACCCTTTCTTAATTTTAAAGTTTTTTGACTACAATTAAGGAAAACAGAATTTAGGAAATCGTATGCAAAAGCCCTCTTTGAAGTTTATCATTCCTATCATTCTTGCCTTCTTTTTAAATGCTTGTACTTCCACGCTCTACACAGATCGATCACAAATTATGCTTCTTGATGCACAGCAAGAAATTGCACTTGGAGAGCAAAACGCAAAACAGATTTTAAAAAATGCAAAAATCAGTAATGACAATGTGCTCATTCAGATGATTCAACGCGTGGGAAGCAGAATCGCCAAAGGCGCCGATCGCCCCGATTTTCAATGGGAATTCTATCTGTTAGAATCCCCACAAATCAATGCCTTTTGTCTGCCCGGAGGGAAAGTCTTTGTCTATACGGGACTTATGCAAATCATTGCAAACGATGACGAACTTGCCGTCGTCCTCTCTCACGAGATTGCTCACGCGATTCTAAGGCATGGTGCGGAACGTTTGAGTATGCAACAACTCCAGCAAATTGGCGGAAGCTTCTTAGGAATGATTGTCAATGCCACAGCACCGGGATATGATGGACTTTTTAGTCAAGCTTACAATCTTGGTAGCAACGTGGGTGTTATGCTTCCCTTTAGTCGCTCTCATGAGCTAGAGGCCGATGAAGTCGGAATCATTTTAATGCAAAAGGCAGGTTACAATCCACGAGCCGCGCTGACCTTTTGGGAAAAAATGACACAGAGTAGCAAAAGCAACTCCACAGACTTTTTCTCCACGCATCCTAGCGATTCAAAGCGCATTGAAGCCCTCCAAAAAATCTTAGAAAATCCCTAGAATACGATAGTCTTGTTATTGTAAATAAAAATCCTCTCTTCTAGAGCGAGATTCAAAGCCTTTGCAAGTACGATTTTTTCCACATCGCGGCCACTTTTTTGCATGTCTTTCCAATCCATTGTGTGATTGATTTTTGTGATATCTTGACAGATAATGGGACCCTCATCAAGTGCATTATTCACAAAATGTGCAGTGGCACCGATAATCTTCACGCCCCTCTCATAGGCTTGCTTATAGGGATTCGCACCGACAAATGCAGGGAGGAAGCTGTGGTGAATGTTAATGATTCTGCCTTCAAATCTCTCCACAAAATCCGCACTAAGAATCCGCATATACTTTGCAAGTACCATATAATCAAAATTAAGCCCATCTAAAACCTCTAAAATCTCCCTCTCATGTTCCTCTCTTGTGCGATTCTCGCTTGTGATACACACAAAAGGTAGTTTGAATTTCTCACACAGCGGCTTTAGAATCTCATAATTAGAAATGACTGCCATAATGTCTGCATTCAACTCCCCGCTATCATAGCGAATTAGCAAATCCCCAAGGCAATGATTTTCCTTAGTGCATAAAATGACAATTTTCTTACGCTTATATTCTGAAATCTCTACTTTTGCATCATTAGATAATCCACCAGAGATTCTGCGCCTCAACTCCAAAAAGTCGCATTCTCCCTCTATTTCAGAACGCATAAAAAACAGATTGCTCTCCTTATCAACAAACTCATCATTTCTCAAAATATTGAGATTCAGCTCAAAAATACTGCGCGTAATCTCTGCAATCAAGCCCTTTTTGTCAGGCGTTTGAATCTTTAGTACAATCCTCATTCATAGCCCTTTGCCCAGACTTTTGCAAAACTTTCCATTCCCTTAATGATGCCATTTTGGATACCAAGCATGATGTGTTTGCCAAAAACTCTTTCCAAATAGGACTCAAAAGGATCTTTTTCTTCTTGAAACCATTTTGGCTCTTGTATCTTTGCTTTTTCAAACAACAAATTTTGTGCATCATAAATGCTTCCGATTCTGTCAATCAAGCCTAATTCTAATGCACTTTTTGCGCTAAGGATTCTACCTTGAGCGAAATTGACTTCATAAGATGGATCAATATTCCGTGCTTTTGAAACCTCTTCAATAAACATCGCATATTGCTCATTGACTAACCCTCTAAGCATTTTCTCTTCATCTTGATTCCAAGGTCGCGTAAATGTTCCAGCCTCTTTGTAGATTCCAGCCTTAATGCTCTGTGTCTTTATCCCTAGCCTCTCTGCCAACTCACTCACATCAGCCCCGTTGATGATCACACCAATTGAGCCAAGAATCGCGCCACGATTTGCAACGATAGAATCCGCCCACACACCTGCAAGATAGCTCCCGCTTGCCATTGTCCCTTGCGCATATGCGACAACAGGAATCCTTGCATTGACGCGCTTAATCGCTTCGGCAATCTCAACACTTGGCGGAACCGTTCCTCCGGGCGAATCAATCACAAGCAAGATTCCCTGTAGAGTTGTGCATTTTTCTAGTTTTTCTAATTCTTCTAAAAAAGTATCGCTTTGCAAAATGGCGCCGACAAGGTCAATTCTAGCGACATTTGCATCTTGTGGTAATTGCTCATCCTTTGGCATAAAAATCACAAGAACAATCAGCAAAAAGACAAAGGCTTTAAAATATTTTGTGATAAAGTCTAAAGGCTTTATGATAAAATCCGCTATCCTCACTTTAAACCTCTTAATAAAATAAAAAAATAAGCCAAGATTATAGCATACAAATGATTAAGTGTATTTTTGCTAAGATTGCATTTTGACTTTTAAGTTTGAGGGACTCTTATGAATCCAATGCAAAAAATCCGCAATTTCTCCATTATCGCACACATAGATCATGGCAAATCCACCCTTGCAGATTGCCTCATTCAAGCATGTGGTGCCATCAGTATGCGCGATATGAGCGCACAAGTTATGGATACAATGGAAATTGAAAAGGAACGTGGAATCACCATAAAAGCACAAAGTGTGCGACTCAACTATCAATATCAAGGGGAAAATTATACCCTCAATCTCATTGACACCCCCGGACATGTGGATTTTAGCTATGAAGTTTCACGTTCTCTTGCAAGTTGTGAGGGAGCCCTGCTTGTCGTTGATGCAAGTCAGGGCGTGGAGGCTCAAACCATCGCAAATGTCTATATTGCGCTAGAAAATAATCTTGAAATCATTCCCGTACTCAATAAAATCGATCTTCCCGCTGCCAATCCAAAGCGCGTTAAAGACGAGATAGAGCAGACCATAGGGCTTGATTGCACAGAGTCCTTAGAAGTGAGCGCAAAGGCAAATCTCGGAATCACAGAGCTTTTAAACGCGATTATAGAAAAAATTCCCGCTCCAAATGGCAATGAAAATGCGCAAACTAAGGCGTTGATTTATGATTCTTGGTTTGACAATTATTTAGGAGCTCTAGCTCTTGTACGTGTCTTTGATGGTAGTATTCACATAGGACAGAATCTCTACATTATGGGAAGTGGCAAAAATTACGAAGTCTTAGGACTTATGTATCCACATCCCTTGCGACAAGAAAAGACGAAGACGATTCATTGTGGTGAAATTGGCATTGTTATTTTAGGGCTTAAAAATGTCACAGATCTCGCTGTGGGAGATACCATTACGGATTTTAAACATCGCACAAATGCTCCTGTGGAGGGATTTGAACCCGCAAAACCCTTTGTTTTTGCGGGACTCTATCCGATCGACACAGACAAATTTGAAGAACTACGTGACGCGCTTGATAAATTAAAACTCAACGACTCCAGCCTCACTTATGAGCCTGAAACCTCTGTAGCACTTGGATTTGGATTTCGCATAGGTTTTTTGGGATTATTACACATGGAGGTGATAAAGGAACGTTTAGAAAGGGAATTTGGGCTTGATTTAATCGCAACGGCACCAACGGTTGTCTATGAAGTCCATAAGACAGATGGCGCAATTGAGTATGTCCAAAATCCGAGCGAATTGCCACCAGAACAAAAAATCGCAACCATCAAAGAGCCCTATGTACGTGCGACAATTATCGTGCCAAGTGAATTTCTAGGGAATATCATTACACTTTTAAACAGACGTCGTGGAATCCAAAAGAAAATGGAATATTTGCAAGAGACACGCGTTTTGCTAGAATACGAGATTCCTACTAATGAAATCGTTATGGATTTTTATGATAAATTAAAATCATGCACAAAAGGATATGCGAGTTTTGATTATGAGCCACTTGATTATAAAGAAGGGGACCTAGTGAAGCTTGATATTCGCGTGGCTAATGAAATTGTTGATGCACTTAGCATTATCGTCCCAAAGACTAAATCCTATGAACGTGGCAAAGAATTGGTAGAAGCTATGAAAGAAATCATTCCGCGACAACTCTTTGAAGTAGCGATTCAAGCGAGTGTTGGGAATAAAATCATTGCAAGAGAAACGGTCAAATCTATGGGCAAAAATGTAACTGCAAAATGCTATGGGGGCGACATCACAAGAAAGCGCAAATTGCTTGAAAAGCAAAAAGAGGGAAAGAAGCGTATGAAGGCTATCGGCAAGGTTTCACTACCACAAGAGGCATTCTTGGCGGTTTTAAAAATTGATTGATCTTTAAGATATGTCCTTATAAAAAGCTGGTTTAAAGGAAAATTATAAGAGACTAAGAGATAATGATAGAATCAAAGTTAAAGATGGCACTAAAATATCACAATACGAAAAGAATAAACAAAAACATGGGGTCTTAGTGGAATTATACGAACATTGTGTGGCACGGAATGATTTTATTTTTCATAATGATTTGGTGAAGAAAATCGCCAAAAAATACAATTTTGGCAACCCATTTGATGCGACAAAACTAGATTCAAGTGAAAAATTGCCACAAATTTTTAAGGATAATGATGTATGTATTTTGCATTTAGGCAGGGGATATCATCAATTTATCAAGGGCATTAATAAGCTTTATCACTCTTTTGAACCTATGCAAGATTCTATAAAATGGCAATATAAAAAAAGTTTGCTTAACGAATATAACGAGAGTGAGAGCAATATTTTAAGTGTAGCAAACAATCAAAGAATTTTACATCATTTTTTATTTGGAGCAGATTTAGAATTTGAAAATCTCAATATAGATGAGCGCCCTAAGACTTATTTTCCACATCGCACAAAAATGACCCTGTGCTATTTTTTTGACAAACAAAAAATTGTGGCATTAAATCAACAAATTGAGATTGATCTAACGCTTGAATTTCAAGGAATCATAGGCGTTTTTGAAGCAAAAAATGGCTCACCGCATGATTTTAACATCTATCAAATTTATCATCCTTTTTTATATTATTATAATTCCAATTTAGATTTTAGACAAATTGTCTGTATTTATCTTGTGAGAAATAATGAGAGCTTGAAGTTATGGGCTTATACTTTTTCTGAACCTTTGCATTTAGAATCTATTATATTTTTAAAATCTTGTGAATATATCTTACAAAAGTCAATATGATGGAATTTAATAAACTCTATAATGAGGACACCTTAAAGATTCTAAAATCTCTGCCCAATGAGTGTTTGGATATGGTCTATGGGGATCCCGATTATAATGTAGGCATTAACTATAATGGCTCTACATACACGCAAAAATGGGAGGATTATATCGCGTGGTATTGTGAGTTAGCAACAGAATGTATGCGCGTTTTGAAGCCTAGCGGGAATCTTTTTATGATGAATTATCCTAAACAAAATGCGTATTTACGTGTCAAGTGTTTGGACTCTATAAGCTATGATGTACAAGATTATGTGTGGGTGTATAATACGAATGTCGGACACAGCAAAAGACGCTTAACAACGGCACACAGGAGTATTTTACACGCAACAAAGAGCAAGGAAAATCATTTTTACAAAGATGCCATTGCCCTCCCCTATCAAAACCCCACAGATAAAAGAATCTTACAACGCATCAAGGATGGACATAAAGGGAGAATGCCTTATTCATGGTTTTATTTTGATTTGGTAAAAAATGTGAGCAAAGACAAAACCTTTCATTCTTGTCAAATTCCTTTAAAGCTTGTAGAAATGCTGATAAAATCCTGCACTAAAGAGGGGGATTCCGTATTCATTCTTTTTGGTGGTAGTGGCGGAGAAATTGTGCTGTGCGAGAATCTTAAGCGCAAATGGTTGAGTTGTGAGCTTCATAAGCCTTATTATGAGATGATTTTAGACAGATTGTCCAATCAAGGCAGAATCAAAGATGAATTTAAGCTTGAAACAAAAAAGTCCGCAAAACGAGAAACACCAAAAGAAGCTCCAAGCTTATTTTAAGCCGATTTTGCTTACTCATTACAAATGATTTCATTGTAAAATTTTGAACATGATTTTATGCTCTCAACTTCTAAAAATCACACAAAAAGATTCCACATAGTAGACATTTGTTATTCTTTAAGAGAGTTTTTGTTACACTCTCAATTCCAAGCAGGTTTTTACAATTGCTACATTTTAAGGAAATACAATCGCACATGAATCAAATATTTTATAAATCCAGTCAAAATATGAGTGAGATTGAGAAACAAAAAATTGTGGCATTAAATCAACAAATTGAGATTGATCTAACGCTTGAATTTCAAGGAATATGGGCAAACTATGAGTGATTCCATAATTTATAATGGAAACAAGAGGAGTTAAAAGTGATTGATAAGGGATTTATGAAAGAAATGTCGTTATTGACACCCAAACAAGCTAGTGTTTGGGCGAGTGAGTATTTAGGAAAAAAGGTAACAAGCAATAATATTATTTATCTTTTAAATTATGGGAAAATAGCAAATCATAGTGTGCATTTAAAAGAAAATTTGATTGAGAAAAACGAGCTTAAAGCGTATTATGATAATGCAATCAAATCTGCAAAGCATTTGCAAAATCCCCTTTCTTTTGCACAATACAAAGAAGCACAAACAACCAAACACGTCCATAGAATCCACCCCTATAAAGGCAAATTTATCCCTCAACTTGTAGAATATTTTTTGGATTCTCATACAGATTCCATTAAACGAGAAATTTATTTTAAGCCCGATGATATTGTTCTGGATATTTTTGCGGGGAGTGGCACGACCTTGTGCGTAGCAAATGAACTAGGAATGAATGCAATAGGGATTGATGTTTCAACCTTCAATGCCTTGCTTAGCAATGCTAAAGTTGCTCAATATGATTTCAATGCTCTTGAAAGTGAATGTTTAAGGCTTACAAATTGTTTGGAAAATTATACAAAAACCACCCAAATAAGCCTTTTTGAATCCGCTTTAAATGAGGCTTTAAGTGCCTTTAATCAGCTCTATTTTCCTAATAAAACCTTTAAGCGTCAAGTTGCACTTGGACAAATTGATGAAAAAACCTATGGCAAAGTAAAAGCACAAGAATTTTTAAAAATTTACAATGATTTAATGAGTCAATATCATATTAATATCAGCACAAACACACGAGGAAATTTCTTTGAAAAATGGTATATAGATTCTATAAAGCGGGAGATTATTCTACTTAAGAATGAAATTTTAAAATCCCCTCAATCTTTACAAAATATTCTATGCATTATTTTAAGTCGCACAGCAAGAAGTTGCCGTGCTACGACACATTCGGATTTGGCTACGCTTTTAGAGCCTATCAATACAACTTATTATTGTGCCAAACATGGGAGGGTATGCAAACCACTTTTTAGCATTACAAAATGGTGGAAAAGCTATACTAAAGATACTTTAAAGCGATTAAGAGAATTTCAATCTTTGCGAAGTGCAACGACAAAACAGCTTTGTTTAAATGCAGATTCTACAAATGCAGACATTATCACTGAAATACAAAAACAAGATAAAGATTTTGCAAATCTTGTGAAATCTCAAAAGATTGCTGGAATCTTTAGCTCTCCGCCCTATGTTGGATTGATTGATTATCATGAACAACATGCTTATGCCTATGATATATTTAACTTGCCTCGTAAAGATAATTTAGAAATCGGCAAACTTAGTGAGGGGCAAAACAAACTTGCACAAGAAAAATATATTTGTGCGATAGCACAAGCTCTAAAAAATGCTAAGAGATTTTTAAGAGAGGATTATAATGTTTTTTTAGTAGCAAATGACAAATTTAATCTCTATCCAAAAATAGCCGAATTAGCAAAGATGCAAATTGTTAAAAAATACGATAGACCTGTGCTTAATCGCAGTGAAAAAGACAAAAATAAATATAGTGAGAGTGTATTTCATCTGAAGGAAAAGGGTATGCAATGTTAAATAAAACTGAATTAAAAACTTTGCAAAATATAGAATCTAAATATTATATGCGACCAATGATTGCAAAAATTAATGCTGATATTTCTACTGAAGTATTATCTTTGAGAGAAGTTTTTAATCATCTTTATAGCTATCTTGTGGATTGTAAAGAGGAAGTAGAAACCCTCATTCAGACAAGAATTCAACAAGGCGAAATAAAAGACGCTGGTCAGGCAAGAAAAAGTATTGCTGGAAGTGCATTCTCAAACCTCATTATTTGGGTGTTTCTTAAGAATAAAGCACAAGGCAACATTGATCAAAATATTTTCATTACCTCTAATATTTCTTCTATTCCGCAATGGAAAGATTTGTTTTATATTAAAGTGGGAGAAGAAACGCAAAAACCCGATGTTGATTTGGTGATTTATAGTTTGGATTGCAATGCGAAATTGCATAAATGCTTGATATTGTCCCTTAAGACTTCTTTACGTGAAAGGGCTGGACAAACTTATAAATGGAAGCTTTTAATGGAGATTGCAAACACTGAATCTAGTATTAAAGAAAAATATGATATTTCCTATAGCCCTCCTATCTTACCGCTTGTATGTTTTGCTACTATAAATTTCTACAATGAAATTAATAATCCACAACACAGAGGAATGTTCAAATTTTTTGATTGTGTATTTATTGGCAAAAATATACAAACAGGAGATTTTATAAAACCCTTAAGTTATCTTATTAATTATATAAGCGAGAATCTCTAATGATACTTTTAGAGGAGCCTCATCTTGACTTAATACAAAAACGAGATAGCAAAGATGCTGAAAAACATGATTATTTGGCGATATACAATCCCAAATATGATTTTTTAGGACAGTCTTATGCGTCAATGTATCCTAATTTGCATAGGTATCCAGCCACTATGCTCCCTCAAATTGGACTAGAGCTATTCAAAGAGTTTAAAGTAAAAAAAACAAATCTTTTAGACCCTTATTGTGGTAGTGGAAGTAGTTTTGTGAGTGGTTTAGAATATGGAATTAAACATTTTGTAGGTTTTGATTTAAATCCCCTAGCTTTAATGATTTCAAAAGCGAGAATGACTTATATAGAGTATTCTTATCTTATTAGGCAAAAAGATAAGCTGTTGTGTCAAGTAGAATCTAGAATTGAACGGCCTTTAGATTTTAATCCTTTAGAAAATATCACAAATCTTGATTTTTGGATAGATAAAAATGCACAACAAGATTTAAAGCTAATTTTTTCTTGTCTTAAAGATTTAGAGGATAAAAATTTGCAAAATCTTTTTATGCTTAGTTTTAGTGAGACTTTACGAGAGTGTAGCTATACTCGCAATAATGAATTTAAACTTTTTAGAATGAAAGATTATGACAATTATAAACCTAATGTGTACGCAATTTTTACAAAACATATAGAATCTCTTGTAAAAAATTATTCACAATTTTATCAACCTAAACTACAAGAAATTAGTCTTAAGCTCACAAATGCAAGTTTTCAAAATTCAGAGCAAAGATTTGATACTCTATTGACAAGCCCACCTTACGGAGATTCTAAAACCACTGTGGCATACGGGCAATTTAGTACTTTCATCAATGAATGGTTAGGTTTTAAAGATGCAAGAAAATTGGATTCTAAACTAATCGGCGGAACAAAGGTGCAAAAACTTTATAGTAAGGGCTTGATAAAAGATTATATTTTAGAGATTTCTAAAATAGATAAAAAAAGAGCCTTAGAAGTCTCAAGTTTTTATTTTGATTTAGAATCCAGTATTAAATCTTTGGTAAGTTCTATAAATATTGGTGGAAAAGTATTTTTTATTATAGGTAATAGAATAATAAAAAACATAAAACTTCCTACCGATAAATTTATTGCTGAAATTTTTTGTAACAATAATTTTACACATTTGCAAACTATTAAGCGCAAAATTTCTAACAAATCAATGCCACTTCAAAATTCCCCAACAAATAAAGTTGGTATTCTTTCACGTACAATAAATGAAGAATATATTGTGGTGTGCAGGAGAAATTAATGCAAAGTCTTAAAAGTAATATCAAAAACCGCTTGACTCTAAGCTTACGTAATAAATTTGAAAACTATAAGCCCGAAACTTCCTCAATGCCTTTTCATACGAGGCTTTTAGGCAAAGACAGAATGGCACTTTATAGCTTCATTCAAAGCCTTAATACAAATTTTGGTACAAGCATTTTTGAACCTGTGGCTGAAGAATTAGGTTTGAAACGTTTTGATAGTATTAAGCGTCAAGTAGCAGTTGCAAATACAATTACCAAAGAAGCACAAAGAGTTATACAAGATATCATGGATTCTTTAGAAAGTGGAAATTCTAAACCAAATAAAAACGAGGAAATTGCTAGAATTTTGGCAGTTTCACGAAGTGGAGAAACAAGCATCGTTAAGCCCACTAAGGTGGATTTAGTTTTACACAAAGGCAATAATGTTTATTTGATTGACATTAAGACTGCTAAGCCAAACAAGGGAGGGTTTAAAGAATTTAAACGCACCCTTTTAACTTGGATAGCCTGCTTTGCATATCATAGTCCAAATTTCAATATTCAATCACTCATAGCCATTCCTTATAATCCCTATGAGCCAAAACCTTATGAACGATGGACTATGGCTGGTATGCTAGATTTGGATTTTGAGTTGAAAGTAGCGGAGGATTTTTGGGATTTTTTGGGTGGAAAAGGAAGCTATAAACTGATTTTATCGGCTTTTGAAGAGGTTGGGTGTGAAATGAGAACAGAAATTGATGAGTATTTTAAGAAGTTTAATTAGTATCAATTCGTTTCTATTACATAATTAATGAAGTAAAGGAATTAATCGCGAAGGGCTATAGGTTTAATTCTAAAAAGAAGAGATTAAATCCCTTTGATAAAGGCGTGAAAAAATACACAGCCCTTACGTCTTTTGGTGTAGAATTTTTACAAACTGAAGATATTTTCACACAGAATTTGCTTTTTACAAGGGCTTTAGAGAACCTTATGCAAGGTTTTGGCGAGGAAATTTTGAGCATGATTTTAGAATTAAAATCTTCCTATCTTACAATGTATGAAATTTTATTTTTTGCAACTTTTTTGGGACAAAAATTAGAAGCTAGAATCTACCACAGAAATGATATAATAGAACTCATACAAGATTATAGGCGTTTAAGCAAAATCCAGCAAAAAACATTGATTGAACACTTAAAAACCTATTGCAATCCTCAAAATTTTATAGGTGATAAAACACAAAAACGAGATTTTCATAATTGGATAAACGCAACACAACAAATTCTAAATCTCTTAACACAAATGGCGTATTTTGAATGGAATAAAGAGGATAAAAAGCTTCACATACGCGTCAATGAAAAGAGCCTTTTTAAAAACCCCGAAAAACTCAAACGCTCAATGCAACAAAAGGTAGAATATTTCAAACAACACAACGTCTGCAAAGAAAAGGGATTTGAATTGCATCACATTGTGCCATTATGCTTTGCTTCAAGCAGAGAAGAGTTTCAAGTGATTGATAAATGGGAAAATATGGTTTATATCGATGCATTTTCACACGCTAAAATCACGCAAAATAATAATGCAAATATGCGTTTGAATTTTGATAATGACGATGCCGTTTTTAGCGATTTTAATGACAAAAAAGTCTTTTGTGAAAATGAAAAAAATATAAAATATGACCCCAATAAAAAAGACATTATGCTCAGTTACAATCAAAGATTACGTCTAACAGGACCACAAACAAGAATGATTCCTATAAACACATAAATATTCATCGCTTTTATTAAAACTCTTATTTTTGTGCTAGAATTTGCAAACTAGTTTTGATTTAAGGATTCTCAATGTACCTTATGAATAAATTTTCTCTTTACCCTATCATTTCACGCATTTTTCATTCTTTAGTTCTTTTAGGAATATTCGCATTTGTAGGTTGTAGCACTCTCTCAAATCCCACAATCAGCACTCAACTCACACCTCCAACAGAGATTCGCGTCTTAAGTGATGTCAATACAATTGCGTTTGAATGGAGTTTAATCAAAGATTCAAATGTCGCTGGTTACTATATCTATCGCAAGGAATCCAACACTCAAAATTTCTCAAAAATTGCAACATTAGATTCTCGCTTTGTTACGCACTATGCCGATCACAAACTTAAGCCTAACACACAATACATTTATCAGTTTGCCTCATTTGATAAGAATAAAAATGTCTCTCCTTTCTCTGAATCCATCACAGCCTCCACGCAATCCATCTCTGCGATAGATTATGCAGAGGCTATCAGCAACTACCCGCGTAAAGTTAAGATTCTGTGGAGTCCGCACCAAGATGTGCGCGTAGTGGGATACATTGTGCAACGCATGGACAAAAATGGCACTTGGAAAGAGATTGCCAAAATCAAAAATCGTCTGCTCGTGGAGCATTTGGATACAGACTTAGAAGATGAGACAACTTATACCTATAGAATCTATGCCTATAATGCCAACGACTCCCTCTCTGCACCTTCTAAGAATGTAAGCGCAACGACAAAACCAAAGCCAACACCTATCACAAATTTTAGCGCGACAAACAATATTCCTAAGCAAATTAAGCTTAGCTGGGATCTCCATCCTAACGACGAAGTTGTTTCATACAAAATCTTGCGCTCAGGATTTATCTCCAGCCTCTACACCACATTAGCAACGCTTCCGAGTAATACAAACACCTTTCAAGATATCATTAATAAAGACGGGGAGCAGTATAATTACAAGATTGTTGCTATTGATAAAGATGGGATTGACAGCCTAGAGACAGGACCCGTTAGCGGCTCTACACTAGAGATTCCAAGTCCGCCAAGCATCACTTATGCACAAATTGAAGACGGTGCTGTTATTTTGCGCTGGATTCCTACTGATAACCGCGCAAAGGAATATATTGTCTATAAAAAAGATTCATTGATTTTTGGAGAAACATTGCGCTACAATAAAGTCTTAACGACGGAATTTATCGATCATGAAATCAAGGCGGGTGAGAAATATTACTATCGCGTCAGTGTTTTAGATGAGAATGGGCTAGAATCCAAGCCCTCTCAAGAAGTGACACTCTCATTACCCAAATAACATGCCGCACTTTAAAGTAAAACAACTCTTTATCCCGCCACTACCCTTTAGCACGGAAGGGGAAATGGGTACGTTTAACTTCATAGAACGTTTTACTTCTGTGAAGAATCCGCATTTTTCACTGTTACTCGTGCATTTCCTCCCTAAAAACTCTCAATACAAAAAGTCTTTTTTCTTAGAGATTAAGGAGGGTGCAAAATGCTCTCTTGTGCGCTTTGACAAAAATTCCCGCATAGCCCCCATTGAGATTATTAAAAATGCCCTTAGAATCCTTAAAGACAGACAAGATTCCATTCTAACGCACAATCTCAATCACAGCAGAATCGCTCCCCAATACAAACTACCCTTTATGAGAGACATTAAAGACTTTCTAGACTTTAAGGCATTTTTACAAACCTACAAGAATCCTTCACAAATTTGGTTGGAAATCGGCTTTGGTAGCGGGAGACATTTATTGCATAACGCCAAAACACACCCAGAAATTTTACACATTGGCTTAGAGATTCACCATCCCTCTTTAGAACAAGTTGCGCGACAAATAGGGCTTTTAAGTCTCCAAAACATCGCAATTCTTGCCTATGATGCGCGTATTTTTCTAGAATTATTACCCTCAAATTCTTTAGATAAAATTTTCGTGCATTTCCCTGTCCCTTGGAACAAAAAGCCTCATCGCAGAATCTTTAGCTCTGCCTTTTTAGAGCAATCTTTGCGTACATTAAAACAGCAGGGAATCCTGCATTTACGCACAGATTCTAAAGAGTATTTTGACTTCGCTAAAGAGCTTTCAAAATCCTTTCAAGATGACTTTAAAGTGGAATCTCAAATCAATGCAAAAGAAAAAACAATCAGTAAATATGAGGCGCGATGGCTCAAAGAAAAAAAGACTATCTACAATCTCGATCTTTGCGCATTACACTCTAGCCCACAGAATGAAAAGAATTTTGATTTTAGCTTTTGGGGAGATTCTTTTAGATTCAAACCACACAATTTTCAGAGTACAAAGATTGTTGAGACAAATGCCAAAAAGGAAGGGTATTTTTTGCATATTGAAGATCTGTTTTGTGCCTCTAAAAAGCGTCTTTTAAAGATTACTTTAGGGGATTTTAACTATCCCGAAATGCGCTACATTATCCACGCGACACAGACGCGATATTTCAGAGAAAATCCCCTGCCAACCTACAAAAATCATCAGGCACACAACCTGCTTTTAAAACTCATTTCTGGCAATAAGGAATCATAATGGACCCCATTATCAAAGCCGATACTATCAATCTGGGCTACAAAAATGAGATCATCATCAAAAACGCGAGTTTTAAGATTCATCCTAAAGAATTTGTTTTCATAAGCGGACCTAGCGGAAGTGGGAAAAGCACCCTTATGCGCTCTCTCTATGGTGATCTGCCCGTGAAAAGTGGTTCTTTAGAAGTTTGTGGCGTGGAGATGTTTAAGGCAAACAAAAAAAATGTTGAGATTCTGCGACGTCATTTAGGAATCATTTTTCAAGATTACAAACTCATTAAGGATTTTAATGTTGAAAAAAACGTCATGCTGCCCATGCTCATTGGTGGATTCACAAAAGAATCTTGTCAAGCACAGACAGACAAGCTTCTTGCGCACATTAAACTCTCACACAAGGGCAGCAAATATCCTCTAGAATTAAGTGGGGGAGAACAGCAACGCGTTGCAATGGCTAGAGCCTTAGCGCACAATCCGCTCTTAATCTTAGCCGATGAACCCACAGGAAACTTGGATGATTACTCATCAGAGGTGATTTGGAATCTTTTACGCGGAGTCAATATTCAACTTGGAATCACAATCGTTGTCGTTACGCACAGGATTCCGGAGGCATTAGGCATTCATTACAGACACTTCCATATAGAAGAAGGAGTGATTTATGAACTCTCTTAAAAATCATTTAAGCTTAATCATTCCTCTTGTAGCCTTGCTTTTTGCGCTAGAGAGTATTTTGCTCGTCAATCGCACTCTGGAGGATTATGAGAGCAAACTCGGACAAAATTATGCAATCATTTTAGCAAGCCAAAAGGAATTAAACATAGAACTCCTACGCAATAAAATTGAAGAGGCTCAAACGCTCAATCTTATCGATTCGCAAATCATTTTAGATCGACTCAAAAACAATATCAGTCAAGCCAATCTTGTCTTGCTTAAAAAATCCCTCCCCTATTTTTACGCCCTCAATCTCAGCAAATATCCAAGCGATGCACGTTTAGTTGCGATTCAAAAAGCTCTCAACAATTTTGAGGGAATCGTACGCATTGAAACCTTCACAAAAAGCCACAATCAAATCTATCAATTGCTCTTAATCATTAATGGAAGCATTCTTATTTTTTCAAGTTTCATTGCGCTTATCAGCCTTCTTTTAATGTTTAAACAAATTGAAATTTGGAAATTCCAGCATTTAGAGCGCATGGAGATTATGACACTCTTTGGTGCGCCCCTATGGATGCGTTCGCAAATCTTGTTTCGTATTGCCTGTGTGGATACAATCATTGCGACCTTCATTGTTTCAGGTGGATTATTCTATATCGCGCAAGATTCCGCATTATTAGTGTTTTTCCAAGAATTAGGCTTGAATCCCCAGATTTTTTCACCCATTTTGGATTCTGTTGTTTTACTGCTTACAGGGCTCACACTCTCATTAGTAGCAGTTTGGATTGTCAGTTTGCAAAAGAGAGATTGATATGCGCATTTTGTCTGCCTTGCTTTTGACGCTCACGTTGCTTTTTAGCGCGAATCCCAAAGATATTCATGCTAAAATCAAGCAAAACAAAACGACCCTAGAGGATAAAAAAAGGCAAGAAGAGCGCATTAATGCAAAGCTTCAAGAGCTAGGAAACGCCATAAATCAACAAGAAAAAGAGGGCAAAGAACTTGAAAAGGTTATTCAAAAAAGTGAGAAAAGCATAGAGGAAAACAAAAAAGAATACATCACAAAACAAGCCCTCATTAAGAATCTCTTACACAACCAAGATTCCCTCTTTCAAACGCGCAAAAAAATTGAAGCCGAGATTATTGAGTTGCTCTTAAAGGACATTTCTTTTGTGATTTTGCTCAATGATTTTCAACCCGAATCCATACAGGACTTAGTCACAGAAGAGAGTTTCAAAGCCCTAAGCAATGCAACAAAAAATCACCTCAAAGAACTTAGCACAAGACAGAGTCACACAATCACGCTACTTAAAGATCTGCAAAATGAAATCTCTGTACATAAAGAATTCATTGACAAAGAAAACAAAAAGCGCGAACAGCTCAAAGAATTGCAAAACAAACAAATAGAATTGATTGCAAATTATCAAAAAGAAGTTAAGAAGTACAATGATGAATTGCAAAAAATCGTTAAAGAACGCGAGGCGATTGCGGGGATTCTAGCCGAACTCAATATCATAAAAAGCCAAGAGGAGAAAAAAGAAGAGAAAAAATCAGCACAACAAACGGCAAAAGAAACACCAAAACAAACAACAAAAGAACCAAGTACGCCTCCACTACAAACGCAAGAGCCAAAGCCAACTCAAACAGCAAGAGCGGACTTTGATGTACGCCAAGTCGCCAACTCTTATCATGACATAAGCACCACAAAATACAAGGGCGCAAAAACAATCGCCCCTTTAGAACATTTTGCGGTGGAAAAACGTTTTGGTCCCTACTTCGATCCCGTCTATAAAATGAAAGTTTTCAATGAATCCGTCATTTTAACCCCAAAGGGCGACGATAAAGTAAGGAGCGTCCTTGATGGAAAAGTCGTATTTGCAAAGGATACTCCGATTTTAAAGCGCGTCGTTATTATAGAGCACAAAGACAACATGCACACCATTTACGCACAACTTGACAAGATCGCCCCCACCATTAAACCCGGACGCGCAGTTAAAAAAGGCTACACAATTGGACGTGTAGATAACGCACTCAAATTTGAAGTCACTTTAAAAGACAAACACATCGATCCTCTTGAATTAATCCAAACAAAAAATTTATAAATTTTCCATATTTTACTATTCATTTTTCAAAGAAATATCCGATATACTTCCTAAATTGATAATTAATTTTGCTCATAACTTTGAAGCAAGGAGGTCGGTTATGAATATCAATAATGTAGGCTATAGCGGAATTGGAATGGAATTTGCTAGTACGCAAACAAGCTCTACAAGTTCAGCACAGACAAATGTAGGCTCCGCTCATATCAACAATGCAACACATGAATCCGCACCGCAAGTATCGCAGACACAAGCGATTCAAAATGAGGTGAATGTGAGTAATGAGGCACAACAACTCAAAGAGCAAAAGGACAAGCTAAATGAGTTGGCTAAACAGCTCAACAAGGAGTTGAGTCCGCTTAATACAAATGTGAAATTTGGCTTTAGCGAGGATATTGAAGGACTGTTTGTTACTGTGAGTGAGAGGGATACGAATCGCATCATACGCAAAATTCCAAGCGATGAGGCAATGGAATTAGCAGCAAAGATGAAAGAACTTGTTGGAATTATTTTCAACAAACAAGCCTAGTTAGCAAAGAAGTGTAAGGAGTTTAAGATGGCTTTAGGAACAATGTCTGTTTTGGGAATTTCAAGCAACCTAAGTAGTGATAACATTCAACAACTCAAAGAGAATGAGGAGTATTATCGCCTCACCCCAACTGCCAACAGAATCAGCAAAAATATGGAGCAGCAAACAGAGCTGACTTCCCTATTGTTGCAGCTCACATCACTCAATGGGAATTTCAAGGCTCTCTCTGATTTCAGTACTTTCCAAAGACGCAACACGACAGTGGAGGGTTCTGGTGTCAAGGCGACTGCAGGAGAAGGTCTGGCACTTCAAGACATTAAAATTAATGTCAAACAACTTGCCCAAAATGACATCAATCAAGTAGGAATGAAGTTCGCCTCAAGAGACAGCGTTTTCACAAGCAAAAATACGACGATTGACTTCTATCACAATGGCACAAATTACAGCATTGATGTCAAAGCAGGTTCCACACTTTCCGAAGTTGCCCAAAGTATAACGGATGCGACCAATGGGGAAGTAACAGGAATCATCATGAAAACAGGTGGGGACAATCCTTATCAATTGATGATTAACGCAAAAGATTCAGGCAGAGATCATAAAATCTACTTTGGAAGCACACTTGAAAGCGCAGCAACTCCCGGCGGAAAAATCACAAGCGGAACTCTCAATGTAGAAATTGGCGGAAAAACTCTCTCTGTTGATTTAAGTACAATTGGAAGTGATTTTGGATATGAATCCAAAGACAATGCTCAAGCCATCTTGAAAAAACTTGAAGAAGAAATTGCTAAAGATCCCGACTTGCAAGCAAAAGTTGATAGCGGTGAAATCACCATCGGCTTAAGGGGCGATGGCAAAGGACTTATGTTTAATGACGCAACAGGCGGTCAAATCAAAGTAGAAGTCGTGGATGCCAAAATTCAAGCATCAATGGGTACAAGTGAAGAGAGCAGCGACTTAGGGTTTGTTAAGACAAGCACAGAGACAAAAGACATGATTGTCGGCGGAAAGGTCAATAACGGACAGCTCAATGGAAAGTTGCTTATCAATGGAAAAGCCATTGATTTAAGCGCAATCAATGGAAGCAATAATGCCGAAGAGGTTGCCAATGCCATTAACGCACAATTTACCAATGGAGAAGTAACCGCCTCTGTAAAAGATGGCAAACTCGTCCTTAACAGTAGCGATGGAAGCGACATTATCATCACCGCAGAAGGTGCAAGTGAAGCAGACAAGAACAAAATCCTTTCGTCTGTCGGACTTACAGGTGGGACATTCTCTTCTTCTGCAGGATTTTTGAAAGAAATGAATATCACAAATATTCAAAAGGCGCAGAATGCGGTATTGACATACAATGGAATTGAAATTGAGCGCGATAAAAATACCATTGATGACATTGTTTCTGGTTTGTCACTAGAACTTACATCTATAACAGAAGCGGACAAAGAAGTCATAGTGCGCGTCTCAAGAGATGATAGCGGGATTGCTGATGAAATGGCGAGCTTTGTAGAAAACTATAACGCAGTGTATAATAAGATCCAAGAACTTGTGCGCTATGATGAAGACACAGAGGTTGCGGGAGTGTTCAATGGAAATAGCGAGATTCGTAGCATTATAAGACAGCTCAATTCTCTCATCACCTCAAATGATACTCATGGTAGGAATCTCATGCAATATGGAGTTTCTATGAATGATGATGGCACATTGAAGCTTGATAGGGATAAATTCAACTCAAAATTCCAAGAAGATCCCGATGAAGCAATTTCTTTCTTCAGAAGCTCCACATCGGTAATCAATGGACAAACAAAAGAAGTCAATGGTGTGTTTGCCAATCTGCGCGATTTAATGGATAACCTCACCACAGACAAAAAAGGCTCAAATGGGCAGATTCAAAAGGGAACATTAAAAGCTCTAGAAGAGAGTTTGCAAAGCGAACAAAAGAGCCTAGAGAAAGAGCGCACTAGAACACAAGAATCCATTGACACAAAGTATGATATGATGGCAGAAAAGTGGGTTTTGTATGACCAAATGATTGCCAAAATTCAGCAAAGTGCCAATACGATCACACAAATGATTCAAATGGCGATGAACCAATAACAAAGGCAGACTATGAAAAGCAATTTAGCTTATAACTCTTATCAACAAAATTCTGTCGCTGTGGAATCTCCAGCAAAGCTCGTTGAAATGCTCTATGAGGGGATTTTACGATTTGCTTCCATGGCAAAACGTTGCATAGATCAAGAGGACATTGAGAAAAAAATTTACTACATTAATCGCACAACAGATATTTTTGTAGAATTACTCAACTCTCTTGATTATGAGAAAGGGGGGCAGGTGGCACATTACCTCACAGGGCTTTACACTCATCAAATCAAGCTCCTCACCCAAGCAAACATGGAAAATAGCAAAGAGAAAATTGACATCGTCATAAAAGTAACAAAAGGCTTACTTGAAGCATGGAAAGAGGTGAATCATGAATTGGCTTAATGAACTTAAAGTTGCGTATTTAAACAAGAATGACAACAAAATCAATGAACTTTTAGAGAATCTCCCAATGCTAAAGACACGTGATGAAATGTTTGAGGCATTAGCGATAATGGAGCAAATCACAGAATATGCCATAGCGCAGAAAAATAAATTGGGCATTGAAATGAAAAAATTGCGCCAGACAAAAAGCTTTCTTCCTAAACAACAAAAAGAGAGTCGTCTTAATTTAACTTTGTAGGATTTTTGTATTATAATTCCTCTTTTTTTGGAGGAATGTAATGCAATGGAAACCCATCGATATTGAAGATAAAGAAATCCTAACGAGCTTTTTTACTTCAAAGCGGATTCTTGTTTCAGACTTGACTTTCACAAATCTCTACCTTTGGCATTATGCGCGACACATCAGCTATATCATTCTCAATGATTGTCTTGTTATCAAAACACAATATCCCGATGAAGAACCTTTCATATTCTACCCCATCCACAAAGACAACAACTTAAATGCAAAAAAACAAACCATTGAGCAGATGTTTGAATCCTGTAGGGGCAAGGGATTGAAATTTTCCATTCACTCCCTAAGCAAAGAAGACAAAAGTGAGCTTGAATCCCTTTTCCCAAATACCTTTAATTTTATCTATCGTGAAGATCGTAGCGATTATATCTATTCAATTCCAGAACTTATTGCTTTAAAGGGCAAAAAATATCACAAAAAAAAGACTCATCTCAATCGTTTCACAGAACGTTATCCCTTCAGTTATGAAAAATTAAGCACAGAAAATGCAGAGGAGCTCATCAACACTTACCAAACTTGGTTTGGCAAGATTAATGATGATGCAAGCGATGGTTTGCGCAATGAATACATCGGAATCATAGAATCTCTCAAAGAATTTGAGAGATTGGATTTCAGGGGTGGAATATTGCGCGTTAATGGAGACATCATTGCCTTTAGTTTTGGAGAACCACTCAACAAAGACACTGTTGTTATCCATATTGAAAAGGCAGACATTCAATATCAAGGCGCCTATCAAGCAATCAATAGGGAATTTCTAGCCAACGAATGGAGTGATTATGCTCTTGTCAATCGCGAAGAGGACTTAGGAATAGAGGGCTTACGCAAGGCAAAACAATCCTATCAACCGCTCTATCTGCAAGAAAAATTTGATGCTGTCTTAATCAACTAAGATTCCTATTGAATCACATACTCATCATTCTCTTCTTCTTTTACAGCAACAAAAATCATAGCATAGAGTGTCTTTTTGGTGTATTTACCAAACAAGCTTTGCTGGGTATTGACAACTTCACTGCAGACAAGATAGTATTTCTTGCCTATTTTTATAATCTTGCTAAAGGCCTTAAGATTCTTAAAGTCTATCTCTTCTTCTTGAATGAATGTATTAAAGTCAAAATCTGCCTTGCTTGAGACAAGGATATTTTTGTGATTATCAAAAATAACGCTAAACACCTCACTCTTATCCGAAACGACAGCAGATTCCTGTGGCAAAACTTGATTTAAAAATGCCTTGATTTTCTCATAATCCAACACAAAAGCCAAACCACCCAATAATTGATAATTGGATTCTTTGATGTAAGCATAGATAATGATTGTGGGGCGATTTTCATAAAACACCGAAGGCTCACAATGGGAAACAACAATCTCTGCAGAAACTCCCCCTAATATTTCAATCTTATGCTCACCTGCGCCCGATTCCTCTCGCGCCTCTTGCAAAATGCGACCTTCCTTATCAAACAAGATGATATTGTAGAAAGATTCAAAAGCTTCTCTAAGATTTGCTAATGTATTTTTGATGCTCTCTTTAATTGCCGCTGTATTTTCCTTTACATCTCTTGAGAGATAATGCTGGAATTCGGCATAATTCACAATCCAAGAAATATCCTTAAGATGCTTTGCAAACACAACATCAACAGTGGCTATCAAATACTTCGCATAATAATCAATCACATTAAATAGAGCATTGTATATGCCTTTTTGTAACTCTTCAGTGGATTGAATGCAGAGCGTATTCATCTCCTCGCTCAACACTCTAATGTTATTGAGAATCGGATTGAGTGCATAAGAATGGCTCTTAGAAGCGATGATCTCACCATTAATGACGACATCTCCGAGCTCTTCATTGATATTTTCCCCCTCTGCAATCACCCTATCCAATTTCTCTGTAACAAGCAAAGAATCCTCTAACAAAAAGGATTCTATATTGTAATTCTTGCGTTTTTTAATATCAAAGGCAACATAGAGAGGAATCACTCTACAAACTTTCCACTCCTTGACAACGCTACCCATATTTTTCAATCCCCTCATGGACTCCATAGCAACCATACAAATCTTTGTACGATTCTCCAAAAAGGCATATTCTTGATGTTTGTTGAGTGATAAGGATTGACTCACAGGAAAAGAGCGTTTATTATCCGAAAACAACACATATTCTTTCTCATTGACAATCAACAGATTTGCTTGGGGCAAATGATAGGGAAAGGCATTATTAATCGCATCAAACTTCTCTTGCAAATCCACAACCAAAACAACAATCAAAGAGGGGGCATGTTCGCTACTTATGCGCAATGGAATCGTAAAGAAAAACTCCACCCTCTCTTCTTGAGATTCCTCATCGGTGTGGTAAAAATCAACCTTTTGACAAAATTCGCCATACACAGAATCCGCATTGCCCACATCAAGTACGGAGCGCATTTTTGTCGCGAGATTCACTTTTTGTCGTGTGTCATGCCTTATGGAATGCAGGAGTCTGCCATCGGGTGCGAACAGCAAAATATCCTTATAGGAATCTCTATTTTCTTTGAATTCCTGCAGATATTCTTTGATCCTCTCTAGCGATTCTTTGCTTTTTTCTTCATCTACACTCTGTGCATATTCTGTAGAGAGCTTGAGAATATGCTTGTCTTTTGCTAAAACCTTGACGCCCTCGTGACAATCGCGAACATAGAGACAAAAAGTATCAGAAATGATTTGTACAGAAGCCTTCGCCTCTTCATAGGCATTTAAAAAATTCTGCTCTAAAATGGTGTTAATCAACTCATCTTGCAAATTTTCAAACTTTTCTTGTGTTTTTTCCATATAATCAAACAAATTTTCCGCAATATCAAGTGAGCTAATTTTACCCGTTAAAGTCGTCTTACTTAGCAATGTATTAAGAGATGAAAATTGCGATTTATAACGTTGCACCATTGGAATATAAGTACTTAGAATATTGATGGTTGATTGCTCCATATAGAATCCTTGCTAGAAAAGTAAAATGAAATTATAGCAAGTTAAATTTAAAATTAACAGAAATATAAGGAATATAAAAAATTTAGCCAAAGTTTCTAGGGCATCAAACCCTAGAAACGAATTTTATAATTCTGGCTTTGGAGTTTTTTCTGTAGAAGCTGGAAGAATGGGATATGTGATTTGTGGTTTTTGCCCACTAAGTGCCTCTAAGAAAGTCGCAATTTGTTGTGCTTCTTTGTCGCTGATTTTGATTCCTAATTGAATGCTTCCCATTTCTTTAATCGCATCCTTAAGATTCCAAATTGCACCATTATGGAAATAAGGCGCAGTTTCAACGACATTTCTTAGTGTCGGCACTTTAACAAGTCCATTGGCATCCCCCTTGAAATTTCCTACACTTGCAAACTTATATTGACTGAAAACTCCAAAAGATTGCATAGTTCCGCCTAAATTAATACCACTATGACAGGTTGTACAGCCCTTGTCAATAAACACTTGAAGCCCTTTCTTCTCTCCCGCATTCAACGCTTTATCATCACCCCTTAAAAAAGCATCAAAACGCGAAGGTGTAATCAGTGTGCGCTCAAAAGTTGCGATTGCATCGGCGATATTGTCAAATGTCAATCCCCTCTTGCCATATATTTTTTCAAAAGATTGCTTGTATTCTGGCAAGGACGCTATTTTCTCAACGGCTAATTTTGCAGGAGTTGCCATCTCTGGCTCTGCTTCAATAGGACCTTTGGCTTGATCGGCTAATGTCCCTGCGCGTCCATCCCAAAACTGCACAGAATTGAGGACAGAATTATAGACTGTTGGCGAATTCAAATGACTGGGATTCGCTGTCCATTTATGCCCAATTGCAGCAGACACTCCATCTGTCCCGCCCATTCCGAGATTATGACAGGTATTACAAGAAATCAAGCCACTCTTAGACAAACGAGACTCAAAGTACAATTTCTTCCCTAACTCTGCCTTTTCTTCTGAAAATGGCGTGAATGTGAGATTCATATCCTTGAAAATTGCCTCCACTTCTTGTTGATTTTGTGGCAATGGAGCAAGTCCATTATCCTTCGCAACTTGAGCGAGGTTAGAATCTGCAGCATTCAAACTTAAAGCAGAAGCGACGACAAAAGCAGACAACGACAAAGCAAAACGTTTCATAGAAGCTCCTTGATAAAATTTGCTCTTTAAACAAGCGTTATGATTCTAGCCTTATAATGCTTAATAAATTATTTAAAGATAAAAATTATCAATTTCAAATATAAAAATCTTAATTCCTTGAAAGCATGAAAATTCCCATATAATACAAAATCCAATTCAAAAATGCATTAAAATCTTGCATGAGGTAGTACGAATTGCCCTATTTTAAGGGATTCTTTCTAGCACTTTTTTAAATTCTCTGGCAAGATAATAACTCATAAGCGGAGGAACGGCATTGCCTATTTGCGCATAAGCCGCCCCATTGCTTCCATAAAATATAAAATCATCCGGAAAGCTTTGAATTCTCGCACATTCGCGAACACTTAATCTCCTATGTAAATGCGGATGCGGATGAATCACAGCACCCCCACCCCTACTGCCACGTCCTGTAATAGTTGGTGCTGGTTTATCCCACGATAAAATCCTATTTCCAACATATCCATTGATATTAATTTTGTGTCGCGATCCTGTGTGATTAGGTATATTTTCACTATATTCTAAGGGTAAATCGCCGATAGCGTCTTTGAGTGTTTTTGGAATTTTTGTTTGTTTTTTTGGAAAATTGACCTCATTTTTTATGTCATTTCTCCTGCCTATAATAATCACGCGCTTACGATTTTGTGGGACATTATAATCACTTGCATTTAAAATTGCGAATTTAAGTGTGTAGCCACATTTTTCAAAACTTGGCAAAATTTTCTCATAAAAATGCTCTTTGAAAATCTTTCCGCTTTGGATTCCAGCCACATTTTCTACCAAAAAATATTTAGGTTGTTTGAGTGCTAGGATTCTTGCATATTCCAAATAGAGCTTATTGTAACTAGAATTTAAATTTCTATTTTTGCCATTTGCAATTGTAAAGCCAAGGCATGGAAAACCGCCGATTAAAATATCAGCATCGGGAATTTCATCGGCTCTTATAGAATAAATATCTTTGCATAAAATGTGATGATTTATATTGTTCGCGTAGCTCAAACAGGCTTCTTTGTCAATATCATTGGCAAAAACAATTTCAAATCCAGCCTTAATAAAACCTAAATCAAGCCCACCACAACCGCTAAATAAACTAATCACTCTAGGTTTCATATCAACTCTTTAAAATTTTTATCAAATTCAAAAAATAAATTTTCTAGTTCTAAAAACACTTCACGTTTTATGTTTTGATTTGTAAAATACTTAAAATAAGCTGTGTGTAATTTGTGATCAAATTGATTAACATACTGCATAACGCTATTTTCAAGATATGAAAAATCAAGGATAATTTTTTGTTTGCATTCTTTGATGAGGGCATTTCTATCAATCCTAAGTGAATTTCCTTCGTAACGATTGATGAGGTTTAAAAAACTTTCTTTATTTTGGCTGTATTCTTTAAAGATTTTTACAATTTCAGCACCAGAAAAAAAGTAAAGTTCCATTTTTTCATCATCTTTAATGCTTAATAGCAAATCATCGCTATAAATAAATTCCACCATTTGATTGAATTTTTCTCTAAAAGCATTAAAGCTAGAAAGGGTATCTATAAGTCCTAAAAGCTTTAAAAATTGCGGCTTACTTCCAATTCCAGCACCATCGCTAGATTTTCTCTCGCTCAAATAATTATCCACTTTTAAAGAGTCAAATAAAACTCTTTTTTCAAAACTGCCCATATTGATTTCAGTATTCTTTTGTATGAGCGTTTTGACACTCAAAGAATAATGGTTTGCAAAAATGATGTCCGCTTTTTCGCGACGATTTGAAGCGATTTTATCTTTTACATTTAAGAAATAATCACTCACTTCAAAATTAAGATTTTTCCTCTGTTGCGTATCGGCAACTTCTCCATTGAAAATAATAGCCAACAAATCCTCAAACACTCTTGCACTTGTCTTTCTCTTCGCTACCTCATCAGAACTTATAAAATGATAGAGATAGTTATAGAGATAAAGAGTGTAAAATTTATTTTTATTATCTTGCAAATGATTGAAAAAATGATAAACCCCGCTAATGCTAGAAAGATTTGTGCTAATGATGTGCTTGTCTCTTAAATAATCAGATATAATTTTTATCGTTTGTAATTCTTTAAACATTGAAGCTCTTTAAAGTGAGTTTATATGCGGAATTATAACACAAAAGAATTAACGCATGAGCTAGAGAGTTGCATAGAGCTTCTTGAAGTTTTACTAAGTATTGCAACGCCCACAAGGGAGCGCAGCAATCCTAGTAAGAAGAAGTTTTGCCATCGATGGCTTTGTAATTGTAAGGCTTATTGTTTTTATCCAATTCCATTAAAGCCTTTGGTGCAGGACCATTAACTTCTTCGTGTTTGTAGTAACGTTCTCCTGCTTTATGTCCATTCAAATCCACTTTGTAGTGAATTTCACCCGGATTCAACTTTTGAATATCCTCAAATCCTAAATTAGAAGTTGTAAAGCCTTTAATGTCGTTTGCATTAGCAATTTCTACTAACTTAGCTTGTCCCATTCTAGCCATTTCAACGGCTTGAAGCAACATTCTACTTGCCTCACGAGGATTATGGAATCCTGTTGAATTTTCTGCTCCGACGAAGTCTCCACGCATTTGTCCTTTGCGATGCAATTCTAGAGGCTCTTTTAAGACTGCAGAGATCTTTTTGTCATCGGGTTTGCCATCTGTTTGATATGCGGGAAGCTCACCTAATTTTGCGCGGAGATTCTTAATATCCTCAATCAAGCTCACTGTCGCATATTCTGCGCTTCTCAAGTCAAATGCAACAGACTTTTGAATGTCAAAAATTTGTTGTTTGAGATACTCTTCGCTTTGTGTGTGGCAAGTTTTGCATGCTGCATTAATGTCTTGCAAAGGAGAAGTGATATTGTGTTCTGTCATTTTCTTTGCCCCTTTGCGCTTATAAGGCATATGACAATCTGCACAAGTTACACCATTTGCCGCATGCACACCACCGCTGAAAAGTTCAGATTCTGGGTGCTGAATCTTTAGCATAGGAGCTTTTGTGATTTTGTGTTCCCAATCTTTATCAAAGATGTTGCGCACTTTTTCATAGTGATCATCAAACATCTCGATTCTGAAAGGCTCATTTTTAGCCCATGCACTCCATGGGAAAACCAACTCAATACCATCGGCTTCAATCTCTGTTGGTTGATTGCCATTTCTCCAAGAATCCCATTCATCATAGGTTTTTTGTGTTCCATTCCACCATTTTTGACTTGCATCACTTGCAATGGATTCACCCATGACTTTGACCTTTTTGCCTGTTGGTTTGAAGTAGTATTCTACGTGGCATTGTGAGCAAACAAGAGTGCGCATTTCATCGCGATTGGCTTTAACTCCTGTAACAGGATCTTTTTCATAGCCACGTCCGACTAACGCATTGATCGCTGCTTGTCTTGTCAAGCGCAATTGCATATCATTAGGATTATGGCAATCTGCACAAGTAACCCCCATTCTTTTCCCACCATGAGGTCCGCTGTGTGCTTCAGAATTTGGCTCAATTCCCTCTACTGCTGGGACATTTTTAATCATTGTCCAATATTTTGTAGAATTGAAAGAAATCCATTTTTCCTCTGGTGTATTTCCGATTCCGACATTTTTAAGCAACCAAGGACTCCAACCGCTATGGCAATTCATACAAGCTGTAGGCTGTCCGCCAAATGCAGCAAAGCCATGGGCATTCAAGAAATCTTTATTGTTTCTTGCGGTATCCATTTGATCAACTTGAATCCAAAAGTGTCCCCTCTCTTCATTGGCATCAATACTAAAAGGATAGCCCGCCCAAAGAACTGTAAGCTGTGGATAGCGAATCAATTTAGAATACGCTAGATTCCCCCCAAAGTCTGTTGAGATAGGTGCTTCTTTCTCAACTGTTAAATACATATCCAAATAATCAGGGAAATTTTTACCCCAATGATCAAAAGTCGGATTCTCATCACTCATCTCTACGAAACCTTTTGAAGCGATTCCGCCTGTCCCTTCGGCTTGTTTTTTGTTGATATCAGAATTCAGCCAAAACAACCCACCAATCACAATAATAACGACAACCACTAAAATTGGCATTAAAGGTGACTTTTTCTCCATTCTAACCTCCTAAATATTTTAAAAACCTCTTTTATGTCCTACGCTCGTATGACAAGAAACGCAACTTAATGCTTGTTCTCCATGCGGATTTGTTGTAGGATTCACAACATTACTGACCATTTCACTATGGCAACGCACACAATTATCTTGAACAATATCTTTAGATTTTGCACTCGCGCCTAGATTTGTCGGTAACACATCTAGTTTGAAAGTGAAAGCATACGCGTGCCCAACGCCACTCTGCGCCTTTGCCAACCACTTTTCTACGAAATTATGAGGCAAATGACAATCATTACAGGTTGCACGTGGTTTTCCAGATATTTTTTGTGCGTGAGAACCCTTTGCCCAGTCATTATAGACATCATTCATGACATGGCAGTTGTTACAGGCTTCACTCTCATTGCTAAAATACGACATTCCCTTAGCATTATAGAAAGTGTAACCCCCCATCACACACAGCACGATAAACAGAATCCCAAGCAACGAAGCAATAAAAGAGAGCGGTTTTTTAGACTGATGACTTTCCACTTGACGCTCCTTTTTAAAATTTTGAATCCAAAATCTCAAAACACACAAGGCAAGACTTTAAATCCAAGCGCAATTCTATTGTATTCTTTATAAGTTTTCCTTGACTTAAATCAAAAAGTCAGCTAAGAATCACTCTCTTGCAACCCTTATTAATCCCTCAAAAATCCATACTCATAGATCTTTTTTTCAATTTTCTTAGCAAGGACTTTGAGAGCGACATTAAGCTCCCCAATCAAAGTCTTATAATGCTCATCTTTAGTCTTGCTAGGAGGATTCATTTTGCCCTTTTCATTGCGTCCTTGGAATAATTCCCTAATTTCATAGAGTGCGATGTTTGGATTGTATTTTTCCTCATTAAATTCTCTTGTGTGATAGTAGCGATAAATCTCTCTCCCCGCAGCAAAGACTCCTTTTGCCTCATCTGAAAATTCCAATCTCTCAAACTCTCGCTCTTGTTTAATAAGTACCTCCTCTTGCGCACTGGGCTTGACTTTGCCTTCAATAAAATCACTCATAAAGTGGCTCATAAAACTCTCCTTAGCTCCTATTTCTTTCTCTCTAAAGGGAATGAAGTGGTTCACCCCCCCCCCCCGCAGAGATGGCACTATGGCTTGTGATTCTGTTTTGAGGATGAAAGAGTGTGAAAGCAAGGCAATCGCTTTTAAATTCCTTATCACATTCCCACTCTTTTTTAGGAGAGAGAAACTGATCTCTGTCATTAATCCAATCTGCAGGAATCGCCTTGCGCACGGTAAAATAAACACTGCATGGAATGAGGTTGTTTGTATGAATACAGATATTTCTACCAATCACAGTATCCTGTTTTTGAGAAATATAAAGCAATGTATTTTGTTGAAAATCTGGACCGGGAGTTACCATAAATGCAAGCTCTGCATCCTCTTTTTCTTTTATATTGTCCTTATGTCGCTTGACCCAATAGTTAATGCTATTTTTTTCATCTGAATTTGAATAAAAATTCTTAGTATAGAGAAAACGTCCCTCCTCTTTATTTTCTTTATAGACATCATAGATATCAAGCTCTATCCTCTCAAGCTTTTTTTAACACTTGTATCCCATATCAAAAACCCGATGGGAAAAGACACTCTCACATTATCAAAGGTATAAGAAGGAGCTATGAATCCCCCCTTAAATTCCGCCTTAAAATGCGTTCTAAACTGAATGAAATTTTGAGAATTGATATATTTGAGTGTTGAAAAACTTGCCAAAATACAGCCATCAAGTTCTTTAATGATTTTCATAAAAAATTGCGCAAACAGCTCGTTACTTGCAGGTCCTAAGGATTTTTTATATTTTTCCACCATTTTATGGGCTTTTGCGACCAAATTCTTAGTTGTACTTTTGGATTCCTTTTCCTTTGACATTTCATATTTTGAAGTTGCCTCCGCATAGGGTGGATTGATAAATACAACAAGCCTCTTTCTCTTTTCACTATCCCTAATGATTTCTTGAAGGCTTTCTGGAAGTGGTGATTTTCTGCACTTCTCACAACCCTCAACAGCAAACTTAGAATCCCCATGCTCCCTACAAGGCTCATCAAAAAATTCATCGTTTAAAAAGTCAAATTGAAAAACATTGCGCTCCAGCAAATTCCCACTCTTTTTTGCGATCTCTTGGCAAACAATCACATCAGCCTTATCCAAAGTGGAGGCATAGATATTGCTCGTGCTAAGCCCTATCAAAAGATTGCCCGTCCCCGCTGCAAGATCCCAAATATAATATTCATCTTGCCAATCCTCACCTAAGGATTTTGCAAGATATTCTTGAGCCTTCCTCACCCAAATTTTAGGAGTATAAAATGCCCCTTTACGTTCTCTAATATCGGGCTCGACAAGTAAATCACGTCTCTTTAAAATATCATCCCAAAATTCCTCTTTTGGTGGTCTTTCATAGAGATTCCAAAAGCTCTTATGGGCTTCTTGGTTGTCTTTGAATGTTACCGTTACAGAAGAATACTTTCCCGCCCACAATGTTTTGATTTTGCCATATTGATAATGATCGGATTCTAAAACAGCATAAAGTTCCTGAATAATCGTCTTATTTCCCTCACTCAATAAATCGGCCAGATAGAAATCTCCCACTTCAACATTGAATTTTTTGCCATTTCCCAATTAACCGCTATGCTCTCTTTGACATACTTAAGCCATTTGTGATAGACGCGCACAAAATTATCCTTATTAATTTTCTCTTTTGTGATTACATTTGAGTTCAGATTCTTTTTAATAAATGCTCTCAATTCTCCCGTATCTTTAGAGTATTCAAAAGGATAAGCCTTACTTAAAAGCTGCTTGTCTTTAATCTGTTTATAGAGATAGACAAAAGTCTCACTTGTCTTATCGCTTGGTGTGACATTCCAATTCATAGCATTTTGATTCAAAATCTCCTCAATCTCGCTATCAAAGGGCAAAAAGATCATCTTGTAAGCATCAAATGCGCCGATATAACGGGGACGATGAGATTCCCTTTTCTTGTATTTAGCTATGGTAATTATGAGTTGCGTGAGGGATTGCTCAAGATCACTTTCCTTCTGCTTCGCTTCAGCCCAAAAGAGATTTTGATTGACTACGCTTTTGAGTAGCCCATAGTCCTGCCAAATGCAAAAATCAATCTTATTGGATTCAAACTCACATTTGAAATTTTCAAAATAAAGCTCACGGATTTTTTGTTTAAGGGTTGCTTCATTGAGCTTTGGAAGTTCTTTGATAATTTGTATGTCATTCATGTAAATTCCTAAAAACTTATTGCCAAACTTATTTTAATGAACAGAGGCTTAATTTTTCTAAATTTGCAAAATTTACAAACAAGAACCCCTGCTCCATTTTAAGCCTCTAAAGTAGATTCCATTTGCAACCAAAACACTCACGCACATTACAAGAGCTAGAATGATAGGTGTGTTAGCATTGATTGCCCCAACGACAAAAGATATGAATCCCGCTAAAGTGAATTGCACCATGCCCAAAATCGCTGATGCCGTCCCCGAATACTCCACAAAACGCGCCATTGCCAGAGTTGTTGTGTTTGGCGCGATAAATCCAAGCATTGCAATGCTTGTAAATATAGAAATCTCAAAGAGCCAAAAATTAGGATACAAAAACGCATTGACGCACAAAATCAGAGTTGAGAACAACATGACAATCAAAGAGACGGCAAGAATCTTTTGAGATTCAAATCTCCGCACCAAAAACGCATTAATATTGGCAAAAATCACAAAACCTAAAGCGTTAAGTCCAAAAAGTGTGGAAAATCCAAGCTCACTGATTCCAAAATATTTTTGAAAAATAAAGCTAGAACCTGTGATATAAGAAAACATTGCACATGATGCAAATCCAGAGGTCAAACTATAGACCAAAAATATTTTTTCTCTAAAAACCACCTTGTAGCCATGTATTGCCTCTTTGTGAGAGAACTTTCTGTCCTTGAGATGGGGTGCGCTCTCTTGCAAACCAAATAGTATCATTATAAAAAGTAGGATTCCAAGCAAAAATAATGTTGTAAAAATACTCTGCCAAGAAAAATATTGCAACAAAATCCCACCAAAAGTCGGAGAGAGCATAGGTGCAAGGGAACTAAACACCATCATTAATGCATAGATTCCAACAGCTTCTTTTGAAGTGAATAAGTCATTGACAATCGCCCTTGCAATCACAACTCCCGCACAACCTCCTAGAGCCTCAAAAAAGCGCAGAATAATAAAACTATAAATATCATCAATGACAATGCAACCCAATGAAGAGATGATAAATATAAAAATTCCCACTAAAATTGGCCTTTTGCGACCAAAAACATCGCTCATGGGACCATAGAGGAGTTGCCCAAATGAAAAAGCAAGAAAAAAACTCGCCAAAGACAATTGTGTCAAAAATGTGCTTGTCGCAAAACTCTCTTCTACTTGCGTAAGGGCTGGAAGATACATGTCCGTAGAGAGTGGCGCGATACTAGACATTAGGGCTAGAATAATGACAAGTTTAAGCTTTTTGAAACCTTTAATTTGACTGTGTTGCTGCATACCTCTCCTCTCAATCCTAGATAAATCTCTCCTTAAGGTTTGCGTAAAATCGTTTAACGCATTCTTAATATTGAATGGTTAAAATGCACACATTCTATCCCTAAGGAGTCAAAATGACAAAACAATTCCGCAATATCCACATCTATCTTAGTTTGTTTTTTCTGCCTCTTGCACTTATGTACGCACTCACAGGAACTCTTTACATTTGCGGCTTTGATCAAGACAGTGGCGCTATCAAACACAGCTATGTCTTAAATCAAGCATTCAAACAAGAAGAAACTAAAGATGTGATGCTTCAATTTCTTTCTGACAATAACCTCAAAATCCCATCAGACCTCACTCTTAAAACAAAAAGAGGTGCGGCCACGCTTGGCAACTCTCATTATCAAGTCAGCCTCACTAAAAACGAGGATTCCACTTATACGCTCACCACCAATGAACGTTCCATCATAGGTGATATGATTATGCTCCATAAGGCAAAGGCAAAATGGTATTTCAATGTCCTTGCAATCGGCTTTGCCCTCACGCTCATTTTGCTCTATATTTCAGGCTTAATGATAACCCTTTTTAACATCAAAAAGAATCGCACAAGCCAAATTTTCACAATCCTTGCGGGATTGATTGTCAGCATTGGCGTTGGAATCCTAAGCGTTCTCTAATGCCTTCCCACCCACCACATTTGTGGATTCTAGTTAGACGTTCGGAATTCCTCTCTATCCCAACCACCGCCAAAGGACTTGTAGATCCCTATGACAGAGCTTAGAGATTCTAATCGCGCACTCTCTTGCTCTAATTCTGCGGCAAACAGCGAACTCTGCGTACTTAAGACTTCAAGATAATTCGTATAGCCCTCTTCATAGCGCATATTTGCAAGCTCTAACGTGCGTCTTAACGCTACAACGCGCTCATCTAAACTATCCAATCGTTGTTTTGTAACTTGATAATTAAACAGACTCTCTCTCACCTCTCCAAAGGCCGTGCGCACAGTTTGCCCATAAGTCAAAAGCATTTCTCTATAGTGCGATTTTGCGAGATTGACATTTGCATTTGTGCGTCCAAAGTCTAGCAAATTCCCTACAAAATTACCCCCAAAATTCCAAGTTGCATTTGAATCCCTCACAAGCGCATTGAGTTGCGGACTCACATAGCCAAAAAGCCCCGTGAGTGAAATCGTTGGGAAATACGCACTCCTTGCCACTCCGATTGAAAAATTAGCTGCTTTGAGATTCTGCTCTGCTGCTTCAATATCGGGACGCTTCTGCAGAATCGTAGAGGGAAGCCCCGCTTGAATCTCTGGTGTCTTTGGCAATGTTTCTGGCTCTGTAGGGAGAGAATTCTTAAATATCCCCTCCGCATCGCGCCCAAGCAGAATCAAAAACGCGCTTTGTGCGGAATTTTGCTCCATTAAAAGACTTTGCAATTGCGCCCTCACACTCGCCATTTCCGACTTTGCTTGTTGCATATCAATCTCTGAAATCTTTCCGATTTCAAATTCTTTTTTACGATATTCATAGTTTTCCTCACGACTCTTTAGTGTATTTTGGGAGATTTGCAACTGATTATTTAGGGTGAGAATCCCAAAATAGCTCTCCACGACATTAGCAGCCAAGCTCAAGCGCACCATATCGCGACTTGCCTTACTTGCAAGCAATTGCGCTAATGCACTTCTGTCTGCATCTCGCGCTCTCCCCCATAAATCCAATTCAAAGCTCAAAACAGCACTCAAAGAAAAATTATTATAATTCTCCAAATATCCCAATTTTTCATTTTTGCGATTCCTTGTTCCCTCTCCCTGTGCGCTGATGTTTGGATAACGATCGCTCCTTGCATAGCTCCATTGACTGCGCGCTTGTTCCACACGTTCCATTGCAACAAGCAAATCATAATTATTTTCCAAAGATTCCTCTACAAACGCATTGAGCCTAGAATCCCCAAATACTTCCCACCATTTTTGAGAGATCTCCATATCTTGTGCGCTCTCTAGAGATTCTTTAGAATCGGGCAAGTTCATTTGTGGCTGCGCATAACGGGGGGACAAAGAACAACCACTCACACTAAGCGCAACAACCACCACAGCACTCAAATAAGTTTTAGAAAATTTAAAAACCATAAATATCCTTTATCCTATTCTTTTGTCTTAAAGGTCGCGATAAATTCACTCAAACGCGCAAAATAGGTATAAAACAACGGAATAAAGAATGTCCCAATGAAAGTTGCAGCAAGCATTCCACCAATAACGCCCGTTCCGATTGCGTGGCGACTTGCTGCTCCCGCCCCTGTACTGATTGCAAGAGGCAAAACACCAATCGTAAAGGCTAAAGAAGTCATAACAATCGGGCGGAATCTCAATCTTGCCGCCTCAATGGCAGAATCATAAATATCTTTGCCCTCCTGTTCTCTTGCTTGCATTGCAAATTCTACAATCAAAATAGCATTCTTCGCCGCTAGAGCAATCAACATAACAAGCCCAACATTGAAATAAATATCCACATTAAGCCCCCGTGCCCAAGTGAAAACAATCGCACCAAAAACCGCAAAAGGCACAGCAGTTAAGACTGCCATAGGCATGAGCCATTTTTCATATTGTGCTGCAAGAATGAGAAAAACAAATATAAGCCCAAAAATAAAGGCAATTGATCCCGTACTGCCACTTGCTTTTTCTTGATAAGAAGTTCCCGACCACGCAATCGTATAGCCATCGGGCAAGACTTCATTTGCCACTTCTTCAATAGCCTTTAGGGCATCTCCAGAAGAATAACCTCGCGCAGTGTCTCCCGTTAATTTTGCTGCAGGGAACAGATTGAAGCGCTCCAAAATATCTGCTGCGACGATTCTTTGAAAAGTCACCAAAGAGCTAATGGGAATCAAATCTCCATTGCTAGAGCGCACAAAAACATTGCGCAAATCATTTGGCGTCTCTCGGAAAGAGCCTTCTGATTGGATATTGACCTGATAGGTGCGCCCATAGAGATTAAAATCATTCACATAATACGCCCCAAATGTCGTTTGCAATGCAGAAAACACATCGCTCACATTCACGCCCAGTGACTTTGCCTTTTCTCTATCCAAATGCACATTGTATTGTGGCACACTTGCACTCAATGTCGTCCTCACATTCATGAGTTCCTTACGTTGCGCGGCTTTTTCTAAAATAAGTCCCGTGTATTTTTGTAAGTCTGCAATTGAGCCTCCCGTTCTATCTTGAACATACATCTCAAAACCATCGGTCAAGCTAAGCCCATTAATCGGCGGGGGATTGAGAGCAAAAACTATCGCATTAGGATTCTGCATAAGCTGTCCTGTTAATTTTCCTGCAATGGTTTGAGAGTGATGCTCATCTCCCTTGCGCATTTTCCAGTCTTTCAACTTCGCAAATGCAGCCCCACCAAATGTTCTCACCGCGCTAGAAAGAATATCATAACCCGCCAAAACCATAATCGCTTCTACATCTTCATTTGCCCTCACACTCTGATCTACAAATGCTGCAAGTTCTGTTGTCTTACTTAATGCTGTTGCGGGTGGTAATTGCATTGAAATCAACAAAACACCCTTATCTTCAGATGGGACAAGCCCCGTTGGCATACGCGTGAATAATCCATACGCAACAATGATGAGGACCACAAACAAAGCCGCATACAAACTCCCCTTACGAATCGCATGGGCAACCTTATCGGTAAATTTATGTGTCAGCCATTCAAAAAAATCATTAAACTTCTTAACAACTAAAAAAGGCTTAGGTTCTTTTGTCCTCAAGAAAGAAACGCAAAGTGCGGGTGTGAGTGTCAATGCCACAAATCCAGAAATAACGACAGATATGACAAGCGTAATGGCAAATTGCTTATAAATTTCTCCTGCAAAACCACTGATAAACGCAATTGGCACAAACACCGCAGAAAGCGTTAAGACAATCGCCACAACGGGACTTGCAATCTCTTCCATTGCCTTGATTGTCGCCTCCTTGACACCAAGCTTTTCTTCATGAATGAGACGCTCAACATTCTCAACGACAATAATCGCATCATCAACAACGATTCCAATGGCCAAAATCAAGCCAAAGAGTGTGAGTAAGTTGATAGAAAATCCAAGCACATACATTCCCGCAAATGCGCCAATGATTGAAACAGGAACGGCAAGAAGTGGAATAATCGTCGCCCTTAGATTCTGCAAGAAAAAATAAATGATAATCACAACAAGCACAATCGCCTCTATGAAAGTCTTAATCACTTCCCTCACAGAGACCGTTACAAAGGCTGTCGTATCATAAGGAATCGCATAGGTCACGCCTTCAGGAAAATTTTGAGATAATTCTTCTAGCTTATCTTTGACTGCATTAGCGACATTAAGAGCATTGGCTCCGGGCTGCAAAAAGGTCGCAAAGGCTACAGCGGGTTTTCCATTATAGAACGCATTAACACTATAATCCTCCGCTCCAAGCTCCACTCTTGCGACATCTTTGAGCTTCAAAGAAGATCCATCGGGATTGCTACGAATGAGAATCTCGCCAAATTCCTCCGCACTAGAGAATCTGCCTTGTGTTGTTACTGTATAGGTGAAATCCAAATCTTTGCGCACAGGCTCCTGCCCAAAAGCACCCACTGCAAATTGAGAGTTTTGTTCCTGCACTGCAGCAATGACATCTGTCGGCGCCAAGTTGTATTTGACGAGCTTGTCAGGAGAGAGCCAAATGCGCATGGAATATTCCGAACGACTAAACAATGTCGCATCTCCGACACCCGGAACCCTCTTTAATTCATCTAAAATATTAATGGCCGCATAATTAGCAAGGAAAATGGCGTCATGGTGAGGTGAAGAGAGGGAATAAACGGCCAGAATCGTAGAAGATCGTTTATTCACGGTCACACCGCGCCTTTGCACTTCTTGAGGAAGTTGGCTCAATACAGCTTGCACTCTGTTATTGACATTGATTGTCGCTTGATCGGGATCGGTTTCATTAGTAAAAAAAACATTAATAGAGAGAGAGCCACTTGAGGTAGAAGAAGTCTGCATATAAATCATACCTTCCACACCATTAATGCTGCTCTCCAATACACTTGCAACACTATTAGAAATCACTTCTGCACTCGCCCCCGCATAAGTCGCTTGTACGACAACTTGTGGCGGTGTAACTTGAGGATATTCCTCCACAGGAAGTGAGAATATAGAAAGAGAACCTGCTATCACAATGATAATGGACATAACCATTGCTAAGACAGGACGTTCAATGAAAAACTTAGAAAACATTATGATTCCTTATTTTGTCCCTTGAGATTCTTGTGCTTTCATGGGAGAGACGGGCATCCCCGGACGAATCTTAATTAATTGGCTCGTAACAATCACATCGCCCTCTTTTAAGCCACTCTTAACAATCACTTGATTCCCTGTCGTATAACCAAGCTCTAAAGGAGCAACTTGTGCCTTTCCATCAACTATCTTATAGACATAGCTTCCATTTTTGTCTTGCATTAACGCAACTTGCGGAATCGCAATAGAATTTTTCAAAAGAAAACCATCCAACTTCACGCGTGAAAACTCGCCCGGAACAAGCAAATTCTCCGGATTTTCTACAATGGAACGCGCCTTGATTGTCGCGGTATTCGCATCAATGACTGCATCAACAAAATCTATGCGCCCCTCCTTGTCGTAATGACTGCCATCTCCTAAGACATAATGCACTTTTACAGAATCCCTATCTAATGTGCGCAAAAAATAATAATCATTGCTGGGAATAGAAAATTCCGCATGGATGGGATCAAGCTGCGTCACAGTCGTAAGGACATTATTTGCACCCGCTTTCCCAACTAAATCACCAATATCATACTGCTTCATGCCAATTTTCCCACTCGCTGTTGCAACGACATCCGTATAACCTAGATCAATCATTGCTGTGTCAAGATTCGCACGCGCACTTGCTACAGAGGCATTTGCATTTTCATAAGCAGATTGCGCAGAATCGTATTCTTTGGGACTTAACGCATTTTCTTTAAACAACTTTTGCGCCCTTTCCCAATCACGTTGTGCTGCTTTAAAAGTGGCTTGTGCAGAGAGCAATTGCGCCCTTGCCATATTCGCAGTCGCTTGATATTTCGCAGGATCGATTTTAAAGAGCTTATCGCCCTTTTTCACCAATCCTCCCTCTGTGAAATGCTGCTCTAATAAAACTCCCTCTACACGCGCATACACACCGACACTCTGCAAACTCTTTAGCTGCGCAGGATATTCAAAGCTTATGATGATGTCTTGATTTTTAACCACATGAGTCATGACAGGAATCGCACCTTGCTCCTGCCCTAATGGCTTGTCTTTAGAACAAGCACTCAATAAAAAAATACCACTCATAAGACTTAAAAATATTTTCAAAATCAAACCATATTGCATCTCTTTTCCTTAATAAAGAATCGTTCTTGTTCGTTAAGTGTAATTTATATTACACACAAATGGAAGTCGCATTTTACTCTAATTTTTCTTAAAATCAATTTTAAAATTTAAAACACAAGGAGCGAAATTTGAGATTCCGCCCATACTTTAAGTTTTTCTAACATTTAAACGAATCTAATTGTCCATTGAGTACATTTGCCTTTTCTGACATTTCTTTGGAGATTGTGTTAATTAAATGCACAGATTGGCTGTTTTCGTTTATGAGCTTATCAAGTTCGCTCACTTGTCGCAAAATGCTGTCAATCGCCTCAAAGAGTTTGCTCGTCTTTTGAAGTGCCTCCGTAGAAGCATCAACGGCTAATTTTAGGGATTGCGAACTTGTCTCTAAAATCTCTGTCCCTCCCATAGAATCATCCGCGACCTCTACGATTTTTTTGACATTTCTTCCCATGGCATTGTTTGCGTCGATTGTGGATTGAACGATTGTATTGACCACGACATTGATTTCCTCTAGACTCTTTTGTGTGCGCTCGGCAAGTTTCCTCACCTCATCGGCAACAACAGCAAATCCTCTTCCCGCTTCTCCTGCGCGTGCAGCCTCAATATTTGCATTAAGAGCCAATAAACTCGTCTGATCAGCAATCTCTGCAATAATCGTCAAAACGCCCTTGATTTTATCTGTTTCTTGTGCGCTTTGCTCTAAACGTTCTGCGATGTCACGTTCTGCACTTACATTGTCTTGTGCGCTATTTGCGACCTTTAAGAGCAGTCTTTTAGTCTCTGCAAGTTGTTCAGCGGATTCTTTAATATCCCTTGCACTAAGCTGCACAAGCTCTTTTGCATTGTGAAGCATATGCTCTATTTCTTGCCCTAATTGCGTACTTGTTCTCACAGCCTCCACCGATTTTTCAATACGTTTGTCAATCTCCTGCGATGTATTGAATAGCTGATCGGATTGTAAAATATTCTGATGGCTCGTTTCTTTCGCGCTAGAAACGGTGTTTCCGATCTTTTGAATGAAGCGATTGATTGAAGCACTCGCTTTTGCAATCTCATCTTCATTTTTCACGGGCAATCTCTTTGTCAAATCTCCATCTCCTTGCGCAAGTTCAGAAGCCACCTCTGCAAGGTTTGAAATCGGATAGAATACCAAGCGATTGAATAAAAATAGCAGCACAAATAATGCAAAAATACCGATTCCTATCATAAGCAATACAATTCTTGTTTGAATCTCAAAAGAATCATCGACGAGTTCTTGAACAGAAATTTCCATCGCTGAAACTCCAAGTACATCGCCAACTTTAGCATTTGCATGACACATAACACACGCCTCTTCAGCAATAATCGCTCTTGCCATAAAGAATCCATTGTCTTTTGCATTGCGATAGGGACGTATGATTTCTTGCTTTGTTTGAAAAATACGTTGAATTTCTGGATTGGTTGTGGGTTCTTTTTTAAGTCCCATAAGTTCAATCACTTGAGGAGAGGGAAAAATCTCCAAACGTGAGATTCCATCGACCTTTTTAGACCCGTCAATAAAACCACCAATCACAATGGGATCGCCCGTGTTCATCGCGATCTTCAATCCCTCTGATAGTAACTCTTCTAACTGACGCAATTCGCGCGTGGAATTCTTTTCTGCGATACGTTCAAAGCCCCTGTTAAGATTATAATGCACAATCCCAAGCAATACTAACAAAAACACGACAATCATTACGATAATTTTAGAGCGGATTGTTTTAAACATATTCACCTCCTCTAACAAGCAATTCCCAACACACTTTTTATAGGTGTCTCTATAATCACTACCACACTTTGTGGGCTATTATAAAACTTTCATCTTAAATTAACAATTAAGATTTTAAAAATATTGCAAATTTTACCCCTAACCCTTAGATTCTTAGAATCCACGTACCCTTCAACACTCCAAGCATAATTCTTTGAATCAAACTCACTTAAAAGCGTTTTTTAGATTTGTTTTGCTACAATGTCTGCATAAGGTTATCAAAGATTCAATAAGGACTATAATGGACGCACCAGAAACAAGCTCTCTTTTACTTGAAATCGGAACAGAAGAATTGCCTGCAATACCTTTTCTCAACGAACTGCCAAACATCCAACAAAAATTCCAAACCATTTTGCAAAAAAACCGCCTAGAATGCACGATAAACTTCTACTACACACCGCGCCGTTTGGTGATTTTCTCTCCTCATTTTCCACGCTTTCAAAAGACAGAGACCTTAGAATTCTTCGGACCTCCACTCCAAATAGCCTACAAAAATGACAAACCCACACAAGCTGCGCTAGGATTCTTAAAAAAATGTGGAATCACAGAAGAAGAATTGCAAACCACCACAAAAGACGGCAAAGAGATTTTGTATTGCAAAAAACAGGCCACCAAACTCCCCGCAAATGCCCTCTTAGAAGAAATCATTAAGGAATTTTTAGAATCTCTCAATTTTGGAAAAACAATGCGTTGGGGCAGTTTGAAAGAATCTTTTATCCGCCCTATTTCTTGGATTCTGTGCCTCTTAGATAACACTCTAGTCCCTCTGTGTCTATATGATATAAAGTCCAAAGCTCAAACCTATGTGCATCGCAATGTCAGTTTTGAGCCTTTTGATGTCGCAAACACAGAGTCTTATTTCAAGATCCTCTCTGAAAATGGCGTGATTTTAGATCAAAATCTCAGAAAGGAAAAGATCCTAAGTGAGCTTCAGTCCATAGAAAAAACAAGAGGAATCCAAGTAGAAATCGATCCAGCATTACTAGAAGAGGTCATTGCCATCACAGAATATCCAAGCGCACTTTTAGGTGAATTTGAAGAGCGTTTTTTAGAGCTTCCAGCCCCCTGTATCATCACCTCAATGAAAGTCAATCAACGTTATTTTGCTACCTACAAAGATGGCTCTCTTCATAACGGATTCGTGGTTATCTCAAACAGCTTAAGCCCCAATCAAGACAAAATCATCACAGGAAATGTCAAGGTCTTACGTGCGCGATTAGAAGACGCGCTCTTTTTTTACCATAATGACTTAAAAAATGGCTTCTTGCCCGAGAAATTAAAAGACGTTACTTTCGTAGAGGGATTAGGCTCAATGTGGGACAAAACGGAACGTGAGCGCAAACTAGCACGGGCATTAGGAGAATTTTTTCAAGAACAACTTCAAGCGCAGGAATCCGACTTGAAACTTGCCTTAGAAATCATAGATCAAGCAGTGGCATTAAGCAAGGCAGACTTAATGACAGAAATGGTCTATGAATTTACAGAATTGCAGGGAATTATGGGATTCTACTATGCTAAGGCTTTACGCTATGAAGACAGAATCGCACAAGCAATCAAAGAACAATATCTCCCAAACTCCGAAGAAAGCCTCCTACCAAGCAATCTTATAAGCGCAATTGTCGCCCTTGCCTATAAACTAGACAATCTCTTAGGGCTTTTTAGCCTCAATAAGATTCCAAGTGGCTCTCGCGATCCCTTTGCATTGCGCCGCGCCGCAAATGGCGTGATTAAGATTATTTTGCATTTCAACCTCTCCTTTCCACTCTCAGAGACACTCAACACACTCTCCAAAAATTACAAAAAGTTTGACATAAAAATGCTAGAAAACTTCATTTTAGAGCGCTTAGAATCCCTCTTAGAATTTAATCCCTCATTACTTCGTGCAGTCTTAGCCACAGGCGAACGTGATTTGGTGCAAATATTTAAGAAAATTGACGCCCTCAACACCACATTTGAAAAGCAAGACAAACAGCTCTTAACGCAGACTTTCAAGCGTTTAGCAAACATTACAAAGGAGGTGGATTTACACTCTTCTTTGGAAATTTCAGAAGAACATCTCCTTGCAAGTGAAGAGATAGAACTCTATGAAGCCTTTAAACAATGCAAGGCTAAGGATACAGAGGATTATGCTGTGCGTTTAGAATCCCTCCTTTCTCTTGCGCCCATTTTAGAGCGCTTTTTTGACAAAGTTCTCGTTAATGCCCCAGAAGCAACCTTTAGAAACAATCGTAAGCATCTCATAGCACGGATTTACAAGGAGTTTTTAGCGATTGCAGACATTAAAGAAATCAGCTTTTAAGGATTCCTTTGCGAGACTTCAACCCAACAGAAATTCAAAAGATCAAATCTCTCATTGCACAAAAAAAAGAAAAATTTGGACAAGATTGGCTCGGACGTAGCCTTGCCTACACACCCTATCAACCGCGACCCCTAAGCAACTTGCTAAGACGTGATAAAAATGAGCCTCTTAAAAGACTTTTTGCCCTCTCTCCTAATGAACAAAAAGAGCAGTTCTTAAGGGACGCAAAAGAATATGAAAAAACCTCTGCAGCATTCTTGATAGAATCTCTAGAAGATCTCACCTATCTCAGACGCTACGTGCAGATTCCGCTCATTTATGACTTTTTAATCCTAGATTCCTACCAGCTCTTAGAATCTCTCGTGTATGGCGCAGATTGCATCACTCTTGCCCCCAAATATCTCTCTCAAAAAGAACTCAACGCTCTCAGCGATTATGCCCTAAAACTTGGGCTTGAGAGAATCTTTCAAATTGACTCTAAAGAGGATTTGACAAAGGCAATTTTTGCAAAAGCAGATATTTTAAACCTTAACAAAAATTTTGCACTTCTGTCTCTTGTCCCAAAAAACAAAATCATTCTTGGAATCACAGAAGAATGCCATCTCGATCTGTGCAATGGCATCGATGCAGAGATTGTCTTAACGCAAAATCAAGAATAAGGAGTTGCGCTTGGATTTAAGACTAAATTTAGATTCTTTTAGGTAAAAGTCTCTTTTGTTTCAAAAATCTATGAAATAAGGAAGCCATAATGTCTTTAATGATTAATGAAGAATGTATTGCCTGTGATGCTTGTCGTGAAGAATGCCCAAATGAAGCTATTGAAGAGGGAGATCCAAACTACACAATCGATCCAGAACGATGCACAGAATGTGTCGGATTCTACGATGAACCCGCTTGTTTATCCGTCTGTCCTGTGGATGCAATCATTCCCGACCCCGATAATGTTGAGAGTTTAGAAGAGCTTAAATTCAAGCACTCTCAACTCCATTCAGAAGATTAAAGTGACGCCAAAAAATAGGGGAGAAAGTGGCAAAAATCACCGCTATCATTGATATTGGCTCAAACTCTGCGCGTATGGCGATTTTTGAGAAAACAAGTCATTTGGGATTCCATTTGCTCTATGAAACCAAAAGCAAGGTGAGAATCTCGGAATCCACCTATGAACATGATGGCTATTTGCAAGAAATCCCCATGCAGCGCGCAATTTCTGCGTTAGAAGATTTTTTGTGGATAGCGAAAGCACACAAGACACGTAAAATTCTGTGTGTCGCAACCTCTGCTGTACGTGATGCACCCAATCAATCGGATTTTTTGAGACGTGCCAAAAAAATCGGAATCTCCATTAAAGTCATAAGTGGAGAGCAGGAAGCCTATTTTGGCGCACTAAGCGCATTGAATCTCCTCCCCTATGCAAGCGGAATCACTATTGACATCGGCGGAGGAAGCACAGAATGTGCCTTGATCGAAAATCACAAAATCATTGATAAAATCTCACTCAATATCGGAACAATAAGACTTAAAGAGTTGTTTTTTGACAAAAACAATCTCAAGGGCGCAAGGGAGTTTGTCCAAAAAGAACTCGCCAAAATCCCAAGCCATTTCACAAATGACCATGTCTTTGGGATTGGTGGGACTGCAAGAGCCTTAAGCAAAGCCATTCAAAAGCACATTCAATACCCCATAGACACACTCCATGCCTTTGAATACGACTTTTTAGAGCATTCAGACTTTTTTCACACCATCTACACTTCTAAGCCTAGCGAACTTCAGAAGCTAGACATCAAGGAGGATCGCGTAGATTCTATACAGGGCGGAGCACTCATTTTTCACCTCGCCCTTATGCAGTTTCATACAAAGCGCGTTGTTACAAGTGGCGTTGGTGTACGTGAGGGGGTTTTTCTCAATGATTTATTGCGCAATGAAAATGGGCATTTTCCGCCACATTTCAATCCAAGCGTGCGGAATCTCAAAGACAGATTCATAAAGAATACCAAACAAGCAAACATGCAAAAAATCCTTGCTCTCAAGCTCTTTAAGGCACAAGAAAAAATCTCTCTTGTCAAAGAGCAGTACAAATTGCATCTTAGCATCAGCGCAGAACTCTACAATATCGGGACAACACTCAATTTCTATGAAAAAAACCAGCACAGCGATTATATCTTGCTTAATGCCCTAAGTTATGGTTTCACACACGAAGATCGACTCCTTATTGCAACGCTCGTAAAATATGCCACAAAAAAATTCCCCGATTCACTTCCTTTCTCAGCACTTCTCCCAGACCAACAAACCCTAAAAATCCTTAGTTTTTTCATAGGACTCACGGAGATTCTCAGTCAAAACAAGAATCCCAAAGGCTTCCATTTTACCTTTTTTGAAAATATCAATGGTTGCACATTGCAAATTGAGCACAACAATCTCAACCATCTCACAGAAGAGAGATTAAACAAGCTCAATCTTCCAAGCCCTATTTTGCAACTTGCCTTCAAGGCAAAGACTACGGAATCCTAAATGGAATCCCATGCCAAACCACCCTTAAAGATCGCAATCGTGCGCTTGAGTGCGATGGGCGACATTATCCATAGTGCAAGTGTCTTGCCACAACTCCTTTTAGAATTACAAAAAAACTATGTCATAACGCTCTATTGGTATGTTGATGAGAGATTTCAAGAAATTCTGTCCGATTCTCCATGCATCACGAAATGTATTGCGCTTCCACTTAAACGCGCAATGCGCTCAAAAAGCCTCACTGCACTCTTGTACATCTTTAGAATATTACGCAAAGAATCCTTTGATGTCGTGCTTGATATGCAAGGACTGCTTAAATCTGCCATCATCAGCCGTATATTGCGCACAAAAATGCGCGTAGGATTTGCACAAGCTAAAGAATCTCTTGCAAGTCTTTTTTATGACAAAAAGATTCCCATTCCCTACGAAAAGCACATTTTGTTGCGCAATGCAACCTTGGCTTTTGGTGCATTTAGCTTAGAAATTCCGCCCTTAGAATCCCTAAAGAGTGCCCAAAATTTTCTCGGATTCCAAGCGCAAAACTTCCCCATCTTAACTTCACAAAGCACAAAGATTCTTTTTGTGCTTGAAACCTCTAAGCCCAACAAAACCTACCCGATCTCCCTTTTTATAGAGCTTGCCACACTTTTTAATGCAGAGCATCAAATCCCTTTTTTTCTCACGCAGACAAAAATCACCATCCCAAACCCTCAAAACGCGGACTTTCACAGCATTTATGATTTGAATCTCTCTGAAGTGAAGAGCCTCGTTGCGCAAATGGATTTGATTATCGGGGGCGATACAGGGATCACGCATCTTGCATGGGCTTTGCATCGTCCCTCTATCACATTATTTGGCGCGACACCACCCGAGAGATTCAACCTCACAACACCGCAAAATCAATTTTTAAGCGCAAAGAGTATTCAAGGAATCTCGCCCACACAGATTTTCAAATGCGCACAAGCCTTGCTTCATAGGAATCCTAAATGCTAGAGACATGTAAGAAATTTCTACTTTTTTCCTTTCTCAAAGCGCTGGGATATTTTTTCTTATACATTCCCCACTTCTTGCGCTTTGGGTTTGCAAAGGGCGTTGCTTACATTCTCTATCTCCTTGATTCAAGGCGCAAATATGATTTATATAACAATCTTGATTTTGCCTATCAAGGCACACTGGAACCACAAAAAAAACAAGAGATTCTAATGACAAACTACCTCAATTGTGTCTATAATGCTATTTGCTTTTTCATGCTCTCTGTCAGCAATAAGCGACAAGTCCTAGAAATGACGACCTTTGATAATCCAGAAATTGTTTGGAATCTCTTAGAAAAAAATGAAAAAATCATTTTCACAACCGCACATTATGGGAATTGGGAATACACCACTCCCGCATTCACCTGCACTTTTGATCGTCCCATTGCTGCTATTATGCGCTTAACACCAAGCGCAATTGTTAATGCTTATCTCTTAAATGTGCGCTCACGTTTTAATGTTGTGGCTATTGATAAAAGAAAGGGTGCATCAAGGCTCATTTCTGCACTCAAAAATATCGGAATCATTGGAATCCTCACCGATCAAAATACCAGCACAAATGAGGGCATTATCGTGAAATTTTTCAACAAAGATGTGCGCCACACCCCTATTGCCTCACTGCTCTCCCTTAAATACAACGCAAAAATCATCTACGCCTTTTCGGAATATTCTAAGGATTATCGCAAGATTCACATCAAATTCCTTCCTCCCCTAGAGATTCCAAGAACAGATAATCTCCAGCAAGACATCCAATCCCTCACGCAACTCCAAAGTGACGCGCTTGAACAAATCATACGCAACAACCCCAAAGAATGGCTGTGGTTTCATCGCAAATTTAAGAGCCAATATCCCGAAATCTACACTTATGGGCAAAAATCCACGCACTAACCCCGATCAATTCCGCAAATTGCGACAAAATAATGCTCAATAGTTAAAGTGTCACAGAATTATCCGCGCTCAAAAGAGCCTCTAATGTGTCCTTTGCATTTCCGACCTCTCCAACCTTAATGGCATCCAAAAGCCCATAATGTTCCAAACATGTATGACATGAATAAATCGCAACACCCCTCTCTTCTAGCGCCTTAAGGGCCGCGATTGTTGCCTCATTTTGTGTTGATAAAAACACACCACGATTCAGCAAATAAATCGCGCTTGGTAAGCTCTTGCAATCTTTCATTGTCGCCAAAAATCCACAAATAAGCTTCTGTCCTAGTGCGCCATTTTCACCAATGGCATCATCGCGAATCAATAACACCTTTTTCATTTTCACTCCTTAAATCCTGAATTCTATCAAAAATCTCCTGTGCTTTCCCTAATTTTCGCGCCGTCTCCAAGAAAATGCGAAATTTATTTGGAATCCGTAAGAGGCGATATTTCTCACGCCAAATTTTTGGAATCGCCTCTTTAGCGCATACGGGGAATACAAAAATTTCTTGATTATTTTTTTCTATTGCGACTTTGCCTTGCGAGATAGAAAATTTCTGCTGTCCTAAAAGCCCTGTAATGTTGAGCTTTTGTTTGCGCGAGAGTAAAACTCCACAAATCTTACAAGCCCTATCAATTTGCTCTAATGCACAAAGGGGTTCTAGTTTAAAGATAAAAAACAAAGGCAAGGGAAGAATCCTAAGTGGAGTGAGCGCGTTCATATCCTTTAAGATTCTCTCTTGTCCATTGCATAAATTCTCCAGACTGAATAGGATTCCCTTCTCAAATCGCGCTAACAAGGGATTGCTAAAGTGCATTCTAAAATCATTGCGCAAAAAGTCTGTGTTTGCATTACTAAAGTCTTCAAAATAAAAAATCTCATTCTCTTGTAAAAATCTCAAAATGCGATTCCTACTGACTCTTAAAAGTGGGCGTACAATGTAGTATTCCCCACTTAAGCCCTGCTTCTTATAGCATGATGGCATTTGCAAATAATGCCCACTTGTTCCCTTGCAAAACTGCATTAAAAACCACTCGAGTGCATCATTGAGCTGATGAGCTAAAATCAAATGCGTATAACCAAACCTCACGATTAATTCTTCAAAAAACTCATAACGTGCTTTTCGTGCATTGTTTTCAAAGTCTGTTGTGATTTTTGGAATCTCTCTGACATAACATTGTCTCCTATCCAAAAAAGACAAAAGCTTCGCACGTGAAACTTCAAGACTGGATTGCACCCTTATACCATAATCCACAATCACAACATCAAAAGGGATTCCACATGCGCGTAACAAAAAATAGAGCGCAGTAGAATCCACTCCCGCAGAAAAGGCTAAGAGATTCCGCTCTCCTTTGAGCCTCTCCAAGTCCTGCAATTCCTCAAAAAGTGCGCGATTATTCTTGTTTTCTAAGCACACAGCCAAGCACATCATCTCCCGCAATCTCTGTGATTTTAGCCACATAATAACCGCAGTCTAAAGGCTCACTTAAGGCATTGTCGTTAATGAGAATCTCTCCATCAATCTCCGGCGCAAAACGCTTATCACGTGCGCTATAGAAATATTCTCCCTCTTGTGAGATTCCATCAACAATCACATCAATTTCCTGTCCTAATGTCGCTTTAAGCCCATGTTTGTATTGTCGCTCAAAAATCTCATTGATTTTTTTGAGCCTTGCTTGAATGATTTTTTGCGGAATCTGTGGCATTGAAGCACTCTTTGTTCCTTCTTCTTTTGAGTAGGCAAACAGATTCATTCTATCAAATTTAAAGGATTCAATAAAAGAACAAAGATGCTCAAAATCCTCTTCACTCTCATAGGGATGTCCTATAATAAAACTCGTGCGCACAAAGCTGTGAGGGGTCTTGCGCATAGCCTCAAGCAAATGTTTAAACTCTCCCGTCCGTCCCATTGCCCCTAACACATTTGCGCTCGTGTGCTGTAAGGGTATGTCAAAATAGTTTTGAAACACACTTGAGTTGCGTATGGATTCTATCAAGCGTAGAGAGGTCGTTGAGGGGTAGAGATACAAAATCCTTGCACTGCGAATCTCTAAGCCCTTTTGCGCAAGAGATTCTATCCCTTCAATCAATCCCACAAGCCCATCGGTGATTCCTAAATCGCGCAAATAAGAGCTGGAATCTTGCGCGATAAAAGTAAAATCCCTAAAGCCCATTTTAACGAGATTTTGTACTTCTTTGAGCGCGGATTCTAGGGTTCTTGAATGCAATTTTCCCTTGAAACTCGGAATCGCGCAAAAACTGCACTTTTGATTGCAACCCTCTGAAAGCTTAATGTAAGCATGAATCTTGGAGCCACTAATGATGCGCTTGTGATTTTCGTTAGCCAAAAATACGCCTCTTTGATTCTGACAAATCTGCCCACCCCTTTTGCGCTCCGCAATGAGCGCATCAATCCTGTCATAAGCACCCACACCCACAATGATGTCAATTTCTGGTATCTCTTCTTTGAGTTCTTTAGCATAACGTTCGCTCAAACAGCCACTTGCGACTAAAATCGCATCATCTCTCTTATATTCTAGCGCATTAAGGATCGTTTGGATGCTCTCTTGTTTCGCTGCTTCTATAAATCCACAAGTATTAACAATCACAACATCGGCTTCTTCTAGGCTTGTATGCTCATATTGTGCCAAGCATCCAAGCATAACCTCACTATCAACCAAATTTTTCGTACAACCCAAAGAAATCAAATGAAGTTTTTTGCTCATTGTTGATTCCCTTATAATGTTTGCAACTTTTTGAGTGCGGCTTTCACCATCTCTCCCACTTCACCGTGTTCTAAGCCCTTTGTTACCCTTGTAATCACATCATTTTTATAGCCTAAGGATTCTAGGGCCAAAATCACTTGATGCAAATGAGAATCCTCCACTCTACTCTGCCCATGTGCAAGCTCTAGCGACCAGCCCGATAATTCTACCAGAATCCTCCCTGCACTTTTTTGTCCGATTCCCGGAACTCTCTGCATGGACTTAATGTCATTGCTCTCGATAATTTGCGCAAAGGCTTGAGGGCTGTAAGTGGATAGAATCGCCATGGCAACCTTTGGTCCGACACCGCTAATCTTAATAAGCCTCTCAAAAAGGCTTTTTTCTAGCAAATCCATAAAGCCAAACAACAAATGTGCATCCTCGCGTATGATTTGCGTAATGTGCAACATGAGATTTTCACCAACCTTTACCTTGATTTGATGAGAAGTTTGCAAAGAAATCAGAATCTCATACACAACACCTGCGCATTTAATAGCCACACGAGTCGGCTCTTTGAAAAAAACTTCTCCCTCTATTGCGATAATCATAGGAATCCTTGCTACAAAATCAAATGGATGGCATCATTTTCATAAACCACTTTTGATGGCTCACCGGGCTTTGGAATGCAGAGCAATTCACGACTGGGAGAATAGAATACATAATGTACTTCATTGTATTCCACCCAGCCACTATCTATAACAACCGTGGCATCTTTTGTCCTCTCATCCATTTGCGCTAGAAGCGCACGAGCTTTTTTGAAATCCTCACTCATTTTGTGGATTCTTTCGCGCTTTTCTTTGAGGGCTAAAGTACGCGCACGATAGGCTTCAAACTGACTCAAAAGATAGGCAGGTGGAATCGTTTTTGTGTTTTTATACTGCATAAGGACACTGCGCACTTCATCATTTGTCGTCTTTAGCTTAAGCAGCTCCAAACTCTCCACCTTTAATTCCTTTGTCAAGCGGATGGCATTTTCAATGGATTCATTCTTCTGTTGCAAAAGTCTTGCCCATTTGTCCCCATTGAGAGAGCCATAATTTGCCGCAAGATAAAATTTGTTTTCACCCTTTTTCATATGCACAACACGAATGCTCTTTGTCGCATACAAAAATGCATTGGCATGGAGTGTTTGGATAATGATCTCATCGGCATAAATCTTGCCTCCATACATTTTATCAACCTCCACCTTTTCCCCCTCAATCACGCCTGTTTCTAGAAGGTCAATTTGGATATTCTTTCCCTTAATGTATCCCTTATGCGTTGCGACTTTAACATTATCGGCGTAAATCTTAGAACTCTTGTGTGTGAATCCTCCGATATTTGCCTCTTTGGAATGCACAATGGCATCGGGACCCACATTACCATCAACATTGACCGTCCCTGCTTGGATTTTCATTCCCTGACCGAGCGCCTCTTTGAGGCTGTCTGTTTCTTTGATATTCACCACAGTTCCGCTATCAATCTCGCCTATCAAAGAGCCTGTTGTCTTGAAAGACACCTCTTGTGTCTCTAGTGTGTCCTCCACACTCAAAACATCATCGGCATAATTTAGGATTCCACCTGCGATGCTTTTAAAATAGGTACAAAAGGGATATTCTTCGGCTTTAATACTCTGCGTGTCGTATTTGAGATGGCAACTCTCATGTTCTGTTTGTGGCGGGGGGGGAATCACATATTCTCCGCGTATGTTGCGCCCGGGCTTTCCTTGTGATGGCTTTTTATACACACAAATCACTTCGTTTTCTAGCACTGTTTGGAATTGCGCCGTGACGTCCTTTTTGAATTCCAATTGCGCTTCCTCGCTCATAATGAGATTCACACCACGAATCAATAAATAGCGCACTTCTTCCTTGAGTGGATAATCCAAAGTTGCCAAAAACTCACCCAAAGCCTTGCACTCATTTTCCTCATCAAAACAAAGAATCTTATTCCATGCCTTTTCTTTGCGGATTTGCGCATAAATTTCTTCGAGATTATCCTTGCTATAATAAAAACCCACATGAAAATTCAAAAATGCCTCACTAAAGGACTTGTCCGTTGTCAAATGGAATTGTATCTCGCGGCTCTTTTTTTCTTGAACTAAAATGCAATAATACTGCTGTATGACCAAATTAGGCTCTAGCATATTGTTACGGTCTGATAAAAAGCTATCCACGTCCTTAGCAAAGACTTGTTGCGACTCATGGTCATAGAGATTCTTTTTGTAAGTTACAATGGACTGCAATTCAAAGTCAAAAGAATCCGCGTCTTTATTGGATTGTGAGGCAATTTGTTTTATCGCAAACTTTATGTCTTCACATTCATTGACATAACAAGGACGAAACTTTCTTGTGGTTTTTTTTAACATATGTCTAAAACCTTTTATGTAAAAATATTTTCAAAATTTTAACCAAACTTAATGTGAGTTTCATTGAGATTTTAAAATTTTACCACAAATTCATTAATCAAAAAGAGGGTTGAATGTTTTTAAAGGGCTTTTTGACCAATTCTAGCGGAATATTAACCTCTAGGATTCTGGGATTTTTCCGCGATTTACTCACGGCAACAACCCTAGGAGCAGGAATTTACAGCGATATATTCTTTGTCGCCTTTAAGCTCCCCAATCTCTTTCGTCGCGTCTTTGGTGAAGGAGCATTTAATCAATCCTTTCTGCCGAGCTTTTTTAACGCACACTTTAGGGGAGGATTTGCGCTTAAAGTCGGCACGATTTTTTGTGCGATTTTGGTTTTACTCTCTTGCGTTGTTTGCGTTTTTTCTGATTTTTTCACAAAAATCTTAGCCTTTGGATTCTCCGAAGAACTTATCACTCTTGCCGCCCCGCTTGTAGCGATTAATTTTTGGTATCTCTTGCTTGTATTTATCGTCACACTCTTTGGCGCGATTTTGCAATACAAGCGCAACTTCACCGCTTGGGCTTATTCTCCCGCTCTTTTGAATCTTGCCATGATTATCGCGCTCCTCTTAGCACGAAATAGCGATTCTTACGAAGCTGTACTGATGTTAAGTTATGGAGTTTTAGCAGGGGGCGTTGCACAAATTTTATTGCATCTGTTTCCCGCTTACAAGCTGGGCTTCTTAAAACTTTTATGGGTGGGATTCCTAGAATTTCAACATCACTCCACAAGCAAACAAAAAGAAAGAATCAAAACAATTAACAAAGATGTTAAGTTTTTCTTTAAGCAATTCTTTCCTGCAATGCTTGGGAGTTCCACCGCACAACTTGCATCTTTTATTGACACACTTCTGGCATCATTTTTGACAAGCGGAGCGATTTCGTATCTGTATTATGCCAATCGTATTTTTCAACTGCCCTTAGCAATCTTTGCCATTGCAACCTCAACAGCCCTCTTTCCACTCGTCGCAAAACACATTAAAAATTCCAAAGAAGAAGAAGCTTTGCAAGCCCTCTCTAAGTCCTTTTGGCTTTTGAGCATTCTATTGGGATTGTGTGTGCTTGGTGGAATCGTGTTGAAAAACGAATTGATTTGGCTGATTTTTGAACGTGGAAAGTTTGTGCGCACAGATACACTCATTTGCGCTAATGTCTTAAGTGCCTATTTAATAGGACTTTTACCCTTTGGACTTGCGCGGATTTTTTCGCTTTGGCTGTATTCAAAAAACAAGCAAGTCTTGGCGGCAAAAATCTCTGCCTTCTCTCTGTGCGTTGGCGCCTTATTTTCATTGATTCTTATGCGTTTTTTTGATGTTGTCGGACTTGCGCTTGCAGGGAGCATTGGGGGATTCTTTATGTTTTTCTTAACCTTGCATTACTTTGGCTGGAGAAAGTTTTTCAAAATTCTGTGGATTCCAAAATGCATCGCACTTTTAGCTATGTGCGTTCTGCTAGAATTGCTTGTGCTGTTGCTTTTTAAACACTTCATTTTCAGCCTGCATTAGCCCTCAAAAACAGCAGAATCAAAAAACTCCACGATTGCCTCACGCATTAAAGCAGGATTGGAAATTCCATTCACGCGATTTCTAAACTCACTAGAGCCCTTAAGCCCTTTAGAATAGGCATGCAGATTCTTACGAAAGATAATGGCACCATAATCTCCCCTAAAAGCTATTGTGCGATCAAAATGCTCTAGGGCAACTCTACCCCTTAACTCCACGTTTTCCTCTTGCGTATTTTCTTTGATTTGTGCGAATATCCAAGGCTTCTCCACAGCTGCCCTCCCTATCATCACGCCATCAGCACCTGTATAGTGCAAAACTTCTGCGCTTTTTTTTGCGCTTGTAATTTCTCCATTAGCGATAAGAGGGACATTGAGAGCCTGTTTCATAAGACGGATTGCTTCATAATCAATGCGATCCTTTTTGTAACCATCAGTCTTTGTGCGCCCATGCACGACAGCATAATGAATGGGCGCATCATTGAGTGCATGGGCTATTTCTAGTGGAATCTTTTTATCAAATCCTAAGCGTACTTTCACGCTTAAAAAGGGAATTTCGGTATTTTTGGCAATGATTTGTAGGATTTTCACAAGCTTATTTAAGTCTTTCAAAAGCGCACTCCCACTTCCGCTACTAGAGACCTTAGGTGCTGGACAGCCACAATTGAAGTCTAAAATCTGAATCTCTGCTTTGTAAGTATTGAGGAATTTAACTGCACGTTCAATAATTTCAAAATCATTCCCCGCAATCTGCAACGCAAAAGGTGTCTCAAGTGGGGATTTTTCAAGCATTTTGAGTGTTTTTTTATTTTTAAAAGCAAGGGCATGGGAACTGATCATCTCACTCACAGTAATGTCTGCGCCAAAGCTCTTTGCAACCTCGCGCAAGGGCAAATCGCTATAGCCCGCCAATGGCGCAAGCATGAGGGTGTTTTGCTTAATAATGGATTCCAAATTTACCCTTTGTTTTTTTTGCAATCTTAACAAAAAACACACAATAATTCATTAAAATTCCCCCACAAAATTAAATTCAAGGAGTGAAAATGCAGTGCAAATTTCTCTTAAAATTCTTTTTATCCCTTTGCGCTTTATCCCTAGTGGCATTCGCAGATATGGATATGCATGGGCAAATTCTTAGTGTTGATTCTGCAAAGAAGCAAATCATCTTGCAAGGACCTCAAGGAAATATTCCCGTGCAAGTATTCCCCTACACCAAGCTTAAAGGAGACGATTGCGGCTTGTTTGGGACTTATGACACTTATGAAAAGTTTAACGCATTACAACCCGGAATGTTTGTTGAAATCGACGGCTATCCACAGGGACAAATCTTTAATGCTCAAGAGATTGAATGGAAATGCGGCCGTCGCGCATACTAAAATATTTTAAACGACACTGTCAGCTCACGCCAAGTGCATGGCGGTGTTGAATCCTACGTATTTGTCGTTTCCCTAAGCCTCGTTGCAATCACAAGCCCAAATGACGCTAATTGCACATAATACTTGTAGTTTTGCAGACAAAATTGTTCATCCCTTAAAAAAAAGTAAATCTTACAACCACAACTTGCAATCTCATTAAAAATCTCCGCATACTTCTCTAACTCATTTTCTTTGCAAACAAAATTTTCTAGCGCCAATGCCTCCACTCTCTCTCCGTCATGCAATCTTTCGTAACTTAGAGAGATTGCATCTTCGCAGGATTCCCCACTTCCACAAATACTAAACTCTCCCAAAGTCGCACAAAAATCAGAGAATCTCAAAGAAACAGATTCTTGCAATCCCCCTCCCTTAAACCTCTGCGTGGATTAAATCCCCGACTTCTTCGTATTCTAATTTCTCGTTGTTTAAAAGAGCGGTTTTAATGTTTTCTAAAATCCCACGATAGCTTCTAAAAAAACTCACGCGTTCATTCTTGCAATCCTCCAAAATCCTCAAAACATCTTTTTCATTTCCTAAAAGATAAGTCCCCATACCATAAGATTCCACCATTTTATGCGCAATCGCCTTTGCTGCGTTTAAATCATGTTTTGCATGGGAATATTGCTCTTCATACAAAAACTCCAGTGCCGCAATCCCAGAGAGATGAATCTTTATTTGGTTTTCCATTTCGTTTTTGCTCAAAAATTCCTTATCAACAGATTTTAGTCCATCGCTCATAAGTGTAATCTTCTCAAAGGGAACCTCCAAAGAATGCGCGCTAAAGGCTTTTGCTGCTTGATAGTATGCAAGAATCTCTCTTTCTTGATGACTAAAGCTCAATTTTTTGCGCACACCAAGCATGACCTTATCGCGCACATTTAGCACGTCTTCTTTTGTGATGACTTTTGCATTTCTTTTAATCGCACACAATGCTGCTTCATTCACAAGCGCAGCAAGCGCAGCACCGCTGAATCCAACGCACATTTTAGAAACTTCCTCAAAGTCAAAATCGCAATTTTTCCCACGTGTATGTACTTTTAGAATCTTTATTCTCTCTTGCAAATTAGGCAGCTCAACAAAAATTCTCCTATCAAATCTCCCACTGCGCAACAATGCTTCATCTAAAGATTCCACATTGTTTGTCGCGCCAATGACAATCACGCCTGAACTATCCTCAAAACCGTCCATTTCTGTTAAGAGCTGATTGAGTGTCGCCTCTCTCTCATCATTGCGCATATTGCCACGTGCTTTGCCCACCGCATCAATTTCATCTATAAAGATAATGGATGGCGCATTGAGTTTTGCTTTTGTGAATAAATCATGTACCCTCTTTGCGCCCATTCCCACATAAATTTGCACAAAACTCGCTCCACTTTGATAGAAAAATGGCACACGTGCCTCCCCCGCAAGTGCCTTTGCAATCAAGGTTTTCCCAACGCCCGGAACACCTATGAGCAAGACGCCCTTAGGGAGTTTTACGCCAAAGTCTTGATATTTCTTAGGAAATTTCAAATAATCAATCATCTCTTCTAATTCATTTTTCGCCTCGCTCACTCCTGCGACATCTTCAAAGGTAACATTAGAAGTCATGGGACGTATATGATGGAGTGAAAAGGCCTCATTTGCAATGCTTTTTGCGAGATTCTCATAGGATGTGGAATCTTTTGTTGGTTTTGTTGGCTTGTGTTTGGTCTGCTTGAAGGCTAAAAATATCAATAACAGCACAAACAAGATTCCAACAATCATAATAATCTCTGCTAACTTTTGTAATATCCCCCATTCATCTTGTATCTCTAAAGGGACTTTTTGTCCAAATTCTTGCAAATCAACGCTACTTTTTGCGATTTTGTACTCTTGATCTTTGAGTGTGAAAAACAAATAATCACCCTTAATGGTCGCAACACTCGGCAGGGATTCTTTAAGGAGTTGCTGGAGCTGAATCGCACTAATCAAAGTCGGTTGAGATGGCAAAAAAAAGGTGCCAAATAATAAGATTGCAAGCAAAACTGCTCCCACTCCAAGATAGAGATTTTTAAATTTTTGCATAATTTTTATCCATTTTTGGTGTGAATTGTGAAATCTTAGCCCAACAATCCTTTGACAAAGGGCTTTTTGACTCAATTTGTATTCTATTATAATACTCATCAAAGCCCTGTGCGATAAAGGCAGAATCCTTCAAGCTCACGCTTTCTATCAAAACATTCAAAGGCACACCCCTTGCGCACAGATGCTCTCTGAAGCGTAAATTATTTTCTTGTGCGATTTTTTCAATCTGATTTTTACGTTGCTTTGCAATGTCTTTGCGCACTTTTTTATCCAAACTTGCCGATGGTGTGTTATCACGCTCACTATAGATAAAGCTGTGCAAATGCGTGATGGGCAGAAGCGCGAAATTTCTCAAAGCCTCTTCCCAAATCTCCGCACTCTCATAGGGATGCCCAACAATAAAATCACTGCCAAGAGCAAAACCTTTTTGCGCAAGGGATTCAAAAAGTGGCAAGTCCTCTGCAAAGCGATTTTTGCGATTCATAACCTCAAGCATCCTCTCTGAAGTGTGCTGTAATGCGATATGCAAATGCCTCTCTATCTTTTCATTTTCTAATAATTCTAGAAAATGTTCGTCAATCTGCGATGGCTCCAAACTTCCGATTCTAAGACGCCTTAAGTGTGGAATCTTGCAGAGAGATTCTAAGAGATCGGCAATGCTTTTTCCAAAGTCTTTCCCCCAACTTCCCACATTTGTACCCGTTAAAACAAACTCACTAAAGCCCTTATTTATGAGACTTTTTATCTGTGCGATGATTTGTTCTTCAGAGAAACTGCGCGACTTTCCGCGCACAAAGGGAATAATACAATAAGAACAGCTAAAATCACATCCCTCTTGTATCTTTATAAACGCGCGACTTTTCCCTATAAAATCACCCAAAATATCGCTCTCTAGGGACTTCAAATCATCTTCTAAGAAAAATTGACTTGTCTGCAAAAGCGCATTAATGCTCTCTTTGTGTGAATGCCCAAACACACCAGAAACCAAACCCCTCTCTAGCAGATTTTGCCCCTGTGTTTGTACTCCACAGCCTGTAAAATAGATTCTTTTTCCCTCATTTTGAAGGCGATTGATATAATTCCTCACGCCGCTATCGGCACCATTGGTGACTGTGCAAGAATTGACAACGACAATATCACTCTCCTCTTCTAGTGTTGTTGGAGTGAAATCCCTTAGAGCGTTTATCATCGCTTGTGTATCAAACAGATTTGTGCGACAACCAAAGGTTTTAAAATAGACTTTTTGCTTCATAATGCAGACTCTATTCTAAATGCACAGGAGGAACTGTGCCATCGCCTCTTAATGCCTTAAAGGACTCGTTGCTTGGAGCATCTTTGCGCTTTCCCTCATAAATCGTTGTGCTTGGATAGGCAATTTGGATTCCATCTTCTCGTAAAATCTCATTGATAATCTCTGCGCTAATACTACTGCGCAGAGCTAAAGTCGCATAGGCATTGGTCAAATACCACACGGAAATCCGAATCCCATTAGGCTCTAAGAGACTAAAAACACGTGGTTCAACATTGACGTTGCGCAAAGTAAAGCGATCGCGCATTTTAATGAATTGTTTGCGCGTGGTGTCTATGTAGCCCTTGGCGTATTTTCTGGCACATTCTCTTGCGATGTGACAAGCCTTTGCGTGATCTGAATCAAAAGTAATGGTAAAGTCAATCCCATCCCAAACGGTTTTCATGCCGCTGTGCGTGTAATTAGAAAACATTGTTGTGAATACAAAATTGTTTGGGACAAAAATAATCCGCCCTGCCCTGCGATTCTCTCTGTATGAGGTCATTGTAATGTCTTCATAGAGTGTGATTCTAAGTACAGAAATATCCAAAACATCGCCCACATAAACAGCTCCATCTTTCACCACACGAATCCTATCGCCTGCATGCACAGCTCCACCAACGACAATCACAATCCAACCCAAAACAGACATAAAGAGATCTTTCATGGCAATAGCCAGACCCGCAGAGGCAAATCCCAAAACGGTAACAAGATAGCTGACATTATCCAAATAAGCAAAAAGCAGTAACAAAACAATGAGCGTAATGTTTAAAAAATTAATGATTTTATTGGTTGTATAGATTCTTTCATTATCATGAATGTATCTGCGCACACCGAGTTTAAGGGAAAAGGCGATTCCAATTAAAACAAGAATGCTCACACCAATATAGATTCCCTTTAAAAACTGCGCTTCAATTTGCGATTTGAGACGCACTTTGTTTTCTTCAATCTCTTTTGTCAGAATCTCTAAGGTTGTCTTAAAGACTTCCTGCGTGGTTTCAAGAGCAGTGAGAGCGTTGAGATTGGATTCATAGGATGCAATAACATCTTCTTTTTTTGCAAACAAACAATAATTAGAGCGACAGATATTTGCGAGTTCGTTTTTATTTTTCGTCTGCGTGTAGAGACGCAAGAGCTTCTTTAGCGCGTCGTCTTTTTGATTGAGCCATTTAATATTTTCTTGCAAAAGATGATAGTTACGATTCAAGGTTTCTAGCTCTTCATCAACCTTATTGATATAAGAATAGGCGCGCACTATAAGCAGAGGATTTGTCACATTAGGAATCTCTTCTAGCTCTTTTGTCTCCGTGAGATCCTTAAAAGGCAAATCCTTATAAATATCCAAAACCTTTTTTTGTTGTTCTAATGCATCCAAATTGCGCCTTAGGACAATGAGCTTACTCTGTGCTTCTGTGCTCTTTGCATCCACTTCTAAACGCGAAATTTCTTCTTGTGTTTGCGTGAGATTTGCAAGGATTTGCTGATAAGAATTGTAGTTGGAATAACGTTTCATCCAAGTGTTGTTTTGGGCATTGAGATAATTGTCTGCATTAATGATTTCTGCATCAAGACTCTTAAGAAGCTTAACATCATCAATTACCGAAGCACATGCGCATCCTGCGCAAATGAGCCACAAAAATATTTGATAAAGCACTCTCTTGCCCATCATAAAAATTCCTCTAAAACTTCCAAAACAAGCTCTTTAGGAATATCATCGCGGAAACAAAAACTCCCAATTCCCTTTGGTAAGACAAACTTAATGCGTGAGTGCAGACTCTTTTTGTCCATAAAAAACGCTTGATAAAAGGCATTCACATCGGCAATCCTATAGCTTGTCGGAATCAAAAATTTCTCCAAAAGAGACTTTATGGCTTCCAGCTCATTTTGTGTGATAAGCTTAAGCCGCAAAGCCAATTTATTTGCCATGACAATTCCCATTCCAACAGCCTCTCCATGCAAATACGTCCCATAGCCACTTTGCATCTCAATCACATGTCCAAAAGTATGCCCATAATTGAGAGCCGCACGGATTCCACATTCCCTTTCATCTTCTGCGACAACTTTTGCTTTAATGCAAATGGCTTTATGAATCACTTCTAAAAGCTCTTCTTTGCTCTCTTTTTTAAAGTTTTCTAATCTCTTAAAAAAATCTGCGCTAAAACAAACGGACATTTTAATAATTTCTGCCATCCCTGCACTGAACTCATTTTGCGGAAGTGTGCCTAAAAAATAGGGATCAATATAGACAGCCTTAGGCTGGTGAAAAAGTCCGATGAGATTCTTGCCAAATTTATGATTCACTCCCGTTTTTCCGCCAACACTAGAATCCACCTGCGACAAAAGCGTCGTTGGAATCTGAACAAAGTCAATCCCACGCATAAAAATCCCCGAAGCAAACCCTACAATATCGCCAATCACACCACCACCAAAGGCTATCATCAATGAATTTCTATCCAAACGATGATTGAAGGCAGATTCCAAAACGCTCTCCACACTTGTAAAATCCTTATATCTCTCTCCATCAGGCAAAGTGTGACAATAAATCTCTTGTGCATCCAATGTCTCAAAAAGCCTTTGAATGTGTAATCCAGCGATTTTAGGATTCGTTATAACAAGCACTTTTTGCGCATAGGTTAATTTGGGCAAACAACCCAGATGAATTTGATAGCTTGGCAAAGTGATCGTAAAATTTGTATTTGCAGACACACAGCACCCTTTTAGAGTTTAGGATTTTCGGATTCTAGCAATTTTTTGTTTTATTTATCCTTTTATCTTTAAGAAAAATGATTCAAATCCTGCAAGCTTACTATTTTCCTAGACAAAATTCTCCAAACATCACATCAAGCATTTGAGAATATTCATAGGGCTTACTGAGATTGGCTAGAGATCTGATGGCTTCATTTAAATGAAAGCTAAAAAGCTCTAATTCTCCGTTCTGAAGCGGATTTACAGAATCCCTTAAGGCATTAATGCAAGCCTCAACACATTGGAATTGATAGACAGAGACGAGCAAGAGGGATTCTGAAAACTCACCGACATTCAAAACCTCTTTAAGCCGTGCCTTAAACTGCGACAATAAGGAATCTTTAGAATGTAAATCTCCCTTGAGCGTCAAAAAAATCGGATTAAACTCTTTGAGAGCATCGACATTGCATTGATTTTCCAAATCCGACTTGTTGAGAACGACAAGAATCTTTTTTGTCTTTTGATATTTTTTCAATAGAGCAATAATTTGTGCATCATTTTCATCAAGAGGACAAGAATTATCAAAGAGCGCGATAATCAAATCACTCTCCTCTGCCTTTTTAAGACTGCGTCTGATGCCTTCAGATTCTACAATATCGCTACTATCGCGGATTCCTGCGGTATCAATCAAGCGCAAAACCTGCCCATCAACGACAAAATTCTCTTCCACACTATCCCTTGTCGTCCCTGCAATCGCGCTCACAATCGCACGATTTTCACGCAAAAGCGCATTCAAAAGAGAGCTTTTCCCGACATTTGGCTTCCCTATAATACAAACCCTTAAGCCCTCAAACAGCACGAGTTTATTTTGAGATTGCTCAAGCAGGGAATGGAGTTTTTGAAAAATATCATTGAGCTGATTTTCTAAATTTTGCAACAAATCTGAAGGCAAATCCTCTTCTGCATAATCAATCAAAACCTCGCTGTGTGCCAATAATGTCAAAATGCGCGTCTGCAAATTCTCACAAAATTCCTGCATTTCGCCCTTTAAATGTCGCATGAGCATCTTGTGTGTCTTTGAACTTTGCGCATCTATGAGTTTGGCTATGGCTTGAGCTTGCGAGAGATCGATGCGACCCCCCAAAAATGCGCGTTTGGTAAATTCTCCTGCATGGGCAAGGCGCGCACCATAATTCAAGCATTCCTGCAAGAGATTCTGCGCTATGAAACTCCCCCCATGACATTGAAACTCAATCACATCCTCTGTTGTATAGCTATGAGGTGCTTTGAAATACAGCATAATACATTCATCTAAAGGCTCTCTGTTTGCAAAATACACTTTTAATAATTTTGCATAGCGCGGGGGTAGAATTTGCGCAAACCTTTCCTCATCAAAACCTGCAAGTTTAGCGGCAATAGACAATGCTCTGCCTCCACTTAGTCGTATAATATTCAGAGAAGATCGACCATAGGTCGTTGCGGGAGCTACAATGGTATCATTATCCATTAGCAACGATAAAAATCATTGATGACAATATAACGTTCGCCATCGCTATTGAGGCGGAATGAAACATATTTATCGGGAAATTTCTCACGCAATTGCTTGAGCGCGATGTGTGCTAGGACACCATCTAGGGGCTTTGTTTGCGCCCTACCTGTTGCCCTTACACTCTCAATAGTTGAGACAAGATAATTTGCAATCATTTCTTCTTGATTGTGCAAAAATTCCGCAATCTCAAGGCGTACCATGAGTCCATAGACATGATTAACCCAATTGAAAATCAAATAGGATATAGCCTTATAGCGATAGCCCTCCTTGCCTATTAATAGCGCGGAATCCTCGCCATCAATTTTAATAAACAATGTGTTTTCATCATAGGGTTGCACAAGAATCTCATTAAGCCTATAAGGCAAGAATCCAAAAAGTTCTTCTAATTCCATTTGCACTTGCTTAGACACTTTTTGCAAATCCCATTTTGTCGGAGTGCTTTTGTGCTTACTTCTATGGTCATTGCTCTCTTCGTAAGAATCCCAATCACTCTCTCTTAGTGCCATACGCGATTCTGTCGCCATGCTGTTGTGTGTATGATTATCTGCTGACTTGAGCTTAATCTTAGATTGTGCGCAAATAATTGCAGGTTTCTTACCGATCCCTAAAAAACCCTTAGAATGATTCTGAATGATCGTATATTCCAGATCAACAACAGAACAGCCCAATTCCTTTGTTGCAATAATCAATGCTTCTTCTAATGTCTGTGCTTCTATCTTTTTCATATCTTAGTCTTTATGTTTATTTTCATGTTTATGCTCAGCAATTTCGCGCTCCTTTTTACGTGCTAAAGATTTGTTGATTAAAATTTGTTGAATGATTGAAAAAACATTATTAACAAACCAATATAAAACAAGCCCCGCAGGAAATGTGATAAAAAATATCATAAAAATCAAGGGCAAAAACTTAAAAACTTTTTCCTGCATGGGATCGTTGAAAGTTGTTGGGGTCAAATGCTGCTGCAAATACATTGTCGCTCCCATTAAAATGGGCAAAACAAAATAGGGATCCATCACAGATAAATCGGTAATCCACAGCAACCAATCTGCCCCTTTTAGCTCAATAGCATTAAATAACACACGATAAATTGCAAAAAACACGGGAATCTGCAACAAAAGAGGCAAACAGCCCCCCATAGGATTTGCACCATGCCTTTTGTAAAGATCCATCATGTGTGCTTGAAGCTTTTGTGGATCTCCCTTGTATTTTTGTTGCAATTCTTTCATTTTTGGTGCAAGATCTTTAAGTTTCTGCATAGAAACCATTCCCTTATATGTGAGAGGATACAGCACAACTCTCACAATAAAGGTCAAAAGTACAATAGCCCAACCCCAATTTCCACAAATGTCATGCAATTTGTCTAGAAGCAAAAATAATGGTTTAGCAAAAAACGTAATCATTCCATATTCTACAACATCCGTTAAAAGAGGGTTGATAGAATCCAACAAATGATAATCTTTAGCCCCAATGTAACCCTTAAGCTTCAAATCCCCATCCCCACTCACAAAGAGCATGGGATTTTCATCTGCATTCCCTAGAATTGTCGCATTCATGCCATTTTCCTCAAACAGCAATGTCGTATAATAGCGATCCACTGCGGCTAAGATCTTGGCCTTTACGAAATTTTCCTGTCCCTTAGCATCCCCATCCCCAACTGTTGTAATCGTATCATCAGATTCCTTGATGATGGCCCCCTTGAATACATAGGTGTCATTTTCTACACGTGGGCGCATTCCGGGAGAAATGAAATAGGCGTGTCCCTTAGGAATCTTAACTGCAATCTCATAAGCTCCATTAGGGTAAAATGTCAGCTCTTTTTGCACAAGAATATTTCCAAGACGTTGTGTGAGATTCAATGTCTGTGGCTTTTCTTTAAGCTCTATATGCTCTTGATCTGCGGTGTAGGATGTGCTTAGAGCTTGTTGATTTATAAGAGGGTCAGAAAAGCGCAATTCTAAAGTCTTGGGGTCATTTTGTACCGCAATATTTTCTGGAAATAGCGAGAGTGGAGCGGAATCCTTTTGATACTTCATATCCTTTAAAAGTACCTCCGCAATCCTTCCTAATCTGTCAATTTTATAGACAAAATTGTCTGCGTTGATTGTGGCAATTATGGCGGCATTTTGTGCTTCTGTGGAGGCAGTCTGCATGGATATACTCTGCGATTCTGCATTCTGTGTATTTGGAATCTCTTGTGTTGCGGATGCTTGGGATTCCAACTTTTGTGTTGCGTTGTTTTCTTGGTTAATTTTGGGCTGATACAAATAGCTATAGGGAATGAAAAACGCCAGAGCTAACAAAACAGCAATGAGGATTCTCGTTTGAAAACTCAATTGTTCAATCTTATCAAACACACAAGTCCTTTGAATGATTTTTTATCACATAGGCTTTAAAGCGCACAACATTGCCACGTCCTAAATTTTTAAAAGAGTCATTAAAGCGACAACAAGGAACAATCCAATATGCAATCAAGCATGGCCTATGCAAACATTCCATTTTTCTAAATACAATACATGGATAAGAGATTCCACCCTTGAATAATTGATGACAAGAAAGAATCCGCACAAGAGTCTTTAAGAGAGCAAAAAAGGGGTTTTGAAACTCAAAAAGCTCCCTAGCATATTCAGAACAGCTTGGATAATAGCGGCAAGTCAAACCTAGCGCAGGTGAAACAAACTTTTGATAAGCGTTGAGTGCGGCAATACAAAACTTTTTCAACATTTTCATATGACCAAATCAAGACGCTTCAATGCGTAGCGATAATCGTTAAGCAGAGTTTTATAGGCGATTCTATCCAATCCACTCTTCGCCAACAAAACCATATCCCCATTCCTCAAATAGGGCATTGACTCCCTATAAATATGGCGCAATCTCCTCTTAATGAGATTTCGACACACTGCATTCCCGATTTTCTTAGAGACAGAGAAGCCAACCCTCTTCTCTAGGAGTCCAGAATCATTTTGAAAAAACATAATAAAATAAGGGCTGTGCCACTTCCTCTGGCTTTTATAGACACGATCAAAATCGCGCTTGACATTTAAAGTTACCAAATATTTTCCTGCTTTTAAAACTCTGTTGATTCACATAAAGCATATTAAACGGCGAGCTTTCTTCTGCCTTTAGCGCGTCTTGCATTAATGATTTTACGCCCACTCTTTGTCTGCATCCTTGCTCTGAAGCCATGTGTGCGCTTACGCGGTGTATTGTGCGGTTGATATGTTCTTTTCATTGTTAAAACCTTGTTAAAAAATAAACGTTGATTTTAGTATAACTTTACTTAAAACTAAATTTATTTTTCACTTCTCTCCAACGCACAAGTCAATGCAACAGCAATTGCAGCGACCAAATCACTATCATCTCTGCTCACTTCTGGCATGAGGGCTTCCACTTTCTGCTCTAAATAAGAAGTATCAAAATTCCCACGTCTAAAGTCTCTGTCATTGCAAATGTTCATTAAAAAGGGAATCGTTGTCTTAACGCCGCGTATTTTAAACTCGTTCAAAGCGCGATTGAGCTTTTTAACCGCCAAATCATAACTTGTCGCACGGACAATGAGTTTTGCAATCATAGAATCATAAAAGGGTGGAATCGTAAAATCCTTATAAATATAGCTATCTACGCGCACAAAGGGACCAAGAGCAGGATAATATGATGTAATTTTGCCGGGATTTGGCACGAAGTCATTATGCACATCTTCTGCATTGATTCGTGCTTCAATAGCGAATCCTTGCGCATTGACATCACTTTGTGCGATATCAAGAATCTCACCGCTTGCAATTCTAATCTGGCGCCCTATCAAGTCAAACCCCGTAATCTCCTCTGTTACGCCATGCTCAACTTGAATGCGTGTGTTCATTTCCATAAAATAAAAATTATTGTCATCATCCACTAGAAATTCTATTGTTCCAGCATTTGTGTATTTTGCCGCCCTTGCTGCAGCGACAGCAACACTTCCCATTCTACGACGCAAATCAACACTCATCGTCGGACAAGGCGCGATTTCAATGAGTTTTTGATGTCTCCTTTGGATCGAGCAGTCCCTCTCAAAGAGATGAATCACATGTCCATAATTATCTGCAAGAATCTGAAATTCAATGTGTCTTGGGTTTTGAATGTATTTTTCCATAAAGACATCTTCGTTCTTAAAAAATGTCAATGCCTCTCTCTTGCAAGCTTCAAAAGAAGACTCCAACTCTTTTTCTTCCCAAACAACGCGGATTCCACGTCCTCCACCCCCACTACTTGCTTTCAAAATCACAGGATAGCCAATTTTACGTGCAATCTTTTGAATCTCATACAAACTCAACGCATTGAGTGGCTCTGTACCCGGAACAACAGGAATCCCGTTTGCAATCATTAAATTACGCGCCGCATTCTTATCGCCCATCTTAGCAATCACATCGCTATCAGGTCCAATCCAAACAAGTCCCGCTTCTTTAACCTTTTTTGCAAACAGCGCATTCTCGCTCAAAAATCCGTATCCCGGATGGATCGCGTCCGCCTCTGTTTCTTTAGCTGCTTGAATGATTAAATCAGGATCCAAATAACTCTTAATCGGATCGTCGCTGATTGCATAAGTGTGTGTCGCCATTTTCACATGCATACTATCACGATCGGCTCGCGAATAAATCGCTATTGATTCTATATTCAAGTCATTACAAGCCCTAATAATACGCACAGCAATCTCTCCACGATTTGCAATCAAAACTCTTCTAAACATAACCGCTCCAAACAAAAAATCAATTTATTCTATACTTTTATTTTTGATTTATTGTTGAAACATTTTGCAAATTTGCAAAAATTAAAAAATATGCTACAATTTGCGCCATTTTCACTAACAGGCGCTTTAATGGATTTTATTTGTGCAATTATTTTAGGATTAGTCGAAGGTTTGACAGAGTTTTTACCCATCTCTTCAACAGGGCATTTAATCCTTACTTCAGAATTACTCAAAATCCCGCAAGACACATTTCATAAGACTTTTGAAGTTGTGATTCAGCTAGGCTCTATCCTCGCAGTACTCTTTACATTTTGGGAAAAACTTTTTAAAAACAGCTTTTATTTGTGGATAAAACTCGCGCTTGGTCTTTTACCTGCTGGAATCTTAGGATTCCTTTTTTACTCTAATATCAAAGAACTTTTTGCCCCCATCACAGTGTCTGTTATGCTGATTTTTGGCGGAATCGTTTTTATTATTTTGGAGATTTTTTACAAAGAAAAAGAACATCACACAAAAGAGATTGGCGCCATTTCTTACAAACAAGCCTTTCTAATCGGATTCTTTCAAGCTCTAGCAATGATTCCGGGAACTTCACGTTCGGGCGCTACGATTGTTGGAGGTTTGCTTTTGGGTTGCAATCGCGTTGTGGCTACAGAATTTTCATTCCTACTTGCCCTGCCTACGATGATGATTGCAAGCACTTACAGCCTCTACAAAAATCACGAAATCCTTAACTCTGACAATCTCCTCATTCTTGGAGTCGGCTTTATCGTAGCCTTTTTAAGCTCTCTTGTTGCGATCAGACTTTTTTTAAACTTTATTTCACGTTTTAACTTCATTCCTTTTGGGATTTATCGCATTATTTTGGGCTTTGTTTTTTTGTATTATTTGGATGCTCTAGCACTCTAATTTCCTTAATCTCAACCTTAGCCACAGCACTGCTGTCTTCTAATTCCAAAATATCCTTAGGCTTTAACTGCTCTAAGGATTTGATTCTGCAACCAAGATGCATGGCATAGACATAGCCATTTTTGCGAAAATTTTGCGGATTCTTAGCCTCTAATTGCAAAGCAAAAGCATTCAATCGCGCTTGGAATCTTGCAAAGATTTGCTGCATTTTCATTTCAATTTGAGCAGACGGCGTTTGCATTTTTAGAGCATTTAGCATAAGGCACTGTTCCATTCTTTGTGCAAGCAAAGTCTGGTGAGATTTAAATTCTAAATCCAACTTTTGCAATCTCAAAAAAAACCTACTCTCATTCAAAAAATTATAAAAATTATGCAATTTTGCACTCTTTGTTGCAAAGATTCTCTGCAACTTTTCTTCTAAATCATTTTGCAACATATCAAGATTCATAAGCCATTCATTTTTATCAGGTAGAATCATTTCCATTGCCGCAGATGGTGTTGGTGCGCGTAAATCCGCGACAAAATCACTCAAAACAACATCGGGCTCATGCCCAATAGCTGAAACAATTGGAGTTTGAGCCTTAAAGATTGCTTCAATCACAGGTACTTCATTGAATGCCCACAAATCCTCAATGCTCCCTCCCCCGCGCGCAATCACAATGCAATCCACCCTCAACGCATCCGCGATTTCAATATTCTTTGCAATGCTCTCCTTTGCGCTTTCTCCTTGCACAAGCGTATTGAGCAAAACAAATTCCACGAGATTCCAACGTTTTTGTGCAACACTTAACATATCATGCAACACAGCCCCCGTCTTGGAAGTGAGTAATGCAATTTTTTGAGGAAATTTTGGCAGAGGCTTTTTGTTTTCAAAATAGCCCTTTTTCTGATACATTTCTTTGAGTTGTTCATAGGCAAGCGTCAGCTCTCCAACACCATTTGGAGAAGCACTCAAGCAGTTGAGTTGATAATCCCCACGTGGCACATAAACACTGATGGTGCCATTTAATGTAAGGGACATTCCATCTTGAATTTGGAATTTCAAACGCGATGCATTGCCTCGAAACATAACACATCGCAGAGACGAATCCTTATCTTTGAGTGTGAAATACAAATGTCCGCTCGTGTGCGTCGTCAGATTTTTCACCTCTCCTGCAACGCTCACTTGTATGAAGGTCGTCTCTAAAAGGCTCTTAATTTGCGCATTCAGCTCACTGACATTTAAAGTTCGCATTACTCTACAAGCATAATGGCAAGGTTTGCGCTAATTTGCTGTCCTTCTTTAGCATAAATCTCCTTAATCTCTCCGCCGATTGTCGCCAAAACTTGATTTTCCATTTTCATAGCCTCTACAATCGCTAAAACATCGCCTTCTTTGATTTTATCACCCACTTTCACTTTAAGTTTTGTCAAGTTTCCGGGCATTGGCGAGATGATATGACCGGGCAAACTCGCTTGAGGTAAGGAATCACTCGTCTTTTGCAAATGCTGTCCAGACTCATTAGATTCCACTAAAACTTCTCTCAAATCTCCATCCACACGCACAAAAAAAGGTCGCACATCTTCAGTTTTTTCTCCGCTTCCCTCAATCTTAACCCGATAAGTCTCTCCATGTAAATTAATGGTAAAATCCTTTGGCATTGGTGCATTCAAATCACCTTCAAATGTCGTTAAAGCCTCTGGACTCAAACGATTCTCGTTACGTTCATTCAAAAATTGTTTTGCAATTGCACCAAAAATTGCATAAGAAATCACATCCGTCTCGCTCTTTGCAAAATCTTTGGATTCCTCACGTGCTTTTTGCAATTCAGGGGGAATCTTATCCGCAGGGCGCACAGTGATTATCTCCTCGCCCTCCTGCTTGACTCGCGCGATAAGCTCACTAGAAACAGGGGCGGGCGTCTTACCATAATAGCCCTTAATGATATTTTTGGATTCTGTTGTGAGTGTCTTATAGCGCGTTTGAGCTAATACGTTTAAAACCGCTTGCGTACCGACAATCTGACTTGAAGGTGTAACGAGCGGAGGGTAGCCAAAATCCTTGCGGACATTAGGAATCTCTAACAACACTTCATCCATTTTATCAAGTGCATTTTGCTCTTTGAGTTGATTGGCCATATTTGAAATCATACCACCCGGAATTTGACTCACCAAAACGCGCGTGTCAATTTGATTGTATTCGGATTCAAACTTTTTGTATTTTCTGCGATTCCTCTTTAATATCTCCGCTGCCTTTTCCATTAATGATAGATCAAGCTTTGTATCCCATTGTGTGTTTTGCAAAGTCGCAACCATTGATTGTGTACAAGGATGGCTCGTTCCCTCTGCAAGAGCGGAATTTGAAAGATCTAAAATATCCACACCCGCTTCAATGGCGCGCAAATGAGAGCCAAACGCAAATCCAGCTGTGGCGTGCGTATGAAGCGCCAAAGGCAAATCAATCTCACTCTTTAGCGCACGTACCAATTCAAATGTCGCATTAGGAGTAATCAAACCCGCCATATCCTTGATAGCTAAAGAATCGCAACCTCTCTTAGCGAGTTCTTTGCCATATTCTACGAAACTCTTAATCGTATGCACAGGCGAAGTGGTGTAACAAATCGCGCCTTGTGCGTGTTTGCCATGCTTTTTGACTTCCTCAATAGAGACCTCAACATTTCTTATATCGTTGAGTGCATCAAAGATTCTAAAAATATCCACTCCATTTTGAGTGCAAAGGCGCACAAACTCGCGCACAACATCATCTGCATAATGACGATAGCCAATGAGATTTTGCCCACGCAAGAGCATTTGAATCGGAGTCTTTTGAAAAATCTCTTTAAAAATTGCAAGACGTTCAAAAGGATCCTCTTTAAGATAGCGCAAACAGGTATCATAAGTCGCGCCTCCCCACACTTCTACACTATGGAATCCAACTTGTTCAAAAATCTGCGCCGCTTCCACCAGATCTTCTGTGCGCATACGTGTCGCAAGAAGCGATTGATGCCCATCTCTTAAGCTGTTTTCAGTAATTTTTATCATCGCCAAAACTCCAAATTTTTGTCCTAACATTATAACAACAAAAACTAAGGAATCTCACGCATTGAAGCAAAATTACACGACTTTTTGAAGGCTATGATTCTTTTGGTATCATGCAGGATTTTTCTGCGCCTTGCCCTTAGCATACAAAATCATTACCTTTTCGTTTTCTTTTGTGCTATTGAGATACACGCCACCCTCATTTTCGCTTTTTTTTAAGTTTGCTTCATTAGGATTCTTTTCCTCATTACAAAGTGCCTTAATATCAAAAAAACTGCAAAAGCTCAATCCATCATCCTTTAAGAATTCCATTTTCTCTCCTTTCAATTTCCTTATTGAAGTATTTAGAAATATACAAGCAAAATTTATTCCATAAAGAATCATTGCAAAAAGCTTTAAGCAAAACACATAAGGTAGATTAGAAAAACCAAAAAAACCACAAAAAAGAGCTAAACACCCAGCCTAAAAGGCTGGATAAGTCAAGTCATAACCAAAAGAGCAGATTAGAAAGAATATTTAATCTCAACGCGCAGACGGTTGCGATCTTCAGAATCGGAATTTTCGGCGGGATTCCAAGTGCTCACATCTGAACTTCCTAAGACAATCTGCTTATCTGCATCTGTTGTGAGCATTGAATACCAAGCAATCACCCTAAGATTCTTAGAATGTTGGTAAGAAAAATAGGGGTTGATTTCTTGAAAGTCAATATCCCCGCTGTATCGCGCATTATCTAAACCACGTGTAATTTTATTTGTCCCATTGACATAGTCAATTCCTAGTGTCAAATTCTCCAAAATGTCATAACTTAAATTCCCATAGAACACACTCAATTCATTGCTTTCATCTTGTAGTGGCATAAATTGTCCCTCTGCAAAGGGAGAGACGGAAATGCTCACACGTGTCGCATTGTTTTCAAACCAAATTTGTCCAACCTTTTGAAAAGAACCCTCATTATCCAATGAGACCGCATAAGAATCCTTTGTGTTACCAATATACCCAACCTTAAAAGACAATGGCACATTCCAACGATGGAATTTTGTCCCCGCTTCAATCGTATAGAGATCGGCGCTATCTTGAATTTGTCCCCCATAGAGAGCTGCAAAAGGCTGATCCGCTTCATTATTTAAATTTGCAAAAGCATATTGTCCAACCAACCAATAAAAATCACTGTGCCACCCTAACTGCGCAAAGACACCGCTATCAAGCAAATCATCAATCTTAAAGCCCCAAACTTGCGCTTCAATATTGCCAAAATTTGTCTCATAATTCCCAATGGCCGCAAGTGTATAGAGAGGCTTATCTACAGAGCGATCATCGGGTGTGAGTGCGTATCCTACAAACATATCATCAAGGCTCCAAGAATCAAACGCTCCTGCTACAAATGTCCAGTGATTCAAATCAGCATTTGTCGCCAAAATTCCGGTGCCTCTGTCATCTAGCGGGTCATTAAGGGGGGTTGTTAAAATCATCTTGCCCACTTTAATAGCCGTTGTCGTAGAATCAGGCGTAATAACCGCATTAAATTCACTCACACCAAAGCTTGAATCCTTTCCACTACCAAGCCCATTTCCCAAGAACGAAGTTGTAGTCCCATCGGCATTTGTTATGCCTTTTCCATGATTGACATTTTGCTCTGCATTGTGATAGCGCACACCAAGATTCATAGAGACGGCGTTAATAGCGGGAGTCTTAAAGAGAGCCTCTGCACGCCATTGATGTGCTGCACTTCCACGTCCACTACTATTTGCACTATCGTTATCAACAAAGCCACGTTTATCATAGCGATTGTCTGTATAGCGATAACGTAACATTCCGCTCACATCTACGCCTTTAATGGCTTCTTCTAAGGGCTGTGCTTCTGCCGTATGGATTCCACAGATTGCGACACAAGCCATTAAACTGATTTTTGTCAATTTCATTACTCAATCCTCACAAATTTCAAAAGTTTTAAAAACATTCATTTTATCCAAAAATCATTAAAAACGATTAAGAATTAGGATTTGAAGTGAATAATGTACCTTTTTCATGCCTGTGTTCTAGCAAAAAATCTCGCAATATCGTCAGATCTTTGCCACTAGAGAGAAACATCTCTCTCTTGCGCTCCAATAAAAATTGCGCCGCCTTGAGCTTCGTAACGATTCCGCCCGTGGCAAAAGCATTATTAGGCGTCGCTTCTGCTGCAAGCTCTTCTTCAGAGAGTTGCGTAACGATTTTACGCATTTTTGCGTTAGGATTTGTATGAGGATTCGCGGTATAGTACCCATCAATATCACTCAAAATTGCCAAAAGATGCGCACAAAAAAAATGAGTAACATAGGCAGAGAGCTGATCATTATCACCAAACCCTAAAAACATCAGTTCACCTGTGGTGGTCACATCATTTTCATTAATGATAGGCAAAACATTGTTTTGCAGTAGAACCTCCATTGCATTTTGCGCATTACGTGTCCTTTTCCTAGAATCCAAATCATAGCCCGAAAATAGCACCTGCGCACTGAGAATTCCATATTTCCCCAATGCCCTAGCATAAGTTTGCATAAGCAATGGCTGTCCAATGGCAGCAAGAGCCTGTTTGTTTGAGAGATTTGATTTATCTAATTCTAATGCAGTGAAACCAGAAGCCACAGCACCAGAACTCACCAAAATCACCTCATAAGAATTCCGAATCTCATTGATAAGTTGTACCAAAGATTCTATTCTCTCTAAATTGATTTTTTGATTCTCTACCAAAATCGCGCTTCCAACCTTGATAACAACTCTCTTTTTTTGCATTCCATCCTTTCCTTAAATTTATGAGATTTTCCTCTTGACACTTGCGCTCTCTAGGCTCTTTAAATCCCTAAGAATCTCATATAATGTTTGTTTAAGCCAATCCATATTTTCTCCACTCACACTTGAAATACCCATAGCAAAGAGCGGACATTCACCATCATAAACAGTGCAAGATTCTGCATGTCTATTTTCTATAGAATCTTGCATGGAATCTTGCGCAAAATACAAAGAATGCGTACTTCTTAAGTGTAATGCAAAATGAAACTTCTTAATAAAATCGTTTATCCTCTCCTCAATCTGCCCTCTATCCCCCAACACATCACTTTTAGAAAACACGATCCCATAGGGTCTAGCAGACAATAACGTGCTAAAGTTATGAATCTCACGTCGTAGTGTCAAAAATTGCTGTTCTAAATCCCGTGTACTTGACAAATCCAACACAAACAAAAAAAAACGCGTTCTTTCAATGTGTCGCAAAAACTCTATTCCAAGACCTTTTCCCTCACTCGCCCCTCCGATGATTCCGGGAATATCCGCAATCACAAAGGATTGATAATCTCCAACATTAACAATCCCTAAACTCGGAATCAAGGTTGTAAATTCGTAATTTGCAATTTCTGGTTTTGCATTAGACAACACGGAGACAAGCGTTGATTTTCCAACATTTGGGAATCCGACAAGTCCAACATCGGCAATGAGCTTCAATTCTAAGCGCAATCTTTTTTCTACTCCGGGCAAACCTTTTTGCGCATAAGTTGGACGCTGATTTGTCGCACTCTTAAAATGCACATTTCCTAATCCTCCCTTGCCCCCTTCAAGGAACAAAATCTTTTGACCTTCTTCTAGCAAATCCAACAACAACGCACCACTACAAACATCATAGACTTGCGTTCCCGGCGGAACGGTGATGACGAGATCTTTGCCTTTTTTACCATATTTATTATGCCCAGACCCCTGCTGCCCATTTTGAGCCTTGAAATTTTTGTGTCCTCTAAAATGCGACAATGTATCGGTATTCCTATCCACCTGAAAATAGACATTTCCGCCCCTGCCACCATCGCCACCATCGGGACCACCATTGATGACAAACTTCTCACGGCGAAACGAAACTGCCCCTTCTCCACCCTTGCCAGAAGACACAGAGATTTCAACACAATCCACAAACATAAAAAACCTTAGAAAAGAAGTCCCCACAAGAGTGTTCCAATCGCACGAAAACTTGTGGAGTGTTAAAGAAAATTAAAGACTTAAGAAGCGGGGATAATAGAAACTTTTTTGCGATTCCTGTCTTTTCTCTCAAAAGAAACAGTCCCATCAACTAAGGCAAATATCGTATGATCCTTTCCGAGTCCGACATTATTTCCGGGATGTATTTTTGTTCCCCTTTGACGCACAATAATATTTCCTGCGCGAACAAATTGACCACCAAACTTCTTAACACCCAAACGACGTCCCGCAGAATCGCGGTTATTTTGCGTACTACCTTGACCCTTTTTGTGTGCCATTTCAAACTCCTTTAATTTTCTTATGCGACGATTTTAACCACGCGCACTCGTGTAAAATCGCGCCTAAAGCCTCTTTTTGTCTTGCTGTCTTTTCTGCGACGTTTCTTAAAAGTGATGACCTTTTTGCCTCTGCCCTCGTTGATGACCTCTAGTATGACCTTTGCGTTTTTCACATAAGGTGTGCCAAGATTGATATCATCTCCATTACAAACTGCTAAAACTTCACTCACTTCAACTTCTGACTTTGGCTCAAGATTCAAGCGATCAAGCAAAATAACATCACCCGCGCTCACCTTGTATTGTTTGCCTCCATTCGCAATGATTGCATACATCATACAATTCCTTAATTTGAAGTTTTTATTTTAAGCTAATAAAGTCCGCGATTCTACCTCAAACTTTATTAAACTTACTTAAAACGCAAAAATCTCTATCATCAATTCTCAAAAATCATTGCAACGCAATGCATTCTATCTCCACTAATGCTCCTTTGGGCAATTCCTTGACCCCAACGGTACTTCTTGCGGGCTTATGCTCTCCGAAGAATTCCGCATAAATCGCATTAACAGTTGCAAAATCTTCCATATTGCTTAGAAAAATCGTTGTTTTAACGACTTGATTGAGGCGGCTTCCTCCCGCTTTTAAAACCGCGCTAAGATTCTCTAGTACCTGTCTTGTTTGCACTTGGATATCCCCTACAAGCTCTCCTTGTGGTGTTAATCCAATTTGTCCAGAAGTGTAAATCACATTCCCAAATTTCACCGCTTGTGAATAGGGACCAATTGCTTGAGGGGCATTTTGTGTTGCGATAATCTCTATCATAAAAAGTCCTTTACTTTGTCAATGTTTTATTATAAAATTATAACCAAATTCACTTTGAAGGATTCTTTATGTCTCTATCCAAATTAAGCTTAAAAAGTTTTTGGGTATTTTTGCTGGTTTTTTTAATCTGTCCCGCTCTCTATGCAGACACTTTTGTGAGTGTCAATCCACAAAAACGTCTCTCAAATAGCATAACAAAATATCAGCTCTCACCTCTCACACCCTTTGATGAAGCCCTCAAAAACGAAATGCAAAAATACCCTAAGGATTCCGCGTTTTTTGTTGATGGAAGGACAGGAAAGATTCTCTCCGTCAAGCCACTTGCAAACTCCAAACGCCAAGCACATCCCGCACAGACAAGACAAGCACCACAAAGGCAGAATCCCACTCCTAACATAAACGGAACAAGATTGCCTCCCTACCAAATGCAAGAAGAATACATTGAACTCTTACAATAAAAGTTTTACAAAGGATTTACAATGATAGAAGTAGAATTTTTAGGACCACTTGGAAACAAAACCTATAAAGCAAACGCAAATGATCTCTATGCCCTCAAAGAAGAATTACAAAAAATTCCCGAGATAGAGCCTTGGCTGAAAGATTGCGCAATTGCCCTTAACGATGAGATTATCACTTCATTAGACAAAACTATTAATAAGGGCGATAGAGTCGCCTTACTTCCTCCCGTGTGTGGTGGATAAGGAATTTTATGCAAGAGTGCTTCCAGCAAGAAGCAAAAAGGATTCAAGTAATCGGCTTAGAACTCTTTGAAGGTGCGCTAGACACTGCTAAAATCTATGCTTCTTGGTATCACTTTGGGACACAAAACAACTTTGGCGCAAACGCCATTTTCACAGGCATAGTTCGCGCCGAAAATCATTGTGATGGGTTGAGTTTTGACATTTATGCGCCTCTTTTAGAAAAATGGTTTCTCAAATGGCAACAGAAAGCCTCTCAAAAACAAGCTTTCTTAAAAATGGCTCACTCTCAAGGAGATGTCCCCAATCACAAAAGTTCCTATATGGCTGGAGTCTTTAGCGCAAAACGTCGTGCAACTTTAGAGATTTTTGAGGAATTCATAGAGGATTTTAAGCATAACGCACCCATTTGGAAATACGATTTGAAAGATGGTGTGCGCATTTATGCAAAAGATCGCAGCCACAAACTCCCCCATAGTGGAATTTTAGGCTAAGGGCATTCATTTGAGAGCCGTAGCATTCACAGGGGATTCTAACAGCGGGAAAACAACGCTTATAGAAAAGCTCTCTCTATGGCTTAAATCGCATGCCCCCAACAAACGCATAGCTATCATTAAGCATGACCCAAAGGACAAAGCCATCATAGACACACCCCATAAAGATTCTGCAAGATTTTTTGAAAGTGGTGCCGATGTTGTCATTCTAGGAGCGACTCAAACTACTCTCCGCTTCCATAGATCATTAGAGCTTGAAGCCTTAAAAAAACAATTTCAAGACTATGATTATTTGTTTGTTGAGGGCTTAAAGGAGTTGCCATTTCCTAGAATCTGTGTTGCAAGAAATGTCTTTAATGAGCGATTTTTACCCTACATTCAAGCCGTTGCCATCGATTCTAGCATCGCCAAAGAATCCCTGCAATCTTACCCTTTAGAGATTTTAGATTTAAACAATCCTGCAGAAATCATACAATGGATTCATCATAACATAAAGGACATATAATGAAAGAGGCCATCATAGGAATCCTTACAATCTCTGATCGTGCAAGTGCCGGAATCTACGAAGATATTTCTGGAAAAGCGATACTAGAAACCCTGCAAGAATATCTTAGCACACCCTTTAAGCCTGTCTATAAGGTTATCGCCGATGAATGCACTCTCATTCAAGAAGAGCTCAAAACACTTGCCGACAAAGAGGCTTGTGATCTCATTATTACTACAGGCGGAACAGGTCCTGCAAGTCGCGATGTGACACCCGAAGCAACAGAAGCGGTGTGTGAAAAAATGCTTCCGGGCTTTGGAGAGCTTATGCGACAAGTAAGCCTAAAGTACGTCCCCACAGCAATCCTCTCGCGACAAAGTGCCGGAATCTATCACAAAAGCCTCATTGTCAATCTGCCAGGAAAACCAAAGTCCATTAGGGAATGCCTCGATGCCGTTTTCCCTGCGATTCCCTATTGTCTGGATTTAATCGGAGCAGCCTATTTGGAGACAAACGAAGAGGTGATTAAAGCCTTCCGCCCTAAATCCTAAGGGTTAGCAATAATGTAGGCTTTAATGATTTTTTGTTCTTTAAGTGGTTTGTCATTCCCGTCTGTTTGCGTATATTCTATCTTGCGCAAGGCTCTAAAACTCTCCTCCCTATCCGTTGCACTAATCTCACCAAAAATCGTGTGTTTTCCATTAAGATGGGGCGTACGTGTCGTTGTAATGAAAAATTGACTGCCATTTGTGTTTGCACCAGAATTTGCCATAGCAAGAATCCCCGCTCTATCAAAGACATAGCCCTCTGCAATCTCATCTTCAAAGTCTTTTCCCCAAATTGACTCACCGCCTCTACCTGTCCCGCTAGGATCTCCGCCTTGAATCATAAACTTACGAATCACACGATGAAATATCACTCCATTGTAATATCCTTCATTAATGTGTGTAACGAAGTTTTCTACAGCCTTTGGAGCAACTTCTGGAAACAAATCTAAGACAATCTTGCCCGAAGTCGTCTCAAGTACCGCCTGTATTTTATGCTCCGATTCCTGCGCACAGAGATTGAGGAATCCTAACATTAAAATGATTCCTATTTTAAACAAATAACGAATCAACACTTTGTCCATCATTAATCCTTCTAATCACTTCGGCAAACAAAGGAGCGGCACTCAAAATCTTAATCTTATCACACTCCATTCTTGGCGGAATCGTATCTGTTACGATCACCTCATCAATTTCATCTTGCATGATGCGCTCATATGCAGGACCACTAAAAACAGCGTGCGTTCCAAGCGCGATCACGCTCACAGCGCCCTTTTGTTTGAACGCCCGCGCCGCTTTTACCATTGTCCCTGCGGTATCAATAATGTCATCAATCAAAATCACATTCTTCCCCTCCACATTTCCAATGATATTCATAACCTCACTCTCATTTGCTTTTTCGCGTCTTTTATCAACAATGACAATGTCCAACCCCAAAAGCTTCGCAAAATACCGCGCCCTCCCAACGCCACCAATATCAGGACTTGCAACAACAGAATTCTGCAAATTGTGCGTGAGAATGTATTCCTTGAATATAATTGAGCCATAGAGATTATCCACAGGAATATCAAAAAAGCCCTGAATTTGTCCAGCATGCAAATCCATCGTAACAAGACGCGTGATTCCTGCGCACTGCAAAAGATCAGCAACCAGCTTTGCGGTGATTGGAACGCGCGGAGCAGCCTTGCGATCTTGTCGCGCATAGCCAAAATAAGGCATGACTGCATTTACACTCTTTGCCGAACTACGTTTGAGCGTATCTATCATAATGAGCAATTCCATGAGATTGTCATTTGTGGGAGCACAAGTAGGCTGAATCACAAACACATCTTTTCCGCGCACACTCTCGCACAGACGAATACTCACCTCTCCGTCACTAAAGCGCGACACTTCTGCTTCAGAGAGCTTCATCCCTAAAGCCTTCACGACTTGCGCAGAAAATTCCCTATGCGCACTCCCTGTAAAAATCTTGTAATCTTGCATTTGAAGCCTTCTGTTGATTTGAAAGCTCAATTATAGTCTCTCAAATCTTTAAAATCACACAAAAAATTATTTTTTGCAATAATAAACAAAAGCGGGAGGTAAATTTTTCCAAACGACATCAGAAGTTGTCACTTCAGAAAAGTATTTGCATAATTTCTTTTTAAACAGCAGTGCCTTAGGCGTGGGAAGCATGTAGGCAAAGGTGGAAAAGTATCCTCCAACGCGCAAAGAGCGGTGAATATTCTTTAATAAAATATCTTGCTCTTTGTCCTTCAAAAGACTCCAAGGAATCCCAGAAATCACAACATCAAGACTCTTGATTTTCCGATTCCGCATAATTGACGGCAAACGATTTGCATTTTTGTTCTCCACTTCAATGCCTTGAAATTTTTCTTGCAATTTTCTTGCATAATAAGAATTAATCTCAATGGCAAAAAAATGCGCTTCTTTTTGCTTGAGTGCAAGAATCTTTTCTGTAAAAACCCCACCACCTGGACCGATTTCTGCAATGTATTCCGCATCAGTGATTCCGATATTGCGCATCATTGCACTGCCCAGACTTTTAGAGCTAGCACACAGAGCCCCTATGTGCTTTGGCTCTTTTAAAAATTGTAAAATCACAATCAGACCCTCTAAAAATAATATTTTTAAAAAATTCTGCTAAAATTATACAGCAATTATCATTAATGGATTGTTATGATTCTATCAAGAAAATGTTAAGAACATTTCAATGGGACAACTTTAAGGACTTTATTAATGGGGATTTTAGAATTTTTAAAAACAAGCAGTTGTGAACAAATAGAAGCTTTTTGTCATCAACAATTCAATGCCAATGTGCAATACTTCAGAAATCACTATCCTAACTTAGCCGAATTCTTGCAAACTCCTGCTAAGGAATACAAGCTCCACATAGGTACAGATGGAATCAATATTTTTAATTTTATACAAAACACCTTTATGTTTCCTATCGTCGATGGAAAATCCACAATGCTGGATGTCCATGAGACTTGTGCCTACAACCCTCCAATTAATGAAAAATGGCATCGCATTATTGGCAGTAGGGGGGGAATGATGGAAGAAGAGTTTCAATACAGCAAGATTCTTGTCAATGGAATCCTCACCTATGCTTCAGAAAATGGTGCAGTTGATGCCTATCATCTCCCAAGCGATTTTTTGCCAAGCCTGAATCTCTTCGGCTTAGGCGGGGGGATATTTTTGCAGATTCTTGCAGAAAAATACTCTTTTATCCATAATTTTTTAATCTTTGAGGAGTCGCTTGATCTCTTTAGAATCTCTTGTTTTTTTGTGGATTTTGCCCTTTTGTTTAGCAAGACACAGCAACAAGCAGGATATATCTTTTTAGAGAGCATCATAAAGAGAGAATACATTACAAATTTTTTCTTAATGCGTCGCATAAGCTCTGCGATTATCCGCTTTGAGCTTGTTTTCTACCAAACCCCCGTTAGCCTCAATGCACGTGAGCTTGTCTTTGAGGCACAGTCTCAAACCCTACGCGGTTGGGGAACATTTGAAGATGAAATGCGCGGAATCCGTAATAAACTCTCTTGCAAGATGAATACAATGCTGATAGAACCAAAGCGCGTTAATGCTCCAATCTGCGTGATTGCAAATGGACCAAGCCTTGACTTTTTGTTGCCTTTCATTAAAGAAAATCAAGACAAAATGATTCTCTTTAGTTGCGGAACAGCCCTAAAACCACTGCTTAACTATGGAATCAAGCCCGATTTCCAAATAGAAATTGAGCGCCATGAATATTTAGATAAAGTCTTAGAAGAAGCACCACTTGGGGATATTCCGTTACTTTGCGCGAGTGTCGTTGATAAAAAGGCCAAAAAAGTCGCAAAGGAGATTTATTACTTTGAGCGCGAGGGAAGCAGTGCAGCAAACCTCAATGCTCCAATCTTTAAGGTGCAATTCACCTCTCCGCTTGTCGGAAACGCAGGGACTTCCCTTGCATGTTATTTGGGCAGTGATGTGGTTTTGTGCGGACTTGATTGTGGTTATAAAAAAGGTGCCAAAAAACATGCCACAAATTCCTATTATGGCGACGAAGATACGGGCTTACCATCTGATGCCTTTCCTGTGGCTGGAAACTTTAGCGATGATATTTATTCTGATCCGCTATTTTCGCTCTCTAAGAGTTCCTTAGAAGAAGCCTTTAGCAGACTCAAGCCTTTCCACATCCTCAATCTCAACGATGGAGCGAAGCTAGAAGGAGCAACCCCCATTCATTTTGAAGACTTTGAATTAAAACCCATCAAAAAAAAGACTGTCATCAAGCAGCTCAAATCTCTTTTTAGGAATCCCTATGAAGAGAATTTCTATACAAAAAAGACAGAAAAATATCTCTTTGAAATCCTTGCTTTCAAAAACAAAATCCATGATATATTCAAAAAGCCAATTGATAACAAAAAATCTCTTTTCCTTGTGCTTGATGTGATGCATAATGCCATTGCTATGGAGCAAGAACGCGAACCATTTATCAGCATACTTTTTGGTGGAAGTTTGAGCCATTTCCTCTATGCCACAGCATTAGCTGCTCTCCATCTTCCCCATGATCATATACAAGAACTTTGGAATAAGGCTGGAGAGCTTTATTTGGAGGGAATGGATGGCATGTTGCAAGAATTGAGATCTGTGTTGTTAGAAAAAGTGGAACACTAATTGCTTCATCTCTAGTATCTTATGTCAGAAAGGATTGAAATGACACGAACATCAATTTCACTAGTTTTAGCAGGAATGCTTTTGGGAAGTAGTTTATTTGCGCTTACAAGCACAGCAAGCAATAGTGCTATCTTAAGCACAAGCAGTTTGCAAGAAAGCCCGATTGGAAATGCAGGAGTACAAGCTTCTTCGTCTATTGGTCGGAATTCTAACACACCCGTTGGTTTGCAAGGGACTGAAATCGGTGGAGATGACATTGTGATTCCAAATGCTCCAATCATCACGCCTTCAAGTATCATTGAGATTAGCGCGATTGGAATGGGAGTTGCTCCTGATACAACACTCTCACCTGCACAGGCTCTAGCCCTAGCAAAACGCGCAGCAATCGTGGATGCCTACAGACAGATTGGGGAAAAAATGTATGGAATCCGCGTCAATGCACAAGATACAGTGCGCGACATGATGCTTAAGAACTCAACAGTGAAGACAAAAGTTCTTGCTGTGATTCGCAATGCTGAAATCGTAGAAACCATTTATAAAGATGGTCTTTGCCAAGTCAATATGGAACTCAAACTTGATGGTAAAAGATGGTATCGCGTATTAACAGGCGAACAATTCTAATTCCTCTCTTTGCTCTATTGACTCTCTTTGTGGTGGGGGGATGTGCGCAAGCCCCCTCTGCACTGCAAACTTCTTCTACAAAAACGGTATTTTTTTCTACTAAAGATTTCAGATTCTATGATTTAGGTTTTGTCAAAACATACGCAAATCACACGGATTTAGAGATTTTTAATGCAGGAGTTGTGTTGCTTCAAATGAAATGCTACAGCAACAAAATCTGTCTCAATCAAGAGTGCTATGCAAAAGACTCTATCATACGTCGCTTTTTTGGCAATGATCATTTCAAGGAACTAGACTTTAGCGCCCTTCTCAATGGACATGAAATCTTTAGCGGAGAAAATAAACAAAAGCTCTCCGATGGCTTCAAACAAATCATTGTACGCAATGGTGAGAGCCTCATTTACACTTCTAAGAGTGATTCCATCTCACTGCACATGCAAACGCACACGCAAAAGACGATTTTTCAATTAGAGATTCACGCAAATTAGGGATTCTTATGCAAATTTATCAACCAAAAGATGGATATTGTTATAACAGCGACACATTATTCCTCTACTCTTTTGCCAAAGATTTTTTAAAACCACACTCCACAGTCTTAGAAGTTGGCGCAGGTTGTGGAATCTTAGGATTATTGTGCGCTAGAGATATTCCCTTGCATTTAACCTTAATAGAAAAGAATCCAAAGATTGTGGAATTTTGCACACACAATTTACGTATCAATCACTCACAAGCCGACCTCATTTGCGATGATTTCTTAAGCTTTAATTTTCAAGCTCACACGAATCACACTCCCTTTGATGTGATTCTTAGCAATCCTCCCTTTTATCACGATGGCGTTGTAAAATCTAAAAACAGCGACATTTCAAGCGCACGTTATGCAGAAAATCTTCCGTTTTTTGATTTTGTCAAAAAGTCCAATGCTATTCTCAAACACAATGGAGAGCTTATTTTTTGCTATGATGCAAAGTCCATAAACACATTGACAAGCGCATTAAATGCCTTTAAGATTCCACTCATTTCTTTGCGCTTTGTTTATCCAAAGCCAGACAAAAGCGCAAGTTTGGTATTATGTCGTGCAAAAAAAAATTCCAAAAGTCTTTGCGTGATTTTTCCGCCGCTTTTTACGCACGAGAGCGGAAGAAACGGAGATTTTACGCAGGAGACAAAATCAATTTACAAGAGTGCAAATACTTGGAGCATTAAATGTTAGAACACTTAGAAGAACATGGCGATTTCAACTTTTTCTTCAATCCTAGCAAATGCGCACAATGCGGTGGGCGCTGTTGCACGGGTGAGAGTGGATATATTTTTGTCACACCAAAAGAGATTCAAAATATCGCAGAATTCTTAGGAGTGGAATTTGAGCAATTTTGCCAGAATTTTGTCAAAAAGGTCGGTTATCGCTATTCTTTGCGCGAGATTTCAGAGGGTGGAGATGTTTATTCTTGTGTCTTTTTTAAAGATGGCGCATGTCAAATCTACCCAAAACGTCCCGCACAATGTGTCAATTTTCCCTTTTGGGATTGCTATAAAGAAGATTTTAGAGACTTATTAAAGGAATGTATCGGTGTGGTGGAAAAATAAAAAATTCATTGGAGGATTCAGTGCATTTTTGCTATTTATCGGTCTTGTTGGTTGCATAAAAAAAGAAATCATACCAAACTCAAGCTTCAAAGAAGTCAAAAATCCCGAAGACATTCTCATTATGCAGGGATATGCAGCCGCCGATGCGAAAGATTATGCCGGAGCTAAGGAGTTTTTCACTCAAGCTTATACTCTAAGCAAGAATCCAAGCTATCTCAAAGAGATTCTAGGAATCCTTGTCGCACAACATGACACTGCAAATGCAAAAATCAATGCCTATAAATATTTAGAAAAATATCCTAAAGACGAAGAGGTTCGCGCCGCGCTCGTTGGGATTCTCACTAATGCAAAAGAATTTCAAGAAGCCATAAAAGAGGCTAATATCCTCATAAATGACAACAAAAGTGCGACAAACTACGAACTCCTCTCTTCTGTGTATTTTCTCCAGCAAGACTTCACAAATGCGACAAAATACCTGCAAAAAGCCTATCAATTCAATCAAGATGAAGTTTTGCTTGACAAACTCGTAGCTATTTATTTGCTTTTTTTAAAGGACAAAAAGACTGCGATTAAGCTCTATGAAACACACATTCAAAACAATGGAATCTCTCAACTCACAGGTGAAAAGTTAGCCCTCATTTATGTGGAGATGCAGGACTTCCAAAATGCCTCTAGAATCTACAAATCTCTCTTTGAAGAATTAGGCACACAAAAATACGCAAGAATCGCTTTAGAGATTGATTTCCAGCTTAAAGATTTCAAAAAAGCAGAATCTTTTTTATCCAAAAATCCAAAAATCAATGAGAGGGATAAGATTCTCTTTGAAGTCTATCGTCTAGAAAAAAATACAAAAAAAAGCATAGAGCAGGCTAAAATTATTTATCAAAACACGCAGGATGCTAACTTCCTCGCCTATCAAGCCATGATGAGTTATGAGAGTACCAAGCCCCGCGCAAAACAACAGATCGCCTCTATTGAAAGAGATCTAAAAGAGGCTGCAAATTCCACAAATGACGCGCTCTATTGGAATTATTTAGGCTATTTGATGATAGAGCATGACTTCAACGATGCCACACGCATACAAGAGGGCATGGATTATGTCAATAATGCCCTTCAACAAGAATCCGAAAACGCCTATTATCTTGATTCTCTCGCGTGGGGATATTATAAACTCAAACAATGCGAGATGGCAAGGGAGCTTATGGAAAGGATTCCACAAGATTTACGCGAAAGTGAAAAAGAAATCAAAGAGCATTACACAAAGATTCTGCAATGCCCATAGATAAAGGAACATTATGAATCTTTTTGCACTCTTTTCTCCTAAATATGGCACAAGCATACGCAACAATAAGCCACGTTTTTCTGCACTCAAAAATACCTTTATGCAAGATTCCATTCAGGCCAACCAAAAAGAACAAAACGTCCTTAAAGTTTCTATGTTTAGCGCACTTATTTTAGCGATTTTTGGCATTGGATTTGGAGTTTTTGTTAAATCAATGGCGGTGATTTTTGATGGCTTTGTTGCACTTATTAGCGTTGGTCTTGGCGCATTGAGTGTAATTACTTCGCGATATATCTACAAAGAAGATGATGATATTTTTCAATATGGCTATGTGCGCTTTGAGCCTATGGTGAATCTCTTTAAATCTCTTGTCTTAGTTTTTGTTTGCGTCTATGCTCTGTTTAATGCCCTACAAAGCCTCCTAAATGGAGGCTACACTGTTGAACTTGGTGGAGCTGTGATATACAGCCTTTGTGCGTTTTTATTCTGCGCATTTTTGTATTTTTACACATTCTTTTACACAAAAATCCTAGAATCCGATCTCATTAGAGTTGATAGCACAGAATGGAAAATTGACTGCGTCCTCTATCTTGGGACACTCATTGCCTTTGGTTGCATTTATTCCCTGCTCTTTTTGGAGGCACGATTCTTTCTTGTAGAATCCATAACGCTTGAAAAAATGATGCACTACATCGATCCCATCCTTCTAGCGATTCTCTCCATACTTCTTTGCATCACACCCATTCGTATAGCCATAAGCAATTTTAAAGATTTAATGATGGTCGCTCCCCTAGAGCTTGATGAAAAGATTACGCAAATTATGGAAGATTTGAGCGCGGAATTTGGCTTTAGCGATTATGACACTCATGTGGCAAAGTCGGGGCGCTTCTATATGGTAGAAGTCAATATTCTCACGCAAAAAAACTTCAAACCAACAACCATGCAGGAGTTTGATTTCATACGCGAACGCATAGAAAAGGCACTAGAGATTCCAAGTTACAAAATCTGGCTCTCTGTGAGCTTCACAGCAAACCCAAAATGGCTCTAATTACGCAAAATACAACCAAATTGGCACACTAAGGAAGCTAACGAGAATTCCAAATGTAACGGCATTTAAGGCAAGTTTCCCATTCAATCCTGCCCCATAAATCACGGCCACACCACTCAACAATGGAGGCATTGCTGTCTCTATGAGCGCCATTTTCCAACTCTCACTAAACTCACCATAAAAAAATCGCACGGCAATGAACAAAAACAGGGGCGCAAGGAACATCTTCGCACTCAAAAGCAAAATGGGACATTTCCAATCTAAGATCCCCTTAATGTCTAAGCGCACACCAATAGCAAAGAGTGCGACAGGCGTAGCCGTCTGTGCAAGGGACTTGAGCGGAGTGAAAAGCTCATCGGGAATGGAAAAGGGAATGAATCTAAAAGCGATTCCACATATGAAAGACAAAAATAGCGGACTCTTAGCTAAACGTAAAAAAATCCCCTTAAGACTAAAGGATGCATTGCCTCCAAGCGATGCAATGAAAGGTGCAAGGAATGCAAAAGGGATTCCTGTGACAATCTGATCATAAATAATCACTTGATTGGCATAGGCATTTCCTAAAGCCCCTTGCACAAAAGGGAATCCAAGAAAAAGCGTGTTTCCTAGCAATGCCATAAAACAAAGCGTAATGAGTGTATTGCGCTCAATCTTTAATGCACGACCCACAAAGAGCAGAATCACAACTGCACTAAAGTTTGACAAAAACGCCACACAACAAATCAATAAAAAATCCCAACTCACATTGGCATGATAAGTACCATTAAAAATTTGCGCAGGAAGCGCAAAATTCACTAAAAATCCAAGCAGGATTCCACTCTGTTTATTGCCCACAAGTCGTAAAATATTTGCCATATAACCGATAAAAATAAAAACAAAGATATTATAGATGGCAAGCAACATTAAACACACTCTCTAAATTTTTGCAAGATCTTACTCCTTTTGTATAAAAACCTCATAAAGTCAGTACATAGAATTCCACATCTCCTATGACTTTGATTTGTACGCGCTGTGATAGAATCAGTGATTTGAGAATCTCCTGACTCTCTATGCTCCATAGACTTTGCACGTCCTTTATACTCATAGGGCGCAGGGCGAGTGTTTTTAATATCTCCTCTGCACTGATTGTGAGATTTTCTTTTTTTGCTACTTCTGTGCGCTTTGGGACAAATACAGGAATCCCATAGCGCACAAAAATCTCTCGCACTCTTTCTAAATCCTCTGGCAAAAGGGATTCTACTCTGTAGGCTGGTGGTCTGTCAATGCTACCAATATCTAATCTCTTTAAAGGCAAAGGTGCGAGGAATTGTGCCATTTTCTGAATCTCTTGCACATCATCATTGACACCCTTAACAAACAAAATTTCCGCATAGAGCTCCCCTCTGAAATCCCCGCAAAACTGATAGATTCCTCTTAGAATCTGTTCTAAGTCTATCTGCTTATGGGGTCTGTCGATCTTTTTGAAAACTTCTTTTGTAACAGCATCAAGTGAAAATTTCACTTTATCAAACAATAAACAAGCCCTAGCCACACAAATGTCATACAATAATGAGCCATTTGTCAGCAGAAGCGTTTCTTTGTCTCCCTTGATATCCTCTAATCTCAACATCAACTCGTACAAATGCGGATATAAAGTCGGTTCACCATTTGCCGTAATGGTTAAAGACTGCACTTTAGGGAATCTCCTAAGCCCATCCTCAATGGCTTCTAAAATCTCACCAACCTCTAAAATCGCGCTCATTTCCCCTTGTACTCTTTCTTTACCAAGCTCACAATACAGACAATCATAATTGCATTGCTTCTTGTAAGGGGACAAATCCACCCCCAAAGATTCCCCAAAACGTCTTGATTGCACAGGTCCAAAAATAATATTCACGCGCATTCCTTGAAGTTACAGATTGTGCCTCTGAAATTTTACAGCATTTTATACAAAAACTTTCACAAATCATTTTTAAAAGCTAATTTTTATAAAATTTTCTATATACTCAAGGCTTAATCTAAAATCTAAGGAGAAATTATGGCTGTTAAAATTACTGATATTTGCATTGCCTGTGGTGCATGCATTGATGAATGCCCGGTAGAAGCAATCGTAGATGATGATGATAGCCCAAACAACGACGGATGCTATTTCGTCTATAATGACAAATGCGTAGAATGCGTAGGACACAATGACGAACCTGCTTGTGCAACCGCTTGTCCAACGGAGGGATGTATCGTCTGGGATGCTGTTGTTGGTTCTCAAGCGCACAGAGATGACATAGGAGATGACAAGCGCAACTCACACACTCCTGTTGTTGAATAAAATCTTAGCTAATCCACTTTGGATTAGCTGGATTCTCACCTCAATCCCCCTGTAATTCCACTAAAGTTTTTGCAAATGTTAGGAGATTCTCCCCCCAAGGTGTCTGTAATGGCGAAAAGTAACCGAGCTTCGCCCCACTCTCTTTAGAGATAAATTCCGCAGACTTCACAGAAAATTCTGGCTGCGCAAACACAACTTTCAAATGTTCCCTCTTAATCGTCTCTATCACCTCTATCATTTCTTTCATTTTGGGGCTTTTTCCCTCAACTTCAATGGCAATCTCTTCTAAATGATAATCTCTTGCGAAATATCCAAGCATCGGGTGAAACACGACAAATTTCTGATGTTTTGGAAGTTTTTTTAGAATCTCTTGCAATTCCTTGTCGATCCCTGCGATCTCTGCAATCAAACGTTCATAAGATTCAGTATAAGATGCGTTAGGATTCAAAGACATGAGTGCATTGTAGATATTTTCTGCGATTTTGAGTGCATTCTTTGTAGAGAGCCAAATGTGCGTATCGCCATGCTCATGCTCATGTGAAGCGTGTGCGTGATGGGCTTCAAGAGCAAAATTGATTTTTTCAACCCCCTTGTCTGTTGCAAAAGTGCGCATGGCTTTATTTTGATTCTTAAATCGTGGCAACCATGTCTCTTCAAATTCAATCCCGATAGACAAATATGCCACCGCAATATTGACCTCTTTAATCTCCGAGATTTTGGGCTCAAAATCATGGGGATTGACGCCCTGCGTTACCATTGAAATCACTCTATAAGAATCTCCTGCGATTTTTTGTACAAATTCTTTTTGCATGGGTATGCTCACGGCAATCACATCACGCGCACAAGCTATCTCAAGCGACAAAAACAACAATACAAGCAGAATCCTTTTCATTTCTCTTTCCTTTTTATAAAGTCTTAAAAGTTTCTAAGATATGATTCCAATCCTAAGCGTCCATAGCTCAATTGGATAGAGCATCAGACTTCGGATCTGAGGGTTGGGGGTTCGACTCCCTCTGGGCGTACCACAACACCCCTTTAAAATTCTCTAAGATTCTAAATTTAAGCAAAAAATAAAATTTCTAAAAGAGAGATTCTAAGTTCGCACCGCAAATGTGATGCCCCTTATTTAATCATAAAGCGCCTTAGCGCATCTTCAATTTGTACAGGATTTGACTTTGAGATAAATTCATCAGCGTTGAGCGATCGCGCCATGTCCTCATTGCTACTTCCACTCATAGAAGAATTCACGACAATAGGTATTCTTGCAGTCATCGGATTTGCCTTGACTTGCTTGATGACCTCAAAACCGCTTGCCTCTGGCATTTCTAAGTCTGTAATGATGATCCCAATTCTAGAAATATCTGTGTCTTGCGCAAACAAATAATCCAACAACTTCTGTCCATTGACAAAAGTTTTGTAATTGACACCCAATTTGTTAAGGATATTTTGCATAGTCTTAATGACACTTGGGGAATCATCTGCCAATAAAACTTCATTGTCTGTTACGATTTGTCTGATTTTATCCACTTCTGCATTTTTCTCATCTTCAATCCACGGGAACACATCAACAAGCATTTTTTCAATATCCACAACCTGCACCAAGCGCCCATCATAATAACGCGTCCTGCTGACTAGTTTGCTATTCAATCCCGAATTTCCGATTCCAGCACTCTGCTCAATTTCTGTCCATTTTTTATTTAAGATTCTGTCCGCTTCATAGATCCTCACGCCAACAGTCCATCGCGAAAACTCACAAATCATAATCACCTCATCCTCACCCGGCTCTCTTTTTATCGCATAGGGAGCGAGATCTTTGCTTCTCTCCCTCGCATCAAAGTAAAACCATTTGCGCAAATCAATAAGAGGAATCGTCAGCTCACGTATCGTAATGAGCCCCTCAACAAGCGAACTTCCCTCGTGCGAAACCACAGTAATCTCTCCGCGATATTTGACGACCTCGCGTATTTTAAACACATTCACAGCAAAGAGATCCTTATCTTTTTCAAGCCGAAAGCACAAAAGCTGTAATTCGTTATTTCTATGCAGATTGGTAATCTGATCAACATTAGACAAATTGGACATCCTAAACCCTCAAAACAAAATTTTCTCAATTATAGCACAAAAACTATGTTTTAAGCTTTATATCTCTACAATTCCATATATGCGCTTAAATCACTCAAACACTAAAGATGCTTGATAATTTACAAATTATTATCTTTTTGCCTCTCTTCTTTTTATATTTTTCTCTCGCACAGAGCTATTTTTGAGTAATTCAGCGTGTCTGTCTTTAATATCTGTTGGCCAATCCCTTCCTTGCTCTTGCACATTCCAATCAGGATGTTTGCCATTCTCAACACTCAAATAATCCTCCACACAACATTGCTCAATGAGCTTGTAAGAAATATATGCATTTTGTATCTTTTTGACGCCAAATAAACCTTTGATTTCTTTTTCAAAATTCTCTTGATAGATCATATAAAATTCTATTTTTGCACCACTTAAAATTGTATAATACAAAAAAATACCATACCCCAAAACTACGAATGCTAGGGCGACCCTTCGTTCCACCATCTCTATAAATGGATAGAGTATTTTTTATCCCGCCTTCCGCTTGACTTCCACCAATCTTTTTTATCTCACCATCAACAACGATAAGATAAACTCTTGCTACATTTTGTGTCAAAATGCTTTGTGGTAAAGTATTCCTTTTTCATTTTTTAAATCTTTAAGGTAATTAAAGTTTAACCTTGTGCTTCCCTTTACAAACTCCACATCAGCGATTTTAAAGGCGGTTTTCACTTCACTTATTTTCATAAAGTATTCCTTTTTCATTTTTTAAATCTTTAAGGTAATTAAAGTTTAACCTTGTGCTTCCCTTTACAAACTCCACATCAGCGATTTTAAAGGCGGTTTTCACTTCACTTATTTTCATAACGACTCCTTTATGATTAATAACTCATGGCTTTGCTTGATATTATCTGCACTGCCACGTTCTAAGCGGTTCTTGCCTATGCGTATTTCGCCCTGTCCCATTGTGTATTGCCATTGAGGCTCTAGGATTTTAAAATCCCTATATGTTTTCCTTACAAATTCACAATCATTATAACTTAAGATAAATTTGCCTTTATGATTTTTAAGGCATTGTGCTAAAAGCTCGTGTTTAAAGTCCTTATGATGGATAGGAAAATTTCGCATAGGGTAAATTCCTTTAAACATTTGGGAATCTCCCTCTAAAAAATAAGGGGGATCGCAATAGAAAAATTCGTTAGGATACCTTTGAAAAACCCTTTCAAAACTTTCACATTCCACACTTAAATTTTGAGTTTTAAAATTCTTAATCTTCTCTAAAGCACTCAAATAACGTTCTCTATCCTCATAAATCTTACTCATCCAGCCCAAAAATCCGGGTCCATAGCTAAGATTAAAATTAAAATAATAATCCCTTGCAAGCATTAAGGAATCCAAATGTCTTTGTGGAATATTTTTTGTATTTTTATGTCTGTCATTCCAAAAGGCTTTAAGCTCATCTTTTATGTGTGCGTAAGTTTCTTTTGTCGGCTCAAGTTTGAGGAGCTCTTCATAGAGACTTTGAGAATCTGCAATCAAAACCTGCCAAAAATTCACTAAAACATCAAAAACATCAAAGGCTTTGACTTCTAAGTTAAGCTCTAAAGCACTTGCAACTTCAACACTTCCTCCACCTATAAAGGGGCTCACAAGCCTCTTTAAATCATTTGGAAAATGCTCTACGATTAATCCCACAGCCAAAGACTTACCCCCACCATAACGTAAAGGACTTTTGCTATAGCGTTTATAATTGAGCGTTTTCTTACTCTTAAGAGAGTGCAAAAACAAATCTTTTTTATTCTTTAAAGATTCACCACTCAAATATTCTCCTAAGGACATTTAACTTAATGCACTTCCAAAAGCTTAATGGCGTTTTGAGACTGCTTTTCTATCTCTTCAAAGGTTGCAATGATTGATTCTATGCTTTCTTTTGTCAAGGGATGACTCAACTCCTCTAATGCTTCTTGTGTATTTGTGACAAGATCAGATTTGATTTGATTTAGAGATTCCACATCAAGCTCTTTTATGCGCATAAGCGATGCGCTATGATCAAGATATTTAGAAATAGGATTCGTTGCGCTAAAGTCAAAGATTTGCTTTTTGAGATTGAAACTCAAATATAAATTAGATTTATACACAATATGCTCTAACTTAGAAATGCTAAGAAGCAATCTCGCATAAAGCGCATCAAAAACCTCTTGCAGATTCGCAGTTGTCTGCTCCATTTTGCTAAAAACATCGTTGAAATTTGCAATGTTACTGTGTGTGGAATTTGCAAAGTCGGCGATCTGTGTGAAACTGTCTTGTATCTCGGCAATCTCTTGTTGCATATTTTGTACGACAATAGAGATTCCATTGGTTGCTTTATGTGTTTTTTCTGCGAGCTGTCGCACTTCATCGGCAACAACGGCAAAGCCTCTCCCATGTTCCCCCGCTCTTGCAGCTTCTATGCTTGCATTAAGGGCAAGCAGATTGGTTTGATTGGCAATATCAGCAATGATCTCCACGACAGAACTGATTTCTTTTGACTTTTGTTGAAAATTATCCACTGTGGCGACATTTTCATTAATCAAACTCATAAGCTCATCAATAGAACCCGTGATGCTCTCAACATCTCTTTGGGAACTGCGCGTATTTTTGGTGATTTTTGTTACATTTTCATTGACGATATCCAATTGCTGCATATCACCGTCCAAATCTGAAGAGATTTTTGTGAGATTGGTGTTTTGACTCCCCAAACTCATATCCAAAAGAGATTTTGCTAGGGCATTTTGCAGATTGTCTTTTGCATTTTCTTTGATTTTTAAGAGTGCGTCATTAATGTCATTGATATTTTGGATAAAGGAACCCTTCAATCCTTGCGCATAGGCGAGACGATAATACTTACCCTCTTGTGAGCAATGAATTGCCGTTGCAATCTCACGCATAAAGGCTTCTAAATTATCCGCAACGGTATTGAGATTGTTTGCCATTGTGCAAAGATCCAAATCGCCCTTAATGCGCAAGATACGCTTTTCAAACTTCCCTTGTTGGTAGAGTTTGGAGACTTCTAGCATCCTGCAAATAAAATTTTCGCGCTTTTTGAATCTGAAAAATCCCATAACAATCACCAGACAAATCAAAATATAAAAGACAAGATAAAGCCCTAATCCCTGTAAAAAGACCCCAACAAAAAATCCTAACACACTCAATACAATTCCGCACATTAAGAGAGTTTTCACCAATAACCTCCTATTTTGCCTTGATCCTGAAGATTGATCATTAATTCTGTCCAAGTGATTTTGTTCTGTTCTAAATAATCTAAGACAAATTGCACACTTGCATTCATATCTTGCTCTTTTTCGATCTGCAAAAGCTGATTGTAGATTCCTATAACTGCTTCCACTCCCGCCTTACTCGGTCTTCTCCGCACAGAATAATAGCTAATCATTGCCCCTTTTTCATCATAAGATGGAGTTACATTTGTAAAAACCCAATACGTCCCACCATTTCTTGAGAGATTACACACAAAAGCAAAGAACTCCTTTCCATTTTGTATGAAGTTCCACAACAATTTAAACGCAGCACGTGGCATAAAAGGATGGCGCACAATACTATGTGGTTTGCCTAAGAATTGTTCTTCACTATAACCACTATAATGGATAAAATCAAGATTCCCATAGATGATTTTTCCTTGCAAATCCGTCTTAGAAGTGATTAAAGTGTCATTTTGTAAAAAAATTTCATTTTTTAAAAGATGAGTGAAATCCATAAGAGCTTCCTGTTGTTCTTAATAATCATTAATCCTATCATAAATATTCTAAAAGATGAGCTGTTTTTGTCAAGCAAGATGTTATTTGTGAGGGCTTTAAAAATCAATTAAAGTATTTTTTTTATAATCGCATTATAACTTCACAGAGGATTCTATTATGAAAATACACAAAAGAACAGATTTTTTAGATCCCAAAAAAGCCCTAGAACTCTATGAGCTTGATATTTTTACCCTCGGAGAGTTGGCAAATTCTATCCGCGCGGAATATTATGACAAACAAGTGTTTTTTAACTCAAATCGTCATATCAACCCCACTAATGAGTGTGCAAGTATTTGTAAATTCTGCGGATTCTCTGCACATCGCAAGAATCCAAACGCTTACACAATGACCAAAGAAGAAATACTCAAAATAGCTGAAGATTCAGTCTCTTCTGGCGCATTAGAATTCCACATCGTCGGCGCACACAATCCAAAATTAAATCTCTCATGGTATTTGGATTTATTCTCAACACTCAAATCGCGCTTCCCAAACATTCACATCAAGGCACTCACTGCAGCAGAAGTGCATTACCTTAGCACATTAGATGGAAAGAGTTACGAGGAAGTCTTAGAAGCGATGGCAGAGAGCGGGGTTGATTCCATGCCTGGAGGGGGCGCAGAGATTTTTGATGAAGATTTGCGTACAATCATCTGCAAGGGAAAAGTGGATTCCAAAAATTGGCTTAAAATCCATGAAATCTGGCATTCTCTTGGCAAACAATCTAATGCAACGATGCTCTTTGGGCACATAGAGACACGAAAACATCGCATAGATCACCTCTTGCGACTCTATCATCAGCAAGAAAAAAGTGGTGGTTTTAATGCCTTCATTCCGCTCTTATATCAAAAAGAAAACAATTTTTTAAAAGTTACAAATTTTCCAAGCGGACAAGAAATTCTAAAAACCATAGCTATTGCAAGGATCTTATTGCCAAACATTCCGCATATTAAAGCCTATTGGGCAACTCTAGGCTTAAATCTTGCTCTTGTAGCACAAGAATTTGGCGCAGACGATATTGATGGAACGATTCAAAGAGAATCCATTCAAAGCGCAAGCGGAAGCAAAAGTGCCCATGGGGTCTCAAAAGAAAAGCTCATAGCACAAATCAAAGACGCAGGTTTTACTCCTGTTGAGCGCGATAGTCTCTATCAAGTCATTCAAAGTTTTTAGGAGGATTGTATGCAGTATTATAGCTATGAGATGTTTAGGGAAGATATGAAAGAATTAGTCGCTCAAATTGATTTCAATCCCGATGGCATTGTCGCCATTTCAAGAGGCGGACTTACAATGGCACATTTTATCGGAATCGCACTTGATTTAAGGAGCATTTACACCATTAACGCCTCTTCATTTTTCAACAAAGTTCAGCATGAAGTACAGATTTCAAACATACCCGAGTTAAACGGGAATCAACGCGTCTTAATCGTCGATGAAATCGTAGATAGCGGGACAAGCATGGAAAAGGTCTGGACAATCCTTAGGACAATTTATTCTCATATGGATTTCAAAACTGCGTGCATTTTTCACAAGCCCACCGCAACTTTCAAGCCCGATTTTATCTTGCGCGAGGCTAAGGATTGGATAGAATTTTTCTGGGAAGTTGATATTGCAAAATCCATTCACGAGCGCAGACAAGAATCGCACAATCCGCAATAAATACAATCACCTGCTATGTTTTGTTTTTGATTGACCATTCTGCTTATTCAGACAATTCTCACAGACAACATAGAGCAACATATCATGTGTGACCAATTTTGCATGATGCGCATCCGTTACTTCAATTTGCAATTTTTCTATTTCATCATTGCAAAATTCCTCGATCTTCCCGCATTCTAAGCAATACATATGATCATGATGCAATTCACTTGCGATCTCATAACGTTTCCCGTTCCTATCCACTTCTATAGAATTCACAAAACCCTCTTTTTCTAAAAAAGGCAGAATCCTATAGATAGAAGACAAGCTTGCATTGTCACAGGTTTGACGAATGATTCCAAAAATATCCTCCGGGCTCAAATGCCCACCATTCTCATAAATCACTTTTAATATCAGTTCCCTTTGTTTTGAATTTTTGAGATTGTTTTTTCTCACAGACAATTGCAATCTATCTAGGATATACTCTAGAGGTTCTTTGCATTTCATGATTTATCCTTTGCTTTTTTAAGTCACATTGTTAATTTTAGCACAATCTACACAAAGAAATCAAAAACAAAATGAGAATCATTTTTATCTATAATTAAGTTGAGATTGATTATCATTTTAATAAATAATTTTAAAACAAGGAGAAAAAATGTCTGTTTTAGTTATCGGGGGCGATGAAATCACGCCCATAAAGGCTGTTTTGAAAAATTTAGGATGCGCAGAAATCATGCATTGGGATGGCAGAAAAGAAAGTGTCAATCACAAGAATCTGCCACAAAACATCTCTTGTTTGGTCATGCTGACAAATTTCCTCAACCACAACACAATGCGCAAATTCCGCGATACCGCTAAGAAAAAAGGGATTCCCGTTATCTGCACTAAACGTAGTGTGAGTTGCTTGTATTGCGAATTTATAAAAACTTTTAGTTGCAATAATTGCGACCAAATAGTTGGAAATTGTCCTTGTGAATCTTAATTTTCCTTTGGATTTCAGAGGTTCTCCTCTTTTCCAAATCATACAAGCTTATGCGTTCATTGAATTAAGACATAGCGTTTCTTTAGAATCCTAGACTCCATTGAATATGCCCATAAGCTCCGTCGGGATTTGCATGTCCCTTTGCACTACAGCCCCACAAACACACCACCAAAACCAAAGCAACACACAAAATACGCATAGGGATTCCTAATATTTTTCAAAAATAATCACTTCATAAGAGCTTTGCTTCTTAACCACCGACTTACTTGGGCAATTTGCTTTAAGCTTTTCAAGGCTTAGGTGCAACTCCTCGATCTCTTTATCTTGCTCATCAAGCTTATCTTTCAAGCGCAAAATAATATCCACCCCCGCTAAATTCACGCCTAAATCGCGTGTCAGGCGTAGAATCATTTTGATTTTATCAATATCGCGCTGAGAATAAAGCCGCATCTTCCCATCCGTTCTTCCCGGAGCAACCAAACCTTCGCGCTCATATTGTCGCAATGTTTGAGGATGAATGGAAAGAATCTTTGCAACGACACTAATGAGATAAACAGGTTCATCATAACTATACATCATTTCTCCTTATAGATATTTTTCAAGCGCACTTTTTAGAGGTTTTGGCAAAGATTCAGAATCAGGCAAAACAACATTGGCCTCCAAATACAAATCCCCATTGACCTTGCTTTTGCGATTAAATGCACCCAATTCTTTCACACGAAATCTTTGTCCATTTTTCGTATCATGTGGAATCTTTAAAGTGATGGTTTTATAGAGTGTTGGCACTTCTAGTTTCCCTCCAAACAACGCAATTTTTAAGGGAACATCAATTTTTTTTGTCAAACTATCCTCACTCCTCGTGTATTCTGGATGTGGAGCCACAGTAACCTTAAGAAGCAGATCGCCATTTTGCCCATTGAGCGCATTCCCTTTCCCCCTTAGGCGAATCGTCTCTCCGCTCTTAACGCCCGCTGGAATCTTAATGTCATAACTATTACTTTGCAAACTGACATTATGTGTCCCACCAAGGATTGCTGTCTCAAAGGGAATCGTAATTTGCGCATTGATGTCTAAATTTGGTTGATTTCTCGCACTATTAAATCCTGCATTGCCGAAGCCAAAACCACCTCCTCCAAATCTGCTAAATCCCCCAAAACCCTCTCTAAAAATTTGATCCAAAATATCGCTCAAATCAACATTTCCCTGCCCCCTTGCAAAATCATGGAAATTTTGCCCACCAAACATAGAATCACCGAATTGATCATATTGCTTGCGCTTTTTTTCATCGCTTAAAATCTCATAAGCAGCGTTAATTTCTTTGAATTTCTCTTCTGCACCCGCTTCCTTATTGATATCGGGATGATATTTGCGCGCGAGTCTGCGATAAGACTTCTTAATCTCTTCTGCACTCGCATCTTGTGAGACTTCTAATGTTTCATAAAGACTTTTTGACATATTTCTTCCTTAGAAAACTTATTTATAATTTGCAACAACTTTTAGTCTATTGTATCATAAAAGTTTAGTTTATGTCAATCAACTTTATTTTAGTCTATAAAATGCTATAATTAGAAAATTTTGGAGAATAATCATGCAAGAATCCCTATTATCCATACAAGAACCCCTTTTGTCTCTCGGTGCAAGTGCGGGAAGTGGCAAAACACATCAACTCACAGGACGCTATTTAAACCTATTATTTTTGGGCGCAAAACCCTCCAGCATTCTCACACTAACTTTCACCAAAAAAGCCGCAAAAGAAATGAAAGAAAGAATCTTAAAAGAGATTCATGCCCTCTATACACACAGATGTGACAGAAAATATGTAGAGGATTGCATAAAGAAGTTTGACTTTATTTCTATAAAGGACAATATAAGCACAGAAGATTTTGCCCTTTTGCAAGAAAAGATCGTCCAAATGCGCAACGCAATACTCTCCGAAAACCTCAACATCACCACATTTGATTCATTTTTCCAAAAGATCCTCAGAAGCTTTTGTTGGTATGTTGATGTAGAATATGACTTCACAATCAAAAAAGACAACGAACATTTGATTCGTGAAATCTTTTTAGAGACACTCTACTCATCAATGCGTTCCAATTATGACTTCATTTTGGAATCTTGCTATAAAGACACAAAGAAAGACAAACTCAATGATATTTGCAGCACTTGCAAACTGCTGGATGACTTTAAAGAAATGCTCAAACCCTCACTTTTTAAAAAAGACACCACAAATCAAACTTCAAGTGCGCAAGAGCGCGCCATGCAGTTTGCAAAAAGGATTCAAAAAGCCTATTATGATTACTTCAACAAAGAAGCATCAAGCTTACAATTTGACACCTTTGAGGGATTGCTTGCTAAGGGAATAACTTGGCTAAAAAAGCCGACCCTACAAGATTACAGAGGTTTCACAAAACTCCCATCATCCCCCTCTTTGCAAAAAGATTTTGAATCCCTAAAACAAGCCATTTGTGATTCTTTTTTGGAAGAGGAAGCGTCATATCTTGTGAGGCTTTATGAGATTTTTCAATGCTTTTTAAAGGCAAAGGAAAGCTATTATCGGCAAAATCATTCCCTAAGCTTCAAGGCTGCAACTTCAAAAGTCTATGAACTTTTAGCGCACAACAAAATCGGGCATGATTTTTTATATTTTCGCCTTGATAGCGCAATTAGCCACATTCTCATTGACGAATTTCAAGATACAAGTGTTTTGCAATATGAGATTCTGCTTCCCTTGATTGAGGAAATTAAGGCAGGAATCGGGCAAAAAAACTTTTTGCGCAGTTTCTTTTATGTCGGAGATGTGAAGCAGTCCATCTACAGATTTCGTGGAGGGAATCCCCATCTCTTTAAAATCGCAGCAAAGCAAATGTGCAAAAAAGATTTGAAATATAACTATCGTAGCGCAAAAAATATCGTAGAGTTTGTTAATGCTACCTTTGCAGACAAAATGGAAGATTTCATTCCACAGATTCCAAAAAGTGAGGCAAAGGGATTCGTACAAGTCATACATTGCGAAAAGGACACCATCTATTCTGAAGTATCAAAAACCTTAGAATCCCTCAAGCAAAATGGAATCCCCGACGAAAATATCGCCATCTTAACCTTTGATAATAAAATTATCATTGAGTTAGCACAATTCCTTGAAGAAAAAAAATATAAAGTTCTCATTGATACAAGCGCAAAGCTTATTAATCACAATGAAGTGCGCGCGATGATTGAACTTTTGAGATTCTTGCAAACACAAAATACAAAGTTTAAAGAGGAGTTTTTCGCACTTTTAGGATTAGAAAGCACAGAAGATGATGAGTTTGAAACATTTTTGCCCACATTAGAAAACTGCCATCCTGCACAATGTCTTTTAAAAATTATGGAAAAATACCGCATTGCAAGCTTGAGTGCAAAAAAATTCCTAGAGCATTCCATGCAATATGCGCGTTTAGAAGATCTGCTAGGAGAGATTGACTCTATCGCACTTGATGTCGTCTCGAGTGATTTTTCTGGAATCCGCATTATGACAATCCACAAATCAAAAGGATTGGAGTTTGAAAATGTTTTGATTGTGGATAAAACAGGACAGAACACTCATTTTGAAAAAATCCTTTTTGATTATGAAGAAGATGGGGTTGGAATCAAAGAACTCTACAGATATAATAATAAAACAAATCCAGAAGAGTTGCGACAGAGCCTTGATGCAAACTACAGCTGCACCCTTTTAAAAGAATCACAACACAGAGAGCAAGACTTGAAAAATCAACTCTATGTCGCCCTAACGCGCGCAAAAAATGCGATGTTTCTATTCACATTCAATTCCTCTAAAGAAAAAAATTCCTTTAAAATACTTGAATTAAAAGAGGGTACTTATGGGGACTTTCAGACAAATATAAATGAACAAAAATCTCAAACAGAGCAGGATTTAGAAAGCAATGAATTTTGTGATATTCCAAAGATGAAGCATTCCTTAGAAGAATTGGGGCGCCAACGTGAGATTCACACCAAAGAAAAAGACACAGAGGAAGAGGAATATGGAAGCCTAGAATCCTTATATTATGGAATCGCCCTACATTTCACACTTGAACAAAAAATCAAACATCACATTAATGATGATCTTTTGTTAGAAATCCTCAATAATCAATATGGATTCTTTCTAAACCCTAAACAACTAGAAAAGATCATTGCGCAAAGCAATTTAATTCAAAAAAACAAAAATTTTATTGAAATTATGGCAAAAGGAAGTGTAAAATGTGAAGTTCCTTTTTTGTCTAACGGTAAGCAAAAACGTCTGGACCTTTTGATTTTGGGAGAAAAGGAGGCTTGGATTATTGATTATAAAAGCGGTATCCAAAGGGAACAACACAAAGCACAAGTACGAGAATATGTAGAATCTATGGTTCAGATTTTACACAAAAAAACCTATGGATATATTTTTTATACCAACGAAGGTCAGGAAGGAAAAATAGTTGAAGTTTAGGAAGGAGTAGTATGGAAGCAGAAAATAAGGGTGTTCTAGCAATGTTTAAGAAATTGACGCAGAGTGAATCCTTTGCGGGGGTTTTGTTATTGTGTTGTGCGGTACTTGCAATGATTATTGCAAACTCTCCGCTTGGCAATGCCTATGCAGAGCTTTGGAAAATGAAATTTGGCTTTACATTCAATGACACTTTCATTGGTATGAGTTTAGAGCATTGGATTAACGATGTTTTGATGGCCTTTTTCTTTTTAGTTGTTGGTTTGGAAATTAAAAGAGAAGTCCTCTTTGGCGAACTTGCAGGATTCAAACGCGCGGCTTTACCGATTATCGCGGCACTTGGGGGTATGATTGGTCCGGGAATCATTTATTTTGCACTCAACGCAGGAACAGCCTCTGAACATGGCTTTGGAATCCCTATGGCAACAGACATTGCATTTGCACTTGGAGTTTTGTCTGTTCTTGGGAAACGTGTCTCTGTCTCTGTGAAAGTATTCTTAGTCTCTCTCGCAGTTGCCGATGATTTGGGCGCAATTATTGTTATTGCATTGTTTTATTCCACAGGAGTTTCTTTTGAATGGTTGGCGATTTCTGCGGGAATCGTTGCTGTGCTTGTGATTTTAAATAAACTTGGAATCAAGTCCCTCAAGCCCTATATGTTTCTGGGTGTTTTGTTGTGGATTGCTGTGCATAATTGTGGAGTTCATGCGACTATTGCGGCCGTTGTACTTGCCTTTACGATTCCTGTTTCCCCACGTATTGACACATTAATCTTTATGGAAAAAATTGCGCACATTATTGATAAATTCAAGGGAGCAGAGACAGAAAAAGACAGCATTTTGTTACAAAATGAACAAGTCCATGCGCTTGATGAACTCAGCAAACAAAAAAAGGCTGTACATAATCCCCTCTTGCGCTTAGAGCATACTCTAGCACCCTATAGCAACTTTCTCATAATGCCGATTTTTGCATTTGCAAATGCAGGCGTAACCATTGGTTCTAACATCAACTTTGGTGTCGATCATGTCTTCTTTGGAATATTCTTTGGACTTATTTTAGGGAAACCCATTGGAATCTTTACTTTCACATTTATAGCAGAGAAACTCGGCATAGCAGCGCGTCCAAATGGCGCAACTTGGGTTGAAATTTTTGGTGCGGGAGCATTAGGCGGAATCGGATTTACAATGTCAATGTTCATCACGAATCTCGCCTTTTCTGGCGAACACGCGCTTATTGCTACAGATGTTGCAAAAATCTCCATTCTCATAGCCTCACTCAGTGCAGGAATCCTAGGAAGTATCTTTTTCCTTGTGCGCGATAAAATTACGCATCATTAATGGAGGCTTGTGCCTCTGTTAAACACGTCATTTTCACAGCTCTCATTCAAGCTACAGAGCATCCAGATCACACGCGCAATAACAATAATTGCGCTTATTCTTGCTTAATATATTTAAACTCACAGAACTACTTCATAGTTTAAGATTCTTAAATCAACAAAACAGAGGGTTGCAAGATGTTTTGTTATTAAAACAGACATTAATTCAAAAATTTAATTTAATATTATAAGTTTAGATTTTATATAATGATTTCAAAAATACACAAAGGGAATGGAATATGGGAAAAATTTACAAAGTAGAAATCATCACGCGACCCGAAAAATTCAATCTCCTCAAAGATGTCTTAGCGCAAAATGGAATCAAAGGCTTGAGCGTGAGCGAGATTATGGGAGCAGGAAATCAAAAAGGCAAGGTTGAAGTCTATAGGGGAAATGAAATGACAATTGACTTGTTACCCAAAATTCGTGTTGAGATTCTCACCAAAGAAAGCGCACTTGAAGCACTCATAGAGGTTGCAAAAACAACACTAAAAACGGGAAATGTCGGCGATGGGAAGATTATTGTTATTCCTGTTAGCAATGTCATTAGAATCCGCACCGGACAAGAGGGCGATGAGGCACTTTAAGATTCAAAGAGGAATGAGATGAGATTTTTTTTATTGTTTTTTGGATTGGGCACCTTTGTATGTGGCGCAGAGGATGTCAGCAGAGTGGATTTGCTGTTTTTGATAGGTTGCTCGGGACTTGCCCTATTAATGGCACCTGCACTTGGAATGTTTTATGCAGGGATGGTCAGTCGCAATAATGTCCTCAACACGCTTCTTAATTGCATTATGCTCTTTGCTCTCATTGCGATTCAATGGGCAGTTTTAGGCTATACATTATCCTTTGGAGATGATATAGGCTATTGCATTGGAAGCCTCAATCATATTCTCTTAATTAATATAGAAGATTCCACTATCGGAAATATCCCAGAAAATCTCTTTGCCTTTTTTCAAATGGCATTTGCTATCATCGGAGCAGCGATTATTACGGGTTCATTGGTGGAAAGAATGCGCTTTGGAGTACTGTTGATTTTCATTTTATGTTGGAGTACTCTTGCATACGACATCTTAGCGCATTGGGTTTGGGGGGGAGGTTGGCTTATGGCAATTGGCTCATTGGATTTCGCAGGTGGCGGTGTTGTGCATGTTGCCGCTGGAGTTGCAGGACTTGTCGGCTGTCTTGTGCTTGGAAAAAGAAAGCTCAAAAAAGGCATCCTGCCTCACAGCATTCCACTCTCTTTTATGGGAGCACTTTTTTTATGGATGGGTTGGATAGGATTCAACACAGGAAGCGCTTTAAGCGTTAATTCTGTAGCGATCAACGCGTTTTTAACGACAAATTTTTCTGTCGCTGGTGCTATGGTTTCTTGGATGCTCATTGAATGGATCAAATACGAAAAACCCACGCTTTTAGGAAGCATTACAGGAATCGTAGCGGGACTTGTTGCCATCACACCATCAGCAGGATTTGTCACACCCTTTTCGGCGCTTATTATCGGATTTTTGGCCTCTCCAATTTGCTTTTTTGCCATAAGCTTCTTAAAGTTAAAATTCAACTATGATGACACACTTGATGCTTTTGGCTTACACGGAGTTGGAGGAATCTGGGGCGGAATCGCAACGGGACTATTTGCAACAAGCTCCGTTAATGCCATCATCAAAGAAGAAGCAGCGGGTGAGGGACTATTCTACAGTGGAGACTTTACGCTTCTTTTTGTGCAGATTCTTGCCATTATTGCATGCTTCACACTTTCGGCTCTCATAAGCTTTCTTGTGCTTAAATGTATCGGATTTTTTGTGGATTTGCGCGTGACAGAGACGCAAGAAGAAAATGGCTTAGATCAGGCATTGCATGGAGAGATTGCCTATCGCTAAGGCGATTTCACTTTAAGAATCACAATGCTCTCTAAATGCTGTGTGTGAGGAAATTGATCAAAAAACGCAATGCGCTCCATTACATGTGTTTGCAGAAGAGATTCTAAGTCCTTTTTGAGTGTTATGGGATTGCAAGAGACATAAAGGATTCTAGGAAAATTTCTAAGAAATGAGCACATTTGCTCTCCTAGTCCCGCACGTGGCGGATCCACAAGCACTGCACTAAAACAATAATCACTCAAGCAAATCCCTCTAAGACGCTTAAATTCCCTTGTTTGATTGATTGCTTCTATGCACTCTGCCCCGCTCAAGCGCACAAATTCTATATGAGAGATTCCTTGCCTACGACAAGCGTATTTTGCAGCTTTTATTGAAGTTTTTGAAATTTCTGTTGCAAGGACTTTTCTGAACTTTTGTACCAAAGGAATTGTAAAATTCCCACAACCACAATACAATTCCAATAAATCCTGCTCTCCATCTCCCAAATGCTCCAATATCCACTCAATCATCTTGATATTAATACCTACATTTGGCTGCGTGAATGCACCTTCATCATAGCGATAGCAATAATCCTGCCCTAAGATTCTTAGAGTCTCTATCAAAAAATCATTTTCCACAACAAGTTTAACACCCCTTGATCGACCTACAAGCTCAAAAGAAAATCCTAAGGAATCCTGCAGTGCGCTCTTTAAAGTTTGTGCTTGAATCAACCAAGAGGATTCTAGCTTTCTGTGATACAAAAAACTCAAAAGCAAAGCGCCCGTTTGATTAGCAAGAATCTCTAGAGCAAACAAAGAATCTCTAAAGTCTTGAAATTCCGCAGCATTTAAGCTCTCAAGTAGAATCGGCAAAGTTTTTTGAATGGCACAAGAAAGATTTGGGCAATTTTCAATACACACCAAATGCGACTTGGAATCCCGCTTGATTGAGCGCATCGCATAGGAAATTCTGTCATTTTGGTGAAAAATAGCAAGTTCTGCTCTTGCTCTAAAAGAATCTTGTTTGCTTGAAAAAACCTCAAATTCTTTTACATTTAACAACCTGCTTGCTTGCGAAACTTTTTCTTCTAAACTCAAGTCCGCAACGCAACCTCCGCATTGTCCTAAATATTCACACCCCATCACCGAAAGCTATGCACCAAATTCATAGTGAGGAGATTGAAGCCATCAACGAGGATAAAAATCAAAATCTTAAAGGGCAAAGAAATCATTGTCGGTGGCAACATCATCATTCCCATCGCCATCAAAATAGAACTAATCACCATATCAATGACCAAAAAAGGCAAATAGAGCAAGAATCCTATTTGAAAGGCTGTTTTCATCTCACTAATAATAAATGCAGGAAGTGCTATGGTTAATGGGACATCTTGTGCTGTCTGGGGATTTTCAAGATTGCGCACTCTATAGAAAAGCGCTATGTCTTTAGGACGGGTGTTACGAATCATAAAGTCTTTAAAGGGTTGAGATGTGCGCAAAAATGCCTCATCATAAGGAATCTCTTTTGCAAGATAGGGCTTAATCCCGACATTATAAGCATCTTTTGCCACAGGCTCCATAATAAACATCGTCAAAATAAGTGCAAAAGAAACAAGCAATTGTGTCGGTGGAGACTGCTGTGTTCCCATTGCTGTACGCAAAAAAGAAAAAACAATCAAAAGTCGCGCAAAACTCGTTGCCATCAAAATCAAAGAAGGCGCCAAAACAAGCAATGTTAGGACGACGACAATGTTTAGTGTCGTTACCAAGTCTCCCGGCTCTGTTGGTGTTCTTAGTGTTAAATCCACAGTGGGAAGCGTTGGTGATTGAGGTTGTGTTATGTTTGGCTTGATGGGCTGCACACGTTGAGGCTCTTCGGGCTCTGCTGCAAAAAGAAAGATTCCGCAACACAGAGCAAGGAAAATGCGCAGCACTTAAATCATCCTTGCTTGAGTCTCCGATGTTTGCGGAGCTTCTGGAGTGGTCTGTGGAATCTCATCTGGCGATTCTTGCTCAATTTTCTTTTGTTCAATAGCCCTTTCTAGGACATTTTTGGTCTTTTGTAAATGCTTGTCATTGGGATAGAATCTGAATTCCACGCGTCTGTTTTTTTGCATATTTTCTTCACTTGTATTGGGCAAGACAAAGTTGCTTGCGCCATTCCCATAGGATGTCATTTTCTCTGGACTCACACGATTTTCTAGCAAAATGCGCTCAACACTAAGCGCCCTAAGTGCGCTCAAACCCATATCATCTTGATATTTTGCCGTTGGTGTAATCGGAAAATCGTCCGTATAGCCAATCACATCCACATGTAAAGTGGGTGGCATCTTTTGCAAGACAAAGGAAAGGCGCTTGAGAAATAGAATCTCTTCTGCATCATGCAAATTTGTATCTCCGCGCTCAAAGAGTAATTTCCCGCTGAAGCGCAAAATGAACCCCCGACTTCCATCATCTATAACATTGGAGGGACCAAGAGAGACTCTGACATTTTCCTTGAAATCCAAAATTGTGCTTTCGATCAGCCTCACCTCTTCGGCTGTCTCTGGCTCCACTGTCATATCGGCTTGTTGTTGAATCCTTGTGTTATCAACTTCTGTTTTGATTCCACCCTTAAGCAAAGAAAGAGACCCTTTCAAACTCGCCTCTGCCTCTGCGAGCTTCTTTGCATCAAATGTAACCATAGAGAGGATCAGAATAAAAAATGTGAGGATTAATGTAACCATGTCTCCATATGTCCCAAGCCATAGTGGTAGGACATTTGGACAATCACATGGAGGGCAACGGACCTTTTTCTTCGCCATTATATCCTACTCAAATTGGCTCACACGTTGGCTTGGTGGCAAGAAAGTGAGGAGTTTTGCCTCAAGGGCGCGCGGGTTGTCTCCCGCCTGAATGGACATAATCCCTTCAATAATGAGTAATTTCACTAATGCCTCATCAGCAGCACGTGCCATAAGAATCGCGGCAATAGGAGAACCCACGACATTACCGACAAACGAACCATAAAATGTTGTCAAAAGCGCAACAGCCATCGCTGGACCAATAGAGGCAGGATCGGACATGTTAAGCAACATCGCAACAAGTCCGATGAGCGTCCCTAGCATCCCATAAGAGCCCGCAAAGGATGCCCACTGGTCAAATATTCCTGCGTTTCCCTTGTGTCTCTCTAACGTTCTATCCATGTCTGTCTCTAGCAAATCGCGAATGCTATCAGGCTCGGCCCCGTCAATTGCCATATTCAAACCACGTTTTAAAAACTCATTTTCTTCTTGATTGGACTGCTGTTCAAGTGATAAAATCCCATCTCTCCTTGCTTGTGTTGAATAATCCACAAGCTTTTTAATCAAGGCAGGAACATCAAATGTCTGCGGCTTAAAGGCTATCATAAAGAATGTGAAAAACTTTTTCATATTCTCTAATTTTTGAGCAATCAACAAGCTTGTAATAGAACCACCCACTGTAATCAAAATGGAGGGGACATCAAAATACGGTCCAATCCCAACCCCGAGCATCATCGCTGTTCCAAGCAACAAGAATGACAAGGAAATCCCTAAAACCGTTCCTAAATCCATCGCACACTTCCTAACTTTAGAAATAAACCTTAGCGCGTTCTAGAATGGGGATTTTAATATTTATTGTGTTAAAATTTGTTTAAATCAACTTTAACAAAGGGAATCTTTCAATGAACAAGTCCTTATCTATCGTAATTTTAGCAGCAGGAAAAGGTACGCGCATGAAATCAAGTTTGCCAAAAGTCTTGCATAAAATTTGCGGACGTCCTATGCTCTATTATGGGCTCAAAGAATCTTTGCTTGTGAGTGATGATGTGTGCGTAGTTTTAGGCTTTGAGAGCGAAAAGATTCAACAAGAAATCTGTCATTTTTTTGGCACAAAAGTGCGCTTTATCCACCAAGATTTAACAAATTTTCCCGGAACAGGAGGTGCGTTGAAGAATTATGTGCCAAAACACCAAAATGTCCTCATTCTTAATGGAGATATGCCACTCATTCAAGCACAAGACTTAGAAAATCTTTGTTTAAAAAGCGCAGAATCTCATTCTGCGATTCTTATGAGTACTTTTCAAACACCATCACATTGGCCCATAAAAAATGGCTATGGGCGCGTCATTGCAAAAAATGGAGAAGTACAAGAAATCATAGAAGAAAAGGACGCAAGCAAAGAGATTTTAGAGAATCCAAACAATCATTTAAATGGCGGAATCTATACGATACGCAAAGATATTTTAGAATCTTATATTCCAAAACTCACAAACAACAATGCTCAAAAGGAATATTATCTCACCGACATTATCGCCCTTGCGAAGCAAGACAATCTCAAAATTCAAGAAGCCTATTTCACAGAATCTCAATTTGCAAATTTTCAAGGAGTCAATGACAAGCTGGACTTAGCAAGGGCTGAAGCCATCATTAGCACACGCATTAAAGAATCCCTTATGAGGCAGGGGGTTACAATGCGACTTCCAGAGACGATATACATTGAAGAAGGCGTGGAATTCGTTGGGGAATGCATTATAGAGAATGGAGTGAGCATTCAAGGGGATTCTAAAATCATCTCTTCGCACATCAAGGCACACAGCGTCATAGAATCCTCTCTTGTGGAATCAAGCGACATAGGACCTTTTGCGCATTTGCGCCCACAGAGCATTCTGAAAAACACGCACATTGGGAATTTCGTAGAAATCAAAAAATCTCAACTCAATGGCGTGAAGGCTGGGCATTTAAGTTACATTGGAGATAGTGAGATTGGAGATGGGACAAATGTTGGCGCAGGATTTATTACTTGCAACTACGACGGAAAAACAAAGCACAAGACAAAAATCGGCAAGAATGTCTTCATCGGCAGTGATTCTCAAGCAGTTGCACCACTATACATTGAAGATGATTGCATTATTGGAGCAGGAAGTACGATTCGGCGAAATCTCAAAAAAGGAGAGCTTTTTCTCACGCACGGAAAAGAAATTATCAAAGAGGGCTTTTTTTATCATTTTTTTAGCAAAAAAACATAGAATGCGATGAAATTTTTGCACTTTTAAGGAGTGATAATGCAAGTCAAACTCAATGGAGAGATGATTACCACAGACTCTAAGAATCTCTTAGAATTGTTACAAGAATACAAGATTCAAGCCAAAAGTGTCGCTGTAGCTGTTAATCTAGAAATCATCAAGCAAGAACAATGGAATTCCTACATTTTTAAAGAAAATGACACGATTGAATGCCTAACTTTCATGGGCGGAGGGTGATTTTCTCTCCCCTATAAAACAAACAACACCTCAATAAATATTAATGGATATAAAAATAAACGGTATTAAAGGAATCTCTATGAAAATCAAAACTTCTATCATTGGTGTGAGTGGTTACACGGGATTGGAATTAGTCAAACTGCTCCTATCTCACCCTATTTTTGAGCTTGTTTCTGTCTGTGCAAGTGAAGAGCATCAAGAATTATCACTCTTGCATCCTTGTCTAAAAGACATCATTTCTCTGCCTGTTTTGGAGGCTGATTTTGAAAAATCATTGCAAGGAAGTGAGTTAGTATTCCTAGCTCTCCCCCATCAAAAAGCTATGGAATCTGTCAAAAAACTCTCTCATAACAAAGATATAAAAATCGTAGATTTGTCTGCGGATTATCGCTTGAGTGCGGAAAGCTATGAGAGTTATTATTGCAAACATCTCGATAAAGAAAATCTAGAAAAGGCTGTGTATGGATTGCCCGAATACAATCGCGCACAAATCGCAAAAGCAAGTCTTGTTGCCAATCCGGGCTGTTATCCTACAGCAACCCTGTTAGCGATTCTGCCTTTTGTGAAACTTCTAGATGCCCATCAGACCATTTACATTGACGCAAAGAGTGGCGTGAGTGGCGCAGGAAAGAAACTTGCACAAACTTCACACTTTGTAACCATTAATGAAAATCTGTTTGCCTACTCCCCCATCACACATCGTCACTCCCCAGAAATCTATGAGCAACTCAAAAAAATAGGAAAAATTGAGCTTAAAACACTCTTTGTTCCCCATTTAGTTCCCTTGACGCGCGGTATGCTTGTGTCTATCTATGCGCGTTTGCAAGAGCCACTTGATGCACTAGAGTTTCTAGAAGAACACTACGCAAACGAGCCTTTTATCAGAATCCGCAAAAATTGTGCACAAATCAAAAATGTCGCAGGAACGCACTTTTGTGACATTTATGCAAAAATGGATGGACATGATTTATTCATAACCTCAAGCATTGACAACCTCTTAAGAGGGGCAAGTTCTCAAGCCCTTGCTAATGCAAATTTAATGTTTGGATTAGAAGAGTCTCTTGGACTGCCACAAATCGCATATGTTCCATAGAAAAACTCCACAAAAAAACACAATCATTCAAGAAAATGCGATTTTTGTCGCGGATTCTCACCATCACGGATGCTATCAAGAAACCCTAGAATCTCTTTTTTTGGAATTTCTAAAATTATCAAAGCGACAAATCTTTCTTATGGGAGATATTTTTGATTTTCTCGTAGGACCTGTCAAACGATGTTCCAAAGACAATCATCGTGCTCTTATTTTACTCAAGGAGCTCTCTTTAAAGCATGAAGTGCATTATTTTGAGGGTAATCACGATTTTCTGCTTGATTCCCTGCCCTTTTTTGAAAACATTCATTACTATCCACTCAATTCTCAACCTGTGCGCTTTAGCTTCAATCAAAAAGATGCCTATTTAGCACATGGGGATGTTTTTTTAGGTTGGCATTATTGGCTCTTTACGCGCTTAGAGCGATGTGAAGCTTTGATTGCGACATTGAATCTCTTTGCATTCTGTCTGTATCCAAAAATTCTAGCCTATCTTAAAAGCAAGAGAGAGAAAAAGAAACAGCACAGACAAAAATCTCCAACAGATTTCCAAAAATTTGCTGCTCATCGCGTTTGTTGCTATTTGAAAAATTATTCCTTAAGTGCTGATTCTTACATTATTGAGGGACATTTTCATCATGGGCAAATGACAAAGATTGAAACAATTAATTATATTGGATTGCCTTTTTTTGCTTGTAAAAAAAAATATTTTGTAGTAGAATACGCAGATAATTGTTTAAGCTTAAAGGAGTTTGAAAGTGTCAAACTTTGAACAAAACGATGCTCTCAAGGTAGGAACCAACGAGATGGAGTTGGTGGATTTTAGAATCCACAAACTTGAAAAAGGGAAGCTGTATGAGGGAATCTATGGAATCAATGTTGCAAAGGTCAATGAGATCATTCGTTTGCCAGAGCTTACAGAATTACCCGGTGTGCCTGATTACATTGAGGGAATCTTTGACTTACGTGGTATCGTCATTCCCGTCATTAATCTCGCAAAATGGATGGGCGTTGATATTCCTAAGAGCAAGAAAATCAAACCACGTGTCATTATCGCAGAATTCAATAACATAATGATAGGCTTTATCGTCCATGAGGCTAAGCGCATTCGGCGCATCAATTGGAAAGACATTGAGCCTGCACATTTCAGCTCTTCAGCAACCTCAAATCTAGATAAAAATAAAATCACAGGTGTAACAAGAATTGAGGGTGATCAAGTTTTATTGATACTTGATTTAGAAAGCATTGTCCAAGACTTAGGATTCTACCAGCCAGAAATGACTGCAGAGCGCACTTATAATAAATTTAGTGGTTTAGCCCTCGTCCTAGATGACAGCGCGATTGCACGAAAAATCATCAAAGAATTTTTAGAAAAAATGGGCTTTGATGTCGCGGAAGCAAGCGATGGTGTTGCGGGACTCCAGAAGCTTGACAAACTCTATGAGAATTATGGCGAGAAGCTCACAAAACAGCTCAAAATCATCATTTCTGACATAGAAATGCCTCAAATGGATGGATTCCATTTTGCAGCAAAAGTGAAAGAAGACCAGAGATTTGCTAAGATTCCAATTGTCTTTAGTTCTTCTATCAGCGATAAATTTAGCGAGGATCGCGGAAGAGAGGCAGGAGCAGAATCTTATCTCGTCAAGTTTGATGGCAATAAGTTTCATGATGAAATTTCAAGAATCGTCAATAAATACGACAATCAATAAACTTAGTTAAGGAAGGGCATAGCTATGGATGAAATGCAAGAAATACTAGAGGATTTTTTAATTGAAGCGTTTGAAATGATTGAACAGCTCGATCAGGATTTGGTTGAGCTAGAAAACAATCCCGATGATTTGGATTTGCTTAACAGAATCTTTAGGGTTGCACACACAATTAAAGGGTCGGGTTCTTTCTTGAACTTCTCGGTTTTAACGCGACTCACACATCACATGGAAGATGTTCTAAACAAAGCGCGACACGGCGAATTAACCATCACACCAGATATTATGGATGTCGTCTTGGAATCCATTGACTATATGAAAAAGTTGCTCAATGCCATACGCGACACAGGGACTGATGCAGACACAGGACTCGATGCAGACATTGATAACACCATCCAGAGACTTGATGCGATTTCTAAGGGCGAGGCTCCACAAAGTGGTGCGCAACCAGAAGCTGCCACGTCTGCGGAATCCACCCCACAAGAAGCTCCTGCAGAAGTTGCAGAATCTGACGAGCCAGAGCCAGATTATTCAAACATGTCTCCCGAAGAAGTGGAAAAAGAAATTGAAAGACTGCTCAATAAACGTCAAGAAGAAGACAGACAAAAACGCGAGGCTAAACGCGCAAAAGGTGAGCTAGAAGAAGTTCAAGCACCCGCTGAAATCGGAGATGCTGCAGCTCCAAAAGTAGAAAAACAACCCACTCCAGCCCCACAAGCTAAACCTACCTCAGTAGCTCCAAAACCAAAATCGGCCGATGCGACAAAGGCGGCGCATAAGGATGACAGCAAAGCCCCTGCGACAGCAGTTGAACAGACAATTCGCGTTGATGTTAAGCGACTAGACAGCCTAATGAATCTCATTGGTGAGCTTGTCTTAGGGAAAAACAGATTGATAAAAATCTACAACGATGTGGAGGAACGTTACGAAGGAGAGAAATTCTTAGAAGAGCTCAATCAAGTGGTTGCTTCTGTCTCTATGGTGACAACAGACATTCAATTGGCAGTTATGAAAACGAGAATGCTTCCTATTGGGAGAGTCTTTAATAAATTCCCTCGCATGGTGCGCGATTTATCAAGAGAGCTTGGAAAAGACATCGATCTTGTCATTACAGGAGAGGAAACAGAGCTTGATAAATCCATTGTTGAGGAAATCGGGGATCCCCTTGTGCATTTGATTAGAAACGCTTGCGATCACGGTGTAGAACCCAAAGAAGAAAGGGTTGCTGCAGGGAAGAATGAAAAGGGAACTGTAGAACTTAAGGCTTACAATGAGGGGAATCATATTGTCGTAGAGATCAAAGATGATGGGCATGGAATGGATCCCGAAGTGCTTAAGGCTAAGGCAGTAGAAAAGGGACTTATTAGCGATAGAGAGGCTGATTCTATGACAGACAAGGAAGCTTATTCGCTTGTCTTTAAAGCAGGATTCTCTACGGCTAAGACTGTTACAAATGTTAGCGGACGCGGTGTTGGTATGGATGTTGTTAAAACAAACATTGAAAAGCTCAATGGAATCATTGATGTGGATAGCACACTTGGAGAGGGTTCTGTCTTTAAGCTTAAAATTCCTTTGACACTCGCAATCATTCAATCTCTACTTGTTGGCGTTCAAGAAGAATTCTATGCCATTCCTCTTGCTTCTGTCATTGAGACGGTAAGAATCTCTCAAGATGAGATTTATACCGTTGAAAACAAAAGTGTGTTGCGCTTGAGAAATGAGGTCTTACCACTCATTCGCCTTGCAGATATCTTTGGAGTGGATTCTGTCTTTGACAATTCTGAACAATCTTATGTCGTCGTCATCGGACTTGCAGAAAATAAAATCGGCGTGATTGTTGATTTCCTCATAGGACAAGAAGAGGTTGTTATTAAGTCCTTAGGCTCATATCTCAAAGGAGTGGAAGGAATCGCAGGTGCTACAATACGTGGCGATGGTAGAGTGACATTGATTGTAGATATTGCCGCAATGATGCAAATGGCAAAAAATGTCAAAGTCAGCATCAATAAACTCAAAGAAGAAAACAAGGCAAGTCGCGAGAAGAATGCCCCAAGCGACTATAAAGTCCTCATTGTTGATGATTCTTTGACCGATCGTGCCATTATGAAAAAATCCCTCAAACCTCTTGGAATCACGCTCACAGAAGCAACAAATGGTCTAGAAGCGTTGGATATCGTTAAGAATGGAGACAATAACTTCGATGCCGTTTTGATTGATATTGAAATGCCAAAAATGGACGGCTACACATTAGCAGCAGAGATTAGAAAATATGCGAAGTTTAAAAACTTGCCTCTCATTGCTGTTACAAGCCGCACAAGCAAAACAGACAGAATGCGTGGTGTGGAATCAGGAATGACAGAATACATCACAAAGCCCTATTCAGCAGAATATCTAATGAATGTTGTCAAGCGCAATATTAACCTAACAGTGGAGGTCACAGAATAATGAGCAATCAATTAAAAGATGTCTTACAAAAACAACAGCAACAAAAAAAACCTGCCGCAGAGACAGAGAACATCATTCAACTTGTCGCCTTTGTTGTTGGTTCAGAAGAGTTTGCGGTTCCGATTCTAAGCATTCAAGAAATCATTAAGCCACTTGAATACACAAGAGTACCGGGTGTTCCTAATTATGTTTTGGGCGTTTTCAATATGAGGGGTTGGGTTGTCCCGCTCATTAATCTGCGCTTGAAGTTTGGACTCTCTTATGAGAAGCCTACAGAAGACACGCGCTATATCGTCATTCGCTATCAAGAAGAGCGCGCAGGATTCATCATTGATCGCCTCACAGAAGCCGTAAGGATTAAAGAATCCGACATAGACCCGACACCTGAAGCCATCACACAAGATGAGAATCTTATCTATGGCGTTGGAAAAAGAGACGATCGCCTCATTACAATCCTACGTCCTGAAGAATTACTCAAAAGAACCTTTTAATGTGGCACTTTGCTGTGGAATCCCCACGCAAAGTTACCCTTAACTTTCATTCCATTTCAAGCCTTAAGAGCAACATCTCATTCCCACCCGATATGGATACATTTTCACTCTGACATTGCGGACAATGCGTATAATCTAAGCCCTCTACAACACTTTCCATTCCACACTGACGACAAAACAACTTCACTCTAGAAATCTGAATCTTTAGCACTGCTTCCTCGCAAATACCGCCTTTTTTAAATTCTTCAAAAGCACTTTGCAAGAGTCGCGCATTCACACCGCTACGTTCCCCGATCTCCACACAGACAACAAAAACTTTTTTTGCCCCATGCTCTCGTGCGATTTCCTCACAACTCTCTAAGAGCGAGGAAACAATACTAAATTCATGCATATTTAACCTTTTTTTAAAAAATTATTGTATCATACGAGTTTTATTTTTCATTTTAAGTTTTGATAGCGCAATTTTATACAAAGGCATACAATGCGACATTTTTTGACTTTAGCGGATTTTAGCAAAGAAGAAATTCTAGAGATTCTAAACATCGCGACCACACTCAAAAATGAAGTTAAAATGAAAAAATACAGCCCCCTCTTAAAAAATCAAACATTAGGCATGATTTTTGAGAAAAATTCCACAAGGACACGCGTGAGCTTTGAGACAGGGATCTACCAATTAGGCGGTCAAGGAATATTCCTCTCTAGCAACGACACACAACTGGGGCGCGGTGAACCGATTAAAGATACTGCAAGAGTTTTATCATCAATGGTGGATCTGATTATGATGCGCACATTTGAGCATTCAAGGCTAGAAGAGTTTGCGCATTATTCTAAGGTTCCGGTGATTAATGGCTTGAGCGATGACTTTCATCCCATGCAACTCTTAGCAGATTATTTGACAATGCAAGAATGTCATAAAGACAAGAATCCCGTTGTAGCATATATTGGTGATGGCAACAATATGGCACACTCTTGGCTGATATTAGCCGCTAAACTTGGCTTTGAATTGCGCATCTCTTCGCCAAAAAATTATGAAGTTTCGCAAGAAATTCTGCAAAGAGCGCAAAGTTTTGCTAAAATTTCGGGTGCGAAAATTTTGTTAAGCGCAGATCCAAAGGTTGCCATCGCGAATGCCGATGTTGTAACAACTGACACATGGGCTTCTATGGGACAAGAGAGTGAGAAAGAAGCACGAAAAAAGGCTTTTCAAAATTATTGCGTCAATCAAACATTAATGCACCTTGCCAAAAAAGATGCGATATTTTTGCATTGTCTGCCAGCCTATCGCGGACAAGAAGTGAGCGAAGAGGTCTTAGAATCTCCGCAGAGCAAAGTTTGGCAAGAAGCAGAAAATCGTCTGCATGTGCAAAAAGGAGTCATGGTTTGGCTGCACCAAAACCGATAATCAAACAAGAAGAAAATGTCTTTCAAACACTCAAAAAGATTCTAAGCGATGCACAAATAAGTACTGCCTTTTGCGACATTGTTCTTGATGGGGAAAATTGCTATTCCCTCAAAGACAAGAATCAGCAAGAATTCTATTTAATCTCTAAAAAAAGTATGCAATCCCTCGTAGAATCTGCTAAAAAACTTGAGCGCGAACAGTATCTTTTCAGACTAGAGCAAGAAGTCTATAAGAGTATGCCCATAGACTTTGAAGATGTCTGGTGCATCGCACTCAAAGAAGCCAAAAATTACAAAAAAGAGCCAAAATTGATTGTCAAAAATCTCAAAAAACGTTATCCCTATTTATTTTTGACCTTTTTAAATCAACTTGACACAACAGATAATATCTAGGATTCTCGCATGTCTTCCTCTGAAATTGACTTTAAGAAGTTTGCCACCTATTCAAAGCCCGGACCACGCTATACGAGCTATCCTACTGCGGTAGAGTTTAGTGAAAATTACACACTGCAATCCTATCTGTCAGACTTACAAGCCGATTCCTCTCCGCTTTCAATCTATGTGCATTTGCCCTTTTGCCGCAGTGCATGTTATTTTTGTGGTTGCAATGTCATTTATACAAGCAAAGAAGAGAACAAAACTCTTTATCTCAAATATTTAGAAAAGGAATTGAATCTCTTAAAAGATGCTCTAGATACAACAAAACCCGTGCATCAACTTCATTTTGGTGGGGGTACGCCAACATTTTTTAACGCCACAGAGTTAGAGCAACTCATAACCCTACTCCATCGTACTTTTCCTAACTTTTCTAAAGATGCAGAGATTGCCTGTGAGATTGATCCGCGCTTTTTCAATCCTCAACAAATGCAAGTATTGAAAAATGGGGGCTTCAATCGCTTAAGCTTTGGGATTCAAGATTTTGATGAAAATGTCCAAAAGGCTATCCACAGAATCCAACCCTTTGAATTAGTGCATGATTGCATTGAAATGGCACGTGATTATGGAATCTCTTCTGTTAATTTTGATTTGATTTATGGACTGCCCTTTCAGACACTAGAGACATTCAAGCGCACACTCAAATCTGCGCTCAAACTCGATCCCGATCGCTTTGCGATATTCAACTATGCCCATGTGCCTTGGATCAAAAAAACCATGCGCAAGATCGATGAAACGACACTTCCCACGCCAGAAGAAAAGCTAAGAATCCTAGAATGGAATATCCAATTTTTGCAAGAAAGTGGCTATCAAGCTATCGGAATGGACCATTTTGCAAAGCCTAATGATGAGCTTTTTTTGTCCATCAAAAAGGGAGAACTCAAAAGAAACTTTCAAGGATATAGCACAAAGGGTGGCACACAGACAATTGGAGTCGGATTGACTTCTATTGGTGAGGGGAGGGATTATTATGCCCAAAATTTCAAAACCATAAAAGAATATGAAAGCGCCCTAGATTGCAATCAACTTCCCTTTCAAAAAGGAATCAAACTCAATGCCGATGACATTCTAAGAAAAACCGTGATTATGCAACTTATGAGTAATTTTAAGCTTGATTTCAAAGCCATAGAATCGCAATTCCAAATCCATTTCAAAGAATATTTTAAAGACGCCCTAAGTGAGCTTGAATCCCTGCAAGATGTCGGCTTAATCACAATCAATGCAGAGGGGATAGAGGTGGGCAAAACGGGAGCATTAATGATTCGCAATATTGCCATGCCCTTTGATGTCTATTCTAAACGTTTTGCCCATCAAAAGGTTTTTAGCAAGACGATATAAAGGATTCAAGTGTCTCATTTTGAAAACTATGATTATCTCAAAACAAGTGATGCTTGTGTGAAATGCGGGAAATGTCTGCCTGATTGCACGATTTTTGGCATCAATGGCGATGAGGCGACTTCTCCGCGCGGTTTTATCGATCTGCTTGGCGCCTATCAACGCAATGAGATTCCCCTTGACAAAGATGCAAAAAATATCTTTGAAACTTGCTTTTTGTGTACAACTTGCGTGAGTATCTGCCCAAATTCCCTCCCCACAGACACTTTGATTGAAAATATCCGCTATGAGATCGCACAAAAGTTTGGAATCTCTTGGTTTAAGCGCGTCTTTTTCTTTTTGCTTAAACATCGCTCTTTTATGGATTCTAGCTTCAAGCTCGGTTCCATCCTCTCTCCGCTCCTCTTTAAGAGATTGGGGGATTCCATACAGCCACGTATTCCCCTGCCCTTTTTAAAAAACAGAATCTTTGGAGGCTTGGCGCACAAAAGCTTCTTAAACTCCTATCCCGAAGAGATTCCTACAAAAAAGAATTCTCAAGCTAGAAAAGTCGCTATTTTCATTGGTTGTCTGGGAAATTATAATTATAAAACTATCGGCAATTCTCTCATATTCATACTCAATGAGCTTGGCATAGATGTCAAACTTGCAAAAAAACAAAAATGCTGTGGTGCGCCGGCCTATTTCACAGGAGATTTTGAGAGTGTCGATTGGTTAGTGCGCGAAAATGTCGCTTACTTTGAGAGCTTTATTGATGAAGTTGAGGCGGTTTTGATTCCAGAAGCGACTTGTGCGGCAATGATTTTAGAAGATTGGGAACGTTTTATGCAAAAGGATTCTAAACTCAAAGAAAGAATCCAAAAATTGCTCCCGAAATTCCACATGGCAACGCATTTTTTGGAGAGCCAAACACAGCTTACAGAATATCTTGCAAACTTACAGGGTGACACAGAAAAATCACAGAGCATAACCTATCATGATCCATGCCATGCAAGAAAGGTGCTTGGAATCTACAAAGAGCCGCGCAAACTATTAGCACAAAACTATCGTCTCATTGAGATGGAAAATCCTAATGCTTGCTGTGGTTTTGGGGGCGTTACGATGCAGACGGAACGTTTTGAACTCGCAAGAGAAGTGGGAAGCAAAAAGGCGCAAATGATTCAAGCCACAAATGCCGATTTTGTCGCTGCAGAATGCAGTGCTTGTCGTATGCAACTCAACAACGCCCTCCATGCAGAAAATGTTAAGATTCCCTTTTCACATCCCTTAGAACTTATCGCAGAGGCTATCAAAAGGGGTGGGCAAGAATCCTTGCATTAAACCACGCATTGAAGTCTTTCTTTTGCAAAGCTTTGCAGATTAAGCAGGTCTTCTAAGCTTATATCCTCATACATACTAAAAAAGATGTATGCGTTTGGGGTTTTTCTTAGATGTTCTAGGATTTCTTTTGTGCAGTGAATGAGGTAATAAGAATCCTCGCAGAAATAGAGCTCATTTTCAAAAACGATTTTTAAATCTTTATCCAAAGTTTTGCCACTTTGTAGGGCTAAATTTCTTGCTTTATCAAGCGGGGTTAGGGTGTTTTGATAGACTAAATTTAAACATTCTTGTTCATTAGCAATAAGCTTTGTTTTATCCTCAAGTTTATAGACCTTAAAGCCTAAATCCGCATTTTCATTTACACATTTTTGTGCGATGTTTTGACTCGCCCTTTTGACACGTTCTATCGTTATATCGCTGATAAAAGGCTCTTTAGAATGAAGCTCATTCTTGCAAAAATCATAAGCACTCTTCTTTTCTTCACTGATAGGCTCATCAATTTGGACAAGGATAAACTGCCTGTTGCCCCCATCCTCTGCATTAAGCTCCATAACCGCATGGGCACTCGTGCCACTTCCTGCAAAAAAATCCAAAATAATATCCGGTTGAGATTTTATGCTATGAGACTGCACAGAATCCCCCCCCCCCCCCCCAGAAGTGTTGTTGATTGCGTTGTTTGTGGAGAGTTTTAGGAGGTGTTTAAGAAGCGTTGTAGGTTTAGGGGTATCAAAAATTTTATTTCCAAAAATATTTTGAATTTCATTTGTAGCATCTGTTGTTGTTCCAAATTCTGTAAAAATTGTGCGTGTTTTTATCACTTTTTGCTTTTCTAACACTTCATCAAAATAAATCACTTCATAAGGCGTTAATCTCCCTTTAGAATCTTGCCAAAATATATGTTTTTCATCTAAATTTTCAGGTTTCTTTCTCCAACGCCCTTCTAGTCCATTTGGTGCCATAGGATAAAAATCATTACCTTTTGGGTCTTTTATAGGATAATAAAGACTAGGTGCATCTTCTTTTAAAGCACCGATACCCCATTTCTCTAATCTTAAAATTTTTGCTTTTTTACCATTGATAATTTTATTAAAATCCTTTTCATTTTGCTGTTGTGTTATATCATTGATTTTCCATTCATATTTTTGATAACACACAATATATTCGTGTTCTTTTGCAAAATCTTGTGAATCTTGACTACCTCCTTTTTTCTTTTGCCAAATCACATTATTAATAAAATTCTCCTCCCCAAAAATTTCATCACAGAGCAATTTTAAATTCGCTTGCTCATTATCATCAATGCTGATAAAAATCACGCCATCATCTCTCAATAAATCCCTTGCGAGTTTCAATCGGGGCAGCATAAAACAAAGCCAAGCACTATGGGTTCTGCTTGCGGTGATATTGCGAAAGTATTGTAATGCTTCACTTTCTTTTTCCTCTCCGCTCTCCTCGTCAATTGTAAGATAGCCGAGTTCTTTAAGAATTTGATTAAAATCCTCTCTAAAATTATCCGGATAAATAAAAGTGTCGTTTTTTGTGTTGTAAGGCGGGTCGATATAAATCATTTTAACTTTTCCGCTATAACTTGCTTTAAGAAGTTTTAAAACATCAAGATTGTCGCCTCTAATGATAGCATTTTTAGAATTTTGTGGGTTATGACTTTGTGATTCTTCAAATTTGAGTTCTTTTTGACATGGCGTGTTATAAAGAGCGTTTGCTAAGTTTTTGCCTGTGAAAGTGAGTTCGTATCCTTGCATGTTTGAGGGCTTCGTGCCTAAAAGTTCTTTGAGGACTTCAAAATTCACTGCTCCCTCGCTTATGGTTTGGGGGAAGTGCGTTTTTAGCATATCAAATAAGGGGTTTTTATTCTCTTGTGTGTCAATGATTTTAATGCCCATTTTTTGGACTTGTTTTTTGTTTATCATCATATCTCCTCTTGTAAAATTTTACTTAAAATATCACTCAATGTTTGTGTGCTAAGCCTTGAGCTATAAACAATTCTAACCTTGTCTTTTAGGTGCTCTTGTAAGGCTTCAAAGAATTTTTTTGCGTATTGTATTTTAAAAGCCTCTTGCGTTCTCATATCACTTTCTTTTTCGTAGCCTTTGGTCTCGCAAATGAAAAACATCTTTTTTCCTTCTTCGTTTTCTAATAAATACGCAAAATCTGGCTCGTAATTTTTGTAAGGTGTGGGAATGCTTAGCTTTGGTAGTTTAGCAAAAACTTTAATGGTTGTGGTGTTGATTTTTGACGGGTCTTGAGTGATGACTGCTTTTTCTAATGTGCTGTCATAAACAGCCTTTTCGTAGAGATAATTTTCTAGCACGGACGCTTCTTTGTCTATAAAATGCCCTAATTTATAAGATTCTATCCATTCTTTTGGCTCTCCTTTTGAATCAAAAAGCAAATCCTCATTGCTTGCTTCTGTTTTGATGAATTGATAATTTACAGAGGAAATCATACTTTTATGCAATTCTTCTTGAATGAATTCTTGCAAATGTTTTAGAGCGGATTCTGGATTATTTTTGAAATTTTGTTTATCGCAAACATTGTAAATTTTAAGAATAAAATTTAAAGGAAATTTATGCTTATTGGCAAATTCTATGAGATTTGCAGTGATTGTTTTTGTGAAATGTTCGCTAGAAAAGTCGTATTCTTTTAGTCCTTGTTCTTGGGTTAGGGTGAATTGTGCTGCTTCTGTTTGAGTTTGTGATTGCATAGAGATTTTTGATTTAGGAAGTTCTAAAGAATCAAAACGTGCTTTAATCGCTCCAATAAGCCCTTGAGTGTCAATGTCTTTATAGGTTAAAAGTGCCTTGTGATTGATATTTTGCCATAATTCTTTAAATTCTTTTGCTTTGTTGGGGCGAATTTTGATTCTATCTTTTTTAATGTTAGCATTGCTGACTTGCTCGTGTCTGTTTGTCGTCGGGCTAAAAGAGTTTAAAACTTCGTTGAATTTTTCCTTTAATAAGTCTTTAAATTCTTGGTGGCTTTTCAAGGCTTCCTCAATAGGTGCTATGATTTTATAATTATTATTCTCTTCATCAAATTCTAAAGCTTTAAAATCCTCTAATAAACTCAACATTCTACTTGCTTGTCTTCCGTTTAATCCTAAAGATTCTAAATTCTCGTGGCTTAAGGTTTTACCATTAAAACTAAAGCTTGATTGCAAAATCTCTTTTTGCAAAGCTTCAACAAATCCCGCTTCAGCTCCATTTAAAATCACATCAAGTTTGTTGATTTGATAAAATTCCTCTTCCTTGTAGCCTAAAAATTTTTGTGTGATTCTTTTACCCTCTTTATTCACACAAAGCCTTAAGCCTCTGCCGATTTGCTGATGTCTTGAAGTTTCACTGCTAGAACTTGCAAGTTTGGTTAGAGTGAAGATGTTAGGATTATCCCAACCCTCTTGCAAAGCCCACACGCTAAAAATAAAACGCAAAGGAGTGTCAAATGAGAGAAGTTTTTCTTTCGCTTCTAAAATCAATTTCACTCCTTGTGCCTCTTTTTCGTCATTGCTTCCTTTATCACCGCTAAAATATCCCTCGCAAACCCTTAGTTGTCCCTCACTATCAAAATCTCTTAAGAGATAATTTCTATAATCTTCATTCAAATTTTCTTTAAGAATTTGCTCACGTTTTTGCTTATAAAGTCTTTCAAATTCCTTTTTAATCCAAGCTTTTTCACCGCGAAAATCTGATATATTTGGGATAAAATAAAGGCTTAAAGCCTTAATGCCTTGAGAAAATAAACGCCTTTCTTTTTCAAAATGTAAATCAAGGCTTGTGCTTAAAAGATTAGAAATTTGACTTTGATTTAATGTATAGCTTTGCTTGTGAATTTCTAAAAAACTGCCATTGCTTAAAAATGCTTTTTGTTCTTTAAAATTTAGAATTTCTACACCATTATAAGAAGGATAATTTAAGGCTTGTCCTAAATCCTCTTTGCAAGATACTTCTTTAATGTATCCGATATTATCTAAATGATAAGAAAATAGGGCTTTTTTGTTTTTGGCTTCTATTTTTATCAATTTTGGTTCAAGATTATCCTCAAAAAGTGTATGCACTGATACTTTTTTGACAAGGTATTGATTGAAAGCTTGTATGCTATCAAGACAATACACGAGATTGCTAAGGCTGTGCGTTTTATCCGGGAAAGTGGCTCCAAAACGAAAATATAAATTTTGAATTTTAGAAAAGTATTGATGAAACGCTTCACCCTTAAGCAAATGCGGTTCATCAATAATGCTTATGGGCTTTAAAGCAATGATATTTTCAAAAATGCTTTTAAGTTTAAAAAGTTCGCTTGATTGATTAAGAATATTCTTTTCTTTGTCTATGGCACTATTGGTTAAAATCAAGACGCTTAATTCATCGGTGTTTTTTATGTAATGATTGATGATAGAAGATTGACTTTTGCTGTCGCTATAAAAATAGCTTTTAAGATGTTTTTTAAATTCATTATAAAAATAATCCTTTGTGAGTTCAATGTTTTGTTTAATGGATTCTAAAATGGCTTTTCTTGGGACGAAAATGATAAATTTGTTTTGTTTGTATTTTCTGTGCAACTCAAAAATGAGATTAAGATAAGTAAAGGTCTTTCCTGTGCCTGTTTCCATAAGAATATCAACATTAAATTTGTCGCTTAAAGTCTTAATGGGACAAGGATGATTGCTATAAAATTCCATAAAGCATTCTTTTAGGTTTGAAGTGCTAGGTTCTTTAAAATCAAAATGCTCAAGCAAAGCCATAATATGCTCAATGCATTCTTGCTGATATTCTTGTCTTTCAAAAATCATTTTAATCCTCTTTAGTATAAATTTAGCTCTCTTTGTAGAAAGTGATTTGATTTAAACATAACGTTTAAATCAAAAATTGCTTTTTTATAACCGCTAAAAATCAATCCTCATTCTACCATAAATATAAAAATCCTCAAAATTCATGCATGGCTTTTACCACTCACAACGTCCGCTGATGCATTGATTTAAAAGCTCGGGTAAGTGATTTTGTATTTTTTGAGTTTGAGTCAATTTTGTGCCTTTAGAGATTCTATTTTAACCTCCATTATGTCCTAATATGCTACAATAAAATTTGTAGGGACAAATATGGAATCTTTAAGAGAAGCAATCTTTCAAGCCATTTGCGCAAAAACTGCGCAAGAAAAATGTTCGCTCACGCAGCAAATTTGGAGGAATTTTGCATCTTTTGCCCTAGAAGATGAGACAGAGATTCTTTCCTTAGGAGATCCGACTTTTTCGTATTTTTGCAAAATAGTTCCTCCTAAAAATGTCCCACAAGGCAAGTTCCTTAAGACTGATTTGAGCCTCGCACATCTCTTGCACACCTTAGCACATATTGAATTTTCTGCCATTGATTTAGCCCTTGATTGCGCCTATCGTTTCAAAAATTTGCCCAAAAATTATTATTATGATTGGATAGAAGTCGCCAATGAGGAAGTCAAGCATTTTTTAGCTCTCAACGCCTTGTTAGAGAGTTTGGGATTCCACTATGGGGATTTTGGTGTGCATTCTTTGCTTTTTGATGCGATGCGCAATTGCAATGTCTTGCTTGATAGAATCGCATTGATTCCGCGCGGAATGGAGGCGGTTGGACTTGATGTGAATCCCTATCTCTACGCAAAGGTGAGCAATACAAAACACTCTCTTAAAAACGATTTTTTAGAAACTCTCACAATGATTTTAAACGATGAAATCAGCCATGTCTCTAAAGGAAACATTTGGTTTCATTATGTCTGTCAGCAAGAAAAGATTCCACTCCAAGAGCGCACCAAAATATATTTTGAAATCTTACAAAAATACCATTTTTCTTTCCCCAAAGCAAACGCTCATCTCAATACAACGGCGCGATTGCAAGCGGGTTTTAGCCAAGAAGAACTTACAATGCTTCAATCAAAAGTATTCACCTCCACAAATCCAAAATGATTTAAAATTCCTTATCAAAAGAGCCTTGCGGAATTTCTTGTGGGGTGTTTTGCATGGATTCTTGATCGCGCTTAAGCCTCTCATCGCGGATGAGCATTTTAAAAATAAAGGCTATTGTCTTGCTGTTTTGCTTACAGAGCTTTGCTAATTGATACTTAATGATATTTTGGTAGATGGACAAAGAATGCTTTTTTGCCAGACGTTGAGCCTTTTTTGCGATTGCCCTTTTAGAATCTCCGTCCTTAGTCCCTACCTTTTCCTCTAATCTGTGAGATTGCATAGTTTATTTGCAAAGAGGGATTCACCTAAAACATCAAATGTTTCTTAGCAAGCTCTACTCTCGCTTCTTTGCGTTGTTTTGCCTTTTCAAAACGTCGCTTATCTGCTTCTGTTTTCAACTCTAAAGGCGGAACTTTAGAAGGCTTACCATTGGCATCAACACAAACCATTGAAAAATACGCGCTATTAGTATGCATAACCGTGCGCTTTTGAATATCTTCTGCGATGACCTTGATTCCAACTTCTAAGGAAGTGTTTCCCGTGTAATTGACAGAGGCTAGAAATGTAACAAGACTTCCCACTTCTATGGGATATTTAAAATTAACGCTATCCACAGAAAGAGTGACACAATATTTGCCACAATAACGAGAAGCACACGCATAAGCCACTTGATCTAAGAGCTTAAGCAAATCACCTCCATGCACTCTACCTTTGAAGTTCGCCACAGCTGGTGTCATTAAGATTGACATTGTAAGGGATTTGATATCAAAGACATTTTCAAGACTATCCATAAACCATTCCTTTTTGTGATTTTTCTGTATTATTTTAGCATTTTTTGTATTTTTTACGCAGTTTTAGAGAAAACTTTTTGGGATTTTTGATTTTACAATCATTTCAGATTTTATATTTCACACTCTTACAAACTTAAAAAGCAGAATCTCTAAAAGTAGGAGAATATTCACTCAAAGAGTACTAAAGAAACAAGGTTGCAATTCTATATTATGATCTTTGTGTGGATTAGAGACGTCTTTTAAACATAACGGAATTAAGAGTGTCCCATTCTTCTTTATGAAAATGGCTTTTGACATCCTTTATCTCTTCCATAGCATAAAGCCCTCTCAAATAGGCAATCATCTCATTTTCTAATTCCTTAGGAATCGTCGCCTCCCTATCCCTCTCTTTTTTTCTTTTTTGAATGAGATACTTTTTACAGACTTTAACGCCCTCTATCAAAAACTTATTCAAAAATTCGCGCTTATCCTTAATCTCTTCAATCCTAAAACCCAATTTGCTCCATTTCGCTTGGTCTCCAACGCGCTTTAGAAATATCCTAAGCTCAAGGCTCTCTTTTGTCTCCATCCCTTATCCCTCAACTTCCTTTTTGTTACACTTTGTACAATTATAGCATATTCACCGCAAATATCACAATCAGTAACACTAAATTTTATTAGAGCTTCCTAGAATATCCATTCTTTCTGCAATGACTCGTGTCATAAATTCTTTTGCAGGGGCGAAAAATTTTCTCAAATCAAATTGTGTTTTGTCTTCATTAGCAATGCGTCTCACTTCAGACATAAAGGCTATACGCAAGTCTGTATCGGTGTTAATCTTATTGATTCCACCTTTGATTGCTTCTTGCAAGAATGTGAAAGGAACACCCTTGCTTCCCTTTAGATCTCCACCACTTTCCAAAAACGCCTCGCGTACATTTTGCGGAATCGCACTTGCACCATGCAAAACAAGCGGAATCTGTGTGCGCCTTTTCACTTCAGCAAGGCGCTCAAAATCAAGCTTTGGTTCGCCTTTAAATTTAAATGCCCCGTGGCTTGTCCCAATTGCTGGAGCCAAAAAATCCACTTTAGATTCTTTTACAAACTCTTCAGCCTCTTGTGGATTTACCAAACAAGCTTCCTTTTCATCAACAGAAATATTATCTTCAATACCCATTAAGCGCCCAAGTTCCGCTTCCACGCTCACACCAGCAATGTGTGCAACCTCAACAACGCGCCTTGTCTCCTTGAGATTCTCTTCATAAGGATGATGACTTGCATCAATCATGACAGAGGTAAAACCGGCACGAATCGCCCTCACACAAGACTCAAAGCTTGTCCCATGATCAAGATGTAAGGCGACAGGAATGTGTGCATAGCGTTTGGATAAAATCTCCACCATTCCCACTGCGACATCAATCCCCATATATTTAATCGCGCCCTCACTTGCTTGAACAATGATCGGTGCTTTTTTCAAATCCGCAGCCTCAAAAATCGCGCTCAACATTTCATAATTCACGAAGTTAAAGGCACCAACACCATAGTTTTCTTTATGAGCCTTTTGTAAAATCGTATTCCCACAAACCAACATACAAAAACCTACTTGACAATTTCAATCTTGGCTTTTTTGCGCAATTCTTCACCTTCTTTTTTCACTTCACCTTGAAGTTTTTGCATTTTAATAGTTTGTTCAAGCTGTGGTTTTATGTCTTTTAGGGCTAGTGTTCCTGCTGGTTTTTTATCTTCAACTAAAATAATATGGTATCCATATTGTGTTTTGACAGGAGACGTTGTATAGGAGCCAACTTTAAGCTTAAAGGCCGCATTGGCAAACTCTGGAACCATTTGATTCTTTGTGAAATATCCTAGCGCACCACCATTTCTTGCTGAACTATCTTTAGATTTCTCTCTTGCGAGTGTATCAAAGCGATTGGCAACATTTTTCCCCGCTTTCTTGAGCTCTGCAATCACATCTTTGGCTTCACCCTCACTGCTGACCAAAATGTGTCGTGCCTTAACCGTCTCGGGCTGGACAAACTTACTCTTGTTTTGATTGTAAAAGCTAGTGATTTCAGAATCAGAAACTTTTACCTTTTCGATCTGTTTGCGCATCCACACTTCTAGCATCAAATCCTCTTCCACATTTGCAATCGCCTCTTTGTATTCTTTAGAGTTTTGCACTCTCTCTTTTTTGGCTTGTTCGATCAACAGCCTACGTTCAATTGCTTGATTGATGACTTGATTTCGCGCTTCTTCTGGGAGCTGTTCAAATGAAACGCCCGGAATCGCGCGCATTAAGACAATGATGTCTTTATCCGTAATCTCTGAACCATTGACTTTTGCATAAGTTTTTGCAAAGCTCACGCCCTGCAACAACGCAAATACAACCACAGAACTCATGATGATTTTTTTCATTATTATTCCTCTCTAGTCATTATTTTAAAAATTTTCGTAATTTTACCCTTAATATTTTAATGTTTTATTAATCGCTAAACAATAAACTTAATTCAATATTAATTATGATGAATTTTTTCAAAATATTTTGTGATTTGCCCCAAGTGACTTAAACACTTAGGGTTCTTTTTAATCAACATGACATTAAGATTCTGTGCAATGCTTATTGTACTGAAATTGTTTTAGTGTTCTAAAATACTTATGCCAACAAACAATACCCACGACACATATGACATAGGCACCCTGCAGTGCAATTCCTTGAGTGGTATTATAAAGCCCAATGACTGTCATGCTAGAAAAGGGCAAAATATCAGCAGGTAGAATGTTTGTAAGCTGTAGAGCATGGACGCTCACGCCCAACATTTTAAAGCCTATGCAATAAAGCAACCAGCTCATAAACATAAACATCAAATGTATCGGCAGTTTTTTTGCAAAAATACGCATAAAATAAGCGATTGCCACTAAAATAAAAATCGCAACAACAATGCCACTCAAAAACGCACTCATTGTAATTTTAGGCAACATACCTGCATAAAAAAGTATCGTTTCTGCCCCCTCTCTGAAAACTGCCAAAAACGAAAGCCCAAACAATCCTGCTAAACTCCCGCTTGACAGGGCGCGACCCATTTGTGAAGAGAGATAGCTCTGCCAACCTGCAAGGGAAGATTTGCTATGCAACCACGCGCCGACAAATAACATAACCACCACTGCTATGATTCCAACAGCACCCTCCAAAATCTCTCGATTTGCCCCCGCAGTCGCAAGAGGAAAGAGTAGTGTTAGAAGTAAGGCCACAACAAAGCTAAGTCCAATACCACATATCGCGCCACCAATAACCAATGCGCGTCCGCGATTCTGCTTTGTAGCCTCTAGTGCCGCCAAAAGTGCCATCACAATCAAAAGAGCCTCCAAGCCCTCCCTTAGCAGAATAATAGCCGCATCAAATAGGGTGTAATTTGCTTCAACATCTAAGGACTCGATAGATTCAATGAGGCTTGAAAAATGCTTTAAATTTTCCGCATCGTTGCCCTTTGAAATGATTTCGGGTAATTCAGATTCAATGCGATTGTATAAAACAGCATCACGTGTGCGCACCTCTCCCTCAAAAATAGGCCATTGTGTGATGAAAGTGAGAATCGCATCCTTTGCTTTTGATTCATTGTGCGGGAATTCTTCTCGTGCTTCGCGCAAAAGTTTCAATCCCGCCAAAAGTGTTTGCGGTGCATTTTCTAGACTCTGTATTTCTAGCGTTTCACCTAAGACAAACGATTCTAAAGCCGTTTTGAACTTCTTTGTTTGCTCACTTAAGGAATCAAAATTCATAGGCTCACTCACCATTGCTACGCGATAGAGGGAAAGCGCAGTTTCAATCTGCCCATAATGTCCGGGGCTTGTATCGCCAACAATGCGCTCATTACGTTGCCAAGTGTCATAGAATCGCTTATAGAGCTGTGGCAATGCCTCTGCATTTTGATTCTTTGTCTCTTGCTCTAATTGCAAAAACAAGGGCATTACACGCTTTTCAAACTGCTTACGTTTTGCGGTATAATCAATAGGATTTTGCTCTCTTTCAAACTCTATCAATGCGCTTGATAGTGCTTCTAATTCTTCTATTTTTGGATTTTTGAGTGCAATTTCTAAAGAAGTTTTAAATTCCTTTCCCTTTACAGAATCATTTTCCTGCATAGCGTTAAAATCGCTCCTCAAATCCTCTAAAATAGGCAAAGCTTCTGCAAAATTACCTCGCTTAGTTTGCTCCATAGCATCTGAAATCTTCACAAACAAATGCCCAACTGACACTGACGCCCCCATAAAGCAAGGCAAAAACACACAAAACAAAAAGTATAAAAATATTTTTTTCACGATCAACTTCCTTAGAATTTAAAAAAATCCAAACGATCAATCCTTAAAATAAACCTATCCCAAAAGAGCGCGACCGATATAGTCTCCCCCTTTTTGACTCACTCCTGCAAAACAAGCAAACAATCCACTCCCAATGTGCGTAATGTATTCATTCATTCTGTCCGTATTGCCCAAAGAATTCTGAATCGTAATGAATTGTTCGGGATCTTTTTGGAATGAAATAAACAGCAATCCCGCATCAAATTGCCCTGTTTTTGCGTCAATTCCACTTGCATAGGAAAATGAACGGCGCAGAATCTGTACTCCCGTCTTTTTAGCTAAGAATACATGGGAATTTTCGGGCAGAATATTGTTGCCACTCTTATCTGTAATCTCCACAGCATCAAATTCTTTTGTCTGTCCATAAGCGGCCCCGGTATCTCTTCTGCGACCAAAGGTGTCGTTTTGCCCTTTTAAATGCGTCCTATCCCAAGTTTCAAGATGCATTTGCACACGACGTACGACCAAATAAGAACCATCATTGAGCCAATCCTTACTCTTCACCCAAACCGCCTCATTGAGCGCATCTTGCGTTGGATTTCCTGTTCCATCTTTGAAAGCAAACAAATTCCTTGGCGTTTCGGAATCCTCATAGGAGTTAAAACCCATTTGCGACCATTTCATTGTGACTTGCAAACGCGCAGAACGGACGAGATTTCGCACGGCATGAAATGCCACTTGAGGATCATTTGCACAAGCTTGGATGCAAATATCCCCTCCACTAAATTCTTTACGCAATTGATCTCTTGGAAAATGCGGTAAGTCCTTTAGTTTTTTGGGCTTGAGAGATTGCAATCCTAATTTTTCAAAAAATCCCGCTCCGACGCCAAAAGTCAAGGTAAGCGCATAGGGATTGAGTGAATCAGCCTCACCTGTATCCAAAGGTGGAATCAAAATATTTTTTCCATAGGGAGCGACATTTTTCCCTTGCGTGAGCTTCTCTGCATAGGCTGTCCATGTTTGGAAAACCTGTTTAATATCCTCACGAGATTTTGTGTGCAAATCCAACACCAAAAAATAAATATGCTTTTGTGCGGGTGTTGTGATTCCTTGTTGGTGTGTGCCAAAAAACGGATAGGGATTAGGATGTCTCACCAATTTACGTGGAGCATAATAAGAGGAATCTTTTGAATCTTTAGGATTCGCATAAAGAGCCACAGGAAGCATTCCTGCGCTCACTAAACCGGCTTTTAAAAAATTGCGTCTGTTGAGATTCTGCATAAAAACACCTTATTCTAAAATCACGCCCATTCTTGAAAGAGGCTCACCAAGCTTATTGACAGCCTCTGCTAACTCTTTAATCTCTGCTTGTGATAACTTGTCATAACCTACAAATTCATAGCCATTTTTTGAGTGATTATGCTTTGCAAGGAGATCATTGACCGATTTAAATTGCTTTTCAATCTCTTTTGCAAGAGAATTGTCTTTTTTCAAGAGATGTGGACGTAAGAGTTGATAGATTTTTTCTGCACCATCGATGTTGGCTTGAAAATCATAGAGATCTGTTTTTGAGAAAATATCCTCTTCGCCCGTGATTTTACTCGTTGAGACTTCATTGAGCAAATCCACCGCACCTGTGAGCATTAATTCCGCATCCACCTTGACTGTTGGAACCTTTGCCCTTAATTCCTTAATATCAAGCAAGAGCTGATCCGCTGTTTCTTCTGTGCCTTTTGTTGTGTTTTGTTCCCACAAAATCTGCTCTATCTTGTGGAATCCACTCCAATCACTCTCGCTTCTGCCCTCTTCTTTAATATCAGCCAAACGCGCATCAATTCTAGGATCTAAATCCCCAAAACTCTCTGCAATCGGCTCACTGCGCTCATAATACATTCTTGCAAGCGGATAGATGGCTTTTGCTTGATTCACATCTCCCTTTTTCAAAGCACCCACAAACTTCTCTGTGTCCGCTAGAAGCAAGTCAATTTGCCCAATCACAAACTGCCGATATTCCTTTGCCTCTTTTGACAAATCTGTTGCCGCGTTTGCAAGATTCAACGCACCAACAAACAAACCGACAGCACAACCAACCACAAACTTGTAAATTCGCATTTTATAATTCCTTTTTGTCTGATTTTCATTAAAAACACCCAAAAATGATAAGCATTTTTAATGGGGGAAATATATTAGATTCTTTCTTAATCTTGTATTAAAAATAATAATGTTTTTCATTATTATAAAATTGATTGCAGACAATTCAATACAAAGGCATTTGATTTGCCCTTATTTCTTGAGATTTTTCAAAAACTCAAAGAAAAATTCAAAATGAGAGGGACGGTAGAGATTGATAAAATAAATCGCACAAACAGCGATTCCACCACCAATTAACGTCAATAAACGTGGAATCTCACCTAAAATAACATAGCTTGTAAAAAGCGCAAATGCAGGAACAAGTAGCGGATAAGAACTCGCCTTTTCTGCACCAACTTGTGCAATTCCAAGATAATAAATGCTTGTCCCAATCGCTGTGGAAAGCACAGCGACAATCGCCATCATAACCCAAAATCTACCATCAAAACTAAAAATCTCAAACATCGCAGGTTGAAAGGCAAAAATCACAGAAGAAAACAGCACACTAAACAATGTTGTATAAAAATTAATTGCGATGGGATGCACCCTTGTGCGCTGACAAATCAAAGTAAGAACTGCCCAATCCATCGCACATAAAATAAAAAACAGATTGAATTTGCTTAGAAGCTGTGCAATGGTACCAAGATTCAACAAACACACTCCCGCAATCACACCCAAACACAGCCCCAAAATCTCATGAGCTTTCATTTTTCTACTCGTATCTTTCTTGATCTTACGCAAGATAGAGGCAAAGAGACAGACAAAAATCGGTGTCATTGTCGTCACAAGCACACCTCCTTTTCCTGCACTCCCATAATGCAACCCCACAAAAAACATCACAGAATACAAGCAATTAAAAAAGGTTGCAAAGAGCAACAACTTCAAGTCTTTTCCATTCAAGCGCATAGGAATCCTAAGAAACATCACGAGCGGAATTGATGCAAGAAATGCAAAGAAAAAGCGCCAAAATGTTATAACATCGGCTCCTGTGTATCCTATAAGCACCTTACTGCTTGGCCAAGAACTCCCCCAAAAAAACATCGCCACCACAAGCAAGACAGAAAATAAATTTTCTTTACTCATATCCTCGCACTTTTGATAAAGATTCTAAGATTATAACACTTCTTTGAAGGGTTTTTCAAATGCAATTTCAAGCATTGTGTTAGGGATTGCTTTGTTGCGTGAGGTTGCTTTGTGTGATTCTCTCTAGTTGCGCAAGAGATTCTGCGATGAGATAATGACTTAATGCAACATTGCTGCGCGCTTGCGTCAGTAAGGACTGCGCATCCAAAAAATCCCGTGTCGTTTCTATGCGCTGTTCATAGCGATTCTTTGAGATTCTGTAATTTTCCTCTGCTTGTTGCAAGGCGACTTTTGAAATCTCTAGCGCATTTTTGGCCAAATTATAATCCTCAAAAGCCGCAAAAAGTTGCAATTCCAAATCCTCCAAGAGAGCCATCTTTTGTGAATTGGTTGCAAGTTTATCCATGCGCACAGATTCTAAAGAATATCGATCATTAAAGCCATTAAAAAGATTCAAATTTACGCTCAAATTGACACTTGTCTCATCTTTATAAACACCCTCGCGACCCCTTAGTGCATAATCATCGCCAAAGCGCAAATACTCCCCCCTCACATCCACCTCAGGCAGAAAATTACCCTTCACACTCTGCACAGCATAATCCTTGCTCTCAATGAGTTTTTCTAAATACAAAAGTTCAGCGCGTTTTGAGAGCATTTTTTGTCTCAATTCTTCAAAATTGAGGGACAAATTTGTCACATTAAACTCCACCAAATCTTCAAGCGCAATGCGTATCTGTGTGTAACGCTCTAAATTGCGCAAGGCGTATTTCAAGGCACTCTTATAAGTGAGGAGTTCTTGTAGGGTGTTGTTGAGTTCCACCTCAACCTTTAAGAGATCGTTTTTTTGAATCAACCCCACGCGGTAAAATTCCGCATTTTGACGTCTCTGCTCTTCTAAAAGCTCTCTTTGTTGATCTTTAATTTTTACATTTTGAGCCTGCCTTAATACATCAATATAAGCGGACTTGACAAGCAAAATCACATCTTCAGTTATCGCTTCTAATTGATAGCCCTGCGATTCTAGCAGGGATTGCGCACTCTTTAGCTCAAACACATCGCTCAAACCATTAAAAAGATTGTATTGCACACTCCCACCGACACTTCCACTTGCTTTTTTGTTTCTATCCGTCCCTTGATAGCGATTGCTCTTTAGTGTCTCATAAGTTGCATTTAAACTCGGATAAAAGGGGCTTTGGTGCATTTTGTAATTGGCTTCACTCTCTTTGAGTAAAAATTCCTGCTCTTTAATGGTGTGATTTGCCTTCAAAGCCAACAAAACTGCATCTTGCATACTCAAAGCACAAGCGATTCCACCAAACCACAGCACAAACAGCAAAAACTTCATTTTGTCGCACTTCCTTTTTCTTTTTCTATGACAAATGACAGTAAGCAAGGAATCAAAAAGATGCTCAAAAAAGTAGAGAATCCAAGCCCCCCTAAAATCACAGCCCCTAAACCGCGATAAATCTCACTTCCCGCACCCGGCGCAACCACTAGAGGTAACATGCCAAACAAAGAAGTGAGTGTGCTCATATAAATCGGGCGCATTCTTACACGTACCGCCTCTAATATCGCTCTGTGAGAATCCATTCCATACAAGCGCACATTATGCAAACTCTGATAAACAATCAAAATCGCATTATTCACAACGATTCCAACCAAAATAATAAAACCCAGCATAGTTAAAACATCAAGGGGTTGATAAATCAAAAAGACATTCACTAACCAAAGCCCCAAAAATCCACCACCAACGGCCAATGGAACGCTAAAGAGAATCACAAAGGGATAGATGAAGTTTTCATACAGCGCCGCCATTAACAAATAAATAATCAAAACTGCAAGCAAGAATCCCACAAAAAGAGATTCTTTGATTTTACCGAGTTGATCAGCAGTTCCGCTAAGCGTAATGAGATTCCCATTGAGACCGCCCTGCTCTTTAAGAATCTCTAACACGCGCCCGTTGATAAGTTCTATGGATTCTTGAATGGTAATCTCTGGAGGTGGGCTCACCTGCAGTGTGATTGTCCTATCGCGCTCAAAATGCCGAATCTCATCCGTGCCATACTCTAACTTCAAGTGAGACAGCTCACTCACAGGCAAGATTCCACCAAGTTGTGTGTAAATACTTGCTTGATAGAGTTCTTCTGGAGAATAAATTTCTCCATTTTGCGATCTTAAGACAAGATCGATTTTTTCACGTCCCTCCTCCTTGTATTCTGCGATTTTTCTTCCATCCAACAATACATCCAGCGCAATGCCAAAGCTCTGTGTGTCAAGCCCCGCAGCACTCAAGCGATCAAGTTTTGGATACAAATTGAGTTCGGGATACAGAATCTCTAAACTCGGTCTTTCCCTGATTTGCAAAGCATTAGCACGACTCCCAAACGTTTCGCTAAAAACCCTTTGAATGATTTTTTGTAACTCCATAGCTGTTGCGACAAGGGATTCTAAATTCGTTCCGCTAATATCCACATCTATCCCACGACTAGAACCCCTCCTCTCAAAGATTCCAATTTGCAATGCCACACCCGTAACGCCCGGAATCTTTTGAATGCAACTTCGCGCAAGAGGAACGAGATCAAGCGCCCTTGTCGTCTCTACTGCGCGCAATCCAAAAGTCATTCCCGATTCATTTCCGACATAAAACATATTGTTGATTGCTGGATATTCCTTGTTTCCCGCAAATCCGCTACTTGCAAAATAATTTTGCAGACAAGCAAACATCTCTCCCCCGATTCTCTCCCTCTCTTTATAAGAAAGCCCGGGCGGTGGCTTCATTCTGCCATTAATGAAGTTTTGATTGCCCTGTGGCAAATATTCCATCTTTGGAAACAGTACATAGCTAAAGGCAAGGCTCAAAAGCGTCAAACTAAGGATTGTTGCGATTTTATTGCGTGTGCTTTGCAGGGATTTTTCCACAAAATACATAATCCACCCCACACAAAATTTTCCAAAATGATTAATCCTCTCAAAAAATCGATCAATTTGAATCTGCCATGTTTTTTTTATGAGGGGATTGTGCTGTTTGTGTGGTTTATTTTGAAAATATTTTGCACTCTGATAGCTCAATGTCGGAATTACAATCAAAGAAACAAAGAGAGAGAAGCTCACCGCACTGCTTGCTGTTAGAGCAATATCGCGAAAGAGCTGTCCAGCTTCTTCTTGAATATTTAAAATCGGGATAAAAATCGCGACTGTTGTTAAAACAGAAGCAATCAATCCACCAATCACCTCGCGCGACCCATCAATCACGGCTTGAAGGGCTGATTTGTTGAGACTCCTATGACGTTCAATGTTTTCTAACACGACAATCGCAGAATCCACAAGCATCCCGATAGCAAAAGAGATTCCAGCAAGAGAGACAACATTGAGGGTGCGATTCAAAAAGGACATGACAATAAAAGTCCCAAAAACACTTAAGGGCATAGAGATGGCAATAATAAAAGTGGAGGTCATTGAGCGCAAGAACACATACAACACAAAACAAGCCAAAAACGCGCCCACAAGGATATTTCCTTTCACAAGAGCGATGGCTTGTTGGATATAATCGCGCTGATCATTTGTCCATTCAAGCTTCAAATCATTTTCTTTTAAGAGTGTTGCATTGAGCGTGTTAAAAACCTCTTCTACGCGATTTGTAAGCTCTAAGACATTCGCATCGGCTGTTGGCTTAATCCCTACAAAAAGCGCAGGTTTTGGGCTTGTTTCATTTCCCCGATATAAAGAAGCCGTTGTTTTATTGGCAAATCCCTCTCTCACCACTGCAATATCGCTGATTTTAACGCGCTTAATCCCATCACTCCAAATCACGACATCCAAAACATCTTGCGGACTCTTAAACTCCCCAGCGGTACGCACACGATAAGACTTTCTGCCAAATTCCAAATTTCCTGCTGAAAGATTCACATTTTGCCGATTGAGCGCATCGACTATAGTCTGAATGTCTAGCTGATAAATCGCAAGTTTTCTGTCATCAACAATAACATGCATCTCCCTATCATCTCCGCCCGGAAATTCAACCTCTGCGACACCATCAATGCGCTCAAAATACTGAATCACCTTTTCATTAAAAAACGTCCGACTCTCGCGCACATTCTTAGAATCCTTAAGGCTCACCAACATCATTCTCACAACAGGACTTGTGTCATCACCCGTTGCACGGATGATAGGTCTGTCCATATCTTCAGGATAGCCCTTGACCTCATCAAGTTTATTGCTAACATCAAGCATGGCTTGTGTTAAATCTGTCCCAATGCTGAATTCTAACGTGATGTTTGCCCTGCTGTTGCGCGCACTTCCCTCTAGGACTTCAAGATTGTCAATCCCTTTTAAAACCTGCTCTTGACGCTCTACAATCTCGCGTTCAATCTCATAGGGAGTCGCCCCAGTCCAAGTTGTATTGACCGAAATCACGGGGCGCGTAACCTTTGGTGTGAGCTGATAGGGCATCGTCATAAGAGACAAGATTCCAAAAAGGCTTAAGAGTATCATGCCCACGAGAATCACAACGGGACGACAAATGAGCTTTTCAATCACTGCAATTCCCTATGATTCTCTGATAAAATCGCCATCTTTAAGACGTTCCATTCCTTGAACAATCACGCGATCCGTTTTGTCCAAATCTCCCTGCAAAGGCACAACAAAAGCCTTATGGTCTTGATAGCTTTTAATGACAATAGGAATCCTTCTTGCGCGACCCTGCTCTGCGACAAATATCACATTCCCCTCTGCAGTGGGCAAAATGCAATCACGTGGAATCGCAAAATACCCTTTATCATCTTTGAGTTGAAAAGAAGCTTGTACCTCTAAGCCCTCAATGAGTTCTGATTCTGGATCTTCAATGGATAATTTCACAGGAAATGTACGTGCCTTTGCATCACCAAGTGGAATTAATGCGCTGATTGTGGCTTGATATTTTTTTTGCGCAATGAGTACTTCTAAGACAGCACCCTCTTTGAGTGAGCGCAAAATCTCAAAAGACACTTCAAAAGTCGCTTCAAGCGCACTCACTTCAGCGATATCAAAGACACTTGCTCCAATGGCAACCCACTCTCCCTCTTCTAAGAGTTTCTTAAGAATCACTCCATCATAGGGCGCAAGAATCGTTTTCTTTTTTTCTTGAGCCTTGAGAGAAGCGAGAGAGTTTGCAATGGATTCCATATTCCCCTCTTGTGCTTGCATATCAAAAAGAGCATCCTCATATTCCTTAAAAGAAATGGATTCGCTCTCATAGAGAGACTTATAGCGCACATAGTCCTTTTTTGTCTTTGCAAGTTGTGCTTTAGCCTGTTTCAAAGAAGCTTCTTTAGAGAGAATCTCATTGTGCAAAAGTTCGTTATTTAAGACAGCAAGGGGGGTACCCTTTTTGACACGTTCGCCCTCCTTGACAAGAATCACATCAATAATCCCCGAAACCTCTGAAGCAAGAGAGCTTTTTTTACTAAAAGACAGAGAGCCGATATAGGGATAAGACTGATTGGGCATCTCTTTTAAAATAGGAGCCGTTTCTACTAGAATCTGTGCTTGTTTGGAAGGTTGCTGTGATTTTTCTTGTGATTTTTCTGTGGAATCCTTTTTGTGATTTTCTTGTTTTTCTGTGCTTAGGGCAGAATCTGGCGCAGCAATCCAAATGCCAAGCAAGACAACAGCACAAAATAATATTTTGACTCCGCGCATGATTCCTCCACAATTCCACAAAGCAAATCAAAATTTTAAAATGAAAATGTTAAGATAATATAAAATTTCTAAAAAACATTGATGGCAAAAGGAAATTTGGAATCTTTATCCATAAAGCTTGAAAAAATTTTGAATTTTTGCAATAATGCGGACTTTTAAATTTCTTTTTAGCGCAGTTTAGGATGGACAAAATTACACGAATGACGCATTTTTTAGACCACTTCAATACCCTTGTAGCAAGGATTTCTATGCTGTCTTTATGGATTCTTGCGCTTCTTATTTTCATCCTCTCTATCGCCCTTAATTTTTCTTATAGCAACAGCAAACTTGATGACTTCAGTCTCTACTGCTTTGCAGCTATGGTCTTGTTCGCACTCTCTTATACATTAAGAGAGGACAAGCATGTGCGCTTAGACTTGATTTATACGCGCTATTCACAGAGGACGAAGACACTAAGCTGGTGTGTGGTTAATTTTCTCTTTGTCTTGCCCTTTTGTCTGATTATAATGCGCTATGGATTTGACTTTGTCTTGCAATCCTACAGAATCTCTGAAACCTCGCCCAATGGTAGAATCCCCTATTATTTCCTTTTCAAATCCCTCATTGTCTTAGGATTTTTCTTCCTTGCATTGCAGTCTTTGAGTGAAACCATAAAGTCTTTAAGATTGATTTTGACAAAGACAAATCAACAAGAAAAAGACTTTTATCAGCAAGAAACAGAGGAAATTAAAGAGTTGCTAGGACATTAAATGGAATTATGCGCATTGATTGGAATTGCAATTTTCTTGCTCATCATTGGCGTTCCTGTCGCCTTTGCCTTCGGTGCGAGTGGCTTAATGGTGGGGGGATTCTTAATGACATTTGGCAATCATCCCTATCTTTTGACCTTTTTGCCCAATCGCCTAGAGGGAATTTTCACAAACACGACCCTAGTCACCATTCCGCTTTTTATTCTTATGGGCATGATTTTAGAGAGGAGTGGAATCGCAGAAAAACTGATTCGTTCGATTGCGCGATTGTTTGGCTCACTCGGTGGTGGAATGGCGATTGGCGTGATTGTTGTAGGAGTCTTACTTGCCGCAAGCACGGGTATTGTGGGAGCTACAGTTGTTATGATGGGCGTGATAGCCGTCCCTACAATGATTCATGCAGGTTATAACAAATCCCTCATTTCAGGCGTTGTTACCGCCAGTGGCACACTTGGACAGATCATTCCGCCCTCTATTATCCTCATCATTCTTGCCGATGTCTTGTCTGTGAGTGTGCGCGATTTGTTTAGTGCTGCAATTTTGCCAAGTGCAATGCTTGTCGCATTTTATATACTATTCATTATGGCTGTAGCCCTCTTGTTTCCACATCTCGCACCTCCGCTCAAGGATTATAACGCCAATGTGCGCTCCCTCATACTTGATGCCATTAAACAAGCATTTCCCCCGATACTCCTCATTCTGCTTGTCTTAGGAAGCATCCTCTTTGGATTCGTAGAGCCGACACAAGCTGCCGCTTTGGGCGTCTTTGGCGCACTCTTTCTTTCTTTTATCAATCGGCACTTGACGCTGGATCTTATCTATCACGTAAGCAAAGAGACGATTGTCTTTTGTGGCATGGTGTTTGCTATTCTCATTGGAGCAAATTGCTTCACACTTGTTTTTAATGAGCTTGGCGGGGATTCTATTGTCCTAGAATTTTTCAGCAACTATCTGGACTCTCCCTTGTATTTTATGCTTGTTGCGATGCTTGTGATTTTTATTTTAGGCTTTTTGATTGATTTTTTTGAGATTTGTTATATTGCCCTACCCATTCTAGCGGGAATTGCTATGCACTATCAAGTGGATATGCTATGGTTTGCTCTGCTTGTGGCTGTCAATCTACAAACAAGCTTTCTCACGCCTCCCTTTGGATTCTCCATATTCTTTTTAAAATCCGCCGCGGGAGATTCCATTAAGATTTATGAAATTTACAAGGGCGTGATTCCCTTTATTATCCTACAGCTCTTATTGTTAGCTCTCATCTTTTTGTTTCCAGAATTAACCCTAAGGAGCGAGGATTTAGAGAGATTATTTTATTTTAAATAAGGAGTTTGAATGAGACGTAGAGAGTTTATTAAAAATGTCGGAATCGCTAGTGTTGCTAGTGTCGCAGGAATCGGGGCTTTAAGTGGTTGCAAGGATGACAAAAGTGTCGCTAATAGCACAGAAACAAATGCAACTGCGCAAACAGCACAGAGCAATGCAAGTAAAAAGCCAAATCTAAAGATACGTCTTGCGATGACTTGGACGATTACAATGCCCATTTTATCAGACACGGTGCGCTATTATGCAAACATTGTCAATGAGCTTAGTGAGGGCAGTGTTCAAATTGAGATTTTCCCTGCAGGCAAACTTGTCCCCGCTCTTGGTGTCTTTGATGCGGCAAGCAGTGGGCAAATTGATGCCTACCATTCCGCGCCCTATTATTGGGAGGGCAAAAACACAGCATTCAATCTGTTTTCAGGCATTCCCTTTGGCATGATTGATGGAGAGATGAATGCTTGGTATCTCTATGGTGAGGGAATGAGCTTGTGGCGCGAGGTTGCAGCAAAGTACAATCTCTACCCTCTCTTAGGGGGCGCAACAAGCATTCAAATGGCGGGTTGGTATAAAAAAGAAATGAATAACATTGAGGATTTTAAGGGATTGCGGATTCGCATGGTTGGAATCGCAGGACAAATCCTATCAAAACTTGGCGCCGCGACGAAGAGTACGCCCGGGGGCGAGATTGTTCCAAACTTAGAACGTGGTGTTTTGGATGCTGCAGAATGGGTCTCTCCCGCCTTTGATCAGAAGCTAGACATTCATAAGGTTGCGCCCTATTATTACACACCTTGGCAAGAGGCCGGGTCTATTACGGAGTTTGTATTCAATAAGCAAAAATGGGAGAGCTACCCTAAAGAAGTACAAACTATCTTAGAAGTGGCAAGTCGCGATGCACATTTGCAAATGACCGCTATGGGACAATTTTATAACGCAAAGGCTATGGAAGAGTTAAAAGCACAAGGAGCGCAGGTACGCACATTCTCACCAGAAATTTTGGAGATTTTCAAAAAAACACTCAAAGAAGTGCTTGAAGAAGAGAGCGCGAAAAATCCCGATTTCGCGCGTGTGGTTGCGAGTTATCAAAAATTCCAAAATGAGCAAAAAGTCTGGACAAAAGACAGCTTAGGGACCTATCTGCAGATCCGCTAAGATGCAACTCTTACACACAGAGGGCTCTATGGATATGAACAAGCTTAAGCTAAGGTATGAGGAGCTGTTGTATCCAATCTTTATGGAACTTTTGTGTATAGATGACAGCGAGGAATCCAAAAATTGGATTGCCATCGCACTTGATGGAAATGAGGGGGATTTTCATCTCTCTTTGTATGGATTGGATTGTGTGCATTTGCATTGGTGTGGTGAGTGCTTTATTTTTGATAAAAAGCGCGATTCTTTGGTGTCCTCTGACACCTATGGTGAGATTGTGTATGAGGGTGCTTTTACGATAGAGCAGTTGCCTCTTTTGGTTACAGATCTCATCTTGCACATTAAAGACTGCATTTTAGTCTCAAAAGAAGAATTAATAAGAGGCAAAACGCCCTCTTTGTTTGATGACATTAAGGATTACATCATCACAACACACAGCTCCAACATCAAACTACCAATGTGCCAACATCACTCTTAAATGCATTGGGTGAATCTACAAAATTCCTAAATGATTTTTCTCTGCCTTAGAAGCTCAAGCATTAAATTGACATTATCACTCACGCAAACTCCGCTTCCCTTGAACGTAATATCTGCGTTTTGTGGCTGTTCATAGGCGCTTGAGATTCCTGTGAAATTCTCTATCTCTCCACGTCTTGCTTTTTTGTATAATCCCTTAACATCGCGCTCCTCACACACACTTAAGGGTGTATCCATAAAAACCTCAATAAACTCATTATCACAAACAAGTCCCCTTGCAAAATCCCTATCCCTTTTAAAAGGCGCAATGAGCGCAACAATCACAATCAAACCCGCTTCAACAAAGAGCTTTGCGACCTCACCAACCCTCCGCACATTCTCTATCCTTGATGCCTCGCAGAATCCCAAATCACGATTCAAACCACAGCGCAGATTGTCCCCATCAAGCAAAAATGTGTGAAAGCCCCTATTCACCAATTCTTGCTCCAATGCGTTTGCAAAGGTGGATTTTCCACTTCCGCTAAGCCCCGTGAGCCATACCACACAGGGATTCTGATTTTTGAGTTGCGCTCTTTCTTGCTTTGTCACCCTATGTGTGTGCCAAGTAATATTTTGCATTCCTCTCCTTTTAGAACCAATTCCCTAAACAAACCAGCGCATATTAAGCTCCAAAACAGGAATTGGGATCTGCGCCGCCCTGCTTTCTATCTCTCCCTTTTGATAGGGACCCTTTAAGATTACATGACATTGCGCAGCATATTTCAAGGCAAATGTGTCAAAATCCACAATCTCCCTTCCTGCACACTCTCCCTTTGTGTAATCATCAATAAAGCAAACAATCTCCAATCCCGCATTTTTACAAAAAATGCGCGCCAAATTCCCAGCCTCTGCAGTGCCAAAAATCGCGACTTTTGAAGTCTTTGGCGGGAAGCAATTTGCAACGATAGCCTTTGTATTGCGCAAAATGCACTCTTGCAAGGGTCTGTAAGGAAAAAATGGCACGACAAACTCACCCTCTTGTGTCTTTTGAAACACCATTGTAAGCCGAACAACAGGGATTCCGCACTCCATTTGCACACTCAACAGATTCTTTTGCAAATATTGGCGCAAGAGGGGCAGAAAGTCCGCTGCTTTAAAACTCTCAAAGCGATAGACCCTCTCTTGACTCCAGCTTCCAAACATTCCGCAAGGAATCTCGCCGACTTCCTTATACACCCAAGCCCCCTTGTAGAGATAGTTATTGCAAAAGCCAAGTTGCAGAATCTTGTTTGGCATATAGACAAAGCATCCTGCGCCAAATCCTCCCGCAATAGGAGAGCGCCAAATGATATAACCGCCCTTTTTTGTGCGCTTATGGATGTTTCTCCATAATGTCTTTTGGTCAAAAACCCAATGTCCAATCTCCTTAATCGTTACAATATCAAACTGCTCTGTTAAGCCCTTATCCTCCAGATCTTCACCCAGATCATAGGGTAAGGCTCCATGCCACCCTTCGGGATCGACACAGACATACTTCTGTATCCCATATTCCCTATAAGCCTCCCTTGCAGAGATTCTATTCTCTGCGCTTCTGAGGACCTTTCCGCTTCTATCTTGCATGACATCTTGTGCGCCAAACTCTAAAATATGCCCCCCCCCCCGCAGAAGTGTGCTTGAGGGATCAAACTCCCTTATGGTGTCTAAAATCTCATAATCAATCTGATAAAACCCCATCTATTCCCCCTTATCAAAATCAATGTTATACTCATCATTACTGAATACAGAATCCACAATCGCCACAGTTTCTTTATCGGGGATTCTATTGCTGATTGTGAAGCTCTCTTGCCCACGATAAGGCTCATTTGAGTAGTCAAGCCCAAGTGCCTTAAGGCGCTCTATAATCTCTCCATAGAAAGACTTAGGATTCTTGCAAAATTCCTCATAGGTGATTTTTATCCTACGACTTTCAGGGACGTTCTGTATCTCACGTTCTCTTAAGCGCATGGCATTTTTAAGCGTGATGGCCGTGTATTTGATGGGGTCTTTAGAAAACAGAATCTCTTTTTTGTACTTTTTCTTGAAAAACATATGATAGGCATTATCCAATGTGTCGCCATTGTCATTAGGAGTATAAGCAGGAAGCGATTTATAGAGATTCACTAGAGCGAGTGTGTGCGTGTAGATGTCGCGATAGAGTTCAATATAGAGTGTCTTTTGACAGATTTGCTCTAAGAGCCTTATGCATGTAGCATTCACCTTTTCGCTAAAGGGCTTTTGCATGATAGCGGCGATTCCTGCATAATACGCCCTAGCCCTCCTCACAATGTCATCATCATAATCGCGCAAGGGAAGTGTGTAGATGTTTTCCCCGGGGATTGTTGAGATAGAGAGTTCATATTCGCCAAGCAACCCGTCTTTATCAGTGTTTCCAAAGTAGCTTTCATAGCTGGATTCCCTCTCATTACCAAAGGTGCGCAAGATATTAGAGTATTGAATGAATCCATTGAGAATTGTATAGGGTGAAGCCTTAAGGAAGTTTGGCGCATAGGCAAAGAGCTTCAAACTTGCCAAAAACTGCGTCATGAGTGTCGTGCCACTGCGCCCGAGTGAATATGACACTGCGATCATCGGGAAAGACGGCTCTTTGTCCTCATAATGTTGATAGAGGAATTTCTCGCTTGATTCCAGCACACTGAAGAGAGAATGCTCCAAATTGCAAAGCATATAATTATGAGAGATTTTATAGCGATGCTTGAGGCTCTTTTCTAAGCACTCATTAAACGTCTCATTGGCAAAATCACTCTTCCTCCACAGATCCGCCATTTCTTTTGGATCCATTTGTAGTTCAAAGATTCCGCAGTGTTTTATGTGTTTGATTTGAGATTCCGGGATTTTATGTGTGAGTGTGAGCTTATCCTTGACATTCTTTGCGATTTTTTCATCTTTGATGCACACAAAGACGAAGTCATAATCATTAGAGACCTGCTCTACAACTCTCTTGTCATAAATGGACTTAGAGAGATTTTCATCATAAACAGAGACTAGAAATGCCCCCCCCCCGCAGAAGTGTCAGCACCACAAGTGCGATTCGTCCTCTCTAGCAGTTCAAGCAGACTTCTTCCATTCCAACCATAGCCATAGATTAAAATTTTCATTGACATTCCTTTTGTGAAATTAAAGCGCATTTTAACATATTTATGCGCCTTTACATTGTGTAAAATAGTAACAATACTTACAAAAACCACCGCCAATAAGACACAGAAAATATCAAAATCAGCACAACCCCAATGCCACTTAAAGCGATCCCAAAGCTAAACATACTCCCAATTTTCACCCCTCCCTTGCTAAAGACAATGGCATTAGGAGGCGTGGAGATCGGAAACATAAAGGAGAATCCCACGCAAATCGTCGCAATGAGCATAACGAGGCTTTGCAAATCGGATTCTAAGAATGTCTTCGTGGAGGCATAAATGATAGAGAGCAGAATCGCAATGAGCGCAGTAGAGCTAATAAACATTGTTAAAGCCAGCACAAGCAGACACACACAAATCAAAAAGACTGCAAAGGGTAATGTCCCAAAATACGCAAACACCGGCGCAAACGCATTTCCAAGCTGTAACTCCGCAATGGCCATCGCAATGCAAAATCCCGCCCCAAAGAGAAAGGTGATCTCATAGGGAATCTCCTTAGAATCCTCCCATTTGAGAAACCCAATCTTAGGCACAAACATAAGCAACCCAAAGGCGAGTAAAATCACATTTTCATTCAAGCCAAGCCCACTATAAATGGGCTTTATCGGTGAGTTTAGAAGCAATATGACAAGCAACAGCGCGACAAGAAAAAGCAGTCTTTTATGAGAGCGCAACATCGTGATCTCTTTAAAGACCTCAATGGTTAAGGGTTTGGATTCCAACCCACGAGAGAGCAACCAAATCATAGCCACGAGCATACAAACCGTAAGTGGCAACATCATCACAATCCACTGCATAAATCCGATACTTCCAAGCCCCGCAGTTTCCAAAAATCCGATCAAAATCAAGTTTGGAGGTGTGCCAATGGGCGTTGTGATTCCGCTAATACTTGCCCCAAAGGCAACAGTAAGCAAGAAGCGCGTTTTCAACACAGGATCTTGCGAGATAGAGAGCGCAACAGGCATGAGCAAAAGCGCAACTGTGGAGTTAGAGAGCGCACTTCCCAGCGCGACACTCACCACACCAAGCGCGGTGATAATGCCCTTTGGTGTGGATGGGAAGTAGCTTAAAAATCTCTTAGCTATGATTCTGTGAAGCCCGATTTTCTCCACTGCTGTAGCAAGCATAAACCCGCCCAAAAAGAGAAAAATGATAGGATTGGCATAATTACTCGTCGCGCTCTTCACATCTAGGATTCCAAAGGCGGGGAAAAGCACGATGGGCAGGAGTGAGACGATTCCAAGAGGCAGGGCTTGATTCGTCCAAAGCATAATGAGGAGAAAGAGGATTCCGACAAACCCCGCCACCTGCAAACTCGCCTCAAAATACAGTGCACTCACAACCCCAATCACAATAGACACCACCACAGAAAACACCAATCCCATAAGCACTTGAAAACGTCCGCGCAGTTTGAATCGCGCTTGTAATTCTGCGCGCACTCCTCTTTGTGAAGAATGGCGGCGCGAAAATTTGCCCAAAGAAAATGTGAATAGTTGAGGGATCGGAATTTTCACAGGCTTTTTCCTTTTGTGTTTGTTGTGTTTTGCGTGTTTGCTTTTTAGAAGCGTGAATTATAGCAAGTTTCAGAAAAATTTTCTAGCTAAAAGACTAAGGATGAGGGAGTTTTAACATCACAAAACCCATTCTAAAGAACTCTCAAGCAAAAGTCATAAAAATTAATATCAGAAAAATTAAAGAGGATTATGAAGTTTAACAAGCGGGGGATTCCCACTTGTTATGAGGATTAGAAGTTGTAGCGTACTTCTACACGCGCTCTGTTTCTGTCTTCACTATCTGAAGGAACTCCCAACGCCTCAAGTGTTGCCGCATCTTCTTTGTAATCTGTGCTAAGCATTGCATAGAATCCAGAGATTGTGAGATTGCTGTTGTGCTTCCAGCTGATGACAGGAGTGATTTCTGTGAAATCTCTCTTAAGAGTTGTTGCACCAGTGAGAGATTCTGTTCTTTCGTTGCTTCCAAATACACCCTCAATGCCGATTCTCAAACGTTTATCAAGGAAGCTGTAGCCAATAGCACCAGTGATGACGCTAATTTCTTGCTCTTGTCCATAAGGAGTAGCAACATTATTCCAAGCAGCACCACCAGTTGCACCATTTAATGCGCGACCAAGACCGAAAGAGATTCCTGTTGCGTTATTTTGCCACCATAGCTTACCTGCTTTTGCAATGGCTCCCTCATCATCAAATGAAACGGTAACGCCATCTTGGAAGTTTGCCAAATAGCCCACTTGAATGTCTAGCGGAATGTTAAATTCAGAGAAATCCGCAGCCACTTGGATCGCAGCCAAGTCATTATCTGATGCAAACCCTGCACTCAAATCAGTTGCCGAATCGCTCAATGTTGTGAATAGGTATTGTAATTTTGCATTAAGGAAGCTCCACTTCCAGGAGAGTTCAGCAAACACCGCAGTATCAACGAGATCTTGAACATTGAATCCCCAGAGTTGAACGCCGAAGTTTCCAGCACCTGTATCAATGCCATAGATTCCTGCTAAGACATAGAGAGGCAAGTCTGCGGAAGTTTCATTACCATTGAATCCTTGGAACAAATCATACAATGCCCAAGAATCAAAGGCTCCTGCAGCAAGAGTGAGTCCGGGGATGTCGCTGTTGAGCGCGAGGATACCTGTACCTCTATCATCATCACTTGCATTAGTGAGAGGAGTTCCCAATCTTTGCTTACCAATTAACACTGTTGTCGCTGTAGAATCAGGTGTGATGGCTGCATAGAATGTGCTGACACCAAAGGAGTTGTCTTTCCCACTTCCAAGACCACCACCTAAAGGCACTGTAGCATATGTAGGCTCCATTACCGGTTGTCCATTAGCATCTACTACTGGTTGTCCATTAGCATCCGTTGCTTGTTGTTCTCCAGTTTGGAGTTGTGCACCCTTTCCATGATTGACATTTTGGTGTTCTTGATCATAGAGAACGCCCAAATTCAATGAGACAGCATTAACAACGGGAGTTTTGAAATCTGCCACTGCCTTCCATCTGTGCTCTGCAGTACCTCCTGGTGTGTTGTTACCATAGTCGTATCTGTCGTCATTGTAGCGATATCTGAGATATCCTGTCACATCCACGCCCTTAATCGCTTCTTCTAGTGGCTGTGCGAAGCTAGCCGTAGAAAGAGCGCCCAATGCTACACTCGCCGCCAAACTTAGTTTAAGAAACTTCATTCTAATCTCCTTAAGAAGTAAAATCGTAAAATTACGAGCTAATTGTATAAAAATAAAAGACAAAAGACAAGACTTAAGGCTAAAAAATCGCAATTTTTTGCAACTTTTACAAATTTTGAGTTTTTTTTTGAAAAATTAAAACTTAATGATGTCCTTTTTAGCAGTTTTTAAAGTCTATTAAGAGATAATATTTTTCTCATAAATTTAACACAAAGGATTCAGACATGAAAAAATTGTTCGCAACAACAGCTCTCTCTCTGGCTCTCTCTAGCGCACTCTTTGCGGTGAGCTTGGATGACAAGAGCGTTCAAATCGGCTTTGAGGGTTACAAAACTCCCGCAATGGTAGGCACAAAGGGGGCTTTCAAAACAGCGCAATTCAAGTTCAAAAGCGACACTTCCAGCCTCACAAAGCAACTCACAGGTGCAACTATCACGCTCTCACCAAAAGACATTGACATGGGTGGAGCAGAGAATCAAGCCATTACAGACAATATCGTTAAGACCTTTTTTAGCACATTCAACAAGCAAGGTGACATTAAAGTTGAGCTTATTAATGTGATCGAGGGCGAGTTCAAGGGAACTATCAGTGCAAAGGTGACCATCAACAAACAAAGCACAATCGTGCCTCTCTCCTATGTCATTGAGGGCAACAATGAGTTTAGCGCTCAAGGAAGACTTGATCTCGCAGCGTTTCCAAACTCTACAAAGGCTCTTAAAGCTCTAAGCGATGTCGCTGCTGGACATTTAGGAATCAGCTGGAATATCGTAGATATTAATGTCAAAGGCAAAGTTCAATAGCCCAACAAACACAATCCCTAGCGGATTGTGTTTAGCTTTTTAAAACTCTCTGCAAACTCTCATTGTTACTTTCGCACAACTCCCTAGAATACGCGCACAATCCCTAGAATCTCAACATAAAATTTCACAAAAAATTCCAAAAGCTTCTAAGAGCTTTAAGGAAGCTTTCTCAAAAACTCTAGTTTTTAAAATGCTTTGTGGATTAAAAACACAAAAGGAATCTTAGAGCGATTCCTCTGCGTTGTATTTAAGGAGGGCTAAAAAGCGATAAAAAATATGCACAAACTTAGAATAAGGAATCATCACAAAAAAGGTCAAGACACAGCTCAAGTGAAACCACAGCAAAGGAGGCAAAGCAGAACTTGTCTTAAAACACATAAGAGCCAATCCACTCGCACTAACAACAAAGAGCATAAACAAGAGTGTATAATCCATTCCGATCGTTACAGAATCCTTGATAGCCTTGTCCGCTTTAAGCTTCAAAACAAGCATCCCAATCAATCCCAAGCACAGTGCGATTCCACCAACAAACCCAAAAATCTTAGGCAGTGAAAATAAAGGATAGGGAGCAAACAAGCCCAAAACATGGGAATAAAGCGCCGCTAATGTCGTAGAAATAAAGCAAAACAAGAATCCATAGGCCATAAAATGATGGAAAACTCTCCGCATATTACTGCGCTCTATGTGCGGATATGTGCATCCTTCACTATTATGCCCACCTAAATATCTCAAAGTCATCACATCTTTAAGCGTCTGAAGAAGCACACAAAGGGAGATTTTTGGAATCTTTATTGTTTTCGCATAGCGCAGACAGCTCACAAACACTGATAATAGGACCAAAACCCCCACGACACTAAAAAGCCCCACCATATAATCATAGGGAATGATGGCAAAAAAATTCCCTCCCTCCATTGAGGCTAAATCTACAGAATCCCCCATAATGCTTGATAATACAAATCCCAAAAACATAACCAAAACCAACAAAGAAGTGCAGAAAACCGCACTTTTATCAAAGGCCTTGCCTAAGAAGCTTGGAAAAGTGTAATTCTTATAACTCTCCTTTCTGATTTGTGCAAACTGCGTAGGAATTGAGACATTGAACTCATGTGGTGGGGCGTATTGACAATCATAGAAGCATTCACTGCATTGATGACACAGATTTGCCAGATAATCCATATCCACATCACAAAACTCTCGATACCTCTCCATAGCGGGAAAAACCGCACAAAGTCCCTCGCAATAGCGACAAGAATTGCAAATAATGCAAGACTTTTTGGCAATGGTGTATATGCTCTGCTCTTGTGCGGATTCTTGCGTGTTAGATTCCCATTGTTGTTGCGTTGTTTGCATAACTTCCCCTTTATTCACTTTAAAACATTAGCAGCATTTTTCCCTGCTAATCTCCCAAATACAGTGCCAATGCTCATGCCAAATCCCGCGACATAGCCCTGTGTCAAGATATTTCCTGCCATAATCTCACCTGCGGCAAAGAGATTCTCAAACAATCCCTCATCATCCGCATACACGCGCGCACTCTTATCCACCTTGACACCCATGTAAGTGAAGGTTACACCCGGGCGCAAGGGATAGCAATAAAAGGGAGGACTATCAAGCCGTAAAGCCCAATGCGTCTTCTCAATCGCCAAGCCCTTTGTGTGACAATTGTCTTGTATCGTGTGATTGAACTCACCATCTACGACACTCGCATTGTATGCATCCACAGTCTCCTGCAAGGCTGTCCTATCAAGTCCGATCTTTTCTGCAAGCTCTGTAATAGTGTGCGCGACAATCGGTGCAAAGAGCGAGGGCATATAGCACTTTTGAACTTTGGAATCCGTAATAGAATAGGCGATTTGGTCAATTTCATTGGCGACAAGCCTCCCCCAAATCGCATATCTCTTAGGCCAAAAGTCCTCGCCCTCATCATAGAATCTCTGCGCATTTTTATTGACAACAATCCCTAAAGACACGCAATCCACGCGCGAAGCGATTCCACCATCATATCGTGGCGTCCTTGCATCAATGGCGACCATATGCCCCTGTGTAGGATCTCCGATAATCTTAGCCTTATTTTTCTGTAGAGATTTCAGCATTTTGCCTTGATTGAATCTCGTGCCTCTAATGATAAAATTCCGCGCTTTCGCACCCCAAGCCTCTTCAAGCCACTCCAAATTTGATTCAAAACCCCCACTTGCGATGACAAAAACACGTGCTTTAAAGTTCATTTGCGCATTATTTTTCTTATCAAGCACCAAGACTTCTTTGCAGACTTTGCCCTCAAAGGTCAAGTCCAACGCCTCACATTCATAGAAAATCTCAATCCCAAGTTCATTAGCGCAATGGAAATAGGCATTCACAAGGGACTTCCCTCCTCCTAAGAAAAAGGCATTTGTGCGCCCCAAATGCAAAGTTCCTCGCATAGAGGGTTGAAATCTCACGCCATGCTTTTTAGCCCATTGTACCGCTTCTGGTGTGTGAGAAATGACAAAGCGCGCATACTCTTCATTCGTCTGTCCCTTTGTCACCTTGAAAACATCATCAAAAAACTCATCCTCACTATAAGTGTCTGTCAAAACATCGGTAGGACCATTATGCATAGAGCGCAGATTCCTTGTGTGCTGTGAGTTTCCCCCACGCCACTCCTTAGGAGAGGATTCTAGGAGCGCGACTTTCAGATTCCTATTTTCTTCCTTAGCACTAATGGCCGCACAAAGAGCGGCATTACCACCGCCAATGACAATCACATCAAATTCTTTTGTCTGCATTAAGCTTCCCCCTCTCTTTGCTGTCTGTCATAGAATCCGTTTTCCCTAAATATCACCACACTCGCAATGAATGAACAAACCGCTGCAAAAGTAAGCCAAAACGCAGGAGAAGCAGGATTGCTTGTCCATTGAACAAGTGCTGTACTCACCGCAGGAGTGAATCCCCCAAATATCGCCACCGTGATAGAATAAGAAAAGGAGAATCCCAGAGCCTTGACATGCTTTGGCATAATTTCTGACAAAGCGCAAACCATAGCTCCATTATAAGCTCCAAAAATGAAGCTAAACCACAATTCTACCAAAATAAGATTTGCAAATGTTATATTGTGTGCCAAAAAGTTAAGCACAGGATAAGCCGAAATCATACCCAAAAAGGTAACAAAGAATGCAACTTTCTTGCGACCAATTTTATCACCGATAAAGCCAGAAACAGGCAACCAAAAGAGATTGCTAAGCCCAACGATAGCGGTTACAATGAAGCTCTCCAACTTTGAAAAATGCAAAATATTGTTCGCAAAATGTGGTGTAAAGGAGGTCACAAAATAAAAAGTCACCGTTGTCATCATCACAAAGAACACACCTGCAATGATAATCGGATAGTTTTCAGACATATTCTTAAAAATCGCTCCAAAAGTCTTTGGTGCGTGATGTTTTTTCGCCTCAAATTCGGGTGTTTCCTCTAATGTGCGTCTGATATAGAAGATAAAAGGCACAACCATACAACCAATGATAAAGGGGATTCTCCAGCCCCAATCTTCCATAATCACATCGCCCACCCAATAGTGCAAAGCCACACCAATAGCCCCAGCAAACACTGTTGCTACTTGTTGCGAACCACTCTGCCAAGACACATAGAATCCACGTAAATGCTTAGGGGCAATCTCTGCGAGATACACACTCGCTCCTCCCACTTCAGCCCCCGCACTAAAGCCCTGCAAAAGACGTCCCAGCACAACGATAATCGGTGCTAAGATTCCAATGCTCTCATATCCCGGGCAAAAGGCTATGGTCAAAGTCCCTATCGCCATAAGCGTGAGCGTGAGCAATAACCCGTTCTTTCTTCCATGTCTGTCCATATACGCCCCAAGCATAATAGCTCCCAAAGGACGCATAAGAAAACCCATTCCAAAGGCTAAAAAACTTTGCATAATAGAAATAAATTCATTCTCCGCAGGAAAGAAAATCGACGCTATGAATGGTGCATAAAATCCATACACAGCGAAGTCATACATTTCTAAGAAATTACCGCTTGCGACGCGGAATATCGCCTTAGCATCCTTTACGGCTCTGCTTTCAGTTTTCTCCACTTTTTCCATAAAAATTTCTCCTTGAAATTCTAGAAAAACCAACGCCAATTCTGCATTTCACACAACCCCTACTGCTTCTGCCCTCTATCAAGAAAGGCACAAAACAGCACTTATTACTCTTACTTTACCTTTGCTTTCTGTTCTCACATGCGCTATTTTGACAGATGCGCAAAGAGACGTTGAGGATTCCTAAGCAACAGGCTCAAAAACCACACAATTAACCCGCATAAAACGACAATCAATCCCAAAATCGCATCATTTAAGCTTAGCTCCAAAAAGCCCTCTCCCTCAAGCAGTGATGCGACACAATCCACGAGCCACATAAGCCCAGCCCCCCAATACATAAGAGAGAGCATTCCCAACTGAAGTTCTTTTTGTGGATTGCTAAAGAACCAAAATATACTAGAAATGACCGCCGCAAACAAGGTGATAATAAGACACATAAGAATTCCTTAAGCGCATTGCGTCTTGCTTTTTGCAACCACTCTATCTGCCCACATAATCATAACAGCCCAAATTGCCACGATAAGAGCAACCTGCGCACTGCCAACAGTGAGAATCTCATAAATCATTGTTTGTGTGTCATCAGGAGAACTCAACGCCGTTAAAAAGGGTGGGAAAGCGACAATCTCTCCATGCCAAATATGCTCAATGGCCAACAAAAATGCGCCTCCTAAAAGCAGATTAATCAACCAACCAATCTTGCGACTCCAAGAGATTTTAGAATCATTTTGAGAACCCAAAGACTGTTCTTTCCTCTGTAATGCTTTCTTAGAGACACTTAAAACACCAGCGACCACAATAGATTCCACGAAACAAGCCATAAAAACTCCTTATTAAAAAATGTTCTTAATTATAAACATATTTTATTAAAAACTTTTTAAAGCATCGCAACTTCCTTTAAATCACTCCTAAATCCGACAAACTAAGGCTTCATAAGCAATACACTCCCAAAGAAATCCGCCAAAGGCACAACAAACAATCCATTTTCTTTACAAAACAAATCCACAGCCTCCTTGCATCCCTTATATCCGTCATTGATATAATCATGGACACATATCACTCCCCCTCTTTGCAGTCTTGGGTAAAAAGTCCGCAACCCATCTAAAATAGGCTCATACAAATCCATATCTAAGCTCACAAATACAAACTTCACGCTCTCATTTAAATCAAAAGTCTGCGGAAAGAATCCCTTTTTCACAATGCAACGTTCCCTAAAGGGCATTTTAGCCAGAACCTCATTGACACTCCCATCGCTAAAGCGCACACACATGGATTCTGAATCCTTATCCGCAATACTCTTAAGATCAAATCCCTCAAAGGTGTCAAACAAATACAAATCTCTGTGCGGGAAAAATTCATTGATTTTTCTTGCAAATTCCCCCTTATACACGCCACATTCTGCCACAGCACCCTCCAGCCCTGCTTCATTTATGCGCTTTGCAAGAAGCTCTAAGCTCTTATAGCGCACAAAATCACGCGTATCCTTAACGCTCTCATTGCTAGAAAACTGCATTGTTACAGGGAAAAGTATGTTTCTTTGGCAATCTTTCAAAACCTCTGCAGTCAAATCCCAATTTAAAAACTCCACATAAGCGTTATTTAAAGATTCTGTCAGTTCAGTGAAAAAGACATCATTTTCGTTATCCACGATAAATGCACAAGCCTTAGCACAATCCAAGCCCTCAACCCTCATTCTCTCTTTCACCACACTCACATTGCCACTTGCAATAAGAAAAACATCAACTTCCAAGCCTTTTAGCTCCTCTATGCTCATTACAGAATAGCCTCTAAACTCCTTGATCTTTTGTGTATTAAAAGTATAGGGATTCACAAATCCCAGAATCTCAAAATGCGCAAAATCAATTTTCTCCATAACAACCTCTGCAATCGCACCCACACCAAACACAACAAGCTTTTTCATGCATTCCTCCCGCTCTCTCTTGCGACCACATAGACATCTCCTGCGATCTGTGGATAGATCTCACCCAGTCGCATAAAGGCCGCGATCATTTGTGGATTCCAATGCGCTTGTATTTGCGCATTTGAAAGGGGCTTGAGCCAATATCCTCCTGTAGAGACAATCTCAAATCCCGCATTTTTAAACTCCGCCACAAAAGCATCCAAATCATAAATACGTCGATGCCCATGGAACATATCCGCCTCACTCATAGACTTCTCACTCTCCAAAAGTCCCATTTCTACCGCTGCTTGACGGTGTAGAGAGTGAGAGTTTGGCACAGCAGCAAAAATAATGCCTCCCCCCCCGAGACTATCACCCTTTTTGAGCCAATTTTTAACCAACTCCAAAATCTCTTTAGGATTCTCCACATGCTCTAAGACATGCCCCATAACAATCGCGCTATAGGATTTTTGAGGGCAAAATTCCTCAAAGAGAGCATTATGCACACGCAATCCCTCAAATCTCTTTGAGAGATTCTCACAAAACACAGCACTCCCCTCTAAAACCTCTAATTCCTCAACAAACCCACACAAACGCTCCGTCATTACACCTTCAGCAGGACCCATTTCAAGCACAGCGCCACCCCTATAGAAACGTTTAAAAATCTCAAAACAATATTCAATCTCAAAGCCCGAAATTTCCCGCGCAGAAAGCGGATTATCATAATCTCTTGCGATATTTTCTAATCGTTGCTTTTCTGATTCCATTTTAATTCCTTATTTTCAAACTCAATCCGCTCAAATCCAAGCATTCTTGCGTGATTTGCAACACATTTTCTTTGATTCTCTGTGTCTTTAAAGTCTCTAGAAACTCCAAAAACGGCGCATTGCGCACACCCCTTTGGAATTCCAGCAAGATTCCCTTTGTCCCTAAAAACTCCAAAGCCAAAGCACAGGATTCAAAAAACAAAATCCTCTCCAGCTTCCTCCCAAGCGCACGACAACTTATGCAAAAGTCTTTAACCAGTACATTTTCACCCTCTCTCAATCCCACAAACACGCAAATAATTCCGCTCTCACTCAATTTGTCGCGCATAGCAACGGTAATAAGACATGCATTTGCGCTCTCCATCCATCCCATCACTTCATTTTGTGTCGGTCGCGTGTAATTGCTCAAAAATTGATTTGTCTTATTTAAAAGCTCTGTGGCACGAGGCACTGTTGCGCTGACATTGACACAAAATTCCAGCGCGATTTCTAATTTCTCAAAATACTCACGTTCTGAAAGCTCTGCAAACTCCGCTCTTATGCTGTTTGCTTGAATGTCCTTAGAGCGCAGAGCATCCTCTCTGTTTGTCGCACTTTTAAGCATTTGTGGAAACAAGCGCAAACGTCTCACCACCTCTAAAGGTGCCGTTGCAAGAAGTGTCTTAATGCCAAGAGTCCTGACATTTTCAATCTCTGCGGGATTATCATCAATAAACAGCACGGATTCTAAACCTATGTTAAGATTCTTTGCTATCTCTACAATACCCTCTTTTTTGGGATTCCAACCAATATGTGCGCATGTAAAATCCTCCCATTTTAGAGCAAAATCCCTCCTTGCTTCAAACATCTCTCTCACATCTGAAAGTTCGTTTTTAGAACAAAGGGCAAGCAAAAATCCTTGTGCCTTGAAGCGCAAAATCTCATTTTGCAAGAACGCATACTCCTCGTTGTATGTGAGCCCAAACACCCCATCTTCTCCTAAGATTCCACCATAGAGTGTATTGTCAAGATCTAAGATGAGAGCCTTAAGGCTTGGCAAGACACAAGAAGGGATAAGAGACAAGCCCAAAATCTGCGCTAAACTCACACATGCCAGATTGCTTAAGCGCGTCCCTGTGATTTGAATTTTCACATCATCTAAAAGTGTGCTTTCTAATGTTTGACACTCTTGTATTTTTTGCGCTTCCCTTTGCAACCCTTTTATTCCGCGCATTTGCTCTCTCAACAACTCCCCCACACAAAAGACCTGCACATCTCCTAAAATCGTGCATTGCTCCTTGAATCCCTCCCAATCCCTTGAAGTGATCTTATGTTTGCAAATCTCTAGCAAAATCACCAGAATCGGTGCCTTTGAAAGTCTGCGCAAAGACCCTATGCGCTCTAAGAGATAGGGCAGAACCCCCTCTGTGTGATAATTGTCCAAATCCACCCAAACAAGCTCTAAATCGCCCTCTTTGAACCCCTCAAAACTCAATGTGTCATCATAACTGCTTAAAGAAAATCGCGCACTCAATCCCGCATAATGCAAAAAGGGATCAATAATGCTCAAAATCGGCTCAAAAGCGTGATTCCGATAGACATTAGCCCTTAGGATTCTATCCTCTTCGCCTCTCAAAGCACATTTTCTAGCGCATTCTAAGAGTTGCATTCTGGTCAAATTTTCTGCGAAGACATCACAATTCATTTCTCAACAAACTCCACAAGCAAAGAATTTCTTAACATAACAAAGGCTATCTTGCGAAAATAACGCGCCTCTTTTGGCTGGATAATCACCATAGCTTTACCCCCCCCCGCAGAAGTGGTAGAATGAGTGGAATCCACGACACTCTCTATCTTAGATTCCACACTCTTTTCAAACCCACAGACAGCCTCAAAATCCGCACTAGATTTTTTAGCGCAAGAATCTAGTGCTTCAAACAATTCTTTTATGCTTGATTCAATGTTTTGTGTCTCATAGGCAAGGTGATACATTTTTGTGCGATTTTTGAGATAGCTTGTAAGCGGACCCTTTGGTGTGAGATTTTCTAAAATCTCAAGGCGATAGAGGGGATGTTTCTCGTCCTTAGGAATCAAAAAGATTCCGCGCACACCCACACTCTCGTCCTCAAACGTATCCTCACAGACAAATCCAAGCGCACGGAAATAAAAAAGCTCTTCTTGCAAACTCCACGTAGCCACACCAATGTGATGAATGGGCAAATTCAAGGTCATCGCAAATGCTCTGTGATTTTTTCAATCAATTTCTTTTGCGAGGTGATTTCGTGCAACTCTGATTCTGAAAACTTCACATTAAACTCCTCCTCTATGCTCATAACAATATCAATATGCGCTAAGGAACTCCACCGCTCACACCCTTGCTGTGAAATGTCCGCATCCACACTCACTTCTATGCCCAGCACACTCTCTAGTATCTCACAGACTTTTTTTGAAATCTCTTTTTTGTCCATGAACTCTCCTTACAAACGATTTAAGAGCGACAAAACCACCCCTTTTGATTCCTCATAACTCTCCTTTGTGAAAAGCAAGACTTCCAAGCCCTCCTCCTCACACATTCCAACCCTCTTTGCGCCAAATTTCAAATGAAAGTTCAAAACCTCTCTGTTTTGCGGATAGAGGGTAAAGACATGCCTGTCATCGCATTTGAAAATCTCATAAAACGCCCTCTTTGTCAAAAAGTCCGATTCTAAAACCTGCAAAAAGCTCACTCCATCGCGCATAATCCACCGCCCAATCTCATAAAAGGCGAGATTATTGCGCAGAGCAAAGGCATTGTAAGTGGGATAAATGCTATTGACCCCTAGAGGATTCCCCTCTTTGTCCTCTATGACAAAATACCACTCATTGAGCTTTTGCTTGTAGTTTTCCATATATTTGATCTGCTTTTGTAGGTCATTTTCTTGTTTGTGTAAGAATCTTGATTTCTTCTCATCAGTGCGCAATTGCAAGATAAAAGCACTGTCACGCACCTCCGCTTCTCTTAAAACTATCGTTATCCCCTGTATTTTTGCAAAATTGTGCGCATTTCTCACCATGCAAACCTCCTTGCAGCATTTGCAAGATTCCAAGAATCCGCTAAATGCGCACGGTTTAAAAAGAATGGATTCAAACGTGACAAATTAACACAAGCTAAGAAATGCAAACCAAAATCAATAAAAAATAAAATATGAATAGTGAAAATGAAGTCTGTAGAAGTGGATTCTAATGATTCTGAAAATCTACCCCCCCCCCGCAGAGAGTTACTAGCAGGGAGTTCCCCCGCAAGAAGTTCGTAGAAATTATGCACAATCGTATGTCCACCGAAGCTTTCCTTTTGAAATATCAAACCCTCATTAAGAAATCTCCCCTCATTTTCTGTAGAGATTCCGAAGTCAAAGTATGTCTTACTTTGCGTATATTTGTCAATGAGCGTCTTAAGCAGGAGGTCTAGGGCTCCGATTTTTCTACCACATTCATTTGTCGCCAAATATTGCGTGTGTACACAATTCTCATAGACAAAGAGTAAGCTCCCCGCTACAATCACTTCCTTGTGCTTGGCAAGATAGAGTATGATATTTTCTTTAAAACGTGAGTGAAGCAACCTCAACTCCGCCTCTGTATGCACAGCCATCACGCCATGCCGCTCCTGCAAGACAGCATTAAGAAGCTCTACAAAGCCCTTCATATCTGTGGATTCCTCTATGCTGACATCCTCTCTCTCTGCCTTTTTAACATTGCGTTTTTTGAGTTCATTAAGCCTCATGTTCTTATAACAAGTCGTGGAGCAATCCACCCTAAAGAGCTTCGCGCCATTTCTAAAGAGTGCGTAAGAATCCTCATTAGCAGGGCTTTTATGATAAATATAGGGAATACTCTTATAAATCAAACGTCTCATTCCTAACGTGCGCATATAATCCCGCAATAGCGCGAAGCAATCAAGCATTTTTGACTGGCGCATGGAATCCTGCGTGATAAATCCCCCAAAGGTTAGCCCCTGATGAGAGTATAGAGTATCTCCGCACACATTACAAGGCAGGAGTGCAAGAAGCTTATGCCCATCATAGAACAAAAGGGAATGATCGACAAATCTATCACTATGATAGTCCATATAATTCCGATCAAACATAAACAAGCCGTTTTTTGCCTCCTTATTGAAGCGATTCCAAACTTCCTTGTCTCTTGTCTCATAGGGGACGATTCTTATCATCTCACAAACTCCGCAACCCCAAATCCATCTCTTCCCATGCCATTACCGCAATAAAACATATATTTTCTGCTTCCAACCTCCAAAAGCGCAGGATAGCAGAGCATTTGAGAATCAAACCCATCTTTAGATCTCTGCAGAGGGAAAAGCTCGTCATGCCTTTGCCAATAGATTCCATCGCTACTTGTCGCAAATCCCGATTTGTATTCTTTATCCAATGTATCAAGCGTGTAATACATCTCATAGCCACCCTGTGTGCGATAGACCTTGGGGCGTCCGATTCTGTATTCATTCCCCACACATTGCACACAAGACACCCCATCTTTAGGGAAATTCACCCCGTCTTTTGATTCTGCATATTTAATATCATAGCGCGGATAAGGAATCCCGCTAATCATCTCCCAATCATAAATCACACTATAGTAGATTCTAAACACACCCTTTTCATACAAAACACTATGCAAGCAGCGCCCAAACACACCCTCTGCACTCCTATCTAGCACAGGAGTCTCCTGCACTCTATGAAAGCTCTCTCCCCCATCTTCACTCACAGCAAGTCCGCTAAAGGCTAAGAATTTCACCTTTTGTGGAATCTGAAAAGCCACATAATACATATAAATGCGACTTCCCACGCGCAACACAGCGCCTAAAATCATTCCATTATCATCAAAACAACCCTTTTTGCCGATATCTAGCGCGGGTTCTTTTGAGATTCTTAAGACATTCTTAGGATTCTGTGCTTCCACATCCACAAAGCCGATTCTTCCCACACCACTTTTATCTCTGAAGCTACAATAAATACGAATCACATCTTCATTCAGCAAAAAGGGTTCTGGCGTGAGCGCGGTATTATCGATCCAAGCACTCGCGCCATTAGGGCAATAGACTAAGCCTCTCTTTTCCCAAGCCATTAGCACTTCCTCTCTTGTCTTATGTCCTCTTTAACTTTGCAAAATTGACGCGCAGGAATCTTTGATAGACTTGCAGGATTCCCCCTATAGATCGCATTTTCTTGCGTGTTTTTGTTAATCACGCTGCCAAGGGCTATGAAATTATCCTGCGCGATTTTAATGTGATCAGCCACTGCGCAATTCACACCCAAAAAGCTATAAGATCCAATCTCACAATACCCGCTAATCACACAATGTGAAGTGATGAAACAATGCTCTCTCACACAAGATCGATGTCCTAAGTGATTCCCACTCCACATCGTAACATTGTCGCAAACCTTTGTAAAAGGCTGCAAGACATTATGCTCTAAGATGAAGCAATTCTCACCAATCTCCACATTGTGCCACACGAAGGCCTTTGAGCTCACATAACTTGCTAGTGTGTATCCTCTCTCTTTTAATGACAAAAACAAGCGCGTCCTTTCTCTATTTAATTGTCCATTTCCAAGCGCGACAAATGCGCTAAACTCCTCTGCAGGATAAATCCCCTCTAGTTCCTCTAAGGCAATCAAGGGTAAATCCAAAAATGCCCCCCCCCGCAGATATTCTCTAGAAACAGCAAATCCTACGACACGATAGTCTGAATCATGCGTGAAATACTCATACGCACAATGCGCTATCTCTCCCGCACCGACAATAACGAGCTTTTTCATACTCTCACCTCCCTTACTTTGCAACTCACAACCTCAACTCTCAATCTTGCAATTCACAAAAATCTCTGCGCCAAAACGCGGACAAAACTCAATCATTCCCTCTAATCCTCTCAACAACTCCTCATTAATAACCCCCTCTTTTAAGAGTAAAGACATTTTGGCATGGTTGAAAGGCTTGAGAAAATAACTTCCCTGCTCTATCATTTTAATGCCCCCCCCCCGCGCGGAAGAAATAAACTCCACAAGAGATTCTTGTGTAAAGGCACTGTGTTGTTGAAGTTTTTTTGCGCTTGGCGTGAGATCGCCAAGATTCAAAAGACCGGATTTATAAGCCCAGAGGAGATGAAAGCTAAGGGCATTAGGGACATTGATATGCAAGATTGTCTCTGTACTGCAGAGTTCAAAGACAGATTTCAAAAACTCCTTAGGCTCACGCACTTCATGCAAAAGTGAGCTTAGAATGATAAAATCAAAGGAATGATGTTTTAATACTTGAATTTGATTTTCAAGGAAGTCATTGATAATCTTAACATTAACAAGCCCTTTGCAATCCTCACGCGCAATCTTTACAAAAACCTCTGAAGGCTCTACAATCACAAGCTGCTCAAAGTCTCTGGTATGATTAGCAATACAGCTCTCACCACATCCGATCTCTAAAATGCGCTTTGCCCTGTGTGATTCAAGGAATCCTAAGATTTTCTCTCGCCTTATGCGCACCATTGTTTTCTCAAACTCATAATCCGCACTCAAATAATCCTGCGTATATTTCTCAATGTCTCTTTGCATTTTTTCTCCTTATCTCATAAGAATCACGTACAGAATTTTGCAAAGCACTACACAGAAAAATCCCATAAAATAGAAGCAAAAGCGCAGATCGCGCCTCTATTAACAATAAAAAGAATAAAGGAAATTTTAAAAGGAGTGTCATAACAAATCCCACGCGGTATTCTTGCGGAGATTCTGATAAATTATGCCCCCCCCCCCGCAGAGGACTAGAAGATTCTAGAGCCTTGTAAGCTTTGATTTGGAATCCGTCAATTCCTGATAGAATGAAGTGAGTCGCGGATTCCAAAAGGCAATTCCGCCCCACAAACACATCAGTCAAAACAGACTTTTCTATCTCTACATCGCACACTTTTGGGAGTTGATATTCTTTAAAAATAAATGCTCGAAGCTGATTGTGAATCTCAAAACTCGTCTTTTGCAAATCAACACAAAGACGTGAAAAGTCAAGAGATTTCCTGCTATAATAACTCCCCGCAAAGCCCTGTTTAACAGCACTAAAAGTCTCATTAAGTAGGGATTCCACACTCTCACTAAACAAAAGCGTCGCATAATGCAAATATTTGAAATACAAATCCCGCGCACTCTCATTAAGCCCGATTTCAAAACTCTTTTGAGACACAATGGCGCCCGTGTCTATGCCGGAATCTATCATATGCAAGGTTACGCCACTCTCGCTTTCACCGCATAAAATCGGCATGATAGAGGTATAGACGCCCTTGAATTTTGGGAGTTTTGAAAAATGCAGATTAAAGAGCCTCTTGCTAAGGAAATTTTGTGGCTTGATAATTCTATCAAACTCTAGAGATAAAAAGAGCAAATGCGGAATCTCATAGGCTTCTTCTAAAGTGAGGATTCTCAAATGATTCTCTCTTGCAAAGCCTAAAAATGAGGGTTGCCAAGAATCCACACCGCTATCACTTGCATTAGGAATCACAGCAATCTCTGTAGGACTCAAGCGATTTAGCAAGATGCGCACGGCATTAACGGCAATCGCGTTTTTCCCCGCTACGCACACCCTAAGCATAGCTACTCCTGCTTTTAAGGCTAACAAAAGTTTTTTGCGCATGTTTTTTGAAAGGATTCTGCGTTTGTGATCTTTGCGCAGTTTTTGAAGTTCTTAGGAGTTTGGAAATGTTTAAAATGCTATGAGATTCTAAGGGGAATCCCATAATTATAAAATTATGCCCCCCCCCCCCGCACAGAAACAGAAGACTCACTCAAAGTCAAATCTGTATCTTTTACACTCTCTTGTTTGGTGGATTTTGCATACGCTTGAGGAAGTGCACGTGAAATGGTGCGAATCTCTGTAAAAACCTGCGTAAAATCAGGCACATCATTCATAACAACCGCCCCCGCGCCAATCATAGCACCCCTGCCAATCGTAACACCCGGTCCTATCACAGCCCCCGCGCCGATACTCGCACCATCCAAGATAGAAGTGCGCAAAAGAGGCTTATTGTAGTCCTTTGATCGTGGGAATTTGTCATTAGCAAAGCTTACTTGAGGACCAATAAACACATTAGTGCCAATCTCCACACCATCCCACACTTGTACACCACACTTTATAGTCACATTATCTCCGATTCTCACATCATTTTCAATGAAGCAATGCGCACAGATATTGCAATTCTCACCAATCACGGCCCCGGGCAACACCACACAAAACTGCCAAATATTCGTGCCTTCCCCGATATTTTGACTCTGCACATCTGCTAATTTGTGAATCAATTTAACTTCCCTGCAAGATTTATTCTTTGAAATTTAGAAATTATCTCTAAAATTTGCTTATTTTTATATTATTTTGCATTTGAGGGAGTTTATTCTTGTGCTTGTGATTTCACAAAAGCCAAAAATTCCTCATAATCTCTTATATAATCGCTCTCATCATAATAATCGCTTGCCAAAATCATTAAAACACAATCGCTAGAGAAATTCCGCATCTCACGCCATATGTTTTTGCCAATATACAGCCCGATTGCGGGATTATCAAGGAGAACAACCTTCCTCTCTCTCCCATCATCCAACACAAACTCACACGAGCCACAGATGGCCACTGCCACTTGCTCTAACTGCTTATGTGAGTGGAATCCACGCATTTTATAGGATTCATAGATGTAATACACGCGCTTGATTTCAAAGGGGACATTCTTATGCGACTCACAGCTCACCAATTTGCCACGATCATCGCCCAAAACTTTCCAACTTAAGAGTTTGTAGTCCATCTAAATCACCCTTGCAGATTCAAAGCCAGAATATTGCAAATCGTGACTTTTGTGCAAATTTTGTAAAAAAGCGCAAAATTTGCAAATAAGATTTAAAAAAACGGGATTCAAATAAAGGAGAATTACCACCCCCCCCCCGCACTCTTTCAAAAAGACCTCATAGTCATAAATATACTCTTTAGCACTATAAGAAGTGTTTGTTAGCACGAGCAGTACGCAGTCATTTGAGAAATCAAACATTTCTTTCCATACCATTTTGTCTAAATATAAGGCTCTAAGCGGACTATCAAGCAAAAATTCCTGCCTCACCACCCCATCACTCACACTCACGCGACAGCTTCCATTCACCGCAACCATGAGAAATTCAGAATCCCTGTTTGCATGCTGTCCTCTTATGACATCGTCACTTGTATGATAGAGATAGAACACGCGACAGACTGTAAATGGGCAGTTTTTGTCCCTCTCAAAAGCCACAAGAATGGAATTTTTACTCTCAAAACATTGCAAATCAAGCATTTTCCAGCGCATAAGCTTCCTCACTCTTGCACGATTTTCCACACCAAACGTGCAGGATTCCCACAAATGAGGGAATTTTTTCAAAGCTCTTTGTCGCCACACTTCCCGCGCCGACAACGCAACCCATGCCAAGATGCACACCATCGCCAATAGCGATTTGTCCGCCATTACTGCTTAGAAAAAGCGTTGGAGACACAATGTGAAAATTGCCCTTCAAGCGCACATTTGAGAGAATCTTCGCAAACCAAAAAATCCGAAAGCGCAAAAATTTGTTTGTAAGCTTAATGAATCTTGCTCTCAAAACTCCTCCCTGTGCTTTTCTAAATACCACTGAAGTGTCTTTTTGATTCCACTCTCAAAGCTCTCTTTTGGCTTGAATCCAAGCTCTCTGGCAATTTTGCTGCCATCAATCGCATAGCGTCTGTCATGCCCAGCTCTGTCTTCTACAAATGTGATTTGTGAAGCATAAGAAAGTCCATCTTCGCGCGGAATCTCCGCGTCTAAAAGCGCACAAATCTCCTTTATGAGATCCAGATTCTTTTTCTCACAATTCCCGCCAATGACGAAATGCGCACCAAAAAAGTCTGAAAAAAGCACCTTCTCAATGGCTAACACATGATCTCCGACAAACAGCCAATCGCGCACATTAAGCCCATCACCATAAGTGGGAATATTCTCGCCGTTTAAAGCCTTGCGAATCACTGTTGGAATGAGCTTCTCTCCATGTTGCTTAGGACCATAATTATTAGAGCAATTTGTCAATAAAGTATTCAACCCATAAGTCTTATGAAAACTGCGCACAAGAAAATCGCTTGAGGCCTTAGAGGCAGCATAGGGCGAGTTTGGCGCATAGGGTGAATCCTCATTGAACTTCCCACTCTCACCCAAGCTTCCAAAAACCTCATCGGTGCTTATATGATAGAATCTGTGAGATTCTTTTGTTTTCTTGCAACAATGTGGGGCATCAAACCACGCTAAATAGGCATTATGCAAGAGATTAAACGTGCCGCCAACATTAGTTTTTACAAAGGCATTAGGATTGACAATAGAGTTATCCACATGGGATTCAGCGGCAAAGTGAAGTACGCTATCAATCTCATATTTTTCAAAAATCTCTTTCAAAAGCGCACTATCGCGTATATTTCCCTTAATAAACACATAATTTGCGTCATTTGGAATGTCCTTGAGATTCTCTAAACTTCCAGCATAGGTGAGTAAATCAAGATTAATCACGCGAATTTCGGGGTGTTTTTGCACGAAGTACTCCACAAAATTACTCCCGATAAATCCTGCTCCACCTGTAATTAAAAGATTCTTTATCATCATAACTCCATTTCCACAATCTCGCGCAAATACCTGCCATAACCTGATTTTTCTAGCATTTTTGCCCTTTTTAAAAGCATTTCTTTGTCAATCCAACCATTATGGAAAGCAATCTCTTCTAAACACGCCACTTTCTGCCCCTGTCGCAATTCTATCGTCTGCACGAAACTTCCCGCATCTAAAAGGCTGTCATGTGTACCGGTATCCAACCACGCAAAGCCTCTTCCTAAGGCTTGATTGCGCAATTTTCCCTGCCGCAAGAATGCGTTATTGACATCAGTAATCTCCAACTCTCCCCGCGCACTAGGTTTGAGGGACTTTGCAATCTCAATGGCACTTTGCGGATAGAAATACAAGCCCGTTGCGATAAAATTACTCTTAGGATTCTGCGGTTTTTCCTCAAGTCTCACCACTCTCCCGCTTTTATCAAACTCCACAACTCCGAAATGTCGCGGTTCCTTCACGCGATAAGAAAAAATACTCGCACTTCCTTGCTCTGCGAACTGCGCCGCCTTTTGTAACATTTCAGAAAAACCCTGTCCATAAAAAACATTATCGCCTAAAATATAAGCAAACGCACTCTTTCCTACAAATTGCTCTGCTAGAATCAATCCATGCGCCAATCCATCGGGGGAATCTTGCACACAGAAGCTAAGATTCATTCCAAATTCTTCGCCTTTTCCAAAAATCCTTTGAAAGTTCGGAGTGTCCTGCGGTGTAGAGATAATCAGCACATCGCGGATTTTTGCTAGCATCAGCACAGAGAGCGGATAATAAATCATGGGCTTATCATACAGAGGCAAAAGCTGCTTACACACACCTAATGTCGTCGGATACAGTCGCGTCCCACTCCCTCCTGCTAAAACAATCCCTTTCAAAGCCTACTCTTTATATTCCTTAGCGGATTTCCTTGATGAACGCATCCTTATTGATCTTTGAGCGAATCTCACTCAAATGGCTCTGCGCCTCTTGCTTTGTCGCATAGGGACCAATGAGTAAGCGATTATTATCTCCCGATTTTTGCATACGATAGCTCAACTTCTCATTCTCAATAAGCCCCAGAAGCTGTTTGTTGGGAGCAAACTTACTAAAAGAACCCACTTGCAAATAGAATCCCTTCGTCGCCACTCCGCCCTGTATGCTCGGATCGCTTGTTTGAACGTCTTTAAATGTCTCAACAGCACTCGGCTTTTGTGGCTTTGCTTGAGGCTTAGCCTGTGGTGGCAAAGAGGGAGATTTCACCTCTGGCTGTGCAGGTTGTGCGGGTTGCACAGGCTGTGTGGGTTGCGAAGTCTGTGCTTGTGGTGCGCTTGGCAGATTCTGATTGCCACCTTGTTGTTGTGATTTAATCTGATCGATAATCCTTTGGAATTGATCATCAGAATTTTCTGCTATTGGCTCTTGTCCATAATCCGTTGTCTCTTGTGGCGTAGGCGTCTGTACATCCACGCGCTCTAAAGGTTTCTGTGTCGCATCAAAGGATTCAACTTCTTGTTCCTTAGAATCCCCTTGTAATAAATACACAACAAGCACGACAATTGCGAGCAGCAAGACAGCAATCGCACCAAGCAAAAGAATCTTTTTACCTCCGTCGCTTTTGATCTCTTCATCATTATTGCTAATAAGCAAATCATCTAATTCTAAGTCTGTTTGCGCGTTTTTGTTTGATTCTAACTCTGTCATTTTGTCTCCTTTACATATGTCTTGACCAAGATGCGCCACGTTCTTTTTGATAGACCCCATAGGGAACAGCCAGAATGTTAAAATTCCTTGGAATGTCTAGTGATGGGAACATTTTCCATTCTGTTGGCATCTTTTGTGAGAGTTTCGCGCCCAGTATTTTTGCTAACTGACAAGCCTCTTGAAAAGTCGTGTGTCCCTTATGCACATAGAGATGCAAATGCCCAGAAGTCTTTGTCTCATAGGCGGTGAAATTAATAAAACCCTCTTCACGCAAGAGCAACTGTGCGCGATGCCAAAAACGTTCTGCATTGAATCCATTATAATCAAAGACGATATTTTCCACTTTGTCTTGTGCATTAATCAAGGAGTGTGCGATCACAATTTCTTTTTTGAAATGACTTTGGAGCAAATTGCGCGTGATTGGCTCATCGACTCTTTTGAATTTATCATAAAATATCCTGCCACTGTGTTGAATCTTCGTTCCAATCCCCTTTTCTTTCAACCAATAATGCGAGGTTATCATCTTTATTAATTTCAAATCCATATCCGTTACCACGTATTCACTCCTTGTCTTTGATTAAAAAATCGCGCGATCATAAATAGGAAATTGTAGCGCAAGTTCCTTTAATTCCCTTTTTATTTTTTCTTGTTTTTGGAGATTTTCAATTTCGTCTAAGACATCGGCAATTTTGTTTGCGACTATCTCAAACTCTCTTTCTCCAAACCCCCTTGCCGTAAGTGCAGGAGAGCCGATTCTCACACCACTTGTGACAAAAGGACTGCGCTTCTCACCTGGAACAGTGTTTTTATTGACCGTGATTCCTGCATTACCCAGAGCCAAATCCGCATCCTTTCCGCTAAATTCTTTATCCAAAAGAGAGAGTAAGACCAAGTGATTGTCCGTGCCATCGCTGACGATTTTATAATTTCTCTGCATTAAAACCTGTGCCAAAATCCTCGCGTTAGCTTTCACTGCCTTTGCATACTGCGTCCAAGAGGGCTTAAGATTCTCGCCAAATCCGACGGCTTTCCCCGCAATGACGTGCATAAGGGGTCCCCCTTGCATTCCGGGAAACACAGCCTTGTCAATTTTCTTCGCAAATTCTTCGTTATTTGTAAGAATCAGCCCCCCTCTAGGCCCTCTTAATGTCTTATGTGTTGTTGTTGTTACGATATCTGCATAAGGGAAAGGATGCGGATATTCTCCTGCGACAACAAGTCCTGCCACATGCGCAATATCAGCCATTAAGAGCGCCCCGACATCATCTGCAATCGCGCGGAATCTCTCAAAGTCTAATTTCCTAGAATATGCGCTAAACCCACAGACAATCAAGTTTGGACGCACAGCTTTTGCAATCTCTGCTACTTTATCATAATCAATATAACCATTAAGCTCCACACCATAAAAAAAGCTCTGATACATTTGCCCTGTGAGGCTCACCTTTGCCCCATGGGTCAAATGTCCGCCATGACTTAGATCCATTCCTAGAATCTTATCATAAGGCTTAAGCAATGCAGAATAGACTGCGGCATTTGCTTGCGAACCAGAATGAGGCTGTACATTTGCAAATGCGCAACCAAAGAGCATTTTGGCACGTTCTATGGCAAGCGCCTCAATCCTATCCACAAACTCACAGCCTCCATAATAACGTTTGAAAGGATAGCCTTCGGCATATTTATTTGTCAAAACACTCCCCATAGCCTCCATCACACTAGGAAATGTGAAATTTTCACTTGCTATCATCTCTAAATGCGTGTTTTGTCTCTCCAGCTCTTGATTGATAAATTCAAAAATCTCTTTATCATTTTGTTCTAAGATATAGCTCATGGTGCGTCCTTGTTTGGTTTTTGATTTTCTTTTTTCTGTGGTCTGAGTGCGGGGAACAAGATCACATCCTTAATCGTTGTGTTGCCTGTCAAAAGCATCACAAGCCTGTCAATCCCGATCCCCTCCCCCGCTGTAGGAGGCATCCCATAAGAGAGTGCATTGACATAGTCTTCATCCATATACTGCGCTTCCTCATCGCCCGCCTCTTTTGCCTTCACTTGCTCTTTGAATCTCTCCAACTGATCGAGAGGATCATTAAGCTCACTGAAGCCATTAGCAATTTCACTCCCACCGATAAATAATTCAAAACGTTCTGCAATGCTAGGATTCTTATCGCTACGTCTCGCTAGGGGACTAATAGAAATCGGAAAATCCACAATAAAGGTCGGATTGATAAGCTTAGATTCCACAAACGCATCAAAAGCCTCGCTCTGCAACTTCCCAAGATCTTTTATCCCATCTAATTGAATGTGGTGAGATTCTAAGTGTTGAGAGAGCTTCTCACATGACATCACAACATCTCTTGAGATTCCGCCAATCTCTACGAGCGCATCAATATAAGTTATCTCCCTAAAAGAGCCAAAATCAATCTCATGCCCATTCCAAACAATCCTTTTGGACAGATTCAATTCACTTAACAATTCACAAAACAGCTCTTTTGTAATTGCAATCAAATCCCTATAATCTCTATATGCCCAATAAAATTCAATCATTGTAAATTCTGGATTATGCAAATGATCCATGCCCTCGTTTCTGAAATTACGATTTATCTCAAATACAGCCTCAAATCCCCCCACAATGAGACGTTTTAAGTAGAGTTCGGGGGCTATACGCAAATAACGCTCAACATTTAAAGCATTATGATAGGTTACAAAAGGCTTCGCATTCGCTCCACCGGGAATGGGATGCATCATGGGCGTTTCCACTTCTAAAAATCCCTTAGATTCAAAGAATCTCCTCACACAAGAAACAATACGAGAGCGCAAAATGAAGCTCTCACGCACGTCTTTATTCATAATGAGGTCTAAATATCTCTGACGATAGCGCAATTCAATATCCACCAAGCCATGATATTTCTCGGGTAAAGGACTGATAGCCTTTGTAAGCAGTTCAAATTCTAAGCTGTGCAAACTCAACTCACCCGTTCTTGTAACAAAAGGAAATCCGCAAACAGCGATAATATCCCCAACCTCCACATATTTTTTAAAGATGTCAAATTTCTCTTCTAGTTCATTTTTGGAGAGATAAATCTGTAAGATTCCACTACAATCCTCAATCTTAAGGAATGCCGCCTTTCCCATAAGACGTATAAACTTTATGCGACCTGCAACCCTTGCTCTTTTGCTGGTATCTTTTTGCTCTTCTGTTGCTTTAATGTTTGCATAAGATTGCAGGAATTCTTGCGCACTCATTTCTTTTGTCACACCATTTAAATAGGGATTGATTCCCATTTTGCGCAATTCATTAGATTTTGCGATTCTTCCTAGCACATAGGTGTCATTTTCAAACATTATTGCTCCGTTGTTTGCAAGTTTTCTTGCAGATTCTCCAATGCAGGTGTAACCTCTTCTGTGGCTTCTTGCACAACATCAAGCTTAATGACGGCATGCCCCACACCGCGCAATATAGGATACAAATAACTGCCTTTCATTTTGTCCTCAATGAAAACCTTTGCAATTTGAATCTGTGTCAATGCCACTAAAATAATCGCCAAAATCATGAAAATTTTCAAGGCACCAAATAAGAATCCAAGCAGACGATTGAGCGCACCAAGCGAACTCAAACTCACCAAACGTTGCAAAACCTCTGCAACAAGGAGCGCACCCACCCAAATAACAATTAAGAGAGCCAGAAATCCGACAAGAGAGATGGCTGAAGGATTCTTAAAGGCATAGAGATTTGCACTAATCCAATTTCCAGCATCCACAGCATAGACAGAAGCGATATACACGCCCCCTACGATTCCAACCAATCCAAAAAATTCTCGTATGAAACCATTAATCGCACCACGAATCGCAAGAAACAAAATCAACACGCCAACAACAATATCAAACCAACTAAAATCCATAACACACCTTAAAGAAAACAAAATCTCAATACATAAAAATAGACGACAGTCTATTTTAGCAAAAAAAAACTAAAACTTTTATGTTAAAATGCTAGATTTTAGAAGTTATTTGAGGATAAAGAATGACAAATACCAAACACACATCTAATATTTTCGCAAAAATCGCAATCAAAAAGCTCAAAAACACAATAAAACAAGCAAAAGGAATTTTAGAATTTTCCTTGAGTTGCAATGTTTTATCCTAGCTCTCTGTAGCGTTTTCAATAAGCATTCCTATGAATCTTTATGCCCACATCCTATGCCTTGAGCCTCATACACAAAACAAACGCACAGCCAGTGTTATGGGGATATTGTGCGCCCTCTTTTTAAGTGCCTTTATTTATTTAGAACATTTTTGGGATTCTGCTTCTCCCTTATGTGTCAGTATCTGTGCACTTTTAGGATTGTTTTTGTATTTGAGACTTTCACGCTTTGGGGCGTTTATTTGTGGGGGAGTTATCGGAATTTTGTGGTTTTATTGGGTGGGCTTTAGTTTGAGATTCTATGAACTCACCGCCTTGATTCCGCTTGTTTGGGGAGTTTTTTTTCTTGTTTATGGCGGAATCTTTTATGGGCTTTGTTTTTTTTATAATCCACTCTATCGCATCCTAACGCTCACCTTTTCTAGTCTCATTCATCCCTTTGGTTTCAATTGGTTTATCATAGAATCCATTTTTGTTAAGAGCTATTTCTTCCCCTCAAAATACACTCTTTTTTTCTTATTGTTCGGACTTTTCCTATTGAGCCTTTTTCTCTCAAAGAAACTCTACAAAACAAGCCTCATAGGGCTGATATTTCTTTGTCTGCTCTGCTCCCATACAAACTCTACGACAAAAGCACCTAAGGATTCTCCTTTAAACATTAAAACAACATCGCTTGATATTCCGCAAAATCTGCGTTGGAATCCCATTGAGTTCCAAAACATCATCACACAAAATTTTCAAAACATCATTCAGGCAAAGGGTAAATACGACTTGGTGATACTGCCAGAAACAGCCTTTCCGACAGCCTTAAATCTCCAACAAGATATTCTTAAAACACTCAAATCTTTGAGCCAAGAAATCGCAATCCTCACAGGTGGAATCTATAAGGATGACAAAATGCGCTATTATAATAGCGCATTTTTATTTCAAGATGGAGAGATGCGTGTTTTTCATAAATTGATTCTTGTCCCCTTTGGTGAGCAAATTCCACTTCCAAAATTCCTTGCAAAAGGAATCAATCAAATCTTTTTTGAGGGCTTGGAAGATTTCAGCGCACAACCCTTTAATAAGCCAAATACAGCAATCATTAAGAATCAAAAATTTCAAATTGCTATCTGCTATGAGGCAACGCGCGAGGAATTCTACAAAGACTCCCCACAAAAGCTTATTGCAATCAGTAATAATGCGTGGTTTCAGCCTAGTATTGAGCCAACTTTGCAAAAGCTCCTCATGCTCTACTTTGCCAAAAACCACAATACAACAATTTATCACTCCAGCAATGCTTCACAAGACTTTATTCTCAATGCCCATTAACCGCAATAAGATTGCTGAAAGATTCTTTTGCTTGGCCACTCTAGTGCGCTCAATGCGGGATTTTCCAGCTTCTGATAATACACGCAACCCGTATCAATAGCAGCGAAATTTTTCATAAGCAAAACTTCCCTTTGAACATCATGTCCAAAGACATTGAAAATCGCATAATCTTTCTTTCTATCCAATGTCTTATAATCATGCTTTCTCAAGCGATTCCAGCAAATCTCCAAAGGATCATCGGGAGGCTTATTCCAAAAGGGCAATCCAAACCCATGCGTTACAAAGAGTCTCTTACCATGCTCATCGGGATAATCCAGCTCTAAAGACATCGGCAAATCTTTGAAAAAATCCAAATGCTCATGAATCTTCGCGCTTCCTCCATCGCGCATATAGCTCTCAATCGTTTCATATCCTCCATTAATAAACCAAACATTTTCATTGCGCAAGGGATGCTTTGGGAATGCATGATAATATTCCATCATTAAGACTTCATGATTGCCCAGAACACAAGCGTAGCTGTTTTTGATGACCAAATCCACAACTTGACAAGAATGCGTACCACGATCAATTAAGTCTCCTACGAAAATGATTTGTGAATCCCATTTCTGCGGAAGACTCTCAATCAACGCACACAAAGTCTTAAAGCAACCATGCACATCACCTATGCAGTACACGGGCTTTGTCGTGTCTAATTGCTGCATTACATAGAATCCTTAGAGCCAAATGCTAGAGAGAATGAAATAAGCAACAGCACCAAACACAGCAGAAACCGGAACGGTAATGAGCCATGCAGCGACAATTTTGTTGATCGCAGAACGTTTGACGAGTTCCTCTTGATAGACTTTTTTGAGCTGTTTTTTGTCTTTTTTCTTGAAAGCAAAGACGACATAATAGTCTTTGAGAGCCTCTGCTTCTTTTTTTGCCTTTTTCTTATCGATTGCCTTAATGATAGCCGCCTTTTTGCGCACAGAAGAGCGACGGAATTTCTCTAAGAAAGCCTTGACTTCCTCTGCATTCTCACCCTTGCGATCTTCTAGAATTTTCAATTCCATTTCTTTATAACGTTTTTTCAAATATTCACGCAAGAATCCCACACCAAAGACAGCTCCAACGGCAATATGTGTAGAACTTACAGGCATTCCAAGCTCACTTGCAATAAGCACTGTCAAAGCCGCACTCATCGCAATACAAAAAGCGCGTGTTTGATCTAATTCTGTAATCTCACTCCCCACCGTTCTAATCAATTTAGGACCATAGAGCGCAAGTCCAATAGAGATTCCAAGCCCCCCTAAAAACATAATCCAAAAGGGAACACTCGCCTTTCCACCAAAGACAAAGGATTCTTTGAGCGCATCGTTAATGGCTGCTAATGGGCCAATCGCATTGGCTACGTCATTGGCACCGTGTGCGAAGCTCAAAAGAGCTGCCGCAAAAATAAGAGGAATCGTAAAGAGTTTATTAATCTCCTCCTTTTTGTTTTCTAATTTATCCAATGTATTCTTAATGACCACCCTTACAATCATAAACACAACAAGCGCAATCACAAAACTCGCCGCAAACGCAACAAGCGGATCAAATGTAATGACCTTTTTGAGTCCCTTGTTGATAAGATACAGGCTAAAAGCCCATGCCATAAATGCGATCAAATAAGGCACAGTGCGACTTGCCGCGAGCTTTTTGTTTTCTTTATAAGTGATGGCTTGTTTGACGAAAAACAACAACGCTGCTGCGATAATACCGCCACTCACAGGTGAAATCACCCAACTCAATACGATTTGCCCCAGCTCTTCCCAATGCGCAACGCCGAATCCACCCGCTGCGATTCCAGCTCCCAAGATTCCACCAACAATAGAATGTGTGGTTGAAACAGGCGCCCCAACCGCTGTTGCGGCATGTAACCAAATCGCTCCCGAAACAAGTGCTGCTAACATTAATGTCACAAACACCTTTGTATCACCGATAGAATCCACAGAGATGATTCCCGAACGCACCGTATCTACAACTTCGCCCCCTGCAATCAAAGCACCAGAGATTTCGCAAACTGCCGCTATGATTATTGCTCCAGTCATTGTGAGAGCCTTAGAACCAACTGCAGGACCCACATTGTTTGCCACATCGTTTGCCCCAATATTGAGAGCCATATATCCTCCAACAATCGCAGCAAACCCAAGAATCAACGGCTTTGTGATTTCATCACTCACCCATATGACCATAGTAATAATCAAAAGCACAAACGCAACGATAACGCCAGCCTTTTGCAAATCCTCTTTGTTAATTTTAAAACCAGCCTCTAAGTTGTACCAATGTTTCATCTTATCCTTCCTTTTTGGTTTGGCTCTTAACACTAGGTCTTTAAAAGAAATTCCCCAAAAACCAAATTTTTTACAACCAAATTAACGCGTTCAGTGTAGCATTTTTTACCTTTGTTTTAATTAAAGCATTTAATTTTAATTTTTAATGCTTCTTAAAAGCTAGAGATTCACAAAATCAAACACTCATTTGTAAATATTTATGTCATTTTTGGAATGTTCTTTGCTTAGCATTAATAAATCTCGCATAAGGAAATGCTATGAAAACGACAAAAACGACTTTAAGAGCCACATTTTTGCTACCTATGACTTTTCTTTTATCCCTTTTGGGATTGTTTTTTGGTGGTTGTGCAACGACGGATCCGCAAATTTCATTCAGACCTCCCACCTATGTAGAAGAATTGCCTCCAAGGGAAGATGAGGATAATTTTGGGAATCCGGGCAGTATTTTTGGCAATGGTGGGAATTTGCTCTTTTCAGACCGTCGCGCAATGCAACTCAATGACTTAGTGACTGTGATTATCAACCAAACCGCACAGGCAAGTTCTACGGCAAACAAAAATCTCAATGAAACTTCTAACGCAACCCTTACAGGTCCGGGAATCGCCTTTGGAGGACCAAGTGTAAGCATGGGTGATATGACAAATAAACTCAACAACCTCACGGGCTTCGGAATCACAACGGGGCAGAACACCTCCACTTTTCAAGGCACAGGTTCTCAAAACCGCCAAGAAACTTTCACCACAACCATTGCGGCGCGCATTATTAAGATTATGCAAAATGGAAATTACTTCATTGAAGGAAGTCGCGAAGTCCTCATTAATGGAGAGAAGCAAATCATACATCTAAGCGGTGTTGTGCGACCCAATGATATTGCTCGTGACAATACAATAGAATCACGTTTCATAGCCGATGCGAAAATCATGTATGACACACAAGGTGAGTTGAAGAAAAATACAGAAAAGGGCTGGGGAACAAAACTTATTGAATCAATTTGGCCCTTTTAGATAACTTTTTAAAAATTTAAGATAAAATGCGCAAATCTCTTAAAAAAGGATTTGCGTGCAAACACAATATTTTATCGGCACTCGCGGGGGCGAAGAGTCAGGAATTACTTTTAAAGATGCGGTATTAAGCCCAAGTGCCTCATTTGGGGGGCTTTACACACTCCAAAACTTCCCACATTTTGATGAAGATGATATCAAAGATTTCACAAAGTTAGATTATGAGGAATTAACAAGAATTCTTTTTAACAAGATAGGATTAAAGGTAGAGAGAGACTTATTGCATGAATCCTTGTCCCTCTACCAAAACTTTGATGACAAAAAATCTCCAACCCCACTTGTGTCTGTAACGCCACATTTACATCTCCAAAAGCTGTATTGCGGACCGACACGTGCCTTTAAAGATATGGCTTTACAGCCATTTGGTGCGCTCTTTAGCGGTTTTTTACAAGAAGACCATCATCATAAAAACTATCTCATTCTTGTCGCCACGAGTGGTGACACAGGTCCAGCGACCCTAAAGAGCTTCGCAAACAAGCCCAACATTAAAGTTGTCTGCATTTATCCCCACGGGGGCGTGAGTGATGTCCAGCGCCTACAAATGACAACCACCAATGCAGACAACATTGAAGTTTTAGGGATTGATGGTGATTTTGATGATGCGCAAAATTTCTTAAAAGAGATGCTAAAGGATTCCAAATTTAACGCTATCTTGCATTCCAAAAATACCTCTCTTAGTGCCGCAAATAGCGTAAATTTTGGAAGAATTGCCTTCCAAATCATCTATCATGTCTATGCGAGTCTGCAAATCTACAAAATTAATCACGAAAAGCCTCACATCATCATTCCAAGCGGAAATTTTGGAAATGCCCTAGGGGCTTTCTATGCAAAGAAAATGGGATTCCCCATTGAGAAGATTTGGATTGCTTCTAATGCTAACAACATTCTCACGGAATTCATAAATACGGGCATATATGACATCACGCAAAAGACATTGAAAAAAACCTACTCTCCTGCTATGGACATTCTCAAAAGCTCCAATATTGAGCGTCTGCTTTTTGCTCTCTTTGACGCGCAACGCACAAGGGAACTTATGGAATCCCTAGAAAGCTCACATCAATACAAACTCAACAAAGAAGAGCTCATTTGGGTGCAAAATTATTTCGGTGCCACAAGTTGCGATGATGACTATTGTCTCAACATCATTAAAGCCTACGCCAAAAAAGGCTTCATCATAGATCCTCACACCGCTTGTGGATTCAAGTCCTTTGAATCCATTCAAGCCCAATATCCTAACGCAAAATGCATTCTTTGCGCAACTGCAGAATGGACGAAATTCGCACCCACTCTTGCAAAAGCACTTGGCTTTGGAGATTTGAGCGACAAGGAAGCATTAGAAAAAATTGCACAAACCTACAAAATTCAGATTCCAACGCAGATTTCCTCACTCTTTGATCGGCCAGAAATCCACAATCGCATCATTAAAAAAGAAGAACTCTATAATAGCATCTTGGAATGGCTGTAAGGAATCCTTATGCTGTATTTTTCTGATTTGCTTTTAAAGTTACAAGATTTTTGGAATAAACAAGGCTGTCTTATCATTCAGCCCTATGACATTCCAGCAGGTGCGGGGACTTTCCATCCCGCCACACTTTTAAGGAGTTTGGACTCTAAGGCTTGGAGTGTCGCCTATGTCGCCCCTTCGCGTCGCCCTACAGATGGTCGCTATGGTGAAAATCCAAATCGCTTAGGAAGTTACTACCAATTCCAAGCACTCATCAAACCAAGCCCTAATAACATTCAAGAACTCTATCTCAAAAGTCTAGAATATTTAGGGCTCAACCTCAAAGAACATGACATAAGATTTGTAGAAGACAATTGGGAATCCCCAACACTTGGCGCATGGGGGCTTGGATGGGAAGTTTGGCTTGATGGAATGGAAATCACACAATTCACATATTTCCAGCAAGTTGGCGGAATCCCTTGCGATCCTGTGGCTGTTGAGATCACTTATGGAACAGAACGTCTTGCTATGGCTTTGCAGGGCGTGGAAAATATTTTTGCGATTCAGTGGAATGAGCATTACAGCTATGCTGATGTACATTTAGAAGGAGAATATGAATTTTCAAAATATCACTTTGAAGTCGCAGAAACCGCAATGCTTTTTGAGCTGTTTGCAAAAATGCAGAACGAGGGAAATCGTGCGCTAGAAGCGGGATTGCCACTTCCCGCCTATGATTGTGCGATGTTAGCAAGTCATTTATTTAATGTCCTTGATTCAAGAAAGGCCATTTCAGCCACAGAGCGGCAAAATTACATTTTGAAAATCCGCGAACTTGTCAAATCTTGCGCAATGCTCTACAAAGAGCAAGAATCCCTACGCACAGAACGTTTAGAATCATTTAAAAATGCATAGCACACGCGCGCTTTTGGATTTTCTCAATCAAACAAGCCCCTTTGAGCTCCAAGAAGCGTGGGATAATTCCGGCTTGATACTAGGAGATTTGAAGTCCAATTTCCAACACATTTATTTGAGCCTAGAAGTCACACAAGAAGTGCTAGAGAGTGCAAAAAAAGATTCCGTTCTCATCACACATCATCCCCTTATATTTTCCCCCCTTAAAGTACTCAATTTCGCGCAATATCCTGCCAAACTCCTACAAATCGCTATCAAAAAAAACATCCAACTCATTGCCATGCACACAAACTTTGACAAAACACATTTTGGTTCATACATTACAAGCACAATTTTGGGTATCAAAAACTACTCTCAACAGGGCTTTGCGATTCTTTTTTGCTGGGAAGATTCCTTTGAATCCCTCTGTGATTTTATCAAAGAAAAATTCCATCTTAACACTCTTAAGATTACAAAATCTCACACAAAAACACCCCAAAGAGTCGCCCTCATCACAGGGAGTGGAGCGAGTTTTATCCGCAATATTCCAGAGATTGACTGCCTCATTACAGGCGACATTAAATATCATGATGCTATGGAGGCTTTTGCTCTTAACATCAACCTCATTGATTGTGGGCATTATGAATTGGAATGCTATTTTGGAAAAATTCTCGCGCCAATTTTGACAAATGCAGGCTATAAAGTTATAATTTCAGAATCACAAAATCCCTTTAGTTTCGTCTAATATTTGGAGTTAGCATGAATAAACATTTAAATCAACTCATTAAAATCGCAAATCTTGATAGAGACATTGATTCTTTTAAACCACGTATACAAGAGGCTAAAAAGGAACTAAACGCACTCTTAAATGAGGAAGAAAAGCTCAATGCAGAAAAAGAATCTCTTGAGTCATCTTGCCATGAAATCGCGCTGTCCATTCAAAAAAATGAAAATCACCTTGAAGAACTATCACAAAAATTGAGCGAAATTGCCAACAAAACTAAACTCATCAAAACAGAAAAGGAAAACAAGGCTCTAAGTCTAGAAGAAGAGCTTGCAAAGGAGCAAATCACCGTTGCAAATGAAGAGATTCAGCGCCTCAATGGAATCCTAGAAAAGAAAAAAGAAGAGATTCAAGCCCTAGAAGTCCGCATTCAGGAGCTCAAAGACAAACAAATAGACATAAGCAACAAATCCAACGAAGAAGTCCAAAAGATAAAAGATGAGCAAGGACAAGTTTTCGCGCAAAAAGAAGCACTAGTGGGCAAAATGGATCAAAAAATTATCGTCTTTTATGAAAAGATTCGCAAATGGGCTAAAAATACGAGTGTCGTCCCTATCACGCGTCAAGCTTGCGGAGGATGCTTTATTCGCATTAATGACAAAATCTACTCTGATGTTATGCGCTCTGATGACATTATCACTTGCCCACATTGTGGCCGCATCCTTTACAATCAAGAAGAGAATCATTCGGCTTGATCGCTTTTGTAAGCCTCTATTACTCCATGCTGTGCATTGCGCATTTTTGCGCTCTGCCCTTTCTTGCACTCTTATCTTTGAAAGACAAATATAAGCATTCATTAAAAAGGCGCTTTTTTTTCTTCAACCCGATTCCTAAGGATTTTTATTTTCATTGGTTGCATGCCTGCTCCTTTGGTGAAGTCAAATCCTTGCAAAGCCTCATAGAAGCCCTAGAAAAGACATTAAAAGAAAAAGAAAGAATCCTCCTTACAACCACAACACAAACAGGTTACAACCTCGCAACAAAGCTCTATCCACATTGCATTGTGCGCTATCTGCCCTTTGAAACCTTACTTCCCTTTTGGCTCTACCATCGCAAAATCCTAAGTCTCACACTCACTGAAGCAGAACTTTGGCTCTTGCCCGTCTTTTGTGCGCATTCAAAAGGCGCCACCACAACCTACATTAACGCAAGAATCTCCACAAACTCCTTTCCACGTTATTTGCGATTCCGCTTTTTCTATGCACGACTCTTCAGCCAGATTCAAAAAGTCTTTTCTCAAAGCACAGGAGATAAAATGCGACTTGAAGCATTAGGAGCGCAAAATATTGAAGTCTTTGGGAATCTCAAACTCGCAGAGATTCCGCATGTGAGCGTACATTATGTACCCCCAGCACAACCTCTATGGGTGATTGCAAGTACGCACAAAAAAAACAATCAAAGCGAAGAGGAGCTGATTTTAAAAGAAATTCTCAAAGCCTTTGATACAAATCACACAGATACGATTCCGCGCTTCTTGTTTGCTCCGCGCCATCCCGAGAGATTTATAGAGGTTCAAACCACTTTGGATTCCCTTTTACAAGCACATAAACTGCCAAAACTCACAAAAACCTCCATAAGCGGAATCCAAAATGCCCTGCAAGAGCCTTTTATTTTGCTTGATTCTCTAGGAGAGCTTAACAATCTCTACTCCATTGCCAACACTGTGATTTTAGGCGGAAGCTTTTTGTCCAATATCGGCGGACACAACCCCATTGAACCCGCGTTTTTTCACGCAAAACTCATAAGCGGACCCTTTATATTCAATCAAGAAGCCCTTTTTTCTTGTGTTGAAAACTATATTTTATGCCCCATTGAAGAGCTCTCACAAGTTTTGAGTGCGGAAAGATTAAAAGAAATCAAACCCGCAAAACTCACCAAAAAACTAGACATCACAGCGCTCATCCAAAGCATTCAAGGACACTCATGAGAGTCAAAAACACAAAAAACCATTCCCCCAAAAATCACAAAAACCCTAAAAACCAAGAATCCAAAAATCACGTAAATTTGCAAAAAGCCTATAAACTTTTGAGCTTGCAAGAAAACATCTCTCACAACGAGGCAAAATCACTGATTGACAGAGGGCTTGTGAGTGTCGGAAACAAGCGCATACAAATCGCACGTGCATTGATTCCAATTCAAACGCGCTTTAAAATTAACAAGATTGATTCTGTCCAAAAAATCTTTGAAAACGAAGAGATTCTAGCTCTCAATAAACCTCCCTTTTTAACTAGCGAAGAGATTGTAAGAGAATTTCCAGATTGGACGCTTTTGCACCGCTTAGACAAAGAGACAAGTGGCGTTTTGCTGCTCGTTAAAGACAAAAGCCCCTTTCATTTGAGGGCAAAAGAATGCTTCAAACAAATGCAAGTACTCAAGCAATACATTGCAATTGTAGAGGGAATCGTTCAAGAAGAATGCATAATTGACACGCCCCTTTTTATTAAAAAGGGCAGATTTGCAAAGGTACAAGTCAGTCCCAATTCAGAGGGACACAAGGCAATCACGCGCATAAGTCCAATAGAAATCTCGGGCAAAAAGACAAAACTAAATGTGTTTATAAGCACAGGAAAAACCCATCAAATCCGCGCTCATTTAGCCTCCATCAAGCATCCCATCTTAGGAGACACGCTCTATGGCGCAAGAGCAGCAGAGAGGATATTCCTCCATGCGCATCGCATCGCTCTTTTAGGCTATGATTTTTGCTCTCCCATTCCCCCTTCTTTTGTGTTTAGGGACAATCTTTAGAATTCCTCTCTTTTTCCTATTCAACAATCCCAAAGCGATGCGCAACATAACCCAATGTCGTCCCCTGCACCAACACAGAGATAAACACCATAAAGAATACGATATTAAAAATAAAATGTGAATTCTCCAAATGATAGGCAAAGGGATAAGTCGCAAGGATAATTGGCACGGCTCCACGCAATCCAACCCAAGAAATAAAGAGCTTTTCTTTCACATTGTACTTGCTTTTTGCAAGAGAGATAAAAACACCTAAAGGTCGCGCAACAAATATCAAAATCACAACAAGCAATAGAGCTAAAAGGGCAATTTCTTTGAGCTGTGAAGGGAAAACTAACAATCCCAAAACCAAGAAAACAACAATCTGCATCATCCAAGCTGTCGCATCATGAAAAGCAATAATATGAGACTTGTAAGGGAAAGCAAATTTATTTGTCACAATTCCTGCAATATAAATACTTAAATAACCATTCCCTCCAAGCAAAGAAGAGATTCCATAGATAAGAAACATCCAAGCAATGCTAATGAGAGGATAAAGCCCGGGTTGGGAGATATTGAGCTTTGTGCAGATTTTTGGAAAAACAAAGCCACACAACAAGCCAATAGCGCCACCAATGACAAATTGAATGACAAACTCAATCGCACAACTCCAAATAGAATTCTCATCCCGCAAGACAAGCAATTGCAGCACCGTAATGGTAAGAAATATCGCCATAGGATCATTGCTGCCCGATTCTAATTCCAAAAGAGGCTTTATGTGATGCCTAAGCCTAATCTTTTGAGAGCGCAAAATCATAAACACCGCTGCAGCATCGGTTGAAGAGACGATTGAGCCCAAAAGCAAGGATTCTAAAAAACTCATATCTCCCAAGAGATAGATAAACACTGCCAACACAACAGCCGTTACTAAAACACCTAGAGTTGCCAACATCACGCCACTTGCAACAATGGGCTTGATTTGCTCCCAATGCGTATCCAATCCCCCGCTATACAAAATAAAAATCAAAGCGACAGATCCGACAACCTGCGAAAGAAGCGCATCGTCAAAATTGATTCCTATGATTCCCTCGCTCCCTAAAAGCATTCCCAAAATTAAGAAAATCAACAGAAGCGGCAGTCCTATCTTCTCTGAAATCTTACTTGCATACACACTAATGAGTAAAATTGCGCCAATTCCGACGATGTAGAGATTTAAACTATTGATAATATCTAGCATTTAAATTCTTTAAATTTTGATTCGAGACTGCAATGCTCTGACAATGGAGAGCTGATCGACATTTTCTAAGCTCACTCCCGTTGGGATTCCCTGTGCTATCTTTGTAAAACGAATCTTTAAATGTTCCAACTTATCCTCTAAATACAGCATAATACTCTCACTGCCAAGAGATGGGCTCAGAGCAAAAATAATCTCCCTAATCCCATCCCTTATAATTCTTGCTTCAAACTGCCTCAAATCCAAATCCTCAAGGCTTCCTAATACAAAATATTTTCCTAAAAACTCTCCGCTCTCTTCAATCAAAAATATCTCGCGCGCATTTGCCACAATGCACAATTCACCATTATTGCGCGTTTCATCGGCGCAAATCTCACAAATATATTCATTAGAGATTCCACCACATTCCTCACAAACGCGCAACTCCTGCACACAAGATTCAATATTGTGCGCAACTTGCAATGCGGTAAATCTGTCTTCAAAGGCTAGGAAATACGCAAGTCTCATAGCTGATTTGCGACCAATGCTTGGAATCTTTTCTAGAGATTCTATGAGTTTTGCGAAATTTTCAGGGTAAGTTTTCATTTAGAGACACCATATAAAAATGCGCGATTATAAATAAGCTTCAATTAAGATTTTATAAAAATTCTTTTGTTTCGCTCTCTTTTAACAACATCTCAAACTTTGTTTTGCTAAAATACTGGGTTTATTCTCGTGGAATCCTTTAGGAGTTATTTGTGGAAGAATTTGACTATTATGAAATTTTAGAAATCCAACGCACAGCAAGTGGAGAAGAGATTAAAAAAGCCTATCGCAAAATGGCATTAAAATACCATCCCGACAGAAATCCCGATGATAAAGATGCTGAAGAGAAGTTCAAAAAAATCAATGAAGCTTATCAGGTTTTAAGCGATCAAGAAAAACGACAAATTTATGACACTTATGGAAAAAAGGGATTAGAATCTAGTGGCTTTGGCTTTAATGATATGGAGAGCATTTTTGATGTCTTTAATTCTGTTTTTGGAAGTGGCTTTGGTGGATTTGGAGGCAGAGCTTCAAGAAATAGGAATGAAAAATACCCCCGCGATCTCGCCATAGAACTGCAACTAAGCTTTGAAGAGGCTATCTTTGGCTGCAACAAAGAAATTGAACTGCGCTACAAAGATGCATGTAAAGAGTGCAATGGAACAGGCGCAAAAGATGGCAAAGTAACAACTTGTAGTGTTTGTAAGGGGAGTGGAAGAGAAACATTCACGCAGGGCTTTATGACTTTTGCTCAAACTTGTTCTAAATGTCATGGAAGTGGTCAAATGGTCGCTGAAAACTGCGATAAATGTAAAGGAAGAGGCTATACAGAAGAGAGAGAAACAATTGAGATTAAGATTCCAGAAGGCGTGGATAATCACAATCAAATTCGCATACAAGAAAAGGGCAATAAAATGCCAAATGGAGTACGTGGGGATTTGTATGTGGAGATTTTTGTTAAAGAAGATGCGCATTTTATCCGCCATCACAATGACATCTATTTAGAAGTGCCTGTGTTTTTTACGCTTGTTATGCTTGGTGGGAATATGAAAATCCCAGCTCTCACAAAGGAATTAGACCTTAAGATTCCTATAGGAGTGAAAGATAAACAGCAATTTGTGTTCTATGGAGAGGGCGTTAAAAATGTCAATAGTGGCAAAAGGGGGAATTTTATCGCTGTTGTGAGTATCACATACCCACAAAAACTAGACGACAAGCAACGCGCAATGTTGAGTGAGCTACACAAGTCTTTTGGTTATGAGGAATCCAAACCCATTGCATGCCATGAGGGACTTATGGATAAAATCAAAAATTGGTTTAAATCATAAGGAATTTAGGAATATTCAAGGATTCCTAATGCTTGATAGAGAGCGTGAGATTTGAGAAATTCTGCAATCTCAAGCTCTAAATTTTCCTTTTGAGATTTTTTTGAATATTCTTTTGACACAAAATGCAGGAGGGATTGCACATCTCTTAATCCTTCCATAAATCCCTTCAGACACAGCCAAATCACCTCATCAGTATGAATCCCACCGCCAATCAAAGATGAAGCAAGAAAGGATCTGTTGTTACACTCAAACAGATGTTTATTATAATCTTTTACACGAGCGCAAATCTCCTCACTTGGCGCATTTTGAATCGGATGCAAAATGCCCTGCGTCATCATCGCACAAATCATGGGCAGCAACATCTCTCCATCATAAGCTGTAGATTCCGCTATCGCTCTCAATGTTTGAGGGCGATAGGAATCATCCGTGAAACATTTTAAGATTTTTGTGCAAATCTCACCGACGCCACCTTGAGGTGCAAGAAAATAAGCGGGTGATTTAACCAAAGCAAAGCCCATTGATAGCAACTTATCAAGCCTCTCTTGCTTTGAGAGTCTGTGATTCCCTTTGATAAAAATATCCATGCGAAATAATTCATTAAGAAAATAATCCTTAAGTTGCTCTTTCAAAATAGGTTCAGAAACACTCTGCAAAAGAGCTTTTTCATCTGCATTAAAGGTGAGTTCATCAAAATACCAAGTCAATTTTGCACTTCCTGCAAATGTGCATTTGCACTCTTGCAAAAGATGCGCCATATCGCTGAAATAGCAACAATGCCAATCCTCATTAAAAAACTCATGTGAGAGATAGTTGATTGTACTTTTTTGCAATTCTTCTTGCATATTGAATGCAAGAGGGTTTTGCTGAATGTAAGCAGGATGTGTCGCAAAGAATTCTTGCCCGAAAGCTAAGGATTGCTTGATTCTCTGCTCCTTGCTACCAACAACCCCCATTTCATAGAGTTTCAACAAATGTCGCAGGGCAACTTTCCCATCCCAGCCCGGATAGCAATTATAGCTAATATACACGACACCACCAACCTCCAAACAATCTTTGATAATCTCCAAAATCACTTTTTGGTTCTTTGTGCTAATCCAACTCCAAACTCCATGCAAGACAATGTAGTCAAATTTGCATTTTTCTCTTTTGAGTCGCTTTTTGATTTGTTTGAAGCTCTCATCGGAAATTTTCAAGTTTGCTTGTTTTGCATTCTTTTTGGCATAATAAAGATGTGCGGGAATAAAGTCATTCCCCACAAACTCCCCATCTCTTGTAACAGCATTAAGAATTAGGCTGTTCCCAAGCCCAAAGCCAAGCTCCAAATATCTTAGATTCCTCTCTCCCCCTAAAGATTCCCTTGTTTCTATCCCCGCCAATGTCAAACAAAAGTCTATCCACGAGGGATTGAGCGCACGATTAAAATCATTAACATATTCTATCTCTGTCGCATAGCCATTTGTCCAGCTCATCACCGCATCCCTTAATCACTCTCCAGATTCTGCAAAAACAACGAATCTAAGGGATATCAAAGCACAGCATATTTGATTGAAATGCATGCCTCTAAACTTGCCAACTCATCTAGGATATTTTGAGAAATCGCACTATCAACGACAATCAATGCCAAAGCTTCTTTTCCATAGCGTCCCAAACGAAAATCTGCAATATTGATATTATGTTTTGCTAAAGTTGTCCCAATAAATCCAATCACACCGGGTGTGTCGTCATTTCTAAAGAGAATCATCTTGCCCTTTGGCTCAATGTCTAGGGCAAAATTATTGATATTCACAATCTTAGGAGTGTTTTCATTAAACACAGTGCCACTCACGCTAAAAGTACCATTTTGTGTCAGCAAAGTCAATTTGATTTGATTTTTATAGATTCCGCATGATTCTTTGCCCTCCAGCTTTACTTCAATCCCACGTTCTTTTGCAACATAGGGTGCATTGACATAATTCACCTTATCCCCAATGGTTGCGTTGAGAATCCCCACAAGCGCAAAGGTTGAAAGAGAAGGCAAATACTCTCTCACTTCCCCCTCTGCTTCAAGACTTACAGAACGTATCTCATCGCGATTGACTTGAATCGCAAAAAACGCCATTTTTTGCACAAGTTCCAAATAGGCTTTCATAAAATTTGGCAGTTCGTTTTCTTTAATAGGTAAATTGAGGGCATTAGGAAAACTGCTTCCTCGCGCGGCTTCAAGCGCGGCCTCGGCTGCTTGGATTGCAATTTTTTCTTGCGATTCTAAAGTGTTTGCGCCAATATGCGGAGTGACATAGAGATTCTTTAAATCCAGAAGTTTATTGTGAATTGCAGGTTCTTTTGTAAAAACATCAATCCCTGCCCAACGTATCTTTTTGGATTCTAAGGCCGCATAGAGCGCATCCTCACTATACAACCCCCCGCGTGCGCAGTTAATCAAAATCACACCCTCTTTCATTTTGCCAATCTCTTTAACATCGATCATATTAATGGTTTCTTTATTTTTAGGCGTGTGAATCGTGATAATATCACAGCTTAAAATGTCATCAAAATTTCTCGTGTATGTTACGCCAACATCCGTGGCTTTTGCGGGATTGATATAGGGATCATAAGTGATGACATCCATCTCAAAGGCTTTCATGCGCTTTCCAACACGGCTTCCGATATTACCAAAGCCGATGATTCCAAGCTTCTTGTCTTTTAGCTCTGTACCATACCAATCTTCGCGCTTCCATTTGCGATCATTTTTTAATTGTGCGTTAGCATCGGGAAAGTTACGAATCGCATTCAAAATATGTGCACAAGTCAATTCTACAGCGGCAATTGTGTTTGCCGTAGGGACATTCATCACCACAACGCCCCTCTTGCTAGAACTCTCAATATCAACATTATCCACACCCACGCCTGCACGGACAATAGCGCGAAGTTTTGGGCAATGCTCTAAGAAATCCTCATCAACCTCTGTTGAACTCCTCGTGATAGTAACATCTGCTTTGTGCAACTCTTTTTTCAACTCATCTTTTGGAAGATGTGCGAGATTCAACACCTCAACTTCTGTGTCTTTTTCTAGTAAATCCAAACCACTTTGATGAATGTGATCGCAAACAATAATCGTATATTTTGACATGTGTCTCTCCATTTAAGCTTTTGATAAAGTATAGTCAATCTCATAATGCCTCAACTGCTCTAAAACACTGCGCAAATAATTCTCATCTTCTGTTGCAACAACCAGCCATATGTTTTCGCCAATTTTGTAATAGGAATATTCTATCTTATTGGCTGTGAATACCTGATTGATACAAAAAAATTGATAATCGTTAATCACTCCAACAGAAATTCTAAAAACCTCTTTGGAGCTTTTCTTTAGTGCATCGGCATAGAGCAATCTCACCTGCAATTCAGAAGCAGGATAGATAAATTCCCTTGCATCCTGCCCAGAAAGTCTATCCAACCATCCCGAAGAGAGAGATTCAAGCTGACTCTCACTCGGTTGCGCGAGTTCATAGGGGCTAATCTTTGGCAGTGAGTAGAAATTTATTGCTCCAATGTAATCGCGAATCAGCACAAAAAATAAAATACAAGTGAAAAGCGAAAAAATCCCCAACAACATTCTTGCTTGCATAGCTCTACTTCAAATTATGAAATTTGCCCCTTAATGATGTCTCCTAAAGTCATCTTATCATTAGCGTTGCTATTAAAATTCTTTAGATTTGCCTTTTCTTTCTGTCTCTCCAGACGTCTTATGGAGACACGGATTCTGTTATTATGCGCATCAATCAAAGAAATTGCCCCATTGATTTTGTCTCCGATTTTTATTTCTTCTTTTTTAAGGGGTGCTAAGTCCTCATTGCGTATCAAAGCATCCATCTCATCATCAATCTTAATGAATACGCCAAAATCCTTAATGTCTCTCACAACTCCACTGACATTATCATCAACAGAATATTTCTTAGCAAACTCACTTACAGGAGATTCAATCAAGCCCTTACGCGTGAGAGAGACACGTTCCTTTTGCGTGTCAATCTTAGCAATCTTAACCTCAACAACATCGCCAATTTTCATTAAGTCCTTACATTTTTCATTTTTATTCCAATAAGCATCTTCATTATGCAAGAGCCCATCGATTCCATCAAGCTTAATGAATGCGCCAAAATCTGTCAAGGTCGCGACAGTCCCTTTTAGAATCTCACCTTCTTTGTGTTTTTTCGCAAACTGTGCAAAAGGTTTCTCTAATAACTTTTTCAAAGAAACTCTCAAGCGTCTATCCTTAGGGCTAATCTCGATCACTTCCACATCAATTTCTTGCCCAACTTTCAAAAAATCCCCCGGGTTTTGAATATTTTTATCCCAAGAAATCTCCGAAATATGCAAGAATCCCTCAATGTCATTACCCAAATCCACAAACACACCATAAGGCTCAATATTGCTCACAACCACCTTAATTGCGTCTCCCACTTCCAACTCATTTTCAATTTCTTTCCAAGGATTTTCCGCCGTTGCCTTAATGGATAACGCAAAGCGACGTTTGTCTTTGTCGTATTTTAAGACTTTGATAGGAACCACATCGTTTTCTTTATAGAGTTTAGAGGGATTCACAGGTCCTCTGTGGCTGATCTCTGTATAATGCACAAGCCCCTCCACACCATTAACATCAACAAAGATTCCAAAACTCGTGATTTTCTTAACCTTGCCCTCTAAGATTCCCTCCTCTTTTAAGAGGCTCTCAATGGCGTCTTTTTTGACGGTATTTTCTAGCTCAAAGAGACGTTTTCTAGAGATCACAATGCTGTCTTCATCGGGCTTCACATTCACAATGCAAGCCTTGATTCTCTTGCCCTCTACCTTGCTAGAATCCTTGAAAGCCGACGCAAACTTTGGCATAAAAAACTCAACATCACCGCTCTCTACGATATATCCACCCTTATTGCGTCTTGTTACAACGCCCTCTATCACCTTGTCTTTATAATCTTCTCCTAATTCTTTAATGTATTCTCGTATCTTTTCCCTGCGAATCGCCTTTTTATAAGAAACAATCGGGGATTCATTGCGCCTTCCTGTAATGACGATGGGCAATGTGTCTCCAACTTGAAACAACAAGCCGCCTTGCGCATCTTGAATCTCATCAAGCCCGATAAAACCCTCTTTTTTTTCACCGGGAAGTGCGATAATCACTTGATTGTTTTCTATTGCGACTATTTTTCCTTCAGAAAGACTCTCACTTTCTCTTTTTTCAAACTGCTCAAACATTGAAGCAAAGTCTTCATTTTCGTCAATGACAATCTTTTCTAACTCTTGTGAACTAATTCCTACCACAGCCATCTGTACCCTTTAAAAATAAAATCTTGCAATCCTACCAAAAATAGCCTTTTAAAAGTATAAAACTAATATTTTTCAATCGTTTTTACAACTTCATCAATAATCCAATTTGGCGTGGAAGCACCCGCTGTTACCCCACAAAGCTTTTTATTAGAAAACCAAGCAGGATTCAACTCCGAAAAATCCTCAATTAAATAGCAATCTTTGCAGGATTCCATAGAAATCTCATAGAGCTGCTTTGTATTAGAAGAATTCTTCCCTCCGACAATCACCATAACATCAACCTCTTTTGCCAAATTCCTTGCGGAATCTTGATTATCAAATGTCGCATTGCAAATCGTATTAAACACTCTGCATTCTGAACATCGGCTGATGAGATAATTTGCAATCTCCAAAAAAGAATTAATATTTTTTGTCGTTTGAGAGACAAGAGCGACTTTATCGGAGATTTTTGAGCCTTTGAGAGATTCCAACCCATCAACAACGAGCGAATCATTGCTGCAATAACTCATAACTCCCTTAACCTCTGGATGCTTTATATCCCCAAAAATGACAATTTGATAGCCTTTTGCACTCATTTTTTCACAAATTTTCTGTGGCTTTGTCACAAATGGGCAAGTCGCATCGGTGATGTGCGATGTCTTTTGCTTGAGATTCTGTAAATCCTGCTTTGGGATTCCATGTGTGCGGATAATCACTTCCGCATCTTGCGGGATTGCTTGAATGTCTTCATTGACAATCACATTGAAATTATCCCTCAAGCGATTGATTTCTTTTGTATTATGAATCAAAGGACCAAGCGTGATTCCATTTTGCTTTTGTTCCGCTAAGGCAATAGCCCTCTTCACTCCAAAGCAAAATCCGTAATTTTTCGCTAATTTAACACGCATCTACAGCCTTTTAATATTTGTAATTGTCTCTAAAATCTCTAAAAAATTAGGGAAAGAGACATTGATGTATTCTGCATTTTTAATGAGCATTCCGCATTTAAGCCCTGCAATAGCAAAACTCATAGCAATCCTATGATCGCCAAAGCTCTCAACACAAGCCTTTTTCATCACGCCTCCCTCAATCATAAATCCATCTTCTAATTCTTCTGCTTTGATGCCACACAGCCTTAGATTCTGCACGACTGCGCTAATGCGATCCGTCTCTTTGACCCTCAATTCCTTTGCGTTTTTGACATAACTTACACCCTTAGCACAAGCCATTGCAATAGCTAATGCTGGAATCTCATCAATCAACCACGAAATTTTTGCGCTCAATTCTATCGCGCACAACTCCTTAGGTGCGCTAATAGCTATATCACCGATACTCTCATAAGTTTTGGAATGCTCTTTATATTCTATTTTAACACCCATTTTTTCTAGGATTCTAAAAGCCTCTATACGCGTAGGATTCAGCAGTACATTCCGCAACGTCCCTTGCGCACAAGGCGTGATAGCAATCGCAACAGCGAAGAAAAAGGCACTTGATGGATCAGCTGGAATCTCTAAATGTAGAGGCTTTAAGGGTTGTTTGAGGGGTTTTATATGAATTTGCACAGCACCATAATCAAGCGTTTTTGTCTCTATCTCCGCACCCATTCCTCTTAGCATTCTCTCACTATGATCGCGACTCAATTCGGGCTCACAATATTGACTCTCTCCTTTTGCGAAGAGCGCACTAAGCAACATCGCAGACTTCACTTGCGCACTTGGAATCTTGCTTGTATAATTAAAGCTCTTTAACAGAGGATTCCCAAGCACAACTAAAGGCGCGAGATTCCCATTCTCGCGTCCTAAAATCTCTGCTCCAATGCTCCGCAAGGGATCCACAACGCGCTTCATAGGACGCTCATTGAGATATTGATCTCCACTTAAGACAAACATTCCCTTTTGCGCACTCAAAAGTCCCAAATAAAGCCGAATCGCAGTTCCTGCATTGCCACAATACAAAATCGTCTTTGGCTCCAAAATCGTCTTTGGCGGACTTAGATGATATTCTCCCGCTTCCTTTTGCACAACCAAACCCAATTTTTTAGCAATCTCTAGGGAATCTAATGTATCCTCTCCCTCTAGATAATTGCGCACAACGCTTGTCTCTTTGCTTAAGAGCGCAAAAATCGCGCAACGATGCGAGATGGATTTGTCCGCTGCAATCTTGTCCGTATCAAGCTTAAAAGCCTGTGCACTATGCACTTCTAGCTTCATCGCAATTCCACCGCAAATTCTTTTTTCAGCGATTCTAACACTGATTCCATCGCCTCATTAATGTCCTTCTCCTCCAACGTTTTTACATCTGATTGCAATTCAAAACGTAGCGTTAAGCTCACTTTGTCCCCCAAAGATTCATCTCTAAAAATATCAAGAGGATAAAAATGTGTGATATTTGGAATCGCTAGGGATTTAATGAGCTTTTTCACCCTCAAATACGCAATGTCTTTGTTTAAGACAACACTCAAGTCGCGCTGTACTTTTTGAAATTTAGAGTGCATTTTCACATGCGGGATTTTTTGTTCTAATTGATCCACACACACCTCACAGAGATAGGTCGTACTCAAATCAAACTCCTCTGCAACTTGCGGATGCAATGTCGCAAGGATTCCGATATTTTTGCCATGTTGTATAATTTTTGCGCATTGCCCATTGTGGAATAGCGCAAGAGGTTTTTCAAGCGATTCTAAAGAAAACTCTCCCAAAATTCGTGAAATCCTCTCACAAAAATCAAAAAATCCTCCACGCAATCCTTTGGGATGCGGGTAACGTTCCTCCATCGCAAGTCCGCTTTGAATGAGAGCCATGTGCGTTGTTTGTGTGCGTTTAGTATCATAGACTTCACCAATCTCAAACAAACTCATAGCATTAAAGCCATTATTAGAATTCCTCTTTGCAGCCCTTAATAAACCAAGCAACAATGTCGTGCGCAGAGTGTTAAGCTCTTGTGTGATAGGATTTGCAATCTCTAGCTCATCCTTTAGCGTCTCAAAGCCATATTTTTGCAACATTTCTTTTTCTTCAAAAACAAAATGCACAACTTCGCTAAAGCCTAAACTCACGGACTTTTGTGCAAGATGGCGCCTGAAAAAATATGCTTGATATGCATCCTCTCCGTGCTGATTTTTTTGTATAAAATGCAAGGGGGTACTGCTAATGCGATCAATCCCATAAAATCGTATAATCTCCTCCACAACATCTTGAAATCCGGTAATATCATGGCGATACAGCGGTGACGTAGCAATAATGAGATTCGTATCGGCAGGAATCTCTACCTCAAACCCCAGCGCCCTTAGCAGATTTATAACCTGTAATTTTTCTAATGCAACACCCATCACGCGCTCCATAAGCGTGACATCAACAACTATTGGCTCTTTTTCTGGCAATTCAATGAGCTCTTGAGAATCTGTATAGAGAACCCCATCTTTTCCTAAAAGCAATTCTACCAAAATGGACAACCCACTCTCTAAGTCGGGATTGCTCCCCCTAGATGCCCTTTGGAATACTCTTGTATCCACTTGTGCTTTTGCCTCTTTGACCTTTTGAGAAATGATATCTGGCGGAATGTAACTTGCCTCCAAGACGACAAACTCCCTTTCTTGTATCTCTATTTCTTCGGATACACAGAGGCTTACGCCGATTGTAGAGAGCTTTTTGTCGCCATAATAAACACTCTCCAATCCTTGCGCGTCCTTTTTGAGTGTCAAAATGACCTTTTGATTGTCAAGTTGGCAAAAATTCTGCGGATAAGCATTAAGAAGTACTCCACTCATTAATGTACTGAAGCTCAAGGCATCTTTGAGCCATTTTTGCGTGAGGGATTCATTATAGGACAAAAGTAGATTCACAAACAGTGGCAAGACGCAAGATGTGGATTCTATGACCCTAAACTTCAAAGAAGCATTATGCTTCTCTGTTGCCACAATCTGCAGGACACAACCCACTCCGGGCGCATTTTGTGGATTGACAGAATCTGATTGCTCACAGCAATCCCTCACTCCATGAAAATCTCTCTGCTCCAACCCAAACGCGACACTCAAATCCCTAGCCACACCGATTAAACTCATGCAATCCCCACGATTAGGCGTAATAGAGATTTCATACACTTCATCATTAAACAAAGCATATTCACGCAATTCGCGACCTATTTCTAATGCACCGCCAATACTCTCATCCAATTCAACGATTCCATGATTGACTGCGGGGAATCCTAATTCTGTGGTTGAGCACAGCATTCCGCAGCTCTCCACACCTCTAAGCACAGCCTTTTGAATGCGTATTTCTGGTAATTGCGCTCCCTCTAGCGCAACAGCAACATAGATCCCCGCTCGTGCATTGGGTGCGCCACAGACGATTTGTCGTGTCTCATAGGAATCTGCGCTTCCTCCAATCGCAACTTGACAGACGTTAAGTTTTGTGGCATCGGGATGTTTTTGACATTCTAGTATTTTGCCCACCACGACTTTTTTAGGGGCGACAATTTTCCTAAAGGATTCCACCTCTAAGCCGATTTGATTGAGTGTGCGACAAATCTCATCGCTTGAAATATTTTCTAAGGATAATAATTGATTCAAAATGCTACGTGTAAAAATCATTTAAACTGCTCCAAAATTCTCAAATCACTCTCAAAAAATGCACGTAAATCTGGCACTCCATAAGTCAGCATCGCAAATCTCTCCACACCAAGCCCGAAGGCATAACCACTCACATCGCTGTATCCCACAGCCCTAAAGACATTATCATCAACCACACCACATCCGAGAACTTCAAGCCACCCCGTGTGTGAGCAGACACGACATCCCTGCCCCTTGCAAAAAATACAACTCATATCCACTTCTGCACTTGGCTCTGTGAAAGGAAAGAAACTTGAGCGGAAGCGCACCTTCACATCGCCAAACATTGCCTTAAGAAAATCCTCCAAAATGAACTTCAAATGCGCAAAACTCACAGAATCCTTTCCATTCTCAACCACTAAACCCTCAACTTGATGAAACATGGGCGTGTGTGTCAAATCATAATCACAACGAAAAACATTCCCCGGACAAATCATACGAATCGGAGGCTTTTGTGATTCCATTGTGCGAATCTGAACGGGTGAAGTGTGTGTGCGCAGCAACTTTCCATCTTTAAAATAAAATGTGTCTTGCATATCGCGCGCAGGGTGATATTGAGGGATATTTAAGGCTTCAAAATTATGAAAATCATCCTCTACCAAAGGACCCATTTGTAAGGAAAAATTCATGCCAACAAAATACTCTACAATTCTATCTAACATCAGCATAACAGGATGATTGGCGCCCTTTTGATAACTAGCATTAAACAGGCTCACATCAATTTTTTCTGCATTCAATTTCACTTGCAATTCTTTAAGATTCAATTCTTCTTTTTTGTCAGCTAGAGCCTTTTCAAAGCGCATTTTAAGGTCATTAAGCTCTTTTGCGAGACCCTTTCTCTCCTCTTCTTTGCAATTTTTTAATTCCACAAAACGTGCCGTCAAACTTCCCTTTTTCCCGATGACTAAGACACGAATCTCTTCTAATTCCGCAGTTGTTTGTGCATTTTCAATCTTAGAAAATATCTCTTCCATAGCCTTATATCTCCTAGAATTTTGCAAACATTTTATAACATCTTTTTAAATTTACTCCGCTTAATGCTACACAAAATTCCATTAAATTAGGTAAAATTCTAAAAATTAATTTCAAAAGGATGTCCATGAGTGTGTTTGAAAAAATCATTAGAGGCGAGATTCCTTGTAATAAGGTTTTAGAAAATGACGAATTTCTAGCATTTCATGATATTGCTCCAAAGGCTCCTGTGCATGTGTTGGCGATTCCTAAGAAGTTTGCAAAAGACTTTCAAGAACTGAATCCTCAAGAAATGATCGGACTTACAAGCTTCATTCAAGAAGTCGCTCGTGTGCTGGGCTTAGATAAAAGTGGCTATCGTCTCATTAGCAACGTCGGTGTTGATGGCGGACAAGAGATTCCCTATTTGCATTTCCATATTTTAGGGGGGGCGAAATTGCGCTGGGATAATCTCGCACAAAATATCTCCGAAGCACAACGTTTAGAAGAAGCTAAACGCGGCATGTGATTGTATTTTCAACCCCAAAGGAGTAGGCATGAAAAACTTATTTGTCATTCTCATCACTTACCAAAAATCACTAGAAGAAATTGAACTCATACTTCCCAAACATCGCGACTTTCTTAGAAAGGGCTATGAGAGTGGGAATCTCCTTGCAAGTGGCCCACAGAATCCAAAGACAGGTGGAATCGTCATTGGCACTTTTGATTCTAAAGAATCCGCAGAGACTTTTTTTAAATACGACCCTTACGCACAAAATGAAGTTGCAACTTACCAATTTCTAGAATTTACACCCGTGCTGCACAGCACAATCCTTAAGGATTTCTTAGAATAACTCAACACAAAAGGATTCCGCGCAAACTTCCTTTTGTGTTTTGCGCGTTTATGTCCTAATGCACTCCAAATCTCTCTTTGCGCATTCTGTCAAAATTCTGAAGCGCTTGAATGTTGGCTTGACATTCTTGCTCATATTCTAAGAATTCTTTGATTTTAGGACGTAATTTCTCATCGCTTAGAGAGTCCAAATAGCTTAAGAGATTGTTGCGCACTCTTAAATACATCTCAAGAGATGTCCATAGGAAGACGATCTGCCTGAAATATTCCCACATATCGCGCCAAAACAAAAGACTATCAAAACTCTGCTTGAGTGAATCTTTAGAACTAAACAATCCACTTCCACTGTAGCGATAGACGGATCCCACTTTAGAGCTGTGATAGGCCTTGCCCTGCGAGAGGGCTAAGAAATTTCTAAAGCTATCGGCACGACAAGATTGTCGCATTCTCTCCGAAGAGGGATTTTGAAGTTTAGAGAGATTGTCCTTTAATATCGTGCTTCTGAAAAATGAGCTGGAAGTGTGTCCCATAATTGCCCCCCCCCCCGCACAGAAGTGAGAGTAGTCGCAGACACAATCATTAGGATAATCCACATAGATTTTTTCTTCTGTGTTGGATTTAAGAAGTGTTTTTTCTTGATAGCTTGTGAAGTCTCTGTGAGACTCTAAGAAAGTTATGGCATCTTGGATTTTTGTTTTGCTAATCCAATAGTCATCGGGATCGAGGACGGTGAAGTATTTTGATTTGATAAGCGCATACATTCTATAGATTTGATGAGCGAGGCCTTGATTTTCTTTTGTTTCAAGGAGTTTAATGCAAGGATTCTTGCTTTGATATTCTTTGACAATCTCCACGCTTTTATCCTTAGAGGCATCATCGGCAATAAGAATCTCATAGGGAATATCTGTCTCTTGCATGAGGATAGAATCTAGTGTCTCTTTGAGTGTGGTTTCTTTATTATAAAGTGGCACAAGAATCGTTAAGAGGGGATTTGTTTGTCTTTTTGTCTGCTTTGGCATCAACACTCCTTTATGTGACTTGTCGCACTCTAAACTTTAAAAAACGCTCGATACCACGCAATGAAATTTTTAATCCCTGTTTGAATGCTCGTCTGTGGCTTGTACCCAAGCTCTTCAACCAAATCATCAACATTTGCATAAGTTGCAGGGACGTCGCCGGGCTGCAGAGGCAACAGATTCTTTTGCGCCTCAATCCCAAGCTCCTTTTCAATGGCTTGTATGAAATCCATAAGCAAGACGGGGTTGTTATTCCCGATATTGTAGATTTTATAGGGAGCCTTTGAACTGTGGGGGTTTGGATTCTTACCACTCCAGAGAGGATCGGGCTGTGCGTTATTATCAAGCACACGAACAACCCCTTCCACAATGTCATCGACATAGGTAAAATCGCGCCGCATTTCTCCATAATTAAACACATCAATGGCTTTTCCCTCTAAAATCGCCTTCGTGAATAAAAATAGAGCCATATCAGGCCTCCCCCAAGGACCATAAACAGTAAAAAAGCGCAATCCCGTTGTGGGCAACCCAAAAAGATAGGAATAGGTGTGTGCCATGAGTTCATTGCTCTTTTTACTCGCGGCATAGAGACTGATAGGATGATCGACATTATCGCTTGTACTAAAGGGCATATTTTCATTAAGCCCATAAACTGATGAGCTTGAAGCATACGCCAAATGCGCAACCTTGTGGTGTCTGCAAGCTTCTAGAATATTCACAAACCCTATAAGATTGCTCTCCACATACGCATAGGGATTCACTAAAGAATAGCGCACGCCCGCTTGTGCGGCTAAATTACAAACTTTATCAAATTTTTCATTTTCAAAGAGCCTAAAAAGATTCTCTCTGTCCTCTAGCTTGAGCTGTATAAAGCGATAGTTTGGATATTTGCGACTTGTTATGAGATGATTATAGGCTATCTCACTTTGCGTGATTCCCGCTTCTTCAAGGCGTCCATACTTGATTCTCACATCATAATAATCATTGATGCAATCCAATCCAACAACCTCATCCCCACGTTCTAACAGAGCCTTTGCAAGAAATGAACCAATAAACCCTGCTGTTCCTGTAACTAAAAACTTCATTGTTTGATGACCCTAAAATATTGTTCTATGAAAATCTGATTGGCAAGCCCATTGAATTTGCGCATACCCAGCTTATTTAAGCACAATTCCACTGCATTGACGACCCAAGAAATTTCACTGATATCCACAAGCCCCATGTGGTTGATTCTAAATATCTTACCTTTTAGAATATCTTGCCCTCCTGCGACGTTTACGTTGAATCTTTCCTTTAGAACTTTCCGAATCTTATCACTTTCTTCGTGATAGACACAAGTCATTGAAAGGGCTGGAATCGTCGGATAGATTTTCAATCCTATGCCTTCCATTGCCGCATCACACGCTAAAGAACGTGCTTTTGTCTGATGATAAATCATATCAATCCCTATTTCTCTTGCTCTCTCTAAAAACGCACAAAGCCCTATAATAATCGTCGTTGGTGCAGTCCAAGCCGTCGTATTTTTGACTTGATTCTTCAATTCTGTCTTGAGGTTAAAATAGAATCCCACATCGCGCTCTTGTATCTTTTCTATTGCCTTTTCACTCAATCCAATAATACTAAGTCCGGGGGGCAACATAAAAGCCTTTTGCGATCCACCAATGAGTGCATCCACGCAACTCACATCAAGTGGCTCCACACCCATAGCTGTAATGGCATCAACAATCACTAAGATGTTAGGATTATATTCCTTCACCGCTTTTGCGATCAGCTCATAGGCATGGCGCAACCCCCCAGCACTCTCACACACTTGCATACAGAGCGCATCCACATCGGGATTCTGCTCTAAAGCCTCTAAAACTTCCTCTAAACTCGCGGGAATATCCCAAGAATTCTTAATCTCCACGTTTGGAATCTTAAAAGCCTTTGCGATTTTTCCAAATCTCTCACCAAATTTTCCACTATTAATGCTTAAGAGCTTTTTAGCACAAAGAGAGGTTACGCAAGCCTCCATCGCTCCACTGCCCGAGCTTGCCAACATTAAAACTTCAGGCATCTCAATGAGTTCTTTCAGATATTCACGTGTCCTTGCGAAAATCTCCTCAAATTCAGATGTGCGATGATGAATCGTAGGCATACCCATAGCAGTGCGTATAAACTCTGGGACAGGAGTGGGTCCGGGCGTAAAGAGTAGCATTAAGATTCCTTAAATAAAAAGCTTCCCCACATTATAATACAAAATAAGCTAAACATTCAATTAAGAAACTCACAAGAAAACAGATTTTGGTATAATGCCACAAAAATGGATAGGAAAATGGAAGAAAAAAAGCCCTCTTTAAGCTTTGAATTGTTGCGCAAGATTTTTATCGCAGCCCATATGCGCAGATGGAATGATCAAGCCACCCCCATAGAACTTTTAGAGCTTGACAAACAAGCGCACAAAATGGTGATAGCCTATCTGTTAGCACATTTTGAAATATTAGAAAATCAGCGCACAATAGACTTTGAAACACTCATCTTACAATTTTGTTATGAATTTTTAGAACGTGTCATTCTCACAGATATCAAACCCCCCGTCTTTCACAAACTCACCAAAACGCATAACAAAGCCCTCGTAGATTTTGTTTGTCAGCGCTTAAAGCCCGACATTGAATGCTTTGGATTCCTAGAATCCATGCATGAGTATCTCTGTGATAAAACAACAAATCTTGAAAAAGAGATTCTTAAAGCCGCGCATTATTATGCTTCTAAATGGGAATTTGACATCATTTATCACTTCAATCCCCATCTCTACGATGTGCAAAATATCAAAAACATCATTGATGCACAAGTGCAAGAGTATTATCATTTAGCGGGAATCAAAAAAATCATTCTCTACAAAGAAACAAGGGAACTTGTCAATATGTTTGGACAATTGCGCTTCCAAAAACGTTGGAGCCAAACTCCGCGCGTCCCCTGCACTTCTGTGCTTGGACACACTTTAATCGTTGCGCTTTGTGCGTATCTTTTAGGCTATGATTTGCCCTTTTCAAAGTCCATGCAGATTCAACACTTCTTTTGTGGATTATTCCATGATTTACCCGAGATTCTTACGCGCGACATTATCGCCCCTGTGAAAAAGAGCATTCAAGGTCTTGATGAACTCCTCAAGCAGATTGAAGAGGAGGCTGTGAGAGACAAGATTCTCAATAACGTACCAAAATCCATCGCACAAGAAATTATTTATTACACGCAAAATGAATTTTCAAATCGCTACAAAAAGAACGGAATCACGTACTTGTGCAAAGAAAGCGGTGAAGAATTTTTAAATATTCTTGACAGCTCTACAGAGATTCCGATTTTTGGTGAGTTTTTGAAATATTGCGATCATTTAAGCGCATTCTTGGAGGCAAAACTCTCCATAATGCACGGAATCAAAAGCCCCGAACTTATAGAAGGAGCAGAGAATCTCAAAAACTCTTATAAGGATAAAATATTATGCGGCGTGGATTTGGGCTACATTTTCCGCGCATTTGGAGAGTGAAGTTGCTGACAATTTTATACATCATAGGAATCACAGCAGAAGGAATGACGGGCGCACTTGCTGCTGGCAGACACAATATGGATTGGTTTGGTGTCTTGTTTATCGCTTGTGTCACAGCTCTTGGGGGAGGATCTATACGTGATGTTTTGTTTGGAATGTATCCGCTTACTTGGGTAGCTCACCCCGAATATCTCGCGATTATTTGCATTTCAGCACTTTTAACCATGAAAATCCCATACTTTGTGGTGAAATTTGAGCGCACTTTTTTGCTTTTAGACGCCTTGGGTTTAGCTGTTTTTAGCGTGATTGGCGCAAGAGTTGGCTTAGATTTGCATCCAAGTGGCGTTATGGCCATCACAGGAGCGATTATCACAGGAATCTTTGGGGGGATATTACGCGATATATTTTGTGCGCGGATTCCGCTGGTATTCCAAAAAGAACTCTATGCGAGTGTCGCCCTCCTCGTTGGGGGGCTGTATGTGGCCTTTTATTTTATCAACACACACTATCGCATACTCTCTGAAAATTCTATCATTCTCATATGTATCGCAGTAGGCTTTAGCGCACGTCTGATTGCAATTCGCTATCACTTAGGATTGCCGACTTTTAAATTCCAAAATTAGACCCTAATGCACTCCAAATCTCTCTTTGCGCATTCTGTCAAAATTCTGAAGCGCTTGAATGTTGGCTTGACATTCTTGCTCATATTCTAAGAATTCTTTGATTTTAGGACGTAATTTCTCATCGCTTAGAGAGTCCAAATAGCTTAAGAGATTGTTGCGCACTCTTAAATACATCTCAAGAGATGTCCATAGGAAGACGATCTGCCTGAAATATTCCCACATATCGCGCCAAAACAAAAGACTATCAAAACTCTGCTTGAGTGAATCTTTAGAACTAAACAATCCACTTCCACTGTAGCGATAGACGGATCCCACTTTAGAGCTGTGATAGGCCTTGCCCTGCGAGAGGGCTAAGAAATTTCTAAAGCTATCGGCACGACAAGATTGTCGCATTCTCTCCGAAGAGGGATTTTGAAGTTTAGAGAGATTGTCCTTTAATATCGTGCTTCTGAAAAATGAGCTGGAAGTGTGTCCCATAATTGCCCCCCCCCCCGCACAGAAGTGAGAGTAGTCGCAGACACAATCATTAGGATAATCCACATAGATTTTTTCTTCTGTGTTGGATTTAAGAAGTGTTTTTTCTTGATAGCTTGTGAAGTCTCTGTGAGACTCTAAGAAAGTTATGGCATCTTGGATTTTTGTTTTGCTAATCCAATAGTCATCGGGATCGAGGACGGTGAAGTATTTTGATTTGATAAGCGCATACATTCTATAGATTTGATGAGCGAGGCCTTGATTTTCTTTTGTTTCAAGGAGTTTAATGCAAGGATTCTTGCTTTGATATTCTTTGACAATCTCCACGCTTTTATCCTTAGAGGCATCATCGGCAATAAGAATCTCATAGGGAATATCTGTCTCTTGCATGAGGATAGAATCTAGTGTCTCTTTGAGTGTGGTTTCTTTATTATAAAGTGGCACAAGAATCGTTAAGAGGGGATTTGTTTGTCTTTTTGTCTGCTTTGGCATCAACACTCCTTTATAGAATATAAGCAAAAGAAGTTACAAATCTACACATTTGCGCAAACCTCCTTGTAGAACCCCTACAATAGAGTGCGCCCTGCAACCAATACACATCCCAATTTCATGCAAGAATTTCAAAAACCTAAGTGTCCGAGATTCCACAATTTTGAAAAGCCAAAAATCCTATTTACGCTTATTTTACCGCGCCACTTCTGTGTGAGGGATGCTGATAGTCATTTCCTCCACAACCACTTGCTATAAACATCACACAGATGATTCCTAACACCGCAAAAATCTTTTTCATTTTCTCTCCTTTTTAAGATACTTGCGCCCATTCTAAAATCACGTCTTTTTGTGCAGAAAGATTCTCAAAGCGATGCGAACCTCCCGCACTGATGACCAACTTAGAATCGCAAAAACGTCTCTTTGCCACTCTGTAGTCCAAAATGGCATCACCCTCTTGCAACAGCACACAATAGAGGCTGTAGTCCAAAGATTCCACAAAATACTGCCTCAAGCTCTCCACCAAATCCAAACTCCAAAAAAACGACTCCCCGCTATAGGGAACAAAAACCTTCCCAATTGCAGGAAGGAGTGTTTCATAGGCGTTAATGACAGGATTGATTAAGAGGGACTTGATTTTATATTTGTGCGCCAAAAATGTCGCATAATACCCACCTAGCGAACTGCCAATTAAACAAAGGTTTTCTGCCTTGTATTGTGCGATTAAGGATTCCGCAAGTGCTATTGCGAGATTTGGCACATAAGGGAGATTAGGCGTGAGCGCATCGGGAGCGAACGACACAATCTCCCTGCCCTTATCACACATCCCGACACTGCGGAATCCATGCAAATACAAAAGCGTTTTTGACATTATTTAACCGCGTTTAATGCCGCCTCATAATTTGGTTCTGTTGTGATTTCACTCACAATCTCCTTATGAACGACATTTCCTTCGGGATTCACCACAAAAACAGCACGTGTCAAAAGCCCCGCCAAAGGGGAGTCGGCTAAAAGCACACCATAAGCATTTCCAAAATCTTTATTCTTAAAATCGCTCAAGGCTGTAACATTTTGAATCCCCTCTGTAGAACAGAAACGTCCCTGCGCAAAAGGTAAATCCAAAGAAACAACGAACACAGAAGCATTAGGGAGTGCCGCTGCTTTTTCATTGAACTTACGTGTTTGTGTTGCACACACACCTGTATCAAGCGATGGAACGACATTTATGATCTGATATTTTCCACTTGATCCGCCAACACTTTTTAAGCTCAAATCACCTGCGACCAAATCCACTTTAGGCGCTTTATCACCAACATTGACTGCATTTCCTTTAAGAGTTACTGCATTTCCTTTAAAAGTTGCCATACTTTTCCTTTATTCATTAAATTTTAAAACGAATATTTTAAACAACAAAACTAAAACTAACATTAAAGTTTATCAATCTTAGGACACGTTCGCAAGGTCTCAATTGCACTAAACTCTCCACGCAAATAGGATTCCACTGCCACGCGACCAATCATCGCAGCATTATCTGAACAAAATTCCAAAGGAGCTAGGAGCAACTCCACATCATACAAATCACACATGCGCTTAAGACTCTCGCGCAAGGCAAGATTCGCACTCGCTCCCCCGACAATCCCAAAATGCCTCCAACCTGCTCTATTCTGCTTGTTTTTTTCAAAGAAAATCTTGCATTTTTGCAACAAATGCGCAATGGCGCTTTCTTGAAAACTCTTACATAAATCCGCCTTAAAGCCCTCACTCAAAAATTCTTTTTTATCCCTCTCTCTCTCAATCTCCAAGCGCACAGCATTTTTAAGTCCTGAAAAACTAAAGGCAAACTGCTTACGAGAACGTAGCGGAATCGGAAAGGAAAAAGTACATTCCCCACTTCGCGCATAGGATTCCACAATAGGACCACCCGGATAGCCAAGCTCTAGCATCTTCGCAACCTTATCAAAACTCTCACCAAAGCTGTCATCAAGGCTTTGCGCTGTGATTTTAATATCGTGAAAATCATGGGCATCTAAAAGCATCGTATGCCCACCTGAAACAAGCAAAACGCCAAGTGGAAAAATTGCTTCGGATTCTAAAAACAAGGAATATAAATGCCCCTTTAAGTGATTCACGCCAATTAAGGGCAATTTCAAGGCATAACTCAATGTTTTAGCCATTATAACGCCCTCAAGCAATGTAATATTCAATCCGGGCTCCGTCGTTACGCTGATGGCTTTAAGTTGTTTTAAATAGGGCTTTGTCTTTTCTAAAATGCGCGGTAAGGATTCCGCATGGAGTCGGCTTGCAAGCTCTGGCACAACGCCACCAAAGCTACAATGTTCATTTTCTTGAGAGATTTTCTCACAGAATATGATTTTCTTAGAATCGATCGCAGTAATGGCGATAGAACTGTCATCGCAACTGCTCTCAATGCTAAGAATCATAGCGCACAAAAAAGTTTTTATGCGTTTTCGTCTAGGACATTAACCCCAAGACTTTCTAGTTTTTTATCAACTTTTTCTAAGGCTTGATCGAGTGTCTTTTGACTCAATTCTGGTAATTCGCCTCCCCAAGCTCTCTGTGCTTGTTGATAACCGCGCAAAATCCCCTCACGACCTGCTTTGAGCTTCTCAACATCATCTCCTGCTCCCGCCAGAACAAAATCAGCAATCCGCGCTGAAGTCTGTGGAATCCCAAAGAAACCATCATCGCTAATGAGAGCCTTTGCTTCATCTTGTGTGAGTTCTTGCAAGGGCTTCCCATCATAACCGATAGAACCCAAATCTAAGCCATTTAGGATATTGCCTAAACGCGTGAAATCATTTAACGCACTCTCGCCACCGAAAGCGCCTTGAGCTGTGAAGCTCGTAGAAGATGAGAATGTCACACTCATTTGAAATTGTATGACATAGCTTGACATTAATGTTTTAGCATCAACCTTAGAAGCCATTTCTTTGACGTTTGCCTCCCTCTCATCCGCACTTGTATTGTCTTTCTTTAGTGGATTAGAAGTCAGCGCACTTTGCAAATCCTTTGCATAGTCTGCATTGCTCTTTAAAGAATCAATAGACATATTGCCCTCCTTAGTAAAAAATCTATATAATAATATCGTCAAATTTTTTAAAAAAAGTAGAAAAATGAAAAAATTTTATGCAGAATGGGAAAAACAAGATGGAATCTTGCTCTCTTTCCCTCATAAAGAGAGTGATTGGAATCCCTATTTAGAAGAGGTGCGGCATGTGTATTGTGCTATCATTGTAGAGATTTTAAAAGTAGAATCCTGTCTTTTAATCTGCAAGGACACGCAAGAGACACTTGAGATTTTGCAAGCTTTTTGGAAAGAGCGGAAGATTCCACTCAAACTCTTAGAAAATCTCTATTGCATAGAAATGCGTAGCAATGATACTTGGGCAAGGGACTTTGGCGGAATCACCATTCAAAGAGGACAAAAAAACATCGTTTTAGACTTTGGCTTTAATGGCTGGGGGCTGAAATTTAACGCAAATTTTGACAATCAAATCACACATCTCTTGAAGCAAAAAAATATTTTCAAAAATACAGAGACACAAAAGCTCATCTTAGAGGGAGGAAGCATAGAGAGTAATGGAGAGGGGTTATTACTGACAAACACGCAATGTTTGTTGGAGAGGAATCGCAACCCCTTCTATTCTCAAAAACAGCTTGAAAAAATCCTCAAAAAAGCGCTAGGGATTCAAAAGATTCTGTGGCTGCATTCGGGATATTTGAGGGGAGATGACACCGATAGCCACATTGACACCCTCGCGCGCTTTATTGCTCCAAACACCATTGCCTACGTGCGTTGCACAGACAGAGATGATGAACATTTCAAATCCCTTACAAAAATGGAAGAAGAGCTTAAATCTCTACGGAATCTTGCCAATAAGCCCTTTAAACTCGTACCTTTGCCCTTTGTAAATGCACAATACTACGAAAACGAAAGGCTTCCAGCAACCTATGCAAACTTTCTTTTTATCAATGGTGCAATCTTGTTGCCCATTTATAACACTTCAAGCGACAAATACGCTATTGAGATTCTAAAAAATGTTTGCCCAAAGCACAGAATCATTCCCATTGACTGCTCTGTTTTAATCCGACAACATGGGAGTTTGCACTGCATAAGTATGCAATTCCCCAAACACACACTCAACTTCAAATCCCTTAAAAAACTCAAGCAATCAAGTAAGTTTAAGATTAATCAAGTATAATCACATTCCTTTAATCTCATTTTTTGAGAGCGCGGAAATGGCGAAATTGGCAGACGCACCAGACTTAGGATCTGGCGCCGCAAGGCGTGGAGGTTCAAGTCCTCTTTTCCGCACCAATTCTAAGTTGCACAAATCTTTAGGCAATATCATTCTTTTGTATTTTTACGATTCTAAGTTAAATTTTTTAAGCCTTTTTTGCGACAAGTCTTGCAACCAGAGCCTTTTTAGAATCCTTTGTGCGCTTTATCAAAGCCTCTTCGTAAAACAAAATTTCTAATTCCAAAAATGCACACAAAAGCTCATTTTTGCGCAACAAATGACTTGAATCACTCGCAAATGCATTTTGTGATTCCTCATCACTCCTTACAAAAGTCTCAAAAACAAGGATTCCACCTGTCTTTAGGGCATCTATCATATAGGGAAACAATCTGCGCTCTAAAAAATAGCTGTTACAAATGAGTTCATAGCGATCTCTTGGAATCTTAAAGGCATCCAAATCCACACATTGCGCTGTGATATTACTCTCATTTTCCAAGTTTTGCAAGGCAAAAGAGGAGATGTCCAAACTCTCCACACAAAAGCCACAATCACGCATAAATAACGAATTTCTTCCTAAACCACAGGCAATATCTAGTGCTAAGCCTAACTTTGCCCTCGCTATATGCTTACGTAATAATTCTAAGGGTGTGCCAATGCTTTGATTTTCTCTGTGGCGGTGATTCCACTTATCTGCATCACACTTCATTCCTTGCAATACCGCTTCAGAATCTCTTCATAAGAATCAATGCGTCTGTCACGCAAAAAAGGCCAAATCCTGCGCACATCCTCGCTACGTCTCTTATCCCAAACAAACGACAAAATTTCCTCTTTCTCAACACTTCCAAGAGCCAACAACTCACCCTGCGGACCAAAAGCAAAACTAGATCCCCAGAAGCGAATCCCGCTCATTGCTCCACTTTTATCCGCCTCAAATCCCACGCGATTAATCGCAACAACAGGAATCCCATTTGCAACACTATGCCCACGCTGCACAGCCATCCAAGCCTCTCTTTGTCGCTCTTTCTCTTCCTCTGCATCCTCATCAAACCACCCAATCGCAGTGGGATAAACAAGAATCTCTGCCCCCTTTAACGTCATAATCCGCGCCGCTTCTGGAAACCATTGATCCCAGCACACCAACACACCAAGCACACCAACACTCGTAACAATAGGCTCGAACCCTAAATCTCCGGACGTGAAATAAAATTTCTCATAGAATCCCGGATCATCGGGAATGTGCATTTTGCGATATTTTCCTGCGACACTGCCGTCCTTTTCAAACACAACTGCAGTGTTATGATACATTCCCGCAGTGCGCTTTTCAAACAAAGAGCTCACAAGCACAACACCACATTCTTTAGCAATTTGCGCAAAATAAGCGCAATCTGCGCTAAACTCTAGCGCATAATCAAAAAATTCCACATTTTCGCTCTGGCAAAAATATTCACAGCAATGCAATTCCTGCAACAACACCAACTGTGCGCCCTCCTTTGCAGCCTCTTTAATCCTAAGCGCACTCTCATTTTTTGTCTCTGCCTTGCTACCCTTATAGGATTGCTGAATCATTGCAACTTTAACTTCAGAATCTCTCACCACAAATCCCCTTTAATCATCCTCTCCCTCATAATCTTTATCACTGCTCTCATAGTCATCTTCATCGTAGAGAAAATTATCGCTATCCTCATAACGTGAATTGTATCCATCATATTCCTCTTCTTCAAAATCCCCTATATATTCATCGTCAAATTCTTCATCATCAAAGGCTCTTGCTAAAATATTCATTCAAACTCCTTATCTAAAATAATAGACACCGCTTCACTTGCTAAACGCAATCCAAAACTCGCAGTCACTCCGCTAAAACTTCCTAATTCCTTACATTTTGGCACTTCAGGACTAAAAACAACCTTAAAATCACCCTTAAACCCTTGCTTCTTAAGCCCTTCTCGGAATTTTCTGGCAAATTTATCCCCATAACTTTTCCAAATAGAAGCATATTGTATCTGCGCAGGATCGAGCTTTTTGGCACTTCCTGTAGAAGAGAGCAGAATCGGATTCTTAGATTTTCTAGCATTTGCAACCCTTAGGGCAAGAGCGATTTTTGCGCTAATGTCATCCATAGCATCAATGACAACATCATAGCAAGAAAAGTCAAAACTATCAATGAATTCTTGCGTTACTTGCGCATCTAAGGATTGAATCCCCTTGTATTTTTGCGCTAATACTTCTACTTTTTTTCTTCCAACACCCTCAAATGCGCCAATTTGACGATTCTGATTTGTAACATCAAAACAATCATAATCCACAATGCAAATCGTACCAATTCCCACGCGATATAAGCAATCAAGCGCAAAACTCCCCACACCACCAACACCAAGCACCAAGATTTTTGCACTTTGTAGTCGCTTAAATCCACTCGCTTTGAATAGCAACAAGGTTCGGGCAAAACGTTCTTCCACGTCAGACACCTATCCATTTCTCTAGAGAGCGCAAACTTCCCCTTGCTGTGAAATCAAGTGTGATAGGCGTGATAGAAACATAGCCATCCATCACAGCACTAAAATCAGAAATCTCCCCATTATCCCTTTCGTTCCATCTAAGCGGATGCAATCCAAGCCAATAATACTCCTCTCCACGTGGATTTCTATGCAAATGCGCATCATTTCCATATGTGCGAATCCCAAGCTCTGTTATGCGCATTCCCTTGCATTCTTTTGGCGGAATCTGCGGAATATTGACATTCAAAAACTCCCTATTTTTAAGGGGATAAGAATCTTTTAAGACTTTGTTTGCAAGTTTAAAAATCACTTCTTTTGCAAGAGCAAAGTCAAATCCGAAATAATCCTTATCGCGCAAAACTTGTGAAATCGCAATGGATGGGATTCCGTGTAAGACCCCCTCCATTGCCGCACTCGCTGTACCAGAATAGCTCACATCTTCACCCATATTAGAGCCGATATTGATTCCACTCACGATTAAATCGGGCATAAATCCCTCTTGATAGAGCGCATTAAGTGACAAATACACACAATCTGTCGGGCTTCCATCCTCTAGTTTATAAAAATCATCTTCTAATTTCACAAAGCGCAAAGGTCGCGTCAATGTCATTCCATGCCCACAGGCTGACTTTTCACTCGCGGGAGCAACCACCACAACATGCCCTAATGCACTCAATGCTTCTCTTAAAGCCAAAAGCCCGGGGGATCCATAACCATCATCATTTGTCAGCAAAATACGTCTCACGCTCACCCTTAAATCTCAAAATATTCTCTCAAAAGACGTCTCAAAAAAAACTCCACACGCCCATCTAACGACTCACATTGCTCTAAAATGGAATCCCTAAGAGCTTGTGCTTCTCTCCTTGCCCCCTCTAATCCGAGCAAATTCACATAACTATTCTTAGCGCAATCGTGTTTTGTCGGCTTTCCTGCCTCTTGTGCGCTCTGTGTGCTGTCAATCATATCATCTCTGATTTGAAAAAACAACCCCAAATCCATTCCGAGCTTATAGAGTTTTTTGCGCATCTTTTTGTTGCATTCTGCGATGATTCCGCCCATTTCCAGAGAAGAAGCGATGAGTTTTGCTGTTTTGTTGCAATGAATGACTTTTAGTTTTTCTAAAGGCAAAGTCTCTCCCTCAAAGCAACAATCTAAGGCTTGTCCTAAGACCATTCCATAGATTCCACCATTATAGCTTAGAGATTCTATGAGCTTTGTTTTAATCTTTGGCTTAAGCCTTGCAGTTGCAATCAAATAAAACGCGTGTGTATTTAACCCATCGCCAACAAGAATCGCCCCCGCTTCATCATACTTTGTATGCAGTGTCATACAACCGCGTCTTAAAGGAGCATTATCCATTGCAGGTAAGTCATCATGAATGAGCGAGTAGGTGTGCAAAATCTCCAATGCTAAAGCCACGCTGAAAGATTCTCTAAGCCTCTTAGGCTTCAATCCCGCCACGACACTCAAAAGCAATTGAGGGCGGAATCTCTTGCCGCCATTTCTCACCATCTCCCACAGAGCAGTCTCAAAATAAGGATGAAAACTCTCTAATTTTGGGGAATGTGCCACTAAATAAGCTTCAAAATCCTCAAAAACTGAAGCGTGTGTCTTCATTAAGAAGCCCTTTTGTCAAATCTATTGAGGAATTTTGTGCTTTTTCATTGACATTGATGAAAAATTGAAAATCATTTCGCGAAATCAACCATTGCTGTCGCATGTCGGGATATTCGCCAAGCAAACGAATGATAGCATTGTATCCCTTAGGGACATCGCGTTGATTAACGCGCAATATCTTATCCCCTACGCGCAAACGTTCAAACCCATCTTTAGCCCCCGCTCCAACGCTTGTGATGGTGAAATTATCATCGATTCCAATATGCACACGAGCAAGAAAATCATCTCTAAGCAACATTCCTCCGCGCCTCCTATCTACAATCACGGGAACCTCCATTATGCTACCATTGCGATTGATTTTGACATTAGCAGTTGAATTTTCTTTCAAATCAAAAACCACACGATGAAAAGAGGGCAGAGTTTGGGCATCTTGTCCATTAATAGCTAGGATAATATCCCCATAGCGAAAGGGATTGCGCGGGAAAAAGGGCTCTACAACATTAACCTCCACTGCGCCTTGCTCATTTTGGAACACCCGAATCCCAATATCTCCATAATAAATAGGATCACTATTGAGGAAACGATCCAAATAGACCTTTTCAATAAAAGCATCTCCGCCAATCCCGATACCATAGACATGATCGCACACAGTGCTAATGAGACTGTTTTGAAAAGTTGGTGTGTTGAGTGTCGCATAATCAATGGGGCTTTGCATCCTTGTCTCTATCTTTCCACTCACACTATCATTTGGTGTGACACTTGCAATCTCATCTTCTAAAATCTCATGCGTAATATCACGCAAGATGATTGGCTCTAAGTTTTTTTTAGATTCTAGCAAATACATACCCACAAAGGGATCATGCTTTAAGACCTTGTATCCCTTAGGGCTCACACGTGGCGAATACACAAACAAAACAGCCTTTGAGGGAGCTTTTGACTCCAAAGAACGAATCGCAATCCCATATGTCCCCCCCACATATTCCATTGAGAGCGCCGCTCTTTTCTCACATGCCTTGAAATCATAGGCAGACAGACTCACAGCACAACAAATTAACCAAAAACTCAAACACAAAACTCTCATCACAACCCCTTAAATGGTAAATCCCCAAAATTTCCTAACATATTCATTGCGACATTTTTGCGGTTAGAATCCACACTCTTTAACACATCATTAAGTGCGCTCATTAGCAGAATCTGCAGAGATTCTTTATCCTCTAGCAAAGAATCATCAATATTAATATCAAGAATCTCGCCCTCTCCATTAGCCCTGACACTCACCAATCCTCCCCCACTCTTTGCAGAAAAAACCAATTCTTTATTTGCCTCTTGCGCACTCTTAAGCTTCTCTTGCAAATCACCCAATGTCTTTGCCAACTCTTGTGGATCAAACATTTTCAAACTCCTCTTTAACTGCAACAATCTGATTTCTCTCATCAACTAACACGATTTTAGGGGCATAGCCTCTTAACTCTTCTTGTGTGTATTGCGCATAGGCCATAACAATAATCTTATCTCCGATTTGAACCTTACGTGCAGCCGCACCATTGAGGCACATATCGCCACTTTTCCCTTTGATGATGTAAGTTGAAAAACGTTCCCCATTATTGATATTGACGACATCCACTTTCTGTCCCTCAAACAATCCCGCAGCATCCATAAGGACAGAATCTATCGTGATGGACCCGACATAATTGAGATTTGCATCACTCACCCTTGCGCGATGAATCTTACTATACAGCATTGTCAAATTCAATATCCATCCTTGAAAAAGAAAAATCTCACTCCCGCGTATTTTAACACATTTTAACCCTTGAAGCAGTTAAAAGCAAAAATACGCCACCAAAAATCACAAAATTCAATTCTGTTTGCGAAAATTTACATTTATTTTATACTTTTTTTGTAAAAATTCCCAAATTTTAATAAAAAATAAAAAGACAGAAAGATAGAAGGATTTCCTTGCGTCCATTATTCGTTATTGCCATTATCTGTAGCCTATTCTTTAGTGCTTGTTCCCCAAAGATGCCAACCAAAGAGGAATTAACACAATCACTCCCGCAAGAATTCTCAAATCTCATTTTAATTGGACAAGCCCCTAAAGACAAAGAAAACAAAATCCTAAAAACAACGCCACTAGAGCAAATCAAACTCCTCTTTGGAGACGAAACACTTAATACACTCTTTGAACTTGCCCTAAGCAAAAATCTTGACTTACAAATTGCCAATACAAGAATCTTGCAAGCCAGATCACAGCTCAAAACTGCTCTAGGAGAGCTGTTTCCAACCGTAAATGGAAATTTAAGCCTCAATGATTCTCACCAGCGCACAGACACGAATCCCGTCCAAAAGAGCAGTGCTTATAGCGCACAAATTGGAGCAACACTCTCTTGGGAGCTTGATCTCTTTGGACGCTTACAGCACAATAAAAATGCCAAAAACTCCCTCTATGAAAAGTCCCTACAAGATCTAGAAAACGCAAAAATCACACTTTTGGCAGATATTGCCACACTCTACTTTGCCCTCCTTGAATCGCACACCAACATACAGCTCACCAGTGAAAATATCACCCATTATGAGACGGCTCTAGAGCTTACAAGACTTAAGGTTGAAAATGGTCTCTTAGACAGCACAGAGCTTTTTGAAAAGCAAGACTTGCTGACAAGCGAACAAAACACACTAGAAACGCTCAAAACCACAGCAGAAGAAAACAAAAATGCCCTTTTGCTCCTCCTAGATTCCAAGTCTCTGCCTTTTGAAATCTCTCGTGTCCATCTCCCACAGACGCGTACAAGCTTTGCACTTAGCGATCTTCCTGCAGAAGTGATTTTGGCACGTCCAGACATTAAGGCATCACTCTTAAGCCTCTATGCCCAAACTTACAATAAAGCCAACGCAAAAGCAAGTTTATTTCCAATTCTCTCTATCAGCGCAAATGTCAATGAAATTCTAGATTCATCAACACAAAATGCAGGGAATCTTGCTTGGCAACTTGCAAGCTCTCTTGTCGCCCCAATTTTAAATCGCACACAGCTCACACAAAATTATTTTTTACAAGATGCCATCTTGCAAGAATCCTATCTCACACTCCAACAATCCATTAAAAATGCCTTTAATGAGATTCAAAATACAAGTTTTAATACAAAAAGCACCTCTTTGCAGCTCCAAAACAGCCAAAAACGTCTCACTAATGCTCAAAGTTACTATGAATTTTCCTACAATCGCCATCTGGTAGGATTGATCGACACCTTAGAATATTCCCTCAATGCCGCCTCTCTTAATAATTCCAAAAAATCTTTCAATTCCGCACAAAGTCAAAATTTACAAGCCCTAACGCTACTCTATAAAGCATTTGGCGGGAATTTGAACCTCACATCGCTTAAGGATTCCTATGCTCACAACTGAAGAGATTCTGCGCACATTGAATCCTAAAAGAGACTACAAGAAGCTCTTTAAAATTTGGGGCTCACTCCTTGCGATTCTTATTGTCATTGGAATCTCACTCTTTTTGTGGCAAAACAAAAGCCCTCATTACACCTACACCACGCAAGAAGTCCAAATAGGCGACATTTCAACAAGCATTAATGCTAATGGAACACTCTCTCCTACCAACGAAGTCTCCATTGGTTCTGTCATTTCTGGAATCGTCTTAGAAGTCCTTGTTGATGTGAATGACAAAGTTACAAAGGGGCAAGTTTTAGCCAAAATTGACAGCGAGAGCATTGAGCAAAGCCTCTATCGCTACGAGGCGCAGCTCAAAAGCGCACAAGCGCAACTCAAAAGCGCACAGGTCAATTTAGAGGAAAAAGAATGGCAATACAAGCAACTTCAGAATCTTTTCGCGCAGACAAAAGGAAAAACGCCCTCAAAGCTTGATTTGCAAACTGCAAAAACTGCATACAATTCCGCTCTTAGCGAAGTTGGAATCCGTGAGGCAAACATTACAGAGATTGAAACTTCCATCCGCTCCACACAAGTTGATTTGAAAAATGCACAAATCACAACCCCTATTGATGGCGTTGTTTTAAGTCGCTCCATTGAGGTTGGACAAAGTGTTGCGGCAAGCTTCCAAACGCCAGAATTTTTCATTATTGCAGAAAATTTAGAGGAAATGGAACTCAACGTCAGCATCTCAGAAGCAGACATAGGAAAGGTCAAGGTTGGGCAAGAAGTGCGCTTCAGTGTGGATTCTTATCCTAATGAAACCTTTAATGCTGTGGTGGATCGCGTGAATTTTGGCGCGACGGAAAACACAGATAATATCGTAACTTATGAGGCAAGAATCTATGTTGATAACAAAAATCTGCTCTTAAAGCCGGGCATGAGCGCGACAGCAGACATCACCACGCAGAGTGTCAAAAACGCCCTTCTCGTCCCCTCAAGTGCGCTCTATTTCTCACCCAAAACACAGCCTAACAAAACCTCAAAATCCTTTAATCCTTTCACCATGTCGCGTCCCAAAATGCCACGACTTACGCAATCTAACTCAAACAACACAAATTCTACAATTTGGATTTTAGAAAACAACACTCCTAAAGAAGTGCAAGTTCAAGTCGGAATCAGCGATGGGAATTTCACGCAAATTTTGAGCGATTCTATCACACAAGGAATGCAAGTCATTCTTGCGCAAAAAGAAGTGGAATAATGTCCTTTATCCAACTTAAGAATATTCATAAAACCTATGGAAAACCGCCCAATGCCTTTGAAGCTCTGCGTGGAATCAATCTCAACATCACACAAGGAGAATTTGTCGCCCTTATGGGACCAAGTGGCAGTGGCAAAAGCACACTTGCAAACATTCTTGGTTGTCTTGATAGCCCCACAAGCGGAAGCTATGAATTCTACAACGTCAATGTCGGAGCACTCAATCTCAAGCAAAAAGCCCTCTTAAGACGCAATTATATAGGCTTCATCTTTCAAGGATTCAATCTACTCTCACGTACGACAGCCCTAGAAAATGTAGAACTTCCCCTACTCTATCGCCAAATCCCCAAAAAAGAGCGCTTAAAACAAGCAATGAAAGCCTTAGAAATGGTAGGATTAGAAAAATGGCACAACCACCAAAGTAACGCATTGAGCGGAGGGCAACAACAGCGCGTCGCCATTGCAAGAGCGATTGCTTCTCAACCCCTATTTTTACTCGCCGATGAACCCACAGGAAATCTTGACACAAAGCGCAGCATAGAGATTATGGAGATTTTAAAACGTTTGAATGTGGAATCACAAATCACCATTTTAATGGTTACACATGAACCAGAAATGGCAAAATATGCGACGCGCAACATTTTTTTTCTTGATGGCCTCGTGCAGAAAGATTCCAATTCTAAGGAACAAAATGATTCTTAATGCTTTTTTTCTTGCTTTCAGACAAATTAAACGCAACTTTTTGCGCTCATTGCTTACAATGCTTGGAATCATCATTGGCGTGAGTGCTGTTGTGATTATGATTACACTCGGAAATGGCACAAAACAAGTCATCACAGAGCGCATTAGCAGTCTAGGAAGCAACATTCTATTCATCTTTCCTGCGCGCAATCAAAATGTCGGTGGGAGCGGAAGAAAATCCTTCAGTCTCAATGATATTAAAACACTCAATCTGCAAATTGGACAACTTGTGCGCGCCATTGCTCCCATGACCTCAACCTCTCTCCTCGTGCAATTCAGGCAAGAAAATGCACAAACACAGATTCAAGGTGTGAATGGAGATTATTTTCTGGCGACAAATTGGAATCTCACCGATGGGAGTCCCTTTAGCGCACAAGATTATCGCACGGGAAGCAATGCGTGCATTATTGGCGTAAGCGTTAAAAAAAATCTCTTTGACACAAGCGCGACAAATCCATTAGGAAGTAGAATCCGCTTAGGAAGTATCGTCTGTGAATGCATAGGAATCCTAGAGGAAAAAGGACAGGGTGCTATGGGAAACGATCAAGATGATGTGATTTTAATCCCGCTTAAGACCTATCAACGTAGCATCTCAAAGTCAAGCTCACTCTATAACATTCCGCGCCTTATGATTTCGCTCAAAGATGGTGTGGATTCCGCACAAGCAAGCGCACAGATTGCAGATATTTTGCGCAATATTCGCAATATACGCGAAGGACAAAAGGATGATTTTGAAATCGTGGATACCAAACAAATTTTTGACATTATGCAAAACACCACGTCAAACTTCACGCTCTTTTTGGGTGCGATTGCAGGTGTAAGCCTGATTGTTGGGGGGATTGGCATTATGAATATCATGCTCGTCTCTGTAACCGAAAGAACACGTGAAATCGGAACGCGCATTGCTATTGGTGCGTTGCAAAGTGAAGTCCTATTGCAGTTTCTTGTTGAAGCTTTGAGTTTGAGCGCATTAGGCGGGATTCTAGGAATCATTTTTGCATTTTTTGCCTCATTGCAAATCTGCGCTATTATGGAACTTCCTTTTAATTTTGACTACGGAATTGCTCTTATTACCTTTATCTTTTCCGCATTTATCGGAATCCTCTTTGGCTATCTGCCTGCAAGACGTGCCTCAAGGCTCAATCCCATCGAAGCTCTGCGACACGAATAAGATTCTACATGAGTGCACTCAAAGTACAATCTTATACATTATTGTACAAAAAGCACAGATTGAATCTGGTCCTCTCCATAAATAGGAGCGAGTGTCTTTGTGTAGGACTCACGCATGAAGCCATTTTCATTGAGTATTTGAATCTCTTTATTGAGCCATTCTAAAAGCTCTTTGTTGCCCTTTGCCACTGCTGGAGCAATCACATCTTCATTGCCTAATTTTCCGATCCCCACAACAAAACTAGGATTTTCCTTTGCCCATGCAAAGAGGAGTAAATTATCATGTGCTAGAGCATCACCTCTGCCATCTTTAAGAGCTAAGAATGCCTCTGTGTTTTGATCATATTTTAACAGCTCAATTTCGGGATGATTTTTTGTGAAATAAAAATCCGCCGTTGTGCCTTTATTGACAATCAACTTTTTGCCCTCTAAATTCCTAATATCAGAAATTTCTCCCCCCTTAGAAACCACGCCCAAAGCGACTTTCATATAGGGAGTGGCAAAATCCACAGCCTCTTCGCGTTCTTTTGTCTGCGTGAAGTTTGCCATAATCACATCAACTTTACCACTTTTTAAGAACTCCACGCGACTTGCCGCCTCAACAAGCTCAAATTTGACTTTATTCTCATCGCCGAGCAAGTCCTTTGCAATCTGCCTTGAAATCGCAACATCAAAGCCATCATTTTCACCCTTATCATTCACAAAACCAAAGGGTGGTTTATCGCTAAAAACACCAATGGTAATGACGCCCTTTTGCTGAATGCTTGAGAGCGTCCTTTCTTCCATGCTACTGTTTTCACATCCCAAAAGCACGAATCCCACAATCAAAATTGATATGATTTTTACAAACAAACTTTTCAAACTCTCTCCTTTTGATTCTCATATTCCTCATGCCAGAATCTCGCGCTCTCTTGCCCTACAGAGACTTTGCACAGAGATTCTAGGTAGTGGATAATGGACAGAATAGATACCAAAGAATTATTTATTTTCTTTAATGTACTCCATAACCATAGCATAAGCCTCGTCTTTCAACTCCAACTTTTTGCGCTTAAGCTCTGAAATTTCCATATCCGTCGCATGTTCTCTGCCTTCAACAATATCTTGAATCCTCTGATCCAACTCATTATGCTCATCAAAAATCTTCGCAAAATGTGCGTTTTCCTGCTTCAAAATACTAATCTCATCGCGGTATTCGTGTAACATACAAACTCCTTATAAAAACTATGCGCAAATTATAAAAAAAATTGCCTTAATACTTATCAATAAAACAAAAATTTTCAAAAATCAATCAGCTGCGATAATCCGCGTTAATTCTCACATACTCATGCCCCAAATCACAGCCATATGCAGTAAATTGACCATCGCCATCGCCCACTATGCAGGTGATTTTATAAGAATCCTGCTTGAGGATTTGCGCGGCTCTTTTTTCTTGCTCTATATCAAAGTAAATCTTACCACGTTCATAAACGCACACATCGCCAAAGTAAATTTCCAATTTCTTCGCATCGCATTCAATCCCACTTGCACCAATTGTAGAAGCAATTCTCCCCCAATTTGGATCACAGCCAAAGAGCGCAGTCTTCACAAGCAGGGACTGGCTCAAAGCCTTTGCAGCTCTCCTTGCTTCTTGCTCTGTTTTTGCTCCCTTAACCTCAAAGGCAACGAGCTTCGTAGAACCCTCACCATCACGCACAATGTCTGTGGCGAGTTTGTGCATGAGCTTCTCTAGGGCAAACAAAAAGGCTTCTTTATCATAAACCCCACTTTGTCCATTACTTAGAAGCAAAATTGTATCGTTTGTAGAAGTGTCTCCATCGACACTAATGGCATTAAAGGTTGTATGTGTTGCGTTTTGCAACAATTCTTTCATGTGTGCTTTTGGAATCTTGGCATCTGTGGTGATAAAGCACAGCATCGTCGCAAGGCTTGGATTAATCATTCCTGCTCCCTTGCAAATGGCGCCGATTCTAAAATGCGTTTTGTCCTCCAAAACAACCTCAAAGGCTATGCTCTTAGCAAATCTATCTGTCGTCATAATCGCCTTTGCGGCATTTTCGTTGTTTTTGTGCGTCAAATCAAATTGGCTGAAGGAATCCCTAATCTTTTCTTTAGGCAAGGGTACGCCTATGACGCCTGTAGAACTCATAATAGGATTTTGAATCTCTGGAAATTTCTCTTGCAGAGAGCCTAGCAATTCTTTGACATCTTCTAGCCCCTCATCTCCTGTGAGAGCGTTTGCATTTTTGGAATTAATGAGGACAAAATTCGTCTGAAAGCCCTCTTTGTAGCCTTGATAATGCAAAATCGGTGCGGCGCAAAATTTGTTTTGCGTGAAAAGGGATTCCACCTCACACAGAGAATCCGAATAGATAAAGGCCACATCAAGCCCATTTCGCTTTAATCCTGCACTGACACCATCGCCATAAAATCCCTTTGGTGCGACAATACCGTTTTCAATAGGAAACACACTAAACATATTTCAACTCCTCGGGCTTGTCTTTCTTAGAAACAAGCTGTTTTGTCAAGCGCACCCCATGTGAAGTTCCAATAACAAGCAATTTACACTCACTTGTTACAAGTGTGTCTCCATTGGGCATGGAAATGAATTTCCCGTCTTTTTGTGTGATCCCGACGATAGAGGTTTGTGTTATCTCGCGCACATGCGCTTCTTTGAGCTTTTTAAGCACCAGCCAAGAATAACGTGGCACGACAATCTCCTCTAAATCTAGAGGTGTGTCCTTTTGATAGGCAAAACGTTCCAAGAGATTTTCCATATCAGGACGCGTTGCCATTGCATTGACACGTTGGGCAAAGAGCTTTGAGGGGGAGACGACACAGTCTGCCCCAAGCTTTTTGAGCTTTTCCTCATCTTCATTATTGTTTGCATTGCCGATAATAAAATAGGGTTTGCGTCCAAGCTCACGTTCATACAAGCGTACAGAAGCAATTTGCGCGATATTATCTGCGATATTATTAGAGAGCGTAATCACGCCTCTTGCACTTGATAGATGGCATTTAAGCATCGCAATTTCTGTGTGGGGATCTTCGTTGATAAAGAAAGGATAGCGGTATTTTTGAGCAATATCCTCTAGCGCATCACTCCTATCCACGACAACAAAAGGAATATGTGCATCCCTAAACTGCTGTGAGAGCTGAATCGCATATTCATTATGATAACAAATGATGAAATGATTTTTCAAACGCGCAATCTTGTAAATCATATTGCGTTCCTTAATAATTGGAATAAGCTTTCCCCGACTTAAAACATCAATCACGCTAATGACACAAAAGCTCAAAACAGCAGAACCCGCCATCATTACAACGGCAGTGTAAAACACATCTAAGCCATCAAACTCACTCTCTTTGAGTGCGCCAAAGCCCGTTGTTGTAAAAGTATAGGAAGCTTGAAAAAAAGCATCAATCAGACTATAATCAGAGACAGCCACATAGCCTAAAGTGCTTAGCAACAACCCCGCAAAAAGGAGTAAAAAGGGAGTGCGGAAAGGCTTTAATTGCTCATAGAGCAACCCTGACATATCAATATCGGGCCTTTGCGCACCCTCCCAATGGAGAAACTTCTTGAGCTTATCAAATGCCACAGCTCAATCCAAAAATCAAACTATGATTTTTTCTTCATCGTTCTTAGTGTAGAAGCAGCAACCCTCACGCGCATTGTACGCCCATCTTCTAACTTGATTTTAACCATTCTAAGATTTGGAAGACTTCTTTTTTTTGTCTTATTGTTTGCATGACTGACATTATTCCCAACCATCGGTCCCTTTCCTGTGAAAAAACACTTTCTTGCCATTTCTGATTCCTTATGATAAATTTAAGAGCAATCCTTACAAATGAATCTGTGATTCTATCTAAAGCTAAATTATAGAAAGCTAAAAGCTACAATCTCCCCTTAATAACTTTTGCGATGTGAAATCCATGATTGAGTGCTGCAGCAATGGAGCCGCCATTTTTATACAAAATATCTCCTGCGATATAGATTCCATCGACAGAGCTGTGATGATCCTCATTGACAATGGGAACACCATCGCTATCAAGCGCAACACCACACTTGCGCAAAAAATCAACCGGTGCCATTCCACCAATGGCATAAATTGCACGATCAAACACCGCGCTTGTCCCATCTGTGAAATGCACTTTTACTTTTGCATTCCCCGCTTCATTAGCTTCTTCTAAGCTCTCAATATCCACGCCGAGTTTAGACTGAATCTTGCCTTGTTTGAAGCATTGTGCGAGAATTTCTTTGTTTGTCTCATTGATTCTTGTAAATTCCCTCTTGCGATAGTTGAGCGTCACGGGATTCGTCTCACTCAATACACAGGCATACTCCACAGCGGAATTTCCTCCCCCGACAACCAAAAGATTCTCGCCATCAACGCAACTGTTTGCATTGAAATTCACAAGAGACTTGATTGCATTAGGAATCGGATAGTTTGGCTTGTTTGGCTGCCCCATTTTGCCAATAGAAATGACAACAAAACGCGCTTTTAAAGTTGTATTTTTTGTCGTGTGGATCAAGAAATGTTCCCCCTCTTTTTCCACAGATTCTACTTCTGTTTGAAAGTGCGCCTCCACACCATTTTCTTGAATGACCTTGTCAAAGAAATCTAATGTGCTTTCCTTTGTCCCATCACAGAAGTAAATGTTGCCATTTAATTCAATTTTCTGTCCCTTGTAGTCCTTATCAACGCGCTTTTTATCCTTATAAAACTTACGTATTGTCGTGGAATGCCCCTCACTCTTTTCAAGCAATATCACATCCTTAATCCCTAAAATAAGAGATTCCACTACAGAAGCGATTCCGCCCGGACCTCCACCGATAATTGCGATATTATAGAGTTTATTCATTCTTTCTCCCTTGTTGTTTTGTTTTTTTCTTCATCAACCATATGTCTCAAATCCTCCGCGCTGTCAAACAAGATTCCCTGCATCATTTTGTTTTCATCATCAAATTGCCCATTTTTCAAGCCCCACAAGAATCCTATGAGTCCAAGCAATCCTATCACAAGAGATGTTGCAAGCATCACAGCGACCATTGTTGTATTCATTTCCACTTCCTTATGAAAGGCAGTAAGGATTCCATATCTAAGCCCATCGCATTAGAGAATGAACCCCTCTGTCTTTGAATGTATTTGCGGTGGAATCCCTCCACCATAACAGCACCTGCCTTATCTCTCCACAAACCACTCTCCAAATATTCCCTCAAGTCCTTTTCTAAAAATTCCGCCAACTCAAAACAAGTTTGATTGAGGCTTAAAACGTATATCTCTTCTGCGTGAAAAATCGCACAACTCAATACGCACAGCGCTTTTCCACTCTGTTTTTGTAAAAACAAGTGCGCCTCTTGTGCATTCTTTGCCTTGCGTTGCAAGACTCCCTGCGTACACACCACGCTATCGGCAACCAATATGGGCAACTCCAATCCATAGCACTCAAGCGCACTCCTATGTTTGCCCATTGTGGCTTGATAGACAAAACGCGCCGGATTGCTCTCTGTTATGCTCTCTTCATTAAAGAAATTCTCTCCAAGCACAAAAGGGATTCCATATTCGCGCAAGATTCCTTGTCGCACGAGAGAGTTTGAACACAGACGTATCATTTTGCCTCGCATTGTAATATCTCTAACTTTAGAGATTCATAAGTCTCTTTTCACTAGCGCAACAACAGCAATCGCAAATCCACAATCATGCGAGATTGACAGGCTCAAGGATTCCACGCAAAAATACTCCAACTTCTCTTGCGTGAGTGTTAGGAACGGCGCACCCTTTTGTGTTTTTGAAATCAAAATATCGCTAAAGCCAAGCTCCTGCCCAATCCCGCAGCCAAGAGCCTTAGAACAAGCCTCCTTAGCCGCCCAGAATCCCGCGATACTCTGCGCACTTCTTGCTAATGCTATTTCCGTAGCACTTAAGAATCTCTGCAATCCCTTTTGCCCGAACTTCTGACAAAAGGATTCTATGCGACCTATGCTAACGACATCCACTCCTACGCAAACCATACATCATTGCACGACAAATTCTGTAAAAAATACATTCACAACCCTGCCATCAACGAGAAACTCATTGAGACGTTCCATGAGCTCTTCTTTGAGTTTTTGCTTGCCCTTAGCCGTTTGCACTTCTTCAAATGTCTTTGAACTCAAAATCGTAATAATCGTATCGCGCAAAACATCGCGCTTAGTGTCCAGCTCGGTCTGCATATTTTGAATGCTTAGCTCTAAGCCCACAGAGGTTTTTAAATACCTCTTGCCCCCTCCCGAAGAGAGCAGATTGACGATAAACTGATCCAGAGGATAAATGGGTCCGATGTTTAAGAGACTGCTGTTGGGATTTGCCGCACTCCCTCTGCTTGTCGCACTCTGTTGCTGTGCTTGAGGGACAGCTGCATCGCCTTGCATTTCCTCATCTCCACCGCTAAAAATCAAGACAGCCACAACAATCAAAATAACTAACAACAGCACAACAACGCCGATTATAATAAACAAAAGCATTTTGTTTTGCTTTAAGCTATCAAGTTTAGAAGCCTTTTTGCCTTCTTCTTCAGCCATAGATTCTCCTTTCTTAAATCTCAATGCGTATTATATATTAATTTTTTAAATAACTTCCAAGCCATTTTAATTCTTTTGGATAGCGCTTGAATAATTCCGCGACATTTTCATCATCAATATGCCCATCAATGTCAATGAAAAAACAATAACTAAAATCCCTTCCTGCAATGGGTCGCGATTGAATGGAAGTCATATTGATGTTGAGTTCCTTGATGTCTGAAAGCAAATGATACAAAACACCGGGTTTATCGGTATTTTCAAGATTTGCGAATAAAGAAGTTTTGTCCTTTCCACAACGTGCATTTTTAAAATGGCTCAAAATCACAAAGCGCGTCTTATTTGCGGAATTGTCCTCAATATTTTCAAACAACACAGGCACATTATAGAGCTTAGCTGCGATGTGTGAGCAAATGGCCGCACTCTTTGGATTCTCCCTTGCAAGCTGCGCCGCACGTGCTGTGGAATCCACAGGTACCCTTTGGATATGATCGAGGGAATGCTCACTTAAGAAACTCGCACACTGCCCAAAGGCAATGTCCTTAGAATAAATCATTTCAATTTCTTGAATACGCGGTGTGGTACTTGCGAAGCAATGATGTATGGGCATATAGACCTCTGCGACGATTTTCAAATCCGTGTCTTTTAAAACATCAAGCGTCTCGCCTACCGCGCCTTGCTGATTGTTTTCTATCGGCACGACGGCATAATTTGCGCGATGATTCTCCACGCTCTTAAGTGTGCGTGTGATTGTATTATGGGAAAAATACTCGCACATCGCGCCAAAGCGACTTTCGGCAACTTGATGTGTGTAGCTTCCAATCGGACCTAAATACGCCACACGCTCGGGCAACTCCAGATTCCGACTCACAGCAAAAATCTCCAGATAAATCGCCTCGATCGCAGACTTCTCTAGCAAGGGAGGGCGCTGTGCGCTCAAGCGCTCTAGTATCTCTCTCTCGCGCTCGGGACGATAAATGGGGGCGTTATTTTGAGCCTTGAGCTTCCCCACACGCTTGACAATCTCCATTCTCTGCCCTAGAAGCTCTAAAATCTTGTCATCAATCTTGTCAATCTCACCTCTAAAATGCTCTAAATTCATCATTATTCCTTACTTAAGATTCTAACCTTTTTTGCACATTTTTTCAAATTCCAAATACGTCTCCCAACTTGCCACAATATCAGGACGCGTGGCTTTAATATGCGCTAATTCTAAGTCTAAAACATTCCATAAGCTCTCCCTTGCTGCTTTATTTTTACGCAAAAGCTCCAACACATCCCATTCGCTTAAACTTCTTTTCTCCTGTTCTCTTGTCGTCTCTTCTAAGAAATCCAAAAATTCCTGCAGATATTTACGCACAGCATTCCACAGCTTCTTATCAGAGTGCAATCTCTCCCAATCTTGCTGCGCGATATAGAATCCCACATCATTTTGAAGTGTGCTTGAAAACTCTCCCATAATATCCACAAACCCCTTAATCACATTAGGATTAATGATAAAAATCACTAGGCTACCCTGTCTTATTTGTGGATTTGCAGAGTGATTTTGCTTTGTCTTTGAATAGCAATTTTGCACATCTTCAATGTGACAATGAAGTTGCAGAGGTGCTAAACTCCACAAAAACAGCAAGTTTCCTTTCATATTCTGTGCTTCAAAAATCTTGCGATTCTCCTCCTTTGGCGCATCAAAGCCAAAGATTTTAGAGAGTCTGCAGAATGTATCAAACGCCCTCTCTTTGCTGATTTCAGACATGTCCATATAGGTAAGATTCTGGGGTTTTAGGGCTTGGATTATGGAGTTATAGAAATACCCTTGAGCCTTCTTGGATTCAAAGTTATCTGGGAGTTTGAACTCCTTTTTCTCTAAAAATTTGCAAAAATAATGATAATCAAAGGTGAGGTTGAAGACCCTTGTCATCTGCGGAATATCGGAAATGCATTCCCAATTTCGCACGATACCGTGCTTGACAATACCGATAGGATTGCGTATCTGCATGAGTGTCGGAATCCCCTTTGGCAATAGAGCGAAGAATTTCTCTCGATCTTTTTCATTACCCATTCTCTCTACGCCATAGCTTTCGATACTTGCGACATTGAAGCTCTCTTTTTGATCTACAAATTGCTTAAAATGCGTCACATAATATTCCTTGGCAAACTTTGTCCCCTCTGTGTAACAGACATTAAGCGGATGCTTCATAAAGCCCCCCCCCCCGCAGAATCGGGTATGACAGAAGTGGCATGAGGACTACGTCGCCCCGTTCCCTCACAAGAGCGCAAGAAACGCAATGTTGCTCCCGTTCCTACTCCATGCGGACAAATGAATAGCATATCAAAAGGAGGCAGAGGGATGTTGAAATCCCATGCCACTTGCGGATCGGTTTGTTGATAGATAATCTCTTTAGGATTCAGAAGCGGAGGATAGGGATGATTTGCGCATTGATCCTTAAACTCCTTAGAATTTAACCAGCGCAAAATCACCTCTTTGTGCTGCAAGATTAATTCTAAGCGATGCAGAGGGAATCCACTCCCTAGAATGTCTAAAATCCCTTTTGTCTGCTCTGCAAGATTCATCGTTTCTCCTCATTAATCCGCTCTAAGAACCTTGATTTTGCTTTGGCTCTCTTTCAACCTTCTTTATTAAATTAAGCCCTCTTTGGTTTGCCTTTAACAACCTTTGTGCTCAAGCAAAATACAGAATTATAGCATATTTCTAAATATTTCTAAGGGATTCTGCAGCTTCACTTGAGACATTCTAGCTCTCTAGCAACCAAATCTTCAAAGCTCTCTCTTGTCCGCGCTAAACGAGCTTTACCTTTAGAAATCACAACTTCTGCACAATTAGGACGTGAATTGTAATGACTGGACATGCTAAAGCCATAGGCTCCTGCACTCATAACCGCTAGAATCTCTCCACTATTGAGTGGTGGCAATGCAATGTCCTTGCCTAAATAATCCCCGCTCTCACAAATAGGACCGACAACATCGACATTCCTCAAAGATTCTGCATTTTTAAGAGCAAGAATCCTATGTCGCGCTCCATAGAGACTCGGGCGCAAGAGATCATTCATGGCCCCATCAACGATGACAAAATGTTTGCCTTGATTTTCCTTTTGATACAGCACACTCACGAGGAACACACCGCTATTTCCGACGATAAATCTCCCCGCCTCGCAAATAATCGTCAAATCAAGTCCGCGCAACTCTCCTAAAATCGCCTGTGCATAATCATAGGGGCTGATAGTCTCTTCCTCATTATAGGAGATTCCAAGCCCTCCACCTATGTCAAAAAATTTAATCTCCATTTTGAGTGCCAAAAGACTGTGCGTGAGCCGCGCAATCTTCTGTGCGGATTCCGCGATGGGCTGGAGTTTTGTCAATTGACTACCGATGTGAAAATGAATCCCAATAGGCTCTAAAAAGCTTGATTTATGCGCATATAAATACATTTCTTTCGCACTCTCAATACTGACGCCAAATTTGTTTTCTTTCAAGCCTGTGGAGATATAGGGATGCGTCTGTGGGTCAATATCGGGATTGACACGTACAGAGATACGTGCCACAACCCCAAGCTCTTTTGCACATTTCTCCACACACAGCATCTCCTCGCGACTCTCTAGATTGATAAACAAGATTCCACATCTCAACGCCTCTTTTATCTCAAACTCTTGCTTCCCCACCCCGCTGTAGATGATTTTATACTTCGGAATCCCCGCTAAAATCGCGCGTTTAATCTCTCCAAGCGAAACACAATCTGCCCCGCTCTCTAGCTGCGCCAATCTCTGCACAACACTCAAATTAGAATTCGCCTTAAGCGCATAACAAATCAATGCCTTACGCCCCGAAAACGCTTCTTTTAATGCCCTAAACTGCTGTTCTATGCGGTCTAAATCATAGACATATACGGGTGTGCCAAACTCCCTTGCAATCTCCTGCAATAAGTCTCTCTTAAGATTCCCGCTTAACTCGGGAACATTTTTTATCACAGTGCTTTCTCTTGCTCTCTCCATTTTGCAACCTTAAGTCCTCCAAACTTCTAGTGCGCAATTGTAATCAAAACTGCCTTAAAAGAGACAAAACAAAACCACCACTCTAAGATTCTGCGCTCTCTTACAAAATCGATCTTTGTCCATCAAGAATGATTTATCAAAACTTGATTTTTAGGAACTCTTGATAATAACTCCATGATTTCACAATTTCAGGACAGTGCTTTTTGAGATGGGCAATTTCTTCGTTAAAGACCGCACTCATCGCATTGTATTGTTGTTTGTGAGTTTTGAAATACGCTAGAATCTCCTCAGAACTGACAAGATTCTTAGCAATCTCATCTTCACGCTTTTTAAACTCGTCAAAATAGTCTTTTAAGAATTTTTGCACAGCTTTTTTGAGCTTGGGCTGTGCATTAAGAATCTCTGCATCTTGCTTGTTTGCGCTTATAACAATGCTTGGATTGTAGATTTCATGAGGCATGAGTTCTTTTGTGAGATTCACATCTTGCTTGGAAAAACCCGCTTGTGTTGTAATCACAATATTTGCCCCCTCCCCCGCAGGAGTCTGCAGACTTGAGTAATCATTGCGTTTGCCTATGTCTGAACTGTGGGCAAACAACACGACAGGAAAGGCGGTAACAAGGGATGTGTTTTTGTTGATACGTTGTTTGAAAACTTCTTTGTCCTCTGCTTTTGGTGGGTGGAATCCAAACTTTTTAGCAAGTTGCGTAAAGGTCTCAAAGGCATTTTCTGCATTGATTTCTTGAGAGTCAATGTAATGTACCTGCGTGGGACTAAGAGCTTTAATTTTCTGGGGCAAACAAAATATTGTGCGATACAATCCACTGATACAATCCTCAATCACAGCCTCACAGTTTGGCTTTCCTCCCGAGCAATGATAGGCAACTTCAGGCATAATCTCCGCAACATCACAGGAGAGGTTGAATCTCTTCACAAGGGGCTTCTGCTCTATGGGACGCGTGTGATTAACCAAATGCCTAATGCCCAAAATCAAATCGCGCACCAGACACAATAGTGGCACTCTTTTTGTCACAAGACTCCAAAATTTCTCGGTCTCTTGTCCTTTGAAATCCGTAACAATGAGAGCCTTGTAAGATGGACTTTGACAGAGTATTTTGTAGTTTTCAAGATAGGCTATAATGTGTCCATACCAACTCCCATGGCAACTCACATCACACAGGCTTAAAAACTTACTAAATGCGCTACCTCCTGCCCCCGCAGTGATACAAAAGGTAATCTCATAAGAAGGAGGCAGAGGGATGTTGAAATCCCATGCCACTTGCGGATCGGTTTGTTGATAGATAATCTCTTTAGGATTCAGAAGCGGAGGATAGGGATGATTTGTGTATTGAGCCTTAAACTCCTTAGAATTTAACCAGCGCAAAATCACCTCTTTGTGCTGCAAGATTAATTCTAAGCGATGCAGGGGGAATCCACTCCCTAGAATGTCTAAAATCCCTTTTGTCTGCTCTGCAAGATTCATCATTTCTCCTTTGTTTTTGCCTTTAGTTTTGTATTCCTCTCTTGCCTTTAAGAATGGAATTCTATGCAAAAATTACTTTTTATTGCTTTAATCCCTAAAATTCCCTTTGTGTCAGAAATTGCGCATGCTTTTCTTTGTCTGTGCGCTCATTTTTGGCATAGAAATTAAGTGTTATGGCTGCGTTTTTGTGTCCGAGCATCTTGCTAATCCACAAAATGCTCTCGCCCTTGTCAATCATAAGTGTCGCAAAGCTGTGGCGCGTCGCATACAAAACACGTTTAGCAAAACCAAGCTCAAGCAAGACTTTGTGCCACAATTGCGAAAATTTCTTATAAGTCGTGTCAGCTTTTTCTAAAGAATCAATAAAAAAGAAGGCACCCTTTTTGAAATAAAATTGCTCTTTGAGTGCTTTTCTCACAGGGGGCAGAATATCAATCTTGCGCTTAGAATTTTCTGTCTTTGGCTCTTGTATGAATGTCCTCCCCTGCACTGTCGTTACCGTGCCTTTTATCTCCAATTTATCCCTTTTGAAATCCACATTTTCCTTTTTAAGTGCCAGAATCTCCTTAACCCGTGCACCGGTAAAAAACGCAATGACAAGGTAATTATAAAAACTGCGCGGCGCACTCTCTTTAGTGTGGTGCAAGATCATTTTGATTTCATCAAAAGAAAAGGGGGTATTTTGCGTACTTTTTTGCTCTTTGAGTTTGAAAGCAAAAAGGGGATTGTATGTGATAAGCTGCATTTGTTGCGCGAGTTTAAAGACGCGCCCTAGAATGCTTCTTTTTGCCTTGAAGCTTGAGTTTTTACATCCCTTTTTGACTAAATATTCATAATAATTGGCAATGTTTTCGCGCTTGATTTGCGTGATGTCAAACATTCCAAAACAACGTTTGAGTTCGTTATACTGATATTTTAAGCTCAATTTTGTGGATTCTTTTGCATTTAAAAAGCTTTCAAGCTTGACTTGATTGAGAAGCTCTATGAAGCTCGTTTGTTTCACACTTTTTTCTTTAGGATTTTCCTTTGTAAGTTCCCTTGCATTTTTGCCTAAATTATGGCATTGCACGATATTGAGCAGATTTTCTCGCAAATATTTATAATTTTCTGCACTCTCCTTAAGACCGCTACTGAAGCGATATCGTTTGCCATTTATCGTTGCATCTATGTGCAAGATTCCATTTTTTGCTACGACCCTTGCCATCTGAATCTCCTTAAGATTTGATTCTTGCATTCCTAGCAATTCTTATTCCTCTTGCAACATCTTTCAAATCATTTCAAAATCCGCACAACCTCCTCTAAAGACAGCCCATTGCTCTGCTCTCCACTCTCCATATTTTTTAGCGCACAGCTTTGATTCCTCTCTTCTTCCTCTCCCACAACGATGGTGTATTGATAGCCTTTTTGATTTGCGTATTGAAAGGACTTTTTAGCCCTTGTGATTTCGGGATACACTTCAATCCTCAACCCACAATCCCGCAATTTCTGCGCTACCGTGTATCCATACGCTAAGGAATGCAACGGAATCAACAAGGCATCGGCAACATGATTTTGGATTTGTACCAACCCCAATTCCTCAAGTCCGCTTAAAAGCCTATCAAGCCCGATACTCGCGCCAACACCACTCATAGAATCCTTTGAAAAATTTTGCGTAAGATTATCATAACGTCCTCCTGAACACACAGAGCCAAGTGTTGGAAGTCCATCAAGCGTCGTCTCATAAATAATTCCCGTGTAGTAGCCAAGCCCACGCGCGATTGAGAGATTGATTCTAAAACATTTCTTTGAAAGCAGCTTGTCTAAGAGCGCACAGAGTTCTTCAAGCTCTGAAATTCCGCTTTCAAGCGTCTTGTTGTAGCTTTTATAGGGTTGCAGAGTTTGCAAAAATTCTAACGCACTCCCTTGTTGTTGATTTGCAATGAAATTGAGGATCATTTTAATGGAATCCTCTTTAAGCGGAGTTTGTACTTTAAGTTCCTCAAAGACATTTTCGCGCCCGACTTTGTCAATCTTATCAATGATTCTTAAAACCTCAACCGTATGTTCTTTTGTGCCGAGAGATTCCATAAGTCCATCAAAAATTTTGCGGTGATTTATGTGAATGGTAAAATCTTGGATTCCTAAATCAAAGAGCGTCTGATAAATCACCTGAATGATTTCCACATCACTCCCAATGCTTTGCGTACCGATAAAGTCAAAATCGCATTGTGTGAATTCCCTGTAACGTCCCTTTTGCGCTCGCTCTCCACGAAACACATTCCCAATGCAATAGCGTTTAAAGGGCATTCCGATTTCATTTCTATACTGCGCACAAAAGCGCGCTAAGGGAACGGTCAAATCAAAGCGTAATGCAACCTCTCGCTGCCCATGATCTAGGAAGTGATACATTTCTTTTTGAATCTCATCGCTGCCCTGCTTTTTGAGAATCTCTAAATATTCCAAATGGGGAGTTTCAATGGGCAAGAATCCGAATTTTTCAAAGGATTCTACGATACTTCTTAGCATTTTTGATTTTGCGAAGGCTTCTTTAGGAAGTCTGTCTCTGAAGCCACTCAATGTTCGGGGTGTTACCATAAATGCTTCCTTTTTTGCTCTATGAAGCAGAAATCTTAACAAAATTATGCTAAAACTTTTTAGATTTTATGCCAATTTTAGTATTTTTAGGTTAGAATCGCGCTTCTTATTGATTTTGATTTAAAAGGCTCAAAACATGAAAAAAGGAATCCATCCCGAATATGTCCCCTGCAAAGTAACTTGCGTAACAAGCGGGAAGCAAATTGAAGTGATGAGCGTTAAGCCCGAGCTGCGCATTGACATTTCATCGTTTTGCCATCCCTTTTATACGGGTTCTGACAAAGTCGTTGATACCGCCGGCAGAGTTGAGAAGTTCAAACAAAGATACAAGCTCAAATAATTTTGAGTGTCCTGTATGGTTACTTTTTTACCCACGCCCATTGGTAACCTACGCGACATTTCCTTGCATACACTAGAAGTGCTAGAGCATTGCGATGTACTTTTATGCGAAGATACAAGAGTGAGTAAGCAATTGCTGACATTATTGCAGCAGCGGAATCTCTTGAAACCCAAAGAATACGACTATCGCGCATTTCACACGCACAATGCCGATGCATTTTTAAAAAACACTCCAAAAGATTTTTTTTTACAAAATATTGCTTTTTTAAGCGATGCGGGAATGCCCTGCATTAGCGATCCGGGCGTTGAGCTTGTGCGCTATTTACAATTACATAATTTACCCTTTGAGGTTGTAGGTGGAATCAGCGCGGTTACTTTGGTTGTCGCCTTTAGCGGAATCGTGGAGAAAGAATTTTGTTTCTTAGGATTCCCCCCGCATAAGACAAAAGAGCGCAAGGAATCCTTCATAAAAGCCCTTAAAAATCCCTATCCTATCGTGTTTTATGAATCCCCTCATCGTCTCATGGAGAGCCTAGAAATGATGGCACAAATTGACGCACAGCGCATTATATTTCTGGCAAAAGAACTCACAAAAAAACATCAGCAAACATTCAAGGGAAGCTTAGAAGAGATTCTTGCAATCCTTAGAGACGCTGAAAATACAGCATTACATAAGGGTGAATGGGCAATGGTGATTGACAAGTCCCCTCCGTCTCAAACAGAAAAATCACTCACACAAGACGATGTTTTGTCCCTAGAGATTCCTCCTAAAATCAAGGCAAAAATTCTGGCAAAAATCAATGGCGGAAAGGTGAGTGATTATTATCATTCATTGACGCAATGATAAAATAAACGAAAATTTTAAGAAAATTAGGATAAAATCAGTGATTGTTTATGGAAAACGCATTGCGGAATATGTTCTTTTCAAACATAGCGATAAAATAAAGAGTGTTTATCTGGCAAAAGAGATTGACAAGAAGCATTTTGACGCACTAGCAAAGCTCAATGTCCCCCTTATGCGCGTGGATTCTAAAAAGGCACAATCCCTAGCAAAAGGAGGGAATCATCAGGGGTATTTGCTAGAAATCGATCCCTTAACTCCGCTGGGTTTTAGCGCACTTAAGTCTATGGATTTCGTGCTTGTTTTGTGCGGAATTAGTGATGTGGGGAATCTTGGCTCACTCTTTCGCAGCGCATATGTTCTTGGCGTTTGCGGAATTGTGATTTGTGGGTTAAAAGACTTCAAGCAAGAAGGAGTGATGCGCACAAGTGCGGGGGCAATGCTTGATATGCCCTTTGCGCTCATTACCAATGTGTTTGATGTCATTAATGAATTGAAATTTGCAAACTTTGGACTTTATGGAACAGATTTAAAAGGAGAGAACTTGACACAGGTAGAGCATAAAAAAATCGCGTTGTTTTTAGGAAATGAGGCGACAGGACTGCCCACAAAAGTCCTAAAAAGAATGGACAAGATTTTTACGATTCCACAAAAGAGAGCGTTTGACTCTCTCAATGTCGGCACAGCAGGTGCAATTTTAATGGATAGGATATCAAATGGAAGAGCTTGAAAAATTACAAAAAATTGGGGCAAGAGAGATTTCAAAGCATACGCATATCGCACTCAATAGAATCCAAAATATTCTTGATTGCAATTTCAAAGAATTGAGGGATAAGACCATTACGCAGGGTTTGATTCAGATTCTAGAGCGTGAATACAATATCAGCTTACAAAAATGGCACGAAGAATACAATCAATTCTGGGAGAATTATGAAATCACAGAGGAGGAAATGAGTCCCCTTGTGAATTTCAAAGTCACACATGAAATCACAAGCGCAAACAATCCTAAAAGGACGATTATTATCGGTACGGTTATTGTACTCGTAGGAATCGTGGCTTTTGTCATCACAAACTTCTATCCCAACCTCATATTTGATTCCAACCCCGATGAGAAAACAACAAAAAAAACAGCACAAACTAAAGTTGCCCAAGCACAGCCACCAACACAATCAAAAGAACAGCCAGAAATCAGCACTCAAGAAGGCAATGCAACAAGCACAAATTTACAACCCTTAGAGATTCCAAGTACAACAGAGAGTCTTGATGCCTCCGCCTCTGCACCCCTATCCTCTCCAGAAATCAATTCTAATTTCACAGAACAATCTGCAGAAGAAAAATTATCACAAGAGTCCCAACAAGAACCACAAACAACACAAGAACAAACCACACAAACAACGCAAGAGTCGCAAGTTGAAATTACACCACTTGAAAATGTATGGGTTGGAATCGTCTATCTTGACACAGGCAGAAGAGAATCCTTTATGACCACTCAAGCTTTTCAGATAAACCTCAAGCGTCCACAAACGATTGTTTTAGGGCATGGAATGCTTGATATTAATCAATCGGGAGAAAAGTCAAATTACAATGACGCAAAAAAAATGCTCTTTATGGTCGATCGCAATGGCAATTTCACTAAAATCACACAAGCACAATACAACGAATACACAAGGGGGCTTGGGTGGTGAGAAGTCTGCGTCAGTTGCTTTTGAGCCTTCTGCTCTCAATTCCTCTTTTTGCAGAGAATACACCGCAAACCTCATCTTTGCAGAATCCTGTAGATTATAGAGTTATGCAACTCTTGGGTGTAGAAGATTACAAAGTGAATCAAAAGTTCATTCAACGGCTCTTTAGCAATCAAGCCTATTTTTTGGAGAGCAATGGACAGCCCGATTTGTATAAAATCACAAAAACACTCAAACAAAATGGACTCCTCAAACTCACTTTCAGTAAGCCCATGGAGCTTGAAATTGCCTTTGTCATAAGCGATAATGCACAAACTTTCATCAGCACACTCTATGATATTTTGGATGCGATGGGTTATTATTATTTTCTTGTCAAGCAGAGCGTTCTTGATGACAAGCAGTTTAAATTCATTCTCTCAATGAATACAGAATATGCCATCGATCCCACGCTCTTGCAAGAAAAGTTAAAGGAATATGGCTACAAAGTGCAGAGCATTGAGAGGACAAATCTCAACCAATGGAATTATTCTATACTCTTAGAGAACTTTCAATATCCAAAGGCGACATTATTGCAAACAAATACGAAGAATCATAAGGCGGATTTAAAAGGAGAATATTGGTATCAAATTGATTCTGGAAGGAGTTTAGAGGTAAATTCAAGCAATGGGACTTTGTGGTATCCTAAAATCATATTTTTTGATCACTCCTTGAATGTTTTACAAATCATCAGTCATTCCAAATCCACACAAAGAATCGTTCAAGAGATTCCAAAAAACACAAGATTTATAAAAATCACAGACACATATTTGCCCATCACCACAAAAAATGGATTGGATGTTATCTTGCAATAATATTTGATTAAAGGAAGTAAAAATGTTTGAAGAAATTGAATTTGAAAGAATCAAACGCTTACCAAAATATGTGTTTGCAGCAATTAATGAAATAAAGCTCAAAATGCGCCAAGAAGGTGAAGATGTGATTGATTTTAGCATGGGCAATCCCGATGGTCCAACGCCCGATCACATTATAGACAAACTCTGTGAAGCGGCACACAAGCCTAAGAATCACGGCTATTCTGCAAGTAAAGGAATTTACAAGCTTCGTCTTGCCGTTGCTGATACCTATAAACGTAAATATGGAATCTCTCTTGATGCTGATACACAAGTGTGCATTACGATGGGTTCTAAGGAGGGTTATGTACATTTAGTACAAGCCATTACAAACTCGGGAGATACCGCCATTGTCGCAGAACCCGCCTACCCGATTCATTATTACGCTTTCATTCTAGCAGGGGCAAATGTCGCGACATTCGGACTCCAGTGGAATGCCAACTATGAATTAGACGAAGATGCCTATTTTAAAGATTTAGAAAACACTTTGCATAATACAATGCCCAAGCCAAAATTTGTTGTGACAAATTTCCCGCACAATCCCACCACCGTTGTCGTCTATAAGAGCTTTTATGAGCGTCTTGTCGCCCTTGCAAAAAGAGAGAGATTCTACATCATTAATGACATTGCCTATGCGGATTTGAGCTTTGATGGCTATGTCGCACCCTCTATCTTTGAAGTCAAGGATTCTCTAGATGTCGCAGTGGAATCCTACACACTTTCTAAGAGCTACAATATGGCAGGTTGGCGCGTGGGCTGTCTTGTCGGAAACGAGCGACTCATTGGCGCCTTGCAAAAAATCAAATCATGGCTTGATTATGGGATTTACACCCCCATTCAAATCGCCTCCACAATCGCTCTCAATGGCAATCAGGAATGCGTCAAAGAAATCGCAGCAAAATACGAACGCCGCATGGAAGTCCTCATTGAGAGCTTCAAGGCTGCGGGATGGACTATGACAAAGCCTAAGGCGAGTATGTTTATTTGGGCAGAGATTCCGCAATGCGCAAGGCATTTGGGAAGCATGGAATTTTCTAAACGTCTTTTGCAAGAGGCAAAAATCGCTGTAAGTCCGGGCATTGGCTTTGGAAATCATGGTGATAATGCCGTGCGCATAGCCCTCATTGAAAATGAAAATCGGATTCGTCAAGCCGCGCGCAATCTCAAGAAGTTTTTAAAGCAGTTTGAAGCCTAGTTTTGTGAGTTTTCATGCAACGCATCTGTGAGCATTGTCGCTTAAGCTTTGAAGGAAATGCGCTCTTTAGTGTTGAGATTGATGGGAGTGAAAAATACTTCTGCTGCAAGGGTTGCGAAGGAGTTTATAGGCTCTTACACAATCAAGGTTTGGAAGATTTTTATGACAAGCTTGGCACACACACGCTAGAACCCGTGAAGGATTCTAAGGAGGACTTGGAATCCTTTGATAGTGCGCCCTTTTTTGAACGCTATGTGAAGGTTAAAGACAGTCTTTGTGAAATCTCTCTTATCTTAGAAAAAATCCATTGCATAGCATGCGTGTGGCTCAATGAAAAAATCCTCGCAAAAACTACAGGAATCCTAAAGGTCAATATCAATTACACAAGCAATAAAGCCACCATTCTCTACAATCCTCAAATCATTAAAATCTCACAAATCATTCAAACAATCCGCAGTATCGGCTATGGAGCGCATATTTATGATCCACTCTTGCAGGAGGAATATGCAAAGCGCGAAAAACGCGCCTATTATATTAAAATGGTGGTTGGAATCTTTTGTGTAATGAATATTATGTGGATTGCAGTTGCGCAATATGCGGGGTATTTTAGCGGAATCTCTAAAGACATGCGCAATATCCTAAACTTTGCGGGGTTTTTACTTGCAACGCCCGTTTTGTTTTTTAGTGGTTTGGTATTTTGGCAAGGGGCGTGGCGCGCGATACGTTTTAGGATTCCTAATATGGATTTGCTCGTCATCACAGGAGCGAGTCTTGCATATTTGTATTCAATCTATGCGAGTTTCACAGGGGGTGAGACCTATTTTGAATCTGTGGCGATGATTATTACTTTTGTATTGATCGGGAAATTCCTTGAAGTACGTGGCAAAAAAAGTGCTGTGGATAGCCTTGATAGACTCAATGCCCAAATGCCTCTTAGTGTGCGCGTAAAAAACACAGATTCCACATTTTCTGAAAAAGCAGTGGAATCCGTCTGTATAGGCGATATCGTGCAGGTGTTGGCAGGAGAGCGCGTGGCATTAGATGGAATCCTGCTTAGCAAGGAAGCCTTATGTGACGAAAGTGCACTCAATGGAGAATCCCTGCCGATTGAAAAGACGGCAGACGATCATATTTACTCTGGTTCTCTTGCTCTGCAATATCCCTTTGAATATCGCGTCAATAAGGTCTATAAGGATTCTTTAATGATGCAAATTGTGAGTTTGGTGGAGGATTCTTTAAATGCAACACCCAAGATTCAAGAAGCGGCCAATCACATCGCACGTTATTTTTCGCTGGTCGTTTTATCCCTTGCCTTTGGGACATTTTTGTATTGGAGATTTGCTCTTGGTGTCCAATTTGACAGAGCCCTAATGGTGATGATTTCTGTGATTGTCATTTCTTGTCCTTGTGCATTAGCCCTTGCAACACCTATTGCCGCGCTGGTTGGATTAGGAGAAGCCTTAAAAGAAAGAATTCTATTCAAAGAAGCGCGCTTCTTAGAAACACTTGCAAAGGCGAACTTGCTTATTCTTGATAAAACAGGAACGCTCACGCAAGGAAAGCTCAAAGTCCAAAATACACAATATTTCAATACACTATCCGCAGAAGACAGCGCAGTTTTGTTTGCAATGCTGGAGAAAAACGCGCATCCCATCTCTCAAGCCCTCTTGTCATTTTTGCAACAAAAACACAAAAACACAAAAACACTCGCAACACTTGACACACTAGAGCAAAAAAGCGCACGTGGAATGATCGCAAAATATAAAGAGAGCATTTATCTTGGTGGAAATTTGGCACTCCTCAAAGACTTTTGCGTACAAATTCCACAAAATCTAGAGCAAAAAGAACTTGATTCTAGCGTGTTTTACTTTGCCAAAAATTCTGAAATCCTCGCAGAATTCACCCTGCAGGATTCTATCAAACAAGATGCTAAAGAATCCATCAAGCAATTACAAAACATGGGTATCTCTTGTGTTTTATTGAGCGGAGATCATAGGGGAGCTTGCAAAAGAGTTGCAAATGAAGTCGGAATCACAGAATACTATAGTGAGCAAACCCCCATTGACAAGGCTAATTTCGTTGAAGCACAGAGACAAAAGGGCAAAATCATCGTAATGGCAGGAGATGGGCTCAATGATTCTGTCGCGTTAGGTCGCAGTGATATAGCCATCGCAATGGGAGGCGGAATCGATCTTGCCATTAGTGTCAGCGACATTATCATTCTTGACAATAGCGTCTTAGGAATCACAAAATCTTTCCAACTCGGACGTAAAACCTATCGCTTCATCTTACAAAATCTCGGAATCTCACTCCTCTATAATGCTCTCACAATTCCCCTTGCTATGGCAGGCTTTGTGATTCCGCTTGTTGCGGCCCTCTCGATGTCGCTTAGCTCACTCTTAGTCGTGGGCAATAGTTTGCGCATTAGAAGCAAATAACACAGGAAGGAAGTATGCGTACCTTTAAAAATTAAAAGAAAAACCATGCAAGTCTCACGTGATGCCCATGGCAATATTGTATTTAGCGATCTCAACACACAAAAGGATTTTCAACTATTTTGTAGGGGGGGGGGGCAATATCGTATTTTGCGCGGGGAAAGAACACCGGAATTCGCAGTGGTTTTGGAGGCTCTAATGGACTTGTGTTTGTCGGGGATTCCGTCTCTTTTAAGGACAAATTGATTGTGCGGAAAATTCTGTGGTCTATATTGATCGCAACACCACAACGGGAGTTGTTAATTTCAACTCAACATGGGGGAAAAATATCATTATTGGCGAGAATCGCATGTTTTCTTTTAATATAGAAATGTGGAATTTTGATGGGCATCCGATTTATGATGGCACGACCTATCGCAGAATCTCAAAGGAATCAAGCATTTATATTGGCTCATGTTTGGGTGGCAAGAGGAGTGTGTGCTTTTAAGAAATTCTTTGCTGCTTCAGGAAGCATATTCGGAGCGCGTAGCGTAATCACGGGAGGTAAAACATTTTTCTCAAACACCATTAATGGAGATCATCTATGCAGACAAATCAAAGCAAATGTCTTTTAGATGCGCACATTACAAGGCGAAGAGCACCCTTGCGAAGATTTCAAATATTCCTTTGAAGCAGACAAATTTCTCAACCCAGAAATCATAGAAAGACACCTAGAATCCTACCAAAATCCCCTAGAAAAACTGCAGTTTCTCTATGATTGCCTCTATGCAAATTCTCACAAGAATCGCTGCACCCTTAATTCTAGAGGAAATCACAATCTGCACAATGGGACTCATCTCACACACTCAACAAATGCGGGGCAATAACTCTCCGCTTGGATACTCTAAAATACGTTTAGCACCAAATGCGGTTTTAAGAATCACTCTTGCCCTATTTTTCTCTGTGGTATGCCCGATGATTTCTGCTTCTTTTGCGCCATTTTTATGCAAGATTCTTAAAGCTTCTTGTGCTTCCTCTCCTGCGACACACAAGACGCACATTCCCTCATTTGCCAAATTATACGCCTCAAATCCTAGCAACTCACAGATTCCGCGCACTTGAGGCAGAACCGGTAATTTTTCTGCCTCGATCTCAATTCCAATTTGAGAGGCATTTGCCCACTCATTTAATACACTAGCGATTCCACCACGTGTGGCATCGCGCAGGGCATAGAGCTTAATTTTTGAAGCAAACAAAGGCTCTAAAATCGGGTAGAGCAAGGCACAATCACTCTGTAAATCAGAGTGAAGCGCTATTTCTTCGCGACTAGAATAAATCACAGCCCCATGTGTGCCGACATTTCCACTTACAAGAATCGCAGAATCTTGCGGAATCCCAAAGGCACTCAAATGCAAATGAGGATACAAAAACTCCCCAAATGCTGTGGTTGTAATGAATATTTTATCCAACATTCCCCTTGGAAGCACTTTTGTATCCGCAGAAATGAGTTTTGCGCCACTCTGCGAGAGTGTTGTGGCAAAGGATTTTACGATGCGCGATAAATCTGCGATTTTAAACCCTTCTTCAAGCATGAAACTCGCACTTAAATAACATGCTTTTGCGCCCATCATTGCGACATCATTACAACTTCCACACACGCTAAGTTTGCCGATGTCTCCCCCCGCAAAAAATATCGGTGAGACAACATAACCATCAGTGCTGATTGCAAAATTCTTAGAATCTGCACTCAATGTACCAATCCCCGCATCCTCGCCTACGCCTATGACACAGCCTTTTAATAGAGGTTCAAAAAGCTCTGCAATCAGACGTTGCGATTCAATTCCACCGCTGCCATGACTCAATAAAACAGAATCCATAGAATGTAATGCCATAAAAGTCCTTTTATTCTAAAGAGGTGTAGCTATAAGCCGAGTTCTGTTTGTGTGGTTATTTATCTGGATTTTACCTCGCAGTAAAATTCTAGCAAAGGGCTAAAAACTTGGGATATTAACCATACCCTTCTTGCTGCGGATTGGGCTTGCCATGCGAAATATTTTGCAATATTTCCGGTGAGCCTTTACCTCACCTTTTCACCCTTACCAAATGGCGGTTTATTTTCTGTTGCGCTCTCCCTTAGATTACTCTAGCCATTTTTTAAATGGAATCCTATCCCAAAGCAGCTCGGACTTTCCTCTTTTTCAAGCAACCACTCACTACACCTCTGGCGCATTTTAACAAAAAGACACAAAAATTTTATTAAAACACAGATTCTAACTTTGATTTTTAATCCACAAAACCGCTTCTAAAGAATCTCTGCAGATATTTTGCGTATAGGAGCGCAAGACTTCTTGTGCAGAATATCCGCTCAAAACACCGACACTCTTAATGTCCGCATTCTCTGCTGCAAGAATGTCTAAGGGTGTATCGCCAATCATTATAATGGATGATAAGGGAAGCTTTGGCATGGATTCTAAAGCCTTTAAAATAGGCTCTGCACTTGGTTTAGCACAGATAACATCCTCTCTCCCAATCACACATTCAAAATATTTCAACACATCCAAATGCTCTAAAATAAGCCTAGAATATTCTCCTGTTTTTGTCGTTACAACTCCTAAATACGCAATTGCATAAGCTTCTAAAATTGCCTCTTTTGCGCAAGGAAGCAAACGCGTTTTGTCAATGCAGATTTTGCGATAATACTCCTTATAAACAGCAATAAATTGCGGAATCTGTTCTGCATTCACCCCTAAATTTGCAAACATTTCCTCTAAGGTCTTGCCAATTTGTGAAGTGATGGAGTCTTTAGGAGGAGCAGGACATTCAAAGCTTCTAAAAGCCTCATAAAACCCCTCACAAATCGCCTGTGTGGAATCAATAAGAGTACCATCTAAATCAAATAAAATAATCTTATCTCTCATGGGATTCTACTTTTTCTTTTGCAAAAATCTCCGAAAAAATGTCTTTTTCAAGCGCATAGAGCGTATAGCGAATATCTTTGAAATGTGCGCTCATCTGTGGCTGTTCTAACTTCAAAATCTCCTCTAGTACACGCGCGGATTCTTGCGCTCTTTTGAAATTTGCAAGAAATATTTGTTGCAAATTTTCCCGTTTTTGTTCATCTTGGGTGGATTCTTTAAGCACATCTTTTATGGAATCGCGGGATTCTAATAGTTGAGAGGGATAGTCTATTTTGCACTTGTGGCGCAGATTCTTAAGCGCGATGGCAAATTTCTGTGAATCAAAACCATAGCGCAAAATATCCTCCACCACGCGCAATCCCTCGCGCAAACGATTGAGATTCGCATCTACAATGCGCAATAAATGCGCATCGCGCAGATTGAAATCATTCCCTTGAACTAAAGATTCCAAGCAATTGTAAGAGGGAAATGAAAAGATTTAAGAAATCAAGATACAAGCTCACCGCAGCCATAACGGGGCTATCGTAAAGCCCACGCACGATATTTTGTGTGTCATAAGCAATAAAAACACTAAACAAAATCGCACTCACTCCAGCAATAACCACTTGCAAAATCTGACTTCCTAAAAGGATGTTAATCAAAGAAGCAACAACCACTACAATGAGAGAGATAAACAATACTTTTCCCATATTAGCAAGGTCATGTCTCGTGCGCAATGCAAAAATACTCATGATTCCAAAAATCGCCGTTGTCAATAAAAATGCTTGTGCGACAATTGTAGCGCCACCGGGCAGTCCTAAAACACTACTTAAAATAGGCGTTAATGTGAGTCCTGTTACAAATGTAAAGGCAAAGAGCAAAAACAGATTCAACCCGCGTTGCGCCCTTGCAAACATAAGCCCAAAGAGTAGAGCAAACTCCAAAATCACAAAACCAATGTAATATTGCGCAACTACGTTCCCAAAACCAAAGATTCCAATATATGCTCCCACTGTGGCTGCAAGCAACGAGCCCGCAAAGAGCTGATAAGTCTGCTTGACAAATGAAATAAGAGCAAGATCGCTTCCCACAAAGGTGTTATTCTCAACTTCATAATCCTTGTAATTACCCGCATTATGCGTTTGTCCTCTGTCATATAGAGCCATTATAAATCCTTAAATGTTAAAATCAAACGCCAGATTATAGCACAGATGACTAAAAATACCATTAAAGTGTGTTACAATTCCGCAATAATTCATTGTGAAATTTAGGAATAAAATGCAAAAAATTAAAGTTTTTATCAATGGCTTTGGACGCATCGGACGCTCTATCGCGCGTGTCGCATTGAGTGAGTTGCAAGATTCCATAGAAATTATCGGAATCAACGATCTTGCAAGTGCGGAAATGTTGAGTTATTTACTCATGCACGATTCCATCCATCACACAAAAATCACACAAACAGCCAAAGATGAACGCCTTGTCTTTGAAAATTTTACGATTCCCATCTCGCATTGCAAAACACCTAAGGAAATTGATATCTTAGGTGCCGATGTTGTGATTGAATCAAGTGGCTTGTTTCTGACACAAAAAGAAGTGGAATCGCATTTGCAAAAAGGCGCAAAGCGCGTGATTTTCTCTGCCCCTGCACAAGATGACACTAAAACTTTCGTCTTGGGTGTGAATCATAAAGAATATAAGGGTGAAAAAATCATCTCCAATGCAAGCTGTACAACAAACGCTCTTGCTCCAGTGGTCATGCTCTTAGATCGCGCGTTTGGACTTGAAAAGGGAATCCTAACCACCATTCACAGCTACACAAATGACCAAAATCTCATTGACGCGACACATCGCAAAAACGATCTGCGTCGCTCACGCGCTGCTGCGGTCAATATCATTCCTACAACGACAGGAGCGGCAAAGGCACTGCATTTGGTCTTACCACGCATGAAAGGCAAACTGCATGGACATAGTGTGCGCGTCCCTGTTCCTAATGTGTCAATGGTGGATCTTAATGTTGTTTTATCGCGCAACACAACAAAAGAAGAGATTGAAAACTGCTTTACAGAAGCGATAAAGGGAGAGCTTAAAGGGATTCTTGGTGTGGATAATCATTATGGTGTTTCACAAGATTTCATAGATTGCCCCTTAAGTGGCGTGGTCGCACAAGATTTAACATTCGTTCTTGGTGGAAATATGGCTAAGATTATGGTATGGTACGACAACGAATGGGGTTATTCTCACAGAATCTTGGAAATGGCACTTTATATTTGTAAGGATAGAGATTGATGAATTTTAGAATTTTATTGCGGATTTTATTTTGCGTTGTTTTTGCACTGTCTTTTGCCCATGCGGCAAAGAACACCACCATAGCAAAAAGGACAAAAAACACCCCCTTTGATCTCTACACTTTAGAGGGTGAAGAAAAGGGCGCTACATTATTAGTCATTGGTGGAATCCATGGCGATGAGCCGGGGGGATTTTTCGCCCCTGCGCTACTCACAAATCATTATAAAATTAAAAAAGGCAATCTGCTCGTCGTTCCTAATTTGAATCCCGATAGCATTATAGCCTTCAGACGCGGAATTTATACGGACATGAATCGCAAATTCGCCGTCATTGCACCAAACGATCCTGATTTTGATAATGTTGAGCGCATTAAACGTATCATTAAGGATCCCAAAGTTGATTTTGTCATCAATTTGCACGATGGGCATGGGTTTTATCGTGAAAAATGGGAAAACTCTATTTTTAATCCTAAGGCATGGGGGCAGACCTATGTTATAGATCAGCAAACACTAGACAAAGTTCCTTTTGGAAACCTCGATGAAATCGCCAAGCAAATCGTAACAAAACTCAATCAAACCCTGCATTATGACTATCATACCTTTGGCGTGCGCAATACAGAGACGAAGTACAAAGATGAGGTGCAGCAAAATTCTCTCACTTATTTTGCCATCACAAATCTCAAACCCGCTCTTGCGATTGAGACAAGCAAAAATATCACAGAATTACCCCTTAAGACATTGTATCAGCTAAGCTCCATTGAAACCCTAATGGGAATCTTAGGAATCACATTCCAAAGGGATTTTGAATTGAATCTAAAGAACATAGAAAAAGAGATAAATCATTATGGATTTGTCAATATCAATCACAACATCACTTTAGATTTAAATGACACAAAAAAGATTCTCAACTTCGTCCCGCTTCTGAAAACAAACAATCAATTTGACTTCTCACATGCCCTAGGCCGCGCCAAAAGGGTAAAAAACGGCTATGCTCTCTATGTAGGACACAAGCAAGTTGCGCTTCTCAAAGAGGACATTTTCCCCATGCAATGCAAACTAGAATCCATTAAGGTTGTGTTAGATGGCAAAGAAAGAGATTCTGCCTTTGGGGAATTTTTGGATTTTGAACAAGACTTTTTGATTCAAAAGCAAAAAGATATGCGTGTCAATGTGATTGGATATTCCAAAAAAGGCGTTGTGAGCGAGGATGGCATTAAACTTAGAAAAAGTGATATTAGTAAGAATTATGCGCTCAACCAAAAGGGAAATGTATTTCGTGTGGAGATTTATGAGGGAAAAAACTTCTGCGGAATGCTGAATCTACGCGCGACAAAGTAATTTGAAAGCTGCGAGGTAAAAAATGGGTTTGCAGTCAAAAACCGCTGTTGTGCTTCTAAATATGGGGGGGCCAAACTCACTCTTTGAAGTGAGAACTTTTTTGCAAAATATGTTTTTTGACCCCTACATTCTACCCATTAAGAGCAATTTTTTACGCAAAATGATTGCAAGCTTTATCGTCAATAAGCGACTAGAAACTGCACAGAGTAACTATCAAAAAATCGGCGGCAAATCCCCATTAGTTGCGCATACATTCGCACTCTGCGAAATCCTCAATGCCCAAAGCGATTTTTATTTCACCTATGCTATGCGCTACACACCGCCTTTTTCACAAGATGTTGTGCGCGATTTAAAACAAAAAGAATTCCAAAAAATCATTTTATTTAGTCTCTATCCGCATTTCAGCTATACGACCACAGCCTCTTCTATGGACGCCTTTCTCAATGCACTCAAAGCAGAGAATTACGCTCCAGAAATCTTGCGCATAGAGAGATATTTCCAAGAGCCACATTACAATCAAGCCATCATTCACAGAATCCAAGAAGCCCTTAAAGGCGAGGATTCTAAGGGATTTCACCTCATCTTTTCTGCACATTCCCTGCCACAGAGAAATATAGATAACGGCGACCCCTATCAAGAAGAGATTTTAGAAAATATTGCAATCTTAGAATCCATGTTTGGTGCTTATGATTTGAACTTTGCAAACACAAAAGTCGCCTATCAGTCCAAGATTGGTCCCATTAAATGGCTAGAACCCAATTTACAAGATTGTCTCACACACTACAAGGATAAAAAACTCTTGATTTATCCCATTTCTTTCACCATTGACAATTCCGAAACAGACTTTGAGCTATCTTATGAATACAAAAGAGTGGCAGAACAAATTGGAATCAAGGATTATCGTGTCGCAAAATGCCTCAATGCAACACAGGACTTTGCGCAATGTATTTTAAACATTACAAAAGAAGCGATAAAAAGCAATTTCAAAGCGGAATCCTTTTAATTGCACTCTCTTTAATATGATATCTAAAAATTAGAAATTATAATAAAAATATTTTATAAAAATAAATTTTATTTTCTTTATTCATTCATTCTTTTTTTATTTTTGCTACTTAGAATTTTTTTTACTTCTCCTTTAAATCTCTCGTACTTATTTTATTTGTAATACAATTGCTCATTTATGAGATTCTCAAAATGTTTTGTTAAGCACTCTAGTGCATTTTTTGAAAAATCATTATTGAGTTTTATTTCACTTTTAAGTTCGTGTAATAATTCTCTTAAAACATCGCCGCTTTGAATAAGCTCCGTAACTCTTGAGATTCTGTCGCCTTGCACGTTGATTAATCGCCTTAAAAAGTATAATAATGCAATCAAAAGCACTGCGCAAATGCATACCATAAACGTGATCGTTCCTAATCTCTCTATGCCTTGCACTGATTCTATATAATCGCTTAATAATCTTGGGACCATAGGCTCCATTGTTTAATCCTTGTTTGTTTTAGTGTTATTTTAAAGCTTTGAAAACTTTAAAAAAGGGGCGGTTTTGTGCCTCTGCATTCTCAACGGGTGGGGTTTGTGATTCTGCGCTTTGTGCGCTGTGTTTAAAGTCTCTTGTGTGTTCTGTGGTTTTGTGCGGGTGTCAAAAAATCCGCTTTGTGTGTGTTTTTTTTGGTAGGTCTTGCGTTGCACTTAATGCATAGTTTAAAACATATTTTATTTTTATATTTAATTTTATTATTTAAAAAAATAAGTGCAATTGAATACAATTTGAACGGTGAAGTTTAATTCCTTAGTGAATTCGGACTTCACTAAGGAAAATTTGCTTCTCCGAAAGGAGGATCAAAAAATATGTATTACCTTGTAATTATAGCATTATTTTGCTTAATTGCAACTCCTGTTTTCTAAATAGGAGGAGCTAAGGGCTAGGAAACTAGCCTATGCTCGTTATACATTTCCTTTTCAAATTTTGTGTGTTTTCTTTGTTACATCTTTAATTGTGTCTGTCAAATTATCATTAGAGCGATTGTCGCTTTCTATAATGTCTCTAGGCAAAATCTCTAACTTTTCAGCAAATGCTACTCCTGCGTCTATCAATTTGTTTTTTATCAGAGTAAAAACATTATCTTTGATATTTTCATTGACAAATTGCTTTTTCAATTGTTCCAAACCCTTGATATTTTTGTCTTGCAATTCTTTTTCACTCAAAGACTGCAAAGATTCCAAATGTTCCTCCATTTCTTTTATAAGAAGCTCTTTGCTAAGTTTTTCATTTTTGTTGAGTTCCATTATAAGCTCTTCTTTTTTGCCATCTTTGAGACTTTTTAATAGATCATTCAAAAAAGCAAAGAGATTCGTATCGCACAAATCATAATCATTGAGTTGCTGATTGTTTTTTCTGCTCTCTCTGCAATATCTCCCATTGTATTTCTGAAGCCAATAAAGAATTCTTTACCTTTTTCTTTGACATTATCCATTGTCATTTCCTACTCCTTTTATAAGATTTTTTGGACTCTGTAGAATCGCTATTGTTGTCTTGCTCTTGTGAATCACCATAACGTTCCCTTTGGTTTTGTTTATGTTCCTCTAGGGCTTGAGTGAATCTTTCATTCAAAGAGTCTAGCGAAGATTGTCTTGTTTGATTTTCGTCTTTGTTTTGTGGTACAATGCTGTCAGGATTTGTGCCAAAGTCTTGGTTAGCGATGTATTTAATCTGCAAGTGGGAGGGCTTAGAGACTTCACCGCCC
>CANQAN010000002.1 GCA_947588965.1 uncultured Helicobacteraceae bacterium
GTTTTAGGAGGGATTCTAGTCTTTTAGACTGACTTTAATGCTTTATGCAAGATTATGCATTGCAGAATCTTGCGGGGCAATTTTGGCTTAGAGCCACAGATTATCAAGCAGTCTCACACCTTCTATTTTGACAACGACGAGGATGAGAGAGGAGTTTTTTTGGACTTCTTGAATCTCTTCTAAAGAGTGATTGACGATGACAAAATACTCTACATCCATTCCCTCTAAAACCTCCAGCCCGATTTTTTTAAGTGTTTCAGAATCTCTTGTGCCTTGCAGAATAGCCTTTGTTGTAGCATTGAGTGCGGCAGAGATTTTAAGGGCTTGTGTTTTGCCCTCTGTGCTTAAATATTCATTACGTGAGCTAAGGGCTAATCCCTCTTGTGTGCGCACAATTGGGCAAGGGATAATTTGAATGGGAAGAAAAAAGTCCTGCACCATTTTTTTGATAATGAGGAGTTGTTGCGCGTCTTTTTGTCCAAAAAATGCCTTGTTTGGCTGTATAAGACAAAAGAGCTTTAAGACGATTTGCAGCATTCCATTAAAGTGTCCGGGTCGTGCCGCGCCTTCAAGCGTGTTGGACATTTTTTTTGGCGCATTAAGAGTGATTTGCAATGCGGATTCTAGAGGATACATTTGCGCAATTTCGGGAATGAATACGACATCCACCATGGCACTTTGGCAGATCTTTAGATCGGCTTCTTTTTTGCGCGGATAGCGATGAAAATCCTCGTTTGCGCCAAATTGCGTAGGATTAACGAATATTGAAACAATTGTGCAATCGCATTGTTCTTTGCTTGCTGTTATGAGAGAGAGATGTCCTTGGTGCAAGGCGCCCATTGTGGGGACAAGTCCGATCGTTTTTTGAGGATGATGAGACTTAAAATCTCTTAAGAAGTCTTGTAATTCTTGTGTGGTGGTAAAAATTTGCATTTTGCCCTTAGATTGCCTGTAAAATTTGTGCCAAATTATGCGCACACAAAGTTAAAAAATACATAAAAGGCAAGAATTTCATAGAAATATGCTAAAATTCCCTTGAAAATGAGAGGAAGGGATTCGTGCAAGAGTTAAAGCCATTGACAAAAATTGTGGATACGGATTTTATGGGGGTTTATGAATCGTGGATCCTCGCGCACACAGAAGCTGGTGGGCATATTCTTATCCCTTATATGTCTGTTGGGCATTTTGCATTTGAATCGGCCATCAATGAACGTAAATGCTTGGTCTATGACAATAATCCACTCATTCGCGTGAATTTTGAATCGGAATTTTTCTATCCAAGTTTGGCAGGAATCAAGGCGCGTTTGGGTGAGATTAGAATCATAGGGAATTTTCCTGAAAGTGAAGCAAAGAGATTTTTAGATCCAAAGACCTATGATGAAGTGATGAGCATCCGTACATTTCTTGAAAATGCGCCTAAAGATGCCATTAATTTGTGGATTAAACGTCTTGTTTCAGAGACACTTAAAGTTTCAAATGAAATTTTAAATGGAGTTGCGACACCGCAATATTATGATGTCAAAGAATCTGCATTACGCATTTATAAATCAATTTTTTCCTATGTGGATCCTATGAAAATACTCATTTTACACGAGTTTGTACCAGAATTTTTTGAAAATGAAGGCAGGATTGAAGAGTATCTCAATGGACAAAAGGTGAAGATGGCTTATTATGCGCCCTATGCCTTTAGTGCTGAACAATATTTTCGGAATAATTTCTTGAAATTATGGTTTTTTGGAATCACAAAGGAGCAGTTGTTTAATGCCTCTATTAACAACACCGATGAATTGCGGGTGAAAAAGGATTTTGTCGCATTGCATAAAAAGTTAGAGAGCGCGGGAATGATGGTGATTGAAAAGATTCCAAATTATAATATAGAATCCTTCTTGAAATTGGCACTTTTTTATGGTTATGAAAACATCAAATCCTATGTGAATTCTAAGGGTGCGGAGGTCTATCTTATGCGCAAACTTGGCATATAAGCGCTATTTATATTGCTTAGAGAGTGAAGATTAATGATTGCAAAAAGCATGATAACAAGAAGCGCAAAAGTCGCAATCAATAAAATGCGCTCCACAATGGGTTTTGTGATGTTTTTAAGCTTTTGTTAAAAAATAAGTGCTATAATTTTCTCCCTTGTTTAAAAGGCTCGATAGCTCAGTCGGTAGAGCAGGAGACTGAAAATCTCCGTGTCGGTGGTTCGATTCCGCCTCGAGCCACCATTTTGCTGTGATTCTCATAAATTTTATTTTATATCAATAGCATAATTTTTATAAAGCTTATCAAGGATATAAGAGTAATAAAAAGCATTAAAATTGCGAGGCTGTTGTGACTTCGCAGTCAAGGACGTCTTTGTTTTTTAAGGCATTTAAGAAAGTTCCAATGACCGCCCCGGTCTTAGTCGGGGGGCATTTAAGTGTAGGGATTTTTGTCCCCCATGGAATAGGCGATGCTCTCATTATTCTTAAAACCTGTCTTGCCATCAAAGCGATTTATAAAGCCAATGTTATATTTTTTGGCTCTAAAGTTCAAAAACAATTGATTGAAAATTTTGATTTCATTGATAAGTTTGAATCCAATGAAAATTACAGAGATGATCCTCAAGTTTTAGGGACGATTAATTCTTATCGCTTGGATTTTGTCATCACTCTTATTGCAGAAAATTCCACAATCAGATTCTTAAAGGACACAAATGCACAATGCATTATCGTAAGAAATAAACTTCCATCTGTATTTTCCTCTAAATGTAAGGTTGTATGGCATAGTTTTATAAGGAAATTTTCCCCGTGCAATCTTGAAACAGAAATGCTCTATCATTTCGCAAGGAAAATCAATCCAAAGCTTTTTGACGCTTACATTAAAAATCTCTCTTTAGATGTTATGATAGAGCCTAAAGAGTGGCATAAAAAGAGAGTTGAGGATTTTTTAAACAAACATGCTCTTAGCGATTTCATAGTGATTAATCCCTTTTGCGTCTCCACAAAATATAAGCTTGAGATTAAAGACTTTCTTGTTTTAATTCAAAAGATTCATCAAAAACATCCAAAACTCTCCGTTGTTATCCCAACTTTTGGTGCTGTGCATACGGATTTTATCAATAAGTTTGAAACCTTTGATAAGAAACTCTTAAATGAAATTGTTATTTTTGAAAACAACGCAGAGCTGTTGAATCTGTGCGCATTACTGAAAAGGACAAAACTTCTGATAAGCCTTAGCACAGGGGCGATACATCTGGCTTCAAATTTAAAAATCCCTAGCATAGGATTGTTTTCTGTGTTTGATACGATATTTTGGGAAACTTTCAATAAAGACTATGTTTTATTAACCAAACAAAGAGAGCAAATGAGCGATGAAGAAACTCACAAAATCACAGATGAAGTCTTAGAAAAGCTTGAAAAATACATTTAAGAGGGCTTAATCTTGATTCTTGCAAATGAGGATTCTAACTTGAAAATGCGCTGGAGCTCTTTGATTTGAGAAAGAAAAAGGGCACAATCACAGCATAAATCACCACAGCCCAGAGTAAAAACATAGGAATGAGTCCGATTTGTCGCACGATGGGTTGAGAGATAATGGGCGAGAGAAATTGCCCTAAAAAGATACAACTTGCAAGGATTCCATAGGCTCTTGCCCTTGCATTTTCTGGGCAGATTGAAAACAAATAGGCAGAATTATTCACAAGCATAATCCCTCCGCCCATTCCAAGTAGGGCTAAAGAGATGAGGACATTGACATAGCTGTGAATGAAATACAAAAGCAAGAAAGAAGTTCCTACAATAAAGAGTGTGAGAATATAAATTTGCTTCACATTAAGAATCTTAATGACAATTTTATAGCTTAAAGAAAAGAATCCATAACAAAAGGCTGAAACAGACATTGAGACGCCTATGTATTTAGGATCAAGCCCCAAATGCTCTTCAATATAATAGGGAAGTTGAGTGGGAGAAATATAATAAATCACCATAATGAAAAATCCTATAAAATAAATAGGAAAAAACTGCCAATAATTCACCTTTGCTTCCACTTTGGTGTGATTGTAAAATTTAAATTTTCTAGGCTCAAAGAGATAGGTAAAGGCTAAGAATATAATGAGGACTCCAAGCCCATAGACTAAGAAAGGATAGCGCCAAGAATAGCTTGAAACATAGCCCGCAATAGAAATGAAAACTGCCCCGCCCATTGCACAAAAGAATCCTTGCCAACTGAGTGCATTTTCCCTGCGGTTAAATCCCCCATGACTATAATAATCTGCAAGCAAGGCCGAGGCTCCTGTCATAATGAAAGCTGTAGCGACTCCAAAAATCGCCCTTGAAGTGAGAATCGCATAAATATCATTTAAGAAAAATCCACTCACGCCCGACAGCGTCCATAGAATCATCGCAGGGAAAACAAAGCGCAGTTTGCCAAATCTATCCATAAGCATCCCCGCAAAAGGAGAGAGCAAGACGACAAAAATCGCAGGAATGGTGAGCACAAGACGCGTTAAAATATCCAAATGCTCAAAGGCAAAAATCTCTAAAAATGAAGCTTGAGACTGCAAAACCTCTTCAAAATGCCTCGTGATCGCAGGGAGGGCTGAAGCAATCGCAACACTGCCTAAAACAGTCATTCCTGCCATAGAAAAGAGGGCAAATTTAAAGGCGGATCTTTCTGTAATCTCAACGAGTTTTTTGTCAAGCTTTGTGTCATTAGGGTGAAATTTGTGTTGTTTTTTGGACATTAAGAACCCCTTGTGATAGGACTAAACAAACGTTAATGTTAAAAAGTGTTTTGTGTATTTTAATGCAAGAGACTTAAGTCTTAAATAAAACGCAAACAAAAGACTCCAACGAAGTCTTTTGTCGCCTTTGTATTCTTAGAAGCTTGGCAGGATTGCGCCTTTGTATTGATCGATGATAAATTGCTTGACATCTTCGCTCTGGAGTGCTTTAATGAGCTTTTGAATGTTGGGATTGTTTTCGTTTCCGCTTTTGACAACAAGCACATTAACATAGGGAGAGTCTTTATCTTCTAGAGCAATAGCATCATTGAGGGGATTCAATCCTGCAAGAAGAGCGAAGTTTGTGTTAATCACAGAGACACTCACATCATCTAACGTACGTGTCAGTTGTGGTGCGTCAATCTCCTTAAACTGTAGGTTTTTAGGATTGTCTGTAATGTCTTGTATGCTTGCAAGAGGGACGTCTTTGAGTTTGATTAATCCCTGTTTTTCTAAGATTCTAAGAGCGCGAGCACCATTGCTTGGGTCATTAGGAAGTGAAATCAAATCCCCTTCTTTGAGTTCATCAAGACTCTTAATTTTCTTAGAATACACGCCCATAGGCTCAATGTGGATTCCTGCGACACTTATAAGATTTGTTTTGTGTTCGCTATTAAAAGAATCCAAATAGGGTTTATGCTGGAAAAAGTTTGCATGAAGTGAGCCATCATCTAGAGATTTATTGGGTGTGACATAGTCTGTGAATTCCTTAATCTCTAGCGTGATTCCGTCCTTTTCTAGCAGAGGTTTAATCTGCTCTAAAATCACGGCATGGGGTTCTGGAGTCGCTCCTACTATGAGCTTCTCAGATTTTGAATTGGTGTTGGCAGTGCTTTTTGATTCTACCTTAGAATCACAACCACTAAAAAGGGCTGCAACAAGCAAGAATCCTAACGTGAGATGATTAAAAAGCTCTTTAAACATTGTTTGTCCTTTTTTGAGATCTTAAGGGCGCAAATCTAGCATAATTTATCTTAATGTTTTAATTTTTTATAAAGAAAATCGCCAAAGTTTTGAATGAGTTGCACGAGAATGATTAAAATAATCACGGTATAGAGCATAACATCACTTTGGAAGCGGTAATATCCATATTTGATGGCAATATCTCCTAATCCACCGCCACCTATTGCCCCTGCCATTGCGCTAAAGCCTACGACTAAAATGAGCGCAAGTGTAATACCAGACACGATGCGCGGAAGCGCTTCAACAAACATCACGTGCAACACAATCTGCCAATGACTTGCCCCGAAGCTAAGAGCGGCTTCAATGACGCCCTTGCTGACTTCTTTGAGAGCATTTTCAATGATACGCACAATAAAGGGGGTCGCACCAATGCTAAGAGGGACAATGGCTGCAGTTGCGCCGATACTTTTCCCCACTAAAAGTTGCGTGAGTGGAAACAAAACAACCATTAAGATAAGAAAGGGAAAAGAGCGCAGAGTGTTTGTTAAGCTGTCTAAAGAGCGAAAAATAAGCGGATTTGGTGCAAGTCCATGCGGATCGCATAGCACGAGTAAAATACTTGGAATGATTGCAAGAAGTGTAGCGATAAAGGTTGCAATCACGCTCATATAAAGTGTATCAAACGTCGCCTCTAAGAGAAGAAAAAAGATTTTAGAATCCATTTTGTGCCTTTTGTGAGATGATTTCCCATCTTGCCCCTTTTGTGTGTAGATAGTTTAAAACGCGCTTTTCGTCGCTCTTTTGAATGTTAATCACAAGTACGCCAAGCGCGATTCCATTAAAAGACTCCACATTCCCCCAAACAATATTAAAGTCAATCTGCAATTCCCTAGCCATTTGCGTGATGATCGGATTTTGCGCGATATTTTCTGGAAAATAGATGCGAATATTCAGCCCCGATTCTGGTAGAATCTCGTTTTCACCGAGAAATTCCCGCATTTTTTGATTGGGTGTGAGGAAGAGTTCTTCAATCGTCCCGCTCTTTAGAATCGCGCCGTTTTCCATAAAGGCCGCCTCCTTGCACAGCCTTTTGACAACCTCCATTTCATGCGTAACAAGAACGATGGTGACATTTAATTCTTGATTGATGTTTTTAAGCAGATCTAAGATGGCTCCTGTGATGTTTGGATCAAGCGCACTTGTGGCTTCATCGCTTAGCAACAATTTAGGCTTCATGGCTAATGCCCGAGCAATAGCAACGCGTTGCTTTTGCCCACCGCTTAGCTCGTTAGGATAGGCTTTTTCTTTATCTATAAGTCCGACAAGCTCTAAGAGACTCTTGATCTCTTGAGGCTTAATCGGTACTCTTGCACATTGCATGGGTAAAATGATGTTTTCATAGACATTTTTGCGCTCTAAGAGAGAAAAATGCTGAAATATCATCCCGACACTTTGGCGCAAAGTCCTTAACTCTCGCATATTCAAGCGTGAAATCTCTAATCCATCAATGAAAATTGAGCCACGATCGATGGATTCTAGTCCATTAAATGTGCGCAATAACGTGCTTTTCCCTGCACCACTATGCCCGACAAGTCCGAAAATCGTGCCTTTTTTGATAGTGAGATTGATATTTTTTAAAACCTCTAAATGCCCAAAATTTTTATAGAGATTTTGCAAACAAATAAAATCCATTTTTGTTTCCAAAATTTGATAAAATTTTAAAATTCTATCAAAAATCACGACAAAATCTTATCAAAGGGGACAAAAATGTGTCAGATTGCGAAAATTCTGTTCTGTAGTGTCATCTTGTCTTGTGTGTGTCATGCGCAACCTTGGGTGATGTTTAATGACATGGATGACACCTATTTGTATGATCAAGCAAGTGGGCAGGTGTATGTACGCGCTAAAAAGGGAGGCAAGAATTATGAGGATACGTTTGTGAAGATGGGCATTGTGGATTCTGATAACAAAAAGCTTAGCAGTCCGCAAAAGCCCCAAACTCAAGTACCGCAAACCCCCTCAAAACTCACAGAATCGCAACTCAATGATTTAGAAGAACAGCAAAAGCTTCTGCGACAAGCACAAGAATTGCAAAAAAGCATTCAAGGCAGCATCTTAGACGGTGGGGAGTAGCACGTTTTTACAAAAAGGATTTTGAGAGATTCTAGCATTTGTGCTTTCTAGGGATTTTAAGCATGAGATTTAAAGGCTCTTAAATGAAACTGCGCAAGAGATAACGTGCATTGTCTAGGGATTTTTTGCGATGCGAGAGGGAGTTTTTGATTTCAGATTCAAGTTCGGCAAGGGTTTGTTGGAATCCATCGGGGATAAAAATCGGATCATAGCCAAAGCCATTGTGTCCTCTGGGTTTGGCAATCACTTCTCCACACATAAAACCATGCGCACTCCAATGACCTTTGAGTGAGCTAAGTCCGACACAAGCGCAATAATGCGCTCTAGAGATTCCACCTATCCTTTCGATCTCTCTGCAGAGCTTTTTGAGATTCTCTTGGTCATCTCCGCCTGAATACCTTGCGCTGTGGATTCCGGGTTCTCCATTGAGTTTATCTACACAGATTCCGCTATCTTCAGAGAGAACAATGTCATTTTCGCGCAAAAGTTTGGAATTTTTAAGGGATTCAAACACGGCTTTGGATTTAATGAGGGCATTTTCTTGAAAAGTTTTTCCATTTTCTGCGATCTCAAAAGGCTCTAAAATCTCATTTAAAGGGACAATCAAAAAAGATTCTAGATCTTTGTAGATTTGTTGAATCTCTTTGATTTTATCTTTATTAGAAGTTGCTAAAATTAAGCGCATATTGTTGCCCTATTTGCTAGAATTTGAGTTTTGTATTCTATCAAAAGGAAGTCAAAATGGCAAAAACTTCTTTGATTCAGCAGAGTTTGCCTCTAAGCCTCATTCTTGGTTTGCGTTTTTTTGGGCTTTTTATTGTCATGCCCGTTTTATCTCTCTATGCGCTCTCATTTGAGGGAGTGAGCCCGATTCTTGTCGGAATCGTCATGGGTGGATATGCGCTAACACAAGTGATTTTTCAGATACCCTTTGGATATTTGAGTGATAAAATCGGGCGCAAAAGTGTGATTGCTGTTGGATTGATTCTTTTTGCTCTGGGTTCTTTGATTTGTGCTTTAAGCGATGATATTTATTATTTGATTTTGGGGCGTCTTTTGCAAGGAGCGGGAGCGATAGGGGGCGTCATAAGCGCGATGATAGCGGATTTAGTGCGCGAAGAGAGTCGCACAAAAGCTATGGCGATTATGGGGGCTACGATTTCCTTTAGTTTTACAGGTGCGTTGATTTTAGGTCCGATTCTAGCTGCACACTTTGGTGTTCAAAGCTTATTTTGGATCACCTGTTTTTTGGCATTGTTCGCACTTGTACTTTTGTTTGTCTCCGTGCCAAATGCCCCAAAGATTGCCTATAGCTTCACACACAAAACGCGCCAATATGGTGCGATTTTAAAAAACAAGAATCTGCAGATTATGAATCTCACAAATTTCTTGCAAAAGGGCTTTATGACGCTCGCTCTTTTAGTGATTCCTATCGCGCTTGTCAAGGGATTTGAGATGCCTAAAGAGGATTTGTGGCAAGTGTATGTTCCTGCTTCTATTTTGGGATTTTTCTCTATGATTCCTGCTGCGATTTTAGCCGAAAAGAAAGGGCTTTTTAAGAGTGTAATGATTGTTGGAATTTTGTTTTTTGTGATTTCTTATTTGATGATGTTGAGTCAGAGCAAGACGGTTTTTATTGCGGGGGTTTTGGTCTTTTTTGTCGGATTCTCCATTCATGAGCCGATTATGCAAAGCCTCGCAAGTCGCTACTGCAAGGCTTCTCAAAAGGGAAGCGCGATGGGGATTTTCACAACCTTTGGCTATTTGGGTGCCTTTTTTGGTGCGCTTTTAGGTGGTCATTTGTATGAATTTTTCAGTCTGCTCTCTATTGTGATATTTGTTGTGGTGGCTTCGTTTGTATGGATTTTGTGCTTTGGATTCTTGGCTAATCCGACTTTTCAAAAGAATCTCTATTTGCCCTTGCAGTCAAATGTTTGCAATGAAGATTTGGAATCTCTAGTGCAATTGTGTGGAATCTTAGAGTGGTATATCAATGAGAGTGAGCGCCTTGCTGTGATTAAGTATGACAGGCATTTGATACAGGATGCAGAGATTTTGGAGTTTTGTCAGAAGCATTTGCAGGACAAATTCGTATTCAAAGACAAATGAGATTCCAAAGTCTAATGAAGGATTCTTAAAACAAAAGGAGTTTTCTATGGTGGAACGTTATGCAAGAGAGAAAATGAAAAGACTTTGGGACTTGGAGGCAAAATACAATGCATGGTTAGAGGTGGAAAAGGCACTCGTGCGAGGGTGGAATAAATTAGGATTGATTCCCGATGAGGATTGTGAGAAGATTTGCAAAAATGCACGTTTTGACATTGCGCGCATTGAGGAGATAGAAGCAGTAACCAAGCATGATTTAATCGCCTTTAATACAAGCGTGTCGGAATCTTTAGGAGAAGAGTCGCGGTGGTTTCATTATGGAATCACTTCAAGCGATTGCATTGATACTGCTGTGGCATTGCAAATGCGCGATTCTTTAAAAATTATTCTTGAAGATGTGAGAGAACTGCGTAATATCATAAAGCGCAGAGCTTATGAACATAAGGACACTCTTATGGTGGGTAGAAGTCATGGGATTCATGGAGAGCCTATCACCTTTGGGCTTGTGTGTGCGATTTGGTATGCAGAACTGGGACGTCATTTGAAATCTTTGGAATCCACTTTGGAAGTCGTTAGTGTCGGGCAACTCAGCGGAGCTATGGGGAATCTCGCTCATACACCTATGGAGCTAGAAGAGCTTGTGTGTGAAGAGCTCGGACTTAAGGTCGCCAAAGTGAGCAATCAAGTTATTCAGCGCGACAGATACGCACGTCTCATTACGGATTTAGCTCTCTTGGCAAGCAGTTGCGAGAAGATTGCCGTAGAGATCCGACATTTGCAACGCACAGAAGTCTATGAAGCAGAAGAATATTTCAGCGCGGGGCAAAAGGGTTCTAGCGCGATGCCACACAAGCGGAATCCCGTATTGAGCGAAAATATCACAGGACTCTGTCGCGTCATACGAGGCTTTAGCATACCTGCTATGGAAAATGTCGCCCTATGGCATGAGCGCGACATCAGTCATTCAAGCGTGGAGAGATTCATATTGCCTGATAGCTTTATTACTACAGATTTTATGTTGGTGCGTTTAAGCGGACTTATTGAGAAATTGCTTGTGTATCCTAAAAACATGTTAAAAAACTTGAATCTCACAGGTGGTTTGGTCTTTTCACAACGCATTTTGTTGGAGTTGCCAAAGAGGGGGGTTAGCAGAGAGAATGCCTATAAAATCGTGCAACGCAACGCTATGAAAGTGTGGGAAAGTTTGCAAGAGGGCAAAGATGCGGTGAATCAAAAGGGAGAATCCCTTTATTTGCAGTATCTCTTAGCGGACAAAGAACTCATAGAACTTCTTTCTTATTGTGAGGATAGCGGAGTGAGCGGGAATAAACAAAGTGGAGAGCAGATTCTTAGAGAATGCTTTGAATACGGCTATTATACAAAAAATGTGGATGCTATTTTTAAGAGGGTTTTTGAGGAATAGGGGTTTAGGATTCCAATGTGTCACATTTGAGATGATGCGCTTTTAAATTTCAATAATTTTGTTACGTTTACTAGTGTTTTAAGTAAAAAAAGAGTAAGGTAAAGGCTTATAAATCACTTCATGTTTTCTAAGGAGGATGGCGATGGATAGAGAGCAAATCTTACTCCAACAAGCACACGATAGACTTGCAGATATTGCGAAGTTTCCAGCATTAAAAAAGGGCAATAGCATAAAGAAAATGCTGAAAGAAAAGGGAATCTCAAGAAGAGATTTTATGAAATGGGCAGGTGCGATGACTGCAATGCTCTCTCTCCCCGCGAGTTTTGCTCCCCTGACTGCAAAGGCCGCTGAAGTTGCCGATCGTTTGCCTGTGATTTGGTTGCATCTTGCAGAATGTACGGGCTGTAGTGAAAGTTTGCTTAGAAGCGATGGTCCGGGGATTGATAGCTTGATTTTTGATTACATTTCTTTGGAATATCATGAGACATTGATGGCTGCTTCGGGGTATCAAGCAGAAGAGAACTTAGAATCCGCGATTGAACGTTATAAAGGGCGCTATGTCTTAATGGTAGAGGGAGGTGTTCCAACTGCTTTAGAGGGTTCTTATCTCACAATCGGTGCGCACGGCAAAACGGGCTTAGAGACAGCAAGAGAAGCGAGTGAGTCTGCCGCGGCGATTTTTGCTATCGGAACTTGTTCAAGCTTCGGTGGTGTGCAAGCAGCAAATCCGAATCCAACGGCCGCTAAGCCCTTGAGTGCAGTTACAAATAAGCCTGTGATTAATGTCCCCGGCTGTCCTCCGAGTGAAAAGAATATCGTAGGAAATGTGTTGCATTTTATTTTATTTGGCACACTTCCAAGTCTTGATGCCTTTAATAGACCTAAGTGGGCATATGGGCTTAGAATCCACGATTTATGCGAGAGAAGAGGGCATTTTGATGCAGGAGAATTTGTGCAAAGATTTGGCGATGATGGTGCGAAAAATGGATACTGCCTCTATAAAGTAGGCTGTAAGGGTCCCTATACATTCAATAACTGCTCCAAATTGCGCTTTAACTCTCATACAAGTTGGCCAATCCAAGCTGGACATGGTTGTATCGGCTGTAGTGAGCCAAATTTCTGGGATACAATGGGTCCTTTTGAAGAGCCACTTGCAAGCAAACTCTATGACGCACCATTATTTAGCGGGGCTGATCGCACAGCGGACAACATAGGAATCACACTCTTAGGTGCTGCAGCAATCGGTATGGCAGCACATGCTGTGCTTAGCAATCTTAAAAAAGATAAGCAATAGGCAAAGGAGAGATTATGACAAAAAGAATTATTGTAGATCCGATTACGAGAATTGAGGGGCATTTAAGGATTGAAGTCATTGTTGATGAGAATAATGTCATTACAGATGCGTATTCAAGCTCAACTTTGTGGCGTGGCTTGGAAGTGATTGTGAAAAATCGCGATCCACGTGATGTGGGATTCATCGTGCAAAGAATCTGTGGCGTGTGTACTTATTCTCACTATAAGGCTGGAATCACAGCGGTAGAAAATGCGCTTGGAATCAAAATTCCTTTCAATGCAGAAATGGTACGTAGCCTTATGAATATTTCCCTTGTCCTACATGATCACTTGGTGCATTTTTATCACTTGCATGGGCTTGATTGGTGCGATATTACGGAGGCTTTAAAAGCTGATCCGAAGAAGGCTTCAGAACTTGCCTTCAAATACTCTAAGAATCCGATTGCAACGGGAGCCGATGAGTTAGCCAATGTGCAAGAGCGCGTGAAAAATTTCGCGAGTGCGAAGCAGGGATTAGGTCCGTTTGCGAACGCGTATTGGGGGCATGGAACTTACCGCTTCTCACCTGAACAAAATCTCATCGTGCTTTCACACTATCTCAAAGCTCTAGAAGTACAGAGAGTTGCTGCACAGATGATGGCGATTTTTGGGGCGAAACAACCGCATCCACAGAGCTTAACTGTCGGTGGTGTGACTTGTGTGGCAGATATTTTAGATCCGACACGACTTGGAGATTGGCTCACAAAATATAAAGAGGTTGCGGATTTCGTCAATCGCGCTTATTATGCCGATGTTGTCATGGCTGCAGAAGTGTATAAAAATGAGCCAAGTGTCCTAAAAGGCTGTGGTTTGCGCAACTTCTTGTGCCATGCGGAGATTCCTGTCAATCGCACAGAGACACTCTACAGCACAGGAATTGTGCGCGGTGGAGACATTTCTAAACTCGTAGAGCTCAATGAAGAGCTCATTACAGAGGAAGCGACACACTCTTGGTATGCAAACGACAAAGCCTTGCATCCTTACGATGGTGAGACGACACCTAATTACACAGGATTCGTAGAGAGCGATACAATCGGACCTCAAGGGCAGCCGATTAAGACAAAAGCCTTGAATCTTGAAGGAAAATACAGCTGGATTAAATCTCCACGTTACAATGGTGAGCCTATGGAAGTTGGACCTCTTGCAACTGTCGTAGTGGGGCTTGCTGCTAAGAATCCTCGCGTGACAGAAATCGCAACGCAATTCCTAAAAGACACAGGATTGCCTGTTGAGGCACTCTTTAGCACATTAGGTAGAACAGCAGCGCGCATGTTAGAGTGCAAACTCTCTGCGGATCATGGGATTGAGGCTTTTAATTCTCTTGTAGAGAATCTTAAGTCTGACCAAACCACTTGCGCCCCCTATAGCATTGATAGCAAAAAAGAATATAAGGGTCGCTATATCGGAAGTGTGCCACGTGGTATGTTGAGCCATTGGGTGAGAATCAAAGATGGTGTGGTCGCAAACTATCAGGCTGTCGTGCCAAGCACTTGGAATGCAGGACCAAAAGATGCGAAAAATCAGATGGGTCCCTATGAATCCTCATTGGTTGGGATACAGATTAAGGACATCACACAGCCCTTAGAGATTATCCGCACAATTCACTCCTTTGATCCTTGCATTGCTTGTGCTGTGCATTTAATGGACACAAAGGGAAATGAAATCAGTCAATACAAGATCGACCCAATTGCTCTAAACTGCAAGATTTAAGGGGGGAAATATGGAAACAAAATATAGAAGTGTTGTTGAGTTTTCTAAGCTTACGCGGATTTTTCACTGGGTGAGAGCAGTCTCTATTTTTGCTTTGATTGCAACGGGATTCTATATCGCCTATCCTTTTCTTGCGCCAAACAATTTCACAGGTGAGCCCGTCGGCTTTCTCAATGCACTCATGCGTTCTTGGCATTTGTTTTTTGGATTCCTTTTGATTGCTGTTACGATTTTTCGTCTCTATTTGTTACTCACGAAAGAATGTGCAATGGAGCGCAGATCGTTTTTAGATCTTTTTAATCCATTCGTTTGGTTTGGAATCTTTAGAGCCTACTTGCTTCTTGGCGGACATCCGCATATCAAGGGAGCTTACAATCCTTTACAATTTGTTACCTATATGATTGTTATGCTCTTAATCATTGCGGTTTCTTTGACGGGATTGGCTCTATATGCACATGTGTATCATAATGGCTTGGGAGGGTTTATCGCGCCTCTTGTGAAGCCTATTGAAGTGTTGTGTGGAGGGCTTGCAGGTGTGCGCTTGGTTCATCACATTTTGACTTGGGCATTCGTTATTTTCATTCCGATTCATATTTATATGGCTGTTTGGAATGCGACAAGATACCCCGGAAGTGGAGTGGATACTATCTTAAATGGTGTTAAATTTGAGAGGGAATAGGCTCTCCCTTTCTTATCTTGTGCGATTCTAGCTCTTTGGAGAGAAAGAGATGTGGTATGTGTTGGCGGTTTTTTGTCCGCCACTCGTGTTTTTATTTCATGGAGAGATTTTAAGATTCTTACTGAATGTTTGTCTGTGTTCGCTGTGGCTTCTTGCTGTGATACATGCTTGGAGTTGGTATGCAGAGTATAATCGCAAGAGGCAATTGAGGGAAGAAATTAGTGAGGTAACAAGAGTCATCCGCCAAGAATTGCAAAAAGACAATTCTTAGGAGAAAATACAGAGCTGTGACAACAAACGCAAGGGTGCTGTTTGGCTAGTCATTGTCATTAGTTACGCTCAAGTAGGGCGCATAAAATTGTCGTGCTAGAAATTTCAAGAGCAAATCTTTTAAATTTTATCGGTTTTTCGCTAGAATCCCAAAGTTAAATTGATAATAATGAACTAAAGGTTTCTTTTGAAAATACTCATCTTAGGAATCGGAAACATTCTCTTTGGCGATGAGGGCATTGGTGTGCATCTCTCAAATCTCCTTAAGCTCAATTATGACTTTGGCGGTGAGCATGAAGTGGATATTGTTGATGGCGGGACAATGGCACAACATCTGATTCCTTTAATCACCGCTTATGATTCCGTTTTAATCCTAGATTCCATTGATGCAAATGACGCAAAAATCGGCGATGTCTATTTTTTTGACTTCAACGATCTTCCACAGCAAATCACTTGGGCAGGGAGTGCGCATGAGGTAGAGATGTTGCAAACATTGCGCATGATTGAATCTTTAGGCGATTTGCCCCCAACTAAGATTCTAGGAATCAAGCCCTTTATTATCGGTGAGGATCCGACTTTTGAGCTGACACAAGAAGTCAAAGAGGGGGCTAAGATTATGGAAAAACAAGCCCTTGTCTATTTAGAAGAACGGGGCGTTCTTGTACAAAGAAAGGCTCATCAAGATTTGCAAGAGATTGCGCGACTCTCTTATAGGGGATTTTAGTGGAAATTTTGGTGGGATTTTTCTTTACACAGATTGCAGATTTTGGGAGTGCGCAAAGTGTGAGGGGGTTTTTAGCTCAAGCCCTAAGAGTTGCGCTTGGTGCAACAAAGTTGCAGGGTAGAATCCAAGTGCAAGAAGCATCTCTTTGCCTAGAAGTGCAAGGCACACAAGAGGAGATTTTGAGCTTCAGTCAGAATCTGCAAGATTACATTCCGCTCTCTTTGCAATGGACTTTCAGCGAGATGAAAATCCTTGAATCTCCCGCGCAAAAAGAATCTCACACAGCTGTGCAAGAAAAATCTCTCAATGAGGGATTCTTAACCCCCTTAGAATTGCGCAGAATCACCGATAGGGAATCTTTAGAGTTTTGCAATTTGTGGGGGGATTTCATAGGATTCAAGCAGAGCAAAATCACTTTTTTAAAAGGTGGGCAGAGGCTTGAGATTACAGATTCCGCTTCACTTGCGCAGTCTTTACAAGAATGTGCCAAAATGCTAGAGAATGGGGAGTGTGTTTTTTTAAAAACCATTTTTGGTAAATTTGAAGCGCGACTTTTCCGTGAGGAGTTTGAGAATCCCCCTGCGAGAGACTTTTATTTCATGCCCTTTTCACTTGCGAGTGCCAAACTCATTTTCAAGACAGAAAATGAGGAGTTACAAGCCCTAGCGACACTAGAGAAGCCAAGCATCATTCTAAGTCCGAAGGGGATTTTTGCTGCACATTTTCTGCACCATGCAAGAGTGATTCTGCCCTATGAGCCTTTTTTGGCACTTTTGGCACGATTTTTAGAATCCTATCAAGGATTCTATCTCCTGCCTATTAATGACAATACAGAGAAGTTAGAAAATGGAATCTGTGAATTTGTGGAGTGTGAGCAATCTCCCCTTTGTATCAGTGTTGCAAAGAATGGTTTAATTGTGCCTCACACTTATCGTTCCTCACATCCTCACGCGCATTTGCAAACATTGCAAGAGACGATGAGGGCGCACAAGTTAGAGCGTACAAATGCCCTTTATTTAGGGCGGAATCCTACGCAGTTTTTTGTGTATTTTGATGGGAAGCTTAGAGAGGCTTTGTCTTTTTGTTTTGAGTCAAATTTGGGCGTGATTGTCGCGACTTTAGAATCGCTTAATGAGACAACGCAGAGTTTGCTTAGGAATTTCACGAAGGAAAATGCGGATTTAGTTGCGCGTTTGAGAACCTTATCAAGGGATTCTAAGGAATCGCGGAATCTGTTGGATTTGCTGGGAATGGTGGGCGTTTTGTTGGATTTAGGCACAGAGGAGGATTTACGGGATTCTTGTATGCAGGTGTTGAGAGTTGCTGGAGAGTTTATGGGGGCTAAGGGTCCGCGCATTGATTTTAGATTGGAGCGCAATGAGAGTGGAATCTTTCTAAACACTCTATGGACTTTGCGCTCTGTTATGAGCTTCAAACTTGCTGGTGTTGAGAGGGAATTGCTTTGTTTTGGAGTCCTAGATTCTCTTGCGGAATTCTTTGCAAATTTAAGTCGCGATATGAATGAAAACTATCAGACACAAGATATTGTGGTTTGCGGTGAATTGTTTTTAGAGCGTCAATTTTTGAATCAATTTGTGCATTATCTCCCTAAGACTTCAGAGGTCTATCCGAGTTTAGTTATGGAGTTTGTGGATTCTTAAGCCCTCTGTGCTAGGGGCAAAGCTCATCTTGTCTGTCTAAAAACCTCTCATCAAAGAGGCTGTTTGAATGCACATGGCTTAGAGCAACCTTCAAAGAAGTGAAGAAATCGGGATTTACACTTTCTAGCTCTTTTAGCATTTGCTTTGTTTTTTCTCGCGCAAAGGGACGTTTGTCGTCAGTTTGCCACATGATTGGACAATTGCAATCGGGCGCTATGTAGATGTTGTTTCTCTCGATAAAGTCAATGATCTGCCTCTCACGGACAAAAATCAAGGGACGAATCACAAACAAGCCATTGTTTGCCCTATAGATCGGTGGCATAGAGCGCAGTGCGCCATTATAAGTGAGATTCATCATAAAGCTCTCTGCGGCATCATCTAAATGATGGGCAAGAGCGAGTTTGTTGAATCCTCCCTCCAAAGCCTTTGTGTACAATGCCCCGCGCCTCATTCTAGAGCAAAAGCTACAATACACCGTCCCCTCGCGCTTGTTTTCTTCTAAGATCTTGTAAATTTCTGTGCGGTAGAGTTCATAGGGGATTCCGAGTTTTTTGCAATACTCAAAGATATAATCATACTCTCCTCCGCGCCCATAATCCACAGTGACAGCCTTAAATTCAAAATGAAAGGGTGCATAAGATTTCAGTCGCGCTAAGAGTGTCGCAAGCAGAATGGAATCCTTCCCGCCGCTAAGCCCCAATAGGATTCTGTCGCCCTCTCTTATGAGATGATATTGTGCGTTGGTTTGTCCCGTGATTCTTAGGATTTTTTTGCTGATTTCAATGTTTTGCATAGAGCCATTATAATTAATATTCACTTAAGCGCACAAGAGATTGCGTGAATTTTGGGAAAATATTGTAGAATATTCAAAACTTTCATAGAGATTCCAAAATGCCCTATATTTTGCAAAAATTTCAAATTCCAGCTCCGATTCCTGCTTATTTGTTTCTTGTGCGCTTAGGATTGTCCATGCAAGAAGCGCAACGATGTATCAATAAGGGACGCGTCGTGTATCAAGGCAAAAAATTAACCAACAATGAAAAAGCGCGGATTTTAGAAAAAGATGTGGAGATTCTTGTGTTTAATCCTAAGACTTTTGGATTGAAACCACTCTTTGAGAATGAGCATTTTGCGCTCTTTAATAAGCCTCATAAGATGCTGATACATCCTAAGGGCTATTTTCACCATCACACATTGCTTGACGAGATTTGCGCACTCTATGGAAGTGAGGCGCATTTGGTGCATAGAATTGACAAAGAGACGAGCGGACTTGTGCTTGTGGGAAAACACAAAAAAAGCACAGCCGATCTTGGCGCACTGTTTTTAAACAATCAGGTCAAAAAGGAATATCTTGCTCTTGTGAGAGGAAAGATTCCTTTTGCGGATTTTTGTGTGGATTTGCCCATCGCAACACAACCAAAAAGGAGGGATTTAAGTGTGAGATCTGTGTGTATGACTTCAAATGCGCCAAAAGATCTGCAAAAGAGATTCAAGGAAGCAAGGACAGAATTTGAGATTCTAGGGACTTTAGAAAATGTCAAACAAGAATCCCTAACGCTTCTTAAGGTCATCCCAAAAACAGGGCGCACACATCAGATTCGTCTGCATTTATCTGCGCTAGGATTCCCTATTTTAGGCGATCCACTCTATGGAGCCACAGATGAGCAAAGCAGAGAATACCTTGATTGCGAGTTTATCGCAAAGGGACATCAAGGATTGGAGGAACAAAAATATTTAGAATATTTTGGGGCGCGACGTTTAATGCTGCATGCCTATGGCTTAGAATTTGACTATCAAGGAGAGAGATATTGCTTTAAAAGTCTTGAAAATTTCAATCTCACAGAGCATTTATTTTGCGAATGTGAAAAATCTTAATTTTGCAGTTGCAAGATTATGCTATAATCTAAAAACTTTTTGGATAAAGGACAGAGAAATGATGCCAAGTATGCAGCAGTTGCTGATTGTTTTATTGATTATTGTTTTATTGTTTGGCGCAAAGAAGATTCCAGAATTAGCTAAGGGCTTAGGATCGGGGATAAAGAATTTCAAAAAAGCCGTCAAAGAAGATGAAGAGGAAATCGCGCAAAACACAAAGATAGAGCAGGACAAAGAAGCACAAACAACAAGCACAACGACAAACGAAACAACAAAAGCTTAGCAAAAGTTTAAGAATGAATGAAGTCCTTAAGCAGGTGATTGACACAGCCCTCAATATTTCTAGTGTGTTAGAAAATCCACGCGATAGGGGTTTTGGGCATTTTGCACTGCCAACTTTTGGCTTTGCAAAAGAGTTGCGCAAGAATCCACAGATCATCGCACAAGAATTTGCACAAAAATTAGAGCATTTGCCACAGATTGCGCAAGTTAGCGTGGTGAATGGCTATGTGAATCTGTCTTTGAGTGATAGTTTTTTGGGAGAGTGTGCATACGGATTCTTGCATAAGACACAAAACAAAGCACAAAAAGAGCGGATTTTGCTAGAGTATGTGAGCGCGAATCCGACGGGTCCCCTTCATATTGGACATGCGCGTGGGGCGGTTTTTGGCGATAGTTTGGCACGGATTGGAAAATTTCTTGGGTATGATATTGTCACGGAATATTACATTAATGACGCAGGAGCACAGGTAGAAAATCTCGGAATCTCTATTTATTGCGCGGGACGTCATTTGTTTTGGGATGCCCCCTATGAATTGCCAGAGGGTTGCTATAGGGGTGATTATGTCTTAGATTTAGCAAAAGATGCACGAGAGTGTTTTGGCGCGGAGATTTTTTGCAATGAGGAAAATATCGCAAAATTAAGCCTTTTTGGCAAGGATAAAATGCTCTTAGAGATTCAGGCAAACTTAGCACTTCTTGGAATTGTTTTTGACAATTATGTGAGCGAAAAGGAGCTGTTTGGGCGCTGGGATTCTGTTTTGGAGACATTAAGAGCGCATAATGGGATCTATGAAAAAGAGGGGAAAATCTGGCTTAAATCTACAGAATATGGCGATCAAAAGGATCGTGTAGTTGTGCGCGAGAGTGGAGAGCCGACCTATTTAGCGGGTGATATTATCTATCATCAAGACAAATTTTTGCGCGACTTTGAGAGGTATATTAACATTTGGGGAGCTGATCATCACGGCTATATTACAAGGGTCAAGGCGGCTGTTGAATTTTTGGGATTTGAGAGTGAGAGATTGGAGATTCTACTCTCGCAAATGGTGGCCTTACTCAAAGGAGGAGAGGCGTATAAAATGAGCAAACGCGCAGGAAACTTTATCCTCTTAAAAGATGTGGCAGAAGATGTCGGTGCTGATGCATTGCGCCTCGTTTTTTTAAGCAAGAAACCCGATACGCATTTGGAGTTTGATGTAGAAGAGCTCAAAAAGCAAGACGCAAGCAATCCCGTGTATTACATTAACTACGCCCATGCGCGGATTTTTTCGCTGTTTGAAAAGTCAAAATTTTCGTTTTCAGAGCTTAGGGATTCCGAACTTACGCATTTTGTGGAATCTTTGAGAGATTTGAGTGAGAGTCTGCGGGACTTACTCTTTCTTGCGCTGGGCTTAGAAAAGGCCTTGAGTGATGCATTTAAGCAACGCCTACCAAACAAAGTCGTGGATTATTTGCGCAATCTAGCGAGTGAATTTCACAGATTCTATAATGAGACGAGAATTTTAGGCGCGGAGAATGAGAAGCAGATTTTAGAGGTTTTAATCGTCGTTGCGCATTCTATCGCGCTAGGACTTATGTTGCTTGGAATCCAAGCAAAAACAAAAATGTAAGGAGAATGTTTGAATCAGGCAGTGATTTTCCCCGGACAAGGCAGTCAGAGTGTCGGTATGGGAAGAGATTTATTTGAAAATAGTGCAGAAGTTCGTGCGCTGTTTGAGGAAGCGAGTGAAATCTTAAAAGAAGATATGAAAAAGCTTTGCTTTGAAGAGAATGCGCAGTTGAATCTCACGCAATACACGCAACCTGCGATTTTGCTTGTGAGCTATAGTGTGTTTGCACTCATTGCCCCGAAATTAAAAAATGTCGCGTTTTCTCTTGGGCATTCATTGGGCGAGTTTAGTGCGCTTTGTGCGAGTGGTGCGCTGTCTTTTGCAAAGGCTATCACGCTTGTAAATCAGCGCGGAATCCTTATGGAAGAGACTTGCAAGACGAAAGCTGCGGGAATGATGGTTGTCTTGGGCTTAGAGGATTCTGTATTGGAGGAATTTTGTGAGAAAAAGCGGAATCTTGGCTTGAAAGTTTGGTGTGCAAATTATAATGGCGATGGGCAAATGGTGCTTGCAGGGAATAAAGAAGAGTTATTGGGATTGGAAGCGGAGATTAAAGGGCTTGGTGCGAAACGTGCGCTCATGCTTCCTATGTCTGTGGCAAGTCATTGCCCGATTTTAGAGGGAATGTGTGCGGACTTTAGGATTCTTTTGCAAGAGGCTCTTTGCGAGAATTTTGCCTTTCCTATCATTTCTAATGTGAATGCAAAGCCCTATAGCACGAAGAGCGAGGCGCTAGAATTGCTCTCTAAGCAGCTCATTTCGCCCGTGCTTTATAAGCAATCCATACGCGATAATGATGGAGGGATTGAGAGATTCATAGAATGCGGCGGAAATGTGCTTAAGGGAATGAATAAACGTTTGAGTTCAAAAGAAACTCTCTCGTTGCAAACCTATGCAGAAGTGCAGGAATTTTTACAAAAGGATTAATGTGGTTATCGGTATTATGGGGGCTATGCAAGAGGAAATCACACCCTTGCTGGAGCATTATAAGAATTATGAGGCAATAGATTTTGGCGGGAACACCTTTTATCGTGTCTTGCTTCCTAAAAAACAACTCATCATTGCGCGTAGTCGCGTTGGTAAGGTGCATTCGGCTTTGACTGCAAGTGTGATGGTCTTGCATTTTGGTTGTAAGATGATTATTTTTAATGGTGTCGCAGGGGGAGTTAATCCGCAATACAGAATCGGGGATTTGGTTCTTGGGACGCAATTGTGTCAGCATGATGTGGATATTACGATTTTTGGGCATCCTTTTGGATATTTTTCAGATGGTCAGAGATTCTACCAAACCAATCCCGCTTTAAGAGAACTTGCCAAAAGATTTGCAAAGGAGATTCTAGGACAAAGTGGAATTTCCTTGCATGAGGGAGTGATTGCAACGGGGGATCAGTTTGTCAGCTCTAAGGAGCGCAAAGAGTGGATTCAAAAGGAATTCAAAGCCGATGCGATTGAAATGGAGGGGGCTAGTGTCGCTGTTGTGTGTAGTGATTTGGAGATTCCTCTTTGTGTGATTCGGGCCATATCAGATGATGCAAGTGATGAGGCAGTGGTGAGTTATGAGGAATTTTTGGAATCTAGCGCACGTCTTAGTTCTTCACTTGTGGTGAAGATGATTGAAAATTTATAGAAAGGAGTTCAAATGCGTTTAATTTTAGTGCGCCATGCAAAGGCAGAGGATAGAGAAAAGTGGATTGGCAAAGATGATCTAAAGAGACCTTTGACAAAAAAGGGCGTGAAACAGGCAAAGCAACTTGCAAAATACATTGGCAAAAAATATCCCGATGTGGATGCAATCATTTCTTCCCTTGCCTTGCGTGCGTGTGATACTGCAAAATACATTGCAAAAAAACAGGCTCATTGCACATTTCTTGTGACACCAAATATCAATCCCGAAGAGGGCATTGAGGGATTTTTGAAAAACAAAGACGAGATTGAGGAGGATTGGCAAACATTGGTTGTGGTTGCGCATGAGCCAGCAATCAGCGAGTTTGTGCGCTTCATTTGCGCAAAAGGCACATTGAATCTGTGTGTGGGAAAAGGATGTGTGGTAGAGCTAGAACATGAGGGTTATGAAAATTGGGTTCTAACGGGATTGCGTAATTTTAAATAGTTTTTAAGGGGCATTTGTGTTTTTGGGCTATTTACCTGACATTGCAAATAAATTCAAAAAAAACGAAGTCTTAGGGCAGGTCTTTGGCTATCTCTTTGACGCACTAGAGGAAGAGAGTGAAGTGCATGGACGCATTTGTGGCTTGAGGGCAGGAGAGAGCTTTGATGTGCTTCTAAGCGGGGGTGCAAAGGCAATAGAACAAGCCTATGAAACAAAATCACCCAAAGAGGCGTTTTATGAAAGTCATAGGGAAATGGTGGATTTTCAAATGGTCGTGCAGGGGCGGGAGATTTTCTTTGTCGCGCCGCATTCATTGTGTGCAGTGAAAACCCCTTATGATAGTGAGCGCGATTTGATAGAATATCAGCCTAATGCCTTTCTCTCAAGCATTCAGCTTTTTGCGGGGAATGTGGCGGTGTTTGAGCCTATTGATGTGCATGCAGGAGGAATCTTCACGCAAGAAAAAAGGGAGATTGTCAAAAAAGTGGTGGTAAAAGTCCCAAAAGAGCATGTGAAATTGAATTTTTAGCCTTATGTTTGTTGCGATATTCACAAAAGGCATTGCATCCAACGTTCTTTTTATTTAAAATTGATTGTGTTTATGGCGCTAATTTATCTCTTTCTGAAAGGATAGGATTTTGCGTTGCCCAATTAATGCCGATTCTCTCATCATTGTACGCATAAGTGAATTGCTCCTCTGCATCAACATACGCACCAAGATAGGCACATTTATAATAATACACCGCTTCTTTACTTAAAACACAATGGGCATTTCCAAAACCTGCAGGAACAAAGATGATGAGTTGATTGTCTGCGTTGATTGTCCATTTTTCCCATTTAAGATAAGTTGGAGAGTTTTTATCACAATCCACAACCACTTGCTCCACCTCACCATAGACACAAGTTGCAAGTTTATAAGTCTTTGTATCGCCGTGGATTCCGCGAATGACATGTTGTTTGGAATGAATGAATTTATCGTGGATAAATTTTAAAGGCTTTGGCAAAAGTTTGTCTATGACCTCACTTGTGAAAGCGGTATAAATTTCACCTCTTAAATCTTTGAATTTATTAGGTTTTATGATATAAACGCCCTTTAAGAGCTTTGATTCGCAAATCTCAAATTCTATCGCCATTTATGCAACCTTTATTTTGCAAAGCTTTGCATTGTAAGAATCACAAGAAAAATTTGTCTTATAATCTCTCTTATGATTTGAAAATTTAAGCTTTGTTTTTAGAGAAGATTGAGACCCATTTGTTTGCAAAGAAGGTAAAAATTTTAAGCGGAATGAATTTTTATTTGAATAAAGAGTAAGGTTTAATTTATAAATCCCCCCCCCCATTTACAATTTTATGAAGCAAATGGAGTTCTTCAGAAATGTCCTTTTGATGATTCCCTACAAAAAATCCTTTTTTATGAAGATATTTTGCATTTTTAAGCTCTTTAAAAATCTCATAATCAAAATATTTTATCACTTGATTTTGAGTGAAATCCCCCGCACAAATAGGACGATAATCAATGCCATTTTGTCTTAATTTTTCTAAAAGTTCCTCTCTGTTTAACTTTGAATTTTCTTTAATGATGAGCGAAAATCCAAACCAAGAACTGCTTCCAATCTCCTTTTGTATGATAAAATCTTCACTCTCTCCAAAAAGCTCACAAAAAAGTTTTGCATTTTCTCTGCGATGTTTTAAAAAATTTGGCAGTTTTTTAAGCTGTTCTAGTCCTATAGCACCACTCATCTCAACAGGACGGACATTGTATCCGGGCAAAATAAAACGAAAAGATTCATCAAAAGCATTTTCACTTTTTTCAACAAGAAGATTATGCTTTGGTAAATTCCTAGTCCAGCCATGTGCTCTAAGGCAGAGTAAGATATGATAGAGTTCTTCATCGTCTGTTACGACAAATCCACCCTCCATCGTTGCCATATGATGAGAATAAAAAGTTGAAAAAGTTCCCATAATGCCAAAAGTTCCAGCTTGTTTTCCCCTATACTCTGCACCCATAGCTTCACAATTATCTTCTAATAAAATAATATCCCTATCTTTTATAAAATCTTGTATCAAGTCAAAATCATTAGGATTTCCAAGCAAATTAACAAGCACAATCATTTTAGTTTTTTCACTGATGCATTGTTTTAAAGCATTTAAATCATAATTTAAACTTTGCAAATCCACATCAACAAATTTAAGTTTCAATCCATATTGATACAAGGGATAATAAGTCGTACTCCAAGAAACCGCAGGAACAATCACCTCATCACCTCTTTTGAGCTTTGCATTCTTTGTATAGAATAAAGCCGCTGTAGCGATGAGATTTGCCGTTGAGCCTGAACTTGTCATTACGGCATATTTTGCACCAACAAACTTTGCAAATTCCTTTTCAAATTCCGCAACCTTTTCCCCCATAGTAAAACAATCCCTTTTTATGACTTCATAGATTGCATTTAATTCTTTCTCATCCCAAGTAGAAGACGCGATAGGATAATTAAGCATTCATTTCTCCCCATTATTTAATGATTGTTTAAAATAACTATAAGTTTGAGAGATTCCGCTTTCTAAGCTCGTTTTAGCACTCCAGCCAAATTGTTTTAATAGAGTATCATCTATAAGTTTTTGTTGCATTCCTGTAGGCTTTGATAAATCATAAATGAAATTCCCCTCATAACCAATCACTCTAGCGATGCATTGATAATATTCATCAATACTAAAATCATAGCCTAACCCCACATTGATATTCTGTGGCATTTGTTTAAAGTTCTCTAAAGCATAAAAAACAAAATCAGCCAAATCCTCAGCATACATAAATTCACGTCGAGCCTTCCCGTCGCCCCATATTTGAACGTTTTTATCCTGCTTTATCTTAGCTCTGTGAATTTTTTCAATCACAGCAGGAATCATATGTGCTTTTGTGCTGTCAAATTGGTCATATTTTCCATACAGATTGCATGGAATGGCTGTTTTATAAAAAAATTTTTTATTGGAATGTGTTATATATTCACAAAGCCTTGTGCTTAAGACTTTTGCAAGGGCATAGCCTTCATTTGTCGGCTCTAACTCACCTTTTAGGATGTATTCCTCTTTCAAGGGATTGATCGCATTTCTGGGATACATGCAAGAAGAGGCGCAATTCAAAAACATCTTAATGCCACATTCAAAACTTGCAGTGATGAGATTAAGCCCGATGTAAGCGTTATGAGTTAGAAATTTAACAGGTTCTTCTATATTAGCACGAATCCCTCCCACCACACCTGCAGCATGGATAATCATGTCAATTTTCTTGTCTTTTAAATAGTTTAAAATTTTTTCTTTACACAGCAAATCAAGTTCTTCGTGTGATGGAGTGAGAAAATGGTATTGTTTGGACTTATGATGTTCTAAAATATTTCTTCCCACCATACCGCTAGAGCCACTGAGTAAAATTGTCTTTATAGGATTCATTCAAAATACCTCAAAATCTTATATCCACCTTTTTTAAGATAGACATCTTTTGTCATGAGTTTTAAATCACTTGCCATCATGTCATTGACCAAATCTTGCAGCTTAAATTCCCTGCTCCATCCAAGCTCCCTTTCAGCCTTACTTGGATCGCCTAATAATAAATCCACCTCTGTAGGGCGAAAATACCTCTTATCAATCGCAACAAGTTCTTGTCCAATTTTTAAATGTGAAAAATTCAAATTGAGCTCTTTAGCACGTTCCAAATTAAGCGCACTAATCACTCCTTTTTCATCAATTCCCTCTCCAACAAAATCCAAAGAGATTCCACAAAAATCAAATGCAAGACGTACAAAGTCTCTTACCTGCGTCGTTTGCCCTGTGGCAATCACCCAATCTTCTGCCCTATTATGCTGTAAAATTAACCACATCATTTTAACATAATCTTTCGCATGCCCCCAATCACGTTTGGCATCCAAATTTCCAAGATAGAGTTTATCTTGTAGTCCCAATGCAATTTTTGAAGCAGCACGTGTGATTTTACGCGTCACAAAAGTTTCACCACGTACAGGAGATTCGTGGTTGAATAAAATCCCATTGCAAGCAAAAATTCCATAGGCTTCTCTGTAATTCACGGTAATCCAATACGCATACATCTTCGCCACTGCATAAGGTGATCGCGGATAAAAAGGCGTGTTTTCATTCTGCGGAATCTCTTGCACTTTTCCGTAGAGTTCTGAAGTTGAAGCTTGATATATTCTTGTTTTATCAATGAGATTGAGAAATTTGACCGCTTCTAATACCCTTAATGTCCCAATTCCATCGGCATTTGCTGTATATTCTGGTGTTTCAAAGCTCACATGCACGTGACTTTGTGCGGCGAGATTGTAAATTTCATCGGGCTGAACCTCTGCAATGAGTCGCGTGATATTCATAGAATCTGTCATATCTCCATAATGCAAAAAGAATCTGTTGTCTTTGACATGATGCCCTTCAAAGAGATGATCGATCCTGTCTGTGTTGAATAGAGATGCCCTGCGCTTGATTCCATGCACTTCATAGCCTTTTTTGAGCAAAAATTCGCTCAAATAAGCCCCATCTTGTCCTGTAATTCCTGTGATTAAAGCCCTTTTAGACATGATTTTCCTTTTTAGAGTCCCTAGAGTTCGTTTCGTTTGAAATCATCTTCAATTCTCACAATATCATCTTCTTGCGTGTATTCCCCGACTTGTGCCTCAATGAGTACAACGGGAATCTTGCCCTCATTGCTCAATCTGTGGGTCTGCCCCATTTTGATATAAGTGGATTCATTAGGTCTTAGGAGTTTTTTCTCACCATCAACCTCCACAGTTGCGCTTCCGCTAAGGACAATCCAATGCTCATTTCTGTGAAAATGCTTTTGCAAAGAGAGACGTTTATTAGGCAAGACGACAATGCGCTTGATTTTATAGCCCTGTTCGTTTTCTAGCACGGTGTAGCTTCCCCAAGGGCGATAGGTGGTTGTGTGATTTTGACATATTTCTTTGAAAGCACTGTTTGAGAGTTTTTGTACGATTTGTTTAATGTCTTGTGATTGTCCCTTTTTTGCGACAAGTAGGGCATCTTGTGTCTCGACGACAAGAAGATTCTCTGTGCCAATGAGCGCAATGACTTTTTTTGGATTCTCACAGAATGCAAAATTATCCTTGCTTTCTAGTGCTTCCACATGCCCTACGAAGCAATTTCCATGCACATCTTTTGGAAACTCACAAGCAAGGGAATCAAAGCTCCCTACATCACTCCATGCAAAATCACTTGCAACCACTTTAAGATTCTTTGAATGCTCTAAAATCGCATAATCAAGGCTGTTTTCTGGAATCTCTTGCATGGCTTTGAGAGGGATTTTGCAGACATTCTCGTATGTTTGTGCCTGTTTGATGGCTTTAGTACAAGCTTTAACAATCTCTTTAGCGTACAATTGCGCTTCTTTGAGCAGGGATTCCACCTTGAAACAGAAAATTCCCGCATTCCAAAGATAATTTTTGCTTTTGAGATATTTTTGAGCCTGTGCTAAAGTCGGCTTTTCGTAGAATCCTAACACATTATCTTTGTCTGCACAAATGTAGCCATAGCCCGTGTGAGGCGCGTTAGGCGTGATTCCAAAGGTGACTAAAGCGCCGTTGCGCGCAAGTTTTTTAGCCTTTTTGACACATTGGAAATAGGATTCCTCATCCTTAATCAAATGATCGCTTGGTGTGACGAGTACGATTTCGTCTTTTGGCAAAGTCAAACAAGCAAGAATCACCGCTGGAGCTGTATTTTTGCCGAGAGATTCTAGGATGTATTGTGGTTTTTGCGCAATTTGACAAGATTCTAGCTGATCATTTGCGAGGAAATATTGCTCTGTGTTTGAGATGATAAGGGTTTGTTTGCAGATTTGGGCATTGCGGAGGTAGGTTTTGGTAAAGAGGGAGATTTTCTGCTCTGTGGATTCTTGCATTGCGGATTCTTGCGGGGATTTGGGAAATATTTGCAGAAATTGCTTTGGAAAGTTCGTGCGACTGAGGGGAAAGAGCCGCGTCCCGCTCCCACCGCATAAAATGAGATTTGTCATTCGTCCTTGTCCTTAATGAAATGCGCTATAATACCAGATTATTACTTAAATCAAAGGGGAGTTCTTGATCATTGTCGTCTATAGTGGAGGACTTGGGAATCAAATGTTTCAATACGCATTTGCAAGAGCCCTTAAACACAGATTCCCTAAGCAAAAAATCCGCTTTTGTGACAAAACGGATTCTTTTAAATATCAGCTTGAGCGGATCTTTGGAATCCCAAAGGAAGAGGCAAACGCTCTAGAGAAACTCTGGTGTAAATACCGCCTTTTGCCGAAGTTTCTTGTGAGACCCTTTTATGACTACAAGTCTTATTGTGAAAAATTTTCAGCCGTGTTTGAAAGGCGCTATTTAGAGCTTCCATGCGGGAGTTATTATATCTCCGGATGCTTTCAGAGCATGAGATATTTCAAGGATATTTTTAATGAAATTGCACGGGATTTCACACTAAAGATTCCGCTTAATGCCAAAAATTCCAAGACACTAGAGAAGATAAGATCTTGTGAATCTGTCTGTTTGCATGTGCGCAGAGGGGATTATCTGAAGCCAGATATTATTAATCTCATTGGAATCGTCGGTCTTGATTATTACAAAAGAGCGATCGAGTTTATATCACAAAGAGTTTCAAATCCTAAGTTTTTTGTCTTTTCTAATGACATAGCTTGGGCGCGGGATAATTTGGGGATTGAAGCTGTTTTTGTTGATTGGAATGATCAAGAAAATTACTTTGATTTAGAGCTTATGCGCAATTGCAAGCACAATATCATCGCAAACTCTACATTTTCTTGGTGGGGGGGGGCATTAAATGAGAATCCTCATAAGATTGTCATAGCGCCTAAGGTTTGGTTCAAGGCGCTTCCCTATGATGACATCGTTCCTGATGGCTGGATAAAGCTCTAGATCCCAAAGCGATAGCGCAGGCTTCTTTTCCAAATGAACATCCTCATTTGGAGATAATCACAGAAGCGCTCTAGCGGTGTGCGCGGCAAAAGGGATCGCCACGAAAGTCGTGACGTTAAAATAAAAGACAAAAAGATTCTTGTGAGTTTTTTGTGAGATTTTGGCGCACATTCTTTTATCTTTGCTGTGATTGTATCGCAATCCCTAATGTGTGAGAGAATGTTTGCTTCATCTTTGCGACCTAGTATGGATTGTGGATTGGCACGATAATTATAGAGCAAGGAATCCAAAAAGCAAAATCTCTCACAGCAATTCCAAAGTGCGAAGTTCAGCAGAGCATCCTCTGCAAACTGGAGCCTGTCTTTGTAGTCTAGCAGTGCATAGGCTCTCAATAATGCCTCTTTTTTTATCAATCTCCCCCAAGCGTGAGTGTGAAGATCTTTTTGTCTGTACAAATAATTCTCATAGTCCTCCAAACACTCAAAAATCATGCGTGGGTATGAAGCCAGAGGTTTTCGCCCCCCCCCCCATATCTGTAGCACCCTGCGCTTATAATGTCAAAATCCCCTTGAGTCGCATTATAAAACTCCTCACAAGCGGACGGTTCCAAAAAATCATCGGAATCACAAAAGAGTGTCCAATCCGTACTCTGCGCTAACACGCCTTGCATTCTGGCTTGAAAGAGACTGAGATTTTTTTTATTTCTGATAATTTTGATCCGCGGATCCCTCTTAGCATAGGATTCTATGATCTCCACACTCCTATCACTCCCGCAATCATCCACGCAAATGATTTCAATGTCTTTAAAACTCTGATTTATGAGGGATTCTAGGCATTCTGCGATGTATTTTTCAACATTATAAACGGGGACAACAAGAGAAATTTTCGGGTTCATTAGGCATCCTTTAGCGAACTTTGACTATAATTCTAGCATATTTAACGATTCTCATAAAGAGGCAAAATGTTTCCCATTGTCTTTAACGCAGATGAAAACTATATCAAATACACAAGCACTCTTATAACAAGCATCATAAAAAACACAAATTCTCAAAAAAGCTTTAAAGAACTTTGCAAAGATTTGGCACAAGATAGAGAATCACAAGCAAAAATGAGTGCAGAAAAATTGCATTTTATTGACTATGAGTCTTTAAATGAAAATGAGCAAAAAGAGGGCTATGTCTTTGTGATTTTAAGCGATTTTGTAAGCACACAAACGCACGATAAACTCGCAGAACTTCAAAGAGAGCTTAGTCTCATTTATCCTTGCAGCATTGAAGTCAAAATTGTTGATGAAAAGGAATTTGAGGGCTTTCCTAAGAGTGGAGCAGCACACAGCAATTTTTTGCCCTATTATCGTTTGATTGCACCACAATTTTTGCAAGAATATTCCAAATGCTTGTATTTGGATTCTGATATGCTCTGTTTGTGTGATATAAGAGAGCTTTTTACTTTAGATTTGAGCGACAAGATTCTTGCTTGTGTGAGTGATAAAGGCTCTAAGAGACGCAAACTCAAATATAAAGAGCAAAATGCAATTTGCACACATTTTTATGATGAAAGTTTTTTTTATTCGGGATTTTTGCTTATTAATACAAAAAAATATATTGATTGTGAGCTTTTTACAAAGGCTCAAAGTCTAGCACGTCGTGTAGTTTATATCAAAACAGCCGATCAAGATTTGCTTAATTTTTTTGTGAAAAAACAATCCCAATTAAAACTTGCCTTTGCCTATTGCTTTGAAACAAGTGCTTTTTGCTATTGCATTTGTAAAGATGAGGATAAGACACGGCTTAATTACACACGTGCGGAGTTTTTGGAAAGTGCTAAGAATCCAAAAATCTTGCATTTTGGTTATAAGCCTTGGAAACTTTTGGAGAGCTTTAGCGATTTTAAGGGTGTGAATGTGTGCTCATACTGGTGGGATATGGCTTCACAAACGCCTATTTTTAAACAAGAATTACTAGAAATTCAAAAAAGCATTGCAGAATCTTCTAAAAACACCATTGCATTAGGATTTAACGCGCTGGAGGCTTTTAAAACTTGCAATTTCTTCAAAATGCACTCTTTGCTAAAAAATGAGGATATAAAATACACAAATGCAAATGAAAAGAGTATGCATGAAAACTCTGGACTTTGCATTCTTTTGGCTGAAGTGATAGAATTTGCAAGAAGAAGGCACAAGGGGCTCTTGAATGTTTTTTTTAAAATTGCTAAAATCTTACGACATTATAAAAAATACGCAAAACACTAAGGCTTCAAACTCTCAAACAATTCCTCCCATTTTTCCATAATCACCTCTTTAGAAAATTTTTCTTGCATACGCTTTTTGGCTGCATGTCCCATTTGTTCCCTTAAGTTTTGATTCTCCATTAAAACACAGAGTTTTTCTGCAAAGCTCTCAAGGGCATTATCCTCAATCAAAAAGCCTGTTTTTGAATCTTCTATTATATCGCTAGGACCAGCATTTACATCAAAAGCAACACTTGGCAGAGCAAAACTTCCACTCTCAACCAAAACCATTCCAAAGCCCTCAAAAAAACTCGTCATCACATAAATGCTTGCACTTAAATATTCTTTTTCAATCTCTTTTGTAAAGGGTTTTAGTATAATAGAATCATTAAGATTTTTTGCACTAATTTGCTCTCTAAGCTCTTGCTCTAATCCTCCCTCACCGACAATGTGTAATTTCCACTCTCTAAAGGCTTGATTTTTTTGCGCCAAGTCCCAAGTTTCAATCAAACGCGAAAATCCTTTTTCTTGTGTCAATCTCCCCACACTCAAAACAATCTTTTGTGCATGATTTGTGCTTTCTTTAGGGATTGTGGGAATGAAATTTGGAATGATAGATAAGTGACTCTTTGGATATTTTGCTTGGAATGATTTGAGTTCTTTGGAACTAAGCAAAACAATGTGAGGGAATATTGAGAAATCTTGATGAAAATTATTGTGAAACTCATAGGTTCCATGCACGATTTTAACGGCTCTCTCTTTGTACTTTGCAATAATTTTATTGAGCGTATTAAAGGGGGCGTTGCAAATGATAAAATCGGGGTTTTCTTTGCAAATGAGATTCTCAAAATCCCTTCTGCATTGATAGAGCAAATAGGCATTCAGTGGTGTTATAAAAAGGCGCAAAAACTCTCTTAGAATCTTACCCCATCTATTCTTGGGCTTCTTAAATCCTAAGCGATGGGTGGAGAGTTTGACTTGAATGTCCTTAGAATGCAATCGCGACAAATCCGCTCCCTCTTTATGCAATGCAAAGATGCTTATCTCATGCCCTCTCTCTGCAAAAGCATTAGCGAGATTGCACACAACGCGTTCAATCCCTCCCCCTATACTCATAGTGTTTGCTGTGAGTAATATTTTCATTCTATTCTCCAATCTTTGATTCTCTTTTGAATTGTATGAAGATAGAGTTTGTGATTGCTTGAGAGTTCTGTTTTGTCATTTTCTTTGTGCCAAAGATGATAGGCTATGCCTTTGAATTTAAGACGTCTTAATTCTCCGCCATTGAATAAAAATCTCGCGACAAACTCACTATCATCGCGTCCCCAGCTCATAAAATTTTCATTAAATCCCCCGATGGATTCAAAGTCTGCTCTATAAAAGCTCATATTGCAACCCCTCACGCCTTTAATCAATTCTTTATGGGCAAAAACCTCGCTTGTAATGCGAGAGTTCTTATAAATAAGGCTTGATAAAAGCGGAATCCTAAGGGCTTTAAAAGCAAAGGGAAGCTTAGGATGATTGTTTTTGTCATATTGCCCCCCATTTAAAATTTCATCTGTTTGAGCTTGATTTAAGATAATGCGCCCCCCTTGTAAATAGACTTTATGCTTGGCAAAATCCAGATGATCCTTGATAAAATGGGAATCCAAAATCATATCCCCATCAGCGATAATGATGTATTCGCATTGTGTGGAATTGATTGCGTTATTGCGACTTGCATTGAGCCGATAGCCTCTGTCTTCTTGCCAAATGTGCTTTAAGGGGCAGGGGAAAGTCTTTTGATACTCTTTAATCAAGCTTGCCGTCTCCTCCGTGCTTCCATCATCGGCGATTAAAACTTCTTGTGGTAAAACTTCAAGCCTTTTGACAGAATCAAGCACCAAACCCAGACGTTCTTTTTGGTTATAAGTGGTGATGATTAAGGCACAAGTAGGGACTTTGTGCGTGAGTTCGTAGAGCTTAGCGTATTTGAAAAAGACTCCTAAAGAATTACAAAAGCTTATAATAAATCCCTTATAACCATACAAAAAACCTTTTTTAAAACAATAATCCCTTATGAATTTGAAGCTCCCACGCACGAGAGCCTTAAGCATAGAAGCTTTTTTGTGAAGGTTTTGCTGTGCCCAAAGGTCAGAATAAAACTGCATTTTATCAAGCAATCCGTAGATGTTGTCATAGGCGTAATGCTTCAGCCCCGCTTTGAGCTTTATAATGTTTGCATTTTGTGGAATGATGAGGCTTTCATGCACGACATTATCATTAAAATGTGTGAAATCCTTATGAAACACTCTTAAAACATAATCAGGATACCAGCCACAAGCCTTAATCCACTCACCCTTATAGAGATTTTGACGCGGGAGAGAGAGCAGGAGATTCTTGTTTGCAGACAACTCGCGCTCATAGAGATTTTGCAGCTCCTGCAGGGCATCGCCTAAAAGTACCTCATCGGCATCAATGCTAAGAATCCATGCGTTTTGTGCCTTAGAGATAGCAAGATTCTTTAACGCACCAAAGCCAATAAACGCACTGTGAAAGACTTTCAAATTCCCATAACTTTGATTGAAGCGCTCTGCGATTTGCAAAGTCTCATCAGTGCTGCCATTGTCTAAAAGAATGATTTCATTGAAATCTTTGAGGGACTCTAAGCATTCTTGCAATGTCTTTGCGCCATTTTTCACAATGCAACACGCGCTTATAGGCAGGGCATTCATTGCACTACCTTTGTAATAGACTCTTGTTTGTCAGAATCCCGCTTCAAATCTTGCAATATCAAGGCTTTGCGCACGGCACGTGGATAGATTGCGTGTTCTAGAGCGTGGATTCTCTCTGTGTAGGATTCTAGGCTTTCTTTGTGCCTTTTGCATAACACACCTTGCGCGATAATCTCCCCGCTATCCACCTCCTCGCTCACATAATGCACACTCACGCCTCCGACTTTCATAGGGCTGCTCCAAGATTCTGCGATTCCCTTTGCGCCCTTGAAAAGTGGCAAGAGTGAGGGATGGATGTTGATTGATGGAATCTGTCGTATGAATAGGGGGGTTAGAATGCGCATAAATCCCGCAAACACGCACAAATCTAAGCGCAGTGGCTTGAGGATTCCGACTAATTCTTGATCAAAAGCCTCTCTGCTCTTGCCTTGACTTTCCACAATCCGCGTAGGGATTCCGAGATTTTGCGCACGTTTTATCCCATAGGCATCGCTCCTATTGCTTAGAGCTAGCACAACTTCTATGCAAAATTCCGCACTTTTATTAGATTCTTCGCGCTTTTTCCTCTGATTTCCTCTGTGAGATTCCGCAACGTGCGCTTTTGTCATATTTTCAGACAAACTTGCAGTTTGCGCTTCCTTAGGGCTCAACTCATCAAATCCGCTCACAAGCCATTCCTTTGACTCTGCGACTTCTATTGTGTGTGCAAAGGTCTTGTTGTGCAAGGCTCTAATGAGAGCCTCTAGATTGCTCCCATTACCACTAAAGAGAATGGCAATTCTTTTTTGCTCCAACGCTTTATCCTCTAACTTTTGTGTTTGAAAAGATTAGGATGTGTGGTTTTGAGCTTTTGGAGATTGTCTAAAATCTCATTGACACCATATTCTAGGCTCTCTTCGTCCAGATTGTCAATATAGGCATCAAGGGCTTGTTGGATAGAATCCTCTCGCGCCCCGCTAAGCAATAATGCTACGCACAGCATATCGCTCAATTGAATGGAGAGTTCTTCTATCTCTTCCTCTAATTCTTTGATTTTCTGATCTGACATTTTCACTCCTTATTCTAAAATGCCTTGCACAAGGGCTTTAATATCCTCATAAATGAAGCTTTCCTTGAAATTCTCAATCTTTCCGCCACTTGCATTAGGATGCCCACCCCCATTGAAATACCGTTTTGCAATCGCACTCACATCACAGGCATTATTGGCACGCAAACTCACATTTCCCCTTGCATTCACATCAAGATAGAAGTCAAATTGTGGATTGCGCTTCAAAAATAAATTAGCCAAAACAGAAATATTTCCGATACTATAGCTCAAAAACCCCCTATATTTCCCGCAATGCACACTGCATGATTCTGTCATTTGAGAGAGTAAGTCGCATTGAGTGTTGGAGGCAAGATTGTCTAAGGTGTCGCTATTCAAACTTCCTCCTAAAAACTTCTTTTTAAGCTCTAAAATCGCATTATCAAGTAGGATATGTCCATTTTCTTTGAGCAAAAACTGCGCAGATTCCCTAAGTAGCGCGAGTTTGTAGAGCCTATCGCTCTCATCAAACATGAAGCGATTGAGTTCCTTTGCTTCCACAATCAAGCGCATGGCGACTTTCCCAAACTCAAAGAAACATCCACCCTCTTGCCATAAATCAATGTTATCAATCATCTCAACCATTGGTTCAAGCCATTTTTGCGTGGATTCTTGGATTCCTAACTTCTCTTTGAGCGTCTCATAGACGATTTTTGTCGCACTGCGCTGTGTGTCTAGGAAATACCACTCATATTTGTCTGCACACTCCTGCCCACTTTTGTGATGATCAAGGAGTGAAAAGGTGATTTCAAAGCCATTGAGATTCAACTCTAAAATCGTGTTTGTGAGGCTCTCGCATTCTTGGAGTGTGAGATTCAAATCACTCATAAGAATGTGTGCCTTATTGTGTCCGTTGCGCTCTTTTTCACTCTTTATTTGCTGATAGATTTGATCCAACCTTGCGCTCACTTCCTTGCCATAATTTGCATTATAAAAATGAAGTTTAGAATCCTTAAATGCGTGTGTATAGAGTTCTTTGCTCACCATTTGACAGCCATAGCCATCTAAATCAATGTGAGACAAATGATAAATGTGCATATTTTCTTATTTCCTCATTATTGCGCTTGTGTTAGCTCTACTGTGCCTAGCACTTCATACTTCGTCTTGTGATCAATCTCGGCAATGCTTAGTGCAACCATTTTGCGTCCAAAGCCATTTTGTTCCATGAAAACCGCAATGGCCTTTCTCAAAACCATAGGAATCCCACCAATAACTGCCGGAACAGCCCCTAGTGAAGTGGCCTTTTGATAAGTGGCATCAAGTGCTGTCGCAAGGCTCTGCGCTTCTGTCGGACTAAGGCGCAATCTCTGCCCCATTTTTTGCGCATCGGGAATGCGCTCAAGCAAGAATTGCTCTAAAGTCGGTGAGAGGACGAAATAGCGCAAGATTCCATCATCACTTTGGAAATTATGCGTAATGAGCCGCTTCAAACACGCTCTCACATATTCTGCAAGCGTTGATAAGTCGGATTTATAAGCGGGATAGCCATCGGCGATTGCCTCGGCGATGCTTAGCATGTCTTTAATCGGAATTTGTTCATGCAAGAGTTCTTTGAGAATGTGCTGGATAGAGCCAATTCCGATTCCCTTAATTTCTTCGGCCAATATCGGATAATCCTTGCCGAGTTTTTCAAGGAGATTATGCACTTCTTGACGCGTGAGCAATTCCTCTGCGTATTGTTTGATAAGCTCTTGAATGTGCGTACTGATCACAGATGCGCCATCTACGATGGTATAGCCCTCTATAATAGCATCCTCTTTCTTGTCCTCATCGATCCAATAGGTGTCCATGCCATAAATTGGCTCTTTTGTAGGGATTCCATATTCCAGCTCACCCACAAAACCACTTGCAGGAATGGCAAGGAATTTGTCTGTCATAATCTGTCCGCGCCCGATTTCAATTTCTTTTAAGAGGATTTGATATTCATCGGGAGGGAGATTGAGATCATCGCGCAAATGCACCATAGGCACGAGGATTCCATATTCTGTTGCCATAACCTTGCGTACTTGACGAATCTTATTGACAAGCTCACCGCCTTGTGCGGGATCAGCAAATTTAATGAGCTGATATCCAAGTGCAACGCGCAAAATCTTCACTTTCAAGGCATTATCAATCTCTGCTTCATCGCGTTTTTTGCGTTCTTCTTCGCTTTCTTTTGTGAGTTGCTGTGCGACTTGTTGAGGTTGCTGTCCAGCTTGTGTTCTGCGCTGCTGTGTTTCTTCTGCTGAAGTCTGTGTTTTTTCTTCTTTTCTGACCTTATGCCAGAGGGATTCTACATATTTCCAAATATCCCCGTCTTTTTGTTTGCTTAAAAGAAGCGCGAGGCTTAGAAAAAGAAGCCCGACAAATCCAAGTGAAAGTGTCGGCAGACCCGGAACAAGTGCAAATAAAAGTAAGATACAGCCCACGATTAAGAGCGTTTTGGATTCATTAATGAGCTGTTCTATGATTCCTGAGGCGAAATTATCCCCCTCTTTGCTAAAGCGCGTTACAATAATACCTGTCGCTGTGGATACAATGAGCGCGGGAAGTTGTGAGACAAGCCCATCGCCTATGGTGAGGATTGTGAAAGTGGAGGCGGCATCGGCGAGGGTTAAGTCTCTTTGGAACACACCAATGAGGAAACCACCAATGATATTAATGAGTGTAATAATGATCCCTGCGATGGCATCGCCCTTGACAAATTTATTGGCACCATCCATAGAGCCGTAAAAGTCCGCTTCTGCTGCAAGAGCATCGCGACGTGCCTTTGCTTCTTCTTGTCCTATGATACCCGAATTTAAGTCTGCATCAATAGCCATTTGTTTGCCCGGCATCGCATCAAGCGTGAAGCGCGCTTTAACTTCAGAGACCCGTGTTGAGCCGTTTGTAACAACCATAAAGTTAATGATGACTAAAATAATAAACAAAATCACGCCAATGACATAATTTCCACCTACAACAAATTGCCCAAATGCGTTAATGATGTCGCTTACTGCTGTGGGACCTAAGTGTCCATTACTTAGAATCATTCTTGTCGTTGCGATATTGAGCGAGAGCCTAAAAAGTGTGATAATCAATAGGAGTGTAGGAAAGGCAGAAAAATCTGTCGGCTTCTTCACATAGAGCGCAATGAGGATAATCAATGCAGAGAGCGCGATAGAAATTGCAAGAAAGAAGTCCAAAAGTGTGCTAGGCAAGGGAACAATGATAATGGCAAGAATCGCCACAATAAAAAAAACAACTGTTAAGTCCTTAGATTCTGACAAGGCGCTAAGAAAGGGCATTATCCGACTAAGAATAGAAGTTTTCTTATTGATTGTCGCCAAATGAACTCCAAAAGCTTAAAATAGAATCTTAATTTTACTTAATTTTAATGCTTTTTTCTACTACAAAAGCAAGAAATTTTATGATTTTAGCGTTTTTTTGCATTTTTATGCTAGAATGCAGACTTTTATTTTATACCAATCAGGAGGTCAAAATGGCTCAAGATTCGGCGAAAAAGCGAGAGATTATCTCTTCTTTTGCAAGAGATCCTAAGGATACAGGCTCTACAGAGGTTCAAGTTGCGCTTCTTAGCGACAGGATTAAGACGCTCACGGAGCATCTTAAGGTGAATCAAAAAGACCATTCTAGTCGCTTAGGGCTTAGAAAGATTGTTTCACAAAGGAGACGTTTGCTCTACTACCTAAGGCGCACAAATTTTAAGAGCTACGCAAAGCTCATTGAGAGATTAGGATTAAAAGACAGAGGTTAGCCTAAGCTAACTGCTGTCAGCACAATCCAGAGCGGTTTTAGCGCATTTTATCACCTCTTCATCTTCTGCAAGATCGACCCATTCAAACTGCTTTCCGCTCTGGCTCTCACCGCCAAGCAAATCCCCGCTACTTCTGTATTTGAGATCCAATTGCGCAATTTCAAATCCGTTTTGTGTCTTTGCAAACTCCTCTAAACGCTCTGTTTTACTGTGTTTTGTGAATAAAAAACAATACCCCTTGAGTCCATTCCTGCTCACTCTTCCGCGCAATTGATGTAATGTCGCAAGTCCTAATCTCTCGGCACCTACAATGATGATTGTGCTAAGATTTGGCAGTGAGATTCCCACTTCAATGACCGTTGTGGCAAGCAGAATCGTGCCTTTTTTTTTGAATTCTTCTAAAATTTGCTCTTTATTTTTATCCTTGCCATGTGTGCAATACACACCACTAAAGCGACTTTTCCAAAAATTCTCTCCCTCTTTTAATGCTGTGTATGGCATGGATTTGCCCTCTTCAACGAGGGGATAGACGATGATGATTTGATGTTGCTCTGTGATTTCTCTTTGGATGTGTTCTAGGAGATTCTTAAAGTCACTTGAGCCGATAATGCACGTGGTTATGTCCTTTTTGAAAGGCAGATCTCTAATGAAGCTAAAGTCTAAGAAGTTTGATTCGATCATGGCTTGTGTGCGCGGAATCGGAGTTGCCGAAAATTGCAAAATATGCGCACGTTTAGAATCTTGTCTCAACATTTTTTCTAATGCGTTACGTTGCGCCGTTCCAAAGCGATGCTGTTCATCAATCATAACAAGCGCAAAATCATTGAGCTCTTGATACAAAAGCGCGTGAGTTCCAATCAGAAAATCACATTGCAGATTCTCTTTAGTGCGTTGCGTCAAAAGCCCGATTTTTACAGCAGATGGCAAGAATCTCTGCGCTTCTTGGAATAATTGCTGTGCAAGGATGGAGGTTGGTGCCATTAAAACGCTCTTTTTGGGGTAGGCTATCATCACAGCGGCTAAAATCACAATCGTTTTTCCACATCCGACATCGCCTACAATCACGCGCCTTGTGGCGCTATTAGATTTGAGCGATTCTTTAATGTCGCAGATGGCATCCCTCTGTCCTTGTGTCAATGCAAAGGGGAGAGATTGTATCCAAGAATCTATCGCGCCATTAAGGGGGGTCAATCCTTCAAAATGAAACTTTTTAGTGCGCAAAAGCCTCATATATTCGTAAATCTCAATGAATTTAAGTGCCTCAAGGGATTCCCCAAAAAAGCCCTTATGGCTTTCAAAGTCCTCTATAAATTGCTCATCGGGTTGATAAATTTTCATAATCCTACTTAAAATCTCTCGTGGAATCGTAGGATAGAATTCCAAAAGGGATTTGAGTGTGATGCTCTTTGCAAACTCCCTTAGTGTGCGCTCTTGTGCGCCAACTTTGCCAAAGCTCACAACAATCTCATTTATTTGCGTGAGAATTTTAGGCTGAATGATAGAATATACATCAAGTCCTTGTGGTTGTAGCTTCCCGCTTATATTGAGTGTCGCATGAGGCTTGAAAGTTGCTCTGTGATAGGGCTTTGCATGAAATATAATCAGCATAATATGACAATCAAATTTTTTTGAATAGCACGAGACACGCACGGGCTTTGTGGGTTTGTAATCCAGCACTTCAACTTCTAAGACAACATTCTTTCCAATCTGCAAACTTGTGCTTAAAAAGGTGTTTTTGTATCCCTTAGGTAAATGGTGCAAAAGCGCCTCAAGAGGTGTTTTACCATATTTTTGAAACTCCATAAACTAGGACTTATGGCTTTGTATCAGCACTCACGATGGCAAAAGTGAGATTCTGAATCTCAGTATGTGCCTTGATATAGGTATTGACCTCTTCTAGTTCTAAATTTGCAATCTCCTTTAAGAGTTGTTCATTAAAGTCGCGTGGCAAGTCATTATGGAAATTTGCAGCAGCTGTGGAGAGCCTCTGTTCTAGCGTTTCGTTGCGCAAAGGCTCACTTCCGAGCAAATATCGCTGTGCCTCTTGTAATTCTTGTTTTGTGATTCCATTTTTGACGAAGTCATTGACGACTTTTGAGACGAGTTTTTGGGCATCTTTTTCGTTTTTGAGGCTTGTTTGGAGGTAACCAAAGGCAAAACTTATGTTTTTGGAAGCATTCAATCTCATCACCGCAGAATAGGCTAAACCACGTTTGACGCGAATCTCTTCCATCATGCGACTTCCAAAACCACTTCCCCCAAGCACAAAGGAAGCCACGCGGATTTTTGCAAGCTCTTTTTGGAGATTTGCGACATTAAAGGGGGCGCCAAAGTAAATATAGGCTTGTTGTGTTTCTTTTAAGATGCGCTGATTTTGGGCAGAATCTCTGGCTGTGATTTTTGTGAGAGAAGGGCTCTTGCCCTTTGGTAAATTTTGTAGTGCTGTGCTTAAGTCCTTTGAAATCTCACTAAGGCTGATACTCCCCCCTGCGACCACAGAGAGGGAGTTGAGATTAATGTGTGTGTTGTAGAATTGCTGGGCATCTTTGAGGCTTATTTTTTCAATCGTTTGTGGCGTCCCACTTGATGGAAATTCTAGCGCAGTCCCTTGAAAGAGCATAGATTTGAGGAGACGGTTGGCTTGATAGTCATAGTCGTCTTCTTTTTCAGAGAGTGAGACGATGGCATCTTCTTTGACTTTTTTGAGGGCTTGTGGTGTGAAGTTTGGATCTATGAGTAAGTCTTTTAAAAGGGAGAGGGATTCCTTTTGCACAGCTTTCATGCCTGTGAGTGAGATTCTAAGTGATTCTGAATCACTCTCTGCGCTTAGGCTGATTGCCTTTTCTTCTAGCTTTTCGGCAAATTTTGTTGCGCCAAGCTTCTTGGTGCCTTCATTGAGGAGAGAACTTACGATTTCAGAGAGACCCAAATGCGCTCCATCGCTCATGCTTCCAGCTCCCTTGAATACGAGTTGGATATAAAAGAGAGGCAATTGTGAATTATGCTCATAGATGAGGGGAATTGCGGTGTTGTTAATCTGTAATTTCTCTTCTGCCATTAAAACTCCTTTGAGGACAAAAAGACTAAATAAAACAAAAATTATCTTTCTCAATCAAATCTCTCCAAAATATGATAGGCGGTGTTTCTTTTCGCAGGAATCTCGCCAATATCGCGTATGAGAGCTATCATTTCGGATTGATTCATTGAGTTTTGCGCTCCCGCTGCGGCTACGACATTTTCTTCCATCATTGTGCTACCCAAATCATTTGCGCCAAAAAGTAGGGCTAATTGCCCAATATAAGATCCTTGTGTGACCCAGCTGCTCTGGATATTTTGGAAATTGTCTAAAAAGATTCTACTGCATGCAAGGAGACGCAAATAGCGATTGGATGAGGCCGCATAGAGTTGCGGGAATTTTTCTTTGAGCGGTGTAAATGAGGGTTGAAAGCTCCATAGGATAAATGCTCTAAAGCCATTTGTTTCATCTTGTAGAGCACGAATCCTCTCCCAATGCTCCACAATGTCTTCATCACTCTCCACGCTTCCAAACATCATTGTCGCTGTGCTTTTCATGCCAATTTTGTGCGCCTCTCTATGCACTTCTATCCATGCGTCAGAATCAAGCTTTTTGGGCGCAATCACGTCGCGTACTCTGTCGCTTAGGATTTCAGCTCCGGCACCCGGTATTGAGGAGAGTCCGCACCTTTGCAAACGTCTTAAGACTTCAGAGATAGAGATTTGAGAGACTTTTGCGATGTAGTGAATCTCTATGGCAGAGAATCCATGAATGGTGATTTGTGGGTATTTTTCTGCGATGTGGCGCACAAGATCTTCATACCATTCTATTTTGAGCTGTGGGTGCACACCGCCTTGAAACAGAATCTGCGTTCCACCGATCGCCAGAAGTTCTTCTATCTTCTTGTCAATCTCATCGAAGCTTAAAATGTAAGTCCCTTCTTCATTTAAACGTCTCTTAAATGCGCAAAACTCGCAATCCACCCAGCAAATGTTAGTGTAGTTGATATTTCTATCCACGACAAAAGTGGTGAGATTGTCAGGATGCAGTTGTTTTTTAATTTGAAAGGCTCTCTCTCCTAATTCTCTAAGAGAGGCATTGCGCATAAGATATAAGATCTCATCAGAACTTACGCGCGGGAGTTGAATCTTAACGACAGCATTTTCTTCTTCGGAATTTCTTTTAAAGACTTCTTTTAAGCTAGAATCCCCTTGCAAATAGGAATCTTTTTGCAATTTCTCTTGTGTCAAATGCGACTCTGCTAAAGCCTCCATTAGAATCTCTGTCCCATTGTAAATTCAAAAGAAGAGGTGTCATCGCCGGGCTTATCATCAAGTGCGCGTGGGAATATAAAGTTAATCACGCCGATAGGAGAGACCCATTCAATCCCAAGACCAACGGAATTTCTGTGCATTTCGTTGAAACTATCATTTCCGATTGTTCCATAGTCATAAAATGCTGTAAAGCGCATTTGTGCAGTTTCAAAGGGATTATAGCTCAATTCTACAGTGTTGTAAAAGTACTTCATCCCCCCAATGCGTAGCCCAGAAGCGTCACGTGGCGTGATAGAGCGACTTTCAAAACCGCGCACACTATTGATACCACCCAGATAAAATTTCTCACCAATAGGCAGATACCCATTATCCTGCGCATAGCCGATTCGCGCACGATATCTGAATATCAAATCCAAATCTGTCCAATCATCGGCGGATTTATAAAAATGAAAACTCGCATTGTATTTCACAAAGTCCGCATCTCCACCGATTCCAGCGTATTCTATATTTCCATTTGCACGAATCCCATTTCTTGCAAACAGGAATGCATCGGTGTTGTCATAATTAATACCCGGAATCACAGAGGACTTCGTGTAGCTTCCATAGTAATATTGACGATAAAGCTCTTCAAGTAAGGGGCTATCAAAGTCTGTCAAGCGCGTTCTTTGCCATGCATAACCCAGTGTCAAATCCAGCTCATCCCAGATTCTCTTACCTCCCACAAAGCTGAATCCCGTTGAGGTTTCTGTATAATCGTAGTTTTCATAATCGCTTTGATAAATGTCTGTCCCTAAGGAGTAATCACTATCCAATACAGCGGGATTATAGAGATTGATACGATAGGCGGTTGAAACCTCACTCTTATCAAAATAAACTCCCGCAGTCAGCCCTGTCCCGAAGATATTGCGGTCCTTAACCGAGATGCTTCCCATCACACCATCATAGCTTCCATACCCGATTCCAAAGGCAAATTCCCCTGTTTTGCCCTCTTTGACATTGACGAGCAGATTCACATTTTCTTCATCAACACGTTCTTCTTGAATATCAACTTCATCAAATCCTCCTGTCCTTAGAATCGCGTTTTTGGAACGTTTAATCTTGCTCATTTCATATTCTTCGCCGGGGGTGAGGAGAATGTTTCTGCGAATCACGCGATCTAATGTTTTGCGATTCCCTGAAATGATAACATCTTTGACGCGCACTTTTTTGCCCGGTTGCACATAATAGACCACTCTCACGTCGCCATTTTCTGCGTTTTTGTCCAAATCGGGTGTAACGCGTACAAAAGCGTATCCGAGATCTCCGATTTTATAGCGCATAGATTCCGCATCTTGTCGCATTTTTTCAATATTAAAAACTTTCCCTTTTCTTAATTTCAGCCCATCATAGAGCTTTTCTATCGCAATGACATCGTCCTCTAAAATAATTTCTACTTCGGAAACTCTGTAACGTTTGCCCTCTTCTATGTGATAATCAAGTGTCGCATCATAGGTGGTGAAATCCGTTTTCAAGAAAGGCGCACTCACATCGACGTCAAGATAGCCCTTTTGCATATACAAATCACGGATACGTAATTTGTCAAGCTCTAATTCATTGACCTGCAATTTGCCGTTATTAAATCCCCACATCCAGCCGATGAAATCCTTTTCTTTGTTTGCAATAGCCGCTTCCATGCGTGAAACAGAGATGTTTTCTCTACCATAATAATTGGCTTCTCTAATGATAATTTCTTCACCTTTGTTAATTTCTAGCGTAACTTTGAGAGCATTTTCAGAAATTTCTTCTGTCTTGACCTCCACTACAGAATCATAATATCCTTGTGCTTCAAGCAGTCTTATGATTTGTCTGCGTACATCGGCGATTTTGTTTTCATCATACACATCGCCCTTTTTGAGACCGATTTCTTTATCAAGCTGTTGCTGTTCCTTTCCTGCGCCATAGCCACTAACGATAAGACTTGCAATCACAGGTTTTTCTATGAAATGATAGGTGAGGATTCCGTCTTCTTCAGTGATCCAAATGTCTTTAAAGTAGCCTTGAGCATAGAAGTCTCGAATGGACATATCCATACGATCCACATCAAGTGGTTCTCCGATGCGGATTTTTGCAATTTCATTGGCAATGAGTGGCGAAATCGCATTGAGCCCTTCGTAGCGTACCTCTTTGATAGTAGGTAAATCCACTGCATATGCATTTGTAGTAAAAATAAGCGACACAGGTGCTAGAGATAAAAATGAAAAAAATCTAGAAAAGCGCATTCAAGTCATCCTCGTTATAAAAAATCAAAAAAACGAGCAATTATACCTTTTGTAAATTAAAAATTGTATAATTCTTAAGAAGTTTATCAAATGGATCAAATATGCAAGCTGGAATTATCGGGCTCGGATTGATTGGCGGCTCTTTGGGATTGGCTCTTAGAGAAACACAAATGTTTAAGAGTATCGTTGGTTTAGATAATGATCCCATCCACTTACAACAAGCTCTTTCCTTAGGGCTCGTTGATGAGGCGGTGAGTTTGGATGAAATCAAACATTGTGATGTGATTTTTCTTGCGACCCCTGTGGAGGCTATTTTGCACTTATTGCCCGAGTTGGTAGGCGTTTCTCCAAACTGTACGATTATTGATTTGGGTAGCACGAAGCATTTGATTGCGACAAGCATTCCGCGCGAGATTCGCAAAAACTTCGTTTGCGCTCATCCTATGAGTGGAACGGAAAACTTCGGACCAAAGGCGGCCTTTAAGGAGCTTCTGCCTAATCACATTATCGTTTTGACCGATTTAGAAGAGAGTGGTGAGCTCCAAGTGGCTATGGCAAAAGAGATTTTCGTCTCTTTGAAAATGAATATCATCAAAATGGATTCCAAGTCCCATGATACCCACGCTGCTTTTATCAGTCATTTGCCTCATATTGTCAGCTATGCGCTTGCAAACACGGTGTTATCGCAGGAAAATTCAAGTGACATTTTGGCTCTTGCTGGAGGAGGATTCAAGGGGATGGTGCGCATAGCGAAGAGTTCGCCTAAAATGTGGAGTGACATCAGTAAGCAAAATCGTGATGAATTGCTTAGAGCTCTTGAATTTTTCGCACAAGAAATGCGCTATGCAAGGGCATTGATAGAAGAATGCAAATGGGAAGAATTAGAGCAATGGATGCGGAGAGCTAACACACTCTTTGAGATATTTTAAACATTATAAGTCCTTGAGATTCTGGGATTCTTTTTGTAAATCTTTAAATCATAAAAACCCTTTGTAATGAGAGCCTCTTCAATCAAAGAAGTGCGCAAATTGAGGCTGGAATTTGTTCCTAAAAAGCCCACTTTTTCCCAGTCTATGCTCTCTAGAGCCTTTTTGACTTTGGATTTCTCTCTTAAAATCACAATTCCATAGCCGCGTCTATGAGGCAAACTCTCAAAATCGTGATAGATTTTCATTTGTGCTTTGTGTTTGGAGTGAAAACAAGTGCTTGGGAGATACAAATCACAGCGATCGAGCATGTTTTTGTTCCTCGTGCTAGAGCTTGTTCCCCCATCGCTAAGGAAATAGACTTTGATATAATCTTTGCAGGTTTGTTTCTCTTGTGTTTCTAGGGTGAGCTCTTCAAGCAACCTCTTATGTACCCAAATTTGAAACAAAGTTGCCACTTTAACTTCTTTGCCATCAGGATAGACAAAGCTATTGAGGGGTAATTTTTCACTCAAAGCCAAAGTGAAATCCCGCACTCTTTTCTTAGGGCTGCCCTTGCCATCACTATCAAAAAGTGGAGGCAGTATAAAAGCGATAAAATCGGCAAATGCACCCGCGTGATTCATAAATCTTAGGGCTAAATTCCCACGCAGGCCAAAGGGGGGATTGCCCACAATGAGATATTTTGAATCTTTTGTGTTTTTGGGTGTGAAAGAAAGGAAATTTTGGCACAAAATTGTCTCATTTTTGTATTCTAAATCAATGCCAATGCGCCTCTTTTTAGGCATTAAATCATAAAAGCTTAAATTCCCGCAACTTGACTCAATGAAAGTGTATTGACAAATAGGAATTTTGTGAGATTTTAAAAAGTCTAAAAGCACATCAAAGCAATGTTTTGCCATTTCTGGTTTAGTGAAAAATTCATTATGACTTCTAAAATTTTCTTTAGGAAGTTCGTATTTATTCCCAAGCAAGAAATTGAGATCATGCAAATATTCATGGGGAATCTTTTGTGTTATCTCCCAACGTTTGAGCGTTCCGCTGTGAAGATTGAGTTTGGAGGCGAGTTCGTTGATTGTATAATGTTTTCTTAGCTCTCTATACATAAGATTAGCCCTCATAAATTCCCCCGTTCAGTGCGTTTCGTTAATGTCGTTTTTATAACTTTTTGTAAAAAAAGCTATCCTCTTCTTGCAAGAGCGTAAAAAGCGGATTTTAAAATCATTTAAAGCGTTTTTAAATTTAATTTTTTGAGACATTTGTATGCTTTTCATAAGTTTATCCCAAAACAATGCATTGCCTCTTAAAGTGTCACCATTTTCTTCGTTGAGAAAATACTCAAATATGATTTTATTTTGCGCGATTTGAGTCTTTTGCATGATGATCTCATTGTCTTTTAAACTCTTATCATTGGAGATGCAAATAAGCACAATCTGCCCCCCCCCCCCCATTATTTGCTTCACTCATAAAGCTAAGGGAGCAAAACTTTTCTAAAAATGATGTTAATTCTTCTAAATTTGCCACTCCAGTAAAAATTAAAATAATGTTTTGAGAGCTTGAGAGCTTATGCTTCATAATTCCCCATCTTTTAAATGTCTGTTCGCGGATTCTTTGGACTTGAATCTCTAAACTTTCATTAGGAAAGAAATGATGCAAACTCACCATTCCCGTTTGATTGTCCTTAACGATGAGCTTTTTTCTTGCCTTTGAAGTCTCAATTTCCCCCTCCAGTGAGAAATCTGCGAAAAAATTCTTAAAACCGCTTTTAAAAAGCTCATAGGCACTCTCTAAATTTGTATGCAACATCCAATCAAGCGGACTTGTCCATAATCTTAAATGATGTTTCCTCAAATAATGGGCAACGCGACAATTTGAACCCAAACTCAAAACAACATCGGCTTTGATTTTCTCCAAAGGAAGCGTTTGGAGATTGTATTTGTTGGATTCTTTTTGTCTGTCTTGTGTGCTGGGCATGGCAAATCCTTGTTTTGTGCATTAAATGTTGAAATTTTATGATTTTTTGCCTTAAACCTTATCAGATTCTAAGGATGTATGGATAAAAAACAAAAGTACGATTCTTAACATTTATCAATTTTTTTATTGTATTTTTGCATTACAATGCGGCGCAAATTATACAGAAAGGAAACAAATATGGAGGCAATGTATCCCTATTTTTTGCTACTTCACACAATTTGTGCGATTATATTTTTAGGATATATTTTTACCGATGTTGTACTTCTAACTCCGATACGTAGAATCTTAGGTGATGAAATCGCGGATAAAGTGTTTAATGTGGTGGGTCGCAGAGGAATCAAAATTATGCCTCTGTGCCTTGTGCTGCTCATTTTAAGTGGTGGAGCAATGATAAGTCGCTATATAGGCAGTGTGCAAGGGTATTTTGCGACGTCATTCCAGCAACTTCTTGTCATTAAGGCAACCCTTGCTTTAGCGATTCTTGTTATGGTGATCATTTCTTTGAGTTGCAAGTTTTTAGGATATAGGAATCCACTGGGCAAGGTGATTCACAAAATTGTTTTTGGAATCGGATTTGTCATTATTGTCTTAGCAAAAATGGCATTTTATGTTTAATTCATACAAAAGGAGAAAAAATGCAGTTTCAGCAAATTGATACTCAATCCATTGATGCGCTTATGGATGTTTTTTATGCCAAAGTGCGCAATGACAAAACGGGTTTGGGCGATATTTTTAACACAAGAATCGGCACGGGCGAAGAGGAATGGAGTGCGCATAAAAAGAAAATCGCAAACTTCTGGCAGGGAATGTTACTCCAAAGTGGGGATTATAATGGACAGCCTATGAAGGCACATTTAGATCTCCCGCCTTTCCCACGTGAGTTTTTCAACACTTGGTTGGGGCTTTTTAGCGAGAGTTTGGCTCTGGTTTTTGCAAGGGAGGAGGATAGAGCAAATGTCTATATGCGCGCACAAATGATTGCACAAAGATTCCAATTTATGCTCTATGAAAGCGGACATTAGTTTGAGAATCTCTTGCATAATGGAATCTTTAGCTCTTTTTAGTAAGATTTGCGCGACAATTTTTGAGATTCAAATCAAAAGGAGTTGCGCAATGCAAGGATTCCAAAAGCTAATTATAAGAACTAAAAGAAGCATTAGAATCAAACAATCACTTAAGCTATAACCTCTTAATGTCAAACATCATTGCAAATAGCGATATTTGCGCAAATGATAAGCAGATTTTACTCTTAGCTTTACAGAGTAGAAACCAAAATTTTATCCGCATTAACCACAATTTGCAGGTTTTTGAGAGGATAAAGGAGTATTTGCTCCTCACAGACAACGCACTCTGCGCTGAGGCGCCAAAATATCCTGCAATGCGATATTGAAAACAGCGAGTGGCAAATGCTTGAGGAGATGGACATAGGGGTTTTGAACACATTTTCCACGCAAATCATCTTTGAATTTCATGGTTGCAATCTCGAAGAGAGCGAGGGATTTGCGCACCGAAAGGGAATCCTAGAGAGATTGAATGAGTGTTTTGTCTCTATTCATACGCATCTTAACAATCATGGTAAGATTTTTTATGCGCGGAATCTCTTTTGGAGTACGACGGTTGAGGTGAGTTATCTAAGGAGGGATTTGGCACAAGAGTTTTTGCTCAATAGATTCTGCAAACAAGGATTTTTAGAGGGCTTAGACGCCCCTACCGTTTTGGACAATTCCGAGATTCCCTTGAGGTTTGAGCAGATTGAATCCTAGAGCTTGTCACCATGTGTGTATTTGCGCAAATAATCATCAAGTGGGGCTAGAATCTTGTAGAATGCCGGGACGATCAAGAGGCTCAAAAGCATAGAAATCATAAGTCCTCCGATAATGGCAATTCCCATTGGCGATTTGATTCCGCTTCCTGCACCTCCTGCGAAGGCTAAGGGAAGCATTCCAAAAACCATAGCAATGGTTGTCATAAGAATCGGGCGCAATCTTAGCGCACCCGCATTGAGGATTGCTTGAGTGATTTCTACACCCTCCCTTCTTTGCTCATTTGCGACATCAATAATGAGTGTTGCGTTTTTCCCAACAAGCCCCATAAGGAGCATAAGCCCCATAATGCTAAAGAGACTCAAACTCGCGCCACTCGCAAAGAGAGCCAAAAATGCGCCCGTGAAGCTAAGCGGAAGCGTGATAAGAATGATAAAAGGTTGCAGGAGGGATTCATACAGAGAAGCCAAAATAAAATAAATCAAGAAAAACGCAGAGACCATCGCAACAATAAATGCCGCATTTGTCTCTTTCATATATTTCGCATAGCCCTCGATCTTATAATAGACATTTTCACCAAGCCATTGCGCTTTGTTTTCTTCTAAATAACTCGTTGCCTCCCCTAAACTCACATCGCGTTCTAAGTTTGCATACATCATCACACTTCTTTGTCTGTCGTAACGTTTGATATTTGTCACCGCACCCACTTCTTCCATCTCCACAAGCCCATCTAAAAATATCACTTCACCTTGCGCATTTCTTAAGCTTAGGGAATGCAAGTCTGTGATGGAATCTTTCTTGGGGCTTAATAGTACAATGTCGTATTCCTTGCCATTTTCGCGATAATAAGAGACCTCTTGCGTTCCGCTAAATGCATTATTGAGCGCAATAGCAATCTCCCTTGCACTGAATCCATATTGCGCACTCAAAGCGCGATTGATTTTAAGACGTATTTGTGGAGTTTTGTCCTTAATGTCTGTGTGAATGTCGCGATATTTTCCACTCTCTTGCATGAGTGTTTGAATCTTTTCTACACTCTGTGCAAGGGCTTGAGGGGATTGTGAATAGATGGCAAGTTGCAGGGGAGAATCATCTTCGCCAAGACTGATTTGCGGAATCTCTATAAGGGCAATGTCCATATTAAAATCTTTGGCAAAGGCTTGATAATCTCTGCGCAAAGATTCTATGATTTCTTTGAGGCTTCTTTCGCGCTCATTATAGGGGCTTAAGCGCGTGTAGATTTTCGCTTCATAGACCTTTTGCTCTGCGGTAAAGCCGATGTTGAGAATGCTGTATTGTACTTCTGGGAGATTGTGTAAATGCTCTTGTATGGCTAGAGTTTGTCTTTTCATTTCTTGAATGGAGATTCCGGGTTTGCTGGTGAGTTTGATGTCAAATTCTGCTTTGTCTTCAGAGGGTAAAAATTCCAATCCCAAGCGCGATACAAGGAATAAAGAGGCAATAAAGATTCCTACAATCGCGCTAATGACAAGGGCTTTGTGTGCTAAAACCCATTGCAATGTGTGTGTATAAAAATCCTCCAAAGCCTTGAAATATTTTTCACTTGCAAGATAGAATCTTCCGCTCACTGCGCTCTCATTCATAATCTTTGCACTCAGCATAGGGATAAAGGTAATGACAACCAAATATGAGATTCCAATGGCTAGTGTGAGTGTCAATCCAAAAGAGACAAAAAATCTCCCCGTAACCCCGCTCATGTTTGCAATAGGGATAAACACCGCAAGAAGCATACAAGAGATGGCTATAAGGGCGAATCCTATCTCTTTGACACCCTCATAGGCGGCTTGTTGCTTTGGGATTCCACTTTCTATTTTTTTATAAATATTTTCAATCACAACAATCGCATCATCAATGATGATTCCAATGGCAAGGGTTATGGCAATCATGGTTGCGAGATTCAAACTCATGTCAAAGACCTCCATAAGCGCGAAAACACCCATAATTGAAGTGGGAATGCTAAGGCTTGCAATAAAAGTGATGCGCACATTGCGCAAAAAGAGCAGTACAACAAATACGGCCAAAAACGCACCAAGAACGAGATCAAGCGCAACGGCTTTAATGGAATCCTTAATGTAGTTTGTCGTGTCGCGCACTAAGAGAAGTTGATAGTCCTTGCTCATAGATTGCAGTGTGGGCAGGAGTTTTTTGATAGCATTTGCGATTTCAATATCGTTTGCGCCCGTGATCTTTTGGACTTCTAGAAGGATTCCGCCTACGCTGTTTTCTGTGCTTTTATTGAAAGAAAGATTAGAGAAGCTCCTCTGTTCTTTCGTAGAATCCTCTATTCGCGCTATTTCTTTGAGTGGAATCCCATTTGCAACGAGAATTGTGCCTAATTCTTCTACACTTGTCGCATCGGCCTTTGTGAGGAGTTTCCATTCTTTTGTTTCTGAAATTAAGCGTCCGCCATCAATTTCAATATTTTGAGCATTGAGAGCCTTTGCTATATCCGTGAAGCTTAGATTGTATTTATTGAGAGCACTCGGATCGGGAATGATCTTTATCTCACGTTCTAAATAACCAACAAGATTCACCTTTCCAACCCCTTTTATACGTTGCAAAAGTGGCTTAATGTTGAGATCTGTGTGAAGATGAAGCGCGAGAATGTCTTTTTGTGTCTTAAGCGGAGTTTTTGGTGCCACAAAGAGTGAGATAATCGGCGCACCGCCGACGTTGAATTTGTCAATAATCGGAGATTTGACCTCACTCCCAAAGCTGATTGTGGAGACTTTGTCGCGCACATCATTTGCGGCAATATTGACATCTTTTTCTAATTCAAATTCTGCAATCACGATGCTCACGCTATCTGCGCTTGTAGAAGTGATCTTTTTGAGCGCTTCAATCCCACTAATGGATTCTTCAATTTTATCAGTGATTTTTCCCTCTACAATCTCGGGATTTGCGCCCGGATAAATCGTTGTAATCGTAATAACAGGGACATCAACATTAGGGTAGAGTGAAATATTGAGCCGCACAAGCGCATTGATTCCGAAGAATACGAGTGCTAGGACAAACATCAGTGCGCTAATGGGATGAGTTATGGCGAACTTTGACATTTAGGGGGCTTTAAAGAGAATGTAACCATCGCCAAAGATGCCCGATGGAATCTTTGGGTCATCAATGAGGCTTTCTGCGGTTGCTTTTTTTGTTTTTTTATCAATGCTGGGATAGATTTTGTCAATGTTGAGTTGAGATTCTTGTGAGGCATTGTCAATCTTATAGAGAAAGGTGTCCCCCCTTTTAATGGTATTAAAATATTTGGAATCAAAATGTATTAAGGCCTTTTTTTGCAGGGATTCTAGCGCAAAGGCTTTGCTTGAGATTGCACCGATACCATCGCCTATTTCTACAAATTTTTGCGTGATGATTCCATCAAAGGGTGCATAGAGAATCGTGTAGTCCAAAAGCTCTTTTTGTAAGGCGTAATTTGCCTCTGCGCGTTGAAATTCAAAGAAATTGGCTTGATATTCTGCCTTGATTTTTTCAAATGTATTGGCATCTAGGGCGCCTTTTGATTTTTCATAGCGCACAAACTGACTAGCGCTGAAGTTGTATTTAATCTTTAGGGCTTCTAAGTTTGCCTTTGCGATTTTGACACTTTCTTGCAGATTGTTTGCCTTGAGTGTTAAGAGTTTATCGCCCTTTTTTACGATACTTCCCACTTCTACAAATATGTTTTCCACTACACCACTTGAACTGAGTGTCAAGAGTGCGCTTTGCACAGCTTGAATCTCAAATGTCGCATAGGCGCGATCTTGTGGTGTTGTATGAGAATAGATTTGAGGGTTTTCTGATTCTGCATAGCCCTGCAAAAGAAGCACAAAAGAAGTTAAAAGAATACTAAGAATCTTTTTCACATTAATCCTTTATGAAGTTTTCTAGCGATTCCCCATTTTTGTAGAGGAATTCTGCCTTTTTTATCTCATATTCAAATCTTGAGGCATCATAGAAGCTTTGCGCATTTAAGAGTGTTGTGAGCGCATTGAGGTATTGCGTGTAGTCAATGAGCTGTGCGTTGAATTTTTCTTTGGCATAAGAATAGGCGATTGAGGCGGATTTGAGGCTTGAAGTTGCCCATTGAATCTTGTCTTTTGCGCTAAGGAGGGATTCTTTGGCAATAATAAGTTCTCTCTCTTGTGCGTCTTTGTGATAGTTGTATTCAAAATGACTTGCTAATGCGCTCAAACGTGCGCTCTCTCGCGCTCTTAATGTCGCTAGAGTGTCAAAAAGCGTGAGTTGAATGGTCAAGCCAAAGATGTTTTGATAATCAGGCTCATTTATCGGAATCGCAAAGGGCAGAATCGGGATGTTGCGCTCATAATAATTGTAGCGCGTGTAGCGATTGTTTAGCAGGATTGTGGGGAGATAGGTGTATTGTGATTTAAGATTTTCTTGTGCCTTGAGGGCATAGAGGTGGGATTGCAAATCGCCTCTTGGTTGCCCTCTGCGCTCTGTAGAGATTTCTTCTAACTTTGAGCGCTCACTAAGAGTTTTTGTTTCAATTCCGCTTAAGAGAGAGATTTGCTCTAAATGTGCTTTGAGTGCGACATTTGCGGATTCTATTGCATAGGAATTTTGGTAGGATTGGGACTTTATGGCTTCTAATGCATCAAGTGCGGCAAGTCCTGCATCATAGAATTTCTGGTATTTAGCAATACTTTCTTGCAATTCTTTTTGTTGATTGTTTAGCGCATTGAGGCGACTTTGGAGGCTTAGGGCGTTGAAATATTCTTGAATGATTTTGAGTTGTAATTGTTCTTTTGTGTCTTGCTGTTCGTATTCTTTGGCTTGAATTTTGTTTTTTACCATTTGAAATTTCCCCTCTCTTTTAAATCCATCAAAGAGCGTCCATTGCGCTTCTAAAAACCAACCTTCAAGACGTTTAGGATAGAAAATATCGGGATTTTGCAAGAGATTATAGGAATAGCCGAGTGCAACCTTTGGCAGATACTCACCATAGAGTGCGCCTTTTTCTTCTTCTAGCGATTCTTTTTCCGTGATTTTTGCTTGTAAGAGGGGATTTTGTGCAACATTTTGTAAGAGGGATTTGAGATTCTGCGGAGTTTCTGTGGAATCTTGCGCTTTTAGGAAATTGAGGGCAAAGATAAGAGAGCAGAGCAGAAATGCACATATTTTATTCATTAATGTTCCAAAAACTCCATAAAATTCTAAATCATTTTATCATAACCTTTATTAAAACAATAAAATCTGAAACTTGCTATAATAAAAAATATTTTTCTCCCAAAGAATGTTAAGGAGCTTGAATGTTTGATGGCAAGAGTATTTTGATTACAGGGGGGACGGGAAGCTTTGGTAAATGCTATACAAAGACGTTGCTTGAGCGATTCCGCCCGAAGAAAATCGTCATTTTTTCACGCGATGAATTGAAGCAATATGAAATGGCACAAGTCTATAATGACGCGTGTATGCGCTATTTTCTAGGCGATGTGCGCGATGAAAATCGCCTCAAAGAAGCGACAATTGGTATTGATTATATTATTCATGCCGCAGCCCTCAAGCAAGTTCCCGCAGCAGAATACAACCCAACAGAATGCATTAAAACAAACATTTATGGCGCACAAAATGTGATTAGCGCAGCCCTAGCCAATGGAATCTCAAAGGTGATTGCACTTTCTACAGACAAGGCAGCCAATCCTATCAATCTCTATGGCGCAACCAAACTTGCAAGCGATAAACTCTTCGTCGCAGCAAACAACATTGCAGGGACGCGGCGCACACGTTTTAGTGTGGTGCGCTATGGAAATGTCATAGGTTCAAGAGGCTCTGTTGTGCCATTTTTCCAAAAGCTCATCGCACAAGGTGCGAAGGAATTGCCCATTACGGATGTAGAAATGACGCGCTTTATGATCACCTTGCAACAGGGTGTGGATTTTGTGTTAAAAAATTTTGAGAGAATGAAAGGCGGAGAGACCTTTGTCCCAAAGATTCCATCAATGAAAATCACAGAAGTCGCAAAGGCTCTTGCGCCTCATTTACCTCATAAAATCATAGGAATCCGCCCGGGAGAGAAAATCCATGAGACAATGTGTCCAAGCGATGACAGCCACATTACCTATGCCTTTAAAGATCATTTTGTGATTGCACCTACGATTCAATTTAGCTTTTTGACAAACTTCAATACAAATGCCTTAGGCGAAAAGGGAAAATTAGTAGAGCGCGGATTTTCCTATGATTCAGGTTCAAACTCGCAATGGCTAAGCAGAGAGGAATTTCTGCAACTCTTAGAGTAATAAACATTAAGGAATGCAAATGATACCCTATGGACGTCAAGAAATTTTAGAATCCGATGTTTCTGCGGTTGTTGAAACATTAAAATCCCCATTGATTACGCAGGGACCGAAGTCTCAAACGTTGGAAAACAAAATCGCACAATGCGTGAATGCGAAATATGCTGTGAGTTTTAATAGTGCGACTTCTGCCTTGCATTGCGCAGCTCTCGCTTTAGGGCTTAGGAGGGGGGATTGGCTATGGACAAGTACTAATAGCTTCGTTGCAAGTGCAAATTGCGGAATCTATTGTGATGCGAAAGTGGATTTTGTAGATATTGATCCAAAGACTTATAATATCAGTGTGGATGCATTAAGTGCAAAGCTCAAGCGCACAAAAAAGCATAAACTGCCAAAAGTCCTTGTTGTGGTGCATTTTGCGGGACAGAGCTGTGAAATGGAGAAAATCTGGAAACTCGCACAAAAATATCATTTCAAAGTTATAGAAGATGCTTCACATGCGCTTGGTGGAAGCTATAGAGAGAATCCTATTGGGTGTTGCGCTTTCAGCGACATTACGATTTTCAGCCTCCATCCTGTAAAAATCATCACATCTGCAGAGGGTGGAATCGCAACGACAAATCACAGCAAATATGCCAAAAAAATGCAATGCTTGAAAAATCACGGAATCACAAAGGATACAGCAGAGTTTGAGCATAAAAATCAGGGGGGTTGGTATTATGAACAGCAGATTTTGGGTTTTAATTATCGCTTGAGTGAGTTGCATGCCGCACTTGGAATCTCACAATTAGAGCGATTGCACAGCTATGTGCAAAGGCGCAATGAGATTGCCCAAAAATACTATCAAGCCTTAGCGGATTTGGAGCTTGTCCTGCCCTTTGTGGAATCCCATAACAAGAGCGCGTTTCATTTGTTTGTGGTTTTGCTCACCAAAAAAAGTGGAATCAAGCGCAAGGAATTGTTTGAAAAGTTACAAGAGGCGGGAATTGGAGTGCAAGTGCATTACATTCCGATTCATTTACAGCCCTTTTATGCGCGTTTTGGATTCAAAAAGGGAGATTTTAAATGCGCAGAATCTTATTATAAAAGGGCTATCACTCTGCCACTTTTCCCAACATTGAGCGATGAGGAACAGCAAAAAGTCATTGCAACTCTAAGGCAGTTTGTGCATAAAAAATCAGAGGTTTAGAATGCACAATTGTGTCTGTGTCATACCCGCTCGTGGCGGAAGTAAGCGCATTTTACGCAAAAATCTTAAGGAATTTTGTGGAAAGCCGATTCTGTCTTATAGTCTTAGCAATGCCAAAAAAAGCGGAATCTTTCAAAATATTGTGGTTTCAAGTGAAGATGCGGAGATTTTAGAATTTGCAAAGAAAGCGGGAGTTTCAACGTTTGAGCGCCCAAAGGAATTGAGCGATGATTATACAGGCACACGCGCTGTGATTGTCAATGCGATAGAATCTTTAGGGATTCCAAAGGAGACTTTTGTGTGCTGTTTGTATGCAACGGCGCCTTTGCTTGACTTTCGGATTCTAAGGGAAGCGTTTGAAGTTGCGCAAAGCAGGGCGCAAGATTGCTATTGCTTCGCGGCTGTGGAGTTTGATTATTCGCCCTTTCGTGCCTTTATTATCGCGCAAGGGAGAAATCAAATGCTTTTTAGAGAGTATTTCACGAAACGTTCGCAGGATTTAGAAAAAGTCTATCATGATGCGGGGCAGTTTTATTTCGCTCGTGCAGGGGTTTGGCAAGAGAGGGAAAATATCTTTGAGGATTCCGTGAGTTTTTTGCTCCCACAGGCGCGTGTGGCAGACATTGACACGATGGAAGATTGGAATCTTGCGGAGTTAAAGTTCAAGCAACTCTCTCTGTTGCCTCCGCAATAGCCTTGTTTATTGGCACTTTGGGCAGATTCCGATCATAGCAATTGAAGTCTCTTTGATTTTGTAATGAGACACTTTCGCGCAATGCGACCTCAAGGCTTGGATCGAGTTATCAATCTCCATATCTATGATACTTCCACATTTCTCACACACAAGGTGAATGTGGGGACTTTTAGTCAATTCGTATCTTTGCTTTTGATTGGGAAGTTTGACTTCATCAACGATTTTTGCCTCTTGCATAAAGGTAAGATTCTTATATACAGTGGCAAGCGACATTGAAGGATTGCTTTCTTTAATATTTTCATAAATCTCATCAATGCTGATATGTCCGAATTTTTGGATCTCCTTGAGAATCGCAAGCCTTTGGGGAGTGATTTTGAGATGATTGTCTTTAAGCATTTGTTTAAACATTTAAACCCCTTGAGATTAAATTCTTATAAACGTTTTGTTAAAAAATCTATACTACAAAAATTATTTTTATTTGTCAATAAAAAATATCAATTAACAAACTTACAGCTCTACTCTGCCGTCGCATATGCCCTTGTTTCGCGTATTACACTCACTTTGACTTCACCCGGATATTGTACGCGCGATTCTATGTCTTTTGCAATTTCTCTAGCAAGTATGTAGGATTCATCATCGCTTATGTCCTCTGACTTGACAATCACGCGCACTTCACGACCTGAATTAATGGCATAGGCATGCAAAACACCCATTTTAGACGTGGCGATTTTTTCAATCTCACTCACGCGTCGGAGGTAGTTTTCTAGGATTTCACGTCTTGCACCCGGACGCGCTGCTGATAGCGCATCGGCTGCACAAACGGCAGCGGCTTCAATGCTTTTTATCTCTTCGTTTCCATGATGAGAGAGAATCGCATTTAAGACGACAGGAGGTTCGTTGTAACGTCTTGCAATCTCCGCGCCTAATTCCACATGTGTGCCTTTAAAATCATGCGTACGTGCCTTTCCTATGTCATGGAGCAGTCCTGCGCGTGTGGCTAAAAGACAATCCCCGCCGAGTTCTGCGGCAATGATTCCCGCGAGATTTGCAACTTCTATGCTGTGGGCAAGGGCATTTTGTCCATAACTTGCACGATAGCGCAATTTGCCTATGAGCCTTTTTATGTCATTATGGATTCCGCTTAAACCTAAATCCAGCACGACACGTTCGCCCTCTTTAAAGACATTTTCTTCAAACTCACTAGAGCATTTTTTGTAAATTTCTTCAATCCTTGCGGGTTGGATTCTGCCATCTTCTAAGAGGCGATTAATCGTCTCTACAGCAATAGCGCGCCGATAGAGATTGTGTGAGCTGACGATAATCACATTGGGTGTGTCATCAATGATGATTTCCACACCACAAATCATTTCAAGTGTTTTAATGTTGCGCCCCTCTTTGCCAATGATGCGCGCTTTTAAATCATCGCTTGGAAGCACGATAGTGTGAATCAAACGTTCTGCTGCAAACTCTCCTGCAAAGCGCGAGGTGGCCATAGCTAGAATGTAGTTTGCCTTTTCTTTGGCAATTTCTTTTGCGTTGAGCTCTTGCTCACGAATGATCTTTGCGGATTCCAACTGCGCTTCTTCTTTAATCTTATCTAAAAACATGTTTTTGGCTTCTGTTTTGGTGAGTTGCGCGACTTTAGAGAGTTTTTGTGTGAGCTCTTCAAGCTTCTCTTGATAAGTATTTTTGAGTTTTTTAAGGGATTCTTGCTCTTCAAAAAAAGCGTGGCGATCTTTGCTTAAGAGCGATTTTTCACGCTCTAGTTTGCAGATTTCATTTTCTATCTGCTGTGTTTTACGTAGCTTTTCTTTCTCAAAAAGTAAGAGATTTGCCTTGTGTTCTTTGAGGATTCTCGCGCTCTCTCTGTCACTATTTTGCTGCGCTTCTAATTCTATGTCCTTAGCCTTAATCCGAGATTCTTGGAGGAGCTTTTCTGCCTCATACTCAATCGCCTTTGCCTTTGCTTTGGCTTGCTCAACTTGAATCTGTTGATTGGCATTGGAAAGCTTCCTTGAAATGATATAGCTTCCTCCACCTGCGACAAACGCAGATAGAATGGAGCTTGCAACGACCCATATGACCATTTTGTATCCTTGAAAATAGCTAGGTGCAATAAAGAATTAAATGTATAAAATCCTAGCGTTTGTTATAAAAATTATTTGTTTGGATTTAATTTCGTATTTTACTGATTAAAACTTTATTGTTTTATAAAACATTTTTTGAAGCATGGTTTGAAATGGATTGTTTTAAAGGGTGTGATATAGGAATCTCCGCGCACATCGTAGGATTCCGTGATGATTTCTTGTGTGAGATTGAGAGCGCGTGAGATGAAAATGATATTTTGAATCTTGTGTGTCTGCAGGAATCTGTCATACATGCCCTTGCCAAAGCCTATGCGACGGAATGCGCCATCAATTCCTATTGTCGGAATCACAGCGCAATCAAAGGCTGAGCATTGGAGGTTTGAGCGTGATGGTTCAAGGATTCCAAATTTTTGTTTTGTGAGGGGGAGACGGTAGGGGATCGCGTTAAAATATGTGTTTTTTAAAGAGATTTTGGGCAAAAAAACTTGAATATTTTTTCTTGTGCGGTAGAATCTTAAGAGTTTTTTTGTGTTAAATTCTGTGGGCAGGGGGTAGTAAAAGAGGAGTTTAAAGGGTCTGTGAGATTTTCTTTTGTGAAGTTTTATCGTGCATGTGATGTGAGACTTGAGTTGTGTTTGGATTCTTGCATCAAGGATAGGGATATTGCGGTTGTTTTGGATCTTTTCTAAATGTTGTTTGAATATTTTGCGGAAATGCGACTTTTTGTCTGTGGATTCCATTTTACTCCTTTGCTCGTGATTTTCTAAAGGCGCATAAAAGTGTGATAAAAATGACACATTGCAACAAAAGCAATAAAAAATGCATACAATAAACTTGTGCTTCCTTTTTTGTGATTCCATTATATTCTAAAATCATATAAAAAACAAAGGCAACTCCAAGCCCTAAGAGATAACCGATTTGTTTGCGACTATCAAGAGCAGAGAGTAGAGGCTTGTGTGAGAAAATCAATGTTTCGGCACGGTTGGTGTAATCGCCAAAGATAAAGGTGATCTGATAGAGGGTATAGATTATGAGCGCACCAAAAAGGCTGTTTGGGAAAAATAAGTAGGCAAGAAGGTAGAAAAATGGAATCACTTCAAGCCCTAAAAGAACAATTTTATAAGAACTTTGCTTGAGAATTTGAGCGTAAAATAAAGTGAGAATCCAAGCTCCAAGAGAGAGTGCGATTCCGCCAATAGAATAGACTTTTGGGGGGATGGGGGCATAAATAACAAAAATCGTCCCTAATGAACAGCCTAAAAATAGGGAATTTAGAAGTTTGTAGTGGAGATAATGTTTGAATCTAGTGGAGTGCATAAATCACCAACGATATTTGATTCCACCACCAAAGATGCGTTCAAATTCATAGGGATAGTACGCTCCGCTTACGACAATTGCATTTTTGTGGTTGGTGAGATTCTGAATGTATGCATAGAGTTCAATGTCTTTAAAAGTATAGGCAAGATTTAAATTGAGCATCTGGTAGGGGGGTGCTTTTTCTTGCACATTGTCAAAGTCATTATAATCATAACTGCCAGAAGCATACTTGTAATGAATGCCTAAATTTAAAGATGCAATGGGCAAAAAATTCAATGAAGCCACAAAAGTGTGCGCAGAGACACCCGGGATATTTTTACCATAATAGCCCTCATTATCGCTTTTAATCGTCGCATCAACATAGGTGTATCCCAGTGTGGAATAGAGTTGTGCGCTAAAATGTGTCGTAAGCTTCACTTCTCCGCCGATTCTTTGTGTGTTTCCTAAGCTTTGATTGTCGGTGAAGCCTGTGATTTTATTCAATCCATAATAAGCTTCTTTGTGTCCTTGAATCCAAAAGAGACTGCCCTCTAGCGCATGGATTCCAAAAAGACTTTGAGCGCCGATTTGATAGGTGTCAAAAGTTGCAGTTTCTATCATTGTGTTTTGTACAGGTGCAAAAGTGAGTGGATCGTAGCGCAACATCCATTCAACATTTGGGACGATAAAGCTGTGCGCATAAGAGGCAAAAAGCGCAGTTTGAGAGTTGATGGTGTAATGATAGCCAAGCTCTCCCCCGATTAAATCATTAGCCTTGCTGTAGCTTGGCATAGAGTTTTGTTGCGTTAAGACTCTTTGTGTAGAGATTCCAGCATTAAGAATGGAATCTTTCAAGCGTTTTTCCGCATTGAAATAGAGGAGCATTGTTTCTACTTCTGCTTTTGTATTAAGATTTGTGCGCTCTTTATCCTGTATTTCTCCGCCGATTTCAAACATAAAGGATTCCCTCTGAATCTGCGTGTTAAAATTTCCAAAAACTCCTTTTCCATCGTAAGTGGAGTGATAATTAATATAGCGCGATTCATTTCTGTCGCCACCAAAATTAATATCTGTGGTGATGTCAGAATCCCCAAAGTATGTCAATCCTGCAGAATAGGCAAGGTCCCAACGTTTTTGATGTGTGTAGCCATTTCCTGCTTGAGCGGGATCGGCTATAAATTGCATTTTAGAGAGTGGATTAGCGTATTTGATCCCATATTTTGCGTAATTGAGATGGGATTTTAAGAGTAGGTTTTTTTCGGGATATAAAAAGGCTGTGATTCCGCCATTTTCGTTAGAACTTCCGCTTTTTTCATCGCGCGAGGATTCTAGGTATCTTGAGCCTTCGGTATTTTGGTATTGCCCATATGCTCCGATATTGAGAGTATCGCCAATAAGTCGCGAGAAAAATTGCGTATTGAAAGTATCATAAGTCGCGTATCCTAAGTTGAATGAACCACCACTTTTGCGTGTGGTTGTGATTTTTAGGATTCCACTCACTGTGCCATTTCCGTATTTTGTCGTGCCTTTGCCACGAATGATTTCTATTTTTTGGATGGAATCTAGCGGAATGTTGCTTAGGGAAAGGGGGGTAGAATCAATATTGTCTAAGCGCATTCCATCCACGATAATGGCGAGATTCTTATGCCCATTTTGACCAAATCCGCGCAAATCAATGTTTTGTGCATAGGGATTTCCGTAATTTGTGGTGATTGAGAGCATAGAGTGAGTGTTGAGGAAGTCATAAATGTTTTGCGCATTGGATTGTTGAATCTCTCTAGCGGTGAATTCTTCTTTGAAATCTTCATTTTCTTCAAACTCTTGGGCATGAACGATAGAGAGCTTCAGATTCTCTTGCGCTTCGTTTGATTTTTCGTTTAATGTGATGTTTTGATTCTGTGCTAAGAGTGCAGAATGGAGTGCTAGAATGGCTGCGAGGGAAAAATACTTTTTTCTAAAACCTTGAGGATGCAAACCCTTTTTCATATCAAACTCCTCTGTTGATTGCTTGAGACTTGAGATGAGGAATTTTACAATAAAAATTGCGCAATTTCTAAGCTCTCTTGACAAAAGTGGTAAAAAAGAGTAGAATTCTACTCCTTAAAAATTTAGTTTTTAGAGAAATGCAGATGTGCTGGCGTAGCTCAGTTGGTAGAGCAGCTGCCTTGTAAGCAGCAGGCCGGGGGTTCGAGTCCCTTTGCCAGCTCCATATTAATATTAACTAATTTTTCAGTGTTTGACCAGTTTATTATGAATATCAAACTTGGGGTGAGATACTCAAGTGGCCAACGAGGGCAGACTGTAAATCTGCTGTCTCCGACTTCCGTGGTTCGAATCCACGTCTCACCACCATTTATGTGCGGGAGTAGCTCAGTTGGCTAGAGCATCAGCCTTCCAAGCTGAGGGTCGCGGGTTCGAGCCCCGTTTCCCGCTCCATACTGGGAGCTGATTCTACACAGTCTCTTTGTTAATCAGCAAAACGCTTAGTTATGTTATTATTATGTGTTGTGAGTTGCCCATATAGCTCAGTGGCAGAGCACTTCCTTGGTAAGGAAGAGGTCGGCGGTTCAATCCCGCTTATGGGCTCCAGTTTTTCGGACTAAGTCAGTGCAGTGGTGCGTTCAATACGCAAGTAAGAGGATAGAGTTTAACAAAAATGTGGAATTGTAGAATCGCGGATTCTACGGTTCTTAAAATTGAATTTGCAAAATAGCGCAGTGAGGCTATTTAACTTAAATTTTAGGAGAAGCTTATGGCTAAGGAAAAATATGTCAAGTCTAAACCGCATGTCAATATAGGAACAATCGGACACGTGGATCATGGTAAGACAACTTTGAGTGCTGCAATCTCTGCCGTTCTTTCAACAAAAGGTTTGGCAGAATTGAAAGATTATGACAACATTGACAATGCACCAGAGGAGAAAGAGAGAGGGATCACAATTGCGACTTCTCATATTGAGTATGAGACAGAAAAGAGACACTATGCGCATGTGGATTGTCCCGGACACGCCGACTATGTTAAAAACATGATCACAGGTGCTGCGCAAATGGACGGAGCGATTCTTGTTGTCTCTGCTGCAGATGGACCAATGCCACAGACAAGAGAACATATTTTGTTGTCACGTCAAGTGGGTGTTCCCTATATTGTTGTGTTTATGAATAAACAAGACATGGTTGATGATGAGGAATTGTTAGAGCTTGTTGAAATGGAAATCAGAGAATTGCTCTCAAGCTATGAATTTCCCGGAGATGATACGCCAATCATTGCAGGATCAGCTCTCAAGGCTCTAGAAGAGGCCAAGTCTGGTAATTTAGGTGAGTGGAGTGAGAAAATCATGAAACTTATGGATTCTGTTGATGAATACATTCCAACACCCGTTCGTGAAACAGACAAGACTTTCTTGATGCCCATTGAAGATGTGTTTTCTATCGCAGGACGCGGAACGGTCGTTACAGGTAGAATTGAAAGAGGAATTGTCAAAGTCGGCGATGAGATTGAAATCGTAGGGATTCGTCCGACACAAAAAACCACTGTGACAGGCGTTGAGATGTTTAGAAAAGAGCTTGATCAGGGGGAAGCTGGAGATAATGTCGGCGTTCTTCTAAGAGGAACAAAGAAAGAGGAAGTGGAGAGAGGTATGGTTTTGTGCAAACCCGGCTCTATCACTCCACATAAGAAGTTTGAGGGTGAAATCTATGTTCTTTCAAAAGACGAGGGCGGAAGACACACTCCATTCTTCAATGGTTACAGACCACAATTTTATGTCCGCACGACAGACATTACAGGTTCTATTGTATTGCCATCGGGAGTTGAGATGGTTATGCCCGGAGATAACATTAAAATCACCGTTGAATTGATTAACCCCATCGCGCTTGAAGAGGGAACACGTTTTGCGATTCGTGAAGGTGGTAGGACAGTTGGTGCAGGCGTTGTAACGAAAATCATTGAGTAGGTTAGAATTATGGCAAAAGGTAATCGTGTAAAGATCGGACTCAAATGTTCTGAATGCGGTGACATTAATTACAGCACTGTAAAAAATGCAAAAACCACAACAGAAAAACTGGAGCTCAAAAAGTTCTGCCCGAGATTAAACAAACACACACTTCACAAAGAAGTGAAGCTTAAGAGTTAGTTTGTCTTGAGTTTTGAGACTAAGAATCGCGTAAATAGAGTTTGTTTTGCGATTCTTTTGGTCTTTGTTAGGTCAGTAGCTCCAATGGTAGAGCGTCGGTCTCCAAAACCGATTGTTGGGGGTTCGAGTCCCTCCTGACCTGCCATTTTGGAATAAAGAGAGACAAAAAGAGTTATGAAAAGACTAATTACCTATTATAGATTATCTAAAGAGGAGCTATTAAAAGTTATATTTCCCACAAAAGAGCAGGTGAGAAATGCTTTTATTTCTGTGATTGTCGTCGTTACGGTGATTGCTTTATTTTTGGCGTTGGTTGATTTCATTCTTGGAAGTTTTGTTTCCGTTATTTTATAGTTTAGGATTTGTTGATGGCGTTATATTGGTATGCGATTCAGACATATTTTGGCAGTGAGCAGGCTGTAAAGCGTGGCATTGAGAATCTTGTGAGGGAGCATCATTTAGAGGAGAGAATCACAGACATTGTTGTTCCCACAGAAGATATCATTGAGGTTAAAAATAATAAAAAGAAAATCAGCGAAAGAAGCCTTTATCCCGGATATGTCTTTGTGAAAGTTGATTTGGATACCGAGTTGTGGCACACAATCCAATCCTTACCCAAAGTGAGTCGTTTTATCGGAGAGGCTAAGAAGCCGACACCTTTGAGTGAGGCAGACATTAATCATATCATTGAAAAAGTGCAGAATCGTGCAGCTCCTAAGCCAAAAGTTATTTTTGAATCAGGAGAGATTGTGAGGATTATAGAGGGTCCTTTTGCAAACTTCACGGGCACTGTAGAGGAATATGATATGGAGCATAGGAAGTTGAAACTCAATGTTTCTATATTTGGACGAAGTACTCCTATTGAGATACTTTATTCACAAGTGGAAAAGATTGTTTAGTTAAGATAAGGATAAGTTATGGCAAAGAAGATCGTTGGCGAACTCAAACTGCAAATCCCTGCTGGAAAGGCGAATCCATCTCCTCCTGTGGGACCGGCATTAGGACAACGTGGCGTTAATATTATGGAATTTTGTAAAGCATTTAACGAGAAGACAAAGGATATGGGAAATTTCAATATCCCCGTGATTATCACTGTCTATCAAGATAAAAGCTTCACCTTTATTACCAAAAAGCCACCCGTAACGGACTTAATTAAGAAAGCAGCAGGAATCCAGAAAGGTTCAGACAATCCTCTAAAGAACAAAGTAGGAAAACTCACAAAAGCGCAGGTTTTAGAGATTGTCAAAATCAAAATGGATGATTTGAATGCAAACACAGATGAAGCGGCGATTAAAATTGTTGAGGGAAGTGCTCGCAGCATGGGCATTGAAGTTGTAGATTAAAAAGACGCGTTGGAGTATAAAGAATGGCAAAAAAAATAACAAAAAGAATGCAAACACTTCTTAATAAGGTGGATTGCACGAAAATATACGATATTACAACCGCTTCTGCAACGGTTAAGTCTTTAGCTTCTGCTAAATTTGATGAAACGGTTGAGGTTGCTTTGTGTTTGGGTGTTGATCCAAGGCATGCAGATCAGATGATTCGTGGTGCTGTTGTCTTGCCAAATGGAACGGGCAAAAGCGTTCGTGTCGCTGTCTTTGCTAAGGGTGCAAAGGCTGATGAGGCTAAGGCAGCAGGCGCGGATGTTGTCGGCGATGAGGATTTAGCAGAGCAAATCAAAAATGGTGATTTAAATTTTGATATGGTGATTGCAACTCCCGATATGATGGCTCTTGTCGGTAAAGTGGGGAGAATCTTAGGTCCTAAAGGACTTATGCCAAACCCAAAAACAGGCACTGTTACCATGGAAATCTCTAAAGCTGTGGGCAACGCAAAAAGCGGTCAAGTGAATTATCGTGTTGATAAGAAGGGAATCGTCCATGCGCCCGTTGGCAAGGTGAGCTTTGAAGCCAAAAAAATTGAAGAAAATATCATGGCATTGGTGAAAAATATCAACAAACAAAAGCCAGCAAGTGCAAAGGGCAGGTACATTAAAAACGCGACGTTATCCTTAACAATGAGTCCCTCTTTGACTTTGGATTGTCAAGAGTTAATGGATATGAAATAGCAGATAATTTATTCTTGTTTTATCTTAGACTAATGACTATAGGGGCTTTGCTTAAAATTTACCCTATATAGGTTTGTCTGAAAGGAGGTTATAATGACAAAAGCTGAAAAGACTGCTCTCATTGAGAATTTAACCGCAGAATTCAAGTCATCTAATGCGATCGTTGTCTGCGATTATAAGGGATTGACTGTAAAAGAGTTGGAATCTTTACGTGCCGATGCAAGAGCACAGAGCGCGAAAGTGCAGGTCATAAAAAACACGCTTGCCTCTATTGCATTGAAAAACTCTGACGTTGATGGCTTAGAACTTAAAGAAAATAATATTTTCATTTGGAGTGAAGATCAAATCTCACTCGCAAAAGTCGTCAGTAAATTTTCTGGCTCTGTGGGCGGTAAATTGGGCATTAAGATGGGCTGCTTTGATGGTACAGTCGTTGATGCAAAGCATATTGAAGCACTATCAAAACTTCCGTCTAAAGAAGAGCTTATTGGTATGTTGTTGTCCGTTTGGACTGCTCCTGCTCGTTATTTTGTTACAGGGTTGGATAATTTGCGCAAAGAAAAAGAAGCACAATAATTTTAGGAGATGATTATGGCAATTTCAAAAGAAGATGTGTTGGAGTATATCGGAAATCTTTCTGTTATGGAACTTTCAGAGCTTGTCAAGGCTTTTGAAGAGAAGTTTGGCGTTTCAGCAGCACCGACCGTTGTTGCAGGTGGAACTGTTGGCGGTGGCGGAGCAGCAGCTGCTGAAGAGAAAACAGAATTTGACATTATCCTCACAGACAGCGGAGATAAAAAGATTAATGTCATTAAAGTTGTTCGCGAAGTTACAGGACTTGGGCTTAAAGAGGCAAAAGACGCTGTGGAGAAAACTCCATTTACCGTTAAGGAAGGTGTCAAAAAAGAAGATGCCGATGCGATTAAAGCCAAGTTTGAAGAAGCTGGTGCAAAGGTTGATATTAAGTAATTCTAAGGAGCTTTTTGCTCCTTATTTCATTTTTCTTCCAAAATTCTACATTGATATATGAGGTAAGATATGCCAGTAAGTTTGAAATCCGGAAATAGATTGAGAGTGGATTTTACAAAAATTCCTCAAAACATTGCAGTTCCCAATTTGCTTCAATTGCAGAGAAATAGTTATGATAATTTTTTGATGTCAGATGGTGAGGGTGAATCAGGGCTTGAAAAGGTTTTTAAATCCATTTTTCCCATTCATGATGTCCAAAATAGAATCAGTCTTGAGTATGCAGGTTGTGAGTATGGTAAGCCACGTTATACGATAAGAGAAGCGATGGAGAGGGGACTAACCTATTCCATTCCCTTAAAGATTAAAATCCGTCTAGTACTTTGGGAGAGAGATGAAAAAACGGGTGAAAAATTAGGTGTTAAGGATATTAAAGAACAGAGTATTTTTGTGCGCGAGATTCCACTTATGACAGACAGAACGAGTTTCATCATTAATGGTGTGGAGCGCGTGGTGGTCAATCAACTTCACAGAAGTCCGGGCGTGATTTTCAAAGAAGAAGAATCCACAAGTACTTCAAGCAAACTCGTCTATACAGGGCAAATCATACCCGATAGAGGTTCTTGGCTGTATTTTGAATATGATGCGAAAGACACACTTTTCGTGCGCGTCAATAAGCGCAGAAAAGTTCCCGTTACGATTCTGTTCCGTGCGCTTGGCTATTCATGTCAAGATATTTTAAAAATGTTCTATCCGCTCTTAAACATCAAATACAAATCGGGTAAATATTTGATTCCCTTCGATCCGGATGAATTTGTCGGGCGCGTGGAGTTTGACATTAAGGACGTGAAGGGAAATTTGATTATTGCTGCAGGCAAGAGACTCACAGCAAAAAAGGCAAAATCCCTTAAAGAAGAAAAGGTTAATTTCATTGAATATCCTAGTGAAATTCTAGTGAATCGCTATCTCGCAGAGCCCATTATTGACAAAGAAAGTGGAGAGATTCTCTTTGATGTGCTGACCTTAATGGATGAGACAAAGCTCAAAAAATTAGCAGAATTGAAAATTGATGAGTTTGTGATTGCAAATGACTTAGCAAGTGGCGTTGATGCATCCATTATTAATGCCTTTATTGCTGATGCGGAATCCCTAAAGCTCCTCAAACAAACAGAGAGGATTGATAATGAAAACGATCTTGCAATGATTCGTATTTATAAGGTTATGCGACCCGGTGAGCCTGTGACAAAAGAAGCGGCAAAGCAATTTGTTCAGCAATTATTTTTTGATCCAGAACGTTATGATTTAACGCGTGTGGGTCGCATGAAAATGAATCACAAGCTGGACATTAATGTGCCTGATTATGTTACAGTTCTCACACATGAGGATATTATTAAAACCGTGCGCTATCTCTTGCGCGTGAAAAATGGGCAAGGCAGAATCGATGATCGAGATCATTTAGGGAATCGTAGGATTCGTGCGATCGGCGAATTATTGGCAAATGAATTGCACACGGGACTCGTAAAAATGCAAAAGGCCATTCGAGACAAACTAACGACAATCAGCACGGGAATTGAAGAATTAATGCCTCATGATTTGGTGAATTCTAAAATGATCACAGGCACAATTTTAGAATTTTTTACAGGCGGACAGCTTTCGCAATTCATGGACCAGACCAATCCCCTTTCGGAAGTGACACACAAAAGGAGATTGTCTGCTTTGGGTGAGGGGGGATTAATCAAGGAGCGTGCAGGATTTGAAGTGCGCGATGTGCATCCAACGCATTATGGAAGAATCTGTCCGATTGAGACGCCAGAAGGACAGAATATCGGTCTTATCAATACGCTTTCTACCTATGCAAAGGTCAATGAATTAGGATTCATAGAGGCTCCCTATCGCAAGGTCGTGGAAGGGAAGGTGACTGACGAGATTGTCTATCTGACAGCGACACAAGAAGAAGGGGCAGTGATCGCACCTGCAAGCACTGTTTTAACGAGCAATCAAACCATCAAAGAAGAAATCATTGAAGTGAGAAAAGATGGTGAGATTATGCTTATGGAGTCCAAAAAAGTGGATTTGATTGATTTAAGTCCGCGCATGGTTGTAGGTGTGGCAGCAAGTTTGATTCCATTCTTAGAGCATGATGACGCAAACCGTGCGCTTATGGGTTCAAACATGCAACGTCAAGCCGTGCCTTTACTAATCCCCGATGCACCAGTTGTTGGAACAGGGATTGAGAAAATCGTAGCAAGGGATTCTTGGGAGGCTACAAAGGCTTCACGTGCAGGAATCGTAGAGAAAGTTGATGCAAAAAATATCTATATTTTGGGTGAAGATGAAAATGGTGCCTTTATTGATCACTATTCTTTGCAAAAAAATCTAAGGACGAATCAAAACACTTCTTTTTCACAACGTCCCATTGTGAAAGTGGGCGATAAAGTTGAGGCAGGTCAAGTCATAGCCGATGGTCCTAATATGGATCAAGGAGAATTGGCGCTTGGCAAAAATATTCGCGTTGCCTTTATGCCTTGGAATGGTTATAACTTTGAGGATGCCATTGTTGTGAGTGAGAAACTCATTCGCAACGATGCTTTCACTTCCATTCACATTTATGAAAAAGAAATTGAAGCGCGAGAGCTCAAGCATGGTGTAGAGGAAATCACACGTGACATTCCAAATATCAGAGAGGAGGAATTAGCGCATCTTGATGAGAGTGGAATTGTAAAAATCGGAACATATGTCACAGGTGGAATGATTCTTGTAGGAAAGGCTTCCCCTAAGGGAGAGGTCAAGCCAACGCCAGAGGAGAGATTACTTCGTGCGATCTTTGGTGAGAAGGCTGGACATGTCGTCAATAAATCTCTCTATTGCCCACCGAGCTTGGAGGGAACGGTCGTTGATGTGAAAATTTTCACAAAAAAAGGTTATGACAAAGATCGCCGTGCAATCGTCGCTTATGAAGAAGAAAAGGCACGTCTAGACTTAGAGCATCATGATAAACTTTTGATGTTTGACAGAGAGGAATCTTTACGTATCAGTTCAATTCTTTGCAAAGAAAAGCTTACAAGCAATGCAAAAATCGGCAATAAAGAATACAAAAAGGGAAGTATGATTCCAAAAGAAGATCTAGAAAATGTGAATCGCTTTGTTATGGCAACGCTCATTAAAAGCTATCCAAAAGCGGCACAAAGTGCCTATGATGCGCTTAGAAGTAACTTTTTAGAACAAAAGAAAAATCTCAGCAAAGAACATGAGGAGAAATTGTCTATCATTGAAAAAGACGATATTTTGCCAAGTGGCGTGGTTAAACTTGTGAAAATTTATGTCGCAACAAAGCGCAAATTAAAAGTCGGGGACAAAATGGCAGGAAGGCATGGAAATAAAGGCATCGTGTCTAATATCGTTCCAGAAGTTGATATGCCTTACACAAAAGACGGACGCCCTGTTGAGATTATTCTTAATCCTCTTGGCGTTCCCAGTCGTATGAATATCGGGCAGATTCTAGAAGTGCATTTGGGCTTGGTTGGCAAACAGCTTGGTGAGCAAATCGCGAGTGTTTTTGAGAGTGAGAAAGGGCAGTGGTGTGCAAAATTAAGAGCCAAAATGCTAGAGATTGCCGAAAATTCTAATATGAAAAATGTCAAAACATTTTTAGAAAAGCTCAACAATGAATCTCTATTGAGTTTTGCACGAGATTGGAGTCGGGGTGTTAAATTTGCCACTCCTGTGTTTGAGGGTGTCAATGCACAAGAATTTGAAAAGCTGTTTAAACTTGCGAAAATTGACAGCGATGGTAAGACTGAACTCTATGATGGGCGCACGGGCGAAAAAATGATGGAGCGTGTGAATGTCGGCTATATGTATATGTTAAAACTCCATCACCTTGTCGATGAAAAAGTCCATGCAAGAAGCACAGGTCCCTACAGTCTTGTCACACAACAACCCGTTGGCGGAAAGGCTCTCTTTGGGGGACAGAGATTTGGAGAAATGGAGGTTTGGGCATTAGAAGCCTATGGTGCTGCACATACACTTAAAGAGATGCTCACTATCAAATCTGATGATGTAGAGGGTCGCGTGAAGGCTTACAAGGCTATCACAAGAGGTGAATCGGTCAAAGAATCCGAAATTCCCGAAACATTTTATGTTTTAACCAAAGAATTGCAAAGTTTGGCATTGGATGTTAATGTCTTTGTCAAAAACAAAGATGACATTGAAGAGCCCGTTATTATCAAAGAAGAGAATCGTCCAAGCGACTTTAATGCATTTCAGTTGTTGCTTGCAAGTCCTGAAAAGATTAGGAGTTGGAGTTATGGCGAGGTCAAAAAGCCAGAAACAATCAATTACCGCACACTCAAACCCGAACGTGATGGATTGTTTTGTGCGAAGATTTTTGGTCCCGTTAGAGATTATGAATGCCTTTGTGGAAAATACAAGAAAATGCGCTATAAAGGAATTGTGTGTGAAAAATGTGGGGTGGAGGTAACAAGCTCTAAGGTGCGTCGCTCAAGAATGGGGCATATTGAGCTTGTAACGCCTGTTGCGCATATTTGGTATGTGAATTCCTTGCCAAGCAGAATTGGAACTTTGCTTGGTGTGAAAATGAAAGATTTAGAGCGCGTTTTATATTATGAAGCCTATATTGTTAAGGTTGCAGGAGAGGCGTATTATGATAATGAAAGCACAAAGCCTGTTGCAAAATACGACGTACTCAATGAGGAGCAATATCAAAGTTTAGCACAGAGATTTGAACACACAGGATTCGTTGCACAAATGGGCGGAGAGGCTGTGAAAGATTTGCTAGAAGAGCTTGATTTGGTGAATCTGATTCAAGAATTGAAAGAATCTATTAAGGCAACAAACTCTGAAGCAAAGAAAAAGACAATCATTAAACGTCTGAAAGTCGTGGAGAGTTTTGTTGTCTCTGGAGGACAGAATCGCCCCGAGTGGATGATGCTGACCGTTCTTCCTGTGCTTCCACCTGATTTGCGTCCTTTGGTGGCATTAGATGGGGGGAAATTTGCTGTGAGTGATGTCAATGATCTCTACAGACGCGTGATTAATAGAAATCAACGACTCAAGCGTCTCATTGAATTGGATGCGCCAGAAATCATCGTGCGCAATGAAAAAAGAATGTTGCAAGAGTCTGTTGATGCGCTCTTTGATAATGGTCGCAATGCAAATGCTGTGAAAGGTGCAAACAAACGCCCCTTGAAATCCCTCTCTGAAATCATTAAAGGGAAGCAGGGGAGATTTCGCCAAAACTTGCTTGGAAAGCGCGTAGATTTCTCGGGACGCTCTGTTATTGTCGTAGGTCCAAATCTCAGAATGGATCAGTGTGGATTGCCTAAAAATATGGCATTAGAGTTATTTAAGCCACACATTCTTGCAAAGCTAGAAGAAAAGGGCTATGCGACAACCTTGAAGCAAGCAAAGAAAATGATTGAGCAAAAAACAAATGAAGTATGGGAGTGTCTGCAAGAGATCGTCGCGGATTATCCTGTGATGTTAAACCGTGCGCCAACTTTACATAAGCAATCCATTCAAGCATTCCATCCAAAACTCATTGACGGAAAGGCGATTCAACTTCACCCCTTAGTGTGTGCAGCGTTTAATGCGGACTTTGATGGTGACCAAATGGCTGTGCATGTCCCTCTCTCTCAAGAGGCAATCACAGAATGCAAATTGCTCATGTTGAGTTCTATGAACATTCTTTTGCCCGCAAGTGGAAAAGCCGTCACCGTCCCAAGTCAAGATATGGTCTTAGGACTCTATTATTTGTCGCTTGAAAAGGATGATTCTAAGGGAGAGCATAAGCTATTCTCTAACATCGATCAAATTCATATTGCCCTAGAAGATGGGGTTGTTGAGGTGAGTTCTAAAGTGCGCGCCTATGTTGATGGCAGAATCATAAACACAACCATTGGAAGAATGATATTAAAGTCCATTCTACCCGACTTCGTCCCTGTGCATTTATGGAATAAAGTCCTAAAGAAAAAAGACATTGCGGTCTTGATTGATTATGTCTATAAAGAGGGTGGTGTGGGCATCACTGCGAGTTTCTTAGACAATCTCAAAAATTTAGGATTCCGCTATGCAACAAAGGCTGGAATCTCTATTTCTGCCGATGACATTATCGTTCCAAGCAGTAAAAATAAGACTGTAGAAGCCACAAAGAAAAAAGTCAAGGACATTCAAGCGCAATTCGGCGCAGGGCTTTTAACAGAGCAAGAGAGATATAATAAAATCATTGACGTTTGGACAGATACAAACAATGCTCTTGGTAATGAAATGATGAAGCTCATTGAGAGTGATAAAGACGGATTTAATTCTATCTATATGATGGCAGATTCTGGTGCGCGGGGTAGTGCAGGGCAGATCAGACAGCTCTCTGCAATGAGGGGATTAATGGCAAAACCCGATGGGACAATCATTGAAACGCCTATCACTTCAAATTTTAAAGAGGGCTTAAATGTGTTGGAATACTTCATTTCTACACATGGTGCGCGCAAAGGACTAGCAGACACAGCCTTGAAAACCGCAAATGCAGGATATTTGACAAGAAAGCTCATTGATGTGAGCCAAAATGTCAAGGTCGTCATGGATGATTGCGGAACAAACGAGGGTGTAGAGATTACCGATATTACGGTGGGAAGTGAGTTGATTGAGCCATTAGAAGAAAGAATCTTTGGTCGCGTGATTGCAGAAAACATCATTGATCCTGTTACAAATGAAATCTTAATCAGCGATGGAACGCTCATTGATGAAGAAAAAGCACGAAAAGTCAAAGAGGCAGGAGTCAAATCTGTCATTATCCGCACTCCTGTAACTTGCAAGGCAGAAAAAGGTGTTTGTGCGAAATGCTATGGGTTGAATCTTGGTGAGTCCAAAATATCAAAAATTGGCGAGGCTGTCGGTGTCGTCGCTGCACAATCCATTGGAGAGCCGGGAACTCAATTGACACTAAGAACTTTCCACATCGGTGGAACAGCAAGTAGAAGTCAAGAGGAAAGGCAAGTTATTGCGGACAAAGAGGGCTTTATCCGCTATTATAATGTTAAGACTTATAAAAATAGAGAGGGTAAAACTATCGTCTCCAATCGTAGAAATGCCGCGATTCTACTTGTAGAGCCAAAAATCAAGGCTCCATTTGAGGGAGAATTGAAAGTTGATGTTGTGCATGATGAAGTGATTGTCTCTGTTGTTGGTAAGAAAGAAACCGCAAAGTTTGTCTTGCGCAAGTCCGATGTGGCTAAACCGAGTGAGTTAGCGGGCGTTACGGGCAAAATTGATGGGAAATTCTACATTCCCCATCAAAGTGGATATTATGTGCGCGATGAGGGAAGTATCGTGGATATTATCAAGGATAGTTGGAATATTCCAAATCGCATTGCATATGCAAGTGAGCTGAAAGTAGAGGACAATGCGCCCATCACACAAAAGATTTTTGCTAAGGAAGAGGGAATCGTTAAGTATTATTATTTACAAGGCGACCATTTAGAACGTTATCATGGAATCAAAAAGGGTGATAAGGTTACAGAAAAGGGCTTGTTTGCTGTGATTGCTGATGAGTATGACCAAGAGGCAGCAAGGCACTATATCGCAAGGGATTCTATTATCGAGGCCGAAGACAACCAAAATGTAGAGAAAAATACGCTTATAGCGAAGCCAAAGAGCGATGAACACATTGTGATTGCAGATTGGGATCCCTATTCAAATCCGATCATTTCTGAAGAAGCGGGAGTGATTAAGTTTGAAGATATTATTCCGGGCGTTACAGTTTCTGAACAAACAGATGAACTCACAGGACAGACGCGCTTGGTTGTCAATGAATATATTGCAAGTTCCTTCAAGCCAACGCTCGTTCTCTCCACAACAAAGGGTGGTTTGATACGTTATGTGCTTGATCCAAAGACAGCGATTTTTGTCGCTGATGGCGCAAAAGTGGAGATGGCGGATGTTTTGGCTAAAACACCAAAGGCTCTTGTAAAATCAAAGGATATCACAGGAGGTTTGCCGAGAGTCTCTGAACTTTTTGAGGCAAGGAAACCAAAAGATCCCGCGGTGTTGGCGGAGATTGATGGGATTGTGAGCTTTGGGAAGCATGTACGTGGCAAAGAGAGAATCATTATTACAGCAAATGATGGCAGAAGTGTGGAATATTTGGTGGATAAATCAAAGCAGATTCTTGTCCATCAAGGCGAGTTTGTGCATTCTGGTGAGGCTATCACAGATGGAATCATAGCAAGTCAAGATATTTTGCGTATCGGCGGAGAGAAGGAGCTCTACAAATATATTGTGAGTGAAGTACAGCAAGTGTATCGCCGACAAGGTGTGAGTATCGCCGATAAACACATTGAAATTATCGTCTCGCAGATGTTGCGGCAAGTGAGAATCTACGACAGCGGTGATACAAAATTTATCGAGGGGGATTTGATTAGCAAAAGGCATTTTAGAGAAGAGAATGCACGTATTATCAAAATGGGTGGAATCCCGGCCATTGCCGAGCCTATGCTATTAGGAATCACACGTGCGGCTATTGGAAGCGATTCTGTGATTTCAGCAGCTTCATTCCAAGAGACAACAAAAGTCCTCACAGAAGCAAGTATCGCGGCAAAAATCGATCACTTAGAGGATTTGAAAGAAAACATTGTCTTAGGTCGCATGATTCCTGTTGGAACGGGAATGTATAAGGGCAAAAAGGTCAAAATTAAAGAGGTTGATTAAGGTTATTAAAGCCTTAATTTAAGGGAGAATAAAGCGTATTTTGCTTATAATGCGCTTCATTTTCTGTATGAAATTTTAAAGAAGGAATGAGAGTGCCAACAATTAATCAGTTGATAAGAAAAGAACGTAAGAAAGTCATCAAAAAGTCAAAATCACCTGCCCTAATGGTCTGCCCACAGAGAAGAGGTGTTTGCACACGTGTCTATACAACGACACCTAAAAAGCCTAACTCGGCTTTGAGAAAGGTTGCAAAAGTGCGCTTGACAAGTGGATTTGAAGTGATTAGCTACATTCCGGGCGAGGGGCATAATCTCCAAGAACACTCTATTGTCCTCATTCGTGGGGGAAGGGTGAGAGACTTGCCCGGTGTGAAGTATCACATCATTCGTGGTGCATTAGACACAGCTGGGGTTGCAAAACGTACCGTTTCGCGCAGTAAATATGGAGCAAAAAAGAGCAAAGGTGAAGCAGGAGGTAAAAAATAATGAGACGCAGAAGAGCACCACAAAGAGAAGTGTTAGGTGATCCGATTTATAACAATATTGTCGTAACAAAATTTATCAATAAAATGATGTACGATGGCAAGAAAAGCGTTGCAGAAAAGATTATTTATGCAACTTTTGCAAAGATTGAAGAAAAAACAAAAGAAAAAGGAATAGAAACTTTTGAAAAAGCTCTAGAAAAGGTCAAGCCACTCGTAGAAGTGAGAAGCAGGAGAGTTGGAGGGGCGACTTATCAAGTTCCCGTTGAAGTGCGTCCTGCAAGACAGCAGTCTCTATCAATTCGTTGGCTGTTGGATTCTGCGCGTAAAAGAAATGAGCGCACAATGATTGAGAGATTGGCAAATGAACTCATTGATGCTGCTAATGAACGTGGTGCGGCCTTTAAGAAAAAAGAAGATGTCCATAAAATGGCAGAAGCAAACAAGGCTTTCGCGCATTATCGCTGGTAAGCTTAGAGTTTTCTCCTCAACTCTGGGCTTAGAGCTACTCTCCAAAGGATTATAAAATGGCAAGAAAAACTTCATTAAATAAAATTAGAAATATCGGTATTGCGGCACACATTGACGCAGGAAAAACAACAACTTCAGAGAGGATTTTGTTTTACACAGGTGTGAGTCATAAGATTGGTGAAGTGCATGATGGCGCGGCGACAATGGATTGGATGGAGCAAGAGAAAGAACGTGGAATCACCATTACTTCTGCGGCGACGACTTGTTTTTGGAAAGATTATCAGATCAATCTCATTGACACCCCCGGACACGTGGATTTTACGATTGAAGTTGAACGTTCCATGCGTGTTTTGGACGGGGCGGTTGCTGTTTTCTGCTCTGTAGGTGGTGTGCAACCACAGAGTGAGACAGTTTGGAGACAAGCAAACAAATATGGTGTCCCCAGAATCGTGTTTGTCAATAAAATGGACAGAATCGGTGCGAACTTCTATAATGTAGAATCTCAAATTGCAACGCGTCTCAAGGCTAAGCCTGTCCCGCTAGTGATTCCTATTGGTGCGGAAGATAATTTCAAGGGTGTTGTGGATTTAATCGCCATGAAAGCGATTGTTTGGAATGATGAATCTATGGGCGCAAAGTATGATATTGAGGAGATTCCTGCAGAGTTAGTGGAAAAGGCAGAGGAATACAGAGAAAAATTACTAGAATCTGTTGCGGAGCTTGATGAAGTAACAATGGAGAAATATCTTGCAGGTGAGACATTGAGTGAAGAGGAGATTAAGGCAGGAGTCAAAAAAGGCTGCTTGAGTATGGAGATTGTCCCTATGCTCTGTGGCTCTAGCTTCAAAAACAAAGGCGTACAAACACTCCTAGATGCTGTTGTGGAGTATTTGCCTGCACCAACAGAGGTTGCAGACATTCGTGGTGTCGATCCTAAGGATGAAGAGAAAGAAATCCATGTAAAATCAACAGATGATGGGGAGTTTGCAGGACTTGCGTTTAAGATTATGACTGACCCGTTTGTTGGGCAGCTCACCTTTGTGCGTGTCTATCGTGGAAGTTTGGAATCTGGTAGTTATGTTTTGAATTCTACAAAGGGTAAAAAAGAGCGCGTGGGACGTCTTCTTAAAATGCATTCTAATAAGAGAGAAGATATTAAAGAGGTTTATGCGGGAGAGATTTGTGCGTTTGTAGGCTTGAAAGAGACACTAACGGGAGATACTTTGTGCTCTGAAAAAGAACCTGTGATTTTAGAGAGAATGGAATTCCCCGATCCTGTTATTTCTATCGCCGTTGAGCCAAAAACAAAGGCAGATCAAGAGAAGATGGCTCTTGCTCTAGCAAAACTTGCAGAGGAGGATCCGAGCTTTAGAGTGCATACAGATGAGGAATCTGGGCAGACGATCATTTCGGGTATGGGTGAGTTGCATCTAGAAATCATTGTGGATAGATTGAAACGTGAATTTAAGGTTGAAGCAGAGGTTGGACAGCCGCAAGTTGCATTCCGTGAGACGATTCGTCAGAGTGTTGAGCAAGAGTGCAAATACGCAAAACAATCGGGAGGTCGCGGACAATACGGGCATGTATTCATTAAGCTTGAGCCACAGGAAGCAGGTAAGGGTTATGAGTTTATCAACAATATTTCTGGTGGTGTGATTCCTAAGGAGTACATTCCTGCAGTTGATAAAGGAATCCAAGAGGCGATGCAAAGCGGTGTTTTAGCAGGTTATCCTGTTGTGGATTTTAAGGTGACTCTCTATGATGGAAGCTATCATGATGTGGATTCCTCTGAAATGGCCTTTAAGATTGCGGGGTCTATGGCTTTCAAAGATGCTTGTCGCAAGGCGGGAGCAGTCTTGCTAGAGCCTATGATGAAAGTAGAAGTGGAAGTTCCAGAGGAATATATGGGCGATGTGATTGGCGATTTGAATCGCAGACGCGGTCAAATCAACTCAATGGATGATAGAATGGGACTTAAAATCGTCAATGCCTTTGTTCCATTGGCTGAAATGTTTGGCTATTCTACCGATCTACGTTCTGCAACACAAGGACGTGGAACATACACAATGGAATTTGATCATTATGGAGAAGTTCCGAGCAACATTTCTAAGGAAATTATGGAAAAACGTAATGGCTAAAATCCCTTATAGATTTTAGTTTGCTCTTACAGAATCCACCGCATGGATTCTGTAGATTTTTAACTTTTGTGTTAGTTTTGTGGAGATTCACAAGACTGATCTGCTAAAACTCTAGCATTAAGATGTGAGACTTGAATTGATTGAATGGTGATTTTCTATCAATATAATCTACAATTCAATCATTTTAGCGATAAATTAACAAGAGTTTAGTTTTATTCTCTACGATGTTTCTTTGAAAAAATCTCAAAGTACAATCTTTTGTGTCTATAATGTCTGTTTATTGAGGGAGATTGTGGGCTTTGATTGGGCAAATTATCCCTTGCCCACCTGTGTTATTGGAATCAAAATGATTTGATTTTACTTTAATTAACTTTTGTTAATGAGCCTTGCGCTAAGTTGCGCAAAGCTTAGATTGAAAAAGTGGAGCGAATTTTCTTTGTAGCTTCTACCATATTTTGGAGGCTTGGTTTGACTTCTTCCCATTTTCTTGTTTTTAATCCACAATCAGGATTAATCCAAAGCTGTTCTTTTGGCAAGACTTCAAGCAAGGATTTAATCTGTGCTTGAATCTCCTCAACACTTGGAATTCTAGGGCTATGAATATCATAGACACCCGGACCAATTTCGTTTTGATAGTCTTGAGTTTTAAAGACTTTGAGGAGTTTATTGCCGCTACGTGCAGTTTCAATGCTAATCACATCGGCATCCATAGCTTCAATTGTCTTAATGATGTCATTAAAATCGCTGTAGCACATGTGTGTATGAATTTGTGTTTGTGGAAGGGCTATAGAAGTAGCAAGTTTAAAGGATTCTAAAGCCCAATGTTCATATTCTGCGATATTTTCCTTTCTCAAGGGATAGCCCTCTTTAAATGCCGCCTCATCAACTTGAATGATTTTGATTCCATTTTGTTGCAAGTCATCAATCTCATCTCTCAAAGCCAATGCGATTTGTTTGCAGACTACAGCGCGACTCAAATCATCTCTAACAAAACTCCAATTAAGAATCGTAACGGGACCTGTAAGCATTCCTTTCATAATCTTGGAAGTGAGGCTTTGAGCATAGCGCATCCACTCTATCGTGATGGGTTGTAAGCGCTCAACATCTCCATAGATGATAGGGGGCTTCACGCAACGACTTCCATAGCTCTGCACCCATGCATTTTGCGTGAATGCAAACCCACTAAGTTGCTCACCAAAATACTCAACCATATCATTGCGTTCTGGCTCACCATGCACTAAAACATCAATCCCTAGAGATTCTTGGACTTTTATGCAGTCTTGAATATAGTTTTTGATTCCCTGTTTGTAGGTTTCTTGCGTGATTTTGTTTTGTTTGTAGTCTTTTCTTAATGCACGTAATTCGTTAGTTTGTGGGAATGATCCAATTGTTGTTGTGGGTAAAATCGGATATTTTAGAGATTGGTGCTGGATTTTAATCCTCTCTGCAAAGGGAAGTTCGCGCTCTTTAGGCAGAGATATTTTGAGCCTTTCTTGAACTTTTTTATTATGGATTTTTGTGGAATTTTTGCGATTTGCGTTGTGTTTGAGATTTTCTTCATAGAGGGACTTGTTTGTCGCATTAAGTCCATTTCTAAATACATCATTGAGTAATTCTAACTCTCTGATTTTTTCCTTTGCAAAGCAGAGCCATGAGAGAATCTCTCTGTCAATTTTGGATTCTGCTTCTTTGCTGAAAGGTGTATGTAAGAGCGAACAACTCGTGCTTAAAACAATGCGATTTCTTGGAATCTCTTTTGCGATTTGCTCTAATATTTGGAGTTTGGATTCTAAATTTCCTATCCAAATATTGCGCCCATCAATGATTCCTGCATACAGAATCTTATCTGTTTTGGCGATTGTTTTGAGGCTTGAGAGATTTTTCTCTCCATAGACGAAGTCAAGCCCGATTCCAGCGATTTTTGTCTGTGCCAGAATCTCTGTGAATTCCAAACTGTGTTCAAAGAATGTACTGACAATCGCAGAAATTCCTAATGTGCTGACTTCATTATAGAATTGAATGATTTCTTTTTTATCAAATACATCTTGTAATTTTAGTAAATCACCTTTGACAAAAATGGGTTCGCCAAATTCTATCACAAGATTTTTCCCAAGCGCATCTGTGAGGTTTTTAAGAAGCTTTAAATAGGAATCCTTGATTTTTTTGAAAACATCTTTGGGGGTTCCATTTGAAATTTTGCTCAAGGCAAAAAATGTGAATAACCCTATGAGTTGAATCTTTGCTTGATAGCCTAAGGCTGTCGCTTCTTTGTATTGTGAGATGATAGAGGTGGTGTTGAGCGTGTATTGAGAGTCAATATCAAGCTCGGGAACGACATAATGATAGTTTGTATTGAACCATTTTGTCATTTCAAGAGCCTTTTGATTTTTGTTGCCTCTTGCCATAGTAAAATAGCATTCTAATCCGCTCAAAGATTCATATTGCTTAGGAATCGCACCAAGCGCAAAGGACAAATCAAGCATATTATCATAGAGGCTAAAGTCATTAACGCAGACATATTGGAGATTTTTTTGAAGTTGCCAATGCTCTTTGCGTAAATCCTTGCCAACCTCTAAAAGTTCTGATTCTGTGCTTTCTCCTGCCCAATAACTCTCCAAAGCTTTTTTGAGTTCCCTATTTTTACCAATGCGCGGAAAGCCTAAGATACTGATTTCCATGTTTCTCCTTTTAAAAATATTAAGGGCAGGATTATAACACATTTTTATTTTTAATACAATATGTATTTAGTAATTTTATAAATAAAGCAAGAGATATGCCAAACAAAAAATGAAGGGAATCAATCAGTTTGAATGTTTTGTGAAAAATACAGAAAGAATTATTAAAGTTATTTGGAATTTTCAGCGTTCGCAAACAGCGCGGAGAATTGCGCTGTTTTGGTCATTTTGCGACGATACTAAAGATTCTGCCCCCACGATTTATGAGCATCCTCTTTGTCTGTCCTTTGTAGCGATTGATAGCTTGATTAAAGCTCTTTATGTCTTCAATTTGATAGCTTTCAATCTGAATGATGACATCTCCTGCGCTAAACCCCAGCTCTTCTGCACGACTATTAGGCTTCACATCGCTGACAAAAACCCCTTGAATCTCACTAGGGATTCCATATCTTGCCTTAATATCGGGACTAAGCGCACTAATTTCAAGTCCAGAGATTCCGCTCACACCCTCGCCCAAATCCACCTTGTCATGATCTTCTGCTTTTGCAAGTGTGAGTTGCAGTGTTTGTTCTTGCTTATCGCGCAAAATAGTGAGGGCGATCTTTGTGTTAGGACTGAATGTGCCAATAGTATTTTTGAGTTCTGAAGCACCCCTTACAGGGATTCCATTAACTTTTGTAATCAAATCCCAAACGCGCAAACCTGCCTTTTGTGCAGGGGAGTTTTTCTCTATAGAAATGACAACGGCGCCGCTTTGATTCTTATAAGTGTCTTTGAGGTTTTCACTCACATCTTGAATACTGACGCCCAAATAACCACGTTCAATCACACCATCTTCAACGAGAGCCTTTGCAATTCTCTTCACCATCTCCGATGGAATCGCAAAGCCAATGCCATGATTCCCGCCCGTTCTTGAAAGAATTGCGGTGTTGATTCCAATCAATCCTCCGCGACTATCCACGAGCGCACCTCCACTATTTCCCGGATTGATTGAGGCATCAGTTTGAATGAAATTCTCATAATCATTGATTCCAATTCCGCTCTTATTGAGTGCGGAAATGATTCCTTGTGTGATGCTCTCGCCAACTCCAAAAGGATTTCCAATCGCAAAGACAATGTCGCCAATTTGCAAGTCATTGCTGGAGGCAAACTTCAAAAAGGGCAGATTTTTCGCATTGATTTTAATGATCGCCAAATCACTTTTTGTATCTTTTCCAATGATTTTAGCTTCATATTCTTTGTTTGACTCGGGGAGTGCTACGATAATTTTATCTGCACCGTCGATGACATGATTGTTTGTAACAATATAGCCATCTTCAGAGATAATCACTCCGCTTCCAAGACTGCGCTCCACTCTGTCCTTTGGGATTAATGAATTAAAAGAATCGCCAAAAAATTGCCGAAAGAAAGGGTCATTGAAAAAGGGGTGATTTTTAAAATCAGGTGCCTTAACTTTCTTTTGTGTAGAGATATTCACAACAGCGTTTTTGGCATCCTTAATGGAATTATAATAAGAATAAATTTTGTCTTGTGCAATGTCAGGCGTTTCGCGTGTGGTGATGTTTGGAAGTTCGCTCACTTCAAACGCAAAAACATTTCCTGCAAACAAAGCACCAAGTAGCAGTGTTTTGATTTTCATAAGAAACTCCTTAAAAAATTTATACGCAATTATTTCAAAAAATTGTAAATCAATCAATAACGAATTATTTTTTCAATTGATTTTTTGCAAATGCTCGTGCTTCTTTGTCTAAAAAAATAATGGATTCTAAGTCTGTGAAATCCTCTTTTTCAAAGGCTTTTATGGTATTTTGTATAATGGTAGAAATCGCTCCAAAGGGAATGGAATCTTTCAAAAAGGCCGCGACTGCGACTTCATCGGCGGCATTTAAAAATAAGCCAAGTTTTGGATTCTCCAAAAGTGCTTTTTTGAGATTCCATAGGGGATAACGATCTGTGTCAATTTTTTGGAATTCGTAAGAGATGTTTGTAAATCTCAACGGCTCAATGATAGAACGGCGCCCTGAATTCTGTGAAGTGTGGAATTTTTCTAAAAACTCTTCGCCTAAGCCCAGCCCAAAACAGAGTGCGTAGGCGATAGGTAGTTGCATGTTTGCGTTTGCAAAATGCGCCAACACACTTCCATCCCAGAATTCTACAAGCGCGTGAATGTGAGAATTCCTCTCAATAAGGGCATCAATGTTTTTGCTCTGAAACAACCAATAGGCCTCTAAAATTTCAAAGAGTTTATTTACCATCGTTGCAGAATCTATGGTGATTTTTTTGCCCATGCTCCAATTGGGATGCTTGAGTGCTCTCTTAGCATTTTGAAAGGGGATGAGTGATACATCCAAGTCGCGAAATGCCCCGCCACTAGCGGTAATATAGAGCTTTTTAAAGGATTTTGGATGGGGAGAGTAGAATCCTAAGAGAGAGGCGAGGCTAAAATGCTCACTATCAATAGGAATAATCTTGTCTGATTCAATCAAATTGCCTCCCACGACGAGACTTTCTTTGTTTGCAAGGGCGACTTTTTTGCCACAATTGATTGCGCAAAGTGTTGGTGCTAACCCTGCAAAGCCAACAATAGCGTTGATTAAAAGTGTGGATTTTGCATTTTTGATGGCTTGCAAGATTCCTTCAGGTCCGCTGTAGATTTCTCCTTTAAAATCTTTTGTGACATCATCAATATATTCTGGTTCTGCGACAACAACAGACTTTGGATTGAATTTTAGAATTTGTTCATTAAGGAAATAGACGTTGCGTCCCACGCCTAAAACTTCAACCTCCAGCCCATAACGTTCTGCGAGTTCTAAAGTGTTTGTGCCAATAGATCCACTCGCCCCTAAGACAATCATAACTCTATGCACCTTAGTAGTGCATACAAAATCACCACAGCAAAGAAATAGCCATCTAAACGATCAAGGATTCCGCCATGTCCGGGGAAAATATTTCCGCTGTCTTTTACATCTGCGCTACGTTTGAGGGAGCTCTCATAGAGATCTCCAAAAATACTCGCGATGCTTGTCATAAAAGTGAGTAACAAAGAAGCGAAAAACCCACAAACACCAAGTCCAACGAGCGTTCCAACGAGTGTTGAGACCAATGTACCGACCAAAACACCCTCTTTTGTTTTGTTTGGTGAAGTCGGACAAAACGCGCTGTTGGCGAAGATTTTCCCCCCGAGCATTTTCCCTCCAACAAAAGCAAAAGTGTCTGTGAGCCCTACGATAAACAAGAGCCAAATGATAGCATGAATAGAATTCTCAAGATAGAGCATATAGAACAAAATAAAGGGAATGGTAGGGTAAATAAAGGGCATCATCTGCTCCAAGCGCCCCCTTTTTGTATAGCCCTTGTAGGCTCCAAGAATGACAAGTGCGATAAATGCGCTCAGTGTGGATTCATAGAAGCCACTGCCACACCAAACGCAAACAGCAAGAATCCAGTGCAAGGGATGGGGTGTTGTTTGATTGTAGAGTTTGAAGGCTTCATAAAAACCGATTAAAAACGCAATTCCAAGTATGCTCCACACCAAGAGTGGGCTATGGAATATTACGGCCAAAATCACAAAGACCAACATAAAGGACGCAGTGTAAATACGTTTTGGTTCTAAGGATTTGATATTTTCTAGCATAGAGATTCCGCCCTAAAATTTTGCGGGAATTATAGCAAAAAGCCTTAAAAAAATGCTGATTTATAAATAAGAATTCTGCCAATCATCCACAGAAAACCAGAGAATCATTGAACTTTATAATTGCGCTGTGTGAGAGCAGCATTAAGAATGAGCCTTTTTGAATTTTGGTTAATAGGGAAGCAAAGAGTGAATAAAAATGATTGCTTTTATAAGAACTTCAATAAAAAATGCTACAATTTTAGAATTTTTAATGTATGAGAGTGCAAATGCTTAGCTATCAGACTTTACGCCCTTTAATTTTCAAACTCAATCCAGAAAGTGCGCATGATTTTGCGGAGATTCTGTGTAAAAGTGCTACAAAAATACCGGCTCTGTTACCCTATTTGTCTTCTAAATTTTGTCTAGAGGCTCCTATCTTAGCGCAAGAAATTGATGGGATGAAATTTTACAATCCTGTGGGCTTGGCAGCAGGATTTGATAAAAACGCGACAATGGTTGAATCCCTATGTGCGCTTGGTTTTTCACATTTGGAACTTGGCGCAGTGACACCACTTGCACAAGAGGGGAATGAAAAGCCACGCTTGTGGAGGCATACCACAGAGGAATCTTTGCAAAATGCGATGGGCTTTAACAATCAAGGCGCAAATCCTATAAGCGCACGACTGGACGCTCTCTATCCCTTTGTGGTTCCTCTTGGAGTGAATATTGGGAAGAATAAAGCAACGCCACAAGAAGAAGCCTTGAAGGATTATTTAAATCTTGCCCAGATTTTTTCAAGAAATACAGATTATTTGAGCGTGAATCTTTCATCGCCAAATACCCCTAATTTGCGCGATTTGCAAAATGAAGCATTTGTGAGTGAGCTTTTTAGTGAGCTTTGCAGTATTTATCAGAAGCCAATTTATTTAAAAATTTCACCCGATTTGGAGATTGACGCGGCTTTGAGGATTGCGGATTCTGCGATTAACGCAGGAGCGCGAGGGATTATTGCAACCAATACGACATTAGATTACACACTTCTCTCAAACCCTAAAGAAAAGGGTGGAATTAGTGGAAAAGTGTTATCTCAAAAGAGTCGCGAGATGCTAAGGGAGCTGTCCTTACACTTTAGGGACAAAGAACAGAGGGTCACGCTTATAAGCGTCGGTGGAATCATGGATGCTAAAGAAGCCTATGCCAGAATCCGCTTAGGTGCGCATTTGGTGCAAATTTTCACCGCTCTAGTCTTTTATGGTCCAAGCTTAGTGTATAGGATAAATTTAGAGTTGAAAGATTTACTTGAAAAAGACGGCTTCAATCATATCTGTGAAGCGGTGGGTATGGATCTATGAAAAAATATTTTACAATTTGGCTTTTATTGTTTGAGTTGTGTTTTATAGGAGTTTTAATGGCAGAAAATCAAGGTTTAGCGTCTAAAGATTCTCTTTTCGCAGAATCTGTTCTTCCAAAGCATTATAGGGAAGTTCTAGAAAATGGCTTAGAGGTCGTTGTGATTCCGCTTGAAAATCAAAGCAATGTTTTAAGCACAGATGTTTTTTATAAGGTTGGCAGTCGCAATGAAGTTATGGGCAAGAGCGGAATTGCACACATGTTGGAGCATTTGAATTTCAAATCAAGCAAGAATCTCAAAGCAGGAGAGTTTGATAAAATTGTCAAGGGCTTTGGTGGCTCTACAAATGCCTCCACAGGCTTTGACTATACGCATTATTTTATCAAGTCAAGTACGCAGAATCTCGGCAAATCTCTAGAGCTTTTTAGTGAGCTTATGCAAAATCTTAGCCTCAAGGATGAGGAATTCCAACCCGAACGCAATGTTGTCGCAGAAGAGAGATTATGGCGTACAGATAATGACCCCATAGGATACCTTTATTTTAGGCTTTTTAATAGTGCTTTTGTCTATCATCCCTATCATTGGACACCCATTGGATTTATGGAAGACATTAGAAATTGGACGATTGAGGACATTAGGGAGTTTCACAGTCTGTACTATCAACCACAAAATGCGGCCGTTGTGATTGCAGGCGATGTGGATCCGCAAGAGGCGTTTAAAGAAGTGAAAAAGCATTTTGCCCACATTAAAAACAAAAAAGAGATTCCACCTCTCGTGTATATGCAAGAACCAAAGCAGGATGGACAAAGACGCGTGAGTGTCCATAAACAAACAGAAATAGAGGTCTTAACACTTGGCTTTAAGACGCCCCCTGCAAGTCATAAAGAGCAGATCGCCCTCAATGCCTTAGGCGAGATTCTAAGCGGAGGAAAAAGCAGTCAGCTCGTGCGTGAAATCGTGGATAAAAAGCGCCAAGCTGTAGAGATATATGCCTATAATATGGGATTGATTGATAGCGGACTGTTTGTTTTCATGGGTGTGGCAAATCAAGGTGTTTCTTTAGCGACACTAGAAAAATCGCTTTTACAAGAAATAGAAAAAATCAAGCAGGGAAAAATCAAGCAAAAAGAGCTGGATAAGGTCAAAACAAACATGCGCGCAAACTTCTTGTATAGCTTGGAATCCAGCTCAAGAGTGGCGGGACTTTTTGGAAGTTATATTGCGCGAGGAGATTTAGAGGGATTGTTACAGTTTGAGAAAAATTTTGCAAATTTGCGCTTAGAAGATGTGGTGAATGTCGCTAATAAATATTTTACAGAGCAGAATATGACACTTCTAACCTTAAGGAAATGAGGAATTTATGCAGGTAAAAAATCCAGTACAAGGTGCGATGACGGCTCTTGTCACGCCTTTTAAAAACAACAAACTTGATTTAGAGAGCTATGAGAGGCTCATAGAACGACAATTCCGCTATGGGATCGATGCGATTGTCCCTGTGGGGACGACAGGAGAGAGTGCGACATTGAGCCATAGTGAGCATAGAGAATGCATTGAAGTTGCGGTGAGTGTCTGCAAGGAACAACGCAAAAAGGGGAGTTGTGTCAAGGTTCTAGCGGGTGCAGGGAGTAATTCCACACAAGAAGCCATTGAGCTTGCAAGATTCGCGCAAGATTGTGGAGCCGATGCAATTTTGTGCGTGACGCCTTATTATAACAAACCCACACAAGAGGGTTTATTCCAGCACTATAAAGCAGTTGCAAATGCTGTAGAGATTCCTCTTATGCTCTATAATGTTCCAAGTCGCACGGGAGTGAGCTTAGAGGTGGAAACGATTCTGCGCTTGTTTAACGAAGTCTCCAATATCTATGGCGTGAAAGAGGCATGTGGGAGTATTGAACGAGTGGTGTCCCTCAACACTCACGCAAAGGATCTTGTCCTTGTGAGCGGAGAGGATGCGATTAATTATCCGATTCTAAGCTGTGGCGGAGTTGGTGTGATTTCTGTCACTTCAAATCTCCTGCCCGATAAAATCGCACAACTCACACATAGTTTGCTAGAATCCAAAGAACATGACACTTCACGTCTTTTAAACAATGAGCTCTATGCGATCAATAAGGCTCTTTTTATAGAGAGTAATCCGATCCCAATCAAGGCGGCCATGTATTTGAGTGGATTGTTGCATACTCTAGAGTATCGTTTGCCCTTGCTTGCGCCAAGTAAAGAGAGCCTTGCATCTCTCCAGCAAATTTTAAATCAATATGAGGTTATGAAATGAAAGAAAATTTTAAAAACAAAACCCTTGTCATCAGTGGTGCTACGCGCGGAATCGGAAAGGCGATTCTCTATCGTTTTGCAGAAAATGGTGTCAATATCGCCTTTACTTATAACAAAAACGAAGAGGAAGCATTAAGGATTACTAAGGATGTGGAATCGCAATATAACATCAAAGCAAAAGCCTATCCGCTCAATGTCCTAGAGCCAGAGACTTATAAGGATTTGTTTGCGAAAATTGATGAGGATTTTGAGCGCGTGGATTTTTTTATTAGCAATGCCATTATCTATGGCAAAAGTGTTGTTGGAGGATTTGCACCTTTTATGCGCTTGAAGCCTAAGGGGCTGAATAATATTTACACCGCAACGGTTTTAGCCTTTGTTGTCGGTGCGCAAGAGGCTGCAAAACGTATGCAAAAGGTCGGTGGAGGAAGCATTATAAGCCTTAGTTCTACAGGGAATCTTGTGTATATGCCAAACTATGCTGGGCATGGGAATTCTAAAAATGCTGTGGAGACAATGGTAAAATATGCTGCAATGGAGCTTGGAGAGTTTAATATCCGTGTCAATGCTGTGAGTGGAGGCCCTATTGATACTGATGCACTCAAGGCATTCCCTGATTATGCAGAGATAAAGGCGAAGGTTGAGGAGCAAAGTCCTTTGAATCGTATGGGACAGCCGAGTGATATTGCGGGAGCTTGTTTGTTTTTGTGCGATAGCACCGCAAGTTCTTGGCTCACTGGACAGACAATCGTTATTGATGGTGGGACGAGCTTTAAGTAAGCATGAAAATAGAATCTTGGCCAAATTTTTTGACACTATTGCGCATTTTGCTGTCCTTTTTTCTCTTCGCATTGATTCTCTATGGCGCGTCTTTCTTTCCTGTTTTTATCCATAAGAGTTGGATTAATTATTTTGCATGTTTGACATTTTGTGTTGCCAGCATTACGGATTTTTTTGATGGCTTTATCGCGCGAACATTTAAGGTGGAGAGCATTTTTGGAGAGATTTTTGATCCTTTGGCGGACAAGTTGCTTATGCTCTCTGCGCTCATTGGGCTTTTGGTGTGGAATCGCGCGGATGCGTGGGCAGTGTTTTTGATTTTGAGCAGGGAATTTTTTATCACGGGATTGCGCGTTGTTGCGGCAAGTCGTGGCATGAAAGTTGCCGCTTCTCATCTTGGCAAATACAAAACGGGACTGCAAATTACAGCCATTGCGTTTTTGTTTATGGATTATCCCTTTGGGAATCTTGTTTTGTGGTTGTCAGTGGCTCTGACATTGTATTCGGGCTATGATTATGTTAAAATGTATTTAAAGGTGCGTTAATGGGGATTATTGGCTCTATTTTTGTCTTATCGTTTTTGATTTTTTTTCATGAACTTGGGCATTTTTTGGCCGCGAAGTGTTTTGGCGTCAAGGTTGAAGCCTTTAGTATAGGGTTTGGAAAAACGAGGCTCTTGAAGAAAAGAATTGGTGATACAGAATATTCCTTGCGCCCGATTCCACTGGGGGGATTTGTGCAGCTCAAAGGACAGAGCGACATTGACCCAAAGTTGCGCAATGAAGAGAGTGATAGCCTCTATGGGATCGCGCACTGGAAGCGTTTGGTGATTTTGGCTGCGGGATCGTTTTTTAATCTGCTCTTAGCCTTTTTGTTGTTTGTGGCAATCGGTTTAATAGGCAAAAATGAGCTTGCTCCGATTGTAGGAAATGTGGATTTAGCGATGCCAGCGGGAATTGCAGGTTTGAAAAGTGGCGATGAGATTGTGGAGGTTGATGGCAAGAGGATTCGCACTTGGAATGCCCTAAGTAACGCAATCACAGAATCTCAAGGCTCTATAGAGCTTACTTTTTTACGTGGGAATAAAGAATATTTTGTCACAATTGAGCCTCAAATGGGGGAATCCAAAAATATTTTTGGCGAGAGTATTATGCGACCCTTGCTTGGCATTAGCGCAAGTGGCGAGTTGCGCATTGTGCGCTATTTTTTTGTGGAATCCCTTTTTTATGCGCTAGAGGAGACATGGCAGTCAAGCAAGTTGATTCTGCAAAGCCTTGAAAAAATGATCGTTGGAATCGTCCCTGTGAGTGAAGTTGGTGGGATTGTGTCTATTGTAAGTTTGACAAAAAAGGCAACAGAGCTTGGAATTGTTACATTATTTGCTTTTAGCGCGTTGATTTCTGTGAATCTTGGAATCTTAAATCTCCTGCCGATTCCTGCGCTTGATGGTGGGCATATCATTTTCACATTCTATGAAATGCTGACAAAAAGGATTCCGACACAAGAGACGCTCTATCGTTTGAGTTTAGCAGGATGGATTGCTCTGCTTGGTTTAATGGGAATTGGGCTTTATAATGATATTTTGCGCTTATTAAATGGGACTATGCCCTTTTAAAGGATTCTTATGCGAGAGAAATTAAATCAAAACCTACTTTTGGCTATTGAAAGGATTGAAAAAGCAAGAATCGCCGTTGATCGAAGGCGCGTTGTGCAGATTCTTGCTGTGAGTAAATATGCAAGTTCGGAGGAGATTTCTGCACTCTATACTTGCGGACAACGTGCTTTTGGAGAGAATAAGGTGCAAGATTTAGAGAATAAAATGCAAAGATTGGCACCTTTGCCACTAGAGTGGCATTTTATTGGGACATTGCAGAGCAATAAAATCAATACTCTTTTGAAATTAAAGCCCTATATGCTGCAGAGTCTGCATTCTTTGAGTTTAGCACAAGCCTTGCAGAGCAGATTGCAAAGAGAGGGAATGACTATGAGGGCGTTGTTGCAGGTCAATAGCGCAAAAGAATCCAGCAAGAGCGGCTTTATGCCTGAAGAAACGTTGGAAATGTATGCGAGAATCCAAGAAGAATGTCCTCACATCAAGCTGTGCGGATTGATGAGCATTGGTGCGCACACAGAGGAAACGGCAATCATTCAAAAGAGCTTTGAGACGACACAGAAGCTCTTTGAGCAGTTAAAAGATCGCGGAGCAGAGGTTTTAAGTATGGGCATGAGTGGTGATTTTGAATTAGCCATTGCGTGTGGGAGCAATTGTGTGCGACTTGGGAATGTGTTGTTTCATTAAATCAATATTATGAGATGATTTTTTGGGGAAAATACACTATAATTTCGCATTTTAAGAAGCAAGAAAGAGAGGTTTGAGATGGCAAATCCAAATTTACAAGGTACAATGCGCAACGGTTTTGCAAAAATAGCGGGATTGATAGCGATTGTCGTGTTGATTGGGTTTTGTGTATTTATGTTGAGTGCAGATTCTTTTGAGAAAGAAAAGCCACAAATCGCACTTTCAAGTGAGGTGTGGAATCTCAAAGAGTTTTTTCCTATTGCGCTTAGCGATAATGCTGGAGTTAAGAGTTATCAAGTCTCACTCATAGAAAAGGAGACAAAGATTCCCCTAAAAGCACAGCAGCTTGAGACAAAGGGGGCGGATTGCAATCAAGATGCGACCCTCTCTTCACAGCAAACAAGCGGCGCAAAGTCTCTTTGTATTGGGATTCAAAAACCATCAAACCTTAAGAATGATGCAAAATTTTTCACACTTGAAGTGAGTGTAACGGATACGAGTAAGTGGAATCTCTTCAGTGGAAATACCACGACACAGCAGTTTAATGTGTCCATTGATACCAAAAAACCACAACTAGCAATCGTGGCAAATTCTTATAAAATCACGCAGGGCGGGAGTGCGCTTGTGATTTTTAGGGCAGAAGATGAGTATTTAGAATCCCTTAAGGTTTCTAATGGAAAGCTGGATTTTAAGGTGCAGCCCTTTTATAAAGACGGATTTTACATTTCTTTGATCGCGTGGTCTAAGCTGGATGATGATTTTGCGGCTAAGGTGATTGCAAGAGATCGCGCAGGGAATGTTAGTGTTGTTCCTATTGGTTATTTTCAACAGAAAAAACAATACAAGGATTCCACGATCGCACTCACTGATGCCTTTATTGATGGGAAAATCTCCGCATTAGTGGAAGAGATTGGAGCAAAAAGCTTAGAAGAGTTTGCGGATAGGGTGGATATTTTTCGCTACATTAATGAGGGTGTGCGCGAACAGACTTTTGAGAGGGTTTTTGGGGTGGCAAATAATTTTGATGTGGAATCTGTCGTAGAGGATTTTAGCATCACTCCCTTTTCTCCACTTAGAAATGGTGCCGTTATGGCAAGTTTTGGAGATCATCGCACTTTCACTTATCAGGATGTGGAAGTGAGTGAGTCAAATCACATGGGCTTGGATTTGGCGAGTGTGAAACAAGCCCCCGTCCTCCTAAGCAATGAGGGTGAAGTTATTTTGAATGAATTTGTAGGGATTGATGGAAACACTGTTGTGATTTATCATGGGCTTGGATTGTCGTCTTTGTATGCGCATTTGACGAGTTCTAATGTCAATGTAGGTGATAGTTTGCAAAAAGGCGATGTGATTGCAAACACAGGCAGTACAGGGCTTGCGCTCGGAGATCATTTGCATTTTAGCGTTTTGGTGCAGGGGATAGAAGTGTGGAATGCGGAATGGATGGATGCGGGTTGGATTAAGACAAACATTACAGAGATTATCGCAGAGGCAAAAGCAGTAATTGATAAGATTTGAGTTCTATTATGATAAAGACAAGACAAAAAAATTTTCGCGCATTTATTTTCACAGAGGGAGAAGCAGAAGAGACGCTAGAGTATATTGAGAAAAATTTAGGTTTGCTTAGAAATCTTTTGCTTGTTTTTGCCTATCCTATAGGAGATGAAAAAAGCGCGTTGCATGAATATTTAATGGCAAAAGGATTGAATTTTATAGAGTCTCACAATATGCATTTGGGATTTGAGCAAAATGCGCAAAATTCAGAATCTCCGCGAGGAGATCAGGCACAAAAACAAGAAGAAAATTCCAAAAAAGATTCCACAAACGCACAAAAAACACTCGTTTTGCATCGCATGGTACGCAGTGGAGAGGAGATTGTCGCAATGGGAGATTTGACAATTTTTGGGCGCATTAATAGCGGGGCTGTGATACAATGTGCGGGAAATGTGCAAATCTTTGGCGCAGTGAATGGAAACATCTTTTGCGATGGAGATTATATGATTTTAGGAAGTGTGAAAGAGGGCAATATTCTGTTTCAAGGAGAAATCGTTGAGAGGGAGTTGTTTAAATACCCTTACCAAAAGATCTACAGGACGCAAAATTCCATCGTGGTTGAGGAACTAAAATGAGAGAGCAAACAATCGCAAAAAAAGTAGAATTAGTCGGAATCGGGTTGCATAAGGGTGTGCCTGTGAAAATGACACTAGAGCCTTTGGATGAGCATTGCGGAATCCATTTTTATCGCAGTGATGTTGGTGTGAGTATTCCACTTAAGCCCGAAAATGTCGTTGATACAACAATGGCAACGGTGATTGCAAGGGATGGGCATAGAATCTCTACGATTGAGCATTTGCTCTCTGCTGTGTATGCGTATGGGATTGACAATCTTAAAATCACGCTTGATAATGAAGAGGTGCCGATTATGGATGGGAGCAGCATTGGGTATTGTATGCTCTTAGAAGAAGCGGGAATCGTGCAGCAAAGCTCTACAAAACGTATCCTAAAGGTTAAATCCCCTATTGAAGTCAAAGAGGGGGATAAATTTGTGCGCTTTGAGCCAAGTGATGCTTGTTTTTTTGACTTTTCGATTCATTTTCCACATCCCGCCATTGGCACACAAAAGTATAAGTTTCAATTTTCCACACAAAATTATAAAGAAGAAATTGCAAGAGCGCGGACGTTTGGATTCCTCAATGAAGTGCAATACATGCACTCTATCGGCCTTGCGCTTGGAGGTTCTTTAGAAAATGCAATTGTGCTTGATGAAACAGGAATCTTAAATCAAGATGGATTGCGCTACAAAGAGGAATTTGTGCGTCACAAAATCCTTGATGCAATTGGTGATATGGCATTGCTTGGGATTCCGCTGCTTGGGACCTATGTCTCTTATGCGGGGAGTCATAAACTCAATCATTTGCTGACAAAAAAGATTTTTGAGGAATCTGGTGCATTTGAGATTATGGCGGTGGAGGAAGCAAGTCCGATTTATACTTATTCTTTGCAAAATGCATAAGATTCTCATTGTCCCTAATATCGCAAATGAGCCAACTTTGGTGGGTGTGTATGATAGAAATAACCAATTCTTAGAACAACATTTGATAGAATATCCCTTGAGTGATAGACTTGTACCGAAGTTTGTGGAATTTGAAAAAAGTTATGGAGGATTTGAGGATTTGTATTTTGTGCGCGGACCGGGGAGTTTTATGGCGTTGAAATTGATTTATTTGTTTGCGAAGACGTTAGAGATTGCGAGGGGAGTGAAGCTGTATGCAACACATGCATTCCATTTCAATCACTATGCGCCCATTAAAGCCTATGGAAATTGCTATTTTGTCATAAAAACATCGCAAAATGCGCAAGATTTAGAGGGATCGCAAAGCTTGAAAGACACGCAAGAATCACAAATCCTATTGCAGAAATTTCCGCAAACTCCGCCCATTACTCCCTTTTTCTTGCCAAAAGTCCTTAATGAGAGTCTTTTTGATAAAAATCTTAAGCCACTCTATATTCTGCCCCCCGCATAAGGATATTACATGGAAAGTCTCAAATTCTTTTCGCGTCTGATTCCACAAAGAGGAGAATTCCTCTCTCCACAGCGCAGAGCAACGATGGTTTCAAGCTTTGTTGCGCTCTGTTTGATTTGTGTGAAGTTTGTCGCTGGAGTTTTGAGTGGGTCTGTTGCGATATTGGCAAGTGCGATTGATTCGCTCTTAGATTTGTCTGCATCGTTGTTTAATTTCTATGCGGTTACAAAGTCAGAGAAGCCTGCAGACTTGAAGTTTAACTATGGTCATGGGAAAATAGAATCTCTAGCTGCGGTGATTGAGGGAAGTGTGATTTTGGTCTCGGGGATTTTCATATTCTATCAGTCTCTCAAAAAGATTCTTTTAGGCTCTGAAGTTGTGCATCTTGATTTTTCGCTCTTTGTTATGGTGTTTTCCTTGCTTGTTACCACACTGCTCGTGCTGTATTTAAGCCATGTCGCAAAAATAAGTAAGAATCTCGTCATTGAAGCTGATGTCTTGCATTATAAGACTGATATTTTAAGCAATGGTGCTGTATTGATTGCTCTTGTGTGCGTGAAGCTCACGGGCTGGACACTCATTGATGCGCTCTTTGGAATCGGCATTGGAGTTTATGTGGCACACTCGGCATTTGAGTTGCTTAAAAGGGGTGTTTTGATTCTGCTTGATAGGGCATTGGAGCAGGATAAGCTTGATGCAATTTTTCGTGTGCTGGATTCTGCAGAGGAGGTTACAAGCTATCATGATCTAAAGACGCGCCAAAGCGGTGGAGTGAATTTTGTAGAGGTACATTTGGTGTTTAATCCGACAATGCTCTTAAAGGATGCGCATGATATCGCAGATTCTATAGAGTGTCAGATTCGGAATCTAGAGGGCAAGTGGGTTGTGATTACGCATCTTGATCCCTGTGATGATGGAGAGGAATATGCAATATCTGATTGAATTTTTACAAAAAAACCCTATTAACAAGACAAAAATCTATCCCTTTTTAAAGTGCAATCAAGAAGAAGCGCGGATTTTGCGCTATTTTTGCGCGGAATTATTAAAGAGAAATGAGGGTCTTGTCTGCTTAGATGTCATTAATACGCTTTTTGTACCAAAGGAAGAAAAGGGCATTTTGGAATCTTTGCGATTCTTTAAGCATCTCTTGGAATTGGGCTGGATTGCGCCCTATAATTTTTTGAAAAATTTTTCACAAGAGGTGGTTTTGCTGGAGTTGCTTAATATGGAATTTAGCCTTAGCACAAGTTTTTTGAAACTGCTAGAAGAGGGTGGCATGAATCCAAAATTACCAAAAATCGCCCCCTATAGCGATCATTTAGAGTATCTTAAAGATCAATTTTCCTGTATTGAATTATTGCAGAGTTTGGATATGCACAAAAAAGACTCTCAAGCAACACCACTTTTTAAAAAAGGTATGCAGAAGTATCAATCTCTGCAAGAAAGGATTCAAAAAAGATTGAGTTTGACAAAAGAAAAGTTGAGCTTGGAGATGATTTGTAGAGAGCACCGACTCAATGCGCAGGAAAAAACGATCTTTATCGCTCTTGTGAGGGAGGAATATTTGGGAAAAGAGAGCGAGGGCAGAGAGCTTAATGCACTTGTGAATCTTGTCAGTATGAATGATTATGAGCGCATGAAAAATCGCGCTCTTTTGGATGATCGCAGTGTGCTTGTGGAAAAGGGACTTGTGGATTATGATGAGATTCTCAATCCCTTTGGTGGTGTGAGTCGGACATTTTTCATTCCCGATGCGGTGCTCAAAAAGATCACGCATCCTCAAATGCAAAACAAAAAGACAAAAGTCAGCCTAGAATCGCTTGTATCTAAGCAAGAGATTTTTGAATTTCTGCATCCAAAAGTTCCACTAGAGGATGTTGTTTTGAGCCCTAGCACACAAGACACACTCAATGTCTTGCTTAAACAAATGGATTCCAAAGTATTGGGTCGCTTGAAAGAATGGGGAATCAAAGACAAAAAGAAAGGCATTGATGCAAAAATCATATTCTATGGTGCTGCAGGGACGGGCAAAACTCTCACGGCTCTAGCCCTTGCAAAGTCGCTCAAAAAGCCCGTGCTTAGCTTTGACTGCTCTAAGATTCTGTCAATGTATGTGGGTGAGAGTGAGAAAAATGTGCGCACCATCTTTGAATCTTACAAGGAATTAAGTGAGACTTCTGGGCAAAGTCCGATTTTGTTGCTTGATGAGGCCGATCAATTCCTTAGCACACGCACGACAAATAGCAGTGGAGCGGATAAAATGCACAATCAAATGCAAAATATTTTTTTAGAGCAAATTGAAAAATTTGATGGAATCCTCATTGCAACGACAAACTTGCTAGAGACGATAGACACAGCATTTTCGCGTCGCTTCAATTATAAGATAGAATTTAAAAAGCCAACTTTTGAGGAGAGATTGCGCTTGTGGGAAAAATTATTGCCTAAAAATGCGCCCTTTGAACGTGATTTTTCGCTCAAAAAACTTGCAGAATTTTCTCTCACAGGAGGGCAAATCGCACTTGTGATTAAAAATACAGCCTATAATATCGCAAGTCTCCCTAAGCCGGAGTTTAGTACACAGAGCTTCATTGATGAGATCAGACGTGAGTTGAATTCTAATTTTGATGGAACGCGTGAAATGGGATTCCATATTTAAGTTAAAGTATGTAATAATAATGCGCTAAACAAAGGAGAGTTTATGGCAGCCACAAAAGACAAAGAGGAAGTAAAGCCCAAATCGCCTAAGACAACAAGGACTCGTAAGGCACAGACGGAAAAAGTAGAAAAGGTAGAATCAAAAGTCATTTTAAAAAAAACAACACAAAAAGAGCTAAAAGCACCGCGCACGAATAAAAAGGTCAATTCTAAGAAAAGTGCTTTCAAAAAGGTTGGAATCGTCATTCCCGTGTATAATACGCCACTTGCCTATTATCGTGAGGCTGTGGAGAGCGCATTACGACAGGATTATGAAGACTTAGAAATCGTGCTTGTCCATGATGGGGGGGTTTCTTCGCACATAGAAGTTTCTTTAGGGTATGCGCGGCTTGATCCGCGCGTAACGGTGATTGTCAAGCCTCTTAACGAGGGGGCTGCTATCGCAAGAAATATTGGGATAGACTATTTGAGTAATGCCTACACATTGCAGGAATCAAAAGATTCTAACCTTGAGGATGTCGTGAGTTTTGACATCAAAAATAAGAATCCCTATGAGATTGATAAAATCTATAAAAGTAAGCAGTCCATCGGGAGAGCAAAGACGCTTAAGCCCTTAGAGATTGATTATATTTATTTTCTAGATAGCGATGATAAGATTCACAGAAATTTAGTGAGTCGCTGTTTGGAGTGCGCTTCTGGAGCAGATTTTGTATGGTTTTACTTTGAAAAAAATATTGATAAAAATGCGCAATCCATACCCCATGAGCATGTTGTTGAGAATATAAAGTTCGCCAAGGACTATTCCCTTGTTACATTGCAAGAATATCTCAAAAATGGCGAGAGGACTAAAAACATCGCACTCGTGTTTGTGTGGCAGGTTTTCATTGACTTTAAATTCTTGCAACGTACCTCTCTGCGCTTTTTAAATCAGATTCAAAGGGAGGATAATCTCTTTTCTCTCATGTTGATTTTAAAGAGCCAAAACTTCTATGCACTGCCCGAAAAGCTCATAAGTTATCGCATAAGATTAGGCGGAGAGACGCATTATGCGGCAACAAGCGAGATATTCTTGCCCGGATTCTTGCGACCCTTGTTTGAGACATTCAATGGAGACATTGCCCTAACGAAGCATTTTTATGTGGCATTAAGTTGGTTTATTCAGAAGTTGTATTTTGTGGAATTCAGTCAAGAATACGCAAAAATTCCGCACATTGATTTTTTGTTTGAAATGGCTATGGGCAGATTCAGAAATGAAGAGTTGCGCTTTATACACCTTAATGCAAACATCAATACGGAATTTTATTTCAACATTTGTTTTAGCACTTTTTTGCATTACATTACAGCGATTCCTAATGCAGATCCCTATTGGCGCCCCTTTGATAAAATCACAGAGTTTATGCGCATAGAATCCTTAGAGCAGAGGGAAACGGTGCGCTTAATGAAAGAGATTCTGTTTTTTGAGAATGACATTATTTTAGACAAAAACAGAACCATTCAAGCCCTACAACAAAGGATTCAGCAGTTAGAATCCACAAACAAAGAGCTTAAAAAAAGCCTCATGGGCAAAAAAAGATAACACAAGCAAAGAGTAATTATGACGCGATTTTCTAAGGCAGGGTTTGTTTTATCAACTGCAGGAAGCGCGATTGGGCTTGGCGGGATTTGGAGTTTTCCCTATTTTGTCGGGCAAAATGGTGGCTTTGCCTTTGTGTTTGTGTTTATTTTCGTCTTTATATTCTTTGGTGTGAGTGTCTTTTTTGGTTGAAATGCTCTTTGGGAGAGCAAGTGGGCAAAACAGCATCAGTACATTTGAGAGATTCGCTCCTAAGAATCTTGGATTCTTGAAGTACGGCGGATTTATGGTGATTTCTGGTGTTTTGTTTTTTCTTTCTATGTGGTTGTGTTGGGATGGCTTGTGCATTATTTGTTTCTAAGCATTGGGGGATTGCCAACAACCCTAGAGGGAACGAAGGGATTATGGGGGGATTTCATATCCCATCAAATCTTGTGGCAGATGTTGTGGCATTTTGTGATTGTCTCACTCTGTTCGTATATTCTAGATCGTGGTGTCAAGGCGGGGATTGAGCGCTTAAATTTGATTCTTATGCCCTTGCTCTTGCTTATTTTTCTTGGTCTTTTAGTGTATGCCCTATCACAAAAGGGATTTTGGGATTCTTTTGCTTTCCTATTCACGCCGGATTTTAGCAAAATGACGCCAGAAGTCATTATTAAAGCCATTGGTCAGGCATTTTTCTCCCTTTCTTTAGGCGTTGGTGTGATTTTGACTTATTCAAACTCTCTGCCAAAACATGGGAATTTTATCCGCTTTGCAGCTATTGTTGCGTCTTTGAATGTCTGCTTTTGTTTAGTGGCGGGACTTGTGATTTTTACCTTTATTTTTGGGCATGGAGCAGAACCAACGGAGGGTCCGGGCTTAGTGTTTATCTCGCTTCCACTCATCTTTGCAAACATGGGAATAAGTGGGCAAGTCATTGCGATTTTGTTTTTTGTCGCCCTTATTTTTGCGGGGATCACTTCGGCTATTTCTATGCTGGAGCCACTTAATAGCTGTCTCATTGAACGTTTAAAGATGAAAAGACGCCATGCGAATCTCCTAAGTATTGCTTGTGCGTATGTTTTAGGTGTGATTGTGCTTTTAAGCAATACAGAGCCTTTTTCTGCGCATTTGAGCTTTTTAGGCAAGAATCTCTTTGATTGGTTTGTGTATGTGTTGAGTTCATTTTTGCAACCCTTAGCGGGTGTGTTTATGTGTCTCTATATGGGGTGGCTCATTCCTAAAAACTCTGTGTATGCGATGACAGAGGGGCATTTGAAGGGATTTTATTTTGAATGTTGGTATTTTTTCATTCGTTTTGTCGCGCCCATTGGAATTCTTATTGTTATGATAAGCTTGATTTGATATGCGCAACAAGCGCATCTTAGCCCCAAAGCTTAGCAGAATCACAAGGTGTGCTTAGGAATCAAGAGCGGATTTGATGGCGTTTTCAATGAGTGGCTTGGAGTTTGGCTCTACAAGCCTTTCTCCGACTTCTGCGCCGTTTTTGTAAAAAATAAGCGTTGGGATTCTGCGGATATTGAGAGAATCTTTGAGGGATTCTTCTGCGTCTGTTGCAACGGTGAAAAACTTGACTTTTTGCCCATATTCTTGTGCGAGTTTTTCTATGATTGGCTCAATCTTGCGACAGTCTGGACACCAATGCGCTCCTGCTATGACGAGGCAAACTCCCTCTTTAATGGCATTTGGATAAGAATCTTTTGTGAGTTTTTCTGACATTATTTTTCCTTGAGATTTTTAAAATTTTGGAATTATGGAGAGATTTTGCTTAAAGTTTTGTAAGGTCTTAATAAAATCTTAAGAGGATTCGAATTCCTGCAGCAGAGATTCCAATATGGAATCTCTGGAAATTTTAGGGAAGGACGGGTTGTTGTGTTTGCATCATCATTTGGGTTGCGCGCACAGTATCAATCGTGTTAGTACGTACGGGATCGGGACGCATTGCGCTTGACTCAACACCGATTTTAGAACGTGGTCCCTTGATTGTGTCTATGCATTCTCCATTTTGGCAAGAGGGTCTTGTCTCTTGTAGCTCTGCTTCTGTCGGAGTCTTTCCACCGCAACCGGCCAAAAAGTTAGCGACAATCAAACTTCCTGCTAGGACTAAAAGAGCCTTGCTGACATTTCCTAATTTCATCTTAAATCCTTTCTTGTGAATTTGAAATCTCAATAACTCCTTGTGGGTCTAGATTTCCTCTTGCGGAAAACCCTAAAATCTTATGCAATATTTGTGAAAACAGCCTGAACATCGTCATCTTCTTCGATCCTATCAAGCAACTTTTCAATATCTAAGAGCTGCTCTTCTGTGAATTCTACAGGGTTTGTGGCAATCCTCTCTAGCGCAGCCTTTTTGACATCAGCCTTCATCTCTTCAAGCGCATTTGCTAATGTGCCAAAATGCGTGTAATCCCCATAAATATGGACAATATCATCCTCTACCTCCATAGAATCCAAACCCGCATCAATGAGATTCAACTCCAGCTCATCCAAGTCCGCGATTCCCTCTTTGCTAATCTCAAAATGTGCTTTACGCGCAAACATAAACTCCAGCGAGTTATTTGTCAGCATTTGCCCACCGAGTTTATTGGCATAACTCTTGAGATTTGCGACTGTTCTAGTGGTATTGTCTGTGGCACATTCTACAAAAAACAGCGCACCATGCGGTGCTTTAATCTCATAATTGACCTCTGTAATTTGGACGCCATCTTTTCCTAATGCTCTTTTAATTGCTGCTTCTATATTGTCCTTTGGCATATTCTGCGCTTTTGCGGCAAGAATGGCTGTTCTTAGCTTAGAGTTCATATCGGGATCGCCACTTCCACCCTCTTTGACAGCGATACTAATGGCCTTTCCTAATTTTGGAAAGAGTTTGGACATCTTGTCCCAACGTTTTTCTTTGCTGGCTCTTCTGTATTCAAATGCGCGTCCCATAAGGCCCCATTTATTTTGTGATTGCTTATATGGTTGCAATTGTAGCATTTTTAAAGCTTAATGCTTCTTAAATTCTAAAAAGTGTCGCTTGACAAGAGCGCGAGTTTTGTATATAATTGCAATCCCTTGAAATAAGACTGCTATTTTATTCCGGATTAGCTCAGCGGTAGAGTAGGCGGCTGTTAACCGCTTGGTCGTAGGTTCGAATCCTACATCCGGAGCCATGTTAGAATCTTTTTTGTTTTTATTGCATGATAAAGTGAGAATGCGCGATTTTGCAAGAATTGCAAATTTTGTAAGCTTATTTTAGAGTCCCTCATTGATACAAACAGCTTGTAACTTTCTTAGAATCTGCCAATTTTATTTTGCCTTTTATGATTTTTTGATACAATCAAAAACTTGTTTGCAAAAATTTAGGAGAAAATTATGAGAAGCCATTATTGCGCTGAAGTAGGAGAGCAAAATATCGGTGAAGTGGTGCGCTTGTGCGGATGGTGCAATACCTATCGCGACCATGGAGGAATCATCTTTGTGGATTTGCGCGATCGGAGCGGACTTGTGCAACTCGTCTTTGATCCAAAGGATAGTGCAGAAGCGCACAGGCTTGCAAGTGAAATTCGCGATGAGTATGTGCTAAGGATTCAAGGAAAAGTGCGCAAAAGAGGAGAGGGACTAGAGAATCCGAAGTTAAAGACAGGAAAGATTGAAGTCCTCGTGGAATCCCTTGTGCTAGAAAATCGCAGCCTAACACCTCCGATCGCCGTTGGTGATGAGAGTGTGAGTGAGGATGTGCGACTTAAATATCGCTACTTAGACTTGCGCAATCCGCGACTGCAAGAGATTTTTATCGTGCGCTCAAAGGTTGCTCAAGCAGTGCGCAATACGCTTAGTGACTTGGGGTTTTTGGAAGTTGAAACGCCCATTTTGACAAAGGCAACTCCAGAGGGTGCGCGGGATTATCTCGTTCCAAGTCGTGTGCATCATGGCGCATTTTATGCCCTCCCGCAGAGTCCGCAACTATTCAAACAGCTTCTTATGGTGAGTGGATTTGATCGCTATTTTCAGATTGCAAAATGCTTCAGAGATGAGGATTTGCGCTTAGACAGACAGCCAGAATTTACACAGATTGACTTAGAGATGAGCTTCTGCGATGAAAATGAAGTTATGGAAGTTGCAGAGAGAGTCCTAGAGGAGATATTTAAAGTCTGTGGAATCACGATTAAAAGACCCTTTGCGCGTTATTCTTACAGCGATGTTATGGAATCCTATGGGAGTGATAAGCCCGATTTGCGCTTTGAGATGCCTTTGGTGGAAGTGGCGGATCTCTTCGTGGATTCTTCAAATGAGATTTTCAAAAACATTGCTAAAGATTCCAAAAAGAATCGCTTTAAGGCTCTCTGTGTGCGCAATGGTGATAATTTCTTCACGCGCAAAACTCTTGCCGAAGCGGAGGAGTTTGTAAGGAAATTTGGCGCAAAGGGCTTGGCCTATATTCAAATAAAAGAAGATGGCATCAAGGGACCTCTTGTGAAATTCATAAGTGCAGAGAATTTAGATAGACTCATTGCGCGTACTCAAGCGCAGGTTGGAGACATTATTTTCTTTGGTGCGGGAGAAAAGAAGGTTGTGTGGGACTATATGGGGCGTTTGCGCCAAAAAATTGCGCTTGATATGGGACTAATTAAAGAGGAGTCTTATAATTTCTTGTGGGTTGTTGATTTTCCGATGTTTGAGCGCAATGAAGAGGGAGATATTTCCGCCCTGCACCATCCTTTCACAATGCCTAAAAATTTTGATGCAGAGGATATAGAAGAGATTCAATCTGTCGCCTATGATGTGGTGTTGAATGGATTTGAGATTGGTGGAGGGAGCTTGAGGATTCATAAGCAAGAGATTCAAAAGCGCGTGTTTGAGTTGCTTGGAATCTCAAAAGAAGAGGCGCAAGAAAAATTCAGTTTTTTGCTTGAGGCATTGCAGTTTGGCGCACCTCCGCATGGGGGATTGGCCTTTGGGCTTGATAGAATCATTATGCTTCTTTGTAAAGCGCATTCTATTCGCGATGTCATTGCGTTTCCAAAGACACAAAGAGCGACTTGCCCACTCACAGATGCACCAAGTTCTGCAAATGAAGAGCAACTAAGAGAATTGCACATTAGAGTGAGAGAAACCAAAAAATAAGGAGTTCTATGAAAAAATTGTTTTTAGTCATTGGCGCACCAGGGAGTGGTAAGACAACGGATGCGGAGATTATCAGCAAGAATAATGCTGAAAGCATGGTGCATTATTCCACAGGAGAATTGTTGCGCACAGAAGTGGCGAGTGGCAGTGAGCTTGGGGTTTTGATTAATAGCTTTACAAGCAAGGGGAATCTCGTCCCTTTAGAGATTGTTGTAAAGACGATTGTAGATGCAATTATGAATGCACCAAAGGATATTGTCCTCATTGATGGCTATCCACGTAGCAATGAGCAAATGTTGGAATTAGATAAGATTCTACAAAACAAGCCCGAGATTCAACTTGTGAGTGTGATTGAGGTTGAGGTGAGTGAAAAGGTCGCTTGCGATAGGGTTTTGGGTCGTGCAAGGGGGGCTGATGATAATGTGGAAGTCTTTAAGAATCGCATGAAAGTCTATCTTGAGCCTCTGTCTGCGATTCAGAGATTCTATACACAAAAGGGCATTTTGCATAAGATTAATGGCGAGAGGACGATAGAAGAAATCACTGCAGAAATGGAAAATTACATTCGCTCAAAGAGTTGAGAGAGTGGTTTGATTAAGGAGTAAAAATGGATTTAAGTAAAATTGAAGTGGGGAGCAATCCCGATAAATTGAATGTTGTGATTGAGATTCCCTATGGTTCTAATATTAAATATGAAATAGACAAGGAATCAGGCGCAGTTTGCGTGGATAGAGTGCTGTATGGAGCGATGTTTTATCCTGCAAATTATGGGTTTATCCCTAATACATTAAGCGATGATGGCGATCCTGCCGATGTGCTTGTGCTGAATGAATATCCCTTGCAAGCGGGAAGTGTGATTAAGGCACGACTCATTGGTGTCTTGATTATGGAAGATGAGAGTGGTGTTGATGAGAAACTCATTGCTGTACCAATATCAAAAATCGATCCACGTTATGAAAACGTCCAAAGCCTTAGTGATCTACCAAAAATCACGCTTGAGAGGATTAAAAATTTCTTTGAAACCTACAAGACATTAGAGCCTAACAAGTGGGTCAAGGTCAAGGAGTATAGAGATCGGGATGCAGCAAAGGAGATTCTCAATAAAGCCATCAAAAATTACAAATAGGCTCATTGTTACCAAAAGTAATTTTGATGGCAAAATTTGCACGAGGATTGAAAATTACTAGAGCTTTTTTGCTTGTCTGTGATAAGTGTTAATGAGAGTTTTAAACTTTAAGGAGAGAATGATGAAAAAAATCGTTGCGATGTTTGTTGTGGGGCTGTTTATGCTTGTAGGTTGCGGAGAAAATCAGCAAAAATCCGCGACAAATGCAAATGACAAGAAAGTCTATGAGGTGAAGTTTGCGCATGTCGTGAGCGAAAACACGCCAAAGGGCAAGGCTGCAAATTTCTTTGCAAAAAGAGTGGATGAACTCACAGATGGGCAAATCAAAGTGTATGTTTATCCCTCTGCACAGCTTGTTGATGATGATAAGGTATTTCAAGAACTCAAGCGCAATAATGTGCAACTTGCTGCGCCAAGTTTTTCAAAATTTACGCCCTTTGCTAAAGAATTTAATTTGTGGGATGTCCCTTTTATTTTCCGCAATACAGAGCATTTGCATAATGTGATGGATGGCGAAGTCGGAGAGATTTTAAAAGATGTGATTGCAAAAAAGGGTTATATCGCCCTAGAATATTGGGATGCGGGATTCAAGCAATTCAGCACAAACAAAAAGCCCATTATAGCACCAAGTGATGCAGAGGGACAAAAGATGCGCATTATGAGTTCTAAAGTGCTAGAGGAGCAGACAAAGGCACTCAAGGCGATTCCGCAGGTTTTGCCCTTTGGCGATGTGTATTCTGCATTACAAACAGGCGTTGTTGATGCGGCCGAGAATCCACTCTCTAATCTCTATAATTCTAAATTTTACGAAGTGCAAAGTTCCATTACAATTTCAAATCACGGCTATTTAGGGTATTTGGTGGTTGCAAGTGAGAAATTCTGGAATGAATTGCCCCAAGAGCTTAAAGATAAATTCCTTGAAGCTATGCGCGAAGCGACTCTCTATGAGAGAGAGGAGAGTGCAAAAGAAGAGCAAGTCCTCTTAGATCGCCTCAAAGCCGATGATAAAACAGGCACAAAAGTCTATGAATTAGATGAGAATCAAAAAAAGCAATGGCAAGATGTGATGCTTACAATTTATCCTAAGTTCTACGATCTTGTCGGTAAGGATTTGATAGAAAAAACCCTCCAAACAAAATAAGGGAGAGTTTGTGAAGTTTTTTGTTGTGTTGGATAAAATCATTGCAGGAATCAATAAAAATGTCGCTGTTTTCGGGCTGACAATGGGGATCTTCATTACAGCAATCAATGTCTGTATGCGCTATATTGCGGGATTTTATCCAGAGATTGGCTCACTCACTTGGGCTGAAGAGGTGGCACGATATTGTTTTTTGTGGTCAGCATTTTTTGGTGCAGCCTATGGATTCAGAAAGGGTGTGCATATCTCTGTAACGATGCTCATTGAGAAGTTTCCGCCTCTTTTGGCGAAGCTTTGCGTGATTGCGACACATTTGCTTAATTCTGTTTTTCTTGCCTTTATGTTTTATGCAAGTTTTAGTGTTTGTTATTTGAATTACGAAATGGGTTATATGAGCGAAGCACTTCATAATGTTCCCTTGTGGATTTTTCTTCTTTGTTTGCCTATTGCATTTTTGGGTGCGACCTATCGTTCTATGGAAAAGATCTGCGAAGTTTCTGTCATGTCGGCAGATAAGGTTGCAAAAAACACAAAAGAAGAAATGATCCATGATTCTGTGATTAAAGATTAAGCGGGAGAGCTTATGAGCGTTGCGTTTTTAATGATTGTTTTGTTTGGGCTTTTGTTGCTTGGTGTGCCTGTTGCTGTTTCATTGGGCGTGAGTGCGGTTACGACGATGTTGCTTTTCACTTCCTATGATGTGATGGGCGTTCCCGAGATTATGCTTAATGGCTTGAAACCCGCGCTTATGGCGATTCCTATGTTTATTTTGGCAGGTTCTTTAATGAGCAAGGGAAGCTCTGCGCAAAGAATCGTGGATTTTGCGACAAGTCTTGTTGGGCATTTGCCCGGGGGACTTCCTATGAGTGCGATTCTTGCTTGCATTATCTTTGCAGCTGTGAGTGGAAGCTCTCCTGCGACCGTTGTTGCGATTGGTTCTGTGATGTTTGCAGCCCTCAAACAAGCGGGTTATCCTAAGAGCTATTCTGTGGGGGCGATTACTTCGGCGGGGAGTTTAGGGATTCTGATTCCCCCTTCTGTGGTGATGATTGTCTATGGCGTTACAGCGGAGGCTTCTATTGAAAAGCTGTTTTTAGCGGGTGTGATTCCGGGTGTTATGGTGGGGGGCATGATGATGTTGTATGCGTATTTTGGCGCAAAACGTCTTGGGTTTGTCGCAACAGAACCTGCAAGCCTTAAAGAGAGATGGCACAAATTTAAAAAGTCCTTTTGGGCATTACTCATCGTTGTTGTAGTGATTGGCGGAATCTATGCGGGGCTTTTTACCGCGACAGAGGCGGCAGGGATTAGCGCGGTGTATGCCTTTATCGTCTCTATGTTTGTGTATAGAGACATTAAATTCAAGGATTTGTATTCTATATTTTTGGATGCGGCTATTACAACGGCTATGATTTTTTTTATTATCGGATTTGCCGTTGTTTTTGCGCATCTTTTGACAGGAGAGAGGATTCCACACAAGATTGCGGAATATTTAGTGAGCATGGATATGAGCTGGTGGATGTTTTTAATCTGTGTCAATATCGCTCTATTTATCATGGGGCAGTTTATGGAACCCTCTTCTGTTGTGATGATTATGACTCCTTTGCTCTTACCTATTGCGGTATCTCTTGGGATTGATCCGATTCATTTTGGGATTGTGATGATTGTCAATATGGAGCTTGGGATGCTGACGCCTCCTGTGGGGTTGAATCTCTTTGTGGCGAGTTCCCTTACGGGCTTGAGTTTAAAGGATGTAACGTCCTCTATCATTCCATGGCTTTGTGTGCTGATTGTCGGGCTTGGGTTGATTACCTATGTTCCTGAGATTTCACTTTGGCTTCCGAGTTTATTAGAATAGGGATTTTATGGAAGATTCTTTAGTGAGATTTTTTGAACATGCGCCCCATTTAGTGAGCTTTTTGGCTGGGATTATAACCTTTCTTAGCCCTTGTGTATTGCCTCTTATTCCCGCTTATCTTTCTTATATCACAGAGGTTTCCTTAGAGGAACTGCGCGATGGTGGTATGCTAGACATACGAAGACGTTTTGGGATTCTAAGAAATGCGCTGTTTTTTACTCTTGGGCTTGGAGTGGTGTTTGTGCTATTGGGAGCAGTTGCTGCAAGGATTCTCAATGCCGGATTCTTACTTAGTCCCTTTTTGCGCTATTTTGCGGGGGGAGTTTTAATTCTTTTTGGATTACACACTTGGGGTATTTTTAGGATTCCATTTTTGCATTATCAAAAGACCTTGCGCATTGAGCGTGATTTTGGAATCTTTAGGAATTTTTTTGCACCCTTTTTGCTTGGCGTGAGCTTTTCTTTAGGCTGGACGCCGTGTGTGGGTCCGATTCTTGCAAGCATTATCGCTCTTGCGGGTTTAGAGCAGCATGGAGTCGTGCTATTGGTGATTTACACAATTGGACTTATCCTACCTTTTTTGCTGTGCGCCCTTTTGGTGGGGTATATGTTTAGCTTTCTTGACGGACTAAAGAGGCACCTTAGGGTGATTGAATGGATTTCTGGTACGCTTTTAGTTGGCATTGGAATCTTGGTTGCAAGTGGTGGCATGAGTGCGCTGTCGGCGTATCTTGTGGATTATTTTGCCTAAGGACTATCGTTGGAACTTAAGAATTTCGTGGATTTAAATGAAGTGGAGAAGGTCTTAGTCTTTGCTTGGCGCAATCATCTTAAGATTGCTCCCTTTCAAAGGACACAAACAATTAGTTTAAAAGAACATTTGGAATTCTTAGAATCCCTAAGGGACGATAGGGAGAGGCAGTATTTTTTGGTCTTGGAAGAAGAGGTGATTCTAGGCGTGATTTGTTTCATAAAGATAGAGCGTGGGGTTTCTTGTGAGTTTGGAATCTATCAAAATCCCGATTTAAAGGGATTTGGAAAAGTTTTAATGCAGGAAGTACTCAAATTTGCCTTCAAAAATCTCAAAGTCAAAACACTCTATGCATGTGCGCTCAATCATAACGCAAAAGCACTTGCGCTCTATAGAGAGTTTGGACTGAATCTTACACATAAGGACGCGACAATGAGTTATTTTGAATTATCTGCGGGGGGGGGGGGCATATTTTAGCCTCATTGCAACATCTAAAGAAAAATTAAGCTCCCTTAAGTTGCAAAATCTGCGCGGAGGTGCGCTGTGCAAAGTGGCTTAAAGGTTGCGATTCTCACTGCACCTCATCAATGGTTTGTCCCCTATGCAGAGCAACTTGCAGAAAAGATTCCATATGCAAAATTATATTTTGACAGCACAGAAATGGTGGAATCTTTTGAGCTTGTTTTCATACTCTCTTATCATAAAATCTTAGATAGAATATTCTTAGACAAGCACAAATACAATTTAGTCGTTCATGCTTCAGCCTTGCCCAAAGGCAAGGGTTGGTCGCCGATGTTTTGGCAAGTGCTTGAGGGTAAAAGGGAGATTGTTTTTAGTCTTTTTAACGCTTCAAGTGCAGTGGATAGCGGAGAGATTTATCTGCAAGAAACTCTGCATTTAAGTGGCTTAGAGCTTTATGAGGAATTGCGTCAGAAGCAAGCAGAGATGTGTCAAAAACTCTGTTTGGAATTTTTGGAAAAATTTCCTCATTTAAGCCCAAAGGCACAGAGTGGAGAGGAGAGTTTCTACCCTAAGAGAAGTCCAAAAGATAGTGAATTAAATCCTGCAAAGAGCCTAGATGAGCAGTTTAATTTATTGCGTATTGTCAGCAATGAGGAATTTCCAGCGTTTTTTTACAAAGATGGCAAAAAATTTGTTTTAAAAATCTATGCAGAATCTGCCTCTTCTGCGGGGGGGGGGGTAATTTCTAGTCTTATTATAGAGCTAGAAAATTATGTCTTTTTAAATGCAACACAACAAGAAGAGATTCTAAACTACCGCAACGATCCACGCATTAACGCAAACTTCTACACGCGACACACCATAGGTTTCAAAGAGCATTGCGCATTTGTGGAATCCCTAAGGGGCAATTTATGCAAAGAATACTTTGTCCTAAGATTTTATCAGAGATTCTTGGGAAGCATTAATTTTACAAAAAGCAAAGAGAGAGCGGAGTTTGGATTCTTTGGCAATCCGGACATAAGCGGAATGGGGCGCACATTAGAGCAGGTGAGCCTCTTTTATGCGTTTTATGTTTTAAGAGTGCAGGAATTGTGCCTTGAGGTGTTTTCACACAACAAACAAGTCATAAATTTGCACAAAAAATTTGGCTTTCAAGTCGTGGGTGAAAAATCAATCAAAGATGCAAAAGTACTCTTAATGAATCGTTCTGCGGGGGGGGGGTGTGAAGCCCTAGTTATTTTGCTCTTTTTTAGGATTTTTTCGTGGCAAAAAATCCTAAAAAATCACTGCTTTTCTAAAGAGTATTTTAAAAAATACTTTGAAAATTATATTCTTGCAAAATTATTTTTTAACACGCAATTAAGACTGCTTAAAATTTACAAAAATCACATTCTTAGCGGGGAATTTTCTTCTACTTTTTTAACTTCTTTTGAAAGGATTTATCATGCATGATCATATTAAAGAATATTGGGAGAATCAGGCTTTGAAATTCCATAATTCCTCTCTTGCAACTTCGCCCGATTCTATAGCTTTTGAGCTTGAGATTGAGACGCTTATGCACTATTTATCTTCTGGAGATAAAATCTGTGATGTCGGCTGTGGTAATGGCATGAAAGCAAAAAGTTTGGTTGTGAATTTAGAATGCGATTATGTGGGGATTGATTTTTCTGGGCAAATGATAAAGGCAGCAAATGCGGTGCGTTCAGAGCTTTTAAAGCAGAATCCTCAACTTAAAATCACTTTTAAACAAGCTGATATTTTAGAGCAAAATCTTTTTGAAAAACAAAGTTTTGATAAGGTTGTAAGCACACGTTGTTTGATTAATCTTAGAAATTTTCAAGCACAAAAGAAAGCCATAAAAAATATTGCTTCTTTTTTAAAAAAAGACGGCATTTTTTTGTGTATTGAAAACACATTAGATGCTTTAAAAAATCTCAATGATGTAAGGGAGAGATTCGGATTAGAACCTATTGCGGTGCGGTGGCATAATTGCTATTTTAAAGAAAAAGAATTGCTAGAATTTGTAAAAGAGGATTTTGTGTGTGAGAAGATTGATAATTTCGCAAGTACTTATTATTTAATCTCAAGGACATTGAATGCTTTAATGAGTGATGTTGTTGATTATAATTCAAAGCTCAATCTTTTGAGTGCAAAATTACCAGCAATGGGTGATTTTTCGCCAATGAAATGCTTTGTTTTAAGAAAAATTTAATACTTTTTGCATTTTTTAAACATAGTGTTAAAGGAATCTTGCGATTTTTGGATGAAATCTTTGTTGTTGAGAATCAAAAGTGTTTCGTAGTTTGTCTCAAATGCGCTTTTTGACCAATTTGCAGAGCCTAAAATGAGGGACCTATCATCGCTAATAGCCATTTTAATGTGCATAAGCCCTCTGTATTTTTTGTTGCTAGAGATTTCACCCTCTAGGAGGCAAGTCTGAATATTTTTGAGCTTAGCAAGATAGCCGATTGTGGATTGATTGGGGTTTTGATTGGATTTTTCATCATAGATTATGCGCACCAAAACACCCCTTTTTGCGACATCGCGAATGGCTTTGCTAATTTCGCGATTTGTGAAGCTGTAAATGGCAATATCAAGCGTGTTTTTACTGTCTTTGAGTGTCCTAAGCAAGGATTTGAAAGCCACACCTCTGTCTTTTGGCATAAAATAGAGTTCATCTGCTAAAATCAAGCAGGGAAAGAGGATTCCTAGAAAAAAAATATTCAAAACTCTGTTAAACATTGAGATTCCTTTAAAAAACTTGCAAAAATTAAGATATAAATTGCTAAAATCTTAGCAGTTTTTTGTTTAAATAGGGAGTAATTATGCAATTATATCTCATCAATAAAAATCCCATTATTAGTAAGCTTGTTGCGCTTAGCGCAACGAAGCTTGGTGTAGAGGTCGTAGAATCTCAAGAAATCAAACAAGACATGAGCGCAGAAATTGTACTGCTTGATGATGAATGCTACGAAGCAGAAGCCTTTGCTGCTTACAAAGAATCCCACAAAGATGCGAAGATTGGGCTTTTTTATGCTAAGGCAACGGCGCGTATTGAGGGATTTTCTGCCTACATTCAAAAGCCATTTTTGCCAACCGATCTTGTCAAAACATTGAGTGAAATCACGGGAATCGCTGTGATAGACAATATTGGACAAGCTCCACAGGGTAAAAGCGAACCTTTGGAAGTCGGAGAAGAGGCTTTGAATTTGGATGAAGAAGTGGATTTTGAAAATTTAGATGATTTGGAGCTTGATGATGAGATTGCACCCGAGAAAGATAATACGGAGAATCCCGATGCACAACTAGACTTTGGTGCAGATGAGGGCATTGAAGAATCTCACGGAGATTCCGCAGAACCCCTAGAATCTATAGAATCTCTAGATTCCATAGAGGGCGCACCGGCAGGAGAGGATCCAAATGCGCAGTTAGACTTTGGCGCAGATGAGATAGAGCCAATAGGAGAGAAGGGCTTTGATGGGATTGAAGAGGTGAAACCACCAGAGCAAAAAGAGGCATCCTCAACCGAGACGCAAGTGCTTGATGTCGGCGATGTGGATACAATCAAAGATTTGCTTAAAAGTGATGAGGTAGGAGAGGGCACAGAGGCACAAGAAGCAGTGAATGTGGAATCTGTGCCTAAAGATACAGAGGTGGCAGGAAATACGGATTCTGAAGCATTATTGGGGGTTGATGACCTTGATTTAGACAAGGAGCTTAGTGGCTTAGGTGGGCATGAGGAGACAGATCTTACAGGGCTTCAAGAGGAATTAGATTCCATTCAAACAGCAGAAGAGAGCAAAGATGAATCCCTAGCGCAAGAAGAAGCAACACAAGAAAATTCTAAGATACCAGAGGCATTAGATGGGCTTGAAGATTCTGTGGATGGGCATTTAGATGATCATTTGGATACAGATTTGGAATCTTTGAATCTAGAAAAGCATTTAGAGGGGCTTACAGAGGCTGAAGAGACTGATAGCAAGGGTGCTGAAGTTTCTGTAGATGGTTCTGGAACGAGTGCAGAAGATGATATTGGCTCTCAAGAGCTAGATTTTAGCGACTTTTCATTAGATGATTTGGATACTGGTGATGAGGAGCACACGCAAGATGGTGGGGCTAAGGATTCCACAGAGGGCTTTGAGAGCGTGGATGGGGGCATAGAATCTGTGGGATCACAAGACACAGACAAAGCAGAAGAGCCGATTTTAGAGGATGCAGACTTTGATTTGAGTTCTTTAGAATCAAAAGACAATGCGCACGAACCTTCAGACCTTCCGCAGGATTTTGGGGACTTCTCATTTGAAGCGACAGAGACAGGAGATGCGCAAGGCATGAGTGGAGATTCTAAAGAATCGGAATCTTTGGGCGATGAGTTTGAATCTTTGAGCATAGAGGGGATTGGTGAGGCCTTAGGTGAGCCCGTGCCAAAAGCCCCGATTCCAACGCCAATTGTCGCCGAAGAGCCGCTTATGGATTCTAAAACACAGAGTATTCAAGCCAATTCACTAGAGACATTGATTAGCGCGTTGCAATCATTGCAAACGCAGAGCTTAAAAGAACTGCTTAGTGGTGCGACCATTAACATTAGCATCCAATTCCCTCAAAAAGACGATCAAAAATGAGGACACAAGGGGCGATTCTTATTTTATCAGGACCGAGTGGTGCGGGGAAAAGCTCACTTTATAAAATCCTCGCACAAGAATTTCCCAATCATTATTTCTCCATCTCCTCAACCACACGCAAAAGACGTGAGGATGAGATTGATGGTGTGCATTATCACTTCCTCTCAAAAGAAAAATTCCAAGAGGGAATCTCAAGGGGCGATTTTTTGGAATGGGCGCAAGTGCATGGAAACTATTATGGCACTTCAAAAGAGCTTGTTTTGAGGGCGTTGCAAAAGGATAAGCTTGTGGTTTTTGACATTGATGTGCAAGGACAATCGAATCTCAAAAAGATATTTCCAAACCACATAACAAGCGTTTTTATAACAACGCCTAATCAAAGCATTTTGCAAGAGCGTCTCGGCAGCAGGGGAAGTGATGGAGATTCTGTGATACAAGAGCGGTTAGAAAACGCGCTAGAAGAAGTAAAAAGTCTGCAAAATTATGATTATCTCATCATTAATGATGATTTGGAGGATTCCGCAAAAAAGCTCTTATGTATCGCAAAAACTGCATTTTGTAAGGCTTCTCTCTATCCGCTGGAATCTTTTTTGCAAAATTGGAAAAAATGAGTTTTTCTGCGAGTTTTTAAGTCATAAAAGGCTAAAATTCCATAAATCTAACACAAAGAGATTCTATGCCAAAGCGAAATGACATACAAACGATTCTGTTGATTGGCTCGGGTCCGATTGTCATTGGACAAGCGTGTGAATTTGATTATTCCGGCACACAGGCTGCAAAAACGCTTAAAGAGCTTGGTTATAAGGTTGTTTTAATCAATTCTAACCCCGCGACTATCATGACAGATCCCGAATTTGCCGATAGAACTTACATTGAGCCTATCACAGAGGAAGTGGTGGCTGACATCATCAAAAAAGAAAAAGTCGATGCGATTTTACCGACAATGGGCGGACAGACTGCGCTTAACATTGCTATGAGTATGTTTGAAAAGGGAATGTTAGAGGATGTCAAATTCTTAGGCGCGAATCCAGAAGCGATTAAAAAGGGTGAGGACAGACAGGCTTTCAAAGAGGCGATGTTAAAAATCGGCATGGATTTACCAAAGTCACGTTATGCCTATGCACTAGAGGAGGCTCTTAGCGCCGCTAAGGAAATTGGATTCCCCTTGATTATTCGTGCAAGTTACACATTAGCAGGGGGCGGAAGTGGAGTTGCGTATAATATTGATGAATTTAAGAGCTTGGCGCAAAATGGCTTAGAGGTGAGCCCCATTGGCGAGATTCTCATTGAGGAATCTCTGCTAGGCTGGAAAGAATATGAAATGGAAGTCATACGCGACAGGGCGGATAATTGCATTATTGTTTGCAGTATAGAAAATCTCGATCCAATGGGTGTGCATACAGGAGATTCTATCACAATCGCCCCTGCTCTTACTTTGACAGATAAAGAATATCAAAGAATGCGCGATGCGTCCTTTGCGATTCTGCGTGAAATTGGTGTGGATACAGGCGGAAGCAATGTGCAATTTGCGATTAATCCCACAACGGGCAGAATGACGGTCATTGAAATGAATCCGCGCGTGTCTCGAAGCTCTGCACTTGCAAGCAAGGCAACAGGCTATCCCATCGCAAAGGTTGCAACACTCCTTGCGGTCGGCTATACACTAGATGAGATTAAAAACGACATCACAGGCACACCCGCAAGTTTTGAGCCAAGCATTGATTATATCGTCACAAAGATTCCGCGCTTCACATTTGAGAAGTTTCCACAGGCAGATTCCACACTCACGACTTCTATGAAGTCTATCGGCGAAGTTATGGCCATTGGTACAACTTTCAAAGAATCTTTACAAAAAGCTCTCAATAGTCTTGAAACAGGAATCTTTGGATTCAATCCTTTAAGCAACGATTTAAGTGTGATTATGCGCGAAGTGCGCAGACCTAATGCGCAAAGACTGCTTTATGTCGCCGATGCATTGCGCTGTGGTGTGGAAGTTTCAGAGATTCACCAATGGTGTAAGATAGACCCCTATTTTTTGCAAGAGATTGCGGACATCATCGCACTAGAGCAACAAGTTTCTTTTGAGAATATCAACAATCCCGCGTTTTTGCGCGAGGTTAAGATTGCGGGATTTAGCGACAAGATGCTGACATTTCTTATCAATCAAAAAGAATCCTTAGAGCTGCGCGAGGAGGACATTTATGCCCTGCGACAGAGAGAAAATGTGCAGTTTGCATACAATGCTGTGGATACTTGCGCAGCGGAATTTGCGACAGAGACGGCTTATTTGTATTCCACAACGCCCTTTTTGGAGGAAAATCAAGCAGAATCAGAAAGTGTGCAAACGCAAGATCCACAGAGCGCAGGAAACAAGAATCCACAAAAAAAGATTCTCATTATCGGCGGGGGTCCCAATCGCATTGGACAGGGGATAGAGTTTGATTATTGTTGTGTCCATGCGAGTTTTGCTTTACGCGATATGGGCTATACAAGCATTATGTATAATTGCAATCCCGAAACGGTCAGTACAGATTATGATACTAGCGATGTGCTGTATTTTGAGCCAATCACCTTTGAAAATGTCCGCAGTGTGATTGATAGGGAAAAGCCCGATGGAATCATTGTGCATTTTGGCGGACAGACCCCTTTGAAACTTGCAAAAAAGCTCACAACCATCGGCGCAAAAATCATTGGTACAAGCGCAAAAACCATTGATATTGCCGAAGATCGAGAGAAGTTTGCGCACTTTGTGGAGGAAAATGGACTCTTGCAGCCCCAAAATGGAACAGCTTATACAAAAGATGAGGCTATCAGCATAGCGCAGAACGTTGGCTTCCCTGTACTTGTGCGCCCGAGCTATGTGCTTGGCGGACGCGCGATGCGCATCGTGTATAGCATAGAGGAATTGCAGACTTATATGAGCGAGGCGGTGAGTGTGAGCGAGGATTCCCCTGTTTTGATTGATAAATTTTTAAACAATGCCATTGAGCTTGATGTGGATATTATTTGCGATGGCAAAGATGTGTATATCGCGGGAATTATGCAACACATTGAGGAGGCTGGAATCCACAGCGGGGATTCTGCGTGTTCTCTGCCGACGATAAACATCTCACAAGAAAAAATCAGAGAGATCGAGGAGACAACGGCGAAAATTGCTAGAAATCTCGGCGTTATAGGACTTATGAATACACAATATGCGATTTTTGAGGATACGCTCTATTTGATTGAAGTGAATCCTAGAGCCTCGCGCACAGTGCCTTTTGTCAGTAAGGCTACAGGGATTCCTCTGGCGAAAGTTGCGACATTTGTGATGGTGCATGGGGATTTGAAAGAGGCATTAAGGCGGTATGACAAATTCCAAAGAGTTGAGTTTAAAGATGGTGTGTATAAACCAAAGGCTCTAAGGCATATCGCAGTTAAGGAATCTGTGTTTCCTTTTAATAAACTTAGCGGTGCGCTTATGTTGCTTGGACCAGAAATGCGCTCAACAGGCGAAGTTATGGGCATTAGCGAGAGTTTTGGATTGAGCTTTGCGAAGAGTCAAATGGCTTGTAAGAATGCATTGCCAACGAACGGAAAGGTGTTTATCTCACTAAAGAGTCTGGATAAACCACAAGCCACAGAGATTGCAAAGGAGTTAGAATCTCTGGGATTCACACTTTGTGCGACAAAAGGCACAGCAGAGGTGTTGCGACAATGTGGAATTTCTTGTGAAGAGGCTTTAAAAATCAGTGAGGGGCGCCCTAATATTGGCGATATGTTGGCTAATGGAGCGATTGCATTAGCAATTAACACAAGTGATGAGGCTTCAAGCAAGGACGACACCGATAAGATTCGCACACAGGTGCTGCGCAATAATGTTCCCTATTTTACGACAATAGAAGCGGCCAAGGTTGCTACAAGCGCGATTTTTGAGATTAAGACAAAGAATCCTAATTTCGCAAAAGCCCTTCAGGATTACTTGCATGAAAGCTAGTAGAGAAAATCCGATTTTCTTAGCACAGAGTGATACGACCATAGGGTTTTTGTGCGCAGATTTTCAAAAACTTAATGCCATAAAGGGGCGCAGCGTTCAGACAAATACGCTTGTAACACTAGATTCTTTGGAGAAATTAAAGAGACTTGTGCGCATTCCTAACGCGCATAAAAAGCGGATTCGCAGGAGTTCAAGGACGACTTTCATTTATCGTGGCAAAAACGCAATCAAACAGGCAAGAGGCACAAAAGAGTCCTTGGAGGGTTGTTTGTCGCAATTCTTGAAATCTCTAGCGATTCGTGTTGTGCAGCAACAATCCAAAAGAGCCTCCCATGCGGAATTTTTACGCTTTTTCCCCTATTTGTATTCCACTTCGGCAAACAAACATAAAGAATCTTTTGTGTTTGAGTTTGCCTTGGAGAATGCTGATGTTATTGTGTTGGATGCGCGACTTTTTAGCGCACAAACTCCCTCAAAAATCTATAAAATTTCAAATTTAAAAATTTCGCGCATAAGGTGATAAGATGAGAGCAAGTAGCATAATGCAGGCTTTTTTTGTGAGTGTGGGATTAGTTTTTATTTTGTTTTGTGTGTTTTGGGCGACGGTCTATAGTCGGTATATGCAATACTATGGAATCCAAGAGTTTTTTAATCCTTTTTTTGTCAATGTCTTTGACAAGTTTGCCTATGGGATTCTTGTTGTGATTTTTGGGATAGGATTTGCAATTCCCTTTTTAGAAAAATTGTTTAAAGTGGTGATTTTCGCGCTTTTGGCATGTGCAACCTTACTCTTTATCCCATCACTTGGGAAAAGTGTCGGAGAAATATGTCTTGCAAGAGATTATCGCATCATGGTGGATGGTGCAGAAAAGGTTGTGCATGGGCTTTATGAGAATCCAAACTATATCGTCTATCTCACAGAGGATTCTAGTGATTTTGAGACAAGAAAGAGGAATCTTGTCTATTATCAAAAACCTACTGAAGAATAAAGGGCGTGTCCTGATAAACAGCAAAATTGAGCCAATTAGAAAACAACACACTCGCACTTGAGCGCCAAGAAAACACGGGTTCTTGATTTGCATTATAGTAATTTTGAGGTTTTGCGATTTCTAGTCCCTTGTCCAAATCCCTCTTGTATTCTAAATCCAATGTCTCTTTAGAATACTCGGGATGCCCTAGTATGAAAAAGTCTTTTGTGTCTTTTATGGCAGTGATTCCGCTCTCTTTCCCCTCTAAGAGAATTTTGAGATTCTTATTTTTGCGCACCTGTTCTTCGTTGATACCAGAATGCCTTGAGTGTGGAATCTTCACGATTTCATCAAGCCCATTGAGGATCAAATCTTGCTCAACCCAAAAATGCTCAAAGATTCCAAAGAGTTTAGAATCTAGCGCGGTTTTTTGGATTTTGTGGAAATGATACAGCGCTGCCATCGCACCCCAACATAGATAGAGAGTGCTTGTGCAATGTGTTTTAAGGAAATTCATAATCTCTGAAAGCTCTCCCCAATACTTCACACTTTCAAATTCCAAATGCTCAATTGGCGCACCTGTAACAATGGCACCATCGAACTTTTTGTCCAAAATGGATTCAAAATTCACATAAAAACGATCCAAATGTGATTTTGGCGTATTTTTCCCCACATAGCTTGTCGTAGAAAGCAGTGTGATATTGACTTGCAAGGGGGAGTTTGCAAGCAAAGAGAGAATTTGATTCTCTGTTTGAATCTTGGTGGGCATGAGGTTAATGATGAGGACTTCCAAAGGACGAATGTCTTGCGATTTTGCGCGATCACAACCCATAATGAAGGCATTTTGTTTTAATAACGCAAAGGCTGGAATCTCCTCTGGAATGACTAAAGGCATAAAATCTCCTATTTTTCTAAGGCTTGCTTCAAATCCGCAATCAAGTCTGCTGGGGATTCTAGTCCGATGCTTAGGCGCACGGTGCAAGGTGTGATTCCTGCTGATGTTAGCTCTTCTTTGCTAAGCTGTGAATGTGTTGTGGATGCGGGGTGAATCACGAGTGATTTAGAATCTCCGATATTTGCAACGATTTCAAAAATCTCTAAAGCGTTGCAAACCTTTTTTGCCTCTTCAAAGCTGGAGACTTCAAAGCTCAAAAGCCCACTTGAATGAGAATCTTTGAAATACTTTTTCAAAAGCGCATGATAGGGATTGTCTGATAGTCCCGGATAGAAGACTTCCTTGACTTTTGGGTGAGATTTTAGGAATTTTGCAACTTCTAGCGCGTTTTGGCTGTGTTTTTTGATGCGCAATTCTAGTGTTTCAAGCCCTTGAATGATAATCCATGCATTATGTGGAGAGAGTGTTGCTCCGATGTTTCTTAGCCATTCTGTAATGAGACGCACTCCAAAAATCGGTAATGCTCCCGCTAAACTTGCATACACTAGCCCATGATAGCTCGCATCGGGCGTGTTGAATGCAGGATAACGTGGATTATCAACGATAAGATCATTAAGACCATTGCGCTCAATCACCGCTCCACCAAGCGCACTGCCTTGCCCATTGACATATTTACTCAAACTATAGACGACGATATCCACGTCATAATCAAAGGGTTTATGCAAGAATGAAGTCGCAACGGTATTGTCGCAGATCGTGGCAATCTTATGCTTTTTGGCGATTTTTGTGATTTTTTCTGTATCGGCGATTGAAATTTGCGGATTAGAAAGACTTTCAAAAAAGATTGCTTTTGTGTTTTTGTCAATTTGCTTTTCTAAAGAGTTTTCAATATCATCAATATCAAATATTCTAGCCTCAATCCCAAAACGTTTTAAAGTATGCACGACAAGCGTCTGTGTCCCACCATAAACTTTGTTAGAGCAAATGATATTATCGCCATTTTGTGCAAGATTCACTAATGCATAGAAAATTGCGGCCGTTCCACTTGCAGCTGTAACGCCAAATGCGCCGCCCTCAACAGCAGCGAGTCTATCGCCTAATATCTTGTAAGTTGGATTTGTGAGTCTTGTGTAGATGTTTCCAAGTTCTTGTAAGCCGAATCTTGCAGCTGCCTGCTCTAAATTTTCAAAACTATAAGCTGTGTTTTGATAAATCGGAACACTCAATGTTCTTTGCGTATCAAAGTCGTAACCAGCATGAATTGCCAACGTTTCTTGTGTGTGATTTGCCATTTTTTATCCTTTTGTGATTAAAATTTGGTGGAATTATATCATATTTTTAAAAAAATACAATATGTATTTATAATTTTTTTAAAAATTTTGACATTTATTTTTCTCCGTCTTTATCTGTGTGTATTTATCATGCACAAAAGACAGCCTCGTAGAATCTCTAAATCTTGCGGGGATTCTAATCTCTTGCCTTATGTTTTAAGAGGACAAAGCCAATTCCCATTGCAAATATAATGACAACAGCACTCACTAAGACTTCATCAAATCCAACAGGCTGTGAGAGATCAAAGAAGTTTTCAAACATGTTTCTCTCTCAACACATGCGCACAGCGATCGCAAAGTTCGTTTTCTGTGGCACTGACAAACTGCCAACAACGTGGGCATTTGTGAGCTTTTGCAGGAATGATAGAAAATGTTTTGTCGGCAACATTGAAAGTTGCTAGGGCGTTTGCTTGATTTTCTGTGTGAGATTCTACTACAGCACTTACCATGAGCCAGAGATTCAACTCCTTAAACTCCGCAACATCTGCAGGGGCGATCAAATCCACCTCCAATGTTGATTTGATTTTGGATTCTTTTTTGAGTCTGTCAATTTGCTCTAAAAAGCTAGAACGTAGGGATAATAAGAATCCAAAATCAAAAGAGGGATTCTCAAAAATAGGCAAGGGGCGATAGAGTATGTCAAGCACTGCGCAAACATCGTTTTTGTCGTGCTTTGCGATTCCGCAACATTCCAGCAGAGCCTTGCTTTCCGTGTGTATTAAAGCCTCATTAATGGTGTAGGTGAGAATCGGGGATAAAAGTCCAAAGATTCTTCCGCAAATCAATGCCATAGCGCTTTGAGAAGCCCTGCGCACAGCGGAATCCTTCGCATTGCAGTAGAGGTTGTCCTTGCATAAATCAAGATAGATTCCGCTTAATTCCGCGTTTAAGAAGTAGTTTAACTCCTGCAATCCCTTAGAAAACTCATATTCCCCAAAGAGCGCGTTTGTGCTGTCAAAAACTTCTTTAGCGCGTTTGAGAATCCACAGATCAATTTGTGAAAAATGCTGAACGTCTAGTGTCTCTAGGGATTCCACATTGGCGAGCAAAAAGCGGATTGTATTGCGGATTTTACGATAGTTTTCACTCACTTGTTTGAGGATATTGTGAGAGATTCTTTGATCGTTTTGATAGTCGCTTTGTGCAACCCAAAGGCGCAAAATCTCGGCTCCAAAATTTTTCAAAACATCTTCGGGGGGAACGACATTGCCCTTAGATTTGCTCATTTTTTCGCCATTTTCATCCATTGTAAAACCGTGCGTTATGATGTTTTTGTAAGGTGCATACTCGTTGATTGCGCAACTGACAAGCAAAGAGCTGTGAAACCAACCCCTATGCTGATCGCTTCCCTCCAAATAAACATCGGCAGGATAAGAGCCACTTGCGTATTTTGCGTTATTCAATACGGCTTTCCAAGTACTTCCGCTATCAAACCACACATCTAAAATGTGATGGATTTTTTCTAAATGTGTGCTTATGTCCCTAAAGTGAGGGGGTAGCAATTCTTCTATACTCTTGCTCCACCAAGCATCACAGCCTTCTTTGGCAAAAATGTCTGCAACAAAGTCTAAAATCTCTGTCTCTAGCAGAATCTTTCCATTGCGTTTGTCCCTAAAAAACGCGATCGGTACACCCCAATCCCTTTGTCTTGAAATGCACCAATCGGGGCGATTTTCAATCATAGAGCGGATTCTGTGCAGACCATGCTCAGGATAGAATCGTGTCGCATCAATTTGCTTCAATGCGATTTGTCGCAATGTCTTTCCCTCTGTGCTAAAAGGCTCATCCATCATAATAAACCATTGCGCAGTGGCGCGGAATATCACAGGTTCGTGAGACCTCCAGCAATGTGGATAAGAGTGCTTGATTTTGCTGTGCTTTAAGAGATGATCTCCTAAGAGCTCAAAGATTCTCTTATGCGTTGAGTCAATGAATTTTCCGACAAATTCATCGGGGTTAAAGAGCAATTGTTCTCTAATGAGTGTCTCATCAAAACAACCCCTATCATCGACGGGCATATACATAGGCAGATCGTATTTCAAGCCGATAAAATAGTCATCCTCTCCGTGTCCAGGCGCGGTATGCACACAGCCCGTTCCCTCTTCTATTAAGACGTGTTCGCCTAAGACGATTTTAGAATCTTTTCCGTTGAGTGGATTTATGGCAAAATGATTTTCTAAGATTTTTGCAGAGAATGTTTTGAGGATTTTATTTTCTACAATGCCCATTTGTGCGAGTTTTTCAACCTGTGCAGCAAGAATGATTTTCCCATCGCTTGTGAGAGCATATAGCGCATGTGGATTCAGCGAGATTCCGCTATTGGCTGGAAGCGTCCAAGGTGTGGTTGTCCAAATCACACAAGAGATTTGTGAAAGTCCATATTCCTCTGCCTTGAGTGCGCAAATGGCGTCTTTTTGTAAATTAAAGGCAACAAATATGGAATCGCTCTCTTTTTCTTGATATTCCACCTCTGCTTCTGCGAGGGCTGTTTGACAAGCCCAACTCCAATAAACAGGCTTATTGCGCTCCTTTAAAAGCCCCTTTTTTGCAATTTGACAAAGGGCACGATAAATCTCTGCTTCAAAGGCAAAATCCATTGTTTGATAGGGATTCTTAAAGTCTCCAAAGATTCCTAGTTTTGAAAATTCCTCGCTTTGGATTTGCACAAATTCTGTAGCGTGTTTGCGACAGAGCTCACGAATTTTTGTTTTAGGGAGGGAATCTTTTTTTTCTTTTCCGAGCTTTTTTTCAACTTGCTGTTCAATAGGAAGTCCATGACAATCCCAGCCGGGTGTGTAGAAAATTTTCTCCCCTTGAAAATAATGTTGCTTTATGATAATGTCTTTGAGGATTTTATTGAGTGCGTGTCCTATATGAATGTGTCCATTAGCATAGGGGGGTCCATCGTGGAGATTGAAAGTTATTTGTGTATTCTGACGCCTTTTGAGCATGGCTTGATAGATGTCATGTTGGCGCCATTTTTGATAAGTTGTTGGTTCATTTTGTGGGAGATTGCCACGCATGGGAAAAGTTGTCGATGGCAACTCAAGAGTATCTTTGTAGTCCATAAAATCCCTTTATTAAACAGATAAGCGACCGCATTCTACCTTGATTTGATTTAAAATCGCATAATTTTTTAAGTTTTTTTAACGATTTTTGAACTAAACTTAAGTTATGAAAAGATTTGTGTTTTTAGTTGGTTTGATTTGTGTGGCTGGGCTTTTTGTCGCGTGTGAAAATGACAAGAAATTTTTGTATGGAAATTCAAATTGCAATGATGTCAAGCGCGATTGTTTGAATATTTGTCGTAAAGAGGGCAAGGCTCAAGCCCTCTGTTTGACTGAATGTGAAAAGGTAAGAGGAATGTGTGCGGCTGTGAAGATTAAGGGTTGTTTGCAGGATTGCACCATGCGCTTTGGCAAAAATTCTCCTCAAACTGACCAATGTAAAGGCCGTTGTCAAGCCTCTACTATGTAGTCATGTGAGTTTGTCGCAGGATATTTATGTGGATTTTTAAGACAAAGACTTTTATAGGGATTTTTGGGGCTTTCTTGTTCCTTTTTGGGTTGTTAGCTCTGTTTTTTTCTCCCTTTGGGAATGCTTATGTCGCGGAGTTTTTGTGCAAAAAGTTAGAATCAAAAACGGGACTTACATGGAATGTGAGAAAGTTTAGCTTGACTCCGACAACTTTTGCATTGGACTTTAGCGCAGAAAATGACAAGCTAGAGCTTTTCGCGCAAGGCGCATATTCCCTGATTTCTAAGGATTTAGAGGGGGACTTTTTTCTTAATTCTAAGGGTGTCTCCTTAGAGCTTGGAGCGATAGATGACCTCGCGACTTTTGAGTTTTTAAGAGATAAAAGGCTTGTTTTAAGGGATAATGTTTGGATTGAGGGGAAGTTTTCGGGGAGCTTCTCTCATTATCTCTTGCAAGCGCACAGCAATTTGCTGGAATCTCATAGCGATGTGAGTGGATATTTTTCTTATTTGGACTTGCAAAACATCGTGTTGGATGTGAAAGGTGGCAGTTTAGCATTAGGCTTTGAGATGTTGGGGAATCCTATTTATTGTGATGGGATTTTAGATTTGAATTTGCAGTTGCATAAGATTCCAAATGCACAAGATGTGTTTGATGGGAGTTTGTCAGTCAATCTTGACGGGGGAGAGCTGGATCCTGCGATATTTTTAGAAAAGTTTGATTTGAAGATTCCACAAATGTTTTTTGTGTCGCAAATGCAAGGAAAAATCCACCAAAACACGCTAGAATATGACATTAATATGTATTCTAGCTTCGGTGACGCCTTTTTTGACGGATCGCTTAACATTCAATCCTTTGCAACAAATACAGGTTTTGACATTCAATTACAGAATCTTGCGCCTTTTTCACCGTTTTTTAAGATTCCCTTAGGGGGACGTCTCAATGCAAAGGGCAGTGCAAGTGGCGATATGAAAAATATGTTGCTTCAAGGTGCGCTAGAGTTTGAAAATTCTCCCTTGACTTTCCGCTTGAATTTGCAGGATTTAAATCTACACACACTGCAAATGAGCAGTCAAAATTTGCAGGCAAAGTCCCTTTTTACACTATTGAATCAACCCACTTATCTTGACGGACCTTTGAGGGTTAATGTGAATTTGCGCGATTTTAGTCGTGGAATCTCTGGCGTTGTGCAGGTGAGCGGTGAAAATTTGTTTGTCAATAGTCCTTTGCTTGAAATGTCTGCCCATATTGGATTTCCATCAAGCGCATTTGCATTGGATTCTAAGATGGAACTTGCGCAAGGAGAGGGGATTGTAGAATATTCTCTAAGCTCAAATTTTGCACATTTTAAAAGTCAAAATGGCAAAATCACATTGCAACCCTTTGCCTTTTCATTACCTCAAGAGGTTGAGATTCACAATCTGCAGAATCTTTCTTATCGCAATAAAAGCCTCTTGCAAGGCTCTTTGTCTGCAACGGGAATTGCGACACAAGAACAGCTTGAGCTCAAAGGGGAGGTTGCGCATAAATCTAAGACATATCCGACAAGTTTGACATTGAATTCTAAGAATCTTAATCTCTATCTTAGCAATCTTGCAAGTACGCAAATTTACATATTATTCCCAAAGATTCCACATTATTTTACGGGTTCTGCGCATTTGCATTTGCAGAAAGACTTCGTTGGGCAAACTGAACACATCAATTTTGATGTTAAAGATTTACGATTCCAAGGGACACGACTTTCAAAAACACTTCATTCTCTAGGTTGTCAAACTCTAACGGGTTTGAATGGTTATATTTACAGCCAACTTCTTGAGGGAGATGCCCTGCAAACTGCGATTTTATTACAAAACAAATCAACAGACTTGCAACTTCAATCTTCTAAGGTTGCCATAAATCTCAAAACAGGCAAAATAAATGGTAATCTGAAACTCAAATGTGCTAAAGCCACTCGTGATGTGTTACTTTTAGGAACAACAAAACAGATTAAAATTCAAACACATTGAGACTTTTAATAATTATTTAAGCTCTTTTCAATCTATTTTTAAAGTTTTTTTTGATTTAATGCGACACAAATTTCATTTTCTTTAAGGTTGTCCAAATGGAAGATCTCAAACAAACTTACCCAGAATCTCTCCCCTATCACAGAGGTGGCAAAATAGAAGTAACCCCCCGCACAAGGCTTGATGATGAGCATGATTTGTCTCTTGCTTATTCTCCGGGCGTGGCTGTCCCTTGTAAGGAAATTCAACGCGATCCTAATATGGCTTATGATTACACAGCAAAGGGAAATCTCGTCGCTGTCATTTCAAATGGAACGGCGATTTTAGGGCTTGGAGACATTGGAGCGCTTGCAGGGAAGCCTGTCATGGAGGGAAAGGCCGTTCTTTTTAAGAAATTTGCAGATATTAACGCCTTTGATATTGAGGTTGATGAAAAAAATCCCGAGAAGTTTGTTGATATTGTACGTGCGATTGCACCGAGTTTTGGCGGAATCAATTTAGAAGATATTAAATCTCCCGAGTGTTTTTATGTGGAATCAAAACTCAAAGAGATACTTAATATTCCTATTATGCATGATGATCAGCACGGAACAGCGATTATTTCTGCATCGGGAATCATCAATGGAGCAAAGATTGCTAACAAGCCCATAGAGAGCTTGAAAGTCGTTGTATTAGGGGCGGGAGGTGCTGCGATCGCTTGTGCGAAGATTGCACAGAGTTTGGGCGTGAAAAATATTATTATGTTTGACAGCAAGGGAGCAATCACCACTCATCGTAAAGACAACATCAATCATTTCAAAAAAGACTTTATGGTGGATTATGAAATCAATTCTTACAAGGAAGCACTTGATGGAGCCGATGTTATTCTTGGGCTTTCTCGGGCTGATATCTTGGAGGCAAAGGACATTGAGGGAATGAATGAAAATCCCATGATTTTTGTTATGAGCAATCCCATTCCCGAAATTGATCCAAAAATCGTTCATGAGGTACGTCCCGATGCGATTATTGCCACAGGAAGAAGTGATTATCCTAATCAAATCAACAATGTTTTAGGATTCCCCTATATATTCAAGGGTGCGCTTAAGGCAAGGGCAAAGTGCATTAATGAAGAGATGAAGTTAGCGGCTGCAAATGCTCTTGCGGAGTTGGCGAGAAAAGAGATTCCAAAGGATTTGCAAATAGAGCTTCAAAGAATCCATGGCAGGAAATTTGAATTTGGCAAAGAGTATATTATTCCAAGTCCCTTTGATCCGCGCTTGAAAGATTTTATTTCTAATGCAGTGGCTCTAGCGGCTATTAAAAGTGGGGTTGCACGCGTTAAGAGCTTAGAGGATTAAGAGACGGATTTGTGGAATGGAATATAAGCTTGTGATGTTTGGCTTCAGTGCTCTGTGTGAAGATTTAGAAGAGGTGAAGCGCAGATTGTCGCTCTATCCTGTGGAACGTTATGAGCTTGAAAATGGTGATGAGTGTTTTTTAATCGATCTCAACACGCGCGATTCTTATCCGATTATTCTTAAAGATGGGCGCTTTGTGATTTGTGGTTTAGAAAGTAACGGATAGAGGCGAAATTCCTAATTCGCGTCTGTTTGAGGGATTTCACTTGTGCTTGTGAGATGATTCCACCAAGTGCGAATATATCCGCCTTGCAAGGTGGAATCTTTTTTAGAAAATCAATGCCAAGAGGTTTTCCTTTGTTTGGTGTTTCAAAAATGGGGCTTATGGTGATTCCATTGGCACCTTGCAAGTCTGCTTTTTTTATCTCTTCTAAGTTATGTGCGCTGAAGAATACATAAGAAAATTTTTGTTTGAGGGATTGAATCTCATTAAGTTGCTCTGCGTTGCAATGGATTCCGCTAAAGCCTAACTTCAAAGCTAAGTCAATATTGGAATTGAGAAGGCTGACGACACCAAAGCGATCATTGAGAGAGAGAAAAGATTCTATGAGTTCGGGGTTGAATTCCGCTGTTTTATCGCGGTAGGCTGCAAAATAAATGGTGTGATGCTCTAAAATATCTTGATAGAAAGCGCAAAAATCCGAAGCTCTCTTTGGGTATAAGAAAGGATCGGTGATGAGGTAAGTCTTAATGGACTTCCTCACTTGCTAAGACAGCACCTGCCAAAAAGACATAGGTAAGAATCATAAAGATAAAGGCTTGAAGAAATGCCATAAAAGTCAGAATCAAATATGCAGGGAGGGGTGCCACCCAAGGAGCTAACATCAACATAACAAGCAAAAACATGTCATCTCCCTTGATGTTACCAAAAAGACGGAAAGAGAGTGAAACGAGTCTTGAACAATGCGAGATGATCTCAATGGGAAACATAAGCGGTGCAAGAGCCTTGACGGGTCCCGCAAAATGCGCGAAATACTTAATGATTCCAAAAGTACGAATCCCCTCAAAGTTATAAAACACAAAGACGACAAGTGCGAGTGTGAGTGTGAAGCTAAGGCTTGAAGATGGAGCTTCAAAGCCCGGAATGATTCCAATGGCGTTAGCCAAAAAGACAAAAATCGCTATTGTCGCAGTGAGTGGTAGATATTGACGTGCCTTTTCTGCACCAATGACATCCTTTGCCATTGTGATAATCCCACCTAAGAGGGCTTCAAATACATTTTGCATAGCACCCGGAATCACTTGTAATTTTGAAGTGGCAAGTTTGGCTAAGATGATAGCGATTATAGCCACCAAAACCGTGTGAATTGCGATGATAAAATCGTGATCATGGCTGATTAAGCCAAAGAAAGTAAATAAACGTCCGTCCATTCTAGACTCCCTGCAATGAGATTAAGAAACTGCCAAGCATTATGCCAAAATTTAATTTAATAGAAAATTAACTTCCTTAGAGTTCATTCTCTTTTCTTGCCACAATCGTGTGGAATAAAATGTCATGGAATGCCTTTTTGTCCCTGCGCCAAATGGGCAACAGAATGCCAATGAGGCTCAACCCTGAAATCAAAAAACCAAAAAATCTCAAAAAAGCAAAGAAAAATGTTACCTTTTTTCCATTTTGACGCACAACCCACAGATCATAGGCCTTTTTGCCCGGAGTTTGTCCTTTAAAAGCCATAAGCAAGGCAACAAGAAACGCATAAATCAGCACACCAAGAAAGGGACCCCAGCTAGAATTCCGAAATTCCTGCGCACTTCCAATCACAACATAAGTTAAAAAGTACAAAATAGGAACATATATCATAAAAGTGTCAATGACTTGCGCCTTTGCGCGCTCTAAAAATGTCGCATAATAAAAGCGTTGCTTTGAGTTAAATTGCAAGGGTGCTTCTCGTGTGGCTTTTTCCGATGTTTTGGGATTTTGGGAATTTATGTTTTGCTTGAGTTTGCGCCAACGCATCTAGTTGCCACGACTTCCCGGCTTGATTGCTGTACTTCCCTGTTTGCAGAGCGGACATTGTTCGGGCAAATAGGTCTCAAAGATAAAATCCTCTAGTGCAAAGAGTGGTAACCCCTCTTCAAGTTTGCAATCGGGCGTCTCAAAGTTTCTTAGCACATTGTAGCGATTGCAGATTCCGCGATTTGCGAGGGCTGCAAAGGCGACAACTTTCGCTCCGAGGGTTTGCACAACTTTTGCAGATTCCATAGCAGATCCCCCTGTGGTGATGATATCTTCGCAAATCAGAATCTTTTCACCCGGCTTAATCTCAAATCCGCGCCTTAGCGTCATAGTGTTATTGACGCGCTCTGTGAAAATAAAGCGCACCCCTAGTGCACGTGCTAACTCATATCCTGCTAAGATTCCGCCAAGTGCGGGAGAACAGACGCAATCAACCTGAATCTTTGCGCTCTTAACCATGCTTGCAAGCATAAGGGCTAATCTTTCTGCTATTTTTGGGTTTTCTAAGACTTTTGCTGATTGCAGATAGAACTTAGAATGGCGCCCACTGCTTAAAAGAAAGTGTCCTTCCAAGAGCGCATTTGCATTTTTGTAAATTTGTGCAATATCCACAAAATTCTCCTCTTTTAGATTTTCAACAAATCTTCTTCTTTGTGTTTGACGAGTTCATCAATCTTTTTGACCGCATTGTCTGTGAATTTCTGAATTTCGTCGTGCCCCTTTTTTGATTCATCTTCACTGATTGTTTTGTCTTTTTCTAGCTTTTTAATCTTATCATTAGCATCTTTGCGGATATTGCGGACTGCGACTTTTGCCCTCTCTCCGATATTTTTTGCTTCTTTTGCAATTTCTTTTCTTTGCTCACTTGTCATAGGAGGGAAAAATAATTTGATTGTATCGCCATCATTGTTAGGATTGACGCCGATATTGGCTTCTTGAATCGCGCGTTCGATGTCTTTGAGAAGATTTTTCTCCCAAGGTGTGATGACAATGGTGTTTGCATCTTGTGCGATGACGGATCCGATTTGATTGAGTGGGGTTGGTGTATCATAATAATCAACGCGTATGTGATCTAAGATGGCAATGGAAACTTTTCCACTGCGCAAAGTGCCAAATTCCTTTTTCATAGATTCGATGCTTTTTTCCATTGTGTCTTTTGTGTGCGTGTAGATTGCTTGCAAGTCCATGGGATTCCTTATTGTTGTGTTTGAGAATCTGTAGGAGCAGAATCGTTGGTTTGAGGAATTGCTGGAACAGCAGGAACTGCAGGTACTTCTGGGACGGATTGCGCACTTTGTGTCTCTACTTGATCGAGAATGGATTTTTTGGCATCTTGAATGTATAAATAGCCGAGTGCTATGGTGTTAATCACAAATAAGAGCCCAAAGAAAAAGGTTAATTTTGCCAAAAACCCTGCAGGACCTTTTGCGCCAAAGAGGCTTTCATTGCTGCCACTATAGGCTCCAAGTCCCATGCTTGATGTCTTTTGCATAAGAACGATGATTGTGATAGAAATGGCAAAAAAGATTTGCAAAATAAGTAAGATTCCGCTCATACTCCACCTTAGATAAAAAAGTTGAAATTGTGCGTGATTGTAGCAAAATTTAACTAAGTTATGCATAAAATTGCGCTCAAGTTTGAATCCTTATAAGAGCATTAAGGATTCTTGCAAATCTCTTGGAATCTCAAAGATGACCTCCCCTTGCAGGGTTGTTGCGGCTTGTGTTGTGTGTGCAATGCAGAGCGTTTCTTCTTTGGCATTGAGGATTTTGTAGATAAATTTCAAGAGGACATCGCATTCTTGTAGGGTGATTTCTACGAAAATTCTGTCATTAAATAATATCGGTTTGACATATTTCAAATCCATCTTGATAATCGGAAGCGCAAATCCCTTTTGGCGCATTTTGATGTAATTAAAATGAGCTTCATCAAGCAGTCTGCAACGCGCAATTTCTAGGAATTTCGCATAATTTCCATGCCACACAACGCCCATAGAATCCACATCAAAGAATTCTGCACACATCTCATAAGTTCTGCTTAACATCTTGCCCCCAAAAGTCATAAAAATTAAACCAAAATTGCGGATTCTTGCAAACCCTTTTTTCTAGTGATTCCACATATTTTTGCATAAAACCCCTAATGGATTCCTCTTTATTTCTGCCAAGCTTAATGAATGCCTCTCCATTGACACAAAGGGGTTCTAGTGTCACTTGATAGCTATTTTTGAGCTTTTCACACCATAGAAGACTGATTTTGCTTTTAAGCAATCCCGCGATTAAAAATGCGCCTTGAGGAAACATGCAGGGTTTTCCCAGAAAAGATATTGCCGTGTTTTTTGCTTCTTTTGTCCCTTTGATTGCGATTCTATCTCCCATAATCCCAAGATGTCCGCCACGTTCTAAAATATGCTCAATGGTCGCAAAATAGCTCGGATTGGATGTGTCAATGTAGAGTGTGTGGAGTTTGTTTTGGCTTACTTTGTTGATGAGATTTAAGAAATGCATGGCGTTTTTTTGATAGACAAGAATCGTAATGTCAAACTTCTCTAATCCATTACTCAAGGCTCGGGCAACTTCTATATTGCCATAATGACTGACAAGAATGATTTGTCCCCTTTGCTGATTCCTAAGTTCTTTGTCCATAAACACACGATTGGTGGTGATGAGATTTTTGTGAGTGATTTTTCCCTTCCAAACAGCCATTTTGTCGCATATTGCCCAGCCAAAGTGATAGAAATTTTGATAGATGCATTTTTGGAGTGCGTAGAATTTGAGGGGAGGTTCGTTTTGAAAAGCCCTTAGATGAGCGTAAAATTCCGCTAGATTCTTGCGCTCATCTTTAGAAAAAAGATAATAGACAAAAGTTACGATTCTTATGCAAAAGTCTAAGAGGAATCGTGGCAGGATTGAGACAAGAAAAAGTGTGAGATTCAGCGCAAAAACACCCGCACGTTCTTGCCTCTCCCACCAGTACGTTTGTTTTGGTTTTTTGAGTGTTTTGATAATGTAAGCAGGAAGTGCAAAGAAGTGTCTTGCATGCATTTGACTTATGAGTAAATTGTCTCTTAAGGACTTAAAATGAGAGATTCCGTCCTTTTGATAGGCGATATTGACACAAATCCAAATGAATTCTAAGGATTCTTTGGCTGCACAAATGAGAATCTCGGGATCAAAGTCCATGCGTTGCGATGGGCATTTTGCAAGCAGGGGCAAGATGGGGGCGACGGGATAGATGCGCATTCCGCACATGACATCGGGCAGAGATTTGCCCAGTGTATTGACAAAAACCCAGAAATTTGTGATTTTTCTTCCATACAATCTAGACTTTGGTGCGTTTTTGTCGTACTTTGGCTGTGCGCAAATAAGGGCTTGTGGGCAATTCTTGCTTACGGACAAAAAGAGCGGAATCTTGTCTAAGTCATGTTGCATGTCCGCATCGATTTGAAAGACATGTGAGAATCCAAGTGAATTTGCAAAAGAGATTCCATCCTTGATAGCTGCGCCCTTTCCTCCATTATTCTTGCGCTCTAAAAGGTGGAGTTTTGGGTGATTGAAATTGATTTTGTGGAGCTCTTCTTTGGATTCTAAGTCTGAGCCATCATCAACGATAATGATGTCTAAGTCGTAAGGAAGCAGAATCTCTACGAGCTTACAAATCGTTTTGGGGTGATTATAATAGGGGATCAAAAAGGCTAACATGATTCTTTAAGGAATCTTAAGCGACCGTTTGCGCATTCCTTCTCTCCTGCAAACATCTTAAAGTAAAATTTGCACTCTTTTTGTGTGATTTCTACTGTGAGCGTATCTTTAGGACGTAAAAAATGCATAAATTTAATGCTTTCAATCTCCTTTATCGCCTCAAATGGAATCTTAAGATGTGCATTTAAAAGGTGATAGACAAAGCCAAGCTCCACAAATCCCGGAACAAGCGGAAAATCCAAAAAATGCCCATTGAAATAAAAGCAATCAATCCCAATGTATGCCTGAGCGCGTAAAAAATTTTCTGTTTTTTCTAGGAGTGTGAATTCTGGTTCGTGTCTCTTTTGAATGCAAGAGAGTCCCTCTTGTTTGGAGATTTTGCCTTGTGCATCATAGGGTAATTTTTCCCTGAAGTAAAAATAGCGCACTTGATTGGGAAATTCTTTGTTAAGAATCTCTTGAAGCCTCTTGACAACACCCCTTTTCCCGAAGTTTCTAAAGTGTGTCTCTCCAAGCGCACTAAGAACGATGATTGCGCTAAGTCTCTTGGGATTTTCTTGTAAAATAAAGGATTTATTGACAAGCTCACTGCTCTCCAAGAGGGATTCAATGCCCTCTAATCCTATGCGCCTGTCATGGAGCTTAATGACGCGATCAAAGCGCCCCAGAATCTTTAAATTTTTGCCATTAATCTCCACGCAATCGTTCGTGAGGAATCCCTCTGCTTCCTCTCCTTCTTGCCAAGGAGATTGCACGACAAGGCGCATGTCTTCATTGACAAGAGCATGCACTTGAGAGAATAATTTCAATCCACAACCCTCATTAAATGCGATAACACCCGTCTCCGTGCTGCCATAGATTTCAATCATTTTTGTTTGATTGAGCGTTTGCAAGAAATATTTATGTGTTTTGGGATTCAGCTTAGAACCTGCAGTGAGAATCAACGTTACGTTAAAATTCTTAAAAGAGGGGTGCAACATGAGGGATTCTAACAGAATTGGTGAGCTTAGAAAGATAAGGTTTTTTGGATTCCTAGAGTTTAAAATCTCAAAAATCACTTCGGGATAATTGAGATTTTCGCAAATAATTTCACTTCCGCTCACAAGAGGCAAGAAAACCTTAAAAGTCAATCCATACAAATGCTGATGTGATGCGCTAGAAAAGAAACAATGTGAGCTTTGAATCTGTAATTCCGTGCGTAAAAATTGCGCTTCAAGGAGCATTTGTTTGAGGCTTTTTGCGATATTTTTGCGCTCTCCGCTGCTGCCCGAAGTTTGAATGAAAAAAGTCCTCTCTGTAGGGAGATTCAAGTTATAATCCGCGTCTTTGAAACTATCAGCAGAATTGTCTAAGAGCTTCAAAATCTCTTGTTCGCCAAGCATTGAGTCGCTTTTGCTTGGATTCTTTTTGGGCAGGATAGAGACTTTAATGTCTGCTATGAGTGCTGCAAAAAATGCAACCAAAAATAAATAGCTGTCCTCTGTGTAGAGTTCTATCTCGCGCACAGATTGAAGTTTAAGAGAATGGAGACAAATACTACAGTCTTTTAAGAATGATTCAAAGTCTTTTGTCGCATTTTGGCTGGTGTGAGTGAATCTGCAAGAGTGATTAAAGAGCGTTTTCAAGCTTTTCTTTCCTTTGTAACAATGTTTTTCTCAACAAAAATTCCGCGCCAAACAAGAATCCCATTAAAATATAGGTGACAATTCCACAATAGACACTCCAATAGAGCTTATCTTCTAAGCCAACAAGAATGCCAATGACACAGATATTGAAGGCAAAAAAGCCACACCAAATTTTCGTCAGCCCTCTTGTATAGGCAATAACAGCAGTGCTTAAGACTTTGTGTCTTTTTCTTGCAAATTTTGTAATGAGGGATTCGCCCTTGAGGCTGTATGCAAAATACAGCAAGAGTGAAGCATTGATAAAAAGCGGATAAAAATAGAGCCAATTTTCCTGTCCAAAAATAAAGTAGAATCCAAAATTACAGCAAATTAAGGCACTCCAAAGAGCATATTCTATACTGCGCTCTAAAATCGCGCGAAGCAACCAAAGCGCGGCAATTGCAAGAAATAAAAGCGCAAGATGTTTGAGTGGTACAAGCCACAAAAGATAGGGATAGGCGATTCCAAGCAAAGTGAGGAGAATGACGCAAAATTTAAGCATTTTTGAGTTGATTGAATACGACTTCTACAATATCTCCAAGCGTACGCACTTCTCTAAAATGCGCAGCTTCTAAGCGATAGCCTGTTTGTTTTTTGATAAAATCAATCATATCAATGGCATCAATGCTGTCAATCTCTAAATCTTCATAGATTTTGGATTCTAAGTGAATCTTTGCGGGATCGATTTCAAAGAGCTCTGTGAGAGATTTTTTTAAGAGTTCAAAGATTTCTTCTTTTTGCATTATGTCTCCTTATTTTCTGTGTTTTTCTACGAAATCTGCTAGGGATTTTACGCTGTAGAAAACTTCGCGCAGATTCGTAGTTTTCGCATCAAGTTCAAAGTTGTATTTCTTTTGAAGAGCAAGATTTAGCTCTAGTGCATCCACGCTGTCTAATCCTAAGCCCTCATTAAAGAGAGGCGCATTTTCGTCAATGTCGCTTAGTTTTAAATCGGGCAAATTGAGGCTTGTAATAATGAGTGTCTTAATCTCGTCAATCAAGCTCATAGGTTCTCCTTGTGATAAAGTGTGTTGATTTCTTTGTGCAGATTCCTTACTCTTAGAGAGTTTGGAAGTTCTTTTTGATAAGAATCCATGGGAATTTCTTCTTTTGTGGTGAGTTGATAGTGAATTTTAATTTTGGGCGTTTTGTACCATTTGACCCCCTTTTGCAGACTTTTTGGCGCCATTGCAATAAACAGCGGTTTAAGGCTCTTTGCGCCGTGTATGGCCAGATAAAAAGGGGCTTTGTGAAATTTGATAGAATCTTTTGTGCGCGTTCCTTCGGGGAAAACAAGCAGACTTTCGCCATTTCTTAGGACTTCCAAGCCCTTTTGTAAGAGCTCTTCGTTTTCTGTATTGCAAATATAACCACTTGCTTTGATGGCAGGATAGAGGAATATGTTTTTGCTCAATTCTTGCTTGACGATGCAATTAATATGCCTAATGTGCGAGAGTACAAAGATAACATCTAAGAGTGAGGGGTGATTTGCAATAATGATTTGTCCGGACTTTCCGAGTTCTCTGCAATCTTTGAATTCATAGCGCAAGTAACCCAAAGTCTCTGTGCAGAAAATAAAAAATCGCCACGCGCAAAACACTAAATCGCGCGAGAGATTCTTAAAATACGAGATTTTATGCAATCTAAGAGTTATCATTGGCACAAAAATCAGATTGCCCACAAGGCAGATCGCGCCAAACAAAGAAAACAAGAATCCAACTAGAATAACACGACTTGCATTCATTTGAGATTCCACCTCCAGCGGAGATTTGCCGATGTGTTTTCCCAAATCTGTGGAGAATCTTTAGAATCTTTATAAAAATTTTGCACAAATTTGAGTGGATGAACCATGTCGTTTGGTGCTTTTTCTTCTTGTGTTGTGAAAGAGAGTTCAAGCTCTTTTTTAAAATTTTTTGGATCTAAATGTGCTAATATCATTAAAAATTCAAATCCCTCATCTTGTAAATATTCTTCATAGGTAATAAGAAGCGTTTCTTCTTGTGCATCGGCATTGACGAAGCCATATTCTAAGCTTGGCATTGCACTAATGGCTGCGATTTTGCTTTTGTTTTTTGTGAGAATCGCTAGAGTTGCAGGGGTTGCATTGAGGACAGAGAGTGAGAATTGTGTCGGAGAGACACTTGATTCTAAGTTCAAAGTACGCAACAACTGCAGAGCGCAATGGATTTCGCCCGAATAGGAGCTAAAAATAATTTGTGGTGAAGTTTGGAGATTAAGATGATTCATTAAAGAAAGTGCGCATTTTGTCGCATTTCCTAAGCGTCTGCGTTCTAAAGGTGCGATTTGCTCAAGGCAGAATTCCTTAAACACACCTTGAGAGTCTGTATAGAGCGCGGGAGAGCAGAATGCAAAAACATCCCTAATTCCAAATTTCATCATTATTTTGCAAGATCGCCCTTGAGTGCCACGCCACTCATTAATCCACCAACTCCACATTGAAAGTCTTTTTTAGAATCATAGGGTTTTTTCTTGAAATACCCTATAAGATTGACGACTTTTGTGGCTCCATCTTGCTTGGCTCTTTGTTGGAATTGAATGAGCGCAGAATGAAAGGCTCTCACGCAAGAATCCTCTGCAGAATTTCCGAGCTTTCTTGCTTTTTTGTTTGTGACAAGATCTTTTGCGAATATCTTGTCTCTTGAACCCGAATTGCTTCCGAATTTGAAAGTAACAGAGCCATCAATGATTCCTTGTTCTTTGGCTTGTTTGATAGCAGGTTCAATGGGTAAATACATAATGGTATCCGCGGCATTTGCGCTTAGAGCAAGGGTTAAGAGAGCCCAAGAGAGACAAAAGTATTTCAACATTCTTTTCATTTTCACTCCTTAAAGATAAAAGTTGCAATTATACTTTATTTTTAGCGCATTTGACTTGTAATTTTCATATCTATAGGTCATTTTGTAATCCTCTTAAAGATAAGTGATGTGTTGATTCCACCAAATGCGAAGTTATTATTCATAACAAAGTCGGTTTTGATGTCTCTTATGTCCCTAATATAGTCTAGTTTTGCACATTCTTTGTCAATGTTTGTGAGATTTATGGTAGGATAAAACAGCTCCTCTTGCATCATCATAAAACTCGCAATACTCTCTAAGGCTCCACAAGCTCCAAGTGTGTGTCCAAGATAACTCTTCAGCGAACTGATAGGAATCCTCTCTCCAAACACCTCGTGTGTTGCTATGGATTCCACAATGTCGCCTTGTTTTGTCGCCGTCGCGTGGGCATTGACATAGCCGATCTGATCGGGATTGAGTTTGGCATCTTGTAGGGCTAATTCCATAGCACTTTTCATTGTGGCGCTTTGTGGTCTTGTGATGTGCGTTCCATCGCAAGTTGAGCCAAATCCTACAACTTCAGCAAGGGGCGTAACCTTGCGTTCTTTCACACTCTCTTCACTCTCTAAGACGAGCATTCCCGCCCCCTCGCCAATCACCAAACCATCGCGATTTTCATCAAAGGGGCTTGGCGTGAGCTTGGGGGTGGTATTCTTTTGACTTGTAGCATACAGAGAGTTAAATACGAAGCATTCACTTGGGCACAATTCTTCTGCGCCTCCTGCTAACATCATAGGAATTTTTCCGTATTTAATGGCTTCATAGGCATAGCCAATTGCGTGAGAAGCCGAAGTACAAGCACTTGAAGTTGGGATAATGCGACCTTTAAGCCCATAAAAGATTGCGACATTTGCTGCTGTCGTGTGGGGCATGGATTTGATATAGGAATTAGCATTGCAGTCATTTTCGGCATCCAAAAAGATTTTTGCAAGTTGTAAGACAGCATCGGTGCTTCCCGTGCTAGAGCCACTTGCAACACCCATTCTACCATCTTGTATGCGTTCATCATTGAGTAAATGAGCCATTTTTAGCGCAAGTCCCGCTGCCTCAACGCTGTATTGTGAGACTCTGCCCAAACTCCTTAGTTGTTTGCGTGTCCATTCTTGTGGATGTTTGTAGTCAATTATTGGTGCAGCAAGAAAGGTCGTGAGTTCTTTGATATTTTGCCATTGTGGCATAAATTGCACAGCGTTTTGTTGTGCTAAAAATCCGCTTCTCATTTCCTCCCAGCTTTTCCCAAATGCGCTTATGATTCCATAACCTGTAACAAAAACTCTCAACACAATCCTCCATTGACACCAATGACTTGCTTTGTGATATATGAGGATTCCTCTCCTAAGAGAAAGCGCACGAGACTTGCGACTTCTTGTACATTTCCGCAACGTTTTGCAGGAATGAGCTTGAGGATTTCTTCATAAAAAGGGTGATTTTGTGTCATGTCTGTGTCAATGAGTCCGGGTGCTACGACATTGACATTGATATTGCGACTTGCAAGCTCTATGGCAAGGGATTTTGCAGCTCCGATAAGCCCAGCCTTAGACGCACTATAATTTGTCTGTCCGCGATTCCCCATGATTCCCGATACAGAACTCATAACCACGATTCTACCCTGCTTCTTCTTCACCATAGGCATTAAGAGGGGAGATAAGACATTATAAAAGCTATTAAGATTCGTATCAATGACATCTCTCCAATGCTGAAGTTCTAATGCTACAAAGGTGTTGTCCTCTGTGATTCCAGCATTGAGTACGACACCCCAGAGGGCTTCGTTTTCAAACCTTTTGCCAAAGACATTGTGACACTCCTGTGGATCCTTCACATCGCAGACTAAATATTCTGCATTGAGTTCCTTGCTAAGAGCTTTAAGGCTCTCACTTTCTGTGCGCCCATGTAGAATCACCCCATAGCCCTTATGAGACAAATCACATGCGATTCCTGCGCCGATCCCACGACTTGAGCCTGTGATTAAAACCTTTTTCAACGACACTCCTTATTCTTTGGATTCCAAAATTTGCTCTAAAAATGCACTATTAGGATTTAAGACACTAATCGTGGCTTCTGCGATGAGCTCTTCTTTGCAATATGCGCGACTGTCATAGACACCAAGCCCATTTTTATCTTGCATAGAAATTTGCGTGATGATATCAATTGTGTCTCCGATTCTCACAAAGGGCTTAAAAATCTTAAAACCTCTAGCCCCAAGCAAGAATCCTAGCTTCTGACGACTTTCCTTATCGCCAAGCCCACGAAAGACGACAAGGCTTTGTGCCATCATTTCTAAGGTTAAAAAGGTGTAAAAATATTCTCTCTCTAAAAATGCATTATCTGCACCGATCGTGGATTGCACATGAATAGAATCAGCATCCACCTCTATAACTTTGTCTAAAAGAACCATATCCCCGCTATGTGGAATCAAATTTTCAATCTCTTGCATTTAAACTCCAAAAATCAACGCGCAATTATCCCCGCCAAATGCGAAAGATAAAGAGAGCGCATTGCAAATCTTTTTCTTTTGTGCTGTCTGAATGAGCGCAATTTGAGGTAATGTCTCATCAAATGCATTATCAAAGCGATGGATGGGCAATGTCGCAACACCCTCTTGTGCGCTTTGTCGCAGACATTCTAAGCACACAACAGCCTCTAGCGCACCCGCCGCGCCAAGCGTGTGACCCATCGCTGATTTTGTGCTACTGCAAAGAGTTGCGTCAAAAAGAGAATGCAAAAGTTTGGCTTCCATTTTGTCATTTGCAAGTGTGCCTGTGCCGTGCAGATTAATATAATCAATGTCTTTAGGGAGTAAATGTGCCATTTCAAGCGCATTTTGGAGCATTTCTGTCTGTGTTCTGCAGGATTCATCGGGCTTTGTGATATGAAAGGCATCATTATTGCTCCCATAACCCTTAAATTCAATGAGAGATTCTTGTGGGCTTAACAAGAAAACCCCCGCACCCTCGCCGAGATTGACACCATTGCGGTTTTTTGAGAAAGGAAGGCTCTCTGTATCGCTTAGAATCTCTAAGGAATCAAAGCCAAAAAGTGTGAGAGTGTTTAAACTATCCACACCACCGCATATGACAGCATCACAGAGGTTTTTATCGCAGAGTTCTTTTGCGCTTATGAGGGCCTTTCCGCCTGAAGTGCAAGCACTAGAGATTCCGAAATTAAGCCCTTTGAGACCAAAAATATGCGCAACAAACGCGCTTGGATTGCTTAATGTGTTGCGCTTAGTGAATGTTTCAGAATCTGTGGTGGCGAGATTTTTGAGATTTTCTTCTACGGCACTTGTGGTTGTGCCAATGACAACAGCGATTCTGTCTTGCCCATATTTTGAAATGGCTTTGTTAATAGATTCTTTCATGGGCAAAAGGGCTTGAGCGAGAATCCAATTTGTGCGCGAATGGAAATGTGAGGGAAGGTCTCTAAAGAGGCTTAAATCTTCTGTCTCCTCAATCTCTGCAAGGGCGAATTTCTTGCCCCTAATCGTCTTTTTGTGAATGGAATTTGTCTGCACAGCAAGATTGCTTAGGATCTCTTTTGGATTCTTGCCAAGATTACAAAATCCGCTAAAGTCATTAATAAACGCTTTCAAGTTCTCTCACCTTTATTGTGTCAGATTGGATTTTGAATTCCTTGTAATGCTCGTTTTGTTCTAGCATTTGTAATGTTTCTATGAAAATTCTATCATGCAAGGGATGGGGGTGCAAAAACTTTTGAGAGTGGAATTTCCCTGCGCTTAAAGTCTTGCTTGAGAGCGGAATCCCTAAGCTATCAAAGAGGGAAAAGTTATAACTCTCATCCTTATGAGAGATGTATAACACACTCTTTGTGTCGTTTGTTTCAACAAGAAAGCCCTTTTGTGAAAAATAGGGCAATGTGATTGAAGGATAAGAGGCGCATCCACACATGATAACAGATATGAGCAAAAGGGCTAAGACTTGCAATATTGAGCCACCGCTTTGAGGGCTTCATCAGACTTCACCACATAGGGATTCGTGCTATCCCATGCATAACCCGCTAGAATAGAGCAAATGTTGCGCTTGACCTCGTTGTTTTCATTCTCCGCATAAATCACATCTTGAAAAGTCCCATCATACCAGCCTTGCACATAGGTTCTAAAGGCATTAATGCCCATCATAAGAGGTTTGACATATTCTTCATTAAAATCCACATTTTCACCCCTAAACGCTCTTATGATGCATTGTGTGGCGAGTTTCGCAGAGACCATCGCAATCGTAACGCCAGAACTAAACACGGGATCCAAAAATTCACTTGCATTTCCAAGCAAGACAAACCTCTCTCCAAAGAGTGTTTTGACATCTTTAGAATAAGAGCTAATCGTTCTAACAGGCGTGTCCCACAGAGCATTATCAAGCAATCGTTTTAGCATGGGGGCCTTATAGACATGTGATTTGAGAATCTCATCACTAGAGCAATGCGGAATGTCTAGGACTTCTGCCTCTCCGACGACACCGATACTGCAACGTCCATTAGAAAAGGGAATCAACCAAAACCACACACTTCTGTCTTCAGGATGCGTTGTTATGAGAATCTTTTTTCTGTCATAGAGGACTTCTGTGATATTGTCTTGTATGTGCGTGAAATAAGCCTTTCTAGGCTTTAAACATGAGGGCGTTTCAAGATCTAAAAGACGTGGCAAGACGCGTCCATAACCACTTGCATCTACGATATATTGCGCACAAATGCGTTCTCCATTAGAGAGAGCGACTTCTATGTGACTGTCTTTATTTTCTACATTTTCAACCGCCACACCAAAAATCACTTCAACGCCTTGTTTTTGTGCCTCATCAATGAGGAGTTTGTCAAAGTCCGCCCTCTGCACTTGGAAAGTCGTCCCATCTCCTGCGCTGCTTTTATCACAAAAGTCAAAATAGCGGTATTTATCTTTATAGCTGAACGCCGCTCCATTTTTAAATTGGAATCCATGCGCCTTAACCGCTTCCAAGAATCCTGCCTCGCGCAAGACATTCATGCAGTTTGGCAAGAGGCTCTCGCCAATGACAAAGCGCGGAAAATACTCCTTTTCTATGCAAAGCACATCGATTCCTGCGCGTTTTAAAAACGCACTTGCAAGTGAGCCACTAGGTCCTGCACCGATAACCAAAACATCAACTTCTCTCATTAAGCCTCCAAAATTTCTGTTTTTTTTGACTGCAATCTCTTGCAGATGATTTGATAATAATGTGGATTCCTCTCAATTCCGATATATTTGCGCTTGAGTTCCTTTGCAGCCTGCAAACTAGAGCCACAGCCACAGAAGGGATCCAGCACGATTTGTCCCTCTAGAGTTGTCAATTCTATCAAATAGCGCATTAAAGAGAGCGGTTTTTGCGCAGGATGCAATCCCCTATCTCCACGTTCCGTCTTGCATTTGATGCAGTTTGAGCACACTTCAAGCCCACGATTGAGTAAAGGATTGCTTTTGATTGCCCATTCGTTGAATCCTCCCAATTCATTTTGTGCGATGTTGTCCGTGAGTGTTGTGCCGATGGCATAGGGCTTCATAAACCATAAAATCGGCTCAAAAAGTGGTCTTAAGTTTCCGATTTTCCAGCCCTGCCATTTTTTTTGATTGGCTCTATCTTTTCTTCTTGCAAACACACTTGAAACATTTTGCGCTCTGTGTGCTGCGCTATCCTTTTGCCATGCAAGCATGTCTTTGAAAATAAAGCCCGAATCCTCCAGCGCACAAATGCAACGATGCGCATAGCGCCTCCCTGCAAAAACAAAGCAACTTGCGCCCGGCTTTAAGATGCGCAACCATTCTCCTGCCCATTGTCTGCACCATTCATAATATTCATAGGGGATTTTTTTGTCCGCTTCACACCAGCCATTAAGGGGTTTGCCACGTGTTTTAAAAAGGGGTCTATTCATTTGTGCAGGGCTCATTCCTAAGAGAGCGGAATTTGTATTGCTGTGCAAAATATCCCATTCTTCATAGGAGATTCCATAGGGAATGTCAGAGAGAATCAAATGCACAAAATCGCTTGGGAAATGTTTGACTTCCGCGATAGAATCGCCACAAATGACTTGATTCATTGTAATTCTTTAGTGCAGAACAAAAAAAGATTTTTTAAAAAACAATCAGACATAAAAACGCTCTTTTTTATAAAATTTAACAAAAACTTGACGAATTTTAGCTACCATAAGATAAATAAAACAGAAACGTACAACTAAAATTTTCGTGGATTTTAACAAAAGCTTAGTAAAAAATCATTAAAAGAGTTCAAATGCGTATTTTTGTCGTGTTGTTTTGTGCAATTACTCTATGTTTTGCCCTTGATTTTAAGGATTTAGAGGGTTTGAGAGATCAGGAATTGCAGGGGAGGTTTGTGCAAACAAAAACACTCAAAGCCTTTGAAAACGACATTGTGTTTGAGGGGGTGTTTTGGTATAACAAAACAGAAGTGTTGTGGGAGGTGCAAAGCCCGATAAAAAATGTCTTAAAAATCACGGCTCAAGGTGTTTTAGAGCAAAAGGATTCTCATTGGATTCCACTCCAAACAAGCAGCGAAAAGACATTGTTTTTAGAAATGTTGCATTTAAACATTCAGACTTTAGAAAAGTATTTCACAATGCAATTGGAGGGAGATAGGAGGTTGTGGAATCTTTTTTTAACCCCAAAAAATTCTATCGTGCAGAAAATTTTTAAAAAGATTCAAATTAAGGGCGCATTTGCCGGCAAGAATCCTCTCATTCAAGAAATATTTCTTGAAGAAAAGGGAGGCGATATAACACACACAAAATTTATTGTTGCGCAATGAAAAAACTCTCTTTTTTATTCTTTGTCTTAAGCTCTCTTTGGATGGCTTGGATTGTGAGAGATGGTGCTGTGCAGACAGATATTTTTGCACTCATTAATCCGCAGTCATCGCTTTATAAAGACATCATCCAAATCACACAGCAAAAAATTGCACGAAATGTTGCCTTTCTCTCTACGGATCATCAATGGTTGGAATCTTTAGAATCGCTAGAGAGGGGAAACTTTGAAAGCTTCTCTTTACGACAGGATTTAGACTTCAAGCTCTTAGAGGGCTTGAAAATCGCAAGTCTTAATGAACAAACCTATTTGCAACTCACAAAAAATCCTGCGCAGTTTTTTAATGATCGCGCACAGAGTTTTGTCAATCCCTTTTTACTACGTTTAGACAGCAAGGATTTGTTGAATTTTGGCGGTGATTCTAGCTTTTTAGGACAGAATCATTTTCAGTTTGACTGGGAATTGGGCATGATTTTCACAGAATTTCAGGGCAGAAAATATTATCTTGCCCATGCAAGATTAGCTCAAAATTATGATTCTAAGAGCTTTTTAGAGGGTTTAGAGCAAATAGAGCGCATAGAAAATCTCAAAAATCAGCAAGGAGGGCATGAGGAATTCTTGGCTATGGGAAATGAGATTTTTGCAAGTGTGGCAAAGTTGCAAGGACACAAAGAGAGCGTTATTTTTGGAGGAATCTCTGTGCTTTGCATTACATTATTAATGTATTGTGCCTTTCGTTCTTGGCAGATTTTAAAATTACTCTTAGTTGTTTTGTATAGCTTTTTGTGCGGAATTACGGCGGGATTTTTGATTTTTGGAGAGATTCATCTCCTAAGCATTGTTGCAAGTATGAGTTTAATCGGGCTTGTACTGGATTTTTCTATGCATTGGTTGGGTGATGCGATAGGGCGGAAAATCGTCCCAAAAGATGCATTGAAGCTCTCAAAAGTTTTTTTCAGTGGATTTGTGATTACAAGCGGTGGATATGGGTTTTTTCTCTTTTCTGGAATGGAGTTTTTGCGACAAATTGCTGTGATTTCTATTTTTGGGCTTTTAGGCTCACTTTTGGTGACATTATTTTTGCTGCCCTTTTTGTTTGAAAATGTCCAACTCAGTCCGCATAAAAGACTTATGGATGCCATCGATCGCTCCCTTGTGTTTTATCAGAAGTTTGCACTCATTCAAAGGCGCGTTTTTTTGATTTGCTGTGTGGTTATTGTCGCAGTCTTGCTTGTTTTTATTCCTCAACAAAATTTCAATGATGAGGTGAAAAAATATTCCACGATTCCGCAGGATTTGCTTGTAGAGACAAAGCGATTCTTAACCATCACAAAGAGCAATCCTCAAACAAATTTTTTGATTCTCAAAAGCAATCATCAAGATTTGATTGATAAGGAACGCAAGCTTATAAGCGCATTAAAAGAAAAGCATTTGATCGAGGATTATGAGGGGGTGAGCAAGTTTTTTCTCAGTCAAAATGAGCAAAATCACCTTAAAGAAGTTTTGCAAACGCATAAGAGTGCCTTGATAGAAGCTTTTGGGAAGCTTGGATTTAAAGAGGATTTTGTTGTGCGCTATTTAGAAGAGATTTGCGCGATTCCAACCCTAAGTGTAGAGGAGATTATGGCGCAATTGCAGTTCCTCAAAAATCATCCTATGGAGACTTTTTTCGTTAATGCAGATACAAGTATTTTATTTTTGCAAAAACCGCTTGTCAATGCAGAATTTAGGGAGATTTTGGAATCTTTTGATGCCCATTTTATCGATCAGAGTGCGGAGATTAGTCAATATTTTACAGAGGCTAAAGAACATGCAATATTTTTAAAATTTTGTGCTTTTATCTTTGCCTTCGTCGTCTTGTGCGCTCTTTTTGGATTTAAAGATTCTATAGAAATGCTTACGATCCTTTTGCTCTCCTCGTTTTTAAGCCTTGCGATTTTGTTAGTTTGCCATGTGGAGTTGAATATTTTTAGCATTTTTGGCTTGATTTTAGCCAGCAGTATTGGTGTGGATTATGTGATTTTTGCGACAAATGCGCAGATTCCGCGACAAAAACGTGTCTTTGGGGTTGTGCTTGCGAGTTTGACAAGTCTCATTTCTTTTGCTATGCTTGGTTTGAGCCAGACTTATGCGGTGTTTAGCTTTGGTGTGAGTGTGAGTTTGTGCTTGAGTTTGTGCGCGTTTTTTGCTCTTTCTTTGGTGAATCAATGTTGATTTGTGCCTTGAATGAGGATTTTTTGTTGTGCGATTCTTGTTTTTGTGGGGCTCACAAAGACGCTCAATTGGCATGGCTTTGTATGCTTGAATCCAAACATAAAACCCTCCCCAATTTTGTCCTTAAAGAGCTAGAATCTGCGCATTTAAAGAGGATTACAGAGCATAAGAATCTCTTAAGTCATGCAGATTTTATAGCCTCGCAAATTTTGCACACTCAAACGCGTTTTTTACGGGATTCCTATCCATGCGTTGCAAGGAGTCACAGCGGTGGGATTGCTGCAATCTTATATGCGCAAAAGGCAGTTGGAGTGGATATAGAATGCATAAGGGAGAGGGATTTCACTGCGCATTTGGAGCTGTGTTGTAGCGCGTATGAAAGAGAGTTGATTGCACAAAGCAAGAATCCGCTCGTGGAATTCTACAGAATTTGGACACTCAAAGAAGCAGTTTTGAAGCTCTGTGGCTTGGATTTGAGTTTTGTGAGGAATGTTTGTTTGACACAAAAGGGAATATTTGTGAAAGGGAAAGCGGTCAAAGAGGTGAAGTTTGGGCATTTGCAAATGTGTTTTAGCAACATTTCTGTGATGGTGTCCTTAGCGACATTAAGGGATTAAGAGAAATCTTTTGCTTAATTAGCGCGCAAAGAGTAAGCCCACTCCGATTCTGTCAATGGAGCGATTATAATCAATGAGGCTCTCGCCATAACCGCTAAAGAATTGAATGTAGAAATAGAGATTCTTATAAATGGGATAGGAATAGTCTAAAATAATGGCACCTTTATTGTCTGATTGCAGATTGTTGCGCAAAGTGAGTGTCCATAGGTGGTTTTTAAACACATATCCTGCACTCAATTCTCCATAACCAAGATAGTCTAAAATATCGGGATTATCGTCTTTGCTACCATTTTCTTCTATGCGATACCAAGTTTTGAGGGCGAAGATGAAATGATCGTAGGTATAGACACCTTGTAAAAACAATCTGTCCCAACTGCGCGAGTTTAGCGAACCTCCCCCATTGCTTTGATGCACATAGCCAAAATTGACACGATCAAAAAATAGGGGGTATTTTTCTAACGGATAGCTGAAGAAAATTTCAGGTTCATAGTTGCTCTCTCTAAAGGGGCGGGAATCCTTGCTGTCATAGACTTGCCAAAAGCTCTGCTGTGTGTAGGCGACATACAAATCCAGATTTTTGAATAACAAATCATCGGCAATGAGCTTTTTGAGGCTGATTTGAAACTTCGCCTCTGTTCTCTTGGCTTGTCCATCCTCGTTTTTAAGACTCATATTTGCAGGGAGAATGTAGTTGAATTTATGAGGTTCAAAGCCTAAAAATCCCCCTAAGAAGCGATTCCTATCAAAGCGCATTTTGTAGAGATTGGAATCGGATTGAAAGGGCGCATTTTGGATTCCCTCTTCTAAGTTTTCTTGAGCTAGAGATTCTTTAGAATCCTCAATGTCTTGCGGTGTTTTTTGGGGATTTTCTATGAATGTGATATAGAAATCTTCAGAATCGGGCAGATTGAGCTTGAGTTCTTTTTGTCCCTTTTTGACATTGATGAGCTTTTGAATGTGCATTTGTTTGTCAAGAATCAAAACTTTCGCACGTTCATCGTCTTGAAATTCTAGATCCTCATAAATATCGGTGGGTAAAGACTTGGCAAACACAAGATGCGCGTTGCAAATCAAAAAACACAAAAGGGCAAGGAATCGCAAACTTAACCTCCGCGCTTTTCTTTGAGTTCTTCTTCTCTTTTGAGTTTTTCTTCCCATAAATACGCGCTTTTGCAAATGGTTTCAAGCTGATCATATTGGGGTCTCCATTGTGTCACAGAGAGGATTTTGTGATTATCACTGATTAAAACACTTGGATCTCCGCTCCTGCGCGGTGCAGATTCCACAAGAAAATCATTTTTGCTAATTTTTTTCATACAAGCAATCACTTCTTTGACGCTGAAGCCTCTGTTGTAACCAACATTATAAATCGCGGATTCTCCTGTTTCTATAAGCTTGTGCAATGCCCAAAAATGTGCGCTTGCTAGGTCATCAACATGGATATAATCGCGTATGCATGTCCCATCCTTTGTCGGATAATCTGTGCCAAAGATTTGCATTTTTTTGCGCTTGTTTGTCGCACATTGAGAGGCGATTTTAATGAGATGTGTGGCATTTTTGTTACGTTGTCCTAAGTGGGAATCCCCATCCATAAGAGCGCCTGCGACATTGAAATAGCGCAAAATCACGGTTTTAAAATCGGGATTTGCGCTTTCTAGATCCTTGAGTATCGTCTCCATCATAAGCTTGGATTCTCCATAGGGATTTATGGGCATTTTGGGGGCATCTTCTGTGAGTGGGGCATCATCCTTTGGCTCTCCATACACCGCTGCAGTGGAACTTAATAAAAAGTGACAGACTTTGAAATCTTGCGCAAATTGTAAGAGCGCAATGGTGTTTGCAACATTGTTTTTGAAGTATAAAAGCGGTTTTTGCACAGATTCTTGGACGATGAGGCTTGCTGCAAAGTGCAAGATCCCATCAAATTTAAAGCGCATAAACAGCGCATTAAGAGCCTCATTGTCGCCCAAATCGCCCTGTATGAAAATTATGCGATCCAAAAATTGTTCTTGCAAGAATTCCACATTTTCCTTGAATCCTGTAGAAAGATTATCAAAAATCACAATTTGGCAGTTGCTGTTTTTTAAAAAATAATAGGCTGTGTGTGAGCCAATATAACCTGCTGCGCCTGTGAAAAGAAAGGTGTGCATTGTGTTCCTTATGTTGCAAGAGTTCCAGACAAGCTCATAAGTTAGGATGTTTAGAGGCTTGAAAACTTGGGATTCTAGCATATTTTTTAAGTTTTGTAAAACGCATTTATTCTTTATTGAGTCATAATATGCTAGAATCAAACTTTTATGAGGAGATGAGCTTTATATGTGTGGGATTATTGGATATATCGGAAATGATGAGAAAAAGGCACTCTTGCTGAACGGATTGAAAGAATTAGAATATCGTGGCTACGATTCTGCTGGAATCTCTGTTTTAGATGGTGGGGAGTTACATACATTCAAATCTGTGGGCAAACTTATCAATCTGGAGCGCAAATGCGAGGGCTTTGAGTCAAGGGGCTTTGGCTTGGGGATTGGACACACACGATGGGCGACACATGGCAAACCAACAGAAATCAATGCGCATCCGCATATTGGGCATTTTAGCAATGTCGTGCATAATGGAATTATAGAAAATTATCAAAGCATTAAAAAGAATTTGCAAGAAAAGGGCTGCGTGTTTTATTCGCAGACAGATACAGAAGTGATTGTGCATCTCTTTGAATTCCACTTACAACAAACAGATGATACTTTTGAGGCCTTTTCGCGTACCATTTCCGAACTCAAAGGAGCCTATGCGATTCTCCTTATTACACAAAAATCCCCTCACACAATCTATTATGCAAAAAACGGCTCCCCCCTTATCATTGGCAGAAACAAAAAAGTCGGTGATGAAGAGATATTTTTCGCCTCTTCTGATGCGCCCTTGATTGGCTTGGCTACAGAAGTTTGCTACCTTGAAGATGGTGCGGTTGGGCAAATGGAATTAGGAGGATTTGAATCTTTAGGAACAATCCAACCTCTAAGTGGCGATAAACTCTCGGCACAGAAGGACGGATTCACCTTTTTTATGGAAAAAGAGATTTATGAGCAACACAAAGTCTTGCTAGAGACAATGATGGGACGCGTGAGTGAGGGGGGCTTTGTCTTAGAAGAGTTAGAGCAACTCTCCTTAGATGAGGTGGATTCTATCACACTTTGTGCGTGTGGGACGAGCTATCATTCAAGTCTAGTGGGAAGCTATCTGTTAGAGAGAATCGCAAAGATCAAAACAAAGGTCGAGATTGCAAGTGAATTGCGCTATAAGAATCCAATTTTTTATCCTAAGGAACTCTTTATTGTTATTTCGCAAAGTGGGGAGACGGCGGATACTTTAGAGGCTTTAAAGCTTGCAAAAAAGAATCATCTCAAAACAATAGGAATCTGCAATGTTGATAACAGCTCAATTGTGCGGGAGAGTGATTTTTCAATTCTGACACGTGCGGGGATTGAAAAGGGTGTAGCAAGTACAAAGGCGTTTGCTACGCAAGTGATGGTGCTGTGGATTTTGGCTAATTTCCTTGCACAAAAGCGCAAGATCCTCACGCAAGAGTCCATCCAAACTGAAGCCAATGTCATGCTAGAAGCGGCGCGGGCTACGCAAGTCAATGAAAGGTTGCATGATCGCATTAAGCGCCTTTGCAGACGCTATTTAAATGGACATGGATTCTTTTTTATCGGTCGCGATGTATTTTATCCTCTTGCATTGGAGGGAGCCTTAAAGCTTAAGGAGATTAGCTATCTCCACGCAGAGGGCTATCCGAGTGGGGAAATGAAGCATGGACCTATTGCATTAGCGGATTTGGGATTATTTTGTGTGGCTTTGATGCCTAAGAATCTCTTGTATGAGAAAATTAAGAGCAATGTTGAGGAGTTAAGCGCACGTGATGCGCAAATTTGCGCTTTGAGTGCAGAGTATTATGAGGGTTGTGATGATTGGATAGAGATTCCGCATTATTCACACTATATGGTGGAGTTTTTTGCGATGATGGTTGTCTTGCAGATTTTTGCCCTAGAGGTTGCTGTGCGCTTAGGAAATGACGTGGATATGCCAAGAAATCTTGCAAAAAGTGTAACAGTTGAGTAAAAATCATTAAGAAATAATTTTTTTCTAACGATAAAATTTAAATTGTGTTATATAATGGTCGTTTGAAAGGATTTTGTATGCGGATTTTTAAGTTATTACCTTTAATTTTGGTGTGTTCTAGTGTCTTTGCCGATAATTTTGTGGGCACTTTTAGTACGAATGATTTTTCTCTTAATGATGGAGACTCAAGGATTGATAATGCCTATTATGATTGCAGCTCTCCGTGGCAATGTACTTTTAATTATCAAGGTCGCAATGGCATTAACTACAGCACAAAGGGTGGCGGAACTTCAAATTTAACCATTGAGGGAAAGATGCAAAATGGACAGCCCATCCCCGGCAAACAAAATGACGCCATTCCTATTTATCTTCCGAGTGATATCACCATAAAAACAGGCTCTAACCTCACAATCACAGGCTTTAGCTCTATTATTTCAGATAATCAAGCGGGATTAAGCATTGATGGAGGGAGTTTTCATTTCATTGGCAAACAAGGCAAAGATCCACGTGCAATAGGATTCAAGGGCAATGTAGAGCTTAAAAACGGGGCAAATTTAAGTATTGATGATGTTGATATTTTTGGATTGACTTCTTTTGCGGCAGAGGATAAGAGAATCTCAATTGATGGGACTTCAAAGATGGAGTTAGATATTGGACGTTTTGAGAATCTCAAAAACTTTAACAATGCGGGAGAATTTTCACTCAGTGGTGATTTTTATAATATCGGACAGACAAGTCAAAGTGAGCCAAAACTAGCAAACTTCAACAATAGTGGCACAATGAAGATTGGGGGGAATTTCTACAATGGCAGTGTTTTGCCCACTGCGAATTCTTGTATTACGGGAGGCTGTGGTGGCGGTACGTTTGTTAATGAGGGGAATATTGAAATTACAGGAGATTTTTATAATAAATCGTGGCAAAGCGATCCTAATGGCGACATGAATACACCAAATAGTCACTCAAGCGTGGAATTAAAGGGTGGAGTGCTGAAAACTAAAGTGTTCCACAATGAGAGGGACAATACATTAAAGTTTAGCTCAAATGCAAGCGGTCAAATGGGACAGCTTGATGGGAGTTTGCAAAATCAAGGCGATGTCATTGCGGATATACAGGGTGCGGATCTCAACAAAGAACACAAGCTTATCACAGGGAGTGTTACGGGACTAGCCCCGCAAGATTTGCAGATTGTTTCGGGGGGATCGGGTGCAAATGATCTTGTTGCTTGGGATTTAACAGGCGATGGGAGGGGATTCACACTCTATCCTGCGGGAGTAACCCCCTCGCCAACAAATCCCGGTGGCGGAGGTAGCGGTGGCGGAGGCACAGGCGGAAGCGGGGGAGGCGGGGGATTCACTCCTCATCCCTCACGGCCCTCAAATCCTTCAAGTCCCTCAAATCCACAAGGAACAACGAGCCGCTTTGAAGCTCTGCAAGAAAGTCTTGGTGGCAATCAAGGACAGATTCTGGCTGCATTAGACTCTGCAGTTCCAAATTTCATCACCTATGGGGGAAGTGAGTTTATGACACAACTCTCCACAGAGATTAATCGCGGGATTGAAAATGCCTTTATTGACACACAAAGGCTGATGACAGACACAATTCATGTGGCAAAGAGCTCCAAACCTATACGATTTGAGAATCGCTGGAGCCCTACAGCAAGCATTTATAGCGATGTGATTGCGCAATATGGACTGGATAGTTGGCAAAATGATTTGGAAATGTCTGTGTTTGGGTTAGGACTCAACGGAAGCGGTGCAAGTGGGGGGTTGGGCGGATTAAATGCTGCCTATCAAATGTTGCTGACACAGGATTTGGCACTAAAGCTTCAAGCAAACTATGCCTATGCGGATACGAAATACGCTCAAAGCACTCTTACCACAAGAAATGAAGCACACATTGCAAGTGCCGGTGGAAGTTTGAAATGGAAGGCGTTAGAGTCTAGCGCGGGGAGATTTGAAGCTGACTTAGGATTGTATGGGATTGTCGGCTTTAATGAGAGCAAACAGGAATATTTTGTGCAAAATCTCAATACATTGGGCGATTATGATTTTTATAGTGGTGAGTTGGAGATGTTGTTAGGATACCGCTTGGGCAATAAATTATCACTCAAGCCCTATGTTGGGGTGAATAATAATTATAATGTGCGCACAAAAATTGACCAAAAGGGCGGGATTGAACTTATAAGCCCAAAGCATGAGTATTATGGCTTGGATGCGATTGCAGGGGTGGCGGCACAATATAATCTTAACAAAGGTTATCTTTATTCAAAAGTCCAGCATGATAGGAATTTGCATAATTCTCAAAGAGAGATTCCATTTTATTTAGGCAATGCGCGTTTGGATTATAAAATGGGAAAAATTTTTAAAACAAGCTACTCACTTGGATGGGTGTATTTTCTTAATAAATTATGGCAAATTGGCATCGAGGGAATCTATACGGATTATTCTGATAATATCGCGTATTTTGGCGGTAGTTTAATGTTTAAAATCTTGTTTTGATAGTAAGCGATGGAGGATGGGAGATGAAAATGATTGCGAGTAATTTTAAGACAAATCACACGCGCAAAAGCACAGAGGAATATTGCAAGACGTTAGAATCTCATTGCAAAAGCCTCTCAAATTTTTCGCATAAAATCACATTATTCCCTCCCTCTAGTGCGCTTTTGGACAATGACTTTTCAATGTTTCAAATCGGTGCGCAAAATGCCTATCCTGTGCAAAACGGTTCTTTTACAGGCGAGATTGGGTTGGAACAATTAGAGGAATTTCACATTAAAACAATTCTCGTTGGACACAGTGAGCGACGCGAGATTCTAGGAGAATCTCAAGAGGAATGCGTGAGAAAATTCAAGTTTTTTGCACAAAATGATTTTACGATTTTTTATTGCATTGGTGAAAATTTGGAAATCAAAAAGAGCGGTTTGGATGCCACTTTGAAGTTTTTGGAATCGCAATTGTGTGGGATTTATTTAAATTATCATAGGTTAATTATCGCTTATGAACCGATTTGGGCAATTGGGACGGGAGTGAGTGCAAGTTTGGAGGAAATTGCAAAAATCCATAATGCTTTAAAGCAAAAGTTGGGTAAAATCCCATTACTCTATGGCGGAAGTGTCAAGGCAGAAAATAGCGCTGGAATCTTAAGTTTAGAGGGTGTTGATGGTGTGCTTGTCGGAAGTGCAAGTTGGGATTTTAAGAACTTTAGCAAGATTTTGGAAAATTCTTAAGGAGAGTGAATGCAGGGGATAATGCATGGCAAAAAGGGCTTGATTGTCGGTGTTGCGAATAACAAATCTATAGCATATGGAATCACAAAGGCGTGTAAAGAGCATGGCGCAACGATAGGGCTAACTTATATGAATGAGCAAATTGAAAAAAGGGTGCGCCCTATTGCCGAAGAAATAGGAGATTCTCAATTTGTCTATGAGCTTGATGTGAGCAAAAAAGAGCATTTTGCAAGGCTTAGAGAGGAGATTCAAAGGGATTTTGGAGGGCTTGATTTTCTTGTGCATAGCGTGGCTTTTGCACCAAAAGAGGCTTTGGACGGGAGTTTTTTGGAGACTTCCAAAGAAGCTTTTAATTGCGCGATGGAGATTTCTGTGTATTCACTCATTGAGCTTTGTCGCGAATTAGAGCCGACTTTAAATGCTAATGCTTCTATTTTGACTCTAAGCTATCTTGGGAGTGTCAAGCATGTCGCGCATTATAATGTGATGGGCGTTGCAAAGGCGGCTTTGGAATCTAGTGTGCGCTATTTGGCTCACGATTTAGGTCCTAAAGGGATTCGTATCAATGCGATTTCTGCAGGACCGATTCGCACACTTGCTGCAAGTGGAATCGGTGATTTTCGCTTTATTTTAAAGTGGAATGAAGCCAATTCTCCGCTTAGAAGAAATGTCAGCATTGAGGAAGTCGGAAATTCTGCGATGTATCTCCTCTCACCACTTTCTAGTGCCGTTACAGGTGAAATTCATTATGTGGATAGCGGTTATAACATTATGGGAATGGCTGCTGTGGAAGAAAAGGACGGGAAAGCCGCGATCGTATGGGATTCTGTCAAAAATACATAAGGTAAAATATCAGAATTCTTGAGGGTGGAAAACACAGAAATGTTTAGGAAGTGAGAGAGCTGGAGGTTAAGAGGTCAAAAATGGAAGCGCAATTAATGAATTTGGCGATTGAGACTTACAAGATCACTCTAACCCTCTCATTGCCTATGTTGCTTGTGGGCTTGATTGTGGGCTTGATGATTAGTATTTTTCAAGCAACAACACAGATTAATGAAATGACCCTCACCTTTGTCCCAAAGATTCTTGCTGTGATTGTCGTGATTATTTTTACCATGCCTTGGATGCTGAATATGCTCATTGATTTTACGACGAGAATCTTTAATCTCATACCGACTTTTTTGTTTTAATGCAGCAAAGAAAGATTGACTTTTCTGTCTATACGAGTGTGCGCATCGGAGAGTCCCATTGGGTGTCCTTTGTGGAATCTCCAGAGGATTATGACGCGCTTTTGCAAGGCGATGCATTTCATATTATTGGCAGAGCAAACAACCTCTTAGTTGCACCCCATACAAAGAATCTTGTGGCTCTAAGCAAGAATTTTGATTACATTAAGGATTGCGGTGATTTTTTGGAAATTGGCGCGGCGACATTGAGTGGGCGCGTCTTTTCCTATGCGAAGAGGCAGAATCTAAGGGGCTTTGAGATTCTTTCTCAATTGCCCGGTAGCATAGGCGGAATCATCAAAATGAATGCAGGATTGAAAGAATATGAGATTAAAGATGTACTTTTGGGAATTTTGCAACTCACAAAAGACGGAAAATTGGACTTCAAAAGCGTGGAATCCCTGAATCTAGGCTATCGTAGCAGTGAGATTTGCGGATTAATCTTTGCGGGAATTTTCAAAAAACAAGAGGGATTTCGCGAAAATCTTGTCAATGACTTTAAGCTTATGCGCTCCAATCAACCGACAGAGCCGAGCTTTGGCAGTACTTTTAAGAATCCTAAGGGGGATTTTGCAGGGAGGCTCATAGAGCAAGTGGGGCTTAAGGGTGTGAGATTTGGGAGTAAAAAGAATCTTTGTTTCAGTGAGAAGCATGCAAATTTTCTTGTTAATTATGGAGATTCCACCTTTGATGAAGCTGTGGAATTGATAGAATTGGCAAGAAGTCGTGTCAAGCAAGAGTGTGGAATCCTGCTAGAAAATGAAGTGCAGATTCTGCGCTAAGTGTTTTGCGTGAAGTTTATTGTTGCTTATGGTTGTGTTGATTGCGCTTGTTGAGCGTCTTGTTTGCACATTTTTAAAAATTCTGCATATAGAAAAAGGATTCCACAATGTCTGGGCAGTGCGCTTTGAGATGGCTTAGCGATTCCTCTAGTAGATTTCTAAACTATTCTTTGAGAGATTTTCTGTGTTTGAAATATTCTAGAATATCCTTTTCTATGATATTTTTGTCTGCGCAGAGCTAAAGTCGCATAGGCATTGGTCAAATACCACACGGAAATCCGAATCCCATTAGGCTCTAAGAGTTTGAGTGATATCTAGGGCTTCTTTGTGAGGACGGAAGTGGAATTCTCGATTAGAACTCTTAAGACGTGAGGCAGAAGATTGCGCATGTCAATGAAGTTTTCTAGAGCTAAATAGCGTTTTTCAAAAATACTTGTAGATTGTGGATTATAAGCTTCCAATTGATGCTTCAAATGTATTGATGCCTTTTAGTGTTCCTGTGCGATTCTAACAGATTCTCACTTAAAAAAACAAATTTCTTATTTGAGATGTTAATAAGGGAGTTTGGAGGGATTATGCAGAAAAAAGTGCAAAAATAAAACTTGACAAAATATATTTTTTTGATAGAATGCAAGAGCAAAAGTTGAAAAAATATGTGGAATTTTTCGCAACCAAAAGAGCAAAGGAGGGATTATGCAAAAGCCAAAACCCAGTGAAGTTTGCAGGATGTTAGCCGATGGAGAAATAATCGTTTCTAAGACAGATTTAAAGGGCAAAATCATCTATGGAAATATGGAATTTATTGAGTATTCTGGTTATAATGAGTCAGAATTGTTAGGCAAGTCGCACAACATCATTCGTCATCCCGATATGCCCGCGGTGGTTTTTAAAATGCTCTGGGAGAGCTTGAAAGCAGGAAATGAGATGGTTGCTTATGTGAAAAATCTCTCAAAAGATGGAGGATGTTATTGGGTCTTAGCCTTTGTAACGCCTTCCTTCAATGAAAAGGGAGAGATTGTCGGCTATCATTCAACGCGCGTAAAATCAACAGACAAAGCTATCACGGCTATTAGCGCACTCTACAAAGAGCTCTTAGGGATAGAAAAAGAAGCAGGAATCGCAAAGAGCGAGGAGAGATTGCAAGAAATTTTGAGAGAGAAAGGAATGGACTATGAAGAATTTATCTTATCTCTATAAATACGCAAATTTTTTCCAATATCTGTTTGCTGTGAGCTTTGTGCTCTTGTTTCTTATGGATATCTTGCGGTTGCCGGTATTTTTGGACATTTTATTCTTTATTATCGGGACATTCGTGGGTGTGGTGAGTTTGGTTACGCGCAATTTAAGAGAGAATTATATTAAGGGAATCTTGGGTTGTGTGGAAAAGCTCCAAAATGGGAATTTGGAGGCTAGAATCACAAAAATAGACGATCCTGGAATGATTGGGAAGTTGGCTTGGAGTGTGAATAGTCTAGCCGATCAAGTGGAGGCTTTTGTACGTGGAAGCATGATGACGATTAAAGCACAGAGTAATGGGCGCTACACGCGCGAGTTACACACGAGCGCACTTAGGGGAAGCTTCCGCTATGCAGGAGAGCTTGTCAATAATGCAGCGCAATCTATGGCAAAGTCTATACAATTAAGCAAACAAGGTGTAATCATTAATGCTGTCGCTATAGATAGCGCAAAAAGCCTTAATGATGACTTGGATAAAATCTCTCACAATTTGCACAAAAGCAAAGATCTGCTGGAATCCGTCGTTGAGTCAAGTTGTGCAATTTCTTCAGAATCAAACACGAGCCGACAAAATGTTGAGGTTATCACGCAAAATTTCTCACATTTAGCAGAGATGATGGCACAGACACAACAAGCTTTCACACTTTTTTCTGCACACATTAAAGAAATAGATTCCTTTGCAGGAAGGATTAAGGAAATTACAGATCAAACCAATCTCCTTGCTCTCAATGCGGCCATTGAAGCCGCACGTGCAGGAGAGCATGGGAGAGGGTTTGCTGTGGTTGCCGATGAGGTGAGGAAACTTGCAGAAAATGCACAAAAAACAGCCCTAGAAATTTCTTCTACGACGAAGGTGATTTATCAAGAAATGGTGGAAATTTCAGAATCCGTGCAAGAGATCGATGGAATCGTGCAGAAATCCGATGCGCTGGTTATGGACTTCAATGATGTATTCAGTGGGATTAATGACAAAACGACTTCTCTTTCGCAATCCATCCAAACTTGCAATCAAAGCTCTAGCATTTTATTGTTGATTTTGGAGTGTGTGTTGAAAAAATTCGGAGCCTATAGTAATGTCATTACAAAGCAGAGTGCGCATGATAAATGCAATCTCAAAGAGAGTTTGGAGGGATTGCACGTTAATGAGGAAAGTCTTAAGAATTTCAATATCAAAATTGCAGACTTTTTAGAGCTTATTGGCACAAATCCGTCATTGCAAGAGGTTCAAGATTCTGCGGAATGTTTTGAAGAGGCTTATCACAAGTTGATTGTGGATATTGAGAATTCTAATGTCCATGCCTAAGGGATTTATGCATAAGTTATGCGAGGATTCCGATGTCAGCCTATGATTTTAAGAATCAAAACACGACTTTGGTGCATATTTGTTGCAGTGTGGATAGCCATCATTTCTTGACAGAACTCTTAGAGAGATACCCGCACAAGAATTTTTGCGGATTTTTTTACAATCCAAACATTCATCCTTTTGAAGAATATGAAATGCGATTGAGTGATGTCAAAAGGAGCTGCGAAATGCTAGGGATTCCTCTCATTGTTGGGGAATATCATTGCAAGGAGTGGTTGGAGGGAAGCAAAGGATTAGAGTGTGAGCCAGAAAAGGGAGAGCGGTGTGGATTCTGTTTTGACTTTAGATTGCGCAAGAGTGCAGAGGTGGCGCACAAAATACATTGTGTGGAATTTACAAGCACACTTCTTGCAAGTCCCCTCAAGGCACAAGAAGAGCTTTTTTCGCGCGGTGAGAAAATCGCACAAGAAGCGCATGTGAGCTTTCTTGCAATTGATGTTCGCAGTAAGGGAGGTACGAAGATTCAAGGGGAACGTGCCAAATCTGCTAAGCTCTATCGTCAAAATTATTGTGGATGTCTCTACGCACTCAAGCAACAGCGCGAAAAATCTCAAAAGATTCCCTTTGAGTTGTTTTCAACTCTCAATATACCAAAAGAAGCTCGGAATCTCCCTGCTTTAAGACTTAGAAATTTTAAACGTCGCACAGAGTTGGAGAGGGAGAATCAAGACTACAAAATCGTGCGACACAAGGTGCAGTGTTATCGGTTGTTAAAGGGGCTATTGACTTGCAAGGGGGAGGTGATTCCGAGCTTTATTTGCAATCATTCTTTTTTAAGCAGGGTGACAAAATCGCACATTGACTTTTGGAATCGTGGCGTTGGCTACGCGGATAAAGAGGGGATTTTGCTCTTAGAGTTTGAATCTTTTGCGGAGTTTTTGGGTGTGAAAGACTTTTGGGAATTATTGAGGGAGGGTTTGAGTGATGAGATTCAACTTGCTTTGCGTTACAAACTCTATCCTAAAGGATTTTTAGCATCACCTATTGTGATTGTAGAGCAGAAGCTGCAGGAGTTTTGTTTGGAGATTGTCGCTCAAGTTCAAGAGGAGATTTTAGAGGATTTCATCCCCCTTACATCCAGTCAAGAATCTTTGTAACTTCATGCACAACAAAACATTTTATTGAAAGGGATTGCTTAGGCTTTGAGGGAACAATGACGTTTGTGATTCCAAGCCCTTGCGCTTCTTTGAGACGTTGTTCCATATGAGGCACATCGCGAATATCGCCGACCAAACTCACTTCACCGATAAATGCGCTTGTGTTGGAGAGTGTGCGATTGCGGAAGCTAGAGAGAATCGCCGCGACAACGGCCAAATCTGCTGCAGTTTCTAGAATTTTGATTCCACCTGTGATGTTGATAAACACATCATAGCGATTGAGTGGAATCTCTAATTTGCGCTCAAGAAGCGCGAGAATCATATTGAGGCGATTTGAATCAAAGCCTGTTGATGACCGCTTTGGCACACCATAAGCGCAATCACTCACCAGAGCTTGCACTTCAAGCACCAATGCTCTAGATCCCTCCATAATGACACTTAAAGCACTTCCGGGATTTGAAGTCCTTTGATTAAAAAATATCTTAGAAGCTTCCTTAGCACCCATTAGACCGCAGTTTTGCATCTCAAAGATTCCAATCTCACTTGTATTTCCAAAGCGATTCTTGAAACCACGTAAAAAGCGCAATTCACGATGAGAATCCCCCTCAAAATACAAGACACAATCCACCATATGTTCTAGGATTCTAGGACCTGCGATTGTTCCGTCTTTTGTGATGTGTCCTATGATAAACACGCAGATTCCAAATTCTTTTGCAAGGCGCATAAGTTCAAAGGTGACTTCGCGTACTTGCGAGACACTTCCGGGACTTGAAGCGATATTTTGGCTATAAAGTGTTTGGATGCTGTCAATGACGACCATCGTATAGCGCGTTTGCTCGGATTTAATCACTTGTAGAATCTCTTCTAAGGCAATAGCATTGAGCAAAAACAGATTTTCACACAGAGCATCAAGCCTCTCTGCGCGCAGTTTGATTTGTGAGGCACTCTCTTCGCCACTGACATAGAGAATCTTATGTTGCATTTTCGCAAGATTGCTGGAGATTTTTAGGAGCAAAGTGGATTTCCCAACCCCCGGACTTCCCCCGACAAGATACATGCCTCCAAGTACGATTCCGCCACCAAGCACAATGTCAAGTTCTGTCTCGCCCGAACTGAAGCGCACGAATTCTTCTTCTTGAACTTCTGTTATGCGCAAGGGCTTGATTGATTGTGTGTTTTGCATGGCTTTGAGCGCGGAGATTTGGTCTTCTTTGAGTTCTAAAAAGCTCTCCCAAGCACCGCAGTTAGAGCATTTTCCAAGCCATTTTGCGCTTTGGAATCCGCAGTGTTGGCATTCAAAAATTTGTGCCTTTTTCTTTGCCATTTATGCCCTTTAGAATTGCTATTTTGTGAAGATAGAATCCAAAAGAGTTTGGATATAGGAATTCTCATTAAACTCTATTAAATCTTCTGCGCCCTCACCGACTCCGATATAGAGAATCGGAACGCGCAAGGTGTGAATGATACTAAAGACCGCCCCTCCCTTGCTTGTGCCATCAAGTTTTGTGATAATCACGCCACTGATTCCATCAAGTGTTTGACTGAATATTTTTGCCTGCTCTAGTGTAGAAGTGCCCTGTGTGCCATCTATAATGAGGATTTTGCGGTGAGGGGCGCCCTCTTTTGCCTTATTGCAGATACGCATGATTTTTTGCAATTCTTGCTGGAGGTTGCTTTGGTTATGTAAGCGCCCTGCAGTATCAATGATAACATTATCAATATTTTTTGCAAGGGCTGAAGAGATGGTATCAAAGGCTACGGCAGAGGGATCATGTCCGATTTGTGAGGCGACAACGGGAAGTGAGAGTTTCTCACCCCAGAGTTTGAGTTGCTCGATGGCTGCAGCCCTAAAGGTATCTCCTGCGCCTAGAATCACGCTTTTGCCTTGCTTTTTGTAGAATGTGGCGAGTTTGGCAATCGTTGTCGTTTTACCCGCGCCATTAACGCCGACAATCAAATCAACACAGGGTCTTTCTGTGATGTCTTTAGGCTGGATTTTGTCATAATAGCTTTCCCCGCGAAATAAGCGCAAAAGAGCAACTTCAAGCTCATTGCGATTGATGATTTGAGGGAGTGAATCTAAAATCATTTCCACAAGTTCATAGTCCATATCTGTGGCAATGAGAATCTCCTCTAGACTCTCTTTGTCAATTTTCTCTTGAGCTTTAGGGAGGAGATCGCGTATGTTTTGCGTTGTTTTTTGGAGGGTTTGTTTGAGTGTTTTAAGCATTATCGCGCCTTTATTTTTGCAAGATTTCGTGCAAGGTCAAACTCAATCATTTCCTCTGGGATAGCACCAAGATAGTGGATGAGATACTCTCCATCTGCGCCATAGAGAGCAATGAGTGGCACACCTTCAATACCACCAAGTGCGCGAAAGAGTTTAGTGCGATTCTCATCTGTGATGATCGGGAAGGGAGTGGCATTTTCTTCTTTGAAAACCTGAATGCTGCTCTTTAGATTTTCCACCTCTTCAACAAAATCATCAACAGGGATTCCAAAAAACGCAATGTCTTCACCAAATTGCTGTTTGAGATTGTCTAAATGAGGCAAAATTCCCTTACAAGGATCGCACCAAGTTGTGAAAAATACAAGAATTTTAATCTTTGCATCAGAGGTTACAATGAGATTTTTGAGAATGTTTTCTTTTTTGGGGGCGATATTTTTGAAGTTATTTTGTTCTTTTGTGGGTTTTTGGTTAATAATGAGTGTTGCATCACTAGCAGAGAGGGTCAAGTTTTCTAAAATTTCTTGTTTGGGCTTTGTTTGCTCACCGCTCTTTTCTTCACAACCAAGAAACAAAAACAATAAAGCAATTATCGCACAAAGTGCAGAGAGACTTGTTTTAACGCATTTCATTGGACACCTTTTTAATGGCAAATTATAACACAGAAACACTAGAATACACAAAGCAGAATCTCTTAGCAAACACTTGATTTTTTGAAAAAGTCGCGCTATAATTGCGATTCTTTTTTGTATTCTTAATCCTAAATGTCTTAAAACAATGCGGGAGTAGCTCAGTGGTAGAGCATAACCTTGCCAAGGTTGGGGCCGCGGGTTCGATCCCCGTCTCCCGCTCCATAAAACATTCTGTGCTAGTATTCTTGCCCGGGTGGTGAAATGGTAGACACAAGGGACTTAAAATCCCTCGGACATTGCGTCCGTGCCGGTTCAAGTCCGGCCTCGGGCACCATGGCGACATAGCCAAGTGGTAAGGCAGGAGCCTGCAAAGCTCTGATTCCCCAGTTCAAATCTGGGTGTCGCCTCCAAATAATGATTCAATGTAAGCGGGAGATGGCTGAGTGGTCGAAAGCGGCGGTCTTGAAAACCGTTGAGGGTCACACCTCCGGGGGTTCGAATCCCTCTCTCCCGGCCATTGTCCTTTGTTTCTACCCTTTTTCTATGTATTTTTGATTCTGCGTTTGTGTGATTAAAAATTTTCTTGACTTGTTTTTTTTTAAATGCCGCTTAAATTTTACAGACCTAAGGAATAAAGATGAATGAAATAGAAGCGCAAAAAGTGAGTATTTTAGATTATTTTTCAAAAAACAAATTCCGCATTCCCCTATATCAAAGACCCTATGTTTGGGATACAGATCATTGTGAACAGCTCTGGGATGACATTGAAGAATTCTTCAATGAAAACAGCAAAAAAGAGATTTCTAGCAAAGAAGAGTATTTTTTGGGTTCTACAGTTATGTATAAGGAGAAAGATAAGCAAAATATCATCGATGGGCAGCAAAGAACCACAACTTTGAGTCTGCTGATTAAGGCTTTGCATAGGATAGCTTCTAATGATAAGAGCAATGAAGCTTCGGAACTTATAGCAAATTTAGGCAAGTGTCTTTGGGATATTGATAATATAAGTGGCAAGGTTAATAAAGAGCAATTACACCTAGAGAGCGAAGTTGCAACTGAAGATGATAATAAAATTCTAAAGGATATTCTAAGCGATAATTATAAAGTTTCAAATGAGAGTGATTTAGAGAAAAAGAAAAAGTTAAGGGATAAAAACACATCAAATTATGAAAAAATTATTTGTATTTTGTAGAAAAGGTTGATGGCTTTGCGAAAAATAGACCAACTGCATTTAATAAATTTTGTGATTGTATTCTAAGAGAATGCATTCTATTGTCCATTAATTGCAAGGGAGAGAATGAGGATGGAAGGCAAGAAAATGCTTTGAGAATCTTTAATACACTTAATAATAGGGGTGAATTCCTAAGTGATGCGGATATTTTCAAGGGAATTATTTTTAAACATAAAAAACTAGAAGAAGAAGAGAAAAAGAAATTTACACAACGGTGGAAAGATTTAGAACTTCAAACAAAGAAAATAGGCGTAGATATCAACTTTCTTTTTAGAAATTATATGCATGTGATTCGTGCAAGGAATGGGATAAAAGGCGATGAGGTCGGGTTGCGATATTTTTTTATGGAAGAGAGGAGGGATGATAAAGAAGCTAAAGAAAACAACAGAGAGAGGTAAAAATTCAGAGATGTCCTAGAGTCAGAGTGTCTTATGGATGAACTTGAGGTTTTAAATAAATTTTGGATGCGTGAATTTGATGAGAAATGTTCGCTTAGAGCCTTGCAATTTTATGAAGTTTTACGATGTTTGCCTAATGAATATTGGAAATATTTGGTGAGTGTGTATTATATGTATTGCAGGGATAAAGGTAAGGACTTTTTTGAAATGAAAAGTCATGAAAAATTTTTGGCTCGGATTTTGACTTATTTTTTAGTAAAACTTATTGACAAACCGACTGTAGCGGCGGTTAAGCCACTTGTATTTAATGCAGGAGTGTCTTTGTATGGAGCAGACAAGCTTGATTTTGGTACGCGTTTGCAAGAGATTTTAGACAAAGAATGGCATTTCAAAGAGCGATTTTTAGGGGCAAGTAAAACACTTTCCACGCTTTTGACACTCTATACATACATTAAGTACTCCGAGCAAAAGATTATTTCAGAGAGAGAGATAGAGCATATTTTTCCCAAAACTCATAGCAAGTCTTATGCAAACTTTAGTGGTGACAAAATAGAATCCATAGGCAACAAAATGTGGCTTGAGAAGAAGGTAAATATTCAAGCAGGTAACAAAATTTTTATTGATAAGAAAGAAAAATACAAAACATCAGAATTCTTAGAAGCGCAAGAATTGAGTAAATCCCCTAACGATCATTGGCGCAAAGAGGACATTATTGAACGTGAAGATAAAATATTCCAGACACTCATCTCGTTTTTTAGGGACAATCTCTAGCTTGCAAGTTCGCTTTGTGCGCTCTTAAGCCCTTTAAATCATTTTAAAATCTTTGGCAGAGTGATACCCTTTTGTTTTTGATATTTCCCTTTTTTGTCCTTATAACTCACTTTGCAAGACTTATCGCCCTTTAAAAATAGCACTTGAGCGATTCCTTCATTAGCATAGATTTTTGCAGGGAGGGGTGTTGTGTTGCTGATCTCGATAGTGATGTGTCCCTCAAATTCTGGTTCAAAGGGTGTAACATTGACGATGATTCCACAGCGCGCATAGGTACTCTTGCCAAGACAAATGGCCAAAACATTGCGCGGAATCCTAAAATACTCCACTGTCCTAGCAAGAGCGAAAGAGTTTGGAGGAACGATGCAAATATCACCGACAAAATCTACGACATTTGCAGAATCAAAGTTTTTAGGATCCACCACTGTTGTGTTGATGTTAGTGAATATTTTAAACTCATTGCTTATGCGAATGTCATATCCATAGCTTGACAGCCCATAGCTTACCACTCCTCGTCCGACTTGATTTTCACAAAATGGTTCAATCATTGCGTGTTTGAGTGCCATTTTGCGAATCCACTTGTCCTCTTTCAAACCCATTTTATCCCTCAAAGATAAGTTTTAAAATAAAATGTGTTATTATAACAGACTAGAAATTAACTTCAAAGGCTTGAAAATGGATTTTAAAGATGTTAAAGAGTTGATTAAAATTTTTGATGCAAGTGCGCTAAATAGCCTTAGTATCACGCAAGAGAATACAAAGATTAAGCTTAAAAAAGGATTGAAGCCTTCCGTTGCGATTCCTACAACCATACAGCCACAAAATCCACCAAGCCCACAAATTCAAGCTCCGGCGCATACTGAACAAGCTCCAGCCACACAAACAACGCAAACTCCACGTGGAGATACGATTAACTCCCCGATGGTTGGGACATTTTATCGCTGTCCAAGTCCAAACACACCTGCATATGTCAATGTCGGAGATAAGGTCAAAAAAGGTCAGACATTAGGAATCATTGAAGCTATGAAGATTATGAATGAAATTGAAGCAGAGTTTGATTGTAAGATTTTAGAGATTATTCCTAATGACTCGCAACCTGTGGAGTATAATTCACCCCTATTTGTTGTGGAGAAACTCTAATGCCTTTAAAAAAAGAGATTCACACAATTTTGATTGCAAATCGTGGTGAGATTGCGCTAAGAGCGATTCGTACGATTAAAGAGATGGGCAAAAAGGCCATTGCCGTCTATTCTACTGCAGACAAAGATGCACATTATTTGGATTTAGCCGATGCGAAAGTTTGCATTGGTGGGGATAAATCAAGCGCGAGTTATCTCAATATCCCTGCAATTATCTCTGCGGCCGAGCTTTTTAAGGCTGATGCGATTTTTCCCGGATATGGATTTTTGAGCGAGAATCAAAATTTCGTAGAAATTTGCAAATATCATGGGATAGAGTTTATTGGTCCTACGCCCGAAGTTATGATGTTAATGAGCGATAAAAGCAAGGCAAAGGAAGTTATGAAAAATGCAGGGGTTCCTGTGATTCCGGGAAGCGATGGAGCGATCACTTCTAAAGAGGAGGCGTTGAAATTTGCAAAAGAGATCGGTTATCCTGTGATTCTAAAGGCAGCTGCAGGAGGCGGAGGACGTGGTATGCGTATCGTGGAGAATGCAGAAGAGATGTTTAATGCCTATTTGGCTGCAGAATCCGAAGCGATTAGCGCATTTGGTGATGGTACGATTTATATGGAGAAATTCATTGATAAACCAAAACACATTGAAGTGCAGATTCTTGCAGACAAACATGGAAATGTTTTGCATGTGGGTGAGAGGGATTGTTCATTGCAAAGACGTCATCAAAAACTCATTGAGGAATCGCCCGCACCGACCTTAGAGCCAAAAACACGTGAGAGATTGCTCCAAACAGCCATTACTGCGACAAAGGCCATTAAATATGTTGGTGCGGGGACCTATGAGTTTTTATTGGATTCAGATCAAAATTTTTATTTTATGGAAATGAATACGCGCTTACAAGTTGAGCATCCTGTGAGTGAGTTTGTGAGTGGATTAGACATTATTGAGCTTATGATTAAAGTCGCAGAGGGAGAGGAGTTGCCACCACAAAATTCTGTGCATTTTAATGGTTGTGCGATAGAATGTAGAATTACAGCTGAAGATCCAGTTAAATTTTATCCTTCTGCTGGTAAAATTACAAAATGGATTGCACCAGGCGGTCAAAATGTGCGTCTTGACAGCCACGCATATGCGGGCTATGTCGTGCCAATGTTTTATGATTCTATGATTGGCAAAGTGATTGTATGGGGCAAGAATCGTAAAGAGGCAATTTCGCGAATGAAACGTGCATTAGATGAGTTTTGCATTGAGGGAATTAAAACAACAATCGCATTCCATCAAGAAATGATGCAAAATGACGATTTTAAAAGAGGAGTAATCCATACAAAATATTTGGAGGAAAAGATGATGAGCGATTCCTCTCAATAGTTTGGAGGCTTAAAAGTGGAACGAAAAGTGCTTTACTTTTAAGCAGTTAATGCAAGGAAGCAGTTTAATATAAATAAAGGAGCTGACATGAAAGTTGGAAACACACAAGTCACAAATGAGAATCTGGTAAGTCTCAACAAGGCAAAAGACGAGGAAAAAGATTCAATTAAGAGATTGTCTTCTCAAAGACCTATAGAGGCAACAGATGGTGCGAGTTTAGCGATTGCCGATGCGCTTTTAGCGCAGGCAAACTCAATCTCTCAAGGCATTAGAAATGCAAATGATGCATTGGGTGTTATGCAGATTGCCGATGCAACACTCTCTAATATCACGGATTCTGCCATTCGCATGAATGAACTCTCTGTTGCGCTTGGGAATCCTGCGCTCAATAATGAGCAGAGGGCAATGATTCAAAATGAGGCACAAGCTCTTACGCAATCCATGAGCGATGCGACAAGTCAAGCGATATTTAACGGCAAGAATGTCTTTAGCGGACAAATGAGCTTTGTTACAGGAAATGGCACAGAGAGCATTAATCTACAAGCACCAAATGTTGCGGGGCTTAATGTGAATAATCAACAGAGCATTTTGAGTTTTATTGAAAATGTCAATATGAGTCGTGCCAATATCGGTTCTGCGATGAATGGAATCCAATCAGGTGTGAATGCAAGTCTCAATACAGCAGTGAATTTAAGAGCTGCAGAGGGTGGGCTTATGAGAGATGATGTTGCAGAGAATTATAATGAATTAAACACTGCAAAACTCAAAGAAAATGCCATGCTCTATGCTTCTTCTTTTAATACACAACTTTTGCAGAGTCGCCTTGATGCCTTGCTTGCTTAGGCTTAATGAGAGTTAGAAATAGAATAGAATGAGGCGATAGAGATTTGATTTGTGTTAGAATCTCTCTTATCGCTTGAGGATTGTGTGTGTTTTTAAGCAAATATTCTGCAAGTGGAAATGACTTTATTTTGACACATACCTTTAGGTTTAATGAATGCTCATGGAGTGAGTTTGCAAAGAAAGTTTGCCACAGACAAGAGGGCATTGGAGCTGATGGTTTTATTGTGTTGAAGCCACATTGGGAATTGGACTTTGAATGGGAATTTTATAACTCCGATGGAAGTGTGGCACAAATGTGTGGTAATGGAAGTCGTGCTGCAGCATTGTATGCGAGGGATCTCTCTCTTGCTTCCACTAAACAAAGATTCCTCACACAAGCAGGTATGATCGAGGCAGTCATCACACAAGATTGGGTTGAAAGTGCCTTAACACAAGCTAAGATCTTGCAAACGAATCTACGAGAATTTGGTATAAATTGGTGGCTTTTGGATACCGGAGTTCCGCATTTGGTGTGCGAGTGCGCATCTTTGGATTCTTTACATAAGGAAGATTTGCGTACTTTGCGCCACAAATATAACGCAAATGTGAATGTTGCAAACATAAGAGAGGATTGTGTTGTAGCAAGGACGTTTGAACGTGGTGTAGAAGATGAGACTCTTGCATGTGGCACAGGAATGGCCGCGCTATTTTATTATCTTAGAGAAGTCCAAAAAATTCCAAATCCATGCCGATTTAAACCTGCAAGTGGCGAGGATTTATTCTTGCGCGAAGAGGATGGGCGACTCTTTCTAAAGGGTCGCGTGAGGAAAATTTGTGATTTTATTGTTCCTTAGTTTTTGTTTAAAATAATCATTTTTAGTTATCATGTTCTTGTTGTCTTTGCTTTAATAAAAATTCAAGTGCAATAAAGATAGAATGTTAAGATTTTTTAAAACATTGATGTCCATGATTGCTTGATTTTGGACTTGCTTTTATTGTTAATTTATAAAATAAGGAATTGTTATGTTAAGAGATTTTGAGAGATTTGCGGGGGGGGGGGGATTCTAGCCCTTTATTTGCATAGGAGTGGAATCCATGAGTCCTAAGAAAAAGCCCATGTGGATTGTCGCTGCACGTACGGATGGATTGGGTGCACGGATGTATGCTGTACTCAATGCGATGGTGATTGCAAAATTGACGGGCTTGGAGTTTAAATTCGCTTGGTGTGCGCCGGAAAATGCACCCTATATGTCAGATTTAACCAAAAATCTTAACAATAATCAAGTTTTAATGCCCTATGCAAATCTTCCCCTTAAAGAGCAGTTTTTAAGCGCGGATTTTATCGCTAAGAGTGGGCTTGATGATTCCTATATTGGCAATACAGAAGAAATAGCTGCCTATGTAAATCATCCCCCTTTAAGTCTTAAAGACTACACGCAGAGGACCAGTCCAGAGAAGTTTGGTTGGTATTGTGTGCAAACAAAGCTCAATTATCCTGATTTAGAGGAGTCTGAATATCGTCGCTTAGTGCGCGAATCCTTTTGGGAAATTCCTTTCACACCGCGGATTAAAGAAGTGATGCAATCTGCACAAAAAGGAGCGCACAAATTAGACTTTGTCGCTGTGCATATTAGAAGTGGTGATGTTGTATTTGCTGATACGTGGGGTGCTATTGTTTGTCCAAAAACCGCACTGCCAATCTATATAGCAATGGAGATGATAAGGAAAGAGTTAGAGCAAGGCAATAATGTCGTTTGTTTTAGCGAAGATGTGAGCGCACTCAAATCTCTTAAAAAAGTTTTTACAAACACAAAGGGTGGAAAATTCTCTAGCATAGAGGATTTTATGAGTGAGCAGTATTTGGGCTATGAGCGTAGTTTTTTTGAAATTGTTTTTATGTCCCATGCAAAGAGGGTTTGCAGTAGTGGTAGCAGTGGATTTAGCGGACTTGCGATGCGCGTAAGTGCAAAAGAAATAGAACATAAGACCCCCGATGATTACTTTAGCACTCAAGAACAAGTGGAGATTTTGGAGCGCAATCTTATGCAAGATCTGTTTCATCCCGCACACAGAGCCTTTGCATGTATGAAGTTGATTTTGCTTGGGCAGGAGCTTGGAAGGGATGTTGCCTATTTCAAGCGTTATGCGATACTTGCAGCACAGAGCTATCCGAATCATTTTTATCAAGTGTTGTGTGTTTATTATTGTCTGCTTGATAAGGATTTCAAAGAGGCAAATCGGATTTTAGAGCAGTCCTATGGACATGGACGTGAGGAATTTATACAAAAACTCCTCCAAAGTACAAGTTTTTTGCCACAAATTGTTCGTTGTATTGGAGTGTTTTTGATGTCAATCATTTTCCCTATATTGCTTATTTTGCCTTGAGAATCGGAATTGCGATTCAGTCTGCGCCACAAGATCGCATTATGCGCATCAGTGGTTGGCAGGTGATTATGGAGGGTTTGGCAAACTACAATGTGCTTTCTTCTTTCTTGCTTAAGATTTATGAAAGTGGGCTTTTCAGAGAACTTGAGCCTCATTTGAAGCGCATGGAAATCAATCTGGTCTCTGCATATTTCAATGAAGTGCGCACACTTAAGTCAAAAGTCAGCATAATGGAACATCAAATCATAGCTCTCGGCGGGGGGGGGGGGGGGGATTAACGTCTCTATTGAGAGATTGTTGCATCCATCCCAAATATCACAAAATATTCTACGATTTGTATCTTAGGGCGCAAAAGGGAGAAAAGCTCGTATTTATTGACGGCGGTGCGCATCGAGGCGTCTTTAGCGACGTGTGTTTGGCACTTGGTGGGATTTGCTATGCTTTTGAGCCAAACATTTATTTAAGTGTGCCTTTAATGGTGGAGACACATGAAAGATTCTTTGAAAATCCTAGAGATAAGATTGAGCCTTTGAGAGAAAAAATCGCTCAAAATCACATTGCAAACATCTTTTTAGATTGGATTTAAGCTTATTGTCCTATATTTGTGAGATGTTTAGTATAGGACTTTTTGTGTAGGATTCTGGTATTGAGGCGCATTTTGAGAGTTTAGGCTTTGTAATCTAAATCTCTAAAAGGTAGAATCAAGGCTTATTTATGAGGGATACCATTTCTTTAATCGCGGATTCTAGCCCTGTGAAAATGGCTCGAGCGATAATGCTTTGCCCAATGTTGAGTTCTGTGATTTCAGAAATATTGAGAATGGGCGTGAGATTTGTGTAGTTAAGCCCATGTCCAGCGGCAACTTCTAAGCCGAGCCATTTTGCTTCTTTTGCGCTGTTTTGGAGATTTGTGATGGAATCATTGAGCATGTCTTGTAGCTTTTGTCGCGGGAGATTCAAAGATGGAATCGCGTTGTGTGTGCGCGAAAGATTGGAATGAAGTGTTAAATGTAAATTGGCATAAGTGCCTGTGTGAAGCTCTATTTTCTGTGCACCAACTTCTTTTGCTGCACAAATTTGATCGATTTGTGTGTCAATGAATAGCGAGACTTCTATGCCTTTTTCCTTAAAGGCGCGTGTGATTTGAGCGATTCTTTCAAAATGATTCACAACATCAAGCCCACCCTCTGTTGTTACCTCTTCGCGATTTTCTGGGACGAGTGTAATGCGATAGGGGGCAATTTCTAAGAGATAATCAATGATTTGCGGATTGATAGAGGACTCAATATTAACGGGCAAAAAGGAATTTTCACAAATGCGCTTAATGTCGCAATCATGCATATGGCGCCGATCTTCGCGCAAATGCATAGTGATTTGATGCGCACCTGCACGTTTTGCGACGAATATCGCTTCTAGCGGGTCTGGGTCGTTGATTTTCCTCGCTTCGCGCAAGGTTGCGATATGATCGATATTGACTCCAAGCAGCATAAGTTCCTCTTGTGATTTTTAGTGGTTTGTTTGGATTCTAACGAAAAATACTTTAAAATACGAAAATTTTTGTGTTGTTTTGAGTAAAAAGAGCGTTAAAGGGTGTCAAATGGTGATGGTTTTTGATTGTGAGACAATTTTGGATGTTGAATTGATTAAGGCAGGATTTGCGCATGAGTTTGGTGAATCTCTCCAAAATATGAGTGATTTAGAGATAAGCCAAAGGGCAATTGAGATTCACAAAGAGGCAAGTGGGACGGAATTTCTGCCCATTTGCTATCATCAAGTCGTCAGCATCGCGGCTGTCTTTTGCGATGAATTTGGACATTTTATCAAGGTTGGGAATTTCCCTGCTTGTGGGGATTCTAAAGAAGAGAGAGAGGAATCTCTCCTTAGCGGTTTTTTGAATTATCTCAATAAAAATCAACCCAAATTGATAAGCTTTAATGGTCGCGGGTTTGATATACCTATGCTCTTGCTTAGATCTATGAAATATGCTTTGAATGCGGCTGCGTATTTTGAGGAGAATAATTTGCAGTTTAATAAAACAAAATGGGAAAATTATCGACAGAGGTATGCAGAGAGATTCCACACGGATTTGCTAGAGAGTCTTGGGAATTATGGTGTTGCGCGGAATTTAAAGCTTGACGTGCTTGCAAAGCTCGTGGGATTTCCGGGCAAGTATGATATGAGTGGAGATGCGGTGCTGACACTCTATTATGCCAAAGAGCAAGAGAGGATTGACAGTTACTGTCAAAGCGATGTTTTAAACACTTATGGTTTGTATTTGCGCTATGAGTTGTTGAAGGGGAATTTGAATGTGGAGGATTATTGTGCGATTTTAGAGGGTTGGCGCGAGAAATTACCAAAGGATAAGGATTATTCTGCGGTGTTTTTTGATACAATTAACGCACAAATTGAAGAATTAAGGACTTGACATGCTCTCAAAAGAAATTGTGCAATTTAGCGAAATGCGCTATGAGATTCGGGCGTATTTGTGTTTTTTGTTGCAACGCAATATCAAAAATCACCTCCCACACATTGAACTGAATAAAATCATTGAGGGGTTGCATAAGATTGAGCGCGAAGTTGGAATCTTTGAGTTACTCTATATTTTGGATGCGGGAGGGAATTTGGTGATTGATGGCATTTCGCGAGATTCTAGCTTGAAATGTAAAAAGGGGGAAAATCACAACGATAGAGCCTATTTTTATAGAGCTCTGCAAGAAGAAAAATGCATTCTAACTGACCCCTATCCCTCTCTTGCAAGTGGAAATTTGGTCGTAACTGCCGCATATCCACTCTATGATCATCGAGGGAAATTGATGTATGTCGTCTGCATCGATGTCCCTTTGAGTCGCAGCTTGGAACTTGTGCATCCAATGCCTTGGTTTGGATTGTTTGCGATATTTGGGAAAAGCGTGTATTTCCTCATTTCTCTTGCTTTGTTTTTGGTGAGCGCACTCTTGCTTGTCAAGGGTGGAATCAGCATGGGAGAGGCTTTGAGTTCTTTTGGTGATTTGGAGATAAAAGACGTCTTTGAGGCAACGATACTTGTAACGCTCTCTTTAGCGATATTTGATTTGGTGCGTGCGATTTTTGAAGAAGAAGTCTTAGGACGCCAGAAGTCGCAGGATTCTAAAATGGCGCATAAGACAATGGTGCGCTTCCTTGGATCCATTGTAATTGCTCTAGCTATCGAGGCTCTCATGCTTGTCTTTAAATTCACAATCATTGAGCCAGAAAAGTTGCTCTATGCAGTGTATTTGATTGGCGCAGTAACTTTCTTGTTGATCGGACTTGCGCTTTATATGCGCTTTGCTTCAAAGTCAAAGAGAGATTAGATGCTAGGGATTGTGAATTATCGCATTGGAAATTTAGCCAATGTAAAAAACGCTTTCTTAAAGCTTGGCACAAAAGTGCAAATTGAAGAGTTTCCAGAGAATCTTAAAAAATATGATCATCTCATACTTCCCGGAGTCGGTGCTTTTGGTGATGCGATGGAGCATTTAAGGGCTTCTGCCATGCAAGAATCCCTTTTGGAGTTTGTCAAAAGTGGTAAGCCCCTGCTTGGAATCTGTCTTGGGATGCAGTTGCTATTCACAAAAAGCCATGAATTTGGCACACACATGGGGCTTGGGCTTTTAGAAGGGGAGGTTGTGAGGATTGAAGCAGTACAAAAGGGACAAAAGATTCCGCATATGGGCTGGAATCGCGTCTATCAAGTGAGAGAATCGCCGCTCTTACTCGGGTTAGAATCCCCCTTTTATTTGTATTTTGTACATAGCTTCTGTGTGAAAAATTTACAAAATGCAGTGGGGGTCAGTCATTATGGAGCGGAATTTGCTTCTGTTGTGCAAAAGGACAATGTCTTTGGGATTCAGCCCCATCCAGAGAAGTCTCATAATGTAGGCTTAGAGATTCTTAAAAACTTTATCGCGTTATAAGGACACAGTATGCAGATTATTCCAGCAATTGACTTAAAAGAGGGCTGTGCAGTGAGATTGTCTCAAGGCATCATGGAGAGTGCGAAAGTCTATGCCGACAATCCTGCGGAATTGGCTAAATATTTTGAGGACATAGGTGCGCAGTATTTGCATATTGTGGATTTGGATGGTGCTTTTGCGGGGAAGCCTAAGAATTGCGCTGTGATAGAGCAGATCGCCAAAAATTGTTCTTTGAAAATTGAAGTAGGGGGCGGAATCCGCGATGAGGACACGATTCAAATGTATCTCCAAAGCGGTGTTGAGCGCGTGATTTTAGGTTCAATCGCGCTAAAGAAGCCACGTTTTGCCCTTGAGATGGCACAAAAATATGCCGTTGTGATTGGGATTGACGCAAAAGACGGAAAAGTCGCAACAGAAGGATGGGCAAAGAGTGGCGATGTCTTGGCATGGGAATTTGCAGAAAATTTCAAAGGAAGCAAGGTGGAGGCTATCATTTGCACAGATATTGCACGTGATGGAATGTTGGGCGGCTTGAATGTGGAATTTACAAAGAAAATTCAAGAAAAAAGCGGACTTTTTACAATTGCAAGTGGTGGATTATCCGATTTTAAAGATTTTGAATCTTTGTGTGCAGAAAAGATTGATGGCGTGATTGTCGGAAAGGCTTTTTATGAAAATAAAATCGATCTACGCGAGGCTTTTTTAAAATTTGGTTAGTTCATTAAGAAAAATTATTGTTTATTGTTTAAAAATATGCTAGAATGTCGCCACGAGTTATTATAAAATGAAAGGTTTATTTTAAGGAGTTAGCATTGAAAATGGTTGTTGTTGATGATAGTTCTACAATGCGCAGAATTATCAAGAATACCTTGGCAAGACTCGGATATGAGGACATTTTAGAGGGTGAAAATGGTGTTGAGGGATGGGAGAAAATGAACTCCAATCCTGATGTGAAAGTCCTCATCACAGATTGGAATATGCCCGAAATGAATGGTCTAGATTTGGTGAAAAAGGTGCGCGCAGATGATCGATTCAAGGATATCCCAATTATTATGGTTACGACAGAAGGGGGAAAAGCAGAGGTTATTACCGCACTGAAAGCAGGTGTGAATAATTATATTGTTAAGCCCTTTACACCACAAGTTTTAAAGGAGAAGTTGGAAGTTGTCTTAGGCGTGAATGATTGATTTAAGATGAATCCTTATTATTATTGCCTCAATGTTAAAGCAAATGATTATGTGTGGTTGTTGCAAAATAAGGCTCTTGAAATTACAGAAGCGGCGATTGAAGAGATTGAAAATGGTTTTATTATCCGCACAGAAGAGCCTATAGAGCCTATAAAGAGACGTTTGAGTGCGTATGCTGAAGAGTTGAGTGTGATTGTTGGTGCTGGGATAGAATTGAAGTTCAGCACAACAAAGTGTCGTAACGAAGATTGGATTGCGCAATATCGAGAATCCGTTCAGCCTATAGAATGTGGAAAGTATTATATCCATCCCTCTTGGTGTGAGCAGAGAGGGGATAAAGTTAATGTGATTATTGAACCCGCACTCGCGTTTGGAAGTGGGCATCATCCAAGCACTTTTGGCTGTTTGATGGCTTTTCAAGTGCTAGAGCAGAGATTCCAAGGGAAGGATTCTAAGAATAATCTTGCAGCGGGATTAAAGTCCAAAAGAATCCTTGATGTGGGTTGCGGAAGTGGAATCTTAAGTATTTGTGCAAAAAAAAGCGGGGCTATCGTCTTTGCTTGTGATACCGATGAGATGGCTGTGGAATCCACAAAGGAAAATGCGCAAAAAAATGATGTTGTGCTTGATGGAGTTTTTTGTGGTTCATTAGATGCCATACCAGAGGAAAAATACAGCTTTGATGTTGTTGTTGCAAATATCCTTGCAGATGTGATTCTTGCGCTCCCTTTAGAAGAATTTGTCAAGGAGAGGGGATATTTGATTTTATCAGGAATTTTAGAGGTGTATTTACCCAAAGTTCTTGCTAAATTCAAAGATTTTAATGTGATTTCACGCGAGATAAACGCACAATGGGCGACACTCGTTTTAGAAAAAAAGGATAGAGATGCAAAATAACAATCAAACTCCACAAGACAAAAAGCCGGGCGGGTTTTTTAACCAGAATCCGCTTTTGGTGTTCGTGATTTTTGCGATTATCGCAATCGTAGCCTTTCGCATGTTTTCCCCAAGTGGAGATGTGGGCAAACTAAGCGGTGCAAACACGACAAGAACAATCAATTATTATGAACTCAAAAAACTCATTGAAAATAAGCAGGTGGATTTTGTCGCTATCGGACAGACAAGCATTAAGGCGACAGCACAAAGCGGTGGGAATAAAATCATTTATAACGCTCAAAGAGTGAGTCCTGATAACACGCTTATTCCCTTGCTTGATAAGAGTGGCGTGGAATACACGGGCTATAGTGAGAGCAATTGGTTGAGTGATATGCTCTTTGGCTGGGTTTTGCCTGTTTTTATATTTTTTGCGATTTGGATGTTTTTGGCAAGTCGTATGCAAAAAAACATGGGAAGCGGAATCTTAGGGATTGGCAGTTCTAAAAAGCTTGTCAATGCAGAGAAGCCAAATGTCAAGTTTGAGGACATGGCCGGGAATGCAGAGGCAAAGGATGAGGTTGTAGAGATTGTGGATTTTTTGAAAAATCCCGACAGATATGTAGCCCTTGGGGCAAAGATTCCTAAGGGTGTTTTACTCGTAGGTCCTCCGGGAACAGGAAAAACGCTTCTTGCAAAGGCAGTGGCAGGTGAGGCGAGTGTGCCGTTTTTTTCTGTGAGTGGGAGCAGTTTTATTGAGATGTTTGTTGGCGTAGGGGCAAGTCGCGTTCGCGATCTGTTTGAAAATGCTAAAAAGGAAGCGCCAAGCATTATTTTTATTGATGAGATTGATGCTATCGGTAAAAGTCGTGCCGCAGGGGGCATGATTAGCGGAAACGATGAGCGTGAGCAGACACTCAATCAACTTCTAGCAGAAATGGATGGATTCAGTTCGGATTCTTCACCTGTGATTGTTCTTGCAGCGACGAATCGCCCTGAAGTGCTTGATCCCGCGCTTTTGCGTCCCGGTAGATTTGACAGACAAGTGCTTGTGGATAAGCCCGATTTTGAGGGACGTGTCGAGATTTTAAAGGTACATATTAAAAACATCAAACTCGCAAGAGATGTGGATTTGTTTGAAGTTGCGCGATTGACCGCGGGGCTTGCTGGGGCAGATTTGGCAAATATTGTCAATGAGGCGGCGTTGCTTGCAGGACGTGGAAACAAGAGAGAGGTTGAGCAAAGTGATTTTCTAGAGGCGGTGGAGAGAGGAATCGCGGGATTGGAGAAAAAATCGCGCAGAATCTCACCAAAGGAAAAGAAAATCGTTGCCTATCATGAGAGCGGACATGCTTTGATTGCCGAGATTACAAAGGGGGCAAAAAAGGTTACAAAAGTCTCTATCATTCCGCGAGGACTTGCCGCGCTTGGTTATACATTAAATACACCAGAAGAAAACAAATATCTCATGCAAAAGCATGAACTCTTAGCAGAGGTCGATGTGTTGCTTGGTGGGAGAGCCGCAGAGGATGTGTTTTTAGGAGAGATTTCAACGGGTGCAAGCAATGACTTAGAACGTGCAACGGATATCATTAAGGCAATGGTTAGCTACTATGGCATGACAGATGTTGCGGGATTAATGGTGCTAGAGAAGCAACGTAATGTATTCTTAAATGGAGGGCTTGGAAGCACTAGAGAATACAGCGAAGAGATGGCACAAAAAATGGATTCATACATTAAGGCTATGCTGAATGAACGTTTTGAAGCAGTGAAAGAATCTTTGATTGCTTATAGGGACGCAATTGAGAGTATTGTGAAAGAGCTATTTGAGAAAGAAAATATTGATGGTGAGAAGGTGCGCGAGATTATTAAAGAATACGAGCAGGAACATCATTTGACAAGTCGCCTTGTTGAAGAGGAAAAAGAGGAGGCATAGGGGAGATGGGAACGACCACAGAAATTGTTGCAAAAGAGGGTTGGAAGCCTATAATTATCGTTGCATTGCTTTTGATTGTGTCTTTGTTTTTTAATCTTAAATTCATCGCTCTGTTGTTTTGTGTCTTGCTTTTGTGTCTTGTGTATTTCTATAGAAATACAGAGAGAATTCCAGAAGATGCGACAAATGAGTCTGTGATAGCCCCTTTGGATGGAATCATTAAGGGGATTCAAACTAAAGAAGATGGAATCTATTTAAATGTGAGAAAACCTATTTGCTTTTGTGGATTGCTTAGAATGCCTGTTGCAGAGGTTGGTCATAGTGGCAGAGCATTAACGGGGGCGTTTGTCAAAGGGCTTAAAAGCGGAGATTCTCGCGTAGGAGAGCGACTTGAGATTTCGTTTTTTCAAAATGAGGCTTCAGAAAATGCACTAAAACTCACGCTCTATCCTAGAATCTTTGGGCAATCTGTCTTGTATTTTTCTGATTCTACCTTTAAACTTGGGGAGAGATTGGGCTTTTTTTTAAAGGGTGATGCGCTCTTAAGGATTCCGCTAGAATCTGAATTGAGGGTCAATATCGGCGATACAATCTATGCTGGAAAGACACTCATGGCTAAACTAAAGAGAGCTTAATGCGCATCGATCCGCTCTACATACTTCCTAATCTCTTCACAGGAGCAAGTATTTATCTGGGTGTATTATCCATCTCTTATGCCTTTATGGGACGCTTTGGTGTGGCTTGTTGGCTTGTGTTAATGAGTTTGATTTTTGATGGGCTTGATGGCAGGGTGGCACGGCTCACAGGGACGGTGAGTAAATTTGGCGTAGAATTTGATTCATTGGCCGATATTATCGCATTTGGAATCGCTCCTGCAATGATATTGTTTTTCTACACGGGATTCCATTATGGGAAATTTGGCATCGTGTCTGCTGGAGTGTATGTTGTCTTTGGCGCGGTGAGGCTTGCACGTTTTAATGTAACGACAAACAATAACGAACCCAATGTCTTTATCGGCTTACCGATTCCAGCGGCAGCGGTTTTTGTTGTGAGTTGGTTACTCTTTGCTATGGATTTTAACACAGACGATTATGAGCTTTCTTCTATGATTTTGCATTTTTTGATGTTTGCAAGTTTGATTGTATCGCTTCTTATGGTAAGCAACATTCGTTATCCGAGCTTTAAGAAAATGAGTTTTGAAAAGATAAGTTTTGGGAAAATTGTCGTGGGGCTTATGCTTGTGTTGGCAATTTTATTCATTTATCCCGTCCTTACGATTGTAACACTCATAACGATTTATGTTTGCTTTGGTCCTTTGCGCGCTATTTATTATCTGTTTATTAGGTGATTTGGGATTCTAGGATTGAGGTAAGTTTTTTGGTTATTTTGTTTTCTGCGCTTGTGTCATTTGGATTTGCGACGAAGCAATGCACATTATCTTTATAAAATTGCGCCTTTGGTGCTTCATAGGGGCCAAAGCGCCAATCAAAGCGTGGTTGTAGCACAATCAAAGTTGGAATCCCACAGAGAATGCTTAAATGTGCAGGTGAGCTATCGATTCCAACGACACAATCAATATCTTGCAAGGCTTCATATGTATCAAGCCAATGCTTAAAAGATGCCCCACGATTTATGATAAAATCAGGCATCTGAAAGTCTCCTACCTGCAGGGATACAAGCTCTACATTTTTAAGAGGACTAAGGAAATTTAGAAAGAAGTCTAAATGAAAATTGCGTGAATTTGGTTCTTTAATAGCGAAGTTTGTGTGCCAAAAAAAGCCAATTTTTTTGGTCTTAGAGAGATTATACTTTCTTTTAGGAAAAGACAGAGGGGATTTGAGTTGATTGAGTTTTGTAAGAGTGTGCAGTCCTAGAAAATGCGGGATAGAAGTCAGAGGAATCGCAAAGTCAAATGAGTGAGGAATGGATTGACAGAGTGTCAGATTCTTAAAGGCTTTTTCTTGGGATTGTAAATGAGCAAACAGCGGATAAAGCGCACTTTGTGGGCAAAATAACACTTGTTTGGCAATCTGGCATAAAGGCTCTAGCACTCTGCTAAACATAAGTGTATCGCCAAAACCCTGCTCACAATACACACAAATAATCTTGTCTTTTAGAGCGTTTTTGTCTTGCTTGAGGGCTTCTGTAGCCTCCTCATAATGCCCTAGAGAAAAAGTCGTTGGATTTGCAAATTTTAAGCGGTATTCATAGAGTTCTAATCCCTTTTTGAAATGCCCGTCTTTGTCTCCCTGTCGCATAAGGAAATATGCATAGGAAAAGGCGATTCTTGCATAAAAGATTTCATTTGTCTGTGCCAAAGTGAGGGCTTTTTGGTAAATGGAATCTGATTTTTTATAGTGTCCTGTGTATTCTAATATCATCGCAAAAAGAAAGAGGGATTCTGCAGAGTTGAGAGACTCTTCAATGGGTTGTAGAATTTCTAATGCGTTTTGTGCCTCTAAGAGAGGAATCTCAAAGAACTCTAGATAGGTTTTTGCGATTTGGATTTTGAGTTTTATTAAGAAATTTTGCAGTGGGGGTATTTCTGGATTTTCTTGTGAATATCGTGTTTTACCAAGACGCGCACTCAAGGAATCTTGTTGCAATGTATATGTGGGATTGATTGCAGAGAGTTCTCTTATACGTTCCGTGAGTGTTTGTTGCGCTTCAAGATAGATTTCTAGAGCCTTTTTGGGGGCGTCAGATTGATACATTTGCCCAAAATCAAGCCACAAATCAAAGGATTTTGGGCATTCTTGCAAGAGCTTTCTGTAGAGAAAATCCGCTTCATTATAGAGCTTTTGTGCTTTGTAGGATTCTAAGAGTGTCAGAGCAAATTCGGCTTTTATGGGATTGTCATTGTCGTTTAAAAGGGAAATGAGAATCTGACAGGCTTGCTGGTAATTTTGCGTGAGATTGGAGGCTTTTGCGACATTGAGCGCGTAGAAGTAAGAATGCGAATGTAAAGAGTAGGCTTGCAGACAGAGTTCTAGGGCGTGAGGAGATTTGAGCTTGAGGGCGCAATGTGAAGCAAGGGTGAGGACCCTCTCTCTATGTGGAATCTCATGGGGGGATTCTAGGATTTTGAGACAAATCTCCAAACACTCCTTGAAGCGCCCTTCAAAATATCTTATTTCTGCGATGTCTAACATGTTTTATTTCAAAGATGCAATGTTTTTTGCATAATCACCATTAAAAATATAGCTTCCTGCCACCACGATATCTGCTCCTGCTTCCTTGAGGACTTGTATGTTTTTGTCATTGATGCCCCCATCAACTTCAATGAGGCATTGGGGGTTTTTGATTTCAATTTTGTCTTTGAGGAGTTTGATTTTGTCCAAAACATTAGGAATGAATTTCTGTCCGCCAAAGCCCGGATTGACGCTCATTATAAGCACCATATCTAGGGATTCTAGTAGATATTCTATGTTCTCTAAGCCACTGTGTGGGTTTAAGACGACAGCGGGTCTTATGTTGAGATTCCGAATCTTTTGTGCAAGTCTGTGAGCGTGTTTTTCCTCTTCTATGTGAAAAGAAATAAATTCTGGCTTGAAAGGAGCAAACAAATCCACAAAAAAGCTATTATTTTGCACCATCAAATGAATGTCAAGCGGTTTTGTGCTTGCCTTTGCGATGGATTCTATGACAACAGGACCTATGGTGAGATTTGGCACAAAATGCCCGTCCATGACATCAATATGCACAAAATCGCAGCCACACTCGCAAATGGACTTCACTTCAGAAGCTAATTTCCCAAAATCAGCCGCAAGAATACTTGGTGCAACAAGCATAAAAATCCCTTTTAAAGAAATGGAGAAATTGTAGCAAAAAACTATAAAATATGCCCTAAAGTCGTCTGCAATCAATAGAAAATTAAGAGTAAAATCGCTACAATCTAGGGATTAATTTTCTAGGGAAGTATGAATGAATGTTCATTTGGATTTGGCGCAAGATTTGGATTCTATTTTGCATTGCATTCAAACTGCGAGTTTGAAGATTTATGAGATCCTAAAGCAAAATCTTGGCGAATACACGCACAGCACGAATGCAACAGGCGATGTGCAGCTTCAAGCAGACATACAATCTGATTTGATTTTGCAAGAATCCTTTAGGAATCTCACCATCATTGCACAAATTTGTAGCGAGGAGCAAAGTGAAGCGATTCCTATTTGCAGCGATGGAATCTATAGTGTTGCCTATGATCCGCTTGATGGCTCTTCTCTTATGGGTGCAAATTTGAGCGTTGGAAGTATTTTTGGAATCTATCGCGGCGATTTTCTTCCGCAGAATCTTGTGGCAAGTGCCTATGTGATTTATGGCATGGTTGTGGGAGTTGGCTTTGCTTCGTGTTTGCAAGAGGGTGTGCAATACTTCGTCTATGATGGTGCGCAATTTTCACTTCAGAGGGTTTTAAAACTTACAAAACAAGGCAAAATCAATGCAACAGGCGGGACACAAAAAAATTGGAGTGCTGCCCACAGGAAGAAAATGGAATCTTTTTTTGAAATGGGTTATCGTTTGCGCTATAGTGGCGGAATGGTTCCTGATTTGCATCATATTTTAATCAAGGGTGGGGGGATATTTTCTTATCCTGCGACAAGCGATGCACCAAAGGGAAAGTTGAGGATGCTCTTTGAAGTCTTTCCTTTTGCCTTTATTTTTGAGTGTGCAGGGGGGGCGGCGGTGTGTCTTTCAGAGGGCTTTAAGCCTCTTTTGACGCTCACACCTCAAGGGATTCATGATACAACATCTTGTTGTTTTGGAAGTGTGATAGAGGTGTCTCAAATGTGTGAAAATTAAAAAAGGAGGATTCCATGTCAGTAGAAGTCAGTCAAAATGTCAATACAATCACAGAAAACGCGGATATAGAAGTTGCGTTGCGCAGTCTTAAAGAATGTCAAACACTCCACAATGCCAATTGTCTTGCTTGTTCTCAAGCGCAAAATTGCGCACAAAAAATGGAGTTTGAAGAAATGACCTTAAACAATCTTGCAAGGCAGCAAACGGCACTCAAGCAATGCCAAGAAGAAAGGGGATTTGTCAGTTGTTTGAATTGCGCGGAGATGTTAGAATGCAAGGTGCGCAACGATTATGTGAGAGCAGTTCATTTGAGTATGAATAAGGGGAACGGAGGAAGTTTTGAGTTCTAAGTTTTACATCACATCGCCCATTTATTATGTCAATGACATTCCTCATATTGGGCATGCCTATACGACAATCATCGTAGATACCCTAGCGCGATTTCACAGACTAAAGGGTGAGGAGGTGTATTGTCTCACAGGCACAGATGAGCATGGACAAAAGATTCAGCAAAGCGCACAAAAGCATGGCAAGAATCCTAAAGAATATGTTGATACTATCACGCAAAAATTCAAAGACTTGTGGGATTTCTTTGACATACAATATGATCATTTTATCCGCACGACGGATTCTTATCACAAACAAAGCGCACAAAATATATTTTTAAAAATGTATCAGAAAGGAGATATTTATAAGGGCGAGTATGAGGGGAATTATTGCATTTCTTGTGAATCCTTTTTTTCACAGGCACAGCTGATTGACAAAAAGGGCTGCCCAGACTGCGGAAAAGAAACGATTCTACTTAAAGAAGAGAGTTATTTTTTTAGACTGAGTGCGTATGGTGAAAGATTGCTACGTTTTTATGAAGATCATGAGGATTTTATCCTTCCAAAATCACGGCGCAATGAAGTGATCCAGTTTGTCAAAGAGGGGTTAGAGGATCTGTCAATCACGCGTACGACATTTGATTGGGGGGTTAAGCTCCCGCAAGAGCTGGATTCTAAAAGCGACAAAAAGCATGTCATGTATGTGTGGCTTGATGCGCTTGTAAATTACCTTAGTGCGCTAGGGTTTTGTAATGAATTGCCTGATAGAATGGAATTTTGGCCTGCACATTATCATATCGTAGGGAAAGATATTTTGAGATTCCACGCGATTTATTGGCCTGCGTTTTTAATGAGCCTTGATCTTCCTTTGCCACGTCATGTTGCGGCGCATGGTTGGTGGACAAAGGATGGTGCAAAAATGAGTAAGAGTGTCGGAAATGTGGTCAATCCCGAAGAAGTCGCTAGAGCCTATGGAATAGAGAGCTTTAGGTATTTTGTCTTACGCGAGGTACCCTTTGGGCAAGATGGAGATTTCTCGCAGAACGCACTCATTGAGCGCATTAATGCAGACTTAGGGAATGATTTGGGGAATTTACTCAATCGCTTTTTGGGAATGAGCGCGAAGTACTTTGAAAATGCCATAAATATTGATAGTGCAGAGCTTGAGAGGGAATATGCACAAGAGCTTTGGCAGTTGCAGAGCATTTTAGAATCGCTAGAATCTTATATGGATTTTGTGCAAATTAATCGCTATTTAGAGGAGTTGTGGAAGATTTTTGCACTAGGAAATGGAGTGATTGCAAAAAAGGAACCATGGAGATTGGTAAAAGAAAATCGCAAAGATGAGGTTGCACTTTTGTTAGGCTTTATCGCAAATATTCTTGTTAAATCCGCTCTTTTCCTCTCTCCTTGTATGCCAAAGAGCGCGGAAAAGATTTTAGATGTTTTTTCTCTGCAAGTCACATTTGAGAATTTCAAATTCTATATCACGGACAAGCATTATCTTACTTCTGTAAAGTTGAAGTCCATCCCCGTTTTGTTCCCTAAGATAGAAGAAAAACTCTTAAAAGATGAAGTCTTAGATAATGTCTTGCAGAATCCAAAAACAGAAGCCTTAGAGATTCCAAATCCTATTTCTAAAGATGAGTTTGCAAAAATAGACATTAGGGTCGGAACAATTATTGCTGCAGAGATTCTGCCTAAGAGTGAAAAATTATTAAAATTGCAAGTTGATTTGGGTGAGGCGCGGAATCGTCAGATTATCGCTGGAATCAAGTCTTATTATGAGCCTAAGGATTTAATAGGAAAGCAAGTCTGTGTCCTTGCGAATCTCAAACCTGCAAAATTAATGGGCGCAGTGAGTGAGGGCATGATTTTAGCAGTGAAAGATGAAAACGGACTTTCACTCATTACCCCTGAAGCTCATAAAAAAGCAGGAAGTCAAATTAGTTAGCGGGGGGGGGGTGATTATATGAGCAAGGGAATACAAATTGGTGTTAATGAGATTATAGAAATCACTTATGGAGTGCTGTTAAACCAATCAAGTATTTCTTATTTTTATCGCATTTGTGATGATTGTCAAACCGTTAAAAGAGGCGATCTGTTTGTCGCAATGTCTAAGGACACAAAACAAGCACAGCAGGATATCGCAATGGCTGTGCAACGTGGGGCATTTGGAATCCTATTTAGTGGGAATGTTGCCATTAGCGATTTAGAGGTTGTTTGGATTAATGTGGAGAATATAGAGCAGTCTTTAGTGCGTATTTTGCGACATTATTGCATTGTTGGTAACAAAGTTTTGTTTTTACTGAATAGAGATGAGTATCAAATCGCCATGCAGGTGATTGTTCCAAAGAATAATTTGGAATTTTATTGTGGGGGAATTGCGGGGCTTATCAATGCGGTTCTAGAGAGCCATGCCAATTATTTTGTGTATTGTGATTCTCATCTCAATATAGAAGCACTCCCTAAGGGACAGCAAGAAATTAAGATTCTGTCGCAAGAAAAGATAAATGAGGGTTCACTGCCTTTTATTGTGAGCTCTTACTCGCTTTTTAATACCAAAATATTCTATCAGAGCGAATATTATGAACTGACGCTTCCAAGAATCTTTGTGCAATTATTAGCTAGGGTTTTGAAATTTTGTGAGGAATGTTCTTTTAAAGTGCAGTTGGATGCGTTTGAGGGAATCTCAAATTTCAAGCCACTTTATTTGGACGAGCATGGGGCGATCGCAAAGGCTGGGACGACAAACAAAGTACTCTTAGCTTGTATGGATGTGAAGCTCTATGAGCAATATTTGGCCTATTTTACGATGAATGCAAAATGGGCGCATTTGCACTTGTTTGTTCCTGCGATTTATCAGGAAATTTATGCGCCTTATGCGGAAGTGTTTGGCTATGCTAGTGAAGAAGAGCTTTTTTTGCAGCTCATAGAGAGGAGGTATAACTTTGCCCTCATTTTAGGAACTTCAACACATAGGCTTGAAGAGAGGCTTACAGAGAACAAGACAGAAGAAAAGAGCCTCTTTGAGTATTTAGAAAATCCCTTAGAATAAAAAGAGTAATAAAAATAGCAATAATCAATAAAGGGGTGGCAAAAGTATTGCATTGAGGTTATTTATTAGGCAACGGATGGGGGTGAGTGTTTAGCAGCATCCTACACATTTATATAATTTTTTAATTTTTCTTGTTTCCAATCTTTTTTATTCTATTCTTCGTTCTTGTTTTTTCTTTATTTTAAGAAATAAGTTGAATTTTAACATGGCGTGAATGGTACTTAAAAATAAATTTTTTGTCAAACATCGTTGGCATACTTATGAGTCTAGTAGCATAGGGATGCCACTCTGCGTCTTTCAAACAATCGCACTTAAAGCGTATCTACGCTTCTTTATTGAATCCTCTCTGACTAAAATCTAAAAGAGCTTGTATGCCCTTAAGTCCTAAGGAATCTCTTGTGTTTTGTTTTAAAAGAATCTGAATCTGCTCTAGCTTTAGTTGGCTTTCAAAGAAAAGGATGGAGGAGTATGTATCTTTATAGGTTTCTTTGTTTTTACTTTCACCTTGTATGGGGGTGAAGGGCTTGTCTCTTTCATCTTGTTTTTTGGTATCGGTCTCATCACCTTCTTGTATTGCGCTTTGCTGTGCTAGCTCGGCTTTATATTTTTCTCCCATTTCATCGCTTTTAGCTTTCATTTCTAGCCATCGTTTTTTAAATTCATCTATATCACTTATATTGCTTTTGAGTTTTAAAATATTTGCAAAATCTGTTCCTATGTCCCCTGTTATACCATAATTAATAGGATTTTGCTCTATAAATTCATTCAAATCCTCTATTTGACTTTGGCTCATATTTTTATCATAGCCATTAAGTTTTCCCGATATGGTTGTTTCACCTTCTATAAGAGGGTTTTGACCTGACATGCCCACAAAGAATGTCATCAAAACACCGCCTTTGCTTATAGAGCCATCATTATTTTTATAGACTGATTCTCCTATATCTATGTGAGAGCTTGGAGCAAATATGTCGTTATTTCTTTTAATGTAATCATTAGGAGCATTTTCGTGCCAACTTGGAAAGCTTAATGCTAATTGTTTGGAATCTTGATAGATTTGCAAATTGTTCGCACTTAAAGCACTTTCAAATTCTTTTTGAGTTTGAAAGATGTTTGTTACTTGAAAACTTTTTTTATCATAAGAAAATCCTAAAGGGATTTTACTTAAATCTTTGGCAGTAAAACTTCCGCTTGGTTCATCAATAAGTTGTGAAAAAACCTTATAGGCATTGCCTAAGCTTTTGGCAATATCTATACTTGTAAAAGATTTAAAATCAAGGTTAGTGATATAATTCACTAAATTTTCAGCACCTTTAGCATAAATCTTATAATCCTTTGGTAATCCCGCAGCCTCATTAAAATCGCTTGTAAAAAAGCCGTCTTTATCCACACCATAGTCTAAGATTTTATCCACTGCTTGTGATTTATCACTGACTAAATTTGAGCTATTGTTTATAACATTAGATGATTTTGTATTTGAAGTATTATTGTTAAAAGTGTTTGTATAATTATAATTTGGATAAGAATTTATGCTATTAATCATTTTTGCTTTCCTTGCAAATAAAGTTTTATTCTAAGATAAATCGGCAAAAATGATTTTTTCATAAATTATCTTTTTTTACCAACGATTTGCAATCCACCAAAATGCCTATCAAATTGATCTTTATACCTATAGCTTAGCTCTCTCACGATCCCATTGCTGTTTAACGCAACGCTAGATTGTTTATGGATTTGTCCAGAAATACCATCTAATACAACCGCCGCATAAGTAAAATAATTATAACGTTGCCCACTTCCATTAACAGCCCAATTGTTTTGGGACATAAATCCCACAAATAAGCTAGATTGGCTTGGTTCTACAGTTTCAAGGGTTACTGTCCTCCAATCTCTTACATAAGTCCCCGCTATAGTTTGATTGTCTGCAAAGCCATAGCATTGACTAGTGTAGCATACATACTCTGATTTAAATATACCACCCTTGACTTGTTTCATCTCGTCTAAATTAAGAGCTTTTATGCCTTGAGAATTATCGCTTATTGCGCCATTGCTAACTTTAGCCAAAAAATCGCCTGCAAAAGCAGAATTTGCCAACAAAGAACCTAGAATTAATGAACCTGCTAACTTTTTCAACATAACTTTCTCCTTGCACATCTTTTAGACTCAGCTCTACTAATGGTACTTAAAAATAAATTTTTTGTCAAACATCGTTGGCATACTTATGAGTCTAGTAGCATAGGGATGCCACTCTGCGTCTTTCAAACAATCGCACTTAAAGCGTATCTACGCTTCTTTATTGAATCCTCTCTGACTAAAATCTAAAAGAGCTTGTATGCCCTTAAGTCCTAAGGAATCTCTTGTGTTTTGTTTTAAAAGAATCTGAATCTGCTCTAGCTTTAGTTGGCTTTCAAAGAAAAGGATGGAGGAGTATGTATCTTTATAGGTTTCTTTGTTTTTACTTTCACCTTGTATGGGGGTGAAGGGCTTGTCTTTAGAATCTCGCGCATTCTGTGTGACTTGAGTGCTTTCCTCTATTGAGCTATTAGAATCATTTGAGTTTTTCATTTCTTTATCATAGCCTTTTTCATAGACGACTTTTAAGAAATCGTTATCATATCTTTCCTTGAGTTTAGTGTATTCAACTTTAAACTCATCAAGACTCATATCTGATTGTAAAAGCTCATAGTAATCTCTATGGATACTTTTAGCAACTGCTGCTAATGAAGAATCTTTTTCGCTCATAATAAAGCCACTCATTGCAAGATTTGAAATGTCTGAAAAGACATTCCAAGAACTATCTGTAGGTGTTCCCCCTACACTAAAGGGACTTATCATTCCTTTGCCGGACATAAAATTAAAAAACTCTTGCATTTCACTTTTGGAAATATTCTTATCTACTCCAAATATTTTTCCTAACATTGTTGTTTGACCTTCAATGAAAGTGTTTGCAGATAATTGAAAAGAATTTGCAAAAAACAATGCCTCTATCTTGTCCCCTGCTGATAATTCTGTATTAGATAAAACCCTATCAGTATCAGCATTTTTTATGGGAGAATCTTGATTGTTTGAAATGTTAGATATTTCTTGGTAAATGTTGCTTATTGTTTTTGCAATATCAATTTTTGTGTAAAGCATAAATAGCCCATCTTCTGTGTTTGTGCTTTGAACGAGATTCTCAAATCTTCCAACCTTGATTCTGTAATCTTTAGGTATCCCTGCTGCTTGATTTAAATCGTTTGTAAAATATCCCTCACTATCCACGCCATAATCCATTAGCTCCCTTACCGCTTGGGATTTATCTTTGGCAAAGTCTGCTGTATTATTGAGATTTTCTGTATTGTGAGATTGTGTAGTTGTGTTGGCAATATTATAAGAGGGGGATTGAATTGAGATGTTCATAGGATTCCTTTCCTTACAAAATAACAATCAATGCCACATCGGCATTTTTGAGAAAAATTAAACATTGACTAAGTCATAAACTCGTCAATGTTGCAATAATCATCTTACAGATAAACCGCCTAGTGCGTACTCCATAGAGTTTTTATATTTGTCTCTTATTTCTTTAATTATCATATTGTTGTTTAAATGATTGCTTGATGTTGTTGCGCTAAATTTATAAAATTGCATATTAGAATCCATCATTCCTGTGCCATAAGTAAAATAGACATATCTCCGTCCTAGATTTGAGACGCCTGTATTTCGTTTTACAATATACATAGGATAGAAGTCATAGGCACCATTTGTGATATTGAGGTACTCTGTCATTCTCCTTAGGCTTGGACCTGAACAATCTGCAACATCTACTCCACATAATCCACGCATCCCATCGGTGTTGTTAAGTTTATGATTTAAAACGTGGAGAATTTCTCCTTTTGTTTGTCCGCTACCATCATTTATTGTTCCATACAAAGCAATAGCATACATTTCATTGCCCTGTTGTAATAGATGTACCACATACCCACCCTTAACATCTTTTTGTTCATCAAGGCTAAGAACTTTAACTCTTTTGCTATTATCACTGATTGCACCATCGCTAATTTTAGCTAATAAATCACTCGCAAAAGCAGAATTTGCCAACAAAGAACCTAGAATTAATGAACCTGCTAACTTTTTAACGTAAATTCTCATTTTTATGATTTAAATTTTAATATTGAGTTCTTTTCTTTTTTTTAAATATTCTATCAATTCTTTTTGCTGTTTTTCCATTATTTCAATTAAAGGCGTAAAGCTTATATTGTTATCATTTGTATCAACAATACCAGCACCTTGAACTATATTATTAGGATTGAGCTTTAAATTATAATTCCTATCATACCACCTTTTTGCCACTTCTTTAGCGTCCATAGACTTATCAAAGCCTTCACTTTTACCCATTGCAGTGGCTTTACCTTCTCTAGTATAGATATTTTCGTTTATGATAGCTACTAAAAGCCCTCCTTTAGTAATAGTGCCATCGGAATTAGTGTATTTGTTCGCTGTGGTATCAAAAAATACACTTGTATTAACACTTTCTTTGCCATCATTGTTATTGTTAAAAATATCTGTAGCAGAATTTCCCTTCATAAGATTTTCAGTAGAATTAAAAAACAAGCTTTCTATTTTTGTATCTGTTGTGTTTTTATAATTAAAATTTGAATCAGCATCTAAATAATCTTTTGCAGAATTATAAATCCTTGTTACTTTCATACTTTGGCGATTAAATTCATAACCTTGTGGAAAGTTAGCAATATCTTCTAAACTAAAGTTTTCTTTAGAATCTAAGACATCTTTACCTACAACTTGACTTAAAATTTTATAAGCATTTCCTACGGTTTTAGCAATGTCTATACTTTCAAAAGCCCTAAAGGGATCTTTTTCATTAGTGGACACTTTCACTAAACTTTCCATAGTGCTAGAGTGAATTTTTATATCCTCAGGAATTCCCGCTACTTTATTAAAATCACTTGTAAAATAACCTTCATTATCCACTTCATAGCCTAAAACCTTATTGCTTATTTTAGAGCTTTGTTCTGTATCTTGTAGATTTTTTACATTATTATTTGAATTTAGAGAGGAATTAGTATTGTTTTTAACATTAGGATTAAGGTTGGAAAAAATATTGTTAAAAGTTGCATTGATACCTAGCATTTTTTACTCCTTTATGCTATCTAAATTGAGTGACAAGAATTTGATTTAATTGATTGCCTATATTTCTTAATACTTCTTGTGCGACTCTATTAGTTGCAGTTGCACTTCTAATTTTATAGATTCTATCTCCGCTGATACCTACAATCACTCCATCGTTTGAAAATTTAACTTGAGGAATACCAAAAAGAGGATTTACAATGGTTGTTTTTGTTGCGGTAACGGATAGAAATTCCCCTAAATTAGGGTTAGCAATAGATACAAAATCATTATATGCTTGAGTATTTACAAAAGAACTTTTGGAGCAACCATCTGCTCCAAAACCACAACTTACTTTATTTTCAATTTCATATGGAGTGAGTCCTACAACAACACCAATTTGATCTGTTCTTGCCACCCCAGAATTTATATTTTGAAAAACAAATACGGAAGTACCTGTGCTATCTTCAAAAAGTCCATACCCACCCTTAACCTCTTTTTGTTCATCAAGGCTAAGAACTTTAACTCCTTTGCTATTATCACTGATTGCACCAT
>CANQAN010000003.1 GCA_947588965.1 uncultured Helicobacteraceae bacterium
TGTGAAATGGCAAGGGAATCTTGTTCTAAGCCCTTTTGAATGTTTTGAATGTTTTGATTGATCTCTTTGGCCATGGCTGAAAACTCATCTTTAGAGCCAATTTTGCGGAGATTTATAGCTGTCGTATTGTCCTTTAAATAAGCAAAGAAAATCTTAAGATTGCCCTGTATCGTGCGCACACTAAACACGAGATTGCTATAAAATGCCCAAACAAGCGGAATCAAAATCACAACAAACACAATAAATCCCGTCAAAAAAGTCTTAAACAAGGCCGCATCAATGAAGCTAACAATCTCTTTTGAAATATTTCCTGTGTGTGTGCCTAGCGTATCCAAATACACGCCTGTGGAGAGCCAGATATTTTGTGTGTTTGGAATCATAGCCGCATAGGCTACTTTGTTTGCCACCCCAAGCTTACCATCGGGCAAAGGTTTGCTGAAAGAAAAATACACAAACTTTGCCTCTTGCTTTTGTGTTTTTGCCGTTTCATAGAGTTCGCGCACATAATACACACCCTTTGGATCTGTCGCGTCATACAGAGACTTTCCGATCAAATCCTTGCGCGTAGGGTGCGCTACGGGCGTGTATTCTTTGTAGGCGAAGAAATATCCGCTCTCATCGGATTCAAAGCGGAATTTTTCGATCGCCTTTGCGATTATTGCAATCTGTGAGGACTCATCAAGTCCTTCAACAAGCTCTCCTAAGGATTCCGCCACGCTATCTGTTGCGAGTTTAATTTTCTGATTCACCTCATTTGAGATGGCCGTATGGATCTCATCATTTGTATTTGCAAGAATGCCCACCTTGAAATAAGCGACAATGCTAAGCATACTCGCCAAACTCACGATCATTCCTAACACGAGAGTTAAAATTTTCCATTTTAACGACAGGTATTTATACATTTATGCACCCTCCCCCGACCTTAAAATCCAAAATCAATGGCGACCTTATAACACATTTCATCTTTAAATATCATTAATTGCGTATGTCACTAAAGGACTTTGAAGAATAAAGCCCCTTGATTCCAATAGTTAAGAATATACCCTCCATAAGAGCGGCTAAAATGAGCGCATAGTACTCTTCTGTGCTGATGGCATCAAATTGGATTCCAAGCTGTGCAGTGGTGACAAGAAAGGTGAGAGGCATACAATGACTCAATGCAAAAAGCGTTGTTTTTTTGGTACTCCTAAAATACCCTCTATATGTGATAAATGCCGCAAAAAAGCGCAATGCAATCATAGGAATAATGAGAGAAAATGCCAAATAGAGCAAACGGAAATTTTGCAAGATTAAATTCAAATCGAGCGTTGAACCCACATAGACAAAAAACAAAGGCACAAAAAACCCGAATCCAAATTCATTGAGCTTTTCTGTCAATCCCCTTTGATGATGAAAATAAGTCGCAAGAATCATTCCTGCTAAAAACGCCCCAAGCACACTTTCAAGCCCCAAAAAATGCGTGATTCCAATGAAAACCAAAAACAACATCGCGCTAAATCGTATGTCTTGATGTCTGTTAGAGACCTTTGGAATCAAAAAGAATTTCAGAGCAGGAAACCACCAAAACATCACATCAGCAACCTTAAAAAGCCCCACAATCACAGTGAGAAACAAAAAGAGAACAAGCAGTGTCTCATAAAGCTCCCAAGTCAATCCATAGGAATACGCACCGTTTAAAATCACAAGCACAACAATGCTAATCAACTCCCCCAAGATTCCAACTTGCAAGGCAAGCTGCAGCCAAGTGGTATTTTTCGGATATTCCCTTAAGAGAGCCATAATCATGCCAAGACTCATAACAGGCAAGGCCGCGACATAAAACATTGAAAGATTCATATTTACAACATACAAAAAAGTCATTCCATAGAGGATTGCAAAATACAAAAATGCCCTCTTTAGGAATCTTGTTCCCACCTTTGTAAAAGTCTTTAAATCCACCTCCAAGCCACACAGAAACATTAAGAGCAAAAATCCGATCTTTGACACAAATTCCAATGTTCCCGAATGTGAAAAAAGTTCAAAATGAAAGGCAACAGCCCCAAGCAGAATCTCAACAGCCACAAGCGGCAGACGCGAGATTCCACTCAAAAAAGGAGCAACCACAATCAAGATTGCAATAATGCCAAAGGTTATGATATTTTCCATCCCAAAAACACTCCAAAATAAAGCAGAAAGTATAGCATTATCTTAAAGTAATTTGCGCAACTTGTGGTAAAATGCGCACGATAAAGAATATAAGGAAAGTGGAAGTGGAAGATTTTTTTGCGTCCTTTTTTAAACATTTACCGCAAAACACAGAAGAAAAACGCGCTCTTTTGAAAAAAACCTGCATTTTGCAAAAGGGATTCCACCATTTTGATTGGACAGCAAGCGGACTTGCTGCAAAATGCGTTGAAAAGCGCATTCAATCCATCTTACCCTTTTATGCTAACACACATTCAGAAGGCAATGCAAACGCGGAATTTATGAGTGCGCTCTATGAGAGTGCGCGGGAGGGATTAAAAAAACTATTCAAACTAGATTCCAATTATGCGCTCATTGCCACAGGCTTTGGCTCAAGTGCCGCAATTAAGAAATTTCAAGAGCTCATAGGAATCTACATTCCCCCAAAGACAAAAAAACTCCTCCACTCACAACTCTCACAAATCCCCAAAAAAGACCTTCCTCTCGTCATTATTGGACCCTTTGAACATCACAGCAATGAATTGAGCTTCCGAGAGGGTCTCTGTGAAGTCGTGCGCATAGGACTTACACCGCAGGGATTAATGGATTTAGAGAGTTTAAAGAACGTTTTAGAGCGCAATGAGGGGCGCAAAATCATTGGTTCTTTCGCGCTTGGCTCTAATGTGAGCGGAATCCTCATTCCCTTTCAAGAAGTTTCACATTTGGTGCGCAAATTTGGCGGAATCGTCTGCTTTGATTGCGCAAGTACTTCTCCCTATTTTGACATTGATCCTAAGTTTTATGATGCGATATTTCTCTCTCCGCATAAATTGCTCGGTGGAATCGGAAGTAGCGGAATCCTTATCATTCATCGCGCCCTTATTGACAAGAGTCTGCCTCCAACCTTCTGTGGTGGGGGCGTTGTCGGCTATGTTTCAAGGAAAAGTGCGCGCTATCTTGCCCTAGATGAGAGACGCGAAGAGGCTGGAACACCCGGAATCCTAGAGTTTTTACGCGCTTATTGTGGATATGCCTTGCGCAATGAGATAGGATTGCAGTGGATTAATGAATCCAAACATGAGAATTTCAAAGCCTTTTTAGAGTTTTTAGAAAATGAACCAAGAATCAAAGCCTATGGAAACCTCGCGCACAATGCCTTAGGAATCTTTGCCTTTAATCTGCAAGGAATCTCACCCTTTGAAGTAACAAAGGAACTCTCCATGCGCTATGGAATCCTCGTGCGCGCAGGTTGCTCTTGCGCAGGACCCTATGGACATGATTTGTTAGGATTAGAAGATGACGCCCTTTTCACAGAAAAACCGGGCTGGATTCGGCTTAATATCCATTACACTCACACGAAGTCTGAAGTCCGCAAACTTTGCAACGCTCTCAAAAAAATCGCCCACCAAAATCGCTAAAATCATACAAAACCGTTAAGAAAATTAGAAAAATCTGCAAGAATAATGCTAAAATACCCTAATTTATTTTAAGGAAACACAATGGAAGAGGCAAAAAATCTCTCAAACAAGCTTTTAGAGAGCGTGGATTTGCTTGTTGAAGCATTGCAGCAGCAGCGCGATGAAAATCATTCTTTGCGTCAGCAAATCGTTCTTTTAAAGGCAGAAAACGAGGCAAAAAATGCCGAAATAAACGCTCTTTATGATGAAATTTCTTCAAAAGAGAGTGAGCTGGAGAATGTTCTTAACAAAATCCAAAATGCACTTGGTCGCTAATGGAAAACATTTTTCGCGTTTGCGTTGCAGGTCGCTACTATGACATTCCCACGCAAGAAATCTCACAATCCACACTAGAATCCCTAAAGAGCATAACCGATGACTCAAACAACATAAACCCCCGCGATCTTCTACGCGCCTTTTTAGAATCTCGCGAGATTCAAGGATTCTTACAAGAGTCACTCATCCAAGCCACCCAAAAGATCGAGCAGGGCATCACCCATAATTCCAAGATTTAAGAGCAATAATCCCCTTGTATTTCTATCACATTGTCATTTTAAAACAAAACTCCCCCATTCTCACCTATTACAGCAAAACAGAATTACAAAACGGCACTCTCACAGAAGTCCCCCTTGCCTCAAAACGTATTCAAGGTGTTGTCTTGCAACCCACGCAGAAGCCAGAATTTGAATGCAAAGAAGCCCTTGCACTCGGCTTTCACTTCACAGAGACACAATGCGCACTCGCAGAATTTATCGCAAGCTATTATCACACTTCACGTTCCCTTGCTTTTAGCCTTTTTACACCCTTTCAAAGCAATTCTATAGCAGAAACACCCCCCTTAAGCTTCCCTCTCAACCCTCTCAACCCCTCACAGAAACAAGCCTTTGAATCCCTCAATCAAATGCACAACTCTTTACTCTTTGGTGACACGGGAAGCGGAAAAACAGAGATCTATATCCATTGCTTCAACAAAGTCTTGCAAGAGGGAGGCAGCGCACTCTTTTTGATGCCCGAAATCTCCCTCACTCCCCAAATGGAAAAGAGATTGTCAGCCGTCTTTGGTTCCTATGTTGCATTTTGGCACTCTAAAATCACGAAGAAAAAAAAGCAAGAAATCCTCCAAAGGCTCTACAAGGGAGAAATCAGAATCCTTGCAGGTGCGCGTTCTGCACTATTTTTGCCCATTTTGAATCTCGGTTTGATTGTCGTTGATGAAGAGCATGATGATGCCTACAAATCAAACAGCGCACCGCGCTATCACGCGCGTGATGTTGCCCTCACTCTTGCACAAATCAAAAAGATTCCCATCATCTTAGGTTCTGCCACGCCACTAGCGACGACCTATTATCGCGCCAAAAACACAAACAGCATCGTGCGTCTCAAAGGCACACATTTTAAGACACAAAAAGAATATCAATTCAATGCAAGCACAGACCTCACAGACGCATCCATCCTAGAATCCCTCGCGCAAAATTTCCGCGATTCCAAACAAGCCATTGTGTTTTTGCCCACGCGCGCAAATTTCAAACATTTATTATGCATGGATTGTCACAAGAGTGTAGAATGCCCAAATTGTAGCATTTCTTTAAGCTTGCACGTTAAAGATTCTAGCTTGAAATGCCATTATTGTCATTTTTCCTGCCCGATTCCCAATGTCTGTCCAGATTGTGGAGGAGATTTGCAGAGCTTACGCATGGGCACTCAAGAGTTCGCCAAGACATTACAAGAATTTCTTCCAACTTGTCAGATTGCTTGTTTTGATCGTGATTCTATCACGACACAAAATAAACTTTCTAGCGTCCTATCGCGCTTCAATCACTATGAAATTGACATATTAGTGGGGACACAAATGCTCTCTAAAGGGCATGATTATCACAATGTCGCTCTAAGCGTTGCTTTGGGGTTAGACTATCTGCTTAAAGGAAGTGATTACCGTGCCGAAGAGCGCACCCTTTCTTTGATGTTTCAAATCGCGGGACGTAGCGGACGTAAAGAGAGTGGAAAAGTCATCATTCAAACCCTCCATCAAGATTTTTTCCAACATTATTTGGAGGATTATGCCGACTTTTTAGAAGAAGAGCTTTTAGTACGTAAAAAACTCTATCCGCCCTTTATGCGCTTGGCTCTCGTGCATTTTGCAAACAAGACAAAAGAAAAGGCACAGAATCTCATGCAAGAAGCCTTAGGGATTCTGCAAACGCACATTCAAAAAAAGCATTTAAAGGTAGAAATCGTAGGAAGCGGAGAGGCTCCGATTGAGAAAATCGCAAACAAATGGCGCTTTAGGATATTTTTGCGCGCGGCTTTTGCTAAAGATTTGCACACTTTACTGCTTACTTTGCGGAATTTTCCTTGCGAGATCGATGTTGATCCAACAGACTTTTATTAGCTCTTAGGATTCCAATTAATCCCTGCCTTTTGTGCTTGCTGTCTCTGAAGTTTTTTAGGAATTTTATAGAGTTTGGAATCTTTGAGGAAATTTGCGCCTGTTTGATGGAAAGAAAAGCGAATTCCCGCTTCTTTTACCTGCTGTTGCAAATGTAAAACCCATGCATACTCGCACACTCTTGCTTGTGCGCCCGATTCACCCCCAACACTCACTTCTGAAATCTTACAAGAATCCAAAAAGGGCACGAGATTCAAGGATTCCAAAAGGGGAGCGCAAACAATCCAACGCTCCACTATAGGCAATTCTAAAAATACCCCTAAGCGTTCATTTGCTGTTCTTTGCGATTCCACACTGCATCCTACAATCACATTTTCATAACCCTCTGCCCAATCCTCTGGTACACATTCTAAGAAGCGCAAAATACGTTTTGTAAAGAATATAAAAGTGCAATCCCTGCGCTCTTTTATCATTTCCCACGCATTTTTGCGCCACAAATCCGCCTCTTGCAATAAAAAATCACTGCTAAAGCAAGTCCATATTTTCGCACCACTTGGAATCCTATAATCACCATTGCGACGTTTTTGTATGGGCAAATCAAATGCACGTGTCTTGTAAATCTCTCGTGCATTCTTTTGTGCAAGGGAGTCTATCGTATAGACAAAGCAGTTCTTGCAACCCTCACTTATGCGCACACAGCCATGCCACGGATTCCAAGAAAACTCTAAGGATGTATCAAAAAGCGGTAATTGTGGAGAATACAAGGATTCAATTCCACTTAAGATTCCAGCACATAGGCTTTAAACTTCTCTCCTCTCTCCTTGTAAGAGCTGAACTGATCCAAACTCGCAGCCGCAGGAGAGAGCAAGGCGACAGTGGATTCCTTTTGTCTGTGCTGTAGAGTTTCTTTCATACTATTCACCGCTTTTTCTAGTGTATAACAAGCCCTGCAAGGCTTTAGAATCTCTTTTGCAAGAGCGCAGAGTTTTTCTGTATTTTTTCCAATAGCAAAAATCTCCACATTCAAATGCGCAATCACAGAAAAGAGTGGGCTCAAATCCACTCCCTTGTCATCACCGCCCAAAATCAACAGAATCTCTCTATCTCTGTAGCATTGTAAGGCCTGTATTGTGGCATCAAGATTCGTCCCTTTGCTGTCATCAACCCAAAGATACCCCGCGCTGTCTTTAAACTCCTCAATTTTGTGCGCACCGATTTTAAAGCGATTCAATAATTCATAATCGCGTCGCGCAAACAAAATCACACAAGCACACAGAGCCAAAACCGCATCAAGCAAAAAGGGTTCTTTGAAATGCAAACGTTTAAGGTCTAATGAAAAAATTTGCGCTAATTCTTGCGCATTGTCATAAAAAATAAGCTTAGCATGGCTCTTTTGACAGAGTGCGTGTGTGCTTAGAGCCTTTGGCAGAATCGCAATCTCTTTATCTCTAAGCAACAAAAGTGGCTTGAGCTTGTCTGTGATATAGTCCTCAAAACTCCCATGCCAGCTGATATGATCTTGCGTGATAGGGAGCAAAATGTAGAGTTTAGGTCGTGCCAACCTTGTATAATACAGCGCAAAAGAACTCGTCTCTAAAATCCAAAGGGATGCGCGAGGATTCAGCCTTGCTAGAGGTGTGCCGATATTCCCACCACTTTGTGCGCCAAATTCTGCTAGGAGATGTGTCAGCATTTGTGTTGTCGTCGTCTTACCATTTGTCCCGCTAATCCACACAGAAGGAGGCATAAGCTTAGCAAAAAAGTCATATTCACTCAAAAACTCCCAATGCGGATTCTGTTCTACAAACTCCAATGCATTCTGCACCATCGCATTATAGGGCGGAATCCCCGGGCTTACGATAATCTGTGAAATCTCTTTAGCATCCTTTAAATCCCGCAAAACTTCGGGCAATTGTGCGCTTGGAAAGAAGCGATTGCCCATCGTGTCTTTGGATTCTTGTTTGAAACTGTCATCAAACACAAAACATGGAGAAAAATGCTCTGCAATCGCACGATTTGTCGCGCCAAAGCCCAATAACACACGCATAAATCCCCCTTAACGCAACTTCAAACTCAAAAGCGCAATCAAATTACTCATTAGGGCAATAATCCAAAAGCGCACAATAATTTTATTTTCACTTAAGCCCCTTTCTTCAAAGTGATGATGCAGGGGTGCCATAAGGAAAATTTTCTTTCTACGTGTCTTGTAACTGCCAATTTGCAAAATCACAGAGAGTGCCTCCATGACAAAAATAAAGCCAATAAGAAAAAGCAGAATCTCATTTTTAGAAACAATCGCCATATAGGCGATAAATCCTCCCAAACTCAAACTTCCGCTATCTCCCATAAACACTTGCGCGGGATGGCAGTTATACCACAAAAATCCAATGAGTGAGCCAATGAGCGCAGCGGACAAAACGACCAGCTCCCCACTATCTAAGACTTTCGGATACAAGAGATAAGCACTAAGTCCCGAGTGTCCAGCGACATAGACAAACACACTCAGAGAAGTGAGCGCATAGACCGAAGGAATCGCGGCCAAGCCATCGAGACCATCGGTGAGATTGACCGCATTGCTTGTCGCAACAAAGACGAGAGTCCAAAATAGGATTCCAACCCATCCCCAATCAAAAAGGGGATTTTTCAAAAAAGGCAAATAAAATTCTGTATTGAGTGTCGTCCAATAGAGGGCTAGAGATAAAATAAAGCTTATGAGTGTTTGCACAAAAAACTTATGTCTTGCGCAAATTCCTGCATTTTTGTTGTGCGCTATCTTAGAATAATCATCACTCACACCAAGCAGAGTAAAGCAACAAAGCGTAGCAATGCCTAGCAGTACATAGATATGATCAAGCCTTGCACAAAGCAAAGCCGAGAAAAGCGTGATTCCAACAAATACGATTCCACCCATTGTTGGAGTATTAACCTTGTGAAGATGGTTTTTAGGAGCAAATTCTGAAATAGGCTGATTTGCTTGCTTTTTCTGCGCCCATAAAATATAAGAGGGCATCAAAAAAATGACCAAAAAAAACGCGACAAAAAACGCAATGGCCGCGCGTACGGTGATGTATTGAAAGATGTTAATATCCAGCAAAGTGTAAAGGTAATAAAGCATAAAATCACTCAACAAAGCCAAAGGTAAAATAAGGCGCTATTTTAACCAAAATAACTTTAATTCCAAAAAGAAAGATTCAAATTTTCTAAAGATTCAAAATGAATTTAAAAAACTTAAGGTAGCATTGCATCATTAATCTCAAATGAAAGCGAATCAATGAAAACAATTTTAATCATCACAGATGGAATCGGCTACAATCCAAACACCTTTTATAACGCCTTTTTTAGCGCAAAAAAGCCAACTTATGATAAATTTTTCCAAGAGATTCCATGCGCAATGATCGAGACCTTTGGAAACTCTGTTGGATTGCCCGAAGGGCAAATGGGGAATTCCGAAGTTGGTCATATGAGCTTAGGAAGCGGGAGAATCCTCTATCAAGATCTCGTCAAAATCAATCAAGCCATCAAAGACAAAACGCTCATGCAAAATCCTGCGCTAGAATCCCTTAGTGCGTGTGAGCGTGTGCATTTAATTGGCTTAATGAGTGATGGGGGTGTGCATTCTCATATCAATCACATTCTTGCCCTAGCACAAGGATTGGAATCTACAAAGAAAGTGTATTTGCATTTAATTACCGATGGTCGCGATGTTTTACCAAAGTCTGCCTTGAGATTCTTAGAGGATATTCAAAAGGGCATTTGTGAGAAAAACATTACCATTGCTACATTGAGTGGTCGCTACTATGCTATGGATAGAGACAGCAGGTGGGATCGCGTGGAGAAGGCTTATAATGTCATAGCACTCGGTGAAAATCCACAATCCATAGCACCAGAAGAATACCTTAATGCGCAATTTAGCGCAGAGATTTTTGATGAGTTCATTGTCCCTGCAAGTTTTAAGGGATACAATGGAGTCCAAAAGGGCGATGGAATCATTTTTGTCAATTTCAGAAGCGACAGAGCAAGGGAGATTGTAAGTGCCTTAGGAGAGGAGGATTTTAGCGGATTTGTGCGCAAGAGTTTTACAAAAGTCCCACTTGTTACAATGACTTCTTATGATAAAAACTTCAATTTTCCAATCCTATTCCCTAAAGAAACGATTAAAAACACCCTTGCAGAAGTGATTTCAAAGCAGAATCTCAAGCAATTTCACACCGCAGAAACAGAAAAATACGCGCATGTGACATTCTTTTTCAATGGAGGGATTGAAGAGCCCTATCCTAACGAGACGCGCGTCTTAATCCCATCGCCAAAGGTCAGCACTTATGATTTGCAACCACAAATGAGTGCGAGAGAAGTGGGTGATGCGGTTTTGAGCGCGATAAAGGAGGGCTATGACTTTATCGTTGTGAATTTTGCAAATGGTGATATGGTCGGACATACAGGGAATTATGAAGCAGCAATCAAGGCTGTAGAGGCGGTAGATTGTGAGCTAGGCAGAATCTACACAAAGGCAAAGGATTCTGGCTATGGCTTGATTCTCACAAGCGATCATGGAAATTGTGAGGCTATGAAAAACAAAAAAGGAGAATCTCTCACCAATCACACAATCGGACATGTGTGGTGTTTTGTCTCTGCGGATGGCGTGGATTCTGTTAGCAATGGGAGGCTTAGCAATATCGCCCCAAGCATTTTGAAGCTTATGGGAATTACGATTCCACAGGAAATGGACGCGCCACTTTTTTAGTTTTTGTCAAATTTTATGAATATTTTAAAAAAAATGCTTATAATAAGCAACAGATTTGTTTTTGAGGATTGTGATGACACAAGAAGAATTGGATGCTTTATTGAGTAGCGATGTTGAGGACATTGCAGGGAATGATGCGACACCCGAAGTTGCAGAGAGCGCAGAAAAGGTGGGGGATGCGGAAAGCGCAGAGAGCGGTTTCATAGAAAACTCAAAGATCGTAAGCGGTCCTGTCAAAGCTGAAGAGTTTAAAATCGATCAAGAAATCTCTTGGCCACCGCCACCACCGACGACAGAACACAAGGTTGTGCATGAGTTAGACGATGTAACACGTGATTCTGAAATCAAAGCTACAGAGCTTTTTGACAAACTAGAAAACATAAACAATCTCTCGGCTGATATTGAAGATATGCTCAAACAAATAGAATCCTTTGTCAGCTCTCAAGAAGATCTTCTCAACAAACTTCACGCAAAATTCCCAGATTTCCGCACTTTTAATGACCGCTTAGAAGAGGCCAAAAAGACAAAAGAAAGCACAAAAAAAATTTCAAATGCCCTACAAAATGTCAGCAATGCCTCACTAGAAGCAATGGAAAGTATGCAGTATCAAGACATTCACAGACAAAAGATAGAACGTGTCATTAATGTCATGCGTGCTTTGTCGCGCTATATGAGCGCACTCTTTGAAGGGAAAATTGAGGACAACAAGCGCGTGGGTTCTGCAGTCTATATCCATGGGGATTCTGCAGAGGCTGCAATGGATACAGACGACATTGAAGCCCTCATTGAAAAATTCAGCAAATAATGAATGTGCGCTTCTAGCCTCTTAAAACTTCCTGAACTGCTCTCTCCAGCAGGCAATCTCAAAAAACTAAAAATTGCTTTGGAATATGGTGCAGATGCTGTATATGGAGGTGTGAGTCATTTTTCATTGCGGAATCGATCGGGAAAGGAATTTGACTTTGACACTTTCAAAGAGGGCGTGGAATACACACACAAAAGAGGAAAAAAAATTTATGTAACAATCAATGGCTTTCCCTTTAATTCTCAACTCAAACTCCTAGAAGCGCACATTGAAAAAATGGCAAGTCTCAAGCCCGATGCATTCATTGTTGCGACACCCGGCGTGATTAAACTTGCCCAAAAAATCGCTCCAGAGATTCCGCTCCATCTTTCCACACAAGCAAATGTCCTCAATGTCCTTGATGCGCAGGTGTTTTATGAACTTGGTGTGAAGCGCATTATCGCTGCTAGGGAATTGAGCCTCAAGGATGCTGTGCTCATTAAGAAAGAACTGCCAAATTTGGAGTTAGAAATTTTCGTGCATGGCTCTATGTGCTTTGCCTTTTCGGGACGTTGCTTGATTTCTGCTCTGCAGAGTGGGCGCGTACCAAATCGTGGGAGCTGTGCAAATGACTGTCGCTTTGACTATGAATACTATGTACGCAACACAGCAAATGACGAACTCGTGCATTTTAACGGTAGGGAATTTTATGTAAAAAATCCCGACAATGACATCTTAATGCGCTTGGAAGAGGAAGAGGGCATTGGGACGCATGTTTTTAATGCAAAAGACTTGAATCTCATTGAACATATTCCGACAATCTTAGAAAGCGGAGCGATTGATTCTCTGAAAATTGAGGGGCGCACAAAATCCTCCTATTACACAGCCATTACAACTCTTGCCTACAGAATGGCACTCAATGATTTTCAAAACAACGATTTTTCACTCCCACGTTACATAAAAGAACTTAACACACTTAAGAATCGCGGTTTTAGCGATGGTTATATCATTCATCGCCCCTATGAAAAGCATAACACACAAAACCACTTCAGCGCAATCAGCGATGGGGATTATCAAGTCAATGCAGAAGTGAGTGAAGATGGGAAAGTCGCGCTCTGTCGGCACACAATCCGCCCCAATGAACCAAAAGAAATTATCACACCGCAGAACAACTCTATCCAAAATGCCAAAAATGATCGCGGAGAAATCTTTGAACAAGGGGGTAAAAAATACCTCAAGCTCTCTAAAATCTTGCTAGAAAATGGTAAGGAGTTAGAATCCATTCACAGCGGAAATGTCAATCCCTTTGTCCTTCCCTTTAAACTCCCATCCTTTAGCTTTCTAAGGCAAAAAATAAATCACTCATAGAGGATAATATGCACTCTTTGAGGTCCATGCACACCAAAGACTGTGATAAGCTCAATATCCGCCGTCCTTGATGGACCTGCGATAAAAAGAATATTGCTTGGAAGTGTCGGATTTTCGCTTTTAATGAGATTAAGAGCCTCTGCGAGACTGGAGACGACATTTTTCTTCTCTAAGAGCATAATGCAAAGATTGGGCGCAAGGGAAAGCATTCTTGGCTGTGTGCGAGACGAATGCACAAGAGCAACGCCGTGCGAACTCACACCAACTCTTGCATCAATCACAGAAAAATCACTATGGAACACCTCTTGTCGCAAATGTTCAATTTCTTGATTGAAGCACACCTTTTCTTCTGCAGAAATTTTCTGAATGTCTAACTTAAGCCCATCTCCATAAATCATTTTTGTATAGCCATATTCTGCGACAATGGCGTTGATTTTCTCTTCTATTTTATCTTTAGCGCATTCTTCAACGATATATTTATTGTCCGTCATTTTGCGCTTCATCTCTTCTAATTTATCTCCGCTACTTTGGATATGCCCAAACGGATCTGTGCTTGGAGTGTAGATAAACTTAGAATCCCTATGCGACCTCTTTAAACGCTCTAAAATCTGCTCTTTACTGCGTTTAGAAATATTTTCAATCCTATTCATAAGACACTCCATCCATTTTTTTGATTTCTTGATGCAGATTCCCTTTGATTTGTGGAAGTTCCTTGAAAGCAGCCCATTTTTTCACCACAGGCAAGGAATCCTTGAAGCGATGCAAAAGCGCATTGAAATAGTGGGCATACCCTACAGAAAATCTCCACAACAGACCATTTGTCGCGACCTTAGAAAAGGCTTTCATCGCTTGAGATTCCGCCTTATTGTACTGCAACATACTCGCACCAAGCGGGGGATTCTCCCCTTCTCCAACCTTATCTCCTCGCAACTCTCTAATCAAATCCGCCAAAGGAATCTTAACGGGACAAACTTCCGAACAGCGCCCACAAAGCGAACAAAAGCTCAAAATATCGCCTGTGGAATCTATCCCAAACAAACTTGGGCTAATCACCTCTCCAATAGGACCGGGATAGACTGTCTGATAAGTGTGCCCTCCGATTTTATCATACACAGGACAGAAATTCATACAAGCTCCACACCGAATACAACGCAACGCCTCGTAATAATCCTCATGCATAAGCATATCACTCCGATGGTGATCAAATAAAATGACATGCACTTCCTTTGGTCCATCCAAATCGCCATTTTTTCTAGGTCCCGTAATGATATTATTATATGTAGGAATAAACTGCCCAGTGGCTGAAGGCGTGAGTAAATGCACCATTGTCGCGGCATCCTCAAAGCTCTCCATAACCTTTTCAATCCCGCAGAGCGCGACATGAATGCGAGGTGCTGTCGTACACATTCTACCATTTCCCTCATTTTCTATGAGCCAGATCGCGCCCTCTTTGCTCATGGCAAAATTCACGCCACTAAGCCCCATTTCTAAGCCCTCAAACTCATCTCTTAAGTGCTTTCTTGCAATGGCATTAAGCTTTTCTGGTTCTGATTCTGGTGCCGATCCAAGCTTCTCTTCAAAAATCTTGCCAATCTCATAACGATTGCGATGAATCGCAGGGACGACGATATGCACAGGCGTCTCGCCATTGAGTTGTAAAATCAACTCGCCCAAATCCGTCTCCACAGCCTCTATGCCCTTTTTTTCTAAAAAGTGATTTAAGCCTATTTCCTCGCTCGCCATAGACTTCCCCTTGAGAATCTTGCGAATCTTTTTTTCTTGCATGAGCGCATAAATAATCTCACAGGCATCCTCACTACTAGAAGCCCAATGCACTTGGATTCCATTCTTTTGTGCATTTTGTTCAAACTCCAATAGTCTCTCTTGCAGATTCATAAGAGCGTTATTTTTAGCTTGTTTAGCCTTTGCCCTCAACCCCTGCCAATCTTGGAATTTATCCTCAATGACTTTGAGGCGATTCCTCTGTAGAGTGTGCATAGCGACACTAAGATTGTCGCGCATTTGAGTGTCATTAAGCTTTGTTTGAACGATTTGTTCATGCGGAATCTTTTCACTCATAGGCTCTCTCCCTCTAGTCTTTTCCATAAGAAATCATACAAATGCACTCCCTTGACATCGACGCCCAACCTCTGCATCGTGCCTTGAATGTTTAAAAGACAGCCCCCATCGCCACTAATGAGAAACTGCGCCCCCGTGCCTTGAATGTCTTTGACCTTTTGCAATGCCATTGCATTAGAGATTTCTGGCTCTTTTACAGAAAATGTCCCGCCAAAGCCACAGCATTCCTCTTCAAATTCCAAAGGAAGTAATTGAACATTTTTGAGACGTTTAATGAGATTCTTACTTGCTTGGATACTCTTTTGCACCCTTAGTGCGTGACAATTAGAATGCCATGCCACCTTGATTTCAGCGCCCTTGTCTTCATATTCTACATTTAAAATTTCATCAAGATATTGACTCAACTCTATCACACGTTGGCTAAACTCATTGACCTCATTCCAACAAGAATCCCCCTTAAATAATTCCAAATAATCACTGCTCATCATTCCCGCACAAGAGCCGCTTGGAACGACGATAGGATAATCCCCCTTAAACTGCCTTATGTTATGGAGAGCGATTTCCTTGCTTTCTTTGAAATAACCCGAATTAAATGCAGGTTGCCCACAGCAAGTTTGATTCTTCTTAAAAATAACCTCAACACCCTCTCTACGCAGGAGTCTGATGGCGTTCAAAACAGCCTCTTGCATCGCCAAACTCCCCAAACAAGTTGCGAAAAAATACACTTTATTCATCGCAATTCCTATTTAGCTAAGTGTGTGATTTCCGGAATGATTCCACTAAGGAATGTCGCAATAATCAATGTCCAAATCCCAATGAGAATGATAAAGCCCACAGAATACTTGAATGTGAATTTAAATAAATCCGATTCTTTTCCGACCAAACCAACTGCCGCACAAGCAATTGCAATGGATTGCGGTGAGATCATTTTCCCCACGACACCCCCCACAGAGTTTGCGGCTAAAAATAGCGCCTCACCCACACCAAGCTCTGAAGCAGTGACTTGTTGCAAGGGACCAAAGAGCAAGTTTGCACTTGTATCGCTTCCTGTTAAAAACACGCCTATCCAGCCAATCACGGGGCTGAAGAAGGCAAATGCATCTCCCGTTCTTGCAAAGGCCGTTCCAAGTGTTGCACTCATTCCGCTATTTTGAGAAACAAAGGCAAAGGCGACGACGAATCCTATCGTCAAACAAGGAATCGCCATTTCCTTTAATGTGTCCCAAAAACACTCGGTTGCTTCACTCGCCTTGATTTTCAAAGCCCAAATGCTCAAAAACGCCGCAAGTAAAATCGCGCTTCCTGCCTGCAGACCAATAAAGCTTATTTGAAGTCCTAAATCAATGGGCTTACCATTGAATCCGACAATTTGCGTTGCGATGTTTTGCGCTGCAATCGTAATGACTGTGTAATCAAAGATGCTACCCTTTGCAAAGAGAGCCTTAAACCAAGGCTGTGTCCAAAGTATAATGCAAACAATCAACAAAATAAAGGGCAACCATGCCTTAAACACTTTATCAAAAGGAAGTTGCTCTCCTTGAGAAAATTCTTTTAACTCATCTAATCTGAAGATGTTTTTAGGACTCCAAAATCTCAAGAAAATTGTCGTACAAACAAGAGAAACAACCGCAGAAACAATATCGGGCAATTCTGCACCAAGATAGTTGGAGCTTATAAATTGTGTCGCAGTAAAGCTCACTGCAGCAACAAGAATTGCAGGAAAAGTCTCTCTAATCCCCTTGAATCCATCCATTAAAAACACGATAAAAAAGGGCACACTCAAACTCAAAGGCACAAGCATACGCCCCACCATCGCAGAAACTTCGTACTGCTCCACGCCAACAAGATTAGCCATCGCAATAATCGGAATCCCCACCGCACCAAACGCGACAGGAGCTGTGTTTGCTATCAAGCAAAGCCCCGCTGCGTAGAGAGGCTTCAACCCAAGCCCCACGAGCAATGCGGCCGTGATTGCGACAGGACCACCAAAGCCAATCGCTCCTTCCAAAAAAGAACCAAAACAAAAGCCAATGAGAATCACTTGAATCCTATGATCGGGCGTTATGGATATAACGCTGTGCTTAATGACCTCAAAAGCTCCCGATTTCACAGAAAGTTTGTAGAGGAAAATTGCCGCAATGATAATCCACGCGATCGGCCACATCCCTTGCGCGAAGCCTTTCACAAAAGAAGCGCCGATGAGAGAAAAGGGCATCTCATAGACAAAAAACGCCACAACAGAAGCAAAAACCACCGTAACAAATCCCGCCTGATAGCCCTTGAGTTTGAAGGCTAACAAACAGAGCAAAAAGCACAAAATTGGCAAAAAAGCCACAACGGCACTCAACCAAATACTGCCCAATGGGTCTATAACCTGCTGCCACATAACAAACCCTCCTTAAGAAATAATCGTTACTGAATATAGCACATTAACGATTAAAAATCTCAATTTTTGTTTGCATTGTCCAAAAAATCATCTTTAAAGCGCACATAATTTTGTGCAGATTCTAGGATAAGGGCGATTTCTTCTGTGCGCAATTCACGTACAAGTTTAGCGGGATTCCCTAAAATAAGAGAGCGCGGGGGGAATTCTTTACCTTTTGTAACAACACTTCCTGCTCCGACAATGCTGTCCTCTCCTATCACAGCCCCGTCCATAACCACCGCATTCATTCCAACCAACACACGATCCTTCAGCTCACAGGCATGAATGACACAATTATGCCCAATTGTTACATCATTACCAATCACAACAGGAAAGCCATGATCCACGACTGCACCCTTTGAATCAAAAGTTTTGTGCCACACGTGAATGGTGGTTAGGTCTTGAATATTGCTACGTTTTCCGATTTTTATGGAATTCACATCGCCTCTTAACACACAATTAAACCAAATGCTAGAATCCGCACCAATCTCTACATCACCGATAATCTTAGCCCCTTTAGCACAGAACACCCTCTTTGCAATCTGCGGTTTTTTACCCTTGAATTTTATGATCATATCAGTCCTTATATTTGGGATTCTTACAATATAATGCGCCTTAGCAAAAACTCCCCTTAATCGCACACTATAAGCTTATAAGTTAGCGTGCATTTGTATTTTTGTGTCATCTCTAAACACTTTTAAAGAATCACTCCTCTTTGGCAATTTTCTTATCCTTAATATGCATCTCAATTTTCTCGTTATCTAGAATCTTGTCATAATTTTGTATGGCAATTCTATCCTTGTCATTAGTTTTAAAATCTTTATTGACATTTTGTATAAATTCTTTAAAATCTTTATTTTTCTCAATCAGCATTTCAATGGTTTCAAAATCCAGCTCCCTTTCTTTAGCATTTAAAATGCATTCTATGTTCTCAAGTCCAAGTTGTATCAACCCGATTCCAAAACTTTGATTCAATCTTTTAATCTCGTCTAAAATTTCATTGTCTATCTCCTCAAAAACAACCAAATAGCCCTCATTAGCCCAGCTAGAATTACTCACCGCTTGAAAATAAGATTCTTTAAGATTGCCCCAACTCAGTGCAATTTTAAGCTCAAAAGAGTAAATTTTAGGTTTGCTTTGATTGATATTTTTTGCAAGGTCTAAGGCATCTTCTGTGTAGTCATCAAAAGGAAAATGCACAGCAACAATGTCGGGAAAATTCCATTTATCCACACCTTTTTGATTTTTGGTGCTTTTTTCGTGATAGATGGTTTTTGCATAAGCATTAAATTTATTGTCTTTACTATCTTTTAGAAATTTCACAAATAAAGGATGTAAATCTCTCTCATTAAACCTTTTCTTTCCTTCATTTAATTCCTTGACTCCCAATTCCTCCTTTTCATTGATTTTATTAATCTTCGTCTCTAAGTTTGTTAATTCCCTTTCCCTTGCTTTAAGCCAAAATGTTGTAGGTTTTTTGGAAGCAAACATAAACCTAGAATCCGCTTTATCTCTTATATTAACATAAAGATAGGCTGCTAAACTTCTTATAGGAGTTTTTCCAGTGCTTGCAAGTTTTTTTGCCAAACCTCTCTCTTCAGCACATTGCCATATTTCCTTATAACTTAAAGGATACTCCGCATCTTGTAAAATCTCTTCAGCACAATCCAAAAACGTCATAACAATCCTTTTGAGTGATTTGCAATTATATCACACAAATTCTTTGTGCCTTTCAGTCTATTTTTCAAGCGCAATTTACCCTTAATTTCTCCTGTTTTAGTTTTGCGCTTCAGTTCTACTGCAACTGCGCTTCTTTTTCCTCCAGCTCCAAATATTGCAGAATCTTTTTTTCGCAAATCTCCCTTTTTTCCTCGCATTCTAGTGCCTTTTCTTGCAACTCTGCGCTGTGAAGTTTGCCACTATAGAGCAGCTCCTCTAATGCTTTAATCTCGGATTCTAGGTTTTCAATCTCGCTAGGCAGAATCTCAAGCAATCTTTTTTCATTATAACTCAATTTTGTTTTTTTCTTTGTTTGTGTCCCTTGGGATTCTTGTACCTCTGATTCCTTAGAATCCTGCAGACTTTGGGATTCCAACTCTTTTTTCCATTGGCGCAATTCACTCTCTAACTCCAAATACTCACTAAAGCTCTTATACGTGTGTATCACCTCACCATTTCCCCTTAGCACATAGAGACTCTTTGCGATTTTATCCACGAAATATCTGTCATGGCTCACAAATATAATAGAACCATTAAAGCTTTGGAGATATTCTTCTAAAATATTAATCGTCGGAATATCTAAGTCATTTGTCGGCTCATCTAAAATCAAGCAATCATAGGACTTTGTGAATAGCAACGCAAGGGCGACGCGATTCTTTTCTCCCCCACTCAATGCGCCAATTTTCTTATCCAAAAACTCTCTAGGAAACAAGAAATTTTTTAAATACCCAAAGACATGCATACTTTTCCCGCGCACTTCAATGTGATCGCCACCAAATGGGCAAAAGGTCTCCAACAAGCCCTTAGAATCATCAAGCATCTCTCTGTGCTGATCAAAATAACCAATCCTCACATCTCCACATTCCACACTTCCATGTGTTGGTTGCAATCTCTTTAAAAGAATCTTTAGTAAGGTTGATTTTCCTGCACCATTAGAGCCGACAATGGCGATTTTATCATGCTGTAAAATGCGCGTACTCAAGCCCTCAATCAAAACTCTCCCATTCACCTCCACACTCAAATCTTTCAACTCAAAGAGCATTTTCTTGCGATTGACACCCTCTTCTTGCAGGAATGACTTGCGCTCTCTCTCCAGCTCTAAGGTCATTTTGCGGATTTGAGAGGGATTTGTCTTCGCTATTTTGCGCATTTCCATAATGCGTTCTTTGCGCCCCTCATTGCGCTTAAGTCTAGCCCTCACACTGCGTCTTAGCCACTCTTCCTCTGCTTTTAAATGCTTCAATAGTGTTTCATGCGTCTTTTTGAGACTTAAGAGAATCTCTTCTTTTTGATGCAAATAATCTCCATATCCACCCTTGAAACTGCGGATTTTCCCACTCTCTACCTCTATGACGCGCGTGGCGATTCTGTCAATGAAGTAGCGATCATGACTGATAAAAATAAGCGTGGAATGCGCTTGTAAAAGAATGTTTTCTAAAAATTCCACCATTTGCACATCCAAATGGTTGGTTGGCTCATCAAGCAACAAAATATCGGGCTTATGCAACAGCAAACACGCTAAAGCCACGCGCTTTTGCTCTCCTCCGCTTAAAAGATTCACATAGTGATCTTGCAGGGATTCTAGCGCGAAACTCTCTAAAATCTGCTTGATTTTCGCCTCCAGATCCCACGCATTGTGATGGTCTATGAAGCTTGAGAGTTCCGCATGTTCCCTTAAGAGGCTCTTGTCTTGCGGAGATTCTTGCAGAAGTTTCACCACTTCAAAATAGCGCACCCTTGCAGCATTTAAAGCACTCAAAGCCTCTGTGATAGCTTCTTTTGTCGTTTGTCCCTCTTTAAAACATGGCTTTTGTGCCAAATACTTGAGCTCTAAAGCACCCTCAATCGTGCGCAAACCAGAATCCACTTCTAATTCTCCGCCTAGAATCTTTAATAAGGTTGATTTTCCTGCGCCATTAACACCGACAATAGCAATGCGCTCTTGTTCTTGAACATGCAAAGAGACATCGCTTAGAATCTCCCTATAATCGTATTGCTTAAATATGTTTTGTAAGGAGAGGACAGCCATGAGCGCACTTTAATCTTGCTTTTGGGCAGATTTATAAAACAAAAGCACCACGCACAATGCGCCAATGAGCAGAGACAAAAGTTGTCCTTGTGTCAGCCAATCAAACGCGATAAATCCGAGCTGGGCATCAGGCTCTCTCAAAAATTCCACCAAAAAACGCGCCAAAGAATACAAAATCACATACAAGATTCCAATCTCTCCCACAAAACGCGCTTTTTTGCGGTATAAAAACAGAATCACAAAAACAACAACACCCTCTAAAAACGCCTCATAAAGCTGACTTGGATGGCGCAATGTCCCATTAACTAAGATTCCAATTTGACTGGCTGTCTCACGACCAACAAGCTCTTGATTTAAGAAATTTCCGATCCTGCCAAACACATATCCAAGCGGCACACTCAAACCTGCCAAATCGGCTAAGATCCAAAAATTCACGCCCTTAATGTGCGCAAAAGCCACAGTGGCGATTAAAAATCCAATCACAGCCCCATGATAACTCATTCCGCGAATTCCAACGAAGTTTCCTTCCACATCAAAGGGATTGAAAATCTGCCAAGGATGCGTGAGATAATAGGAACTTAGCGGATCATAAAATAAAATATACCCAAGTCGTGCGCCGAGAATTACACCAATTTCAACCCATACAAAATAACTCTCTAAGAGTGCCTTAGAAATCGGATAAGAATCATATCTCACAATCCAATAAGCAACAAAGAGCGCAACAAGTAGGGCAAGAACATACATAAGCCCATACCAATGCACAGGAATCCCAAAAAGAGTGAATGCGACAGGATCGAAGTGGCTATAGATAGAATTCCACACTGTCATTATAAACCTCAAAAAACTTATGCAAACCTAAGCGCACAAAGGTGTCATATAAATGAGGGCTACTGATATGAAAATGAAATTTAAAGCCATCTTTACGCGCGAGTTTAAGCCAATACCCCAAAAGATAGCGGTTAATATCCCTTGCTTGTGGAATCGTAAAGGAAATCTCCACATGAGATTCTCTTTTGCGCTTTTCTAAAATGGACTTTACATCAAGATAATCTGTGAATTCTTTAATCTTCCCATGCAAAATAAAAGAATTTTCGTCGGTTTTTTCAATTCTCATGTCAAATCCTACAAAAAGATTCTGTATTTTAGCAAATTTTTGCAACTCTAGGCGTTAAATTTCTTGACCTTAATAATGCTATAATCGCAATTTAGTTTGCAAAAAGGTCTAAGAATGAAACAACTCAACTTAGGAATCATTGGTTTAGGGACAGTCGGAAGTGCTGTTGCAAGAATCTTAAAAGAAAATCAATCTCTCATTGCCGCGCGCGCAGGTTGTCAGTTCAACATCATAAAAGGTGCAGTCAAAGATCTCTCAAAGAGTCGCGCAATCTTTGATTTTCCTATCACAAACGATGTGAATGAAATCTTAGAAGATCCGCAAATTGACATTGTCGTTGAGCTCACAGGTGGTGTTGAGACCCCCTTTGAAATTGCCAAAAAAACTCTCAAAAATTCTAAAGCTCTCGTCACTGCAAACAAGGCGATGTTAGCCTATCATCGCTACACATTACAGCAAATTGCCGGGGATTTGCCCATAGGCTTTGAGGCAAGTGTTGCTGGTGGGATTCCAATCATTAAAGCCCTTCGCGATGGACTTGGAGCAAATCACATCCTCAATATTCGCGGAATCATTAATGGCACTTGTAATTTTATTTTGACAAAAATGAAAAATGCTGACATAGAATTTCAAGAAGTTTTAAAAGAGGCACAAGAATTAGGCTATGCGGAATCTGACCCGAGTTTTGATATTGAGGGTTTTGATGCTGCACATAAGCTTTTGATTCTAGCAAGTATTGCCTATGGGATTGACGCACGTCCTGAAGATGTCCTCATTGAAGGGATCACAAATATCACACAAGAAGACATCGCCTTTGCAAAGGAATTTGGCTATCACTTAAAACTACTTGGAATCGCAAAAAAGGACAAAAACAGCATAGAATTACGCGTTCATCCAACTTTTTTGCCAAAAGATGCAATGATCGGCAAGGTTGATGGCGTGATGAATGCCATTAGCGTTGTGGGGGACTTTGTCGGAGAGACTTTGTATTATGGCGCAGGGGCAGGAGGAGAAGCCACAGCAAGCGCGGTCATTTCTGACATTATTGAAATTGCAAGAACAAAAAGCTCTCCTATGCTTGGTTTTAAAACAACGGACAATTCCTTGAAACTCAAGCCCATAACAGACATTACAAGCGCATATTATTTGCGCATCTTAGTCTTAGATAAATCGGGCGTCTTGGCACAGATTGCTACAATTCTTGGTGAAGTTGGAATCTCCATTGACACGTTCTTGCAACGCAAAGCACAAGACAAAAATCACTCCACACTCCTACTCTCCACACACACTTGCACAGAAGCAGAGATTCAACGCGCAAAAGATCGTATCAGTGCGTTGGAAGTTGTCAAGGCGCAGCCTGTGATGATTCGGATTGAAAGATAATGCCCACAGATTCCAAAAACACCACGCAAAAAGGCAGAGAGGCAGAAGACTATGCATGTACGTTTTTAGAGAAAAGGGGATTTACCATAATAGAGCGCAATTTTCACACGCGCTTTGGAGAGTTGGATATTATCGCAAAAAAGGCTGATATTTTGCATTTCATAGAAGTCAAAAGTGGCTTAGGATTTGAACCCATTTACAATCTAAACCCCAAAAAATTAGAGAGACTCACAAAATCCATCCACATGTATCTTGCACAAAAATCCCTCAAAAACCCCTATTGTTTGAGTGCTTTAATCCTAAGCAAATCTAGAGATTTCACAGAATGGAAAGTGGAGTTTATAGAGAATCTCACATTGTTTTAAGTCCTTTTATAAACCAAAGATTAACGATTTTCTGATACAATAGCGGAATTTATCACAAGGAGTATAAGAGTGAAAAAGTCCATCCTCTCCCTTTGCGTTGCGCTTTGCCTTAGCGGATGCGTTACAGCGAGTTTGCAGACCAAAACGACAATGGCACAGAGTATTTTCATGGAACCCACAGCGGAATCTGAAAAGATTATATTCCTAGCGATTCGCAACACAAGCGGACATGACATTAACCTTGCACAAAAGCTAGAAAACGCGCTCTTGCAAAAGGGCTATAAAATCACCAAAGATCCTAATGAAGCAACTTTCATCTTACAAACAAATGTTTTGTATTGCGACATTAAGCAAGAAAACAATGCAACTGCTGCTGCAACAGTCGGTGCTGCTGCCGGTGCGGGAGTTGGAATCTACAATCACTCAAGCGCAACTGCTGGTGCCATAGGCGCAGCTGCCGGTGCTGTGGCAGGTGGATTGCTCGGAAAGCTCACAGAGGACACGGTTTTTCAAATGCAAGTGGATATTAACATCCGCCAAAAATCACAAAACAAAGTCCTTGCAAGCAATGGACAAAATCGTGGAGCGGCGCAAGTGGTGGATAGGCGACGCGCAGGTTTCACAAACAGCTTTGGGGGTCCTGTGCTTGACACACAAGGCGGAGGAGAACTCTATGATAACACACGCAATTACAATGACCAACTCACGCTCAAAGACTACACAGAATACCAAACAACACTCCTTGCAGAAGCGACAAAGTTGAACTTGAAGCTAGAAGAGGCACTTCCTGCCTTAGAAGATCAAGTTGTGCGCCAAATCTCTGGAATCTTTTAATTCTAGAGATTCTAACCGCCTATTTGTACGCTACACAAAGATCTTTTCACTCATAATGCGCAAGAATTCTGTTGTAGTCAGATTTGTCATTTATGCAAGATTAATCAAAAAATACCGATGTGGTATTGATTGTTATTTTTATAGGAAAGGAATCCTATGAACATCTCAACTCAATCCCCCTATAGTGCGCAAAATACACAGCAAATTTAAAATAATATTGCTAACACAGCCACACAATTTCACGATACAGAAAATCTCAATGACATGGCAAACTTCGCTAAAGATAAATCCCAAGCAATATAAAGAACTAATGGGTTATGGCGTGGATAGTGAGGGGTATTTTACAAGTGATTTTAACGAAGCTGCTGGGTTACCAAAGGATTATAAGATTTATTCAAATTGGATAAAAGATTTAGATCAGACTTTAACTACAATAAAACTTAATTCTCAAGCCCTATATGATTATGTGGATTGGGCGAAAGAATTGGGTCATTTTTACAAAGAAAATTTGCAAAGTTTTGATAAATTTGGCAAAAATTTTGATAAAGAACAGCTTAAAAAGGAATTGAATATCGCCCTTAGAGATAATTTGACCAAAAATGATGTTTTACAAGAGCTTTTTATGAGTAAAGGACTTAAAATGAAAGAAGCCAAAAGCACTCTTTATGGTAAAATCAACGGCTTTGATAGCAATATCAAGCAAAAAGATAGGAGTGAATTTTATGCTTTCATGCAAAAAATCAGCTAAAAGATGCTAATAAAATAGAAAAATCATCTTTTAAAAATATCGTTTCTGATACTTGGATGGGGATTGATAGAGAAAAAAGTAAATTGCAAACTTATGTCTCTTATGCTGTAGGTTTTAATTTGGATAGTTCTTTAGTGCAAAAGGCTAAAGATTTTGAAAGTGAATTTAATAACCTTATACAAGAAGATTTAACCCTAGATGAATTTAAAACAAAATATCTTGATTTTAAACAAAGACACGATGAGTTTGTAAAGGAATTTGAAATGGCTATGGGTGATAATTTGCTAGTCAAGCCTATTGATGAAAGCTTTAAACCCATACAGGCAGAGAGTAAAAACAAAGAAACTTATAAAGATAGAGACTCCCCTATCCTTTCTAAACTCTTTGAAAGCTAACAAAAACTAGAGCAAATCCGGATTCTTTTTAAACAAAATACAAAAAATTCCTTAGGGCTTAAGGACATACAAGCTCTTTTGAATCTTAGCCAGAGGGGATTCAACAAAGAAGCATAAATAAACTTTAAGCACAATTGCTTGAAAGACACAGAGGGACTTTCCCCTGCAACCCCATAAATTTCATTCCCCTCATAACCTTTAATTTTTCCCTAAGTGTTTTTTAACTAGAATAATTGAATATATATTCATATGTTTAATTTAGCATATTTTTGCAAGGAGTTGCTATGCCTGATATCGATGAAGCGCGTTTGAAATGTTTAGAAAAAATCACAAAACTTTTACCTAAAGAGGAATTGCTCTATGATTTAGCAGAATTTTTTAAAATCTTTGGAGATTCCTCGCGGATTCGGATTTTGTCCATCTTAAGAGATGAAAAGCTCTGTGTCAATGAAATTTCCCATCTCTTACATCTCTCACCAAGCGCGGTTTCTCATCAGTTAAGAATCCTACGCCAAGCACGACTTGTGCGCTATCAGAAAATCGGCAAAGAAGTCTTTTATAGCCTTGATGATGACCATATTGAAAAAATCATCGATCAGGGATTAGAGCATATTAGGGAAATGTAAGGAGAGAAAATGTGTTGCCAACAAGGATGCATAAAACAAGAAAACACAATATTAAGAGGCAAAGACACATTAAAAAACGCTCTTTTTTTTGCGGCAATCCTGCTATATTTTTATGCTTTAGCCACAGAATTTGAAGTGTTTGCGCTCTCATTAGAGGCAAGAATGCTTATTTTTGTATTCTGTTATTTTTTAGTGGGTTGGAATATCTTAAAAGATGCTTTGCTTGGATTGCTCCACAGAGAATATTTCAACGAAAACAGCCTCATGTCTCTTGCAAGTTTGGGGGCGTTTTATGTCGGAGATGGCGCAGAGGCTGTAGCGATTCTACTATTTTACCGCACGGGAGAGTTTTTAGAAAATTCAATCGTTGAGAAATCAAAAAAACAAATCCGCTCTCTCTCCGCGCTCAAAGTAGAAAATGCAAGAATCCTAAGAGGAGGTCAGCAAATCCTCATCCCTCCTAAAGAAGTTTCACAAAATGACACTCTCATAGTTTTCGCAGGGGAAAGAATCTTAGCCGATGGAATCATCATTCAAGGAGAGGGCAGCATTGACAATTCTGCCCTAAGTGGCGAATCCATTCCACAAAATGTGCGCACAGGAGATCGCGTCTTTTCTGGTGGAATCAATCTTAGTGGAATCTTGCACATTCAAGCAACACAAAGTTACGAGGATTCCACACTCAACAAACTCTTAAAGCTCATAGAAGATGGAAGCGCACAAAAGAGCGAAAGTGAAGCATTTATCACAAAATTTGCACACTATTACACGCCAATTGTTACGCTCTTGGCCTTTTGTGTGGCTCTCATTCCAACCTTGTATTTTGTCAGTCTGGGGGGAGACTTTTTAGAGGTCTTGCAGACATGGATGTATCGCGGAATTATTTTTTTGGTCGTTTCTTGCCCTTGTGCGCTTGTAATTTCTATCCCATTGACCTTTTTTGCCTCTCTGGGAAATGCCTCAAAAGAGGGGATTCTTATCAAAGGCTCAAACTATCTAGAGACATGCAATCATATCGGTGCTTTTGTGTTTGATAAAACAGGAACACTCACAAAGGGCAAACTCGCCTTAAAGCAAATCAACACTTTAAGCACCATTTCGCAAGAATGCGCACTCAAAATCGCTCAAGCCCTAGAATCGCATTCCAATCACCCTATTGCAAAGGCTTTCACAGAGACAAAGTCTCAAAAGGATTCTGTACATTTTACGCTTGATTCTATCAGAGAATGCGCAGGAGGCGGAATCTTAGCAAATTATCATCAAGGAGAAATGCACAAAAAAGTCGCGCTCGGAAATGCGCGCTTTATTAAAGAACAGACAAATCAAACCGTGCAAGAAAGCAAAGTCGCAAAATGCGAGATCTTCTTAGGATTTGATGATGCTATCGTTGCTTCTTTTATCCTAGAAGATGCACTCAAAGATGAGGCAAAGGAATCACTCTTGCAGCTTAAGGATTTGGAACTCTATATGTTGAGCGGAGATAGAAGAGAGGTCGCAGAGGAAGTTGCAAGAGAAGTTGGAATCACACGTTATTTTGCAGAATTGCTTCCACAAGACAAAGTTGCTCATCTCAAAGAGATTCTAAAAGAACAGCATAAAAAAGGCAAAAAAGTCGCTTTCGTCGGTGATGGACTTAATGATGCCCCCGCTCTCACCCTAAGCGATATTGCAATTGCTATGGGAAGTGCAGGTAGTGATGTCGCATTGGATGGAGCAAATATTGTCATTATGAATGATGATCTCAAAAAGATTCCACGCATTTTAGAGATCGCACATAAAACGCGCCGCATTTTATGGCAAAATATCGTTTTTGCTCTTGGAGTGAAAGTTGGCATTATGTTGCTTGGTGTCTTTGGGCTTACGAATCTCTGGATCGCCCTCTTTGGCGATGTTGGCGTTGCCCTACTTGCCCTAATGAATGCAAAGCGCGCAATGCGCTAATCTCAAAAAGGATAAAAATGTTTCCGCGCAAAATGTATCGCGTCGTCTTTTCTGCCCTTATGTCTTTGTGCATGAGCTTCATAATGTCGGGAGCGATCACCTTTTTAAATCTTGGTTTAAGCAAAGAATCTCTCAAAGCTTGGCTTTTTAGCTCTTTTCCAAAGGCATGGGGATTAGCCTTCATTGTGGTCTTAATCATTGTACCCTATGTCGCAAAAGTCGCCGAATCACTTATAAAAAAATGATCCGCTAGGACCTAAAATAGCTCAACGCACTCTTTCCAAATTTCTTGCTTTTCACACAAGAGAATTCCCCGATTTTTTGCGGAATCACAAGCGCAGAAATATGCTCTAAGATCACAATTTTAAAGATTTTTGAATCCAAATTTTCTATCATAGCAAAGCATTTTTCATAGATATTTTGCATATCTGTGCGACAATTAAAAGGTGGGTCAAAATAAGCAATGCTAGGCATTTTGATTGTTTTTAGAGATTCTTTATACAGCTCAAATGTATCGCCAAAAATAGCACGATAGCTCCCCTCTTCGCAGATTGTTGCAAGATTAGACTCTAAGATGACATAAGAGTCACGATTCTTCTCAAAAAACAAAGCAAACTGCGCCCCACGACTCAAAGCCTCAATCCCAATACTCCCACTTCCTGCGAAAAACTCCACAAAGCATGATTTGACAACCTCTGTGCTAAGTGTGTTAAAAAGCGATTCCTTGAGTATGGACTTAGAAGACCGCGTGATGTCTAAAGGAGCCATTTTGAGATTCCGCCCCTTGTAGATTCCGCCTATAATTCTAAGCGTTTTAGTATTTTTGGGCATTTATTTTTGTGATTCCTTGTGAAAATCCTCAATCACTTTTTGAATCTCTCGAGCATAACGTCTTAAGATGTCCTCGATCTTTGCATTAAGATCCATATGAGTTCCTGTGGATTGTGTGCTCAAATCTGTTTGATCTAAGCCCCTTTGATAATCCGCAAAGCTCAAATTCACCCCTGTATCTTTAGGCAAATTTTGGGAAGCATTTTGCGGATTTTCCTGTGCTGAAATAGCATTTTTCCCTTGTAATTGCTGATAAAAGGATTCCAACTCTTGCAAGAGCAACTCGCGAGTGAAAGGCACTTTGAGCTGTGCATTTTCAAAATCGCCGATTAAAAACACCGGTTTTTGCGATTCTGTCGGCTGTGTCGCCACCACAAAATCACAGAGCTTATAGCTTGTCAAATATTCTTTCAAATACATCTCCAAGCTTCTATCAAGCAACAAAGAATCACAAATCAATGCAATTTTCATAACAATCCCTTAAAAACTTTGTATGAAGAAATTATAGCGCATTGTGCGCAAAACTTTTTTCTCCTCATAAAACAAACAAAAACAAAACTTTTATTGATTTTTTGCTATAATTGAGAGATTTTAACGCACATTTGATTAAGGAGATAATGATGAAAGCAATGATTATACAAGGACCAAACCTCAACATGTTAGGAATCCGTGATCCACGCATTTATGGTCCTGTAAAACTTGAAACAATCCATGAAAATATCAAAAAACACGCAGAGCAGCTCAAGATTGAAGTGGATTTTTTTCAGAGCAATTATGAAGGTGAAATTGTGGATAAAATCCAAGAATGCCTCGGACAATACGATGGAATCATCATTAATCCCGCAGGCTATTCACACACTTCTGTAGCCATTCGCGATGCGATCTCTGCGGTCAATCTCCCTACAATTGAAGTGCATATCAGCAATATTCATGGCAGAGAAGATTTCAGGCAAAAAAGCCTCACAGCAAGTGTTTGCGCAGGAGTGATTGCAGGCTTTGGTCCTATTGGCTACCACTTAGCCTTACAAGGAATCGTCCAAATCTTAGGAGAGATTCAAGCCATAAAAGATGCAAGAAAGGCACGTGCGGAATCTGCACAAACAACACAGCAGAGTTAGATTGTTTAAAAAGAGGGGGAGGGTGATTAATGGATAATTTTATGACGCGCAATGAGAGCGCCCTATACTTTGAAGTTGGGTATAGTTGCGACAATGCTTTGTTTATCGCCTTTAAAGACGTGGGGTATTTTCTCACAGATGGGCGCTATGCCACAGAAGCACAAGAAAATATTAAACATGACAAATATTCTATAGAGATTCTCATCACACGCGACATTATCCGCACAGTACGCACGATTTTAAAGAAATACGCAAAATTCACGATTTGTTATGATCCTATGGAATTTTCTGTCTTTTTCTTTGAGAAGCTCAAAAGCGGTCTCAATCACATAAACTTCATCCCAAAGCCAAATTTTCACCAAGAAAAGCGCATCATTAAGACAAAAGAAGAAATCGCCCTTTTAGAGCATTCTCAACAATTGAATCATAAAGCCTTTGCGAAGTTTGCAAACTTCATTAACAAGGGTGGCAAGGGAAATAAAGAATCTTTTTTGCATTACAAGGCTCAAGGATTTTTGAGCAAAAAAGGCACTTATGATTTGAGCTTCAATCCTATTGTTGGCATCAATGCCAATGCCGCGAAGCCTCACGCGATTCCCTCTAGCGACAAGCTTCGCAAGGGTGATTTATTGCTCTTTGATGCGGGATTGAAGTATAAAGGCTATTGTTCAGATATGACGCGTACGGGATATTTTGGGAAGAATGGAATCCATTTCAAAAAGCAGCAATCTTTCAAAGACCCTCAAATCCAAAAGATCTACGACACCGTGCTTAAAGCTCAAGAAAAAGCGATTCAATCTATCAAGCCCGGAATGCTTGCGAGTCAAGTGGATGCCATCGCTCGTAGTGTGATAGAAAAGGCAGGATTTGGAAAGTATTTTGTCCATTCCACAGGGCACGGAGTTGGACTTGACATTCACGAGCTTCCCCTTATCTCATCACGTTCTAAGGATATTTTACAAGAGGGAATGGTTTTTTCAATTGAACCCGGAATCTACATCCCCGATCATTATGGTGTGCGCATAGAAGATCTTGTTGTCTTAGAATCTAGTGGTGCAAGGATTCTTGGAGATTCTTTGTAATGAGTACAAATTTCAAGCAACATGGATATTACGGGCTTAAAACCTATCGCAAGATTCCATTGAGCGCAGATCTTGTGCGCTTTTTTTGCACAACTTCACCACTGAAAAATGCAAAGAAAAGTCCCTTTTTGTCTGTGAATTTAAGAGCTTTTACAAAAGTTCGCAGTGCAAATCCCTACCGCATATTCAAAGATTACTCGCATTTGAAACATTATGTGATTTTAGGGATTGGCGCAAATTGCGGGGAATGCTTAGTGCGCTTTTGGAAGCTCTTTGTGCGCTTTCAAAAACAAGGCAGACAAAGCACACTCATTGCGATTTCCCCAATTTTAAAGAATCCCGCCTTTGGTTACACTGCACAAGCGGACTTTTATAATGCGATTGTATGGCTTAAAACAAAGCTTGGCTATGTGGAATTTTGGAGCTTATGCGCTTATTTAGAGCGTATTTTTGGCAGGAATCGTAAGCGCCCCTTTAAAAACGCGCCGCGTACTTTAGATTTAGACATTATTGGCTTTAAGGACAGAAGAATCTCTCTGGATCATTTAAGGATTCCGCACATTGCGTGGAATCAAAGAGAGAGCGTGAGGATTCCCCTCCAAGACACCTATCAAGTTTGGCAGAGATGGAGAGAGGCATGAAATTATTCACTTTCAATGGCGCGACAACGACACAAGCCCTAGCAGAAGCGAAAAAAGAGCTTGGCGATGAGTTTTCTATCATCGCACAAAAAAAGCTAGAGGATGGCACTTATGAGGTTTCTGTTGCTATCAGCGAAGAAGATCTCAAAGAAGCAAAGGTAAAACAACAAGTAACGTTAGAACCACCACAGCCAAAAGGCAACAACATAGCAGAGCGCCTAGAACTCATTGCACAAAAAGAGATCGAGCGCAAGAAACTCGCACAAAGCGCACAGAATCTCTCAAACGCCCTCCCCGAAGAAGTTTCTTTGCAACTCTCTGATGCCGTGAGACAAATCTCGCAAATCGCGGGTGTTCCGTCAAAAACACCGCCCAAGTCTCTCTATGCAAACGCGCAAAATGCCCAGATTGAAAACAAAAATGCTAAAAAGGAACCCAAAGAATCCCAAAATGCGGAAAACAAAAAAGATTCTAAAGACACTCAAACCTCTAAAAAAGAAGCCAAAAAGGAATCCACACCCGATGATTTGCGCATTATCCGCAGCGAGATTGATCGCCTCAATGACAAATTAAAGCTTATCCAAAATATGTTTTGGGAAGAGAGGGGACCAAAGCGCGATGGGCTTGTGATACCACACGAGTTTGCAGAGATTTATAGAATCACAAAGGCAAGTGGAATCGCAAAGGAACATTTGGATAAAATCATGCAACTCACGCTGGAGCTTATGCCTATCAAAATGCGGGAAAACTCCGTGCTTATTAAGCGATACTTCAGAGAAGTGTTGCGCAAGATGGTGTATGCAAGGGCGGAAAATCTTAGCAGCAATGCCAAAAACATTATGATGCTTGTCGGTCCCACAGGAGTGGGCAAGACAACCACTCTAGCCAAACTTGCGGCGCGCTATTCACGGCTCTTAAACAAAAACTATAAAGTTGGAATCATCACGCTTGACACTTACAGAATCGGGGCGGTCGATCAGCTTATGTTTTATGCAAAGAAAATGAAGCTAAGCATTGATACTGTCGTAGATACAGAGGAATTTGTCAATGCTCTAGACTCCTTGAAATATTGCGATTACATTCTCATTGACACTGTAGGAAGCTCTCAACACGACAGAGCCAAATTAGAATCTCTCAAAAGCTTTGTCAATGCTGATCCAAACACAAAGATTGATGTGAGCCTTGTGATGAGCGCAACGACAAAATACGAGGACTTAAAAGATATTTATCATACCTTTTCAATGTTAGGCATTGACACATTGCTCTTTACTAAACTTGATGAAACGCACAGCTATGGGAATATCTTTTCTCTTGTCTATGAAACCAAAAAGCCTGTGAGCTACTTCTCTATCGGGCAAGAAGTACCCAACGACCTTAATGTTGCGACAAGCGATTTTTTGATTGATTGCTTACTTGATGGACTAACTAAGGGCTAAAATGAAAAATCAAGCAGCCAATTTAGAATTTCTCATAGATTCTCCAAAAACCTCTAGCACGAAGTTTATAACCATTACAAGCGGAAAAGGTGGTGTGGGAAAATCTACTTTTAGCGCGAATCTCTCCTATAAACTTTGGCAACTTGGCTTTAAAGTCGGAATCTTTGATGCAGACATTGGATTGGCAAATTTAGACATTATGTTTGGTGTGCGCTGCGAAAAAAATCTCTTGCATGTTTTGAAAAATCAAGCGCGGCTTAAAGACATCATTATCCCCGTTGAGCGCGGACTTTATCTTATTCCGGGCGATTCTGGAGCGGATATTTTCCGCTATAAGAGTGAATTTATGTTTGAAGCTCTCATTGAGGATTCCGCTTTTTTGGATGGATTGGACTTTGTTATTATTGACACAGGTGCTGGGATTGGCGAATACACACAGACTTTTTTGAAAAACAGCGATGAGGTGATTGTCGTCACCATTCCCGATCCCGCAGCCATCACAGATGCCTATGCGACGATTAAACTTGCTGCGACACACAAAGAACGCGTTTTTATGCTCATCAATATGGCTAAAAATGACGAGGAAGCACAAATGATCTTTCAAAAGATTCAAAAGATCGCACAAAACAATATCGCGCATATCGCATTAGACTATCTGGGGAGATTGACAAGAAATTCTCTCATTAATTATTACAGCAAAAATCGCGGAATCTTTGTCAAGGAGGAACCAAACTCTGCCCCTTCAATAGAAATTGAAGAGATTGCAAGAGCCCTAGCAAAAAAAATGGAACGAAATGTGCTAGTTCAAGAAGACAGAAAGTTTGGAAAATTCCTAAAAAAGATTTTAGGTCATTTTTGAGAGATGTAAGGAAACACAATGCCTTTGAAAATGGATAATTTTTTGAGTTTTGCAATTGTCAATGGGTTTTTTATTGGGCTTTTATTGTCTTTTTTGAAATTTGACGATCCCGCTATGATCGTCGCTGCGACACTCATTTCTACCATTGGGTTTTATTTAATTACTCTTGTGAGTGTCTCTCTATTTATCCGCTTCATTGGCACACAAGATAGTGTTAGCAGAAAATCCACTTACAATGCGCTCTTAGAAGAATACATTGATGAATTTGACAAACGAGAGAAAATCACCAACAAAGTGCGCGGATTCTTACGCGCAATGGAAAAAACAATGCGCGAGGAAGAGGAGGAAGATCGTCGCAACAAATCAGACAAGCAGGGAATTGAACAATATGGCGATGACTTCTAATAGCTACAAGGATGCCCTCAAGCATTCACAAGATTCTTTAGCACTAGATTATTTGCCAGCCCTTAAGGCAATGGCATACCGCCTCAAGGAACGTCTGCCCGCAAGTGTCGATTTCTCCGATTTAATCTCCATTGGCACAGAGGAGCTCATTAAACTTGCAAGAAAATATGACAGCAGTCTTAATGATTCCTTTTGGGGCTATGCGCGACCACGTGTGCAGGGCGCGATGTTGGATTATTTGCGCAGTCTTGATGTCCTCTCGCGACACACGCGCACTTTGATTAAACAGATCAACAAAGCCATAGCCGATTATTATAATGAACATGAAGAAGAACCCGATGATGCCTATTTAAGCGAGATTCTTGGTGAAGATGTAGAAAAGATTAAAGAAGCTCGTATCGCAGGTGAGATTTATAATATAATGCCACTTGAAGAGCAAGTGGGTGGGGAACGCGATGAAACGCTTGATAGAATTGAAAAAGAAGAGCTGATTCAAATCATAGAAGAAATTCTTGCTCATGCGACACACAATGAACAGCTTGTGATTCAACTCTATTACTTTGAAGAACTTAATTTCAAGGAGATTAGCACAGTCTTAGGTGTTTCAGAATCCAGAGCCTCACAATTACATAAGGCTGTGATACGTAAGATTCGTAAATACCTTGATGAAAGGGGATTAAATGGCTGATATTTTAAGTCAAGAAGAAATTGATGCGCTCTTAGAAGTCGTTGATGATGATGGTGGTGGGGAACAAGAAACCCTTGAAAAACCTGCCGTTGTCCAGCAAAGACAGATCACACTCTATGACTTCAAGCGACCCAATCGTGTGAGTAAAGAACAGCTTCGTGCCTTTCGCGGAATCCACGACAAAATGGCACGTAGTCTCTCCAGTCAAATCTCTGCCATTATGCGCTCTATCGTTGAGATTCAACTTCACAGCGTGGATCAAATGACTTATGGTGAATTTCTAATGAGTTTGCCAAGCCCAACAAGCTTCAATGTCTTCTCAATGAAGCCTCTTGATGGAACGGGTGTTTTAGAAATCAACCCGAGCATTGCATTTCCAATGATTGACAGGCTCTTAGGAGGAAAGGGCGATCCTTACGAATCCACGCGCGAGTTTAGTGATATTGAGTTAAATCTCCTTGACACGATTCTTAAGCAAATGATGCAAAATCTCAAGGAGGCATGGGCACCAATTACGGAGATTTTCCCCTCTGTTGATGTCAAGGAATCAAGTCCTAATGTCGTGCAAATCGTTGCACAAAACGAAATTGTCATTATGGTGGTTATGGAGATTATCATTGGGCATAGCAGTGGCATGATGAACTTGTGCTACCCCGTCATTTCGCTAGAATCCGTACTCTCTAGGCTCGCAAGTCGGGATATTATGTTGAGTGAAACCAGCGCAAAAAAATCGCGCAACAAAGAACTTCAGGCTCTGCTAGGAGGTGCGAAAGTCAATGTCTCTGCGATTCTTGGAGAGACGAAACTTGCTATGCAAGAAGTGCTTGATTTAGAAGTTGGCGATATCGTCCGCCTTGACAGACCCGCAGATGATACAGTTATTATCAATGTTGATGGGAGAGAGAAATTCTTAGCAAGCATTGGATTGCACCGCTATCGCAAGACAATAGAAGTCAAAGAAATGATTAAAACAGAAAAAGACCAAGTCAAAGAGATTTTAGAAATGCTTGAGATTCAACGCAAATCTAGAGCTAACGAGCTTGAAGAAGAATAGGAGTCATAATGCTAGGCGATTTTTTAAAACTCATCATACAAGAAACGAGCGCCACTATGGAGGGATTGCTTGGACAAGCCCCCGATATGAAGCATCTTGAAGATCAAGATGGCAAGAGCGATTCTATCAAGCCCCCAATAGCTAAGATTGACATTAATACAGACGATGGCGCATCCTTAGCCCTATTCATCCCACCAAAAGTCGCCACAGCATTGGCCGATATGATGCTCGGGGGAGAGGGGGAGAGCAAAGATGCAATGGAGGCTGATGACTTGGATGCGACAAAAGAAATCGCCTCCAATATCTTTGGCGCAATATCCACATCGCTTGGCGGACAAAAGGAACTCCCAAAGCTTAGCTTTACACTTGGTAATATCAATTTTTTAGGCGATGGAGACTTAGGATTGTCTCAATACAGCGGATTTTATACATTTGCATTCAATCTCAATTCCATTCAAGATCATCTCTATTTTGCCTTTTCAAGTGCCTTTGAAAATCACTTTAACGCTCAAACAAATACGGTAGAGTCTCCATCTACAGATAGTGGTGGTACACACGATGCTAAGATGGATCTTAGCAATACAGAAATGAAAAATATGGCGATGCTCTTAGATGTGCGCTTACAAGTCAAGGTTAGAATCGGACAGAAAAAAATGCTCCTAAAAGACGTCATTGCCATGGATATTGGAAGCGTCGTGGAACTCAATCAACTCGCAAATGATCCACTTGAAGTGCTTGTTGATGACAAAGTGATCGCTAAGGGAGAAGTCGTCATTGTCGATGGAAACTTTGGAATCCAAATCACAGAAATCGCGCCCAAAAAGGACAGAATAGAACAATTGCTCTAACTTTAGCCCTCATTGTCTCTCGTCTTTTGCGCACTCAACCCTTTAAGATTCGCTCACCACGATGCGACCGCTATTTCTTGTGATTTTGCCGTCCAATTCATATTCAAACAAAATCTCACCAAAGCGCAAAAACGCCTCTTCAAAAAGCGGATTCTTCTTGCAAAATTCTAAAATCTCATCCTGACACAAAGAATCCTGTGTGATAGAATCCCTATTTTTGACAAAATACCTCTCCATCCATTCCTCAATATCCCAAATCACCTCTGCCTTGCCCTCTTTTGCAAGAGATTGTGTGCCATTGCTCTGTCCGATATGATGCGGGGGGACGAAGACCTTTTTCTGCAAAGAAAGCGCGTATTTGGCACTCTGCATAGAGCCACTTCTCAAATCTGCTTGAGGGATAATCACACACTCTCCAAGGCTCACCACCAAACGATTCCGCTCTAAAAACGAAAAAGAATGGGGATGATAGGGAGGATCAAACTGACTTAAAACCAAGCCGTTTTGATAGATTTGCCTGATAGTTTTTTCATTGCTCTTTGGATAGATAATCTCTAAAGACGTGGGGGAAATCATAATCGTATGAGGCAGAGAGGCTTGATGGGCAATGATGTCAGTCCCTAGCGCACCACCACTTACGATAACAATGCCCTCTTTAGAGAGTCTTTGTGCGATTGTGCGCGTGAAATTTTGCGCATAGGGGTTAGGATTGCGTGTGCCCACAATGGTGACTTTGTGACTTTGAAGCAACTGCACATTCCCGCAATAATAGAGCTTTTTGAGATTCAGATGAGCAAATTCAGGCGGAATCTCTTTGAGTGTTGAGAAATTCTGCACTTAATCTGTTTCTTTTTGGACAAGATAAATCACAACAGAATCCACAAAGCCATAGCGACGATAGCCATCACCCTCACCATCGCCCTCAAATTGATCCAATGTCTCTTTAGCAGGATGATTTTGCAAGAGCTTAACCAACTCAAAGCTCTTGCCATAACGTTCAAAATAACGTTTGATTGTGATTGTCCAATTCACTTCAGAATCATTCAAAACATCTTGAATCTGCTTCAAATAAGCAATCTTAAGCAATGAGCCGATTTTATCCACCCAATAATTAATCTCCAAATATTCCCCCAAAAGCACCATCGCGTGCTTTGCATTACCATTATGTGCATAAGGCTTAGCCTGTTCGTAACGTTCAAGGAAGTCTTTTGTGAAGTCTTTAAACTGCTGCATGGAGCGCAAACTCTCAATTTCATCAATGAGAGAATAGACCTTTTTGATATCATGCGCTTCAATGGCAAGAAGCAATTTTTCTTTTTGTTGCATAAGCACGATACGTTCATTTGCTGCACGTTTCAAAGGCGGAAAAACAAGCAGAATCTCCGCGATTTTCTTCGCCTCTTCGTATTTGAAATTTTTTTCCAATTCCAAAATATTAGCAAGCATCCGCTCTCCGACAAGCAAGACCTTTTTATACAAATCCGTATCACGTAAAAATGAAAATTGAAAGGTGAGACTAAAATATTCTTTAAAATTCTGCCCTTTAATGAGAGATTCTGCCTTTTCAAACACATCAGAATTGCGCAATAACTGCACAATAAGCTCTTTTTTGGGTGTGTTATTGAAGGGAGCCAACGTCTGCTCTGCAAGGCGCTTGTTGTTGGTCGCATCTTCTAAGAGAAGCTTTTTGGCATTGAAAAAGGCTTTATTCCAAATGTTTTCTAGCTTTTCATAGGCTTGAGTTTTTGTGAGAAATTTCGTTGTTTGTAGCATTTCATAGGCTTTTGTGTAGTCCTTTTTATTGATAAATTCCAAAAACGTCCTCACGCCCTCTTTTTGTGCAAGATAAAAATCAAATTCATTCTTTTTGGTTTCAGAGACAACAAAGGGCGCGGTCAATTCAACGGCCGCGTCAATTTCGTTATGATTGAGCAAATCAATGGCCTTGTGCAAAATCTCTGGCCACACCTCATCAAAAACCTTTGTAAGCGGATGAATGCTTAAAAAGATGTTTTTATTAATCGCCTCTCGTGCGCTTTTGTAGTCCTTTTTTTCTAAACTCTCCTCTAATTCCTCTTTCCCCTCGTTATAATCAATCACAGAGAGTGTCCCGTCTATAGAACCCATATAGAGATACCCCAAAGAAAAGCCTAACGACGCGATTCCAGCGTATTCAGTCTTAATCTCCATAGCTTTTGTGTTGCTCTCTAGCGCAATCACATAGAGTGTATCCGATCGTGTCCCCACAAGCGCATAGTTTTCTTCATTATCAACCGCAATGCTCGTTGGCCAAAAAGCAAAGAGATATTCTGTAGAGATAATCTTGCCATCTTTCAAACTAAATATAATTGAAGAATTATTGCGACAAACAAGCAAGAGTTTTTCGTCATTTTCAAAAAAGCAAGAATCCTCCACCACATCGCCTGTTACGAAATTAAACGCGATTTTATGGCGCAACATATCAAAAACTAATGTAAATTTGTCAAATCCACTGATTGCGACATATTCTGCGCTTTTTGAAAAACGAATCGTGGAGATATAATCTGAACGTGCTAAGAGGGAGGCAATGGGCAAAAAACTGCGCCCATCATAGAAAAACACTCTACCATCTTGCCCGCCAGTGGCAAAAAAACGTCCATCACTTGAAAAGCTAGAAGATTCTATGTCTCCATCATGATCGCTTAGAGTTGCAATGTGCTTTGGCTTTGAACCCTCTAACTCTAAGATAATCACCTGATCTTCCCCAAAAATAGGCACACAGAAAAATAAATGCGCAGAGATTCCAAATGCATGGGAATAGCGATGGGGGGATTCTCTATTCTTTGCGACCTGTACGCTTGATTTGATTCTTAGGGATTGATCGACTGCTGTGATGTGGAATGTATTGTCAATGCACAATGTCGCATCATGCGCAGCAGTAATCGTCAAAATGCTGCCTTGAAGCTGATGGCGCGTCTTTGGAGTTGTCATAACTCTCCCTTTTCCCTTGCATTTTTAGAGATTCTAGCATAATTTATTTGTAGAAACATTTAAGGCGCAATAATTTCATTGACATAAACAAGCTCAACCCCACTTGCCCTCAAATAATCCGTCGCATTTCTTAAGGCCAAAAGCGTCTCCCTGTGAGGATGCGCAATGGCGATAGCATAGCCTTGATCTCGAGCGATTTTAACGGCTTGAATGAGATTTTGCGTGATTTGCGGAATCTCTAGTGTATTGTCCAAAAATACATCGCGCACTAAGGGGACCCTCTGACAAGGATTCAACAATGCCTCCCTATGTTCTGCATAAAAGGCACTTGTGTAAGTGTTTGCAATCGTCCTAGAATCCACAAAATTAATCTTATGAGCTGCAAGTGTTTCTAAAAGTAAAGTCATAGCCCGTGCATCTTGTGTAAATTTGCTACCCGTGTGGTTGTTAATATAAGTGAGATGCGGAAAATCACGTTTAATCTTAGTGATATAATCCTCTATTTTCTCTTTAGAATCACCCACATAGAGCCATTTGTGTTCTTTTTGATAGAAGTTAAGTGCCTCTAGGGGCAGATGCACCATAAAAAAAGGGGCGCTTTTTGCGATTTTTTGTGCGTCTTTGTTGAATTTGCTTTGAGGAAAGATCGAGGGCGTAACCTTGTAAGTAAGCCTTAAAACTGCTTGATATTGCACAAACGAACTGATATCATCAATAATGATTGCAAGCTGTGGTTTGTGGCGCACACATTTTGAGCCTAAGGATTCCTCTATTTTTTTTGATGCGTCTTTTTGCAATTCTCTTTCTTTTGATTCTAATGCCAACTCTACAGATTGCGTGAGATTAGAATCGCTAGAATCCTGCAAGGATTCCTGTCTTAATGCACTTTCTTGTTGCGCGTTTTCTTGTTGTAAGATGGCGATATTTTGTTGCAAGATTTCAATGTTTTTGCGGATTAATTCCGCGCTTGTCTGCTTTAATGTCGCATTATTTTCCGCACTTTGAAGTCTTTGAATCTCTTGGGAATTTTCTTTTGCATTCTCTTGAAGTTTCTTGTGTGTTTGTTTTGGGGGATTTTTAGAATCCTTTGGAACAAAATTAAAGCCCAGCAAAATCAATAGAAGCGCAAATATTGCTAATGTTAAGGGCTTGACTTTAAACATTGTTATTTTTCTAAGAAAATCTCCACTTCAAGGGTGTTGAAATTTTGATTAGAATCGGTTTTGATATCAATCTTTTGTGCCCTTGTATATTTCTTTATCACCTCCAAAATCTCTTGTTTCATAGCTTCAATGTAGGGGACATTAATGGCTCTTTCATGGGCTAAGATTAATGTCAATCTGTCCTTTGCTTCTTGCGCGGAGGTCTTTTTGCGTTTGAAAATCTTATCCCTTAATGTCATTTAAACAGCCTCCCAAAGAATCCCTTTTTTACCTTTAAATCCAAATAGGGAACTTCTTCTCCTAAAACGCGCTTTGCGATATTTTGATAGGCCTTTGCCGAAAGGGAATCTCCATAAATCACAGGCTCACCCGTGTTTGTAGAAGAGACGATTTTCTCATCCTCTGGAACGATTCCAATCAGAGGAATCGCCAAAATATTCAAAATATCCTCCACACCTATCATTTCGCCCTTTTCTACCATTTCGGGCTTGAGGCGATTAATGATGAGATGTTTTATGACTTCTTCGCCATTTTGAGCCTTTTGACTCTTCGCATCAATGATTCCAATCACACGATCTGCATCGCGCACACTTGAAACTTCAGGCGTGGAGATAATCAAAGCACGATCCGCAAGGAAAATTGCATGTTCAAACCCCCCCTCAATCCCCGCTGGAGAATCCAAAAGAATGATTTCAAACTCCTCTTTAAGACGTTGGATGAGAGAAGCGACTTTTTGCTTATCTAAAATGTTTTTGTCCTTGCTCTGACTTGCAGGGAGGAAGTAGAGATTCTTTGTTTTTTTGTCATTAATGAGAGCTTGAGAGAGATTGCACTCGCCCTCCATAACATTGACAATATCATAGACAATGCGATTTTCTAATCCCAAAATCATATCCAAATTCCGCAATCCTATATCAAAATCCACTGCAACGACTTTCTTTCCAAGCATAGCCAAACCCACAGCAAGATTCGCCGTTGTCGTTGATTTCCCCACGCCACCTTTGCCTGAAGTAATTGTAATGACACATCCGCTCAAAACCAAACCCCTTTGTAGATAAAATATTATTGTAACCTTTAAAATCGTAAAAATACATTAAGAAGTGAAACTTCTCTAAAGTCTAAAGCGATTCAAAATAAACTTGCCCCGTGCAAATCCCTCAAGCGGTAGCTCTTGCGATGCTCTTTGCAAACCCCATGTTGCAATAGCGCCAAACGATGCTCCTTTGTCCCATAGCCCTTATGCGATGAGAATCCATATTCTGGATATTGCATGTGCAATTGCTGCATTTGCGCATCTTTTGCACTCTTTGCCAAGATACTTGCCGCACTGATTGCTGGAAGTTTAGAATCACCCTTAATGAGTGTCCTTAACTGCGGAATCCCAAAAGCACAATTCCCATCAAAAATATAATAGGGTGCAAACAAAGAACTCACAATCTCTGCCAAAGCTTCTTTCAAGCACTGACTTAAGCCTCTCTTGTCAATCTCTTGTGCTTGTTTTTCTACCAAATGGAATCTTGCAAATTTCTTAATCTCCAAAGACAAAAGATCGCGCCTCTTTTGACTCAAAACCTTAGAATCTTTGAGCGACAAGAGAAGTTCTCTAGGAATCTCTGAATCCAAAATCACACCACACACAAAAAGCGATCCCGCCAAACTTCCGCGCCCCGCTTCATCAATCCCACAAATCTCAAAAAAAGAGCGCACAGGAATCTGCAGTGAATCCAATGTGTGTAATGTGTGTTTGAGTACAGCATTCACTTAAAAAGCACCGCTAAGACTTCTTTAAAGCTCGTCACAGGATAGATGTTAAGCCCATCTTTAACCTCTTTGGGAATCTCATCCAAATCACGTTCAAAGTTCTTTTTAGGAATCAAAACCTCTTTGATTCCACTCTTATATGCGGCAATAAGCTTTTCTTGCAATCCTCCTATTGGCAGGACTTTTCCGCGCAATGTCAGCTCTCCTGTCATAGCCACACTCCCACGCACCTTTTGATTTGTCAGCAAAGAGGCAAGCGCACTTGCAATTGCGATTCCAGCACTTGGACCATCCTTTGGCGTCGCTCCTTCGGGAACATGCAAATGAATGTCAAAGCGATTATAAATCTCGCTCACATCAGGCGTGATTCCTTCTTCTTTTTCTTTTTGTGTTCTTGGGATAGAGCGCACATCAATCTTTAAGGACTTGTTGTCTATGAGAGATTTAATGTGAGAATAAGCAATTTTTGCACTCTCTTTCATCACATCTCCCAAATTCCCCGTGAGATGCAAACCCCCCTTGCCTCTAATCTTTAGAGCTTCTATTTTCAAAACATCTCCGCCGACGCTCGTCCATGCAAGTCCGTTAATCAATCCGACTTCAGCGACCTTGCTTGCATTTTCAAACTCAAAGACAATCTTATCTAAATAGCGCGGAAGTGTTTGAGGTGTGATTTGAATCTTAGCGGACTTTGTTTGAATCTCTTTGCGCATTTTGGATTTTTCTGTTTCTTTGCCCTGCTCTTGAGCCTCTAAAATCTCTTTTGCGACCTTACGCAAAATTTCTGCTATCTTGCGTCTTAGATTCCTCACTCCCGCCTCGCGCGTGTATTTTTCAATGATAACCTTAATCGCAGACATGCTGAAATTTACTTCACTACTCTGCAATCCATGCCTTTTGAGCTCTTGAGGAATCAAATATTTCTTGGCAATCTGCTCTTTTTGATCGGGCGTGTAGCTGTTGATATTGATAAATTCCATTCTGTCGCGCAAAGGAGCAGGAATCGCGCTAATATCATTGGCTGTGGCGACAAAAATCACTTGAGACAAATCAATGCTAAAGTTTGTGTAATAATCCCTAAATTCTTTGTTTTGCTCAGGATCTAAAATTTCTAAAAGAACCGCACTTGGATCACCGCGAAAAGAATTGTGAATCTTGTCAATCTCATCAAGTACGACGACGGGATTCATTTCTTTTGCGTTGATTAAGCCCTGCACGATTCTGCCCGGCATTGCCCCAATATAAGTGCGCCGATGTCCGCGCAACTCATTCACATCTTCTAATCCCCCTAATGCGATTCTTACAAGTTTGCGCCTAAGCGCAGTTGCAATGGAGTTTGCAAGACTCGTTTTCCCCACGCCCGGAGGACCATAGAAGCACAATATCGCACCCTTTGAGCCATCGGCATTTGCCTTGCGCAATTCTAATAATTTACGCACAGCAAAATACTCCACAATACGTGCTTTTGGTTTCTCTAGTGCGTAATGATCTTTGCTAAGCTGCTTTTCTACGACATTAACCTCTAAGTCTTTCTTCGCATAATGCCCAAAAGGAATCTCCAGCACCACTTCAAGATAATTTTGTAACAAATTCGCATCTGCGCTGTCTTGATGCATACGCGAGAGCTTGTTGATTTGCTTTTGGACTTCTTTGTAGGCCATTTTTCCCATAGCATTTTTGAGCTTTTCTAACTTTTGTCGGTATTCTTCAATCTCATTGTCTTTATTGGAATCTCCGCCGAGTTCTTTTTGAATCTGACGCAACTGCTCTTTGAGAAAATACTCTTTATTGACTTTTTCCATTTGAGAATTGACTTTATTTTTAATCTCCTTTTGAATCTGCTGTGCGCGAATCTCTTCCATCGTAATTTCAATGAGATGCAAGAGGCGCTCTTCGGGATTTTCTTCTTTAAACACCCTGTAGGCTTGCTCCTTTTTGAGCCGCAATGTACTTGCAATCAAGTCTGCCGCGCGATTTGGATCGGTCGTGTCATTGATACTCTTTAGCAAATCTTGAGGAAAATTTTGTGCGACAGAATAGAGTGTGCGCAAATTTTCTTTGAGAATTGACAAAACCGCTTCTATGCGCATCTCATCATAGGGCAGAGACATAATGGGTGCAACCCTCCCCACAAGAGGATCTTTGGATTCCACACTCAACAATCTCCCGCGACTTAAACCTTGAAACAGAATCTTAAAGCGACCCTCTGGCAATGCCACGCGCCGCATGATTGTGCCAATCACTCCTGCATCGTAGAATCCTACCTCATCGTTCTCTTCGTTTTCTTCATCAGATTTAGATGGAGCGATAAAAATCAGCTTGTCCTTGGAATTCATCGCCACTTCAATGGACTTTATGCTCTCTTCATTGCCAATAAACAGAGGTGCAATCATAAAGGGATAGAGCAACATCTCCTCTTCAACGAGGATTGGCAGACTCTTTGGGAACTCTCCATAATGTTCTAGTTGCATCATCCCTCCTACCACTCAAACAGCTTTTGATACCACGGAGATTCCACTTCATCGCGAAATACTTCTTTGAGCCAAGGCACTTCATTAGCCTTTTCCTTATAATATTCCGCTCCACTTCCCTTTTTCTTGCGCTCATAAAGCCTTGCAATCTCTTCGTTAAAGGACAAATTGGCTAATTCTAAGCGCAAAAGCATTGTGTCTATCATAGGACGGTAGCGGGAATAGGGGTATTTTTGCGTGAAATCACGTGCATCTTGAATGGATTTTTTCAACAATTGCTGATCACGATACTGCTTTGCAAAGGCATAGTAATTTGCCTGCAATTTCAAAAATTGGATGAAATCAATATTCTCTGGACTTCCAAAACGTTTGGTGAATTCATCAAAATAAAAGGCCGCGAGCAAATATTCTTCTGCTTGCATATGCGCACGTCCTAGAATCAACATAGCCTCACTCAAGAGTGGAGAGTGCAAATGCTCACTTTGGAGGGAGACAAAATAGCTATCGGCCTTTTCTAAATCGTCATTGCGAATCTCTTTGAGCATATTTTGATACCAATAATCTGCGGGTTTATTAACCTCATCAAGCCCCAAACCGCCATTAGACTTCCCCGAACAAGCACCCATAAACAACAAAATACAAAAAGATAATAAAAATAAACGCATCGTTTTAAACATAAAAATCCTTAAAATCAATCAAATTAATGCTGGACAGATGGATTGAAAAAGACAGCACTAGATTATACAAACACGAATGCATTGAGTGGTTTTAACGACCAAATCAATCGTTGCAATTATAGCGGATTTGTGATAAATTTGAATCAATTTTATTGACAAAAATTTGATTTTTTGTTGAAATTCCGATAAAATCACACGCAGATTTTAAGAGGACTTAAGAGTTTTAAGGGTATTCTAAGACTTTCATTAACAGAGATTTTAGCAAACAAAGCGCACACAGCGCAACAAGGGATAGCGAAATGGAATTTGTAGTAAAATCGCCAATTTTAGGCTTTGAGCAAATCACAAAAATGACTCTAGAAAAGGTCGCACAAGACGATGAAGTGTTTATGCAACTCAAAAGTACTCACGATGATGGAATCTCCTTTACATTGGTCAATCCCTATGTTATGCGTTCAGACTATGAGTTTGACATTCCCGCACCAATCATGGAGGCTCTAGAGCTCAAAGGTGCGAAAAACACGAGTGCAGAAAACAATCAAGTCGTGACCCTCAATATTGTCTGCATTCAAGAACCAATCCAAAATTCTACCGTCAATTTCCTCGCTCCTGTGTTGTTTAACTTTGAAAACCATACAATGGGGCAAGTCGTACTAGAAAATCAAAAATACGAAAACTTTGGCTTAGCAGAACCCATTGCGCGATTCTTTGATTTCTCTGAATCCAACCCCTCATAAAACAATGCAAACCCTCATTGTCGTAGGCTATGGTAAAATGGCAAAGTCCCTAGCACTAGGGCTAAGGGACAAATACCGTCTCAAAGTCTGCGGAAGAAACAACGCGAAAATTCAGTCTTTTTGTGATGAACTCGGATTGACACCACTTTTTTTAGAGGATTCCACGATTTTAGTTGAAGGAGAAGAGATTCTGCTCTGTATCAAACCAAACGCGCTAAAAGAGTTCCGCTTTCAAGGAAAGTCTCAATGTGTCTATTCCATCCTCAATGCAGTCAGCATTGCCACACTCAAGGAATCACTTGAATCAAAAAATTATATCCGCGCGATGCCCAATGTTTGCGCAAGTGTGAAGCAATCCCTCACAAGCCTCTGTAGCGACGAATCTTGCGATGAATTCTACAAAAAAAAGGCATGTGAGATTTTTGAGAGTATTGGGGAGAGCTTGTGGATCGAAGAGCGTCTTTTCCCTATAGCAACAGCATTAGGGGGATGTGCGCCGGCTTTTTTGTCTTTGATCGCAGAATCCCTTATTGATGGAGGCGTAACTTATGGGCTCACGCGCCAAGAAGCGACAAATATCGTCCAAACGCTGTTTTCCGGCTTTTCAGAACTTCTCAAACAAAATCACCCCGTTTTGTTAAAAGAGAGTGTTATGAGTCCGGGAGGCTCTACTGCTCAAGGTGTTGCAGTCTTGGAAAAATGCGCGGTTAAAAGCGCATTTTTAGAAGCCATTTTAGCCTCCAAAAACTTCGCATAACTTGCAATCCTTACAACCAAAAGTCATTGCGATTCTGGGAAGTACCGCCTCTGGCAAAACATCTCTCTCTTTAGAACTTGCCCAAAAATACCGCTGTGCGATTCTCTCGCTGGATTCTTTAAGCATTTATAAAGAAATCAATATCGCAAGCGCTAAGCCAAGCTTAAAAGAGCGCGGAGAGATTCCACACTTTGGGCTTGATGTGCTTATGCCTAGTGAAGCACAAAATGTACAAAATTTCATCACAGAATATCACAAGGCGTGGGATTTTTGCATAAAATCTCATTGTGCGCTCTTAATTGTTGGTGGGAGTGGATTCTACCTTAGAACTTTACTTAGTGGGCTCTCCGCATTTCCAAAATTAAGCACAAAGCAAAGAGATGATATTTCTTCAGAAATTAAGAATCTCGGGGGGACAAAGTCTCAATATGACTTTCTCTATCAAATTGACAGCGTCTTTGCAAAGAGCATAAAGTCTAGTGACACCTATCGCATTAGACGTGCATTAGAAATCTACTATGTATCACAAGAGATTCCAAGTGTGTATTTTAAAAAAAACCCACCAAAGCCCATTTTAAAACATTGCGAGATTGTAGAGATTCTGTGGGAGAGGAACCACTTAAGAGAGAGAATCAGGCAGCGCACAGATTCAATGATAAAACAAGGGCTTATTGATGAAGTGAAATCTCTCATCGTAAAATACGGCACAGAACATCAATGGGGTAAGAGTGTTGGCATTAAGGAGACATTAGAATTCCTTGATTCTGCGCACTTTACCCATAGCACAGATGGAAATAAACAGAATCTCAAATCTCTTTGTGATTCTATCTCCACACACACCGCACAGCTTGCTAAGAGACAGAGAACCTTCAATAAAACACAATTCCCACCACACGCGCAAGGGACGCTTTTGGAGATTCAAAACGCGCTAGAAAGACTCTTGTCTTAAAAGGTTCTTTGGAAAAATTTGCTACAATGCGGAAATTTTTTGGAGTAGAGTATGGAAAGAAAATTGTTATGGGTGAGTCCCTTTAGTCTGCATGATACAAGCTCTGGTGCCGCGATTCAATGCAAGACGATGTTAGAAGCGCTTGCTAAGAGGGGAATCAAAATCAAAGCACTAGGGAGCTTTATCTTTGACTCTCCGCGCGGAACGACGTTTTTCCCAAAACTAGAAGAGGAGATTGCAAACTGTAAGAGTCAGCACATTATCTTTAATGACAACAATACAGGCATTGAATACCACTACACGATTTGCGCAAATCGCAATATGGAAAATTTCACCTATAACGAATCTTGGAGTTTTTTTCAAAAATTTAGTGCGCTTTGCAATTACTTCCGCCCCGATGTCGCTATGGGCTATGGGACAGGAACTTCTGGTATTGCCGTGCATTCAGAAGCAAAGAGACGCGGAATCCCTTTTGTATATCCCCTATGCAATGGAAATCATCCCTATTATAGCTTTGAAGATTGTGAATTGCTATTGACAGAATCTCAAGCCACAGCGCAACTCTATGCGACACGTGACAGACTTAATGTCCAAGCAGGTGGAATATTCATTGACAAAGATGCCATTATCAGTACAGAAAAAGACCCTAAATATGTAACAATTGTTAATCCATGTCCAACAAAAGGCATGAGCATTTTTACAAAACTCGCACAAGTCGCGCAAAAAGAATTGCCCGAAGTCAAATTTCTCGCAGTGGATGGGCGCAGGAGTTTTGTAGAATCCATTGAGGCACTCCACCTGCCAAATAGCGACAAAAAGCCCTATCAACTCAAAATGTTTAAAAATGTAGATATTGCCCACCACACAGCCAATATGAAAGAAATCTACAAGCTTACAAAAGTGCTCATTGCCCCCTCTTTAGCCTATGAATCATGGGGTCGCGTGGTGAGTGAGGCAGTTTTAAATGAGATCCCTGTCCTTGTGAGCGCCAACAATGGTGGCGGACTGCAAGAAGCTATGATGGGTGCAGGATATGCGATTAATGCCCCCGAAGAATGCCTCAAAGACCATTTAAGAATCCCCACAGACAAGGAGATTAAAGAATGGATGGATGCTCTCAAAAAAGCTCTCAAAAAGGACTTTTCAAAGGAATTTAAACAAGCCGCACAAGGGCTTGATATAGAAACAAGCACGAATCGTGTTTTGGAGATTTTGGAGCCACTATTCCTAAGGAAAGCTGGGCAGAATCCACAAATCATTCTCAAAGGAATCTTGCGCATGGGGTATGATGGAAGTTTCTACTAGTGTTATTTTAGCCCTTGACATTGGGCTCAAGCGCATAGGTGTCGCAAAGGCCATAAACGGAATTCCTATGTGCTTGAATTCGATATTCAGAAAAAACCGCAACCAAGCCGCACAAGACATAACAAATCTCATTGCAGAATCTCATGCCAAGAAGGTTATTGTAGGCTTCCCTCATCTCAACGACTATGAAGCACACAAAGCCACAGGGAATTCGGATACACACACAGATTCAAGCATTTCAAATAACGCGTCCCTTTTGAGTACACAGAGGCGCATTGCGCATTTTGTGAGCTTGATAGCCCTACCCCCTCATACAGAAATTATTTTTTTTGAAGAGTCTTTCAGTTCCTTTGAGGCGTTAGAAAAGTTAGAAGACAAAAAAATGCGCAAAAAAGCAAACAGCAAGAGCGGAATCCTAGATTCACTCGCTGCACTTGTGATTTTAGAGCGGTATCTAATGAGCCAAAAACAGCACTAAGGGCTTATCATTAAGCAATAAATTCACCTGAACTCCCTGCTTACTGCTTAGTGTTTTGATAATCTCCTCCTCACTCTTATAGGCCTTTGGGAGTGAGATTCCAATGGAGACATTATGTTCAGCCAAGACCGCTTTAGAGCGTCCCGCGATAATGTTTGTGAATTCTGAAATCACATCCAAAAGCTCATCATCACTCTGCGATTCCTCGCCGAGCAACATCATTGAAGCTTCCCTAACGATAGCCTTGCTAAAACAGAGCGCGACCAACCCACTCACATCGCCCTCAAACTGAATCATAGCGCCCATCACATCAGATTGCGATGTTTGATTGTACTGCGTTACCTTGTAATCAACGCGCTTTGCCTCACCTCCTGTAAGAGAAGAGAGCGTCTCAATAGCGGCATTGATGAACACGGGAAGCTGTGCGACTAAATGCTTTGTCAAACCTTTGCGCTTCTGCTCTGTTGTTTGGTACACCTTAGCAAGCTCTTGAATTTTAGGATTCTTTTTGCATTCTTCCAAACTATTAAAAAACAAGACATTGCTACGCGCACAGAGGTCTTTTTTGTCATTATCCAAACTCATTTTCAAGCCACAAACTGCAATGCATGCTTCAAAGCGCATATTATTGAGTGCTAGAGACATAATGAAATCCAAAACACCCAAATTAAACTCTTTTGTATCACTTGCATCAAAGATAAAGACCTTATAACCCTCTCTTAAGCGGGAATTGTGTGCTTGGACATTGAAAAAGAGCGAAACATTTTTATCAACTTTTTTATACAACGTATAAGTAACGATTCCACCTGAAATTGTAACGGGAATAAAATTCGTGGTGATGTCAAAATAAATGTCATAGATATAAATAGCTTTGTCAAGATATTGGCGCCTTTTGGCAATGAAATCATCGCTTGTATTGATGCTGACTACATCATAGCCCTTAGAGCTTAACTCTTGAGAAATGAGCGTTTGTACCATCGCATCCTTGTCATAATAAACGATGGTTTGATTTAAAGGGGGAGACTTGAGACCAAGCAGGATGCTTGCCATATTTTCTGTGCGAAAGAGTGGCAAACTCCGATTTGGAAAGAGTGCCTTGAGCTTAGGAAATTGCTCATCATCATAATCCACAAAGGCAACGGCGATGCTCACTTTATTTTGCATGGCAAGGAGAGCCTTTGCAATGAGAATCGTCGCGCCCTCATCAAAGTGTTTAATGTTTTCAAACGAAAAATAAACTGCCTTGAGTGCAAGCGAACGAATCGTCGCGCTATTAGAGATGAGAATCTGACAAATCTCCTTTGCTGCTTTCATATCCAGATTCACTTCTGGAGCATAAATCGCAACATCCTGCTTAATAATCGGTCGCATATCTCTATCTATCTACTCCTATTGATTTACTCTTGAGTAGGATTTGTGTAGATTTCTGCTTCTACTCTTCTGTTCTGTCTTCTTCCTTCATTTGTCGCATTATCTGCAATTGGTCTTGTTGAGCCATAACCCTTTGCCTCTAGGCGATTTTCTTCAACGCCTTGATTGACAATTGCGTTTTTCACAGCATTTGCACGACGTTCTGAAAGTCTCTGATTGTATGCGCCATTCCCTCCTACAGAATCTGTGTGCCCACTAATGACTGCCGTTTGATTGGGGTTTTGTTTCATAGATTCTGCAAAATCTCTAATCTCTGCATTGTAAGTGGGGCGAATTTCTGAAGAGTCAAAGGGGAATTGCACAGAAAATGTATGTATATGAGAGGGTGCTCCCGCTCCCACTCCCGCTCCTTTCTGTTGTTGCAATTGAGATTGAGTCCCTTTTTCTGCGACCGCCACAGGATCTGTGTAAGTTCCAAAAGGAATGCTAAAGCCGACCATTCCGATAATATCGCTGCGTCCATCAAAGCTTAAGAGATGCCTCACCTCTGCCTTAAGATGAAAGAATTCTGCCAATGCATAGCGCACACCGACACCATACTGTCCGAATAAATCGCTATCCATGCTCTGAAGATTGTTTGACATATGCTCATAACCAAATCCCCCTAAAATATAAGGTGAAATTGTGTTTTCAACATAAAATTCTCTCACAAGATTCATAGCATAGCGACTGACATCTGTTGATTCATTAAACAAACTATAATCCGCATCATCAATGCGCTCATAGCTGAATTCTACAAGAACATTGCGTGTGAGTCTGTTTGCAAACTTCAAGCCATAGCTTAAATCAATATCATTGCTATAGCGATCGTTGCTAATATGCCAACTTCCCCCAATTTGCGGAGTAATTTCAAACAAATTATCTGCCGCAAAAGCAGAAGCACCGAGTACTGAACAAGCCACGAAAGAAAGTGCTAACGCTTTTTTCATCTCCTTAATCCTTTTTGTTGTAATTTTACAAGGCGTAATTTTATCTAAAAATAGTTTTAGATAAAATTATATTGTATTTAAAATTTGTAATTAATTATAGCCTTTTGCGCAAATTTTAAAACAAAAATGCCAAATTGAGAGGTTGTGAATGAGAGATTTTGCAACAATTTCCCAAAAACTTGTGGATTTTATACGCAATGCAGTAGAAAAAAGGGACTTTAAGGCTGTCGTTTTTGGTTTGAGTGGCGGGATTGATTCCGCAGTTGTTGCGCGATTGTGCCAACTTGCTTTCCCAAAGACGCACAAAGCCCTGCTTATACCATCCCTCCAATCCTCTAAAGAAAGCTTGCAAGATGCCCTCATGCTCTGTCAAACATTCGACATCTCTTATCAAATCATCTCCTTGCAAAATGCGCAAAATGCCTTTAAGGAGACATTGCAAGACTTACATTCTGCGCCTTTGCGCATGGGGAATCTTTGTGCGCGATTGCGCATGATATGCCTCTATGATTACGCCTTTGTCCATAATGCATTGGTCATAGGCACAAGCAACAAAAGCGAGATTCTGCTCGGATATGGAACGATCTATGGAGATTTAGCCTGCGCCATTAATCCCATTGGGAATCTCTATAAAAGTGAGATTTACTCCCTTGCAGAAGCCTTAGGGATTCCGCAAAACATCATAACAAAGCCGCCAAGTGCGGATTTGTATGAGGGACAGAGCGATGAAAAAGAATTGGGATTCTCTTATGCAATCTTAGACAAAATTATGCTAAGATTGCAAGAAGGTGCGCGTGATGAGGAGATTTTAGAGGCGGGATTGCCAAAAGAAGCATTAAAATTAGTCAAAGAAAGAATGCAAAAATTTGCCTTTAAACAAAAAATGCCAGAAATTGCAATCATATAAAGGAGTTTAATGCGCAAAATTTCCTATTTTATCCCCGACATTACAAAGGCTGAAAAAGACGCGATTGCAAATGTGCTAGAAAATCCAAGCCATAATATCGCCGAAGTACTAGAAGAAGAGTTTAAATCCTACATTAATGTCCCCCATGCAATTTCTACACTAAGCGGGACAGCAGCATTTCATTTGTGTCTGTTTGCTATGGACATTAAACGTGGCGACAAAATCATTTGTTCAGTCAATTGCCACCCTATGTTTCCAGAGATCATTCGCCATTTTGACGCAGAGCCTCTGTTTGTGGATATTGAGGAGGATACATTTTTTCTCTCTCTTAACAAATGCAAAGAACTCTTACAAAAAACAAACACAAAAAAACTCCGCGCCATCATCGTAAGCCATACCGCAGGGCAAATGTGTGATATTGAATCCTTCTACCAACTCGCACAAGAATATGGCCTAGAAATCATTGAAGATGCGACAATGGCACTAGGTCTCACACACAAGCGTAAAAAAATCGGTGCCGATGAGAGGAGTTTAGCAAGTATTTTTTCAATCATTCTTGACTCTTCAAATCCCGTTGCGCAAACAGGAATCCTCACCACGCATAATGAACAACTCGCCAAACAGGCCGTTTTATTGCGCTATCATGGAATCATCAGTGAGAAAGTAACCTCCACGCGTCCGCAATATCTCTATGATGTGGTCGGAATCGGAAACAAATACAATGTGAGCTTTTTAGATGTGGCTTTGTGTTTGAGCCAACTAAGGAGGATCGATGAGATCATTAAGAGGCGCAAAGAAATTGCAAAATACTACATGCAAACCCTGCAAGATGCACCGCACATTACAATGCCAATTGCTAAAAATGCGCACATTTTTTTGCATTTTATCATTAAGGTTGATAAGAATCGTGATCATTTTGCAAAAGAACTTAAAGAGCGCGGGATTGAAACAGCACTGCACTTTGTCCCTCTGCACTTATTGACTTACTATAAGAGCAAATACAAATACAAAATCAGCGATTTCCCCATTTCCTTAAAAAATTATCAGCAAATTTTGAGTCTGCCCATTTATAGCGCACTGCAGCAAGAAGATTTGGACTACATTTGCAAACAAATTCTGCATCTTACAAGCGTTCGCATCTAGGCACAAAATGCGCTCTATAGAACGTTATTTCTACGCCCCAACCTTAGCACAGAAGATTCTTGCCTTTTGTCTGTTACCTGTGAGTTTGCTCTATTGCCTCATTGCGACACTTAAGCGCAAATTTTCGCGATTTTATGACTTTGAGATTCCTATCATTAGCGTTGGAAATCTCGTGCTTGGCGGAAGCGGAAAATCTCCCTTTGTCATAGAAGTTGCCAAGGATTATCCCAACTCTTGCGTGATTTTGCGCGGTTATAAGCGCAAGAGTAAGGGGCTAAAAATCGTAAGTCTGCAGGGAAAAATTCAAGAAAATGCCATAAACGTAGGCGATGAAGCCATCATGCTCGCAAAGGCTCTCCCCGATTCCACAATTATCGTTAGTGAAAACAGAAAACAAGGAATCTTGGAGGCAAAGAATCGCGGATGTTCTGTGATTTTCTTAGACGATGGATTCCGCTTTTGTTTCAAAAAGCTCAACATTCTTTTAAAGCCACAGCTTGAACCCTATTTTGACTTCTGTATCCCTAGCGGTGCTTACAGAGAGAGGAAAGGTGCCTACAAAGAGGCGGATATTTTAGCCATTGAGGGCGTGGATTATGAGCGCAAAGTGAGCGTGGTCAATCCCACGCAAAGAATGTTGCTTCTCACCGCTATCGCAAATCCCTCGCGACTAGAAAAATACCTACCCAATGTTGCAGATAATATTGTAGGCAAGATTTTTTTAAAAGACCACGTCTTTTTTGACAGAGAAAAGATTCTGCAAGAATATGCCAAGCTCAATGCAACTTCACTGCTTGTAACACAAAAAGACGTCCCAAAGCTAGAGGATTTTAATGTGCCACTCTCTCTTTTGCATTTGGAGCTAAAGATTCAACCCTATATTAAAGAAAAAATTCAAAACTACATCGTCTGCGCACAAAATTAGAGCTTCTTTAGTGCTTTGCTTAAGTCAATATGACAATAGCCCGTTGGATTCTTTTGCAAATATTTTTGATGATAGGATTCTGCAGGATAGAAATTTTCTAACAATTTCACTTCTGTAACAATCTTTTGTGAATATTGCTTTTGATACGATTCTACAAACTCCCGCACTTCTTGCAATATTTGCGCATCCCTTGTGTAGATTCCACTCCGATATTGTGTGCCAAAGTCATGCCCTTGATAATTCAGCGCAAAAGGATCGATGATTTCAAAAAAATGCCTTAAAATGCTATTTAGGGATAGAATCTCTTCTGCAAAGTGAAGCTCTAAGGTCTCCACCGCGTTTGTACTTCCACTACAAACGGTATAATAATCGGGAGATTCCACATTTGAGTTGGCATAACCCACTTGTGATTCCACCACACCATCTAACAAATCAAAATAACCTTGAATCCCCCAAAAACAACCCCCAGCCAAATAAATCACGCGTTGCATATGTGTCCTTAAAACCTAGAATCCTTAGAGAATGAAGCCCCCACCAAGCACTTTATCATCATCATACAGCACGAGAGCTTGACCACTTGCGACCCCATAGACAGGCTCACTTAGTCGTGCTAAAATAATCTCATGTCCATTTTCATCGCGTTCTAATGCAATCTTAGCCCTTGTCTTATTGCTTTTATAACGGATTTTAACCTCACACTCTAATTCCTTAGAATCACAAAGTGTATGCGGGAGTGAGAAATTGTGCGCCCTCACCTCTTTTGTGGCTAATTCCTCTCTACTGCCGACAACAATGGTGTTGTCTTGTGGATTAATCTTTAGCACATAATGAGGATTGAGCGCACCCTTAACCGTAAATCCCTTGCGTTTGCCAATAGTGTATTGCATATAGCCCTTGTGTGTACCGATTTTATGCCCATTTGTATCCAACACATCACCATTTACATCCGTGTTGCAATGCTTTTTTAACACATCAATATAGCTATTTTCCACAAAACAAATCTCTTGAGAATCCCTATAAGTCTCTAAAGTTCCAAGCCATGAGAGTTCTTTGAGCGCAATAGGCTTGATTTCTTCTTTAATCTTATCCCCGAGCGGAAAAATGATGCGCTCAATCCACTCGGGTTTGAGCCCAAAGAGAAAGTAACTCTGATCTTTTTGTGCATCTGCGCCTTGCGCGATTTTGCCCTCTTTGATTTGCGCATAATGCCCTGTAGCAACAGAATCAAAGCCCATTTCATCGGCAAGTCTAAACGCAATTCCAAATTTCACAAAGGGATTGCACATAGCGCATGGATTTGGCGTTAATCCCTTTTGGTAAGATTCTACGAAGTAATCATAGACTTTCTTTTTAAAAAGCTCTCTTTCATCAATGACAGAATATTCTATGTCCAGATGCTTTGCGCATTTTTCAATATTGCTGATATAATAGCTGTGTTTTTGCTCTTTGTCATGCAATTTCAAATACACGCCATGCACTAAGAATCCTTGCTTTTGCAAAAGATACGCACAATAGCTAGAATCCACGCCACCACTCATTAACAGTAAAACTTTTTTCATGATAATTCCTTAGCTGTATAGATTAATTTTTCTTGCAACAAAAGCGCATTATTGGTGTATTTTGCCCATAGAATCTTAAGGGCAAAGACGCGCCCATGACCAAGTTTTGCAAAGGGAAATTTTGCATAATATATCTTTTCTTCTGCTAAAGTCGCTCCTTTAAAATAAGCTTTAATTTGCAGTCCCTCAATCGCACCCAAAACCTTAGAATCCTTAGCCACAATCACCCCCACATAGGGATTCTCCTCTGCAAGCTTAATGTGTCTGCTCTCCTCATCGCTTTTGAAGCACAGACTTAAAGATTCTGCGCAAAAGGCATAATAACAACTTGCACAATACACGTCATTTTGAATCTTGAAAGATTCTTGTTTGTCATTACATTTCACACTTTCTGCAGATTCCTCTATGCATTCCACAACGCTCAAACTCATCAAATGACTGCGCTCTAAAAAATCTCGCATTCTTGCATCCATATTTCACTCTTCAATCTGTCTGTAAAAATCCCGATAAAATTCCGCAAATTTTCCCTGCAAAATTGCCTCTCTCGCATTACGTGTAAGATTCAAATAATAGCTCAAATTATGAATGCTTGCAAGGCGAAAATAGCTCATCTCACCCGCACGAAACAAATGATGCAAATAGGCTCGCGAATGATTAATGCAAGTGTAGCAGGAGCATTGAGGATCTAGGGGTCGCCTGTCAAGCTTAAAGCGAGGAGATTTGATAGCGATTTTCCCAGAATGCGTAAAAATCGTTCCATTTCTTGCATTGCGCGTGGGCATCACACAATCAAACATATCCACACCCCTTGCAATTCCCTCTATAATGTCCTTAGGCGTCCCAACACCCATTAAATAACGTGGCTTATCACGTGGCAAAAGTGGCGTTGTGTAATCAAGCACTTCATACATCTCCCTATTTGTTTCCCCTACAGAAAGCCCCCCAATGGCATAACCATCAAAATCACCCAAACACGTTAAATCTCGCGCACTTGCCTCTCTCAATTCCCTATCAATCCCACCTTGCACAATGGCAAAAATATGATTTGTGAGGATTCCGCCCTGCTCTAAAACATTGTGCTTTTTGAGATTGTGATAGTCTATTGCGCTCTTTGCCCATTTTGTCGTGCGATTTATGGATTCCAAAACCCTCTCCTTACTTGCAGGCAATCCCACCAAATCATCTAAAATCATCATAATATCGCTGTTTAAGCAATATTGTATATCCAAAACCTTTTGTGGTGAAAAAAAATGCTTTGATCCGTCAATGTGGCTCTTAAAGAGGATTCCATCTTCTGTAACCTTGACATTGGAATTAAGGCTGAAAGCTTGGAATCCTCCGCTATCGGTGAGAAAGTTTTTAGGAAATTTGCTAAAAGAATGCAGTCCGCCTAACTCCTTAATCACAAGCTCACTAGGGCGCAAATAGAGATGATAGGTGTTGGCTAAAATGATTTGCGCATTGAGAGACAAAAGATCATTAAAGTCTAATGCCTTCACACTTGCTTGCGTACCCACAGGCATAAAAACAGGAGTTTGTACCTCTCCATGCGCTAGTTTTAGGATTCCAGCGCGTGCATTATTCTCTGTTTTTTGCAGATTAAATTCCATTTTCAACCTTTTTTTGCTACATTTCCAAACTTATTTGAATGAGGTTTCTATGCGCACGGTGCTTTTAATTTTAAATGGAATTGTAGCAAAAGAATTCCTAACCACACTCATTGCAAAGCATTTAAACAAAAATAGCTATATTTTTGTCTCTTTGGACTCTGATCTTTTGCCCAAAAATATCCCCCAAGACAGCGAATGCTATCAATTTGACCCATGTGCGCAGGACAAATTGCGCGAGATTCTCACTCCACACATTACAGATTGCTATCTCATAACTGATCGCACCGAAGAGAGGGAGGGCATTTATCGGACTTTGCGCTCTTGCAGCACAATGTTACAAATCACAATGCTCGGCGAGATTCCTGCTTTAGCAGATGATAAGCAGCTCATTATGATTAATGAGGCACAATTTCTAAGTATGCGATTGTTTGAAAAGTTTCCAAATATCCCAAAAACAGCGCGGAGCATCGGGCTTGGACAAGGTGAGATTATGCAAGTGAGTGTTCCCTTTGGAAGCCCCTATGCCTACAGAAGCGTTGGGACAATCAAGCAAAAGGCATGGAAAATTGCCGCAATCTATCGCAATAATGTGCTGATTTTACCCAAATATTCCACCACGATTCTCCCTAATGATGCGCTATTGCTTGTGGGGGAGCCAGAAACATTATGGGACATTTATCATCGCATTAAGGAAGAAGTAGGGCAGTTTCCAACGCCCTTTGGTCGCGATGTTGTTTTATATTTTGATCTCTTACATTCTTGTGAGCTTGAGAGTTGTATCAAACAGACATTGTGGCTCTTTAGTCATTTCAAAAACAAGCGCTTACACTTTTGTTTTTTGAATCCAACGGATATGGAGATGATTCATTTCCTACAGAGCAATCCCGCGTTCAATGCAGACAATATCTTTTGGCACATAGAATATCACAAAACCTCATTGCAAGAAGTGATCCAAAGCGACAAAGAGAGCAAAAACATCGGGCTTATTTTGCTAGAAAAACAGCTCTTTGAAGCACACAGAGGCTATTTGCTGAATCTTGGGATTCCACTTTTGAAGTTTGGACTGACCCCCTTAGATCAATTAACACAAAGCGTTGTGATCTTGCCTAAAAACACAGAAGAGGCAGAGAAAATCTCCTCTGTTGTCTTTGATTTTTCCACACAAATAGGATTAAAGATTCTGCTCTATGATTTCGATCCTAATGAAGAGCGCCATGAACAAGCCCTTGATTATTATAAACACATAGCAAAGGTTTTTAACAAAAAGCTAGAGATTCTGCATTCTAGCACACAGAATCCTCTCCTTTGGCTCAATCGTCAAACACAAATGATACAAATTCTCCCCTTGCGCAAAGAAGGCATAAAACGTCTCCCTCTCTTTTCAATGCGCAATGTAGAAAATTTGAGCGCGTATTTTGTCAAAACACCACAACTTTTCGTGCCAATCTCTATATAGACACGCGCAACCTAAGGCACTTATCTTTGCATAGACGTATTAACATAATTTAAACCCCATTCAAATGGGATTAAAATTTCTTTTTGCTCACATCATCAAAGATTTGTCTTGCTGTTGCATTGACAGCATCGCTAATGCCCTGCGAATAGTTCGCCACCTCTACATTTTGCATATTGGTGCTATCAAGTTGAGAGACAGCCTCGTTGATTTGACTGATTCCAGCAGTTTGCTTTTTAATGGATTCATTCATCTCATCAATTCCTTGCACGAGGATATTGACATTGGCTTCAATTTCAGAGAGTGATTTCCCTGTGCGCTCGGCAAGCTTCCTCACCTCATCGGCCACAACGGCAAATCCCCTTCCATGCTCACCCGCACGTGCGGCTTCAATGGCGGCATTGAGTGCAAGGAGGTTTGTCTGATCGGCGATATCCTTAATGATTCCAACCACATTGCGAATGTCATTAGCTTGCACACTCACATCATTGGCACGACCAGAGACATTTTCCATAGAAGAGCTGATCTCCTCTAGCGCAACGCTTGTCTGCCCTAGAGATTGTGCCTGTCTGTTAGAACCATCGGAGAGCTTATGAATTGCAGTATTGAGATCTTGCGCATTGGATTCCAATTCCTTTGCAAACTCTAAGGAATTGCGTAGCATCTCCTTAATGTTTTTTCCAAGAATGTTTGTTATCGTCTCCACATCGCCTTTTGCGTCGCTTACTTCTGTTGTAAAATCTAGATCAATATAGGACTTAAACACGCGTGAAATTTCATTCATATCTCTACCGATTTTGTTTTGCAAGACATCAAGCATTTGATTTAACACATTTTTGAGTTCAATGAGTTGTGGATTGCGCGGATTTTCTAAGATTCTGGCAGTGAAATCCCCATCTCCTACGCGCGTTGCCACATCTACAGATTGCTCAACGGCCTTTTTATCGCACTCCAATCCTTCTTGTGTTTTGAGAATATTTTTATTAATAGCTATGCGCATGATGCCAAGCTCATCTTCTGCAACAGGCTTTGTGAGTGGTGGAATCGTCGTTGTCTCGTGATTCAAATAGCGCAAGAAGCCAAAAAGTAGTTCCGAAATGCTATTGATTCTAGCCAACAGAGAGTATTTGATAATCAAATAGGATGCAAGAATAATCACAAAAGCTAAGACAACAATTCCTGCAATGACGACGAGCTGAATCATCTCACTTGCCTGTGTGAAGTCTTTCCTTAGAATCTCAACCAAAATATACAAATCAAGCTTGGAGTCATGATCGACATAGGCTTGATAGCTCTGATGATTGATTGAATAAAAGATATTGCTCTTAGGCTTGAGATTTTGCAGATAGGTGTATTGACTTGGTTTGCCCTCTTTGCCAACAATAAATTTATCATAAGCCTTATCAACGACGATGATTTTTCCATGTTCTCCGACATGCACACCACCAACTTCTTTAGCAATCAACTCATAAGAATTATGCAAATTATACGCTACAAACAAGATTCCAACCGTTTGAGATTGCGCATTAAGAATCGGCTTATAGACAGCCATGTAATCTTTACCCACCAAATGCACTTTTCCACGAAAAATCCCGGGATTTGACTTCATCATTTCAGGATAAGCGGGATGCGACTTTCCTAATCTCGTACCAACAATTCTTTTGCCCTCTTGATCTTTGAGTGAAGTGGTGATACGGACGAAGTCATCTCCGCTCTTCACAAAAATTGTTGCAACACTTCCTGTGAGCGCAAGGAATTTATCAACAAACTCTGTGTTTCCTGCAAGTCCAGAGCCGTTGTAGATGAGGTTTGGCACAGTTTCCTTCCCCACAGTGATAGTCTCTCCCAAGCGATAGCTTCCGCTATGCGCATCTCCATAGAGGGCGGACAGATGACTTTCAAAAACCTTGAGGGAATTATCACTCTCCTCAATGATTTGACTTGAAATGATTTGAAACGTCCCCTTTACGATAGAGGCTGATTGCGTGATTTGATCTTCTGTCTGCTTCTTTATGAAACTCTCCATTGTGAAATAGACAAAAAGGACAAAAGGAATCGCAACGATTAAGACAATAATCACTTGAATACAGGAAAACTTTGCTCCAACAGATAATTTATTCCACACCACAATACTCCTTAAAGCGCAACTCTCTAAAACTCTCTAAAACTCTCTAAAACTCTCTAAAACTCTCTAAATGAAGCTCTATAAAGTTTAGAAAATAATGAATGCTTTAAAAAGTCAGACAAGTGTTTCATTATATCATAAATTTGATTTTGAAATTCTTAAAGAACTTCTTGTATTGATATGACAAAATACACACAAAGATTCTTGAATCCTCACATTTTTGCAACACATTAAAATATTTGCGCGAAATTCTGTATTTTTACCTTTTGTTTATCAAAAATAGATAAAATTTCATAACTTTTACATTAAGGAACAAAATGAAAACTCTCGCAGTCATTGGGCTTGGATATGTCGGACTTCCCTTAGCCGTAGAATTTGGCAAGACTTACAATGTCATTGGATTTGACATTTTCAAACAACGTATAGAAGAATTACAAAAGGGCTACGATCGCACATTAGAAGTAGAAGAAGACGAGCTAAAAAGTGCGAAAAATCTACGCTTCACCACAGATTTAGAGCTTCTCAAATCTGCGCAAATCTACATCGTAACCGTCCCCACACCCATTGACAAATACAACAAACCCGACCTCACACCACTCAAAAGTGCCTCTAAAACCGTCGGGCAAGTTCTCAAAAAGGGCGATATTGTCATTTATGAAAGCACCGTTTATCCGGGATGCACAGAGGAGGATTGTGTGCCGATTTTGGAACGTGAGAGTGGATTGAAATTCAACATGGATTTTTATTGCGGTTATTCGCCCGAGCGCATAAATCCGGGCGACAAACAACACAGACTGCCTAATATCAAAAAGGTTACAAGTGGCTCAACACCAGAGATTGCAGAGGAGGTCAATGCGCTTTATTCAAGCATTATCACTGCAGGGACGCACAAAGCTTCAAGTATTAAGGTTGCAGAAGCTGCAAAGGTCATTGAAAACTCTCAACGCGATATTAACATAGCCTTTGTAAATGAGCTTGCCTTGATTTTTGAGAGATTGGGCATTGACACGCTTGATGTTTTAGAAGCTGCAGGGAGCAAGTGGAATTTCCTCCCTTTCCGACCGGGGCTTGTTGGAGGGCATTGTATCAGTGTGGATCCCTATTATCTCACGCACAAGGCAGAATCCTTAGGCTATCACTCTCAAGTGATTCTAGCAGGGCGCCACATTAATGACAATATGGGCATTGTCGTTGCGAACAAAGTCATTAAACTTATGGTGAAAAATGCCCATCAAATCGTTGGCGCAAAAATAGCCATTCTTGGAATCACATTCAAAGAAAACTGCCCAGATATACGCAATTCAAGAGTTGTAGATATTGTGAGAGAGTTGCGCGATTTTGAATGCAATGTGGATATTTATGACCCATGGGCAGATTCTAAAGAAGTAGAGCATGAATACAAGCTCACATTAAAGCCCTTTGAATCCTTTGCCCTGCAGGATTATCAGGCTGTGATTCTTGCCGTTGCCCATGAGAAATTTAAAACCCTTGATTTTAGCCAACGAGGTTCCGTTGTAATCTATGATCTTAAAGGAATCTTGCCAAAAGAACAAGTCAGTGCTCGATTGTAGAAGATCGCAACGCACAAAAAATCAGAGCGCAAAGGGATAGAATGAATGGTGAGCCTATATTCGTTGATACAAAGAGGACCTATTATTCCACCTCAAGCTCCATTCAGCCCTTGCAAGTGCAAGAATATTTCCCCCTTGACTTAAGTATTCCCCAGCAAATATTCAATCATTCCTTATTCCCCCCCCCCCCGCAGAAATAGCGCAAAATACGAATCGCAAAGCGGTAAAAATTTAGAAAAATTACTAGAATCCCTCATCGGTGATTTCACGGCGCAAAAACCATCTCTACAGGCTGCCTTAAAAGCACGTGGAATCCCTGAAGAGTGCGCCTTTGCGCTCTATTGCAATGCGTTCATCCACCAAAGCAAACATTATCCCCCACGCGGTGTCAAAGAAAGCGCGACATTTGAAAATCTCATTGAATATTTTCAGAAATTACAATATGCCCATTGCTCACACAAGCCTCTTGCCTTGCAATTGCTCTTAGAAGCCTTTAAAATCCCCTCGCGCAGAATCTCTTATTGCGACATTAGAGGCTGGGCGCATGGATTTTTGCAAGTGTTTATCAAGCAACAATGGCGCATTTTAGACCCGACATACAATCTCTATTTTGACATTGGCATAGAAAATATCATTGAAAATCCCTATTGCCACAGAAAAGTCCTCCATCTCTACAGCGATGAATTCTATACCGATTCCACACAAAAGCATGAAAATTTCATTTGCACACAAATTGATGCAAATACGCGCACAACGCACAAATACAACAAAGAATGGTTTTCTTTCATGGGATTTTATCCTTTTGTTCCGCCTATTTGGTATTTCCATGAACATTTTTCTAAAGAAACCATCACACTCTATGACATTAGAAATGACTCGCGCTATATCCTTATGTAAGTACTTAAGAAGACATTTGCATTTGCAAGGGCAACTCCCAAAGGGGCAAAAAGATTCCAAGCGCCAACCAAAGCACCAGCGCCCCTAAAACCAAAATCATTATCGGCTCAATGCACGACAAAAAAGCTTCGCTATGCGTTTTAAATTCTTCTTCATGTAACTCTAAGAGTACCTCTAAGGATTCCAAAAATCCCTCTTCATTATGCGATGATCTTAAAAGTTGATTGCCCAGTCCGCTAAACAATCCACTCGCACAAAAAGCCTCATTGACCGCAACGCCACGTACGATAGATTCAAAGATTCCACATGCCTTTGATTTGAGCGTGAGATTATTGAAGGCTTGAAGTGAAATCTCTAAGGATTCTTGCAGTGGGACTTTTGCGCGATAGAGCCAAAAGAAGCTTAGCAAAAACTGCACCATATCAAAATGATAGAGTACTTTTCCTAAAAAGGGGAGTTTCAGCGAGATTCTATGCACTATCTCTTTAAATACAAGATTTTTGCAATAGAGATTCCACACCAATAATGCCCCGACACACAGCACACAAAGCCCGAGCAATCCATAATCAAGCACGATTTTACGCATAAAGAGCAAACTCTGGCTCACTAAGGGCAACTTCTCACCAATTCCACTAAAAAGAGCCTCAAATTGTGGCAGCACAAAAATCGTAATGCCCAAAAACACACAAATCATCACAAATGTCACAAAAATCGGATAAAGCAAAATCTTTGTCATAAGCTTTTGGTTCTTTTGCAAACTTTTTAAGCGCGTAATGATTAATTCCACAGCATTTTCTAGCAGATTCACTTTCTGTCCGATTCTTAACATCGCACAAACAAATTCCGAAAATCCCGCTTCAGAAAAGCTCTGTGCCAAACTTTTGCCAGAATTGAGCGCGAAGAGAGCATTTGCAAACTGTACGCCCAGCCTTTTGTTTGTGCTGTGTTCTTGCAGATTTTCCAGCAATACATCAAAGGGCAAATGCGCTTTCAAGCCAAGCTTCAATTCATAAAACGCATTGAGCAACTCCTTTGTCTTTGGCGGAGATTGGAATCTCTCTGTGAGGCTTGAAATTGGCGCAATAGAGAGTATCACAAAATGCTGTTTTGTAAGCAGAGATTCCAGCTCTCCTCTAGAATGCGACCTAAAGACTTTTTTATGGACTTTACCCTGAAATTTATATTGGACACTAAAGCGCATTTTTCACCACGCGATAGACCTCTGTAGTGTCTGTGATTCCGCGCTCAACGAGTTTTTGCGCTCTTTTTTCTAGTGTAAATTCTGGACATTCTCTCTCCAAAATGCCCAAAATTTCCTTTTTGCCGATTTTTCCCTTGATAAAATCCTCCAAAACTACGCTAGATAGCACGATTTCTGCAATTGCGATTCTGCCTAAATATCCTGTGTGATTGCACCTCTCACAACCTTGTGCGCTGTATTCTCCCTCCGCATTTAAGCTCTTACAATCACATAATTTTCTTAAAAGTCTTTGCGCGATGATTCCGCTAAGAGCTTGTGCAATGAAATGGGGCTCCAATCCCATATCCAAAAGCCGCGCAATGGAATCCAACGCGTCATTTGTGTGTAATGTCGCAAAGACTAAATGCCCCGTGAAAGCCGCTTGAATCGCAATCTGCAAACTCTCTTTATCCCGCACTTCACCAAGACTAATGACATCGGGATCTTGGCGCAAAACATTGCGCAATACATTTGCAAAGCCCACTTCACCCTTAAGCGCAACTTGATTGATGTGTTTGAGGCGATACTCCACAGGATCTTCAAGTGTAATGATCTTGAGATTCCGCTCTTTTAGGATATTGAGAATTCCATACATTGTCGTGCTTTTCCCACTTCCCGTTGGACCCGTGATTAAAACTAAGCCAAAGGGCAAATTAAAAAGCGTCCTAATCTGCTCTAACTCACGACTCTCAAACCCTAAAGATTCTAGCGGCAAGAGTGTTTTGTTTTTATCCAAGATTCTAAGGACTATGGATTCTCCCTCCACCAAAGGAAGCGTTGAGACACGGAAGTCAAAGGTATTTTCTGAATCTTGCACATTTTTTAATGCTAAAGAAAAGCGTCCATCTTGTGGAAGTTTGGATTCTGTGAGATTCAAATGCGCCAAAAGCTTAATCGTCGCACTCAATGGCGCAAAAATCCATTGCTCAAAGCAAAATTTATCCACCAAAACGCCATCAATGCGGAATCGTACCCTCACAACTTCAAAATCCAGCTCAAAATGCACATCGCTTGCGTCCTTTAAAATCGCATTTTGCAAGACAAACACGACAAGAGCGTGAATGCTAGAATCTTTCTCTTTGGATTCTGCGTTAATTTCTTGCTTGATTTTTAGTAGAAGTGAGCACAGATATTCTTCTTGCTCAAGCCAAGCAATCTCCCGCAAAAACTGCTCTTGCTCTATCTCCTCAAATTCTAAAGTGAAGTTTGAAAAAAGATTCCGCAATGTGTCCTTGTGCGGATTTGCAAGGGGTTCAAGCAGGGCGATTCTTAAGCGTTGCCCCTCTTCTTGCAAAATGATTGCGCCAAAGTAGCGCATTTGCTCAACTTTCAAGCGCAGAGCGGAATCTTTAGAACAGACTTTTGTCAAATTTTATGCCCTTGACGCATTTTTTCTAGCAGTTGTAAGAGATTCACATCATAGTTTTGGCTCAAAAAATTCTGCAAAAGCGCGATTGCCTCTTGCGGATTCCCCTCCAAATACAGACTTTTGGCAAAAATCTCCCAACTCTCCGGATCTTTTGGATTTTCTTGATTTATGCGCAAAGCAAGAGTTTTTGCACGTTTATAATCCTGCGATTCCATTGCAAAACGTGCTTGGTGGATTGTTTCATCAGGACTTTTATAGGCGCTTGTAAGCTGGATTTTGGACTTTTCTTTAGATTCTTTGAAATCTCTGTAGGACTTAGAATCTCTCTGAACTTGAGGAATATTCTGTGTCTTTGCAAGGACGACAAACTCTGTTTTCTCTGTATCTTTAAACTCATTTAATTTCAAATATTGCGCCGCGACATAACCCGCGCTGGTCTGCAAGAATCCATTTTCAAGCGTGGAATATTCACAAATTTTTGTATTTTTGGGCAATGTGTCCGTGATTTTTGCATTCATGCTTGGCTTCTCACGCACATTGAGCGCACGAGCTTGCACATACAGACAAGGCTGTGCTTTTTGTACCTTTTGAATTGAGGGCATAAAGTTCTCATAAATCATTAGTAATGTTCCACAAACAATAGACAAAACAGCAACTCTTAACATTCCTACTCCTTGAGATATTGATACCCTAAGCTCTGCAGACTCAATTGCTTTTCTTCTACGATTTTTGGCTCAACGACAAATACAATCTCTTCTGTGTTTTTGATGTTTTGCTCATAAGAAAAAAGTGGCTTTAAGAGTGGAATCTCTCCAAGAAGCGGAATTTTGCTTGTTTGCTGTAATTCATTTTGCAAAATCAATCCGCCTAAAATGACCTTTTGATTGTTTTTAACCTTGACGATAGAACTCAACTGATTTGTCGTTAAGTTTGGCGGCGTTTCAAAAGCACTTGCAGCAATTTTTGTCTGCTCATCTTTTGTCCTTGTGATGGATGGATTCACCTTAAGCATAATAGCATCATCAAACACAAGTGGCGTGATGTCTAGCAAAACACCCGCAAAAATACTCGGATATTCATTATCTGTATTTGTCAAAGTGGTCTGTGCATTGGTATTTTGATAGACATTGCTCTTTTTGTAGCGCAAAATATCCCCCACACTAATCATTGCAGGTTGATTGTTGAGCGTGAGGACTTTAGGATTTGAAATAGAGCGCACTTCTCCATATTGTTTTAGAAACTCTACAATGCGCGTGAGTGTAAGCCCAGCAGAAAAGATATTTAATCCATATTGCAAGATACGTCCATCACTTCCGCCAACAAGACTTAATCCGCTTGTATTTCCGACAGAACCATTCCCGCCAAAATTTGCATTCTCTTGCGCAGAGGGAATGATGACATTTTGCAAATCATAAAGTCCTTCCCAATTGATTCCCATAGTCTTTGCGTTATTATGCCGTATGCTAAGAATATGCACGTCGATTAAGACTTGTTTTTGCAAGCGCGTGTGAAGATCTTGAATGTAGGATTCTACCTTTTGAAGTGATTTTTTGTCCCCCTTGACACTGATTAATCCCGCGCCTTTGTTGATAATCACGCGATTTTCTTCTTCTTTGGCTCCAATGAGAGCCAACACTTCCTCTTGAATCGTATCCCAAAAACTGAATCCATCTTCGCTTGTGATGTGAATCCCTGATTTACTTCCACTATCTTTATTGTCCTGCAGAGAAAAATCCCTAGAGCCCTCTTCATTATTGATAGATACAAACGTACTGCTTGTCCCCTGCCGACTTGTGCTAAGATAGTTAATCTTAAAAGTCTTAACATCATTAATGCGTAAGCGCAAAACATCATCTTGGAAATCATAATGTAAATTGGCCGCACTGAAAAGCAAATCAAAAATAAAATTCAAATCCTTATTTTTAAAATTAACCATTGATAATTCTTGATTGAGATGCTCTTCCACTTCTTCTTCATCCCAAATCACGCTAAAAAGACAAGTGTGAGAAAACTCATTTAAGACCTCATTAATCGTTACGGGATAGTCCTGCAAAGTTAAACTAAAAACGCGATCTTTACAAGCAAACATTGGCAAAGAAAATATTAGACTTACAATCAAAGAAATAAAAATCTTCATTGTTGTGCCTCAATAATTTTCATGCCCCTCAAGCAGACTTTAGAATCACGCACACTCTCCTTTTCTTGCAAAATCACGCAAGAATCTTGAATTTCTTTCAGCAAGAGCACTTGATTGTTGTGTGTGAAATTCTGCCCCTCTTTAATCCACTCTCCATTAATGTTAGCACGTTGATTCATAATCCCATACAATCGGAATTCTAAAGCATCATCTGTGTGCTGTACACCATAATAAAACGGATCGGCACAAAGCACTCCAAACAACCATAATAAACAGCTAAGAATTCGCATCTTGTTTCTTTGTGTCATTGGCATACAAGGAAGCTTCCAGATAGAATTCCAAGGAAAGATTCTTGGCATTTGGATAAATGCTTAGTGAGCGCATCGCCAAATGAGGTTGTGCTTGAAGTGTCTCTAAAAACGCAAAGACATCATAAGTCTTTCCCTTTGCCGAGAGGAATATATTCTGCTGTTCTTGCCTTATGTCAAAAGACTTGAGATGATTCAAGCCTGCAGATTCTATAATGAAATAGACGCCAAATTTCTCTCCTAAAAGCTCTTTTTGCTTCTCTTGTAACGCGATTTTTTGCTCCAATTCCGCAATGGACTGCGCAAGTGTCGCATCATTCAAGTCTTTAGGAATTTCATCAAGGCTCACATTCTGCTCTAATGTCAAAATCTCCTCATTGAGCGCATTCTTTATTTCCTCTTTTTCAGATAAACTCATTCTTGCCTCTTCAAAGGTTGCATAAAAAACCACAAAAAACCCGATAACAGCGCATAAGACATAAAGCAGAATCTTTTCGCGCTTGGAACGTTCTTGCAGATAAGATTCCACATTTCTTTCTAAATTTCTTAGGATTTCCACTATCCTATAACCTCAACATTTGGCAAGATCCTCACCCAAACAAAATCATCATAATATTCCAATCCCTCAATCTTTCCTAATGATCGATTTTCTAGCGATTCTAAAACCTTCAAGACTCCCTCTCCGATAAACAACAAATGCAAATCGCGCTCTTGCATTCCAAAATATGCAATCTTGACATTATGTTCCTCTAAGTAGGGATTCAACATGCGCAAAAACGCGATGGGCAATGTGGATTCTGGCGTAAAATTTTGCAAAAAGGACGCATTTGTGGTATGTTGCAACTCCAAAGATTCCAATTTTTCCTGCAGGGCAATCCTTTCTTTTTGTGCGCTTGTAACGTTCTCTTGCTTCCTTGCAATTTCTTGCCGCAACTCCTGTTTGCGCTCCTTTAAAAGTTCAATTTCACCATCAAGCCTTACGTTTAAAACACTCATAACAGCCCACACCAAACTCGCAGCCACAAGTCCCAAAAGTGAGCTTTGCGCTATCCTTCCCACTTCAGATTTCCAAAACGAAACACTCTTAGGCAGAGGATTAAAATTATAATCCCCCAAAGATTCCAATCCTCTAAGTTCCTCATTCACAACCCTTGCTTGAAACTTCGTGCAAATCGCGTCTAAAAGCGCATTGTTTTGCTCCTTTAAACACCAAAGCGATAGGGAATAATCCCCATAATCCTGCCTCAATTCCTCCAGCTTCAAAAGAATCTCTGTGGGCTCTAGAGCTTGTAAAAATACAATATTTTCACCACGAAATCCCACCAAGGTCCATTCTGCAAAAGTATCAAAAATCAAGAAAAATTGATATTGCGCGCTTTTCTCTAAGAATCCCGCACACAAAAAGCAAGGATGAGTCAAATAAACATTGGCATTTTTCGCATAGGGCTTCAATTTCTCTTTATCAAGCAAGACACAATGATAAGCGGTGCAATCCTGTGAAAGTGCATATTGTAAAAAATACTCATGCTCTCGAGGCAAATTGAGGAGGAGGCAGATTTTCTCTTCTAGAAAATCGCGCAAAACATCGTCATTTTTCAAAGATTCTCTGTCTGATTCTCTTAGGATTAATGTATAAAAGACAATATCTGCACGTTTGAAAAATTCCAATTCCACCCTTTTGTTTCGTTATTTCTGCCGATAATTTTTAAATATTTCAACTTAAAAAATTTTAAAAAACTTTTTTGCTTTTTACAAAATTTTTTATATAATTCCTTATGAAAGCGTATGTTTTACTAGAGTTTTTGGTCTTTATCGCGGTGTTAAATGTCATTATTTTTGCAATCTTAGGAACATTAAAACTACAATACCCCTCTTTGACACATGCATTGCACAACTCTTCAGAAAGTATTACATTATGTAACAAAATCGCCGAAGATTGTATTTTTGAATCACCTTTTCAAGATGCCATGCCTTTCTTTGACACCAACTCTACAACTGCCCCATAAATGCGCAAATCAGCCTTTACACTAGTAGAAACACTCTATGCTCTGTTACTATTTGGAATATTTAGTCTTCTTATTGGAACATTATTTTTAGAAATTTATAAAAACTACCGACAACAAAACACAAAAATCACTCAACAACTGCACACCCAAAATGCCCTTTTGCAAATCAAACGCATTTTTGAAAATTCACACCTCCAAAGTATAAGAATTTCTGATGATACGCCAATTGCCAACACTCCAATCTCCTTGAAATCAAAAACACTCATGTTTTATCCTAAGGCAGAAGAGTTTGCACTCTTTCAAGACTTTGCACTTCCATGTGTGAGCGGAATCTTTGAACCAAAGTCTCTAGATTTGCGCACAAACCTCACCTTAGAATTCCTGCAATTTGATAAAAACGCGATCCCAAAACTCAATCAAAACTGCAAAATATTCCAACCCAAATTTATGCCCAAGATCGCACTTTTGCTCACATCAAACTTCAATCCCCCTAAAGATTTCTATAATCCCCATTTTCAAGGCAGAATCTTACGTCTTAATGCCCATTCTATCACACTAGAGATTCCGCCTTTTTTGCGACAAATGCAATCCCCAAAAATCGCACCCAAAATTTTCATTCTCAATCAGCCATCGCTCTTGTATTTCAATGATTCTGTCACTCTACAAAATGCGGGAGAAAGTCCCAAAATTTTAGCCAAAGACTTAGATGATTTTATGATTCAAAAGCACCCGCTTGGATTGCTTCTAAAATTATGCACAAATGCTCCCGAAAAATCTTGTCAAAGTACCATTGTAGCAGAGTTAGAATGATGAATATAGCAAAAAATCACAAAAGAGGAATCATTCTTTTGCCCCTCATTTTGCTCGTCATTTTAGGCGCACTTGTCTTAATTTTAAGCCTCAAAATTGAATCCAACACCACAGATTTAGAACGTATTAATCAACACACATTGTGGCTGGATTTACATTTAAAAAGCGTCAAAGAACATCTCAAAACACTCCTCAAGCAAAATCAATTAACTCAAGTTCATTTTACAAAAGTCTCTCTACAAATTGGAGATTATTCCTATATCGCGATTCTCAAAAAAGCAGAAAACACACTCGCTCAAGACCAACACAATTTTGCCTATTACTTTGTAGATATTTTTGGAATCTATAGCGATAGTCAAAAGGAATTTTTACAAGAATTTTCAGTGCGCAGATCTTTTGTTCTATGCTTAGAGGAATGATTGTAGAGGTTAAAAGTGAAAAGCTAGAAAAGTTAATAGAAAATATGCTACAATGAGGACTTTTGAAATTTTAAGCGCAGTTATGTGAGGAGTGTTTTTGTGATTTTAAGCCATGAAATTCCGCAAGGAAGCAAACTCTACTTTGGAGAGAGCGCGAGAATCAAACGTTCATTAGAAAATCTCGTAAGCGCGATTCTTTCAAAAAATGGCTATGAAGAAATCATTACACCGACCTTTTCCTACCTACAACATCAGCGCAATATGCACAGTCGCGAAGTGGTGCGCACGAGCAATCAGCACAATCATCAAATCATCTTACGCAACGATTCCACCATCGATGCTATGCGACTTCTAGAACCCCATTTGCGTGAAAACATCATAGGCAAACGTTGGTTTTATATCCAGCCTATATTCATTTATCCCACGACAGAAATCCACCAAATTGGCGTAGAAAACTTAGAAAATTGCAACATTGCACACTTTCTCACAATGTCTTTGGAGATTCTCAATGCCAATCTCACAGAGCAAAAAATACAACAAAACATGAGCAGAATCTTTTTGCAGCTTACAAACGCTAAGATTCCACTCATTTGCGCAAAAACCTTTGGAATTCCGCTTGAAGCATTTGCAAAGATCGATGTCAATACAATAGAATCTGCAAACCCTGTCACTTCAGCATTATTGCACATCCAAGACCTTGATTCTCTTGAAAATGCCATGCGCTCTCTAAAGTCCATGCCCGATGCCCTCAAAGAAGCCTTAGAAGAGTTGCGATCCCTTGCCTCATTTATCCGCTCAAAACACGCAAATTGTGTCATCTCGCCCTTTTATTATGTACCAATGAGTTATTACACGGGGCTGTTTTTTAGATTTTTCACGGGCAACACAACATTAATCTCGGGCGGAGAATACAAGATTTTAGAACAAAATGCGTGTGGTTTTGGAATCTACACCGATGAATTCATCCAATACTTGTTAAGGAGCAAGAGTGAGTAAGGCAGATTTGATTGTAGGCATTCAATGGGGCGATGAGGGCAAGGGGAAAATCGTAGATTTCTTAGCACGCAATTATGATTATGTCGTGCGCTATCAAGGCGGACACAACGCAGGACACACCATCGTAACAGAACGCAAAAAATACGCCCTCCATCTCATTCCATCTGGCATCCTCTACCCATCCTGCAAAAACATCATAGGAAATGGCGTTGTAATTAGCCCAAGCGCGTTGATTGAGGAAATGGCACAATTCAAAGAAATGTATGGTGGTAGTCTGCAGGGACGCCTATTTATCAGCACAAAATCCCATCTTATTTTACCCTATCATGTGGCACTTGATTTGCGCAATGAACAAAACGCAAAACAAGCCATCGGCACGACAGGAAAAGGTATTGGTCCCGCTTATACCGATAAAATCGCGCGCAACGGAATCCGTGCAGAAGAATTGAGAGACACAGAATCCTTGATGCAAAAAATTCTAGAGAGATTCCACCGCTTAGCAGAACAAAATATCGCCATTGAGATTCCGACACATTCCGAACTTAAGGCAACTTTAGAGGGCTATGCGGAATCCCTTTTGCCTCTTTTAGCCGACACGACTGCGCTGTTATGGGAGGCTATGGATAGTGACAAAAAAATTCTGTGCGAGGGTGCGCAGGGCAGCATGCTTGATGTTGATTTTGGGACATATCCCTTTGTTACAAGCTCTACAACAACGGCCGCCGGTGCTTGCAGTGGTACAGGAATCGCTCCACGTGAGCTGGGAGAGGTGATTGGGATCATAAAGGCCTATTGTACGCGCGTTGGCAATGGACCCTTTCCAACGGAAGAGGATGGAGAGATTGGACAAATATTGCGCACAAAAGGTGGAGAATTCGGCGTTACAACAGGAAGATCTAGACGTTGTGGTTGGCTTGATGCTCTAGCAGTCAAATATGCTTGCAGAATCAATGGCGTGAGCGCACTTGCTATGATGAAGCTTGATGTTTTGGATGGATTTGAAGAGGTTAAAGTCTGCGTTAGTTATGAGAGAGAATGCGCAAATGCACAAAATTTTCCAAGCAATCTAACAGACATTAAGCCTCAATACAAATCTTTCAAGGGTTGGGACAAAACAGCTGGAATCCGTAATTTTAATCAATTACCAAAAAACGCGCAAGAATATATTTTGTTCTTAGAGGATTTCATAGGCACAAAGATTAAAATCATCTCCACAAGTCCCGACAGAGATGATACGATTTTCAGATGAAAACGAAATTCACACAACTCGTGCTATTGCGCAAAAGAAAAGTTGATGAAGCAGAGATTATGCTCCAAGAAAATGCACAATCCATCACAGCGAAACAAGCGGAAATTGACACTTTGGTTCGGGAATTTGCCATGCTTAAAGGTCCAGAAAGTGGAGTCTATCAGTCCTTTTTGACATTTGCACATTACAAAGATACTTTTAGGGAGACGATTGATTTAAAAATTCAAGAACTTGCGCTTTTAAAGCAAAAAAGAAAAGAACTACAAGAGTATTTTAAGCTTCAAAACATAGAATATGAGAAAGCAAAATATCTCGATGGAATGGAAGTTAAAAAAATACTTGAAAATCTAAAGGCTCGCGAAAACAGAGATTTAGACGAAATTTCTGTCATGCTCTATGCCAATCACAAAGAAAAAACAAAGGAAAGCCCATGAAAAATCTCAAGCCACTTTTATATTTATTTCTCATGCTAGGAATCCCTAGCCTATTGCTTGGCGCAAACGAAAATGTCGTGGATTGCAACATCATCTTTGAGCAGCGCAAAGCAGAGATTATGAAAGAGATTGAACGCATTGATGAGCAACAACAAGCCTTGCAAGCCTTGCAAAGCGCAACACAAAATGTCTTAGACCAAAAAGAACAAGATCTCAAAAAGCGCGAAGTTGCCCTCAATCAAAAACAAAAGGAATTGGAAGAAAAAGAAGAGAGCCTCGAGCGCAAAATGAAGCGCAACGAAGAGATTCTCAAACAAATCAAAGGGGCGACACAAAGTAAGATTGGCGAGACTTACAGCGGAATGAAAGATTCCAAATCCGCAGCAATTTTAGAAAGCCTACCTGATAGCGAAGCAGCCGAAATTCTTTATGCGCTTGATACAAAAATCATGAGCAAGATCCTTGCTAAAATGGGACCGCAAAAGGCTGCCACACTCACTAAAATGCTTCAAAAGGGACCTCCTTTTGGCGCAGAAGAGCAAGAAAAGGACGCCGTAGAAAAAGCAACAACACCTACAGGTAATGCAAATAGCACAGAATAATAAATTTTATGCTTTTAAGGTGCTTAACTTAAGATTGCCCTAATGTTATTGTGCTACAATTCCGATTCTATTGACTCCAATCATTTTATATTTTTACAAAAAGGTCGGCAATGAAACTCACCAAAATGGCAAAAACCAACGAAATCAAACGTGAATGGATTGTTTTGGATGCAAAAGACAAAACATTTGGGCGCCTCATCGCAGAGATTGCGGTGCTTTTAAGAGGAAAGCATAAGCCTTGCTACACGTCCAATGTGGATTGTGGCGATTTTGTCGTTGTCATCAACGCACAAAAGGTTAAATTCAGCGGCTTAAAACTAGAAGACAAAGAATATTTCACGCATTCTGGCTATTTTGGCAGTACGCGCTCAAAAACATTAAAAGAAATGCTTGAAAAACATCCAGAAAAGCTCTACAGATTGGCCGTGCGCGGTATGCTTCCTAAGACAAAATTAGGTCGCGCGATGATTAAAAAGCTCAAAGTCTATTGTGATGCGAATCACCCACACAGCGCACAAGTCTCTAAAGAATCAAAATAAGGATTGATAATGGCAAAAATCTACGCAACAGGAAAAAGAAAAACAGCGATTGCAAAGGTATGGCTCACTCCGGGAAGCGGAAAACTTAGCATTAACACGACAAATCTCAATGATTGGCTCGGCGGACATGAGGCTATCAAAATGAAAGTTATGCAGCCTCTGCTCTTGACCAAACAAGAAAAAAGTGTTGATATCATCGCATTGACACAGGGTAGTGGCTACTCCGCGCAAGCAGAGGCTTTGAGACATGGAATCTCAAAGGCTCTAGCCCTTTATGATGCGAACTTCAGAGCCATCCTTAAACCAAAGGGACTTTTGACGCGCGATTCAAGGGTTGTTGAGCGCAAAAAGTATGGGAAGCGCAAGGCAAGAAGAAGCCCACAATTCTCAAAAAGATAAGAATTCTCTCCAAGCTTCTTTTTTGGGGGAGCTTGGCTTTTTGCTTTTTCTTTGGATTCCCCTTACAACCCTATGCAAAGCCCACATGCAAACACGCAAAACTCACTCTTTCACATAATGCCTCACTCACTCCTGCATTGTTTTTTTATTTTAACACTTTGTTTTGTGCATTTTGGACTCCATTTTCTAGACTTTCAATCCCTCGCTCAAAACCCACAAAACTTTTTTGATGGTTCATTGATTCTCACCTCCTTTGATGCCTACCATTACGCTAAGGGTGCAAGAGAATTTTTAGAATCCACTATCTTTTCAAGTCTGAAAAACCTTGATTCACTGCACCCTCTGGCAATTCTTGGTGGGATTTGCGCTCATTTTGTAGGCTTAGAAAACATGATGTGTTTTGGAAGTGTGTTTTTAGGATTCTTTACGATTCTTGCGCTCTATTTTTTGACGCATTTACTTTTAGAATCTCTCATCTCCGGTGCTTTCCCATCTTCCCTTTTGGCCTTTTTGTCTTTTTTATCAAGCCTTATTGGCTTATCATTGCCAAGCTTCTATCAGCGCGTAGGGGCAGGATATTTTGACACCGATATGCTCCTCTTAGCTTTTCCGCTTCTTTTTTGCGCTTTTTTAATTCTGTTTTTAGAGAGGGAGAGATTCACCGCTCTCGTCTTGCTTGGAATCGCTGGATACTGCGCCATATCTTGGCACAATGGAATCCAAAGTCTGCTCTTGCTTGGATTTTGTCTTTTTGTGATAACAGAATTCCTATTTGCCATCAAAACACGCAAAATTCCGCAACAATCTCGTGCTCTCTTTTGTGTTCTTTGTATCATTTTAACCCCATCAAAGCTCTGTCCTTTTGCCCTTATCTTGTTTCTGCTACTCTTCAGATTTTTCCCAAAAGCTCTTTGGACACTGTGCGCTTTGAGCCTTATCTATAGCCTGTGTTTTGGGCTTTTTGAACCGCTCTTTGCGCAAGTACAAGCCTATTTCTTTGGTGCGACACAACACGCACACTCTTTTGTATTCCATTCTGTCGTCCCTACGATTTTAGAAACAATGCCCATTTCTCTTAGAACACTCATAAATCGCAGTGGTGGGATTTTCATTTTCACGCTTGGAATCTTAGGATTCTTGCTCTTTTGTATTTTTTGTCTTTGCATTTTGTTTTTTGGACTCAAGACAGACACGAGATGGCGCCCATCCTTCCTTTATGCATTCTTTTTTTTGCTCCCTTTTTGCATTTTAGGCTTTGCCTCTCTTAAAATCGGAGCACGCTTCAATCTCTTTTTAATGCCCATCATTGCGCTAGGCTTTGGAATCCTATCATTATGGGCATTTGCAAAGTTTAAGCCTAAAAATTCTTTACTCTGCTTTTTAAGCGTTTGTATCGCAGGATTTATGGGGACTTTAAAGTATCAGATCCCACAACCCATTCTTTCGCAAGAGGAGATCAACGCCTTTGTAGAGTTGGATGACAGACTTTCAAAAGAGGATTTTATCTTTTCTTGGTGGGATTATGGCTATGCGTTGCGCTATTTCACAAAGGCACAAGTATTTTTGGATGGTGGGCGCCATTCTGGTGCGGCCAACTATCCGATTGCTAAAATCCTCCTTAGCGACTCCCCGATTCTTTTCTATAACTTCTCTGCACTCCTTGCAAAGACGCTTCAAGCACTTCCACAAAACTCTTGGAGCCAAGCCTTTGAATCACTTTTTTTGCAGACAAAATTTGAAAATGTTGAATCTTTTTTGCATTCATTAAGCACAGAAATCAAACCAAACATTTTATCCAATAACGCACAAATTTATTGGGTTTTGCCCTTTAGAATCCTACCGCTTCTAGCCAATCTCAATACCTTTGCAAATCTCAATCCAAAAAATGGAAAACCACTCAAAGAGAGCTTTTTTGCCTTTCTAGAGAGCCCAAAAACCCCTCAATTTACCCACAAAAAAGACATTGTTTTTTACAAAAATTTTTATATTTCCACAAATTCACAAAAAGATTCAGCCCTCACACAAATTTATTTAGGAAGAAATTCACTTATGTTAAGTAATGATTATCTCAATAGCAATATCATTCAAATGTTACTCTTTCAAAATAATCCGCCAATGACCATCGCCAACGGCGAACTTGTACGCATCTATCAACTAAAGGAGCTTTAAATGTGTGGAATCGCGGGAGCCTTAAATCTACCAAAACACTCACAAGAATCCATTTGTGATTCAATGCGTCATCGCGGACCCGATGATAGTGGCGCATTTTATGAAAACACAAGTGGAGGATTGTTGCAATTTTTTCACACGCGACTTAGCATTCAAGACCTAAGTCCCTTAGCACATCAACCCATGCGACACGATGAAATCTGTCTTGTTTTCAATGGAGAAATCTACAATCATTTAGAATTCCGCAAAAATCTCAATTTTCCCTTCAAAACACACAGCGATACAGAGACGATTCTGGCTTTATTTGCGCATTTTGGTGCGGATTTTTTAAAGAAACTCAATGACTTTGATGGAATGTTTGCTCTCGCTCTCTATGACAAAAAAACTCAAAAAGTATATTTTGCACGCGACAGAATGGGCAAAAAGCCTCTTTTTTGCTATCAAAATGCCGACAAATTCGCCTTCGCAAGTGAGCTAAACACTCTGCATTCTTTATTAGATTGCACACTAGAAATTGACTTTGAATCCCTAAAATTCTATTTACAAAGCGGATTCTTTTATCGCGATGGAAGCCCCTATAAAAAGACTTTTTCAATTCCAAATGCAAGTTATGCAATCCTAGATTTGGACACAAACAAGCTAGAGATTCACCCCTATTTTGATTTGAAATCATATTACAAAAAACCAAAAATCAAAGATGAAAATGAGGCTCTTGAGATTTGTGAAAACCTCTTAAAGCAGAGCATACACAACCGCATAACTTCTTCGGATCTAGAAGTGGGCGCATTCCTAAGTGGTGGAATTGACAGCTCTCTCATTGTTGCATTTTGTTCTCAAATGATTCCAAATTTGCGCACATTTACCGTGAGTTTTGATAATGCAAGTTTTGATGAGAGTTTTCTAGCACGTCTTACTGCTAAGCGCTACCATACAAAGCATGAGGAATTGCGCATTCATACAAATCTCACAGAAGATGTGCCAAAAATTCTACAAAATTATGGGCGCCCCTTTTTTGATAGCTCCGCAATCCCAAGCTACTATGTTGCAAAAGCCGCTAAGGCACATTTAAATGTAATTCTCAATGGCGATGGTGCCGATGAACTTTTTGGTGGTTATAGACGCTATGTTGGACATTTGCTCTGCACGAAGATCGCACCCTTTAGCGCATTTTCAAATGTACTCTTAAAATTCCTCCCCAATCCACACAATAAGCAGTCCCTCTACACTTACCTCATCCGACTTTTGCAAATGGTGAAATCTTACAAGAAAAATTTAGGGGATTATTATCTGTGTGCAACGACGGATATTTTCTTAGGAACACAACATTTTGAATCGCAGATGTTGCGCGATTTCAATCAAGAAATTCAAGCCATTTTTAATGACAACCTCTCTCCCCTCTCTCCTATGCTTTTGTGTGATGCACACTTTTTGCTTTTGTGTGATTTATTACCCAAAATGGACATAGCAACTATGGCAAACTCTCTAGAAGGACGTTCTCCTTTTCTCTCAAAGTCTCTCGTGGAATTTGCCCCACAGCTTGACGATTCACTCAAAGTGCGCAAAAAGGTTACAAAATATCTCTTAAGAAAGTTAGCACAAAAATATCTTGACACAGAAATTGTCTATGCCAAAAAACGTGGCTTTGAAGTTCCATTAGAATCTTGGATTGACGGAGAATTAAAACCTTTAATTTTTGACACATTACACACACCGCAAATTTCACAAGAATTCTTAGGAAAAAATACGCTAGAATCTCTTTGCACAAAACCACATCTCTACTCAAGTCAAAAACGTGCCAAAATGCTTTGGAGCTTGTTTGCACTTGAAGTGTGGTTTCAAAATCAAAAAAAGATAGCACAATGAAACTGACAAAAGAAGAATTAGAACGTTACAATCGCAATATTTTGCTCACAGGAATCGGAGAAGAAGGGCAATTGAAGCTAAAAAATGCAAAGGTTTTTGTCATAGGTGCAGGTGGGCTTGGCTCATCTGTCCTCTATTATCTTGCTGCAGCAGGAGTTGGAAATCTTGGCATCTGTGATGGCGATGTTGTTGAATCAAGCAATCTTCAGCGACAAATCCTCCATAATATCCGTGATATTAATAAAAACAAGGCACAATCTGCTTATGAAAAGCTCTATGCCCTCAATCCAAATTTAAATCTCAAAACCTTTGAAACGCGCTTAAATGCAGAGAATATCATTGAGACTATAAAAAATTATGATTTGATCATTGAGGCTACGGATGTATTCAGTGCAAAATTCTTAATTAATGACGCGTGCGTACTAGCAAATAAAACACTCGTACGCGCAAGCGCCTTGCATTTTAGCGGACAAATTATGAGCATAAAGCCAAAAGAAAGCGCCTGCTATGCCTGTCTCTTTGATGCGCCCCCTCAACATGAAATGCCAACGGGCGCAACTGTAGGGATTCTTGGCGCCGTTGCTGGACTTTTTGGTTGCTTGGAAGCTAATGAAGCGATTAAAATCATAACGGGCGTGGGCGAACCCCTCTTTGACAAACTTCTCACTTGCGATGTGCGCTCTATGGATTTTAGAAAAATTGCCATTAAGCGCAATAAAAATTGTCGCGTCTGTGGCACAAAGGGAATCAAAAAGCTTGATGGGGACTTGTATTGCTAGAATCGCAAAGCCTAAGCTTTGGCGCTTTTATGCAAGAGTGGCTCTATGGAGAGGGCGCAAACATTTTTCACACAGAGGGCTATTATCACAGTCCACGCGTAGGGATTAATGGTGATTTTTACACTAATGTTAGTGTGGGCGTGTTTTTTGGCTATTGTCTTGGGTATTATCTGCACACATTTTTACAAGAAAATTCGCCAAAGGGAAAAATCGCCATTGTAGAAATTGGAAGCGAAAGAGGATGTTTGATTGCTGATATTGCGGAGTTTTTTGCCCTTTATGACAAAACTTATTCAATAGATTTTTTGATTTTAGAACCCCTTTTGAATCTGCAAAAAGTCCAGAAAGAAACCTTTAGCGCAAGAAAACTGCCTTATTCTCTAAAATGTGTTTTGGACTTCACAGATTTGAAAGAGTGCGCATATGATTGCCTATTGTTCGTTAGCAACGAGCTTTTAGACGCATTTCCCTGCGAATTAGTTTATGATTCAAAAATGGCCACCATTCAGATTCACTCTGACAAAAATGTGGAATTGTTTTTTGTCCCTGCGCAAAAAGAAATTCTAGAATTTGCGGAATCCTTTGAGATTCAACGTGGCGAGATTCCACTTAATTCATTAACATTTGTTAATAATATTGCCCATTCCGCAAAACAATGGTTGTTTTTAAGCTTTGATTATGGCGCATTACATGTGCGCAATGAGTTTTCTCTCCGCTTCTATCACAATCACACCACAACAAACCTTTTTTCCTCTCCGCATTCAACACAATACAATGCACAAACTCTGCAAAATTTTGCCCAAACAGACATAACCTATGATGTGAATTTCGCACTGTGGAAAGAGCTTTTTATCAAGGCGGGAGGGGATGAGCTTTTTATCAAACATCAAAACCGTGCGCTTGTAGATATGGGACTTGATAGAATGTGTTCTTGGTATATTGAACGCTTTGGGCTGGAATCCTACATGCAACAAAGCGCAAAACTCCGCACACTCATTTCGCCAGGTGCGTTTGGCGAGAGATTCTTTGGCTTTGCGTTTGCAAATTTCTAGCGCGATTTTATACTTTCTTAAAGCCTATTTGTGTAGAATCAGGCATTTAAAAGGTTTGCAATGTCTAAAAAAGTTTTGATTTTTTCTATCTTTGTATTCACCGCACTCATCATTGCCTCAAACTATCTCGTGCAATTCCCTATTAATAGCTTTCTAACCTATGGCGCACTCACCTACCCCTTCACTTTTCTCTTATCTGACATTCTTGCCGAACGTTACAGCAAACAAGAAACGCTCAAAGTTGTTCGCATCGGAATCCTATGCGCTTTCATTCCCTCTTTGTTTCTTGCAGATTTGCGCATAGCCATTGCGAGCGTGAGCGCATTTTTCATTGCACAGCAGATTGATGTCTATATGTTTTATTGGATTAAATCCAAACTCCCTAAAATTTGGTGGTTAAGAAGCGCGGGAAGCACAGCTTTTTCTCAATTTGTTGATACAATGATTTTTTTCCATGTTGCCTTTTTATTCATAATGCCTTGGGAAAATGTTCTTGCATTAATGTTCGGAGATTATATGATAAAGTTCCTTTTTGCTTTCACAAACACGCCACTATTCTATCTTTTTGGAATTAAGATGCGTAAATTTCTTGGAGTATTTGTGCAATGAAACAGAGACGCAAAGTTGTCTTTTTCGATCGCGATGGTGTCGTGAATATTGAGGACAACCCCTATGGCTACGAGATTGAAACATTCTATTTTGCCCCCTCGTTTATGGAGCTGTTTTTAGAGCTGAAAAAGCAAGATGCGCTTTGCTTTGTCGTTACTAATCAATCGGGAATCCATCGCGGAATCTTTAGTACAAAAGACTTTGAAATTCTAAGCGCATTTATGCAAAATTGCATAAGATCTTCTCTTATGTTGCCTTTACGCAAGAGTGGTTTTGTACCAAAAAATATCGGCTTTGATGGAATCTATTTTTGTCCGCACAAAGAAGAAGAAAATTGCTCTTGTCGCAAACCAAAGCCCGATATGCTTAAGAGGGCAATTGTGGATTTCAATCTCAATCTTAGAGATTATGATTCCTATATTTTGGGAGACAAGGATACAGATATGCAAGCGGGGCTTAGCGTTGGCATTGAAACAAGAATCCTCATTGGTGATGCCGATGCCCCAAATGCAACACACAGGGCAAAGGATTTAAAAGAGTCACAGCGCATTATTTTCTCATAATTGTCCGCTACGCGCTCTAGGATTCCTTTTGTTGCATCTTTGAGTATCATTTTTGTTCTAAAGCCATTGTTTAATGAAAATACTTAGTTCTTAACGTCTGTTTATTTTTAACTTTTTTATATGTTTTTGTCCATTTCTGAATGCTCCAGTTTGCTTTATCTCACACATTCTCCGTCTGTATCGTTGCTTTAGCCCATTTTTGCTTCAAACTTATGGACAAGAGCAGAGCTTATTCTGTCTTGTCCAGCCTAAAAACCATTACCCTCTAGCCTTGCCTGCGATAATGAAGCGCAATGCGTTGAGCTTGATAAAGCCCTCCGCATCTTTTTGATTATAGACAGAATCTTCTTCAAATGTGCTGTATGCCGCGCTAAAGAGAGAGTTTTTAGATTCTCTCCCAAGCACTGTTACATTACCCTTATAGAGCTCTAAACGTACCATGCCCTCCACTTTTTCTTGCGTTTTATCAATCAGAGCTTGTAAGGCTCTGCGCTCGGGACTAAACCAATATCCATTATAAATCAAACTTGCATATTTTGGCATTATTTCATCTTTCAAATGTGCTTCTTCCCTATCAAGACATAGGGACTCTATCGCACGATGTGCTTTGAGATAAATCGTCCCGCCCGGAGTTTCATAGCAGCCACGTGATTTCATTCCAACATAGCGATTCTCCACCAAATCAAGGCGCCCGATTCCATTTTGTCCGCCTAATTCATTGAGTTTTGCCCAAAATTTTGCAGGGCTAAGCTCTTTGCCATCAATGGCATATCCATCGCCATTTTTAAAGGCAATTGTGATAATCGTGGGTTTGTCTGGAGCTTTCTTTGGAGAGACACTCCAACGCCACATATCCTCTTCTGGCGCAACATTTGGATCTTCTAAAATCTGCCCCTCATAGCTTATGTGCAAGAGATTTGCATCCATCGAATAGGGCGATTTATTAGACTTTTTCTCAATCGGAATCCCTGCAGATTCTGCGTATTTAAGCAATTTTTCTCTGCTATTTAAATCCCATTCACGCCAAGGCGCAACCACTTTAATGTCTGGATTGAGCGCATAGGCACCAATCTCAAAACGTACCTGATCGTTTCCCTTTCCTGTTGCACCGTGTGCAATCGCATCGGCACTGACTTTTCTAGCAATTTCTACAAGATGTTTTGCAATCAAAGGTCGCGCGATGCTTGTCCCAAGAAGATATTCTCCCTCATAAATCGTATTTGCGCGAAACATCGGAAATACAAAATCACGTATGAATTCTTCGCGTAAATCTTCAATGAAAATATTCTCTGGCTTGATTCCAAGTTGCTGCGCCTTCGCCCTTGCTGGCTCTACTTCCTCACCTTGCCCAATATCGGCTGTGAAAGTGACAACCTCGCAACCATAAGTGTCTCCAAGCCATTTCAAAATCACGCTTGTATCTAAACCTCCGCTATATGCTAGAACAATCTTTTTAAACTGCCTTTTCATTGCAACTCCTTGTATAAAAATTTTTGTAATTATAGCAAAATGGAAAAATTAATTTTATTTTGGCTAAAATTTCACAAATCAAAATCAAAGGAAAAGTTTGAGAGTGGATAAATTTCTCAATGCTGTGAATCTTGTCAAGAGACGTACTATCGCACAAGATATGATAGAAAATCATGTCATAAAAATCAAAGGAATCGCTATCAAAGCAAGTCGCGATGTAAAAGTCGGCGATATTATTGAGATTGCTTTTTTAGAAAAATCTAGATTCTATCAAGTCCTGCAGATTCCTACGCAAAAAACTATCAAAAAAAATGAATCCCATTTGTATTATAAAGAAGTATCGCAATGATTTATTGTGCAGGGAAGATAGAAAATTTTGCATTTGCAAAAAGTATCGGAATCGGACTTGTGGAATCCGCCATTCATTTAACACGTTCCATTTTGCATGATAAACCCGATGAAATTGTTTTTGTCGGAAGTTGTGGAAGTTATTCTAGCAGTAGTCCTCTCTTAGAGATTTTTGAATCTCACAGTGCCTGCAATATTGAGCTGTCTTTTTTGCAGGGGCAATCCTACACTCCTTTGGATAATTTTATCAATGTTTCACATGAAACATCGCAAAAAGATTCCGCATTTTTGCCGCTCAAAAACACACAAAACACTGTCAATTCTAGCAATTATATCAGTACGGATTCTAAACTCGCAGAGCAAATGGTTAAGCTTGGAATCCTCTATGAAAATATGGAATTTTTCACTGTGTTACAGGTCGCAAAAACATTTCAGATTCCAGCAATTGGAATCTTTTGTGCGACAAATCACATTCACAGAGATGCACAAAAAGAGTTTTTACAAAATCACAAAAGTGCCATGCAAAAGCTAGAATCTTACATCCATGCGCGACTAAAGTCTCAACAATAATGCACAAAAAGAACATTTTTGATTACGACACAAAAGAATTGGGCGCAGAGCTAGAAAATGCAGGATTCCAAAAATTCCGCGCAAAGCAAATTTTCCATTGGCTCTATGTGCGCTATATTGATGATTTTTATGCTATGGACAATCTCCCCCTCGCACTCAAAGAATATTTAAGTGCAAATTATACGACAGCAAACACCACCATTCACACGAAAGAATCCAGCAATGACGGAACAGTAAAATATCTATTCAAAACAAAAGATAATCTCACTTATGAGGCTGTTTTTTTAAAAATGAAAGAAGACAGATTCACGCTCTGCCTCTCCTCTCAAATAGGATGCAAAGTCGGCTGTAGTTTTTGCCTCACGGCCAAAAATGGCTTTAGCAGAAATTTGACAGCGGGTGAAATGGTCTATCAAGTCTTTGCAATTAAAAAAGATCAGAATCTCTCAAACAATAAAGCTATCAATATCGTTTATATGGGCATGGGCGAACCACTAGACAATCTCAATAATCTCACAAAATGCATTGCGATTCTAAGCGATCTTGATGGACTAAGCATTTCTGTGCGACGACAAACTGTTTCTACAAGCGGAATCGCGCCAAAGATTAAAAAGCTCGGCACATTGAATCTGGGCATTCAACTTGCGATCTCCCTCCATGCCGTGAGCAATGAATTGCGCAATGAACTTATGCCCATAAACAAAGCCTACAATATCCAAGCTATCATTGATGAAATTGCTCATTTTCCTATAGACAAGCGCAAACGTGTGATGTTTGAATATCTTGTCATCGATGGACTTAACGATGGTTTAGAGAGTGCTAAAAAACTCGTTGCTCTCCTCAACAAAATCAAAGCAAAGGTGAATCTTATCTATTTCAATCCACACGAAGGAAGTATTTACAGACGACCAAGCAAGGAGAAAGTGGAGGCTTTTCGTGAATTTTTGCTCAAAAAAGGCTTACTATGCACCATCAGGGAATCCAAAGGTTTAGACATTAGCGCGGCTTGTGGGCAACTAAGAGAGCGGAATTTGAATCCCTCTTGAGTATATAAGGATAAAAATGGGAATTTTAGATGTTATTTTGATTGTTTTTTTGGCCTTTGTTTTTGTTGTTGGAATGGGTGCGTTTTTGTATTATGCCTACAAAAAATAATTTTTGAAAATTTATTTTGGGCTTTTTAATTGAATTTGAAAGCTCTCATTGCATACAGAGGTTTTCCGTATGCAATCAAGCTTTTACTTCCTAACAAATTGAGATGTATTTATTGTATACACTAGGCAACTGATGGCTTTCTCTCTTGCTTGTTGATTGTCCTTTTCTAGCAACTCCATAGCATAATCAATTCCAAGCTGTTTGCGCACTTGAAAATATTCGGAACTCTCTTTCTCCCCTAAAAACTCCCCGCTCACAATAAATGTACTATGCAAAATTTCTAGGACGCGCTCTGGAATCTTTTTAGCCTCCAAAGGAACATCAAATCTTTTCCCATCTTTTATGAGTATTTTTTCGCTTAGCCCACGTCCGTTTTCAAATGCAATCAGACAATAGGTTCTTGGAGTTCTGCCAAACTTTCAACGAAGCTCTTGCCCTCTCCCTTTTGGTTTTTTATAAATTTTTGATAACCATAGGTATTATAAGGAATCTTTACTATTTCTAGGACTGTTTGCATAGTAAGCTCCTTTGTGTGAATTGACACCCAATAACAAACAAAAAATATTCCACTCAATAGGACAAAATTGATTTATGTTAAGTTTTGTGCATAAAATATTTTTGCACTCCCCATCAAGTTTTCTCCAAAATATGAAGATATTCTAAGGTTTTTTGCTGTTTTTGAATCCTTTGAGAGTCGGCTTTGAAGCGGTTATGAATTTGGGTTTTAAAGCTGTATTTTCCATATTTTTTAAAAATTTGTGCAATTTGCTCTAAATGCAACAATCCTTCATCATTGTAGCTTAAAAACACAAATTTTGCTTGAGCCTTTTCAATGAGTTCTGCAAGAGCAGATTCTACTAAATTTCTTTTGCACCAAGCAGATTTTTCATAGATTCTAAGCCCTGTTTTACCCTGCGGTATAAAATCATCATAGAGGGCAATGGAATTTAAAAGATGATAATTTGCCCCATATTCTCTTGTGTTGTAGGGCGGGTCAAGATAGAGTATGTCTGCCGTGATATTTTCAATCAAATCCTCAACATTTTGATTGAATGCTTGATGAGAATTTGCACTCAACTCAAAAAGTGCAGCCTTTAAATCCAAATCCTTACAAGCACTCTTTTTAAGGTTTTTTAAAAAAGCTCCATACACAGAAGCGGTATTTGCGACTTTATCGGCGGATTCTAGCAAAGAAGCGAGTAAAAAATAATACTGCTCATCATTGATAAAATTTTCTTTTTTCCACAATGAAATTTGTGTGCGTATGGAATCAATTTTTATGGCGTTTTTATCGCTAAAATATTGTCTGTTTTCTCCTCCACCCAAAGCATAATGAGTGTAAATTTTGCCCTTGATTAAAGGAATTGCGTTGTTTAAGATATGAATCAATTCTTCGCTTTGTTTTAAAGGAGTGGAATTTTGTATATAATTTTTTGCCAAAACAAAGCTATAAAATTCCTTGTCATTAGCGATAATCCTTTTGACCTTGTTTTTAAAAAATTTACTCACAGCACAAGTTCCTGCAAAAATGTCAGCAAACACACAATCTTGCAATCGCAAATGCCTCTTTTCTAAACTTTTGCTTATATGTTCATACAAAAAGGGTAAAAGTCTGAATTTAGAACCGATGTAATTCATGAGTTTCCATAAATCTTTTGCAAGATAAAATCTATCGCCTCTTTGGCTATTCTTTTTGCACTTTCTTTGCGATACTCCACAGGGTCGTATTGATAGCAACCCACACAGCCAAGCTCCTCCGTGTAGTCCTCATCGCCCCTATAAAAATCATAGGGATTGCCTTGAATATTTCGGGCTTTCCATCTTTTATTCGTTTCCTTGCAGAGTTTGCAAATTTGTCTTTTTGCATCATTTGCTGCCTTAGATAAGGGTTGAAAATCTTCAAGTTTTTGTGTTTTTGTATCACTGATACGTTGATTGTTTTTCCTGCCATCTTTGTGGTCAATTTCTATTTTTGTATTTTCACTTTTGCCACAAATTCCAAGCATAACGCAGTTTTTATCCTTATAAAAATCTCTAATGTCTTTTCTTATGTTTTGCTTGAAAGACAATTCAGCCTTGAATCCTTGAAGTCTTATTCTGTCTATGGAATTTCCTTTGCTCTATCAATCTCTACATTATATTTTTGAGCTAAAAACTCCCTTTGCGACACCAACTCCCACCATTTCCAAGCTTCAAACTTTCATATGCACCAACGAATTCACTCACATTCACCCATCTTTAAAATCCCTTTTCATCAGGCTTTGCAAGTTTTAAAAAGAGTTTTGTCTTACTTTGTTTCATTTTGTATATCCTTGAAGTATGAATCTCATTTTACATTTTTATTCATTAAGGGATTGTAATTTATCAAGCAATCATGACAATCTAAGTTGCAAACGAGTAAAATGCGCAGAATTTAACATAAGGTGTTGCGATGTATTTGTTGAGTGGCGTATTGCATTTTTTCACCAGCGCAAATGGAATCTTTTATGCCCTTGCCTATGTGATTGGCGGGATTCCTTTTGGATTGCTGTATGGGAAATATTTAGGGGGTGTGGATATTAGAAAAGTCGGCAGTGGAAGCATCGGAGCTACAAATGTCCTTAGGGCATTAAAAGAATCAAAACCACAGATTGCTAAGAAAGTCGCGATTCTCACAATGCTTAGTGATATGCTCAAAGGCGCACTTGTCGTTGGAATCGCAAGATTAGCGGGGCTAAGCTTTGAGGCACAATGGATGATTGCATTTTTGGCTGTTGTTGGACATTGCTTCAGTCCCTTCTTGAAATTAGAAGGAGGCAAAGGTGTCGCAACGGGAGTTGGCGTGTTGGCGATGTTTCTGCCATTAGAGGCGCTTTTGGGATTAGTGGTTTGGTTTTTGGTGGGGAAATTTTTGAAAATCTCCTCTCTTGCCTCGTTGTTTGGTGTTTTATCGGGTATCATTTTGAGCTTTATTTTACATCCAGAGATTCCATTCATTCAGACGCACACGCCTTTGGTTTTAATTGGTTGTGTGATTTTGTATAAACACATTCCAAACATTGTGCGACTTATCCAAAGTAAAGAGGCAAAAATCATTTAGTGTGTTGAAATTGTCACATCTTAAGTGTTTTTTTGCAGAATTAGAGTAAAATGCACAGATTCAAACCATTTAAGGAGGAATTATGAGAGAAGTAAGCTGTGAAGAGATTGCGTCTGCTGTCGCTAAACTCGCTATTGATGCGTGCTGCATCCAGACGCCAGACATTAAACGCGCCTTTAACCTTGCAAAAGGAACCGAAAAATCTGCGCTAGGACAAAATATCCTTGACACACTCATTGAAAATGGCAAAATTGCCGAAAACAATATGATGCCCATTTGCCAAGACACAGGCATGACGGTGGTGTTTGTAGAAGTCGGACAGGAAGTACATATCACAGGAGGTTATCTTGAAGATGCGATTAATGAGGGCATCAAAAAGGGCTACACAGAGGGATATTTGCGCAAGTCTGTCGTAGAAGAGCCCCTCTATGATCGCAAAAATACGACAAATAACGCACCCGCTGTGATTCATACGCGCATAGTCAAGGGCGATAAACTCCATTTGAAAGTCTGCCCAAAGGGCTTTGGAAGCGAAAATAAAAGCATTTTAAAAATGCTTGTTCCCGCCGATGGAATTGAGGGTGTGAAAAAAGTCTTTACCGAAGCGGTTAAACTTGCAGGACCAAATGCTTGTCCTCCTATGGTGATTGGTGTAGGAATCGGTGGGACAATGGAAAAAGCAGCAATCTTGGCAAAACAAGCGGCCGTGCGCGAGATAGATTCTAAAAATCCCGATCCACGTTATGCGAAGCTAGAAGAGGAATTACTAGAGATCGCAAACAAAACAGGCGTTGGTCCTCAAGGTTTAGGTGGTACAACAACTGCATTTAAAGTCAATGTAGAATGGTATCCCACACACATTGCGGGGCTTCCTGTGGCAGTCAATATCAATTGCCACGCTGCAAGACACGCTGATATTGAACTTTAAGGAGGAAGAGATGAGTGAGGCAAAAAAAATCACCGCACCTTTAAGCAAAGAAGTCGCAACAAGCCTAAAAGCAGGAGAGAGCGTATTGATCTCTGGTACGATTCTATGCGCTCGCGATGCCGCACACAAGGCTTTAACCGAAGCACTCGCACGAGGAGAAAAGCTTCCTGTCAATTTACAAGGCGAGACAATTTATTATCTTGGTCCAACTCCTGCAAAGCCGGGTAATGCCATTGGTTCAGCAGGACCTACAACGAGTGGAAGAATGGACAAATACACCCCCACAATCATAGAACAAGGCATTCATGGAATGATTGGCAAGGGCTATCGCAGCAAAGAAGTGATCGATTCTATGATAAAACATGGTGTTGTGTATATGGTGGCTGTCGGTGGTGCTGCGGCATTGATTTCAAAATGTATCACAAAATATGAGGTTTTAGCCTATCCCGAATTGGGACCCGAGGCAGTGGCGCGATTGACTGTAGAGAATTTTCCTGCTATTGTAGCCATTGATGCGCAGGGGAATAATTACTATGAGGTTGGACAGGCTCCTTATAAGCAGATTTAAAGGCTAAAAATGTGGCAAAAAAGCTTTTTGTCTTTGCTCGTGGCATTTGTCCTTAGCGGATGCTATCAAAATTCCTGCGGACTTTCCGAATCCTATTGGGACGAAAAGACTTATTATTATGACGCAGAGGGCAGATATCACGAGGTTTGCCCAGACAATTTCTTATATAAAGACAAAGTTTTGCAAAAACAGCAAGAGGAAGAGGTTTGGTAGAAACCTTAGAGGACATTAGAACGCGGCGCAATCGCGCTCTGTCTTTCAAGCATATTTTGCCCCTGCAAACACAACTAGAATCCCTAAAGATGATTCCAAAAGAAGAGTTAAGGGGGATTCAAATCTCTTATAAAGACTGCATTTCCTTAGAGATTCCTCATTTAAGCGTAGAATCTTTTGAGAAAATTTGTGCCATAGCGCACTCTCTCATTCCTTGGCGCAAGGGACCCTTTAGAATCAATGGCTTAGAAATTGTGAGCGAATGGAACAGTGCCATTAAATATAATTTGCTTGAGCCCCATTTGCAACTAGAGGGCAAGATTGTCGGCGATGTGGGTTGCAATAATGGATATTATATGTTAAGAGCCTTGTCGCAGAATCCTAAGAGGCTTGTTGGATTTGACCCCATGCCACTTTGTTTTTTGCAGTTTCAGTTTTTGCAATTTTTTGCGCAAACGCCGATAGAATTTGAACTTTTGGGGATCGAGGATTTGCATTGCTTTGAGAATTCCTTTGATGTGCTGTTTTGTCTTGGTGTTTTGTACCACAGAAAAAGCCCTTTGGATTCCATTAAAATAATTTTTAATGCCCTAAAAAGCGGGGGAGAGGCGCTTTTTGACAGCTTGATTATTGAGGGTGATGAGGAGATTGCGCTTTGTCCAAATGGTCGCTACGCAAAGATGCCAAATGTCTATTTCATCCCAACATTAAAGACTTTCAAACATTGGCTCTCTTTGAATCAATTTAAAGAAATTACGTACATTGCGACATTAAAAACTGCATTTGATGAACAACACAAGAGCGCGTGGAGCAGTGCGGAGTCATTAGAGGATTTTTTGGATTCCAGCACAGAAAAAACAATTGAAGGTTACCCAGCACCAAGACGCGCTTATCTCAAGGCAAAAAAGCTCTAAATAGTCGCTTTGATTGTGGTTGCAAAATTAAAAAAGATACAATAATTAAAATATTATAAATAAATTTTAAAGTTACATGTCACATTTGCATTGATTCATTGGCTTCAAACTCCTATAAAAATTCCGCGAATTTGAGTCCTTTGATGGAATTTGACATAAAGGCAAAGTCCATTTCCCCCGTTGAATCTATCGGCAATTTTATGTCTATCTCGCAAGGCACTTCTGAAATGGTTCTGCCATGTCCTATGGTTTTATAGAGTCTTTCAGATATAATGATTGCGATATAATATTTTGCATATTTGTCTAATTTTGATTTTAATTCCTCTTTGAAATCACAAATCATCACAAAGCCTGTCGCACAAAATTCAAAATCGCAATAATAAGTCTTGCCCCCGCCCCCATCACCACCGCTAATGATGCAGATTTTATCGCTATAAGTGTGCTTTGGATGTGCTTTCATTCCCCCGATTCCATTGTTGTCCTTTTTTGCCACTATTAAGGGGATTCCGCTTAGATCGTATTTGTTTTCTAATTTTCTGTCAATTGACTTTTCCTTGCCCTTTTCTATTTTTTCTATCAAATCGCTGATTAAAAATCTTTTGTATGTGTTGGGCTTGATATTTTTTGTGTGAAGTTGTTTAGCACAAAGGGGCATATTACAAAGAATCTTAGCGGCAATATTTTCCCTAATGTATCTTGCAAAGACCTCTTGGGAAATATCCACAGTTCTGTGAGAGCTGTAGGCTTCAAACAGCAATTCATTATAGGGGGACAGATTTGATTTTTTAATCGCTCTAAATTCATCAAAATGGTGATTCAAAAAGGCATCAAGCAGGGATTTGTGAATCTCTTCCCAGCGATTATTGACATCAATTCTGCTCTCATTTGTCACGCAAAAGCCATCATCAAGTCCATTTATGAGCAATGTATCAGCCTTTTTGTCTTTATCTTTATGTAATATAATAATACAAGTATCTGCACCCACAGGATAAAACAAATCTCTTGGCAGAGAGACAACCGCCTCTAAATGTGCAATTGCAAAGATTTTTTCTAGATATTCTATGTTTGTGGCAATGCTTCCTTTCACACAAGATTTAGGCAAAATACTTGCAAGATAGCCCCCTTCTTTCATGTATTTGAGCGTTTCATAGACAAACTTTAATTCCGCATCGCTTTGAGAAAAGGGAGGATTCATAAGCACTCGATCATACATATTTTTAAATTTTGGTAGGATACTGAAGCAATTATCATAATACAGACAAGAAGAGCCATCGCCATGCAACATCATATTGATTCCCGCTAAGGTTACATTAAATTCATTAGATTCTATCCCTATCAAATGTCCCTCTTTGATGTTCTTTTGTGCCTCGTGCAAATCCTCAAATTCTCCTATCTCATTAAACATGTGAGCCATAGCATTTGTGAGGAAAGTGCCACTTCCGCAAGTGGGATCTAGTATCGTATTGTTTTTAGAGCAATGGGCTAATTGATACATTAAATTTGCGATATGATCAGGCGTGAAAACCTCACCCTTTTCGTTAGAATTTGCAGAATTCCACCTCCTAAAAACTTTTAAAAAATTATTCATAATATCATGTCCCTTATAATCATCAGCAGAAATATTGATAAAATTATAAATTGTAGAGATTTCTTGTATAATTTTATAACAATCCTCATCTTTTGCTCTCTTAAGCGTAGAATCACCAAGCATTCTTAAGATAAATTCTTTCTTTTGTTTTTTGACAATATTGATTTTATTATCATCTAAAATCGTATTAATGCCGATTTTAATGGAATTTAAAATGGTCTGTGTGGAGCTTAAATCAAGATCCACATTAAATTTCATACACAAAATAACAGCACCGATAAAAGGGACATTCATTTGTTTATCCACACGTGCATTTCTAAACAGATTCGCTAATTTTTTGGCACTCTTATTTACAATTGTTTCGTTATTAATTTTCTTTGGAAAATATTTTGCTCTATAATATTCCTTATCGTGCAAAATCAACTCATCTTCTTGCAACTTTCCATTGACATAGCAGTGCAATTCTTTTTGATTGTATTCAAAGCCTATGAAATTTTCATTGCTCTCAAGTTTCATATAATCAAAGATTTGACCGCTAAATTTTGCATGGGGACTCTTGACATCTAAAATGAAAGTGATTCCCTCATAGAAGTAGTAACCATCGGGCTTTGTGGATTGTCCTTTGTTTGTGCTTTTATAAATAAACAAAGAACCATCAGTCTTATTAGGCAATCCAAGTTTATGCGTGAATTCTAAAACAATATCAAATTCATAAATTTTCTTTTTGCTCATTTTGTTTCTTTAAAAAACAGAGAAATTTAACGCAAAAGCTTCTGCACACAATGAGTGAAGCTTAAAAGTGTCGCGGATTCTGCCCCTTGCGTTGTCTCCACTTTTGTATGCCCACTCTTTTGCTTATTTTGCTCTATTCAGCAGAAAATTCCGTGCCAACTCCCGCACTTGTAAAAAGCTCTAAAAGCAAAGAATGTGGAATCCTGCCATCAATGATATGTGCCTTTTCAACACCACTTCTCACGCAATCCAAACATGCCTCCACCTTTGGAATCATTCCCCCACTAATCGTTCCATCTTGATAGAGGGCTTGTGTCTGCATAATGTTAAGAGAGTTTAGAATCTGTCCATTTCTATCCAGCACACCCTGCGTGTCAGTAAGAAAAATCACGCGCTTTGCACCAATAGCGATTGCAACAGCACTCGCAGCGGAATCCGCGTTGATATTAAATCCGGGATGTCCAGCTTCCTCTCCACAAGCCACAGGTGCAATCACGGGGACAAAATTTTGCGCAAGAAGATTGTTGATGACTGTACCATTTGTCTCTGTGATTTCCCCCGTGTAGCCATATTTTCCATTATCCTTTGGAATCGCTTGAAACAAAGAGGCATCTTTCCCGCTAATGCCAAGTGCATTGACCCCGTGAAAGTTCAAAAAGGCTACGATTTCTTTATTGATTTCACCGCTTAGGACCATCTCAACAATCTTTAGCGCATCGATACTCGTAACGCGCAACCCATCGACAAAGGTGCTTGGAATCTCTAGCGCATCAAGAAGTTCATTGATGCGCTTCCCTCCTCCATGGACAATCACAGGCTGAATCCCAAGCATATAGAGCATGACAATATCAATGGCAAATTGCTCCTTGAGATGCGGATTGATTTGCGCCGCCCCCCCATACTTAATGACGATTTTAGAACCACGAAAAAAACGAATGTAGGGAAGAGAATCTAAGAGAACGGAAACGATTTTGGAATAATTGCGCATTTTTGCCTCTTTTGTGGTAAAATGGAATGAAATTATAACCAAAAGGACGATAAATGCAAGTAAAAATCGTGTTTTTAGACGGATTGAGCTTAGGGCAAAATAATCTCAAAAAACATTTGGAATCCTATGATTATACAGAATATGCAACCACCGCACCGCATGAGAGCATTGCGCGATCGCAAGGCGCCCATATTATTTTGACTAACAAGGTCGTTTTAGACAGGGAGGCACTAGAAACGCTCAAGGATTCTTTACGACTTATTTGTATCACTGCAACGGGCATGAACAATGTGGATTTAGAAGCGGCAAAGGAATTTGGAATCACAGTAAAAAATGTCGCAGGATATTCCACACAGAGTGTGACACAGCACACACTAATGATGGCCTTAGCCTTGAGCGCAAAACTTCCCTTTTATGATGATTTTTGCAAGAGTGGAAAATACGCACATGCGGCGCTCTTTACAGATCTTTCAAAACCATTGTTTTTAATCAAGGGCAAAAAATGGGGAATCATCGGGCTTGGAAATATCGGAAAAAATGTCGCGAAGTTTGCAAGTCTATTTGGTGCTGATGTGAGCTATCATTCTACAAGTGGCAATAATCTTAATGCCCCCTATTTACACAAAGACTTGGAATCCCTCCTCAAAGAATCACAAATCATCTCCATTCATGCTCCTCTGAATGAAGCGACACAGAATCTCCTCAATGCGCAAAATTTAAGATTCTTGCAAGAGGGTGCGATTCTTATTAATGTCGGACGTGGTGGAATCGTCAATGAGTCCGATTTGGCACGTGAGCTGGAGAGACGTGAGCTTTATGCGGGATTTGATGTGTTTTCTAAAGAACCAATGACACAAAACCATCCTCTTTTGAATCCTAAAATCGCGCACAAAATTCTCTTAACTCCACACAATGCATGGGGCTATGAAGAGAGCAAAGAGATTTTGATACAAGGAATCCTCAAAAACATTAAAGAATTTCTAGAGTGATTTTGGATTTTTGTACTGATATTATCGTTTGATTGCTTTTACATTCAATAAAGTCAATTTTAAAGAATTTTTGAGTACAATCAGAGCCTTTTATTTTAAATTTTAACTCACACACGCTAATCCTGTTAGGTTGCGCAATTGCGTTGAGGAGCGTGGAGGGAAAACCAGAATCAGGAGAAACACATGGTAACCATGAAAGACCTTTTGGAATGTGGCGTTCATTTTGGGCATCAGACAAGAAGATGGAATCCCAAAATGAAAAAATACATCTTTGGAGTGCGCAAAAATATCCATATCATTGACTTGCAGAAGACTTTGCGCTATTTTCGTTATACATACAACATTGTTCGTGAAGCGGCAGCAGAGGGAAAGGTGATTTTGTTTGTCGGCACAAAACGACAAGCAAGCGAAACACTCAAACAATACGCAGAGAGCGTCAATGTCCCCTATGTGAATTATCGTTGGCTTGGCGGAATGCTGACAAACTTCTCAACCATCAAAAAATCCATTCGTAAGCTTGAAATCATTGAAGAAATGGAATCCAGCGGACAAATTGACCTCTTAACAAAAAAAGAAAAATTAATGATCTTGCGCAAAAAAGAAAAACTCACGCAATATCTTGGTGGTGTGCGCCATCTCAAAAAGGCCCCCGATATGCTCTTCGTCATTGATGCTGCAAAAGAAAAAATCGCCGTTGCAGAAGCTCGGAGGCTTGGGATTCCTGTTGTCGCACCATTAGACACAAACTGCGATCCCGATATGGTGGATTATCCAATTCCCGGAAATGACGATGCGATTCGTTCCATTCAACTCTTTTGCAAAGAAATGACAGAAGCCATCACAGAGGGTCGCGCTATCGCTGGTGGTGAGGTTGTCGCACAAGAGATTGAGCCTGTGAGCGATGCCGAGAGAGAAGAGGTGATTGAAGAAGCGTTAGAGGCGCTAGAAGAATTCCGCGCAGAAGATTTTGAAGAAAAAACAGAGTAAGGAGAATCTATGGCAGAGATTAGTGCGCAATTAGTCAAACAACTCCGCGAAATGACAGACGCGGGAATGATGGACTGCAAAAAGGCTCTTGTAGAGGTCGGTGGAGACATAGACAAGGCAGTGGAATACTTAAGAGAGAAAGGACTAAGCAAGGCGGCCAAAAAGGCTGACAGAATCGCAGCAGAGGGAAGCATCAGCGTAAAAGTCTCTGCAGACTTTAAAAAGGCGAGCATGGCAGAGATTAACTCCGAGACAGACTTTGTGGCCAAAAACGATGGATTCAAGGAATTAAGCGCAAAAACAATCGCAATGATTCAAGACTCCTCTGTATCAAATGCCGAAGAGCTCAACACCGTCATGCTTGATGGCGTGAAATTTGAAGAATATCTAAAGACGCAAATTGCAAAGATTGGTGAAAATATCGTTGTGCGCAGAATCGCAAAGATAGAAGCGCAAGGAAGTGGCGTTGTCAATGCTTATGTGCATTCTAATGGACGCGTAGGCGTGATTATCGCTCTTAAATGCCAAAATGAATCCAATGTCGCAAAATTAGCGGATTTCACAAAAAATCTCTGCATGCATGCCGCAGCAATGAAACCACAAGTCATCAGCTACCACTCCTTTGAACCCGATTTTGTAAAGAGCGAGAAAACAGCCATCATCGCAGAGCTTGAGAAAGAAAACGAAGAACTCAAAAGGCTCGGAAAGCCCTTACATAAGATTCCAAAATACATTAGCAGACTAGAGTTAACGGATGATATTTTAGCCAAACAAGAGAAAAAGCTCAAAGAAGAATTAAAAGCGCAAGGAAAGCCTGAAAAAATTTGGGACAAGATTCTACCCGGACAAATGGAGAGATTCAAGGCAGACTCCACGATTTTAGACCAAAGACTCACGCTTCTTGGGCAGTTTTTTGTAATGGATGATAAAAAAACCGTCGCACAAGCGATCGCAGAAAAATCCAAAGAGCTTGGCGATAAGATTGAAGTTGCAGAATACGTTCGCTTTGAGCTTGGCGAGGGAGTTGAGAAGCAGGCTTCTAATTTCGCCGATGAAGTGGCAGCGCAGCTGGGCTAGTCTCTCATGCTGGTTGCACAAAACATTTCTTTTAACTACGAACAACCTATCCTAAAAAATGTTTCCTTAGAACTTAAGGCAGGGGATACACTCGCAATTATGGGAGTGAGCGGAAGTGGTAAGAGTACGCTTTTGCACATTCTTTCAAGCTTCTTGCGTCCTAAAGATGGACAAGTGAGAATCCTCGGCGAAGATATTTATCAGCTTCCCCATGAGAAGCTTTTAGCATTGAGGCGCAATGAGATTGGAATCATTTTTCAATCACATTATCTGTTTGCGGGTTTTAGTGCGCAAGAAAACTTAGAAGTCGCCGCGCTACTAAGCGGAGAGAATATTGACAGTGAGCTTTTGAGCCTTTTTGGAATTCTTGATGTGATGTCACAGAGTATCGGAACTCTAAGTGGTGGGCAGCAACAGAGGCTCTCCATTGCAAGAATCTTAACCAAAAAACCAAAAATTATTTTTGCTGATGAACCAACGGGGAATTTAGACAGAGAGAGTGCATTTGGCGTCATGCAATTACTTTTTGATTATGTGAAACTCACACAGTCGCTATTAATATTCGCAACACATGATCCAATTCTTGCAAAAAAGGCGCTGTATGCCTACAAACTTGAGCAAACAACGCTAAATCCTATCTAGGACACTGCGCGTGGAACTTCTTGCCTATTTGACAGAGGGAAATGTCGCAAACTTTTTGCTCTTACTCTTGCGCTTTGCTGGGATTATTGCGTTTTTTCCTTTCTTTGAAAATCAACTCATCACAACATCGCTCAAAGGAGCATTGATTTTCTTTTTGACAGTTTTATTCATTCCACTCTTAGATGTTGTTCCACCGACAAATTGGACGGTTTTGCGCTTTATTATCGCAGGACTTTCAGAGATTATGTTAGGATTCCTTGCCTCAATGGCACTCCAAATTGTCTTTGGCATGATTTCTTTTGGGGGGGAGTTGGTTTCTTTTGCTATGGGATTAACGATTGCAAATGCCTACGACCCCGTAACCGGTGCACAAAAGCCAATTGTAGGGCAATTGCTCACTTTGCTTGCGCTGTTAGTCGTCTTGGGCTTAGATTATCATCATTTTTTCTTTTATTTTGTCGCAGAAAGTATTCAAAAGATTCCGCTGGGGGGCTTTATGTATTCACACAATTATATTGAATACATTATAAAATCCTTTTCAAATCTCTTTGTCATAGGGCTGACAATGTCGTTCCCTATCATCGCACTGATTTTATTGTCGGACATTATTTTTGGAATGATTATGAAAGCGCATCCGCAATTCAACCTCCTTGCTATCGGATTCCCCGTGAAGATTGTCGTGGCGTTTGCCGTTTTGATTGTCATTGTTCCTGCGATTATATTACATTTTAAACGCGAGTTTATTAGCGCCTTTAATGCCCTGACGATTCTGTTTCAAACAAGCTTTTAGGAGAGAGTATGAAAATTATGGGAATGCAAATGCCACTCTGTATGCACGCAAGCAACGCCGAAGTGAATCTTTTTTTAAAGCACACATTAGAGTGCAAAAATTATTTAGAATTTGGCGCTGGTGGAAGCACTCTAACGATGCTGTATGCAACACTCGCAAACATCATAAGCGTGGAATCGGATTTGAATTTTCTGCACTCTCTTGCAAAGATTCCGCAAATCTCACACGCCCTACAAACAAAGAGACTGCAGTTTTTGCACATTGATATTGGTCAAACTGGCGCATGGGGAGTTCCTAAGAATTTAGAAAAAGAGGAGAATTTCCCCTTGTATTCGGGCTATGTTTTTCAATCTCTCAATAATTGGCCTATAGATGTCGTATTTATTGATGGAAGATTTCGTGTCGCATGTGTGCTCAACGCACTTTTAAACTGCGCAGAAAGCCCAAAAATCATTATAGATGACTTCTTTGATCGAGAGTTTTATCAATGTGTGCTGGAATTTTTAGAGGTGATTGACAGAGTGGATAGCATGGGCGTGTTTGTGCCTAAGAAAGAGCTAGACAAAGAGAAAATCACAAGGCTCCTGCAGGAGTACTGCAAGGATTATCGCTAGTTACAAAAGGACGATTTTGCCCTTTTGCGTGTCAATCCTCCCTTGTCCTTTGAGCTCTCGTATGGTGCGCGAGAGGGATTCTGGGCTTGTATTAAGCTGTTGAGCGATTTGCCGCTGGGTGAGGTTGGGCAGTTTTTGCCGATTGTCTTGCAAAAACCCCATAAGCTTTTCCTTAAGGCTTAAGGAATTTTCGGCGATGTGAGATTCTAGGATTCTTATTTTTTGACAGAGCGAGGCGATAAATTGGTCACAAAAAGTTGGATTTTCTATGCATTGTCTGTGAAACACATCAAGTCCAATTTCCAAAATCTCGCTCTCTTCATTACAAACCGCGCTTGCAGGGAAGGGCTGATTTAAAAAACTTGGCATCTCCGCAATGAAGCTTGGTGCAGTGATGTAATGCAATGTCTTTTCGCGTGGTGCGCTTGAGGGAGAGGGTTGCATGGTTTTGTAGATTCTGACCTTTCCACTTAGAAGAATGAACAACTTTTTCGGCTCTTCTCCCTCAAAGAACAGAATCTCACCCTTATTAAAAAAGCGCTTATAGCCGATATTGTAGAGCAATTTGAAATAATCTTGCATAATAACTCCTTTTGTAGAAGTATTTTAGCGCAAAACTTAACAATTATCAACTTTTGTAATGATTTAAAAAGGATTCAAACATAGAATCTCAAAGCTGTGGCAACCAATAGGGAATATTAGATTTTTCGCTCAAAAGATTCGTAGAAGATCCGTGTCCGGGAAAAATAATCATGTCATTTTGCAACTTCAAAAACTCTTCCAAGCTCGCTTTCATCGCCTGATGAGAGGAATAGGGAAAATCACTGCGACCAATAGAGCGTTTGAATATGAAATCCCCGCTAAACATGATTTGTTGCGCTGTATTTTTGACGTGTGAGAGAAGTATCACGCTACAACCCGGTGTGTGTCCGGGATAGCAAATAAAGGTGATTTGAAAATCCCCATATTGAAAGTCATTTTCCCTGCCCAAATTGCTAGTGTTTGAGGTGTTTTTACAGACTTTATCTCCCGCTTTTGCGCCGACAAGAATACTTGGCGTTGAGAGGGGAAGTCCAAGTTCAAAGCAGTCTTCTTCTAGCATAAAGGCATCTTCATATGGGCAAAGAAGTGGAATATCGTGAAAATGTTCTGAAAGTTCCGCATTGCTCCAAATGTGATCAAAATGCCCATGCGTGTTGAGAATCGCCAGAGGTTTGAGATTGTCGTTTGTTAAGGTTTGTAGAATCCAAGCAGTCGCCCCAATGCCCGGATCTATAATGAGAGCTTCTTGCTTGTGTTTGTTGATTGCTAAATAACAATTTGTTTGATATTCCCCGAAAGCCTCGCACAAAACCTTGAAATGCTCACCATCAAAGACCTCCATAAATCCTCCTAAAACATTAAATTTTCTACAAATCTTAGCGCAAAGTCGCTAAAATAATGCAAAAAGGAAAAACATGGATAAGGATTTTTCTACAAGACGCTTCTATCCTGTGAATGCGGACTTTAGATGTCCATTTGGACGCGACAGAGATCGCATCATTCACAGCTCCTACTTTAGGCGACTGGAGTATAAGACACAGGTTTTTCTTAATCACAGCGGGGATTATTTCCGCACACGTCTGACACATTCTCTTGAAGTCAGTCAAATAGCGCGAACTTTGGCAAATCATTTGGGGCTTAATGAAAATCTCGCAGAAGCCATCGCTCTTGCGCATGATTTGGGACACACACCCTTTGGACATGCGGGAGGAGATGAGCTGGACAAAATTATGCGACAAAATGGGCATCACAACGGATTTGATCATAATTTTCAATCCTTTCGCGTTGTTACAAAGTTGGAGAAAAGATACAAGGACTTTGATGGTTTGAATCTTACATTTGCTACATTAGAGGGTGTTTTGAAACATTCTTATCCCTATGAAAAACCCTTTTTAAGTGCGCATCTCAAAGAAACATTCAAGCCAGAATTTCATCCGAGTTTGGAAGCGATTCTTGTTGATTTGTCTGATGAGATCGCCTATATGAGCCATGATATTGATGATGGAATTAAATATGGTTTGATTGATTTTGAATTGCTTAGCCAGAGCGCACTCATAAAGGAATCTCTAGAATATGTGGAGAGGGAGGAGCGCGTTGTGCGCAGAGATTCTGTATTCCGCCACCGATTCATTTCACGTTTCATCACGAGACTCGTGTGTGATATACTAGACAATCATTGCGCTTTTACACAAGATTTCCCTCAATGCTTCAAATATCAAGCCAAAGAGCCTTTATCCATTGCACATACAAAGGAGATAAAAGAGCAAATCTCCGCACTCAAAAATATTCTTTTAAATTCCCTCTATCACCATCAAGAAATCTCCAAAAAAATGTTTTTAGGAAAACGTTGTGTGCGCAAACTCTATGAATGCTTCAACGCAGACAAACATCTCTTGCCAAAAGAACTGCAAGAGCGCATTGATAGCGGCGCGAAAGTGCATCGCGTCTGCGCAGACTATATCGCTTCAATGACGGACAGATATGCACTTGCTTTGTGCAAAGAACTTGGTTTGGTATGAAATGCTATTGGGATTCTGGTTGCACTTTTCTCTAAGATTTTAGGAATGATAAAATGCGAAAAATTGAAAATTTAATTGACTTCAATTTCCTCCAAATTCTTTTGCAAAGCAAGGGTTTTCTCAAGCACTTTACAGATATTAAGTAAATGCATGGTTTCATCTTTTGACATTTCGTAATCTTTGCGGTATTTTAAAAAGGATTTAATCACTTCATAACCTCCTATTTTAAACTCCATTATTTCTTTGCTCACGCCTTTAATCACCAAATTTTCATTTAAATAAAGCTTGTTTTCTCTCCACCTTTCTTTCACAGCTTCAATTTTAAGACTCTGCTTTTGTTTTTCATCTAAAAAGTCCAAAGTTATTTTTGAATCTTGTGGAATTGTCTTAAAAAGATGGAGGTCTAAAAGCTCTTTTCCGTATTTTATCAATGCATTAAAACTTTCTAAATCCACTTCAAAATTTATGCGAGGAAAACCGCTTTTTAGGTATTCTAAGTAGTTTTTGCGGTAGTTTGGATTGAATAAATTCGCATAAATAAAGGCTAAGATGTCTTCGGGACTTTTGTCTTTTAAGCGTTCATTGTTTTTGCAAAAATCTTTAAAATTTTGAGTGAAATTAGGAACTTTTTCTAATTCTTGCAAATGCTCACCTAAAGTGCTTTCATAGCGATAAAGTGGGGCAATATAGGTTTCAGAACCTGTATTTTTACCCCCAAGACTTCTATCCGCAATCGTATTGAGGGCTAAACCATAGTCAAAATTTGGATTGAGAGTTGTTTTAGGAAAACAAAGCCCTAAATTTTCACCCCACAAAAAATGTTGCATTGTATCATAGCAAGGTCTGCCTAAGAAACCCTGCTTACTTGTATAATAAGTATAACGAAAATCAAAGGGACGATAGGCGATTTTTTGAATTTTCCCCTCCATTTTAACCACGCATTCCTTAGCTTTACAAACCTGCCAACCTCCTGAATCTTCAAGTTTATAGTGGTCTTTAAGCTGTGAAATTTCTAAATTTTTAAAATTTTCTAAAGTTTCTTTTAAACTATTTATGTTAAGATGAATACAAATTTTGTCTCTTAATGCTGAAATTCCACTACTAAAATTTTCAAATATTGTTTTACAATCTCCTAAAGCCTTATCCTCTGCCAAAGCCCAAAAATTTTCATATTCTTTGTCCTCTAAATTCTTAGGCACAAACCAAAAATAAGGCTCTTGGGGTGTTAATTCTTGCCATTTTATGGACTTTAAGCCCTTTTCTTTGAGTTCATTGAGTAGGGCTAGTTTGTCTTTTTTAGAAAAGATTTGATTTTCTAAGCTTGAATGATAATACAATTTTGCCCCCGTGCTGTGCTCTTCTTTGTATTTGACAAAGAGTGAAATGCAAACGCCCACGCGAATGTCAAAAATATTTTTATCCTCCTTAGGCTCTTTATCGCTTCCGTGAAGATTGAGTATGTAAATTTCATCAAAGCTTTTATAGAGACTCTCTCGCATTTTTCGGTGTGTGCGTCCGCTTAAAAAAGAATTGTTTGTGATGAAGCCTAAAAGTCCTTTTTGATGTTCAAAAAGAGAATCTTGCCTTTGTTGTTCAAGCAGTTTCCACTGGGCAAAGCGTATGAATTTGATATAATCATCATCTAAATTAAGCTTTGTTTCATTTAAGCCCTCTTTGTAGCTTTGGAGCAGGTCTAAAATTTCTTTGCCTTTATTTTTGCTTTTAGCATTGTAGGGAGGATTGCCTAAAATGACAAGCAGATTTTGAGAATACTTGACGTCTCGGGCTTGTTTCCATTCCTCATCAAGATGTTCTAGGGGCATGTCTAATTGATGATTTGCTGTATTTTCTAAATCTAAGGTGTTATTGAGAAAAATTTTCAAATCATTTTCATCAAAATTTGTAAAACCTCGCTTTTTAAGAATCAAAGAAAGCTTTAATCTCGCAACAATATAAGCCACAAAAGAGAGTTCAAAACCATAAATGTCTTTTAAAAATTTATCCTTAATTGTCGCGTGTTCAAGGGCTTTTATATTTTCTTCTTTTAAAATTTTTTCAAAAACACAAGCAAGGAAACTCCCCGTTCCTGTCGCAAAATCAAGCACTTTGACACCCTCATCAGCAAAGCCTTTGCTTTTATTGAATTTATCTTTTAAAAATGTGTGCAAACTTGAAACAATCATCTCTACAACTTCTTTTGGTGTGTAAAAAACTCCGCCTTCTTTACGCTTTTGAGTGGCTCTTAACTCATCGTAGGATTTTAAAAAATCCTCATAAAGATAGATGCAAATGTCCTCAAGCTCTGTGTTTAGCATTTTGCAAAGTTCGCTTTTGTCAATTAAAGCGAGGGTTTTCTTCACATTTTCAAGGACATAAACAATATCTTTAGGTATGTCAAAAGAGGGCAGTGCAAAATAAATGAATTCAATCAAAGTTTTAAATTGACTCGGCAGGAGTTTGATGAATTCATCTGTTGCAATTCTCTCTTTTTTTGTGTCTTGTTCTAATTCTACAAAAGAAACAAACATTCCATAAACGATACTTTGAGCTATAATATCGCAAAAATCAAGCTCACTGAATTCAATCTTTTGCATTCCTTTAAAAGTGTCAAATGTGCGTTGAAAAAATCTGTAAAAGGAATGTCCTTTGATGAGTGTGTTTTTAGCCTCTTGCCTTTGTTTTTCTTGCTTGTAAGCTTCATTTAATGAATAGCTCAAATAAAAGCTTTGAGAGCTTAGAATTTTCACAAATTCATCTTTGGTTTTAATCGTTGTATGCGTGTCGTTAAAAAATTTTTCTATAAGTTCTTTAAATTTTAAAAGCCTCTGCGAGAAATCATCAAAAAGGTCTTCATTTGCGTTTAATTCATCATTAAATAATTCTACCTCTTCTACAATCTTATCAAAAGAAAAAAGGATAAATTTTTTGTAATTTGTGAGTATGATATTAGGTGAAATGCTTAGGTATTTATCAAGTTGAGAGCTTTTGATGTGTTTGTTTAAATTCTCTGTGATGTTCTTGCATTCTACAAAGCCGATTAAATTTTCATAGCTTAGTTCATCTTCTTTGTCTATGGTTTTATAAACCTTAAAATCGGGTCTTATATGCCCCTGATTCTTTTCACTTTGAGCTTCTTGTATGAGTTTTGTGCCTTTGGGCTTTAAGGCTTTGAGACAATTTTCTAAGGGAGTGCGGAAGGAAAGTTCATTGTATTTTTTACTCTCATAAAGCTCTTTAAGTTCTTTTTGGTAAATTTCTAATTGTTCTTTGTAAATTTCATTCAATTTCAGTCCTTTAGTGGTATTACTCCGAGTTCTTAAATTTTATCAAAAATTCATTTCATTAGGAATATTGATTTTTTAAAAAGCTCTTTAATCATCTACAAATCCAGAATCCGCAAGGAGTTGAAAAATATGCGATTTGCCTATGTGTCTGCAACCATTTGTTGCTAAGGAGCTGTATTTGTTCCAATCAGCTTTTAAAAAGATTCTATTAAGCCTTTGTTTTGGAGCGTTTTGTGCATAAATAATCGCCACACCACTTTTATATTTAACTTCTGAAAAATCTTTTACCACAGAATTTTCTTTAAAAAAGGTGGAAGATAGATAAAAATTAGGTTTTTTGTGAAAAATCCACTCCTTGCCACATTCGCGATTTTTTGCAAGAGACACGGTAACGACCTTGAGAATCTTTGCAAAAGGTTCTTGCTTTTCTTTTTGTCTGTACCAGCTGAATTCATTTTTTGGATTTTTATAATTTTTGCTCCAAATTTGAAAGCAGGTTTTCACATCTTTGTCTTTACCATTGCTAAGATAAAACGCATTGTGAGGCAGGGTCTCTTCATAGAGCAGATGAAAGTCTCTCACGCGATAGCGGATTGAGCCTTTGCCTAAACTTTGGAAAAACATAGGTAAAATGAAAGCGACAAAATCAGCGTTTTGAGAATGATTGATAAATTCTAAAGCTAAAACGCCACGATGACCAAAAGGGGGATTGCCTATGACAATGAGCGGTTTTTTGGGTAATTTAAATTCCAAATAATTCAACTCTAAGGTATCAAAAGCGGTTTTATGAATGTCAATTCCTATTCTTTTTTTTGGTAAAAGTTTATAGAAACAACCATCGCCGACACTTGGTTCAAGCCAAGTGAATTTTTCTAAATTTTCATATTGAGAAATAATCTCTTTGGTCTTTTCAAAAAGAATTTTTGAAATTTCGGGCTTTGTGAAATACTCATCAAGGACATTGCCTTGATTTTTACGCATAGAGCCACCATTAACATATTTTAACGTATGCATTAAACATCTAAATGCTTTACATCTTTTGCATGGGCTTGGATATAATCTCTCCTTGGTTCAACCTCATCACCCATAAATAGCGAAAAAACTTCATTTGCGCTTATGTCATCTTGAATCTCAACGCGTATGAGGCGCCGATTCTCTGGTGTCATTGTTGTCTCCCAAAGTTGTTCGGGATTCATTTCACCTAGTCCCTTATACCTTTGGATATAAGCACCCTTTTTACTGCTCTCTTCAATAGAATCTAACACTTCAATGGGTTCCCTGCCCTCTAAAAATTCCAAATCTCTTTCTTTGAGCTTCTTGTAAGCAAAACGTGCCTCTTCAAAGAGCGGATGTGTGAAAAGTTCTTCATCAATTTTAATATCCACCAAGCCAGAATCTGTTTGAACATAGAGATGGATTCTCTCTTCACTGACAAACTCATTAAGAATATTGAATTGAAGTGTGGCGATTCTTGCCTTAATGAGGTTTAAAAGCTCATCGTTTCCTAAAGAAATGCAAGAATCATTTTCAACAAGATATTTGATGATTTCAATGAGCGGGAATCTTTTTTTGAGACTTTGTAGTGTGGAGCGATAATGCGCGACAATTTTAAAAAACTCAATTAAATCCTTATTTCCGATTCCTCTGAATTCAAAATTTTCAATGCCATTTTCAATCAAATACGCACTTAGAGCTTTTTCGTCCTTGAGATAAATTTCTTTTTTGCCCTTTTTGAAGCGATAGAGTGGTGGTTGCGCGATGTAGAGATAACCGGCTTCAATGATCTCTTTTAAATAACGGAAGAAAAAAGTCATTAAAAGTGTTTGAATATGACTTCCATCAACATCAGCATCGGTCATAATGATGATCTTTTGATAGCGTGTCTTTGTAATGTCAAATTCTGCGCCGATTCCACAACCAAGAGCGGTGATGAGATTCTTAATCTCCTCACTCTTTAGAATCTTATCCAAACGACTTTTCTCAACATTCAAAATCTTACCCCGCAAAGGTAAAATCGCCTGATACACCCTATCGCGACCCTGTTTTGCACTGCCTCCTGCAGAATCTCCCTCCACAAGATACAATTCACTCATGCTTGGATCTTTGCTCTGGCAATCAGCCAATTTCCCCGGAAGTGTGCCAACACTAAAAGATTCCTTTTTGCGCGTTAATTCTCGCGCTTTTTTAGCTGCCTCTCTACCTCTTGCTGCAAGGAGAGCCTTTTGCATAATGGCTCTTGCCTCGCTAGGATTCTCTTCAAAATATTTTGCGATTTTTTCATAGGTGAGTTTTTGCACAATCGGTTTGACAAAGGAGCTTCCAAGCTTCCCTTTTGTCTGCCCGACAAATTGCGGATCAATCACCTTGACTGAAACGATAGCAATAAGCCCCTCGCGTAAGTCATCGCCTGTAACTTTGGAATCTTTTTCACGTGCATTGGCATTTTCTTCAATGTAATTAATCACAGCACGGGTGAGTCCCATTCTAAAACCTGCCTCGTGTGTCCCTCCATCAACTGTATTGACATTATTAACGAAACTCAAAACCCTCTCTTCATAGCTCTCATTATAGACAAGAGCGATTTCAACCTCCACATTATCATCTTTGCCCTCAAAATCTATGATTTTAGAAATGAGAGGCTTTTTGTTGATGTCTGTAATGAATTGTGAAAGTCCTCCCTCAAAATGATAAGTTTCACTAAAATCATCGCGCTCATCTTTAAAATAAATGGTGACTTGATGATTCAAATAGGCAAGTTCTTTGAATCTCTTTTTGAGAATCTCTCTGTCAAAAGAAGTGATTTCAAAGATTGTTTCATCGGGGATAAACTCGATCGTTGTTCCGTGTTCATTTGTCTCTCCAATCACTTCTAATTCATTTTGTGGAATCCCTTTTGCGAAATTTTGACGATAGATTTTATTGTGTTTGTGGATCGTCATTTCTAGTGTCTTAGAGAGTGCATTGACGACAGAAACACCAACGCCATGCAATCCTCCTGAATAGGTTTTTTGATCAAACTTCCCTCCCGCGTGCAAGACAGTGAGAGCGACAGTGGCTGCGGGAATGTTTTCTGTCGGGTGAATATCAACGGGGATTCCACGTCCATTATCTCTGATCTTCGCACCACCCTCTTTGGTTAAGAGAACATGCACTTCTGTGCAATACCCTGCCATTGCTTCATCAATACAGTTATCAACCACTTCATAGACTAAGTGATGCAAACCTCCGATATTTGTATCACCAATATACATTCCCGGACGTTTTCTGACTGCTTCTAAGCCCTTTAAAACCTTAATACTTTGACTTGTGTATTCTGAATCTTCCATAGAATTCCTTAAATGATAATGGGCATAATGACTGTTGAAAAATTCTCACTTTTGAGCGTGAAAGGGTTGTTTTTGCCTTTGAGTTCCCAAGTGAAATGTTCTGTATCAATTTCTCTAATGAAATCCAATATATGTCGTGCATTGACTCCAATTTCAATTTCTTCATTGATGGGCAGTTCAATCTCAACATGTGTTTGCGCTTCAGAACTATCTTGACTTAAGGATTCAAATAAGATTTCATTAGATTTGAATGTCATTTTTATATCAAAGGTAACAGAACCTACGATATTAAGTGCATTAGCAATTTTTGCTTTAGGAATTGTGAGTGTTGTTTGAATGTCTTTCTGAATGATTTTTTCATAGTCTGGAAATGTTCCATTGATAAGATGTGAGAAGAATATGTAGTCTTTAGACTTAATGACAATATTCTTTTCATCATAGAAAAGTTCTATATCTCCAGAGAAAAGTTTTTGAATCTCTGCGATAGTCTTTTTAGGAAAAATCAATGCAAGATTGTTTCCTGTGGGTTTTTCAAATCGGATTATCGCAAGACGTTTTGTGTCTGTTGCAACAAAATTATAAGAATATTCTTTGATATCTAAGAGAGCGCCTGTTAATTCATGTCTTTGGTTGTTACTATCAACAACAGGCAGGATTTTTTTCATAGAATTAATGAGTTCTAGGGAATTCATCTCTAGTTTCTTTAACGTTTCGTATTCTAGAAAAGCAGGAAATTCTTGAGCATTAAACATGGATAATTTAAAAGAACTTTTACTTTTGTCTGCTTTGATATGTAAGTCTTCATTTTTCGTGTAAAGGTTAATTCCATCTTCTTTGAGACTTTTAATGATGTCTAGAATCTTTTTTCCATTTACTGTTGCGATTCCTTCTTGATTAATAATCAAGGAATCTGTAGAATCTGTGAGTGTGCAAAGTCCTATCTCAAAGTCTGTTGCTTTGCAGAGGAGTTGATTGTTCTTTGCTTCAAAATAAATGTGTGAGGTGATTTGACCGGAGTCTTTTTTTTCTAAGAAAGGTTGTAGGGCAATGAGAATATTCTCTAAGACACTTTTTTGAATGATGATGTTCATAGGAACTCCTTATTATTATGAAAATTTAGTCGTAGTAGTAGGGGAGTTGAATTTTTGAATAACTCCTGCAAACTTCCAAATTTATGACTTTCTGGGCGTGAATAACTTTGCGTTAATTTTCACATAAATTCACTATTTTAGCAAAAGTTTGTTTTTATTGTATTTAAAGATTCTATTTTATTTTGTTTTTTATTTCTTCTACAGTGGTTTTGAAATTTTCATTTTCGTTGATTTCATGCTGAATGCTTTTCATGGCCTTGCTTACAGTGCTGTGATCTTTCATACCAAAGACATTGGCAAGATAGGGCATAGAGTTTGGCGTGAGCACTCTTGCGAGGTAAATGGCGACTTTGCGCGCTGTGGCGATAGTTTTTGAGCGATTCTTGCTTTTGAGATCGGACGGTTTGATGTTGTAGTACCGTGCTACAGTGTTAATGATGCTGTCCATATCGATGCTTTCTTTGGATTCCTTAATGTATTCTTTCAAGATATTTTTGACAAATTCTAGGTTGATTTCTTGAATGTTTGTCACATTCATAGAAAAATTGAGTTTCACCAAAACACCCTCAATTTCACGAATGTTATCATTAATGTTTGCGGCAATGAAATAAATGATTTCATCATTGAGATGGATTCCATCAAGCTGACACTTTGTGCGGATGATGTTGATTTTCATCTCTAACTCTGGGGGTTGAATGTCTGCTAGAACTCCTGCTGAAAAACGCGCTCTAAGACGCTCTTCTAGCCCTTTCATATCCTTTGGAGGTCTGTCTGAAGTGAGTACGATTTGTTTGTTGTTTTCTTTTAGCTCATTGAAAGTGTGGAAAAATTCCTCTTGAATTTGTTCTTTTCCGTTTAGAAATTGAATGTCATCAATAAGCAAATAATCACAAGCACGGTATTTCTCGCGGAATTTTTCCATTGTGTTGTTGCGGATATGAAACAAAAAATCATTTAAAAATTGCTCACTTGTTGAGTAAATCACATTTTTGCCCATATCGACATTAGCATTGCCAATAGCATTGAGCAAATGCGTTTTGCCAAGTCCTGTGTTTCCGTAAATAATGGCTGGATTATAGGCTGTGCCTTGTTTTTTTGCAACACTTTTTGCAACATCAAAAGCAAATTTATTAGAGGCTCCCACGACAAAAGATGAAAAAGTGAAAGAGGGATTCAAGTTTGTTGTGTTACTGATTTTACGCACAATACTCTTGTTTTCTTTTCTTTTGCTTGGATTTGCCACTTCAATAATGACTTCGGGTTTGATGCCATTGTGGATTTCAAAAAAGTGCGCTATTTTTTGGAGATATTTTGTTTTTACCCAACTTGCGATAAAAACATTGGGCGCATTGAGTATGATTCTGTCATCACGTGAATATTTTTCATTAAAGGATAGTTGTGCGATATAGTTTTCATATTCAAAGGGCGTCATTTCGTCTTTAAGCTCTAAAAGGACTGTGTGCAAGGGATTCTCCATAATGATATTTTCACAAGTGTTTATATTTTTTCACATTTTATTCACATCGGTGTGAATATCAGGATTCTAGCTAAGACTTACTAAAATAAAAATTATATCTTAAGCCAACGCATAAGACTTTTAATTTATAATCTACGATTTTAGAATGGATGTGAATTTAAAATGAATGTTTTAGGAATTGATCCGGGAAGTCGGAATTGTGGCTATGCGGTCGTTCAATTTAAAAAAAATGCCACCACCTTGATAGAGGCGGGGTTGATTAAGATTAAAGAAAAGAATCTGCAATATCAGATTTTAGAGTTTGTAGAGGGGATTGATTTGGTGTTAGCCAACCACAAGATAGATTGCGTGGCTGTTGAAGATATTTTTTATGCCTATAATCCTAAAAGCGTCATAAAACTCGCGCAATTTCGGGGGGCCTTGAGCCTAAAGATTCTGCAAGAAATAGGAAATTTCGCAGAATACACGCCCTTGCAGATTAAAAAATCCCTCACAGGCAATGGAAAGGCAAGCAAAGAGCAAGTTGCCTTTATGGTGAAGCGCCTCTTAGGGCTTAGGGGAGAGATTAAACCCCTAGATGTCACCGATGCGATCGCGGTGGCCATCACACACATACAACGTTTGAAGTTTAACACAAGGGGACAATGATGAAAGTGGAATTATTGCATTATATGGATTTGAAAATTTGCTCTCACGCGATAAGGACTTGTTGGCAGAGTTTTGAAAAAGGCGATGAGGGTGGAGAAAAGGACAGAGAACTCATTTTAAGGGTGGGGAACAAACTCAAACACGCTTCAACGCTAGAGCATTTGCATTATAGTTTCTACATTCAAGGCATATCAAGGGCTTGTTTGCAGGAGTTAGCACGACATAGAATCGCATCTTTGAGTGTCAAAAGTACGCGCTACACACTCAAAGAGCTCAAGGAAGAGGAATCTTTCTTGCCCTTTAGCCCTGATAACCTCCAAAGAGCGGAGAGATTTTTGGTCTTCACAGAAAATCAAGCCGTCAATGAAGCCTCCATCTATGCGCTAGAAAATCTAAGAAAACTGCTTGTTACAAACATTGGCAACGACCTTGCAAAGTTTGCCATGCCAGAATCTTATAAGACAGAGCTGACTTGGAGTATCAATGCAAGGAGTCTGCAAAATTTCTTTGCTCTAAGGACTTCAAGCTCTGCGCTTTGGGAGATTCGCAATTTAGCGCACTCAATCTTTGAATCCCTGCCAGAGGATCACCAATTCATCTTTAATGATTTTATCGCGCATGAATGAGTTTTTGAATCTCTTATCAAATGGAATCACGCTTGACTTCAAACTTTCGGAATCTTTCAAGGAGATTCTAGCCTTACTTCAACGCAAACAAGCCCTAAGAGTGCGCAAAGGACGTTATTTTTTATGCAAGGATTTTTGCATTGGTCGCTTAGAGTTTGTGCGCAATGGGGGCGGGTTTGTGATTCCTCTTTTGAAAGAAAAATCCCCCCATTGGCGCATTAAAAGGGAATTTCTAAGGGGCGCACAGCACGGCGACATTGTCCTAGCACAAACCCTAGAGCAACATAAAAGCACAAAAAAAACAAGAGATTCCACAAAACATTCTGCAAAGATCATTCATATCTTAGAGTCAAGAGAGCAGAATGTTTTGTGTTATTTAGAAAAATACCCCTCAAATTGTATGGCCGTATCGATTCCCAATGAGATTCCCTACAAAATCAAAGCCTCTCAAAAGTCTCTCAAAACACTTCCTGCAAACACAATCTTAAGGCTCAATCCACAAAATGGAGAGATTCTAGAAATCTTAGGCACACTAGAAGATCCAAAGATGGATGAGATTCTGACACTCAAACTCTATAACAAAAGCGAGACATTTTCCCTCGCTGCAGAGCTTGAAGCTGCGAGTTTCAAAGAGGTGCGCTTGAATCATTTCAAAGAGCGCGTGGATTTCACGCATTTGCCCTTTTGTGTCATTGATCCCGTTAATGCCAAAGATCACGATGATGCGGTGTATTTTGATGCGCAAAATTCCACGCTCTATGTTGCGATCGCCGATGTGAGCTATTATGTCAAGGAAAATTCCGCATTAGATCAAGAAGCACAGAGACGTTGTTTTAGCATTTATTTCCCGCACAAAGCGATTCCTATGCTGCCACGAGCCTTAAGCGAGAATCTCTGTTCATTAAAAGAGAATCATTTGCGCCTTGCGATGGTGTGGAAAATGCGTTTGCACAGGCGCACAAAAGTCATCTTAGAGAGTGCGTTGTTTGAGGCAGTGATTAAAGTGCGACAAAAGCTCTCTTATGATGAGGTTGATGACTTTTTCACACAGGGCAGAAGTCGGAATCTCAAGCCCGTTGTGCGCACCATGTTGCAAGACTTAAAAGAACTTGCACAACAATTGCATAAAAAGCGCGTACAAAATGGATTTGACTTTGTCAATGATGCGAGTGTTATGGAATTAGACTACAATCTTGAGCTTAAGGGATTGAAAGCAGAGCCACGTACTTTGAGCCATCAAATCGTAGAGGAATGTATGCTTCTTGCAAACAAGCAAAGCGCGACACTGCAAACGCAAAAAACGGCGCAGAATGACACGCATTTGAAGCTTGGAATCTATCGTGTACATGGCGCACCTAAGAGGGAGAGAATCAGAGAGTTGTTTGCAGAACTTAAGCTGTTAAAACTCTGGCAAAAAAGGATTCCACAAGATTTTCATCGTGCCATTTGTGCTGTGCAGACGAAGGCGCGGGAATTAGGCATAGAAGCAGAGGTGGATAAGCTCATTATTAAAGCCATGCAACAGGCCTTTTATGCAAGTCATAACATCGGGCATTTTGGATTGGGATTTAAGGAGTACAGCCATTTTACCTCGCCAATTAGGCGCTATAGCGATTTGGTTTTGCACAGAATCCTTAAGGCAAAGATTCGACTCCAGAAATCCAAGCTTGAATCTCTGCCACAGATTTGCGATCAAGTGAGCCAAAGAGAGCGTGAAGTTGCAAAAATTGAATTAGAATTTAAGGATCGCAAATTTGCACGATTTTTGCAAAAGAGAATCGGACAATCTTACTTTGGAATCATTACAGGTTCAAGGAAGCAAGGGCTTGTGACATTGATAGAATCTCCCCTGCAAGGGGCACGTGTGATTTGTCTCAAGGGAAGTGGGGTGAAATATCAAAAAGTGCGCATACAAATCATAGATGTCAATGTCGCAACAGCGAGGATTTATGGCAGAATCTTAGAGAGTTTCAATGAGGGCTTTGGTGTTGAAAATGAGCAAATGGTGCAATACATACTTGACAAAAAGCATAAAAATAAGCAGAGTAAAGCACACAGCGCACAAATGAGCGTAAAAAGGCTTGCAAGAAAAATAGCAAAAGATTCCAAGCACAAACGACAGAAGAAGCATTTTGTTTCAAAGCACAAAAGAGGAGCAAGAGGTGTATAAGAGAGAGCTTGATGAAAAATTGAAAAAAAAGACTCCCATGCACGCGGTGTTTTTGTATGGGGCGGATGCCTTTTTAATCGGATATTATGGCAACAAAATTGCACAAAATTTGCTAGAATCTGGTTGCGAAAAACACAGCTTCTATTTCAGTGAATTTGACTTTTCAAGTGCGCTTGGATATTTTTCTCAAGGCTCTCTCTTTGGGGGTGCGGCTTTGGTGTGGGTGAAAATAGACAAAAAGATCCCAAAAAAGCAACTTGATGCGCTTTTAGAAGCTTTGCTTAAGGCGCAGGGTGGATTCCTTATTCTTGAATTCTATCAAGCAGAAAACAAAAGCGATGCGGAATATATGTCCGATGCAAAGTCTATGCTTGTGAGCTTTCCTAAAAGTTTAGAAAAAGAGGGTGTGTTTTCTGTGCGCTTCTTTCGCGCAAATGCCAATGAATCTGTGGGGATTCTAAGGGAATTTGCCCAGACCTTGAATCTCCAAATTCCCGATTTCTTGCTTCAAAAAATCCTTGAACAACAAAATTTTGATCTGGGCTTGAGTGTCGCGGAATTGCGCAAATACAGCATATTTGGACAAGAAATCAATGCGCAAATTATAGAGAGCGTCGGTTATGGCTTGGGACGCATTTCTTTAGAAAGCATACTTGATTTGCTCTTTGACAAGAGGCTTTTTGACAAAAGAGGATTCAAGGAAAATGAATCTTTGAAAATTGAGCAATTTTTAGAGCAGGGCTTTGAGGAAATGGAATTAGTCCGAGAGATGCAAAAATATTTTTTCACATTATTTCTATTTACAAGCCATATTCGGAGTTGTAACAACAACTTAGAAGAGGTCTTGCATTATAAGCCACCCAAAGATGTGTTAGAAAAACGTGGCAGATTGGCAGGGCGCATAGGCTATGCGCAATATGAGGAGATTTTTAACTTTTTAAACACTTGGCATGAGGATGTGATGTGTGGGAGAAACAAGGGAAATGGACTTTTGGAAGTTTTAATAAAAATTCAAGCAATTTTAAAGTAGAATCTCAATCCTTTATTTTGTTTTACATTAAGTGCGCAATTGCGCCAAATTCCTTGCTCTTTTGTTTTACAAAAGGGCAAACCCATAAGGAGAAAAAATGCGTTTTTATGAAACGATGTTTGTGGTTAAATCCACTTTGACACAAGAAGAAATCACGCAAAAGATTGATTTTTATAAATCTGTGATTCTTAATAATGGTGGTGAGATTAGTGCGACTTTGGATATGGGAATGCGCAATCTTGCTTATGAGATTAAGAAAAATAAACGTGGCTACTATTTTGTGATTTATTTTAAGGCAGAGCCAAAGCTGGTTTTAGAGCTTGAACGTTTGTATCGCATTAATGAAGAGATTCTGCGCTTTATTGTGATTAAATATGAGAGCAAAAAGGAGCAAAGGGCTTGGGAAACTCTCGTTGATCGTGCGATTCATAACAAAAAACCAACCCCCCTAAAGAGTGCAGAAGAGCCCTCTGGAGAGACTCAAAAAACGCAGCAAGAATCATAGGCAAAGACGAGGAATCTCATGTTTAATAAGGTGATTTTGGTTGGAAATTTGACACGTGATGTGGAATTGCGCTATTTGCCAAATGGTTCAGCATTAGCGAAGTTAGGACTTGCAACAAATCGTCGCTACAAAAAGCAAGACGGCTCACAGGGCGAGGAAGTTTGCTTTATTGATGTGAATCTCTTTGGGCGGACAGCGGAGGTGGCGAATCAATACCTAAGACGTGGCTCTCAAGTCCTCATTGAGGGGCGCCTTGTGCTAGAGAGCTGGACAGACAACAATGGACAAAAGCGCAACAGACACAGCATTACAGCAGAATCCATGCAGATGCTCGGTTCAAAAGGCGGTGGAAATATTCAAGAGCAACGTCCTAATGGATATGGTGGGCATGAGGAGACACATTTTGCAGAAGAAGATTGGGCAGCCCATGAGGATGGGTCTGCTCACTCAAATGGGGGGCGCTCCCATCAAAAGTCATCTAAGGAAGACATTCCCGTGATTGATATCAATGATGAAGAAATACCATTTTAAAGGAAAAATATGGCAGAGAAAAAACGTTATTCAAAGAGATATTGCCGCTACACAGAGGCAAAGATAGAGTTTATTGATTATAAAGATGTTGATGCGCTCAAGCATTCCCTTTCAGAGCGTTACAAGATTATGCCACGTCGCTTGACAGGAAATTCTAAGAAATGGCAAGAGCGCGTAGAAGTCGCAATCAAGCGCGCAAGACATATGGCGTTGATTCCTTATATTGTTGATAGGAAAAAGGTGGTCGAGAATCCTTTTAAAATCTAAACTCATAAATCCACGCTCAAAAGACCTTTTTTGCAAAGACCTTTTTGTGAGGTTCTTTTGAGGAATCTTTGATGTCGGGATTGACGGTTTTTTTATGCGGGAACTATGCACACTTTTAGTCGCGATGCATTTTGTGTTGTTGGGACTTTAGTGCGCTCTTTTAAACTCCTTTGTGCTTTGTGAAGTGGCACTTTCAATTCACAGATGCGCAGGAATCACCGCATTGTGCTTGTTTATGAGCCATTGATTTGTTTTGCTACAATCCGCTTGAGAGGATTCTCCTTAGAAGTTCGCTTAGGAATTCATCATCGTAATTGTCTCCGAGATTTTCGCGCACTTGAGATTCTAATTCATCAAAATCTTGCAGTCCTAGTTGTGTTTTGAGCTTGTCGTCTAGATCATTGAAAGTGTCGCTTTGTTTTTTGAGATAATCAGCAAGCAAACTCTCGCCATCGGGCTGATTGGTGGATGGATTCATTTTGGGCATTCCGAGTTTATCGCGAAGAGTGTTTTCTGAATTAAAAAATGATCCCGCCGATCTGTATTTGTCAAGCAGGTTTTGAGTGGGAAATATCTTGCGCTGCACCGCTTGTCCGTTATTGCGCGGGGGTGGAGTGACTTGTTGTTGCGGAGCCTCTTGTGGTGCCTTCTGCTCGGGCTTTTTTTGCGCAGGACGTGGAATGAACGGTTGCATTTGAGTGTTGATTTTAAATGCCATTTTAAACCCCTATTTTGGTGAGAATTTCAATGAGAGAGGAGATGATAGAATATGCCTCTTTTTCTGTGATGATGTAAGGTGGCATCAAATATATCGTATTACCAAGAGGACGTAACAATAACCCTCTCTCTAATCCATGATTAAAAACTTCCAATCCCTTGCGTTTGCCCTCAAATCCCACTAAATCAAAAGCAAAAATCATTCCACAATGCCTAAGATTGCGCACACGATTAAAAGTCTTTAATTCCTGCATCGCGCTCCAAATCTTGCCAGACAAAACGCGATTCTTGTTAAGAATATCGTCATTTTCAAAAATATCTAAAACAGCATTTGCGCAAGTCAAAGCAAGAGCATTTCCTGTGTAAGAGTGTGAGTGTAAAAAGGCTTTGTGTGTGAAATAGGGCGCATAGAACAGATTGTAAATTTCATCACTCGTAACAACCACAGAAAGAGGTAAGTATCCGCCCGTGATTCCCTTGCTTAGGACCAGAAAATCGGGCACAACTCCGCATTGCTCATAGGCAAAGAAACTTCCCGTGCGCCCAAAACCAACAGCCACTTCATCAAAAATCACATACACATTAAACTCTCTGCAAATCTCAACAGCCTCCTTGACAAAGCGCACATCATACATATTCATATTTCCCGCACATTGCACAAGAGGCTCTAGGATAAAGGCGACAATTTCGTTTTTGTGTGTTTTGAGCGTTTGTGTGAGTTGCTCTAGGGATTCCTCTATTTCAGAGCCAACGGGGGCTTTTATTTTCAATGTTTCTAATAATAGTGGCTTGTAAGTGTCTGTGTAGATTCCGACATCACCCACGCTTAGTGCGCCGATTGTTTCGCCATGATAGGCGTTTTCAAGGCAGAGAAATTTGCGTTTTTGTGTGTTTTTGCTTTGAATCACACAGGCATGAAAGGACATTTTGAGAGCAACTTCAATTGCGCTTGAGCCATTATCGGCATAGAAGCATTTCTGGAATTTAGAATCCAACAACCCTAAAAGTCGGCTAGAATACTCAATAATCGGGCGATGCGTGAAGCCAGCAAAAATAACATGCTCTAAAGATTCAAGCTGTTCTTTGAGTTTGGTATTAATGTAGGGATTGCAATGCCCAAAGAGATTCACCCACCAGCTAGAAATGCAGTCCAAATAGGCTTTGCCATTGAAGTCATAGAGATAGGCGCCCTTTGCTCTTTGAATCGGAATAAGTGGAATGTTGCCCTCATGATCTTGCATTTGTGTGCATGGATGCCAGATACAAGAGAGATCTTGCTTTGTAAGAGATTCTTGAAGCCCATGTTGCATTTGCGATTCTCCTTAAAATATAGAATAATTTTACACTATTAAAATCCAAAATTATTAAAATTTATGCCTCCTCAAAGACAAAAATTTAATAAGAATCGTGCTAAAATCGCAAAAAAAAGTGGGCAAAATGTGAAATGAAAAAAATGGCAATTTTTGGCGTGGGCGGCCATGGGGCTGTGGTCGCCGATATTTTAGAATCACTCGGATTCTCTTATGTCCTCATTGATGATGTTCCAGAGGGCAAGGAGATAAATGGCATAAGGGCAATTTCTAAAGAGGATTTTTTAGAACTTCCAAATGCAAATGAATTTGGGATCATTCTAGCCATCGGTGCTTCTAAGGTGCGAGAAGGACTTTATGGATTCTTTGCAGAAAGGGGCTTTTCTCTGCCATCGATCATTCACAAAAGCGCTATAATCTCAAAGTCTGCAACACTAGAGGACGCCATTGTCATTATGCCAAATGCGGTGGTGAATGCGCGATCAAAAGTCTGCAGAGGGGCCATCATCAACACCTCAAGCATCGTTGAGCATGATTGCAAGATTGGCGCCTTTGCACACATTGCCCCTAATGCGACGCTCTGCGGAAATGTGTCTGTGGGCAATAACTCACACATTGGCGCAGGAAGCGTGGTGATTGAAGGCAGAGGCATTGGGCAAGATTGCGTCATTGGCGCAGGAAGCGTGGTGATTAGAGATGTTCCATCTCACAGCAAGGTCGTGGGGAATCCCGCACAAAAGTTTTTGAAATAAGGGGACAATATGAGTTTTAAGATTTTTCTCTCTCCACCACAAATGAGCGGAAAGGAGCAGGATTATATCAAGGAAGTTTTTGAGAGCAACTACATTGCGCCTCTTGGGGCTTTTGTCAATCGCTTTGAAGAGGATATGAAAAGCTATACAAAGTCTCCAAACGCCCTTGCGCTAACCTCTGGAACAGCGGCTTTGCATTTGGCTTTGCGCGTGAGTGGAATCGGTGTTGGCGATATTGTTTTGGCAAGCAGTTTTACTTTTATTGGCTCCATTGATGCGATTTTATATCAAGGTGCGATTCCGATTTTCATTGACAGCGATTTGGATTCTTGGAATCTCAATCCAAACTTATTGCTTCAAGCCATAGAATCCCTTGAGAAAAAGCCAAAGGCATTAATCCTCACACATCTCTATGGGCAATGCGCGAAGATCTCTGAAATTTTGGAGATTTGCGAACGTTATGGAATCTTGCTCATAGAAGATGCAGCGGAATCTTTGGGAGCGTTTTATGATGGCAGACACAGTGGGACCTTTGGCGCGTTTGGCGCGCTGTCTTTTAATGGGAACAAAATTATCACTTCAAGCGGTGGGGGGATGTTGCTGGGCAAAAATGCACAAAGCATTCAAAAGGCACAATATTATTCCACACAGGCAAGGGAGAATCTGCCCTATTATGAACACACTGATTATGGCTACAATTATCGCTTAAGCAATGTGTGTGCAGCTATTGGTGTTGGGCAATTAGAGCAGATTGAGGAAAAAGTTGCGAAGAGACGTGAGATTTTTTCTTGGTATTGCACAGCTTTGCGCTCTGCAGTGGAGGAACAAGTCTTAGAATTTATGCCCGAGATTCCAAATTCAAGGGGGAATCGTTGGCTCACAACCCTGCGCTTTTTGAATCCAAAGATCAATCCCTTTGCGCTTGTAGATGTTCTAGCTAAGCAGGGCATAGAAACGCGTCCTTTATGGAAACCTATGCATTTACAGCCTCTATTCAGAGATGCCCAATGCTTTGTGAATGGAGTGAGCCAGAAGCTCTTTGAGAGTGGAATCTGTCTGCCAAGCGGTGGTACGCTTTGCGAAAATGACATTGATACAATCGCAAGCTTGATTTTGGATTTCATAAAGGGCTGTTAGTGCTGCGCTCTATCGTTTTTCGTCCGAGCAATACGAAGAGGATTATATTCTTTGTTATCATTGATATTTTGATCTCCTATTTTACGCTGATTTTGTCTTATGATCTGCGCTTTAGCTTTCAAGTTCCTTTGGAATTTAAATCAAATGTCGTGCTTGTATTTTGTTCTTTGATACTCTTAAAGATTCTTGCCCTTGCTGCCTTGAAGCTCTATCTCGTGCCTTGGCGGTTTTTTGGGCTTTTGGAGGCTTTGCGCTTGTTTTATGCGCATATTGTTGCCTATGGAATCTTTTATGGAATCGCTCTGTTAGGCTGTTTTGGTGATTTTCCTTTGAGTGTTGTAGCAATAGATTTTGTCATTTCTAACATCCTCATTGGTGCCATCAGAATCTCAAAGCGCATTTATTTGGAAAACTCTCCGAAAAACTCTCCCAAACCCGCCTTGATTTTTGGCGCAAACACGCAAGCTTCAGCTTTGATTAAAGCCGCGCTCAATAGCGAGATTCCTTTCTATCCCTTAGCCATTATAGAGGATGACGAAAAAGAAGTGGGAAACTACATCTCAAATCTCAAAGTCTATCACAGCTCAATGCTTAAAGAACTCATTCAAAAGCATAAAATAAAGAGCGCGATTTTGACGCGCGATTTTGCCAAACCTCCCTTAAAAGATTTGTTTGATGCATTAAGACAAGTGGGCATTGAGGAGATAAAAATCGCCACAATGTTGCAAGACAACGCTCAAGAACCGCTCAAAGATATTTCTATTGAAGATCTGTTGAGTCGCCCTGTGAAGGATCTTGACAAAGCAACTCTTAGATCATTTTTAAAGGACAAAAGAATCCTTATCACTGGGGCAGGAGGAAGTATCGGAAGCGAGATTGTGCGCCAATGCGCGGAGTTTGGGGCTAAACGTTTGGTGCTGGTTGAGCATAGCGAGTTCAATCTGTACGCGATTTCAGAGGAGTTGAATCAAAAATATCCACAAAAGTCTGTGAATGCAGAATCTCTATTCCGCCCATGCCTGTTAAATATCCTAGAAAAGGAAGCCCTTAAACAACTTTTAGAAGAAGAAAAACCCGATATTATTGTTCATGCCGCAGCTTATAAACATGTCCCCTTGTGTGAATACAACCAAAAGAGCGCGATTGAAAATAATATCATAGGAAGCAAGAATGTGCTTGATTGTGCGATAGAATCGCATGTCTCAAAAATCGTGGTGATTTCTACAGACAAGGCTGTGCGACCCACAAATGTAATGGGTGCAACAAAGCGCGTGGTGGAACTCTATGCGCAAAATGTGGATTCTAAGTCAAGCGAGATTGTCGCAGTGCGCTTTGGGAATGTTTTAGGTAGTAGCGGCTCTGTCGTCCCAAAATTCAAGGCGCAAATCCAAAATGGAGGACCTATTACCGTAACGCACCCCGATATTACGCGCTATTTTATGTTGATTCCAGAGGCTTGTCAGCTTGTCTTGCAAGCAGGAGCGATTGCAAAAGGTGGAGAGATTTTTATTTTAGACATGGGTGAGCCTGTGAAAATCGTGGATTTGGCAAAGAATATGTTGCGCTTGTATGGCAAAGAAAATGAGATTGAGATTGCTTTTAGCGGGTTGCGCCCGGGTGAGAAACTCTATGAGGAGTTGCTCATTGGCGAGAGTGAGAGGAAGACGCAATATTCCTCCATCCAAGTTGCGCATCCGACACATTATGACATTGACAAGCTCAATGCAGACATTCAAAGCCTCCTAGAATCCGAAGATAAAATCACAAAACTTAAAGAAATCGTTGTTGAGTTCAATCACAATGCACACTGAAAGCAATGAGGGCGCAAAAAAGCGCGTGGCCTTTGTGATTTCTTCTTTGCGCATGGGGGGCGCGGAGAAAGTTGCAAGTTTGTTGGCCAATTTTTGTGCAGAAGAATATGAGGTGGTTTTGATACTTTGGAATCCTAAAGAAGCTTTTTATGAACTTAGGAAAGATATACAAGTTAGGGTCATATCTAATCGCACTAAGGGGATTTTTGGGAATCTTTACAAGATTTTTGCGCTTGTGAGAATCTTTAGGGATTGTCAGATTGATTTGGTGGTGAGTTTCATCCATCAGAGTAATATCCTAAGCATACTTGCTGCAAGATTTGCAAGAGTGCCTGTGATAGCTACAGAACATAGCATTTATGAGAGCTTAGGGGGATTCTGGAAAATCCTTAGGAGATGGGTTTATCCCCTAGCCACATGCACGACAACACTCACGCATGGAGATTTGAAAAATTATGCGTTTTTGTCCAATATGCGCATTATGCCCAATCCGATCACTCTTATAAAGCAAGAAACTCCCGCATACAAATGTCATCAGCCCTACATTTTAAGTGCGGGAAGAATGATTGCAAGCAAACATTTTGAGGAATTATTAGAATCCTTTTTTCTATTCTCTCAAACACACAAAGGGTATTCTTTGCTCATAGCAGGCGATGGAGTATTAAAAGAATCTCTGCAAACTCGCGCAAAAGAGCTTGGGATTCGTGTCGTTTTCTTAGGACAGGTGCAGAATCTCTATAGCGCTTATTGTTGTGCGGAATTCTTCGCATTGACAAGCCATAGAGAGGGGTTGAGTAATGTGTTGATTGAATCTCTCATGTGCGGGACGCCCGTTGTGAGTTACGATTGTCCATATGGTCCCGGCGAGATTATTAGAAATGGAGAAAATGGATTCTTAGTTGAGCTTGGAAATGTGCAAGTAATGGCAGAATCCTTTGAGAAAGTTTTGCTTTCACGAGAGATTCTGTCCAAAAATGCCCAAAAAAGCGTGGAGAGATTCCGTGAGGAGAACGTGTTAAAGCAATGGAAAATGCTCATAAATGAGCATTTAGTGTTGAGGTGTGATTAGGATTTTCCTTCCCAGTGGACAAGGCGTTGTTTTATAAAAACAAGGATTCTATCCATGCAGACTCCTGCAATTCCGATGAGTATCACACCCGCAAACATTACATCAATAAACATAAACTTGCTAGAATCCAGCACAATCCAGCCCACTCCGCTCTTGCTTGCAACCATTTCTGCAGCAACAAGCGCGGAATAACCTGAGCCTATGGCAATGCGCGCTCCTGTGAGAATATCGGGCAGAGAATAGGGGATGATGACGCGCCAAAAAATCTGTCTGGCATTCAAGCCAGAATTACGTGCAGAGTGGATAAAATCTTGCGGAATCCTGTACGCTGCAGAATAACTCGCAATAAATAGGGGCGCAAATCCCGCTAGAAACAAGAGCAAAACCTTGCTTAACTCATCAATTCCAAACCATAGGATTAAAATGCTATAGTATCCCAGCGGTGGAAGTGGTTTGAAAAATTCCACCAAAGGCTCAAAAAGGGCTCTTATGAGCGGATTGAGCGCACTTAAGAGCCCCAGTGGAATCGCGAAAATCAGCATGGCAAAAAACGCAAGGAATAAACGCTTCAAACTCGCATATAAGTGCATTCCTAAGGACGTTCCCTTGTAACCATCTTGAAACAATTCTATGAAAGCCAAGCCGACTTCTTTAGGGCTTGGCAGTAGGATAGAATCCACAAGGTTGGCTGTGATTTGCCAAATGAGAATCGTGCCAAGCAAACAAGTGGGCGTTAGAATCCGATTATTTTTTAGAGCTTTCATTTTAGCTCCTATTGGCGACCGTGTCGTACTTTGGCTCTATTGTTTTTAGCGGGGTTTTTTCAAAGCCGATCGGTTTGATATGTGGCATGAGCAAATCCCCGACATACAGAGCCTCTTCTAAATGAGGGTAACCTGATAAAACAAAGGTATCCACGCCAATTTCTGTGTATTCACGCAAGAGTTTGAGGACATTTTTCACATCTCCTACGATGGTTGTTCCAGCACCCGCGCGTACAAGTCCGACTCCAGCCCATAAATTTGGATAAATCACCAAATCTTCACCGATTCCCTTATAGAGCTCACTCATTCTTTGTTGTCCGACAGAAGCGTAAGAATCTATATCTTTACGTGCCTGTTTTATGGTTTTTTCATCAAGTTTTGAAATGAGTCTCTTAGCAGCATTCCACGCTTCTTCCTCGCTTTCACGAACGATAATGTGGAAGCGCGCCCCAAAGCTCACATTTCTGTTGTGTTTCTTTGCCTCTGCTTTGACGTCTTCTATTTTTTCTTTCATTTTTGAAGGAATCTCGCCCCAGCTTAGGTATTTATCCACATATTTCCCTGCTAATTTGTGCGCAATCTCACTTGAGCCACCAAAAAACAATTGCGGAAGTGGTGTTTGCAAGGGGGGATAAAAGAGCTTGGCATTTTTTATCGTGTAATATGTACCCTTGAAATTCACGCATTCTCCCTGCAAGAGAGCTTTCCATATTTTTGTAAATTCAAAGGCTTGTTCGTAACGTTGCGTGTGGTCTAAAAAGATTCCATCGCCTTGCAAATCTTCCTCATCTCCTCCTGCTACGAGATTAAACAAGGTTCTGCCCCCGCTTAGTCTGTCAAGTGTGGCTGCGATTCTTGCTGCATAAGTTGGTGAAATGACGCCCGGGCGCAATGCCATGAGGAATTTGAAATGTTTTGTTGCATTAAACAGGGAGCTTCCTACAATATAAGATTCCTCGCAACTGCGCCCTGTGGGAATCAAAGCCCCTAAGAATCCTGCATATTCTGCCGCTTGCGCAACTTGCGTGAGATATTCTAATGTAATTTTTCTCGCGCCAATGTCGCTTCCTAAGTATCTGCCATCACCAGATACGGGTATAAACCAAAATAAATTTGCATATATTTTTTCCATCGTCTGTCCTTTAAATGATATAATTTTCACTATCGCTTTTGAGCAATTCCAAGATTTTTGCTCTCAATTGCAAGAATCCCTTTTGAGATTCCACATCATTTTCGCCGATTTTATTTGTGAAGTCAGTTTTAAATTCAGCAATGATGTTGCGCTCCTTGAATCCATAGGGCTTGAGGAGTAGGATTCTTGTCCCCAACCTCAAGGCCTCATTAACATCATGCGTGATTAAGATCATTGTCTTTTTGTGTTGTGCCCAAATATTGCGCACAAGATTCTGCATGGATTCTTTTGTGAAAGCATCTAGCGCACCAAAAGGCTCATCAAGCAAGATAAGCTCTCGATTGTCTGCTAGAATCTTAGCTAAAAACGCCCTGTTCTTCTGTCCTCCGCTGCATTCATAGGGATATTTTTTTTCAAAATCCTCGCCGCCCAGTCCAACAGATTGTAAAAATCCTCTTGAAACGCGCACTCTCTCGCTCTTTGGAAGCTTACTAAGCCCCAAACTCACATTATCAAGCAAGTTCAGCCAAGGAAAGAGTGGAGGAGTTTGAAAGCATAACCCAATGCCCTTTGCGCAAGTTTGTATCGTGCCATTCTTTGCCTGCAAGATTCCTGCAATAATCTTTAAAAGTGTGCTTTTCCCGCAACCAGAATCCCCCAAAAGAACAATAAAGTCTCCGCGATTCACCTCTAAATCAAGGTTATGTAAGACTTTTTGTTTCTCATAATCAAAACAGAGTTTGTGGAGCTTTAAAATCTGCATAAACACTCCTATAAGAAATCGGGATTCACATAATCTGCGAAATCTATGTCTTTAGGAATCTTTCTTAAAACACCTTGATCGCGCAAAAATTCTGCAATATTTTGAAGTGTTTTTGAAAAATCACCCTTTTTTGCGCTTGTGCCTAAAAATTTAGAATCCTCGAGATCTTCAGAGTTAAGCCAAAGGGCTTTTTTCTCATCAATGAGTGTCCTCACTTCTTCATCGCTATACCTAAAGAGCTTGGCAAAAATTTTCACCACCTTTTCCCTGTCATTTTTGTAGAGATCGTGCGCTCTATCTAATGCCTTAACATAAGTGCGCAGGGTTTGCGGATTTTCCTTTTCATATTGGCGCCTTACAGCATTAACGTCACTTAGGTAAATTCCCGTATTAAGCAAGTCTTCATCGCTACTTATGATTTTAGAATCGGGCAATGTGCTTAGTGTAATATCCCAAACACAAGCGGCTTGAATATCTCCTCTTTGCCACGCGGCAAACAAATCATTCGGATTTAAGTCAAGCAGTTCCACTTCATTTGAAGAGATTCCATTGAGTGAAAGTATGGATAAAAGCGCGTAATGTGCGCTAGTTCCAAAGGGAACGCCTATTTTTTGTCCTTTGAGTTCATGGATTGTTTGAAAGGTGTTTTGTTTAACAGCCAAAGCCTCAGCTTTCTTGGTTATGTAGCTAACATAAATCGTATCATGTTCTAATCCACTTAAGATTCCTGCAACATAAGGTGTAGTGCCTAAGTACCCGATATCTATGCTCTTAGAAGCCAAAGCATTATTGACATCTCTACCTGTGTCAAAAGAAATCACTTCAAGCTTAGCGCCGATTTTATTCAACTCTTCTTCTAGGATTCCGCTTGCGATTGCCAAAGATTGCGCGTTTGGAATGCTCTGCGTCCCAACTCTTAAAGTCTGTGCGAAACCTAATGATACAAATAATGCAAATGCAAACAACAGTCCCAACAATTTTTTCATTTTTTGTCCTTTATATTGAAATTTTAGAGATTCACCTTTGTGGTGGAAAATGAGGTTTGAAGAAAGATATAACTATGCCCTATGAGGGCATACAAGTGTTAGTAGCGCACAAAGAAAACAATTCGCAAAAAATGATAGGATTCAAATGACCTAAGCGCATTGTTTTGAGAGTTCCTTTTTAAAATTTTGCGGAATTGTATAGAAAAATTTTATAAAAGTCAATATTTTTTCTAAATACATATTGTATTTTAATAAAAATCTTAATTTTTCTTAATTTTACTGTAATTTTTATGACATCGCTCAACATCGTTAAATCCGCACAAATTCAAAGTAATTTAAGTTTATCCCGCTATAATTCTAATCCTTTTTGCGCTTTGTAAAGTTTTGGTTGTGTCA
>CANQAN010000004.1 GCA_947588965.1 uncultured Helicobacteraceae bacterium
GTTTATTGAGCATGGTTTTCTATAATGGCTTTAAAATTCTGCTTCTTATCCCTTAGACGTTTTATCAACTCCTCTTTTGGCTCTTTAATAACGCCAAGCTTGATTAAGCCTGTATAAGGGGGTTGTTTTTCATAAAATATGCCAATATTTCCCCACGGAGAAAAATAGAAAAAATCCCCAATTTGTGGCTCATAACCCTGCATATTTTCTAAGCTCAACCTTTTGTCTAAATGAGCAATTTTTTCTTTACCCACATAATCACTCATTTCAAATTCCAAAGGCAACATCGCATAAAATTCCCTCGCAGCAGCATTATCGTCTAAAACAATCAAAAACGCGTTTCCATCAAAGCTGAATTTAATCTCCATTGTTCCCTCCTTTGCAAAAAGATTCAACGCTAAAAACACAAACAAAATGAGAAATTGTTTCATTGATTTTCCTTAAATATTCAATGTTTATTATTGTTTGAGTCTGTCAATCAAAGCATCTTGCATCTCTTTAATATCCCTTGAATAGACATTATCAAAGACCAAAGGTTCTAAATATTTCATACCCGCATGCATTGCACTTGCTTTCATGGGTAAAAACACATCTTTTAATTCTACGCCAATGCGTCCATTTTTCCCATAAGTTGAGCTTCCACCTGCTGCAGTTGAAACCACGAGCATCTCCTTACCCTGCCACAAATTTGGTCCCACATTCCCCCAAGTTTCGTTTAAATAAGCTTTCATCATAGGCGTTATATTAAACCAATGCGTAGGGAATAAAAACACCACTCTATCCACTCCACGCATGATTTCTCTTTCCTTTTCTCCCTCTATTTTTCTTGTATCAGTGCCATAAATCTCATCTAAATTGCGTATTTGGAGATTTTTTATTTGATTTAAAGATTGTGCTAAAGCCTTAATGAAAGTGGATTTTTCATAATAGGGATGCGAAACAATCACAAGAGTCTTAACCTCAACATTTTGTGCTCCAAAACTTAAAGCAACAAAAAATGCTATCAAAAACAAAAATTTTTTCATATTTTCTCCTTATAAACCTACACTATTAGCGGCATCACTTCCGGGTGCATACCTTTCACCTACGACTTTCATCTCTTTTAATCTTGCATTGATTTGCTCTAATTCTTCTTTGCTAAATGTGATTTCTAAAGAGCCAAGATTATCCTCTAAATGCTTGATTTTAGTCGTTTCTGGAATGGGCATAATGAAAGGTTTTTGTGCTAAAAGCCAAGCAAGAGCGATTTGTGGAACACTTGCAGTTTTACCCTTAACCTTTTTATTTGCAGCCACTTCTTTTAAAAATGTGATAAATTTTTGATTTTCTTTGAGGGCTTCTTTGCTGTAACGCGGAAAAGAAGTGCGCATATCAAGCGTTGGGTGAAATTGCGTTTTTTCATTGATGAGTCCGCCTAAGAATCCTCTATCAAGCGGAGAATACGCCACAAAACCTATATCTAAGCTCTCGCAAGTTTTAAGAATTTCATTTGTTTCAACCTCTCTAAACATCATAGAATAATGACTTTGCACAGCGGTTACAGGATAAATTTTGTGTGCCCTCTCAAGCGTTTTATAACCGGGCTCACTCAAGCCATAATGGCGAATCTTACCCGCTTTAACAAGCTCACTCATCGTCAAAGCCACTTCTTCAATAGGCATGTCAGGGTCTCCTCTGTGCTGTGTATAAATATCAATATAATCACTTTGCAAACGTTTTAAACTCTCATCAACTGCCCTTAAAATAGACTTTTTACTAGAATCTTGCATTTGCTTTCCAAAGGGATAATAAAGCCCAAATTTCGTGCCTATGCAAACCTTGTCTCTAAAGGGTTTTAAGGCTTTTCCTAAAAGAATTTCATTTGTATGCGGTCCGTAAATTTCTGCTGTATCAAAATAAGTAACACCAAGCTCCACAGCTCTATGAATGAGCTTAATCATTTCTTTTTCATCTCTAGCAGGTCCATGCCCATGACTCATACCCATACAACCAAGCCCTAACGCACTCACACGCATTTTTCCAAGCATTCTTTGCGGTAATGTTTTAGAATCTGTGCTTTTCTTTGCGGAATTTTCCCCTGCAAACGCGACATTAAAGAGCATAGAAGCCGCAAAAACTTTTGCAGAATTTTCTAAAAATTTCCTTCTTTTCATCTGTGGTTTTCCTTTTCATTGTAAAAATATTTAAATATTATAAAACATGAGAGCTACTCTAAGTCAAGGGGGTTTAAAAAATTTTGCATTCTTGTGATTTTTATATTATAATACCACTCTACAGATTGGGGAGTCTTAATGAATTGCTTTTTAAAAATCGTTCTTATGTGTGTCTGTGGCGTTAATATCATCATAGCAGAATCTTTGGAGCCAAAGCAGAGGCTTTGTGACATTAAATGTTTGCAAACAAACCTTGCACAAAGCGCGGAATCTCTTGCAGAATCTCTAAACAAAAATAAGCTCAACACCCTATTCTTAGACTCACAAGACACCAACGAAGCAAATCTTAAAGACATTGAAGAGGCGCAATCCAAACAAGATGCTCACATATGCTCACCAAAAGAACGTTATACAGACAATCAAACAAACAAAGCTCAAGTTTTAGAAAAATGCGCAATACACCCAGAATCCCATCGTTACGATGCGATTCGTGATAATCTTGCAAAAAACGCCTATCGCTATCTTGGCGTACCTTATCGTTGGATGGGAACAAGCTCCAATGGCTTTGATTGTAGTGGATTTGTGAGAGCTATCTATCAGCTCAATGGACTTGTCCTCCCTAGAATCTCACGTGAGCAATTCAATACAGGCAGATCCATTTCAAGATCGCGTTTGCAGGTAGGAGATCTCGTATTTTTCACAACCAATAGAAGCAAAGTGGTCAATCACGTAGGAATCTATATTGGCAACAATCAATTCATTCATGCCCCAAGAAGAGGCAAAAGAGTGAGCATTGCAAATCTTGAAGACAAATATTGGAAAAGAGCCTATAGAGGCGCAAGGGACTATTTATAGAAAACTCCCATTTTGATTCTAACTTTTCATAAAATCAAGTAGGCTTTCTTTTGGATTCTTTCCTGCAATAATTTGCGCAACCTCCTTAGCAATGGGCGCATAAATGTTGTGTTTCTGCGCTAAAGAATAAATTTCTTGCGCAGTTTTAACGCCCTCTGCAACCTCTCCTAATGTGCTTAAAATATGCTGCAGTGGTTGTTTGTGTGCCAATCCAAGCCCCACACGAAAATTCCGAGAAAGTGTAGAATTTGCCGTCAAAAACAAGTCTCCCGCTCCAGAAAGCCCTAAAAAAGTGGATTCTTCTGCACCAAAAAACTTCCCAAAACGTGTCATTTCAACAAGCCCTCGTGCAATCAAAGAGGCACGCGCATTATTTCCAAGCCCTAATCCCTCACAGATTCCACTTGCAATGGCAATGACATTCTTATAGGCTCCGCTAATCTCACCTCCCATCACATCTAAACTCGCATAGGGTTTAATGAAATCAGGAAAGAGCGGAAGCCACTCCTGCGCATTTTCAAGCACATTAGAATGCACATTAAGCGCACAAGGCAAGGATTCTTGCACCTCTTTAGCAAAGCTAGGTCCCGCAAGAAAGCATAATTGCGCCTTAGGATAAAAGGATTCAAAAATCTCACTCACAAATTTCCCTTGAGCAATTCCTTTTGTCGCAACTAGAATCTTAGAATCTTGCGGAATGGGTTTTGTATCAAGCCAAGAATGCAAGGCAGAACTCACGATTGCAATGACAAAAAATGCGCTCTCTTGCGCTTCTTTTTGTGAAATTTGCAGAGGAGTATTGAGCTGTTTTCGCGAGATAATGTATGCGTCATTTTTCTGACTGAAAGCAAAATGCAAGGCTCTCCCCCAAGCTCCACCACCAAATACGCTTATCTTAGACATCAAAATCCTTTTATGACTTGTTAGTGTTGTATTTTAATAAAAATATATTAAAATTTCACAGCTAAATCAAATAAGAGAGTTTTAATGTCTTTAGGAAACTTAAAAGAACGTTTGAATGGACTGAATCTCTCACCAACCTTTGGTATGGTTACAAAGGTGGAACAGGGATTCCTATCTGCAAACGGACTTTCTCCCTCTGTGGGTGATATCGTCAAAATCTCAAGTGAAAACCATAAAATTATGGGCATGGTTACGGCGCTAGAGAGAGAGAGTTTTAAAATCACACCCTTTTCATTCATTGAGGGGATTAAAGTTGGCGACAAAGTGTATTTAAACACACATGGATTGCAAATCCCTATCGGACCAGAAGTCTTAGGTCGCGTAATTAATCCTTTAGGAGAGCCAATTGATGGCAAAGGTCCGCTACGCGCAGAGGGAATGATACCGATCATCAGACAACCTATTGCAGCAATGAAACGTGGCATGATTAATGAAATCTTTAGTGTAGGAGTTAAAAGCATCGATGGTTTGCTGACCTGTGGAAAGGGGCAAAAACTCGGAATCTTTGCAGGAAGTGGAGTGGGGAAATCCACACTTATGGGCATGATTGTTCGTGGTGCTGTAGCGAAAATCAAAGTGATTGCACTCATTGGCGAAAGGGGACGCGAAGTACCAGAATTTGTGGAGAAAAATCTAGGGGGAGATTTGACAAATACGGTTTTGATTGTCGCAACAAGCGATGATTCGCCTCTAATGAGAAAATACGGCGCCTTTGCCGCTATGAGTGTGGCAGAATATTTTAAAATTATGGGCGAAGACGTGTTGTTTATGATGGATTCTGTTACGCGCTTTGCTATGGCTCAACGCGAGATTGGCTTAGCACTTGGAGAACCGCCGACGAGCAAGGGTTATCCGCCTTCTGTCTTGGCTCTCTTGCCACAGCTTATGGAACGCGCAGGAAAGGAAGAGGGTCAAGGTTCTATTACAGCCTATTTTACGGTATTGGTTGAGGGTGATGATATGAGCGATCCCATAGCCGATCAAAGTCGCAGCATCTTAGATGGGCATATTGTTCTAGATCGTTCCTTAACAGATTTTGGAATCTACCCTCCCATTAATATCCTCAATTCAGCCTCAAGACTCATGGGAGATGTTACAAATTCTGAACACATTGAAGCAGCACGGAAATTTCGACGCCTGTATTCTATGCTCAAGGAAAACGAAGTCTTAATCAGAATCGGAGCGTATCAAAGCGGAAGTGACAAAGAGCTTGATGAGGCAATCGCTAAAAAGGCAGAAATGGATGGTTATCTCAAGCAAGACTACAGCGAAGTGGTTTCATACGAAGAGAGCATAAACAAACTCATAGAAATCATGCGTTGAGATAAAAAACACAATTTAAAGAAAAATATTTTTACTTTTAAGTTATTTAAGTTATTTTATTGTATAGTTTAAAGATAATTTTTATCATTTAAGGAGAAAGTTATGGCTGGTTATATTGAGCTTACAGAAGAAAATTTTGAAGAAACAATCAAAGATGGCGTTGTTATGGTGGATTTTTGGGCACCTTGGTGCGGACCTTGCCGTATGATAGCACCTGTCATTGATAAATTGGCAGAGCAATACGCTGGAAAAGCAAAAATCTGCAAACTCAACACCGATGAACAACAAAATTTGGCGACAAAATTTGGGATTCGCTCGATTCCTACAATCTACTTCTATAAAAACGGCGAAAAAGTTGATGAAATGGTAGGGGCTTCTAGCGAACAAGCATTTAAAGACAAAATTGATGCTTTATTGTAGGAATCTTGTCTTTTTGTACTCAGAAGCAAAAGAAGGGGTGGCATGAAAAAATGCTGCCCTAAACTTCCGATTGCATTCCTTTTGGTCTTTATTTTAGGAGCGTTCTTTTATTATCAATATTCTTTCACTGCACTCTCAAAAGTTGATTTTAGAGAAGACACTTTTTACTCCTACAAAGACGGTGTTGTTGATTTATTTGCGCCAGGTGCATTGGAATATCAACTCTGCTTTTATAATTCTTATATGCCAGAGTCGCGGACGTTTTTTGGACAAAGTTTTAAAGACAACGCACAAAAGATTCTTGCGATTGATTTTTATCAACAAGGCAAAGGTGAGTTAGCAGGGGATTTTGGAGAGAACTTTATAGAAATGAGGATTCCAACAAACTTAATGTTAAAATTAATCCACACATTCTCTTTAAAGACATTGCCACGTTGTTTTTTGATTAAACAAGACAAAAAGAATAACGCGCAATATGCATATCTTAAGGAATTTGGATTTTATCAATTGATTAATTTTAAAGAAAAATAATGAGGAGATTTTATGTTAGATTTAGCGATTATCGGTGGTGGTCCGGCTGGATTGAGCGCGGGATTATATGCAACACGTGGCGGCTTAAAAAATGTCGTTATGTTTGAAAAAGGAATGCCCGGAGGACAAATCACTTCTAGCAGTGAAATGGAAAATTATCCCGGTGTTGCAGAGGTCAAAAGTGGATTTGACTTTATGGCGCCTTGGCAGGAGCAATGTTTCCGCTTCGGATTGAAGCATGAGATGGCAGAGGTTGAACGCGTTTTGAAGCAAGGAGAGCATTTTATCTTAATATTAAGCGACAAAAAGCAAATTGAAGCGAAGTCTGTGATTGTCGCAACAGGAGGAAGTCCTAAAAAATCAGGTGTCAAAGGAGAGGATGTCTTTTGGGGAAAGGGCGTAAGTTCTTGCGCAACTTGCGATGGGTTTTTTTATAAGAATAAAGAAGTTGCAATCTTAGGCGGTGGCGATACGGCAATAGAAGAGGCAATATATCTTGCAAAAATCTGCTCTAAAGTCACCGTGATTCATCGCAGAAATGAATTTCGCTCTTCACCCATCACGCTAGAACGTGCCAAAAAAGAATCCAACATAGAGTTCCTAACCCCTTATGGAATTGAAGAAATTTGCGGAGATGATTCTGGTGTCACGGGATTGAAGCTTAAAAATTTAGAAAATGGAAGCACAAAATCACTTGATATCGCTTGTCTTTTTGTGTTAATTGGTTACAATGTCAATAATTCTGTACTTTTTCAAGAAGATAAAAGCACAATTTGCGCTGTAAGCGAATATGGTGAGGCTATTGTGAATCTCAAAATGGAGACGAATGTTCCCGGATTATTTGTCGCAGGTGATTTAAGGATTTGCGCTCCTAAGCAAGTGGTGTGTGCTGCAGCAGATGGTGCGACAGCGGCATTGGGTGCAATTGAATATATTGAACATCATAAATAAAGGAAAAATATGCTTGGCATTGGTGTTTTTGGAGCGGGTGGTCGCGTAGGTCAATTGGTTGTGGAGTTAGCAAAAAAGAGCGATGCAGTGAAATTAGAATCCGTTTATGTGCGCAGGGATTTGGATTTTTCTATCGATCCGGGTGTTTTAATCACAAGTGATTTAAAAATCCTCTTAGAGAGTAGTGATGTGGTAATTGATTTCACAACAGCGGAGGGAACACAAGCTCTGTTAGAGACAGCCCTTAAAGACCCCAAGCCTATCGTCATTGGAACGACGGGACTTGAAGCCCATCACGAAAATCTCATTAAGGAAGCCACAAAAAAAATGCCCATTTTATATGCAAGCAATATGTCTTTAGGTATCGCAGTGCTCAATAAAGCAATCAGTCTTGTTGCTAATGTACTGCCCGATTTTGATATTGAGATCGTGGAGACACATCACAGACACAAAAAAGACTCCCCAAGCGGAACAGCCTTAAGATTAGCACAAACCTGCGCAAAGTCACGTGGGCTAGATTTAGACAAGGTGCGCAAAAGCGGAAGAAACGGTAATATCGGCGCAAGAGATTCAAAAGAAATTGGTGTGATGTCACTACGTGGAGGAGATGTTACAGGAATCCACAATGTCGGATTCTATGGAAATGGAGAGTATTTAGAGCTCATACACACTGCAACTTCACGAGCCACTTTCGCACAAGGAGCCATCAAGGCTGCGCTATGGTTGCACAAACAGCCTAATGGGTTGTATGGCATTGAAGACGCACTAGGATTATAAGTGTGAGAATCAGTCAATCCGCCAAAACAGACCAAACTGCACAATCAAAAGAGAAATGGAAAGAAGAATGCGCTGTTGTGGGTGTTTATAATGCTCATAATGCCGCAGGACTGGCCTATTATGCGCTCTTTTCTATGCAGCATAGAGGACAAGAAGCAACAGGAATTGCAACAAGCAATGGAGAGAAAATCACAGCCATCAAGGATTGTGGGCTTGTTACAGAAGTTTTTTGTGATGAGAGCTTGAAGTCTCTCAAAGGCTCTAGCGCAGTTGGACACAATCGCTACTCCACAGCGGGGGGCGATTCTTTGGTGGATGCACAGCCATTGTTTGCGCGTTATGATTTAGGTGAAATCGCCATTGTTCATAATGGGAACTTGACAAATGCGACAAAAATCCGTGAATCCCTCATTAAAGAGGGAGCGATATTTCAAAGTTGCATGGACACAGAGATTCTTATTCATTTGATTGCAAGAGCGCAACAAGAAAATTTGATTGACAGAATCAAAGAATCCATTTGTAAGCTTGAAGGAGCCTTTTGTTTTGCGATTCTAAGTCGTAAAAAAATGTTTGTTGTACGTGACAGATTTGGATTCCGCCCTTTAAGTTTAGGAGAGGTTACAAATCCCGATGGCTCTAAGGGCTATGTCGTTGCAAGTGAAACTTGTGCTTTTGATTTAATCGGGGCGAAATTTTTACGCGATGTGGAACCCGGCGAAATGCTTGTGTTTTCAAAAAAAGGAATGGAATCACATAAGATTTTACCCCAAAATCCCCATCCTTGTGTCTTTGAATACATTTACTTTGCACGTCCCGACAGCCAAGTATTTGGGCATTTAGTCTATAATATCCGCAAAAATATGGGCAAGGAATTAGCCCTTGAGAATCCTACAGACGCAGACTTGGTGATTCCCGTTCCCGATAGTGGTGTCGCTGCCGCGCTTGGATATTCCAGACAGAGCGGAATCCCCTTTGAGCTTGGAATCATACGCAATCATTACGTCGGAAGAACTTTCATTGAGCCAACACAACAAATTCGAGAATTAAAAGTGCGCTTGAAGTTAAATCCCATACGAGAACTCATTGAAAATCAGCGCATTATTATCATTGATGACTCTATTGTGAGAGGCACAACAAGTCGTCAAATCATTAAGATTCTACGTGATTGTGGCGCAAAAGAGATTCATATGAGAATCTCATCGCCCCCTACGATTTCCCCCTGTTTTTATGGTGTGGATACGCCCAATAAAGAAGACTTGATTTGCGCGACAATGAGCCAAGAAGAAGTGCGCTCTTACATTGGCGCAGATTCCCTCTCATTTCTTTCATTAGATGGTTTAAAGCGCAGTGTTGGCGCAGAAAATTATCAGTATTGTCAAGCCTGTTTTGATGGTCAATATTTATAGGGAGTCTCCTGTGAAACAAATGCTGACATTCGGACGCTATTGTAAGCGACGCTTTGGGCAACGAGTGCGCAAGATTCCGATTGCTCTGGCGGGTTTTACTTGTCCTAATATCGATGGGAGTGTCGCGCGTGGGGGCTGTATTTTTTGCAAAAACGAAAGTTTCTCACCAACATTAGAAAAATCAAAAAAAGATTCAAAAGTTGCGCTCACAATGCGCCCCGATTTAAAAGAAAATCCCCTCTTAGAGACGCAACTCAAACAGCTTCAAACACAATACGATTGGCAAAGCGCGTTCCACCGCAACAAATTTGGCATAGAACGTTATATGATTTATTTCCAATCTTTCACCAACACTTATGCCCCCTTTGAAACGCTTCAAAAGCTCTACACAAAGGCTCTTAGCCTCCCTAATGTCGTCGGCATGTCTATAGGGACGCGCACAGATAGCGTGGATTTAAGATTGCTTGATTTTCTGGGAGAACTAGCACACAAAAGAAAGCAGGAAATTTGGGTGGAATATGGAATCCAATCAGTCTATGAAGAGACACTACAACTCATTAATCGCGGACATGGCACGGAAAAAATGGAATTTTGCATCACAGAGAGCAAGAAGCGGGGATTAAAAACTTGCTCACATATCATCTATGGACTTCCTAATGAAACAAAAGACATGATGCTCCATAGTCTAGATACAGTTTTAAAGTGGGGGAGCAATGGGATTAAGATTCATCCCCTCTATATCATAGAAAAAACAATCTTGGCAACCATGTATGAAAAAGGGACTTATCATCCTATCACGCTCAATGCCTATGTTGATTTAATCGTAGAATCCCTAAAAAAGATCCCCCAAAATGTCGTCATTCATCGTATAAGCGCGGGGGTGCGCAATGAAACGCTCTTGGCCCCTCAGTGGTGTTTTGACAAAAACATCCAAATGCGCGCCCTTAGAGAATCCTTAAGAGAAGAAGGAATTGAATACTAGCAATTAAACTCACTTAATGCCTTATAATTAATACCCAAAATCACAACAAAAGTTCCAAATGACCAATAAGGAATGATTTTTGCTTGGTATTTCACAAAGGAATTGTGAAAGTTTAAGGAGAAAATCTCAAAACAAGGAGATTCAATGTCTTATTGGTATTCAGAGAGAACGGGTGTCAAATCGTATGTCGCAGGTGTAGAATACAGCGGAGTCCTTGCAGAAGCACTCGATCCAAAAAACAAGAGCGCAGAAAACAGTCGCTTGAGTACGACGGCCTCTCAAGATGATTATTTTAAAAAAATGCGCTTGATTAAAGAGGCGATTGCGCAACTGCAAAGCACGGGTTCTGTCGATCCTAAGATAGCAAAAGAAGTTGATGTGGAAGCTCTCAAGGAGAGCCTCAAAGACACAGGCGAGAATTCATCGGCAGTGGGCATGTTAGGACAAGGCGGTGAATCAGAAGTCGCAAGGGAGCAAAATGTGCTCAATGCAAAGGCTCAAAGCGAAGCTTTAGCTAATATCGCAGAACTCACAATGGAGGCTCAAAAGGCACAAAGTGCGCAGAGTTCAGAACCAAATCCCTTTGGAGACGCTATGCTTAATGCAGAAGATTTTATGGAAAAAGAAGAGCGGAAAAAATCAATCTTGCAAGGTGTGGAAAATCAATCGCTTGAAGAGCGCATGGGGAAAAAGCTTAGCTTTTATGAAAAGCCCATGGTGACCATGCCACAAACTCCGCCCGAAAATGTCGCACAAGAGATAAAAGATGCTTACAATCCGCTAGAGATTCCAAGTGAAGAAATTGCAGAGGATTCAGACCTCCTTGCAAGAGTGGGCAAGAGCGTAGAAACTTCTGCTATAACAGAAGCAGAATCCAGCACAGAAAACACGGACTTTGTAGAATTTACCGATGAAGTGAGCAACAAAAAAGTACGCATCCCTCTAAGCCAAGAAAATGCACAAAGGCTCAAAGATCATTTTGGCTCTCTTGAAAATGCAAGCGATTATGTCAAAGGATTCTATTATGATGCAGCCTACACGATAGGATATTTGCAAAGTGATAGCAATGGCGATGGCAAGATTAGCTTAGAAGAAGGTGTGAATCTTAAAGGACTTTTGGATTTGAAAAATGGGGGCAACTTGTCTGTTGCAGAATCTTTTCAGAGCGATTTGCAATCTCAAATGAAGCTCCTAGAGACCATCGGCTTTACCGACAATATCGCGGATTTTATCAATCATTCTTTGAGTCAAGATCTCAATTTTGATAGCGCATTGTCTCTTAATGAAATGATGGAATCTGACGATGAGGCGGTTTTTCTAAAAATCTCAAATAAGCAAGAAGTTGAGCTTTTTGTCGTGCAAAGATTCAGCTTTAATGCCACACAAGATGCTATAGATGACGCTCTTTTGAATCTTGGAACACAAAATGAAAGTTCTGTTCAAACATTAGAAAAAGAGGATCTCAAGGACATTATCGATCAGAATTACCTCAACTCTCTCACAGAACACAAGAGAGAAGAGATTCTAAAGAGTGATAAAATCATTAAAAACATGCTAGAGAGTGCAGAATCTGTATAAGATATATGAGTTTTAGCATTTTAAAGGCGGCAAATAAAGTTTGCATTTAATCTTTTTGTTTTATAATTGCGCTTTTATTAGCGAGGGGATATGCAAACACTTTATCAGGCTCTACTCTTAAAAAAACTCTATTTACTGCGCGATTGTGGCTTTAGTTATTGTGAGCCACAGCTTGAAGCTCCTATGCAAAGGGGTTTTATCAGTAAAACCCCGCAAGATTTAAAGAAAATTGTCCAATCATGCCAATTATGCGCACAGAGGAATCTAGAAGTTGGAGCGCACTTTGGGCTTTGCAATCCCAATTCTAAGCTTACTTTTGTAACTTTTGAACCCTTGCTGGATGCACAGATGCGCTTTAGCTCTCACACTGCCATTATGCTAAAAAATGTAATAGTCAAGGTGTTTTTTCTCACACTCAAAGAAGTCTCAATCCTCTCCCTCTTAAAATGTGAGATTCCTCCTAAATTTCAAGAAAAAAGCGCGGAGCTTTGCTTGGAATATTTTCTCAAACAACTAGAATTTTCCCGCGCTCATTTCATTGTTGCATTGGGAGAAAAAGCCTATTTTCACCTCACAAAGGACAAAAACTGCGAAGACAGAGGATATTATGATAAGATAAGAGGAAAATTAATTGACTTTGGTTGCTGGAGAGTGTTTCCGACAGATTCTCTGCACTCACTTGTGCAACAAAAGGAGCGCAAAGCAAGGGCGCACAAGGAATTTTTATATCTCAAAACATTCTTATAAGGACAGCAAATGTTAAGATTTTTTTTAAGTGGATTGCTTTTTGTTTTGTTATTACCACAATGCCTTAGCGCAAGCGGGAAATACCCCTCCCCCCTTCCAACGCCTAATGCAGAGGTTTTAAATCTGGAGATAGAGGGTTGCAATACGGGTTGCTTGAGGGATTTGTTAGAGAATGGACAGGTGTTTTCTTTCCTTGCACACATTAATAAAGACAATCAGAATAAACGTTTATTAGAAGAGGCGACTGCGCTTTTAGAAACGCTTGAGATTTCAGAGATTCCCTATTTTTTCAACCTCCAAAAGCCCTTTTTTAATCTCGCCCTGCTCTTCCCTAGAAAGTCCATTGGACGCTATTCTAGCAGCACGACAAATACGATTTTGAGCTATCTTTTAAATCAAAAGGCACGTTTTAATTTTGAGATTTTTGATTCCAAAACAGAATCCCCAGAAGACATTCAAAATGCTCTTAATGAAATACAATCCAAAGGCTATCGTCAAGTCATAGCAATCCTCACGCAAGAGGGCGCAAAAGAAATCATACAAATCGCACAAGACATGTCTATATTCATTCCAAGCGTAAATCAATCGCAAATTGCATTAGATGGCAAGATTCCAGAAAATATTATCTTTGGTGGAATCAGCTATGAGAGGCAAATTCAACAGCTCTCAAAACTTGATAGCGAGACAAAGGCTGCAAGCTTCTATGATGGAAGCGCAGTAGGACTCCAAATGCAAAGTTACACAGAAGCAATCAATCCAAATTTTGGCTATTCTAAGAGCTTCAATGTCAAACAGAATCCAAATTTCGCAAAGGAAATGAAAGGGCTGTATGGAACATTGCAAGGAGTGCGCATATTTCTAAACACACCTGTGGCAAATTCTAGCATCATTCTTTCACAGCTCACCTATAATAACATCCGCCCAAAAGGCATTTATTCAACACAAATCAACTACAATCCAAGCCTACTCTCCATCACTCAAGAGCGCGATAGGAGGAATATGTATGTTGCAAATTCCATCATGCCTCTTGACAGCTTGTTTGTAGAAAATGCAAGCCTACTGAACGCAGACTTAGAGTACAATTGGATCAACTACGCAACCGCGCTTGGTACGGAGTATTTTTATTTAAAAAATGTCCGCAATGCCAAACGTTATTTTAAAGAAAGAATCCAAAACCAGCAAGTACAATACAAAATAGAGATTCTCACCCCGACACAAAATCGCTTCGCACCCTTTGAATCCTAGAGGAAAAACCCATGGGCGACATTTCCTTTGAACTCACAGAATTCTTAAGAAGCTCCCTGTATTTCCCACAAGAATTTGCACTAAAAGTGGTGGATGCGAAGAAATCCAAACGTCTAACAATGTCCTTTAACACGCAAGGAATTTTGATTATGAAAAAACCAAAATCCTACTCCATAGGACATTGTGCAACCTTTTTGCGATTGCACACACAAGAGCTTTTAGATATTCATTGGAGATTCCAAAAGGCCATTCAAGACTATTCTGCAGACAAACTCTTCGCATTTGGGAAATGGCAAGATTTTAGTGTTTTTGAAGAGTGTCTAGAAGAAGGATTGAAAAAGAAAATTTTAAGAGCTTGTATGCTACCTAAAGATTCTAGCAGTACATCTTATTTGCAGGAATTATGGATTCAAGCGACATTTGCAAACTCTAAGCCATGCAAAAGACTTCTTAGCAGTTTCTATCAATCCCTTTTGGATTCCTATGTCAAAAATCGTATCAAGGAAATTTCAGAGCAAATGCAATTGTTCCCAAAAGAAGTTTGCTATGGGAAAAGTCGGCTGACATTTGGCTCTTGCTACACGCAGACAAAGAGAGTGCGCCTAAGCCTCATGCTTGCGCTTATGCCTCATGCTTGCATTGACAGCACCATAATTCACGAGCTTGCCCATCTTGCCCATGGTGCTCACAACAGAGACTTTTGGAATCTCGTCGCGCATTTTGATAAAAACCTTAGAGACACAAGGGCTTGGCGCAAAGCACATTCTGCGCAAACAGACTATCTCTATTACAGAATTTTTGAATGAATCTATTCTAAGCAAAGGACAACATTGAAAATCAAGGGCTTTTTATTTCAAAGTTTTGCACAAGTTTTTTTTCCTATATTTCTTGTCTTATTTTTTATCGCCTCTGTTGTGATTTTTATCCGCATTGCTGGAGTCACCTTTATCGTCAAAATAAGCTTCGCAGAGCTGTCATTGCTCTACTTTTATACACTTCCTACGATGCTCTTTTTTGTGATTCCATTGAGCTTTTTTGTCGCTTGTGTGCTTGGATTGTCGCGATTGAGTTTTGATTATGAATTGCCTGTCTTGTTTGCGCTAGGATTGAGTCCCCATGCGATTTTGAAAATTTTTATTCCCATCACACTTCTTGCAACCTTAAGCCTGTTAATTCTATCTTTAGTTCTAACCCCTTTAAGTGACACGGCTTATCGACAGTTTTTAGAAGAGAAAAAAAACAACATAAACATCAATCTCCAAACGGGAGAATTTGGACAAAAGCTCGGAGAATGGCTTGTCTATACACAGCACAAAACAGAAAATGACATCTATCAAAACATCGTTTTACTCTCCATTTCTAAAGAAGAAAAGAAAAAGGGTTTTATCTTCGCAAAAGAGGCCTTTTTAGAGAGTGAAGAAGGCGTTATGGAGGCGGTCTTAAGAGATGGAAGTCTCTATCGCAAACATGATTTTGAAATGGAAAAAATCCTCTTTGAAAAGCTGATTTTGAGGAATGTTGTGAATTTCAAAGAAGATGCACATTTGGGGCTGCTAGAGTATTGGGGACGTGCCTTTTATGAAAACGAACGCAAGGAAAAGACGCAAAGAAATCTCTGCATGTCCATTTTGCTCTCATTTTTCCCGCTTTTGAGTCTGTTTTATGTGCCTTTTCTTGGAATTAAGAACCCACGTTATCACAAAAATTACACACTCTTAGAGGTTTTGAGTGCTGTATTGATATTTGCTGGGGCTATGTATTTGAGCGCAAGTTATTTTCCGATTCTTGGAATGCTTTTGTTGCCTGTATGTTGGGGGCTTGTTGGATATTTACTCTATCGTCATTTCATTTTGAGATTCTACTAATGCCCACAATTGCTATGCGTTTAGCCTATAATGGCGGAGCGTTTTTTGGCTTTCAAAGTCAAAGCGATGTTTTAACCATAAGCAATGCCCTAGAAAGCGCACTAAGAAGTGTGGGAATTTATGCAAAAATCACGGGAAGCGGACGCACAGACAGAGGCGTACATGCGAGCGCACAGGTAATCTCCCTAAAGATTCCGCCCTTTTGGAATGATTTAGAGCATTTAAAGCACGAGCTCAACACAAAGCTCTCTCCAAACATCACAATCAAGCGCATTTGGCATGTCAATGAAAATTTCAATGCGCGCTTTAGCGCAAAAAGAAGGGGGTATTGCTACATTCTTTCTTCTCACATCTCCCCCTTTCTTACGCCCTTTGCCCTACCCTATGAATTAAAGAATCCGACGCTCATCAAAAATGCCCTAAAAATACTTATAGGAACGCACAATTTTCGGGCTTTTAGCAAAAAAGATTCAAAGGATTCTCAAATACAAACACCACAAGACTTCGTGCGCACTATCTTTCACACAAAATTAATCCGCTATAAAGGACTTTGGATTCTTTCGTTTTGGGGAAATGGATTCTTGCGCTCTCAAATACGCATGATTGTGGGATTCTTGCTAGAAATTGATCGCGGACATTTGAGTTTGGAGGATTTAGAGCGTCAATTGCAAGGAGAGTTGATTTACAGAATCCCTATTGCGCCTTGTGGGCTTTTTTTAACGCGTGTGGATTATTGATTATTTGAGTTCTCCCCAATTCTTGCCCGAACTGACACTGCATTTAAGTGGAACTTCTAAGCTTATGATATTTTCCATAATGTCTATAATCCTCTTAGATTCCTCTATAGCGCACTCTTGTGGTGTTTCAAAGATTAATTCATCATGGACTTGCAAGAGCAATTTTGATTGAAGCTGTGAGCGTGTGATTTGATTCATAGCCATCTTGATAATATCTGCAGCACTCCCTTGAAAAATCGCATTAATCCCCTCGCGCAAAGATGCGGCTCTTTGTTGTTCTTGCAAATCTGTGAAATCAAATTTACGCTTACGTTTCAAAAGTGTGAGGGAGTACCCCTTTTGTAAAATAAATTCCTCTTGTTCCTTGAGATAATCTTTCACAGTCGGAAAGGATTCAAAATAGTTTTGAATGTAAGTCTTCGCTTCTTGGTAGCTAATCTGTAGCGTTTCAGAGAGTTTTCTTGCGCCCATTCCATAGATCAACCCAAAGTTAATACTCTTTGCTATGGCGCGCTTTTCTTTTGCAAGGGATTCTCCAAAGATTTTTTTTGCTGTTTCCAAATGAATGTCGGCATCACGCAAAAAAGCCTCGATCATAGCCTTATCCTTTGAAAAATGTGCAAGAAGTCGCAGTTCGATCTGTGAATAATCAAGGCTCAACAAAAGATGATTTTCTTTTGCAATAAACCCCTGTCGTATGCGCCCCCCTTGCGCTGTTTTCACGGGGATATTTTGCAGATTTGGATTCTTAGAGCTTAAGCGCCCCGTGCTTGTACCTGTCTGCATGAAAGAAGCATAGATTCTGTGCGCTTCGTTGAGACTTGCAAACTCAATAATGGGCTTTACATAAGTGCTAAAAAGCTTAAAAAGCTCACGATATTCTAAAATCTTTGGAATAACAGGATGCGCGTCTTTAAGGGAGTTAAGAATACTAAAAGAGGTGCTAAGTCCCGATTTTGTCTTTTTTCCACTCTGGAGATTCAAATCCTCAAAAAGCACGATAGAGAGTTGCTGTGGTGAATTGAGATTAAAATGCTTGTTTGTAAGTTGAAAAATCTCTGTTGAGAGCGTCTGAATCTTTGCAGACATTTCGGATTTGAGATTTTTAAAATGCTCAATGTCAATCTTGATTCCCTCAAGCTCCATATTGACAAGGGATTGAATAAGAGGAAACTCCACATTATCAGCAATCTCTAGGAGATCTTCTGAAAGCAATCCCTTGAGATAAAAAAAGAGTTGATAACAAGCTGCTGCATCCTCACAAGCATAAGTATAGGCGCTTTCTATAGAAAGTTGAGAGAAATTTTCACCCTTTTTAATAATGTCCTTAAAATGTATCTTCGTATAACCAAAGTGTCGCACCATTAAATCATCAAGATTGCAGGGCATATCACTCTGATAGAGCCAAGCAAGAAGCATGCTGTCTTTAATGTTTGCATAATTTTGAGGTGAGAAATTAAAATTTGTGCGCAAAATCTCCAAATCGTACTTGAGATTATGCCCTATAACCGCCCCCGCTCTCTCAAAAAGTGTGCTTATAAACTGTAGAGCAACTTCCCTACTGATTTGCTCTCCAACGCCCAAATAATTGTGAGCTAAGGGCGCATAATAGGCATTGATTCCATCAAAAGAAAAGGAAAATCCCACAATCTTTGCACTAAAAACATCTAAATCTGTCGTCTCTGTGTCAAAAGAAACAATGGAATCCTCCTTTATCTGCTCTAAAAATCCCAAAAGTTCAGAATCGGACTCTAAGAGATGTGCGACAAATGTAATTTCACCGCCCTTTGTGGTTTTTTGCTGTGTATCTTTAAGGGAGAGTTTTTTGAGAATGCTGTTGATTTCATATTCCTTGAGAGATTCCACGATTCTTAGCAGGGGATTCTGTCGTGGCATAATGCATTCTTGCACATCAAATGCACTTAAGAGATCATTACGTAAGCGCACGAGCTTTTGACTGCGATAGGCGTCTTCTTTAGAATCCTCTAAGAGCTTACGCATACGTGGCGTGGAGACTTTATCAATGTTTTGATAGATTCCATCAAGTGTTTTAAACTCACTCAATAATGCTAACGCGCCCTTTGCGCCAATGCCCTTAATGCCCGGAACATTATCGGTTTTATCGCCCACAATGCTCTGAAAGTCAATGAATTGCGCAGGTGTGATTCCGTATTTCTCGATACATTGCTCCTCGCGAATCTCTTGCTTTTTTTTTGGATCAAACAAAAATGTGTCTTTATCAATGAGCTGATAGAGATCTTTGTCGTGGCTGATAATGCGGACATTTATGTTAAGTTTATTGGCTTGATGATTGATTGATGCAATCACATCATCGGCTTCATAGCCGGGAATCCTAATATTTTTAAAGCCCATTTGCTCAACCCATTCAATCGCCACTTCCAATTGCAATTTCAAATCCTGAGGAGCTTCTTGACGATTTGCCTTATAGAGCGGGTCGATCTGTTTGCGGAAATTTTCTTCGGGCGAATCTAGAGCGAAGACGAGAAAATCGTTGGGATAATCCTTGTAGAGTTGCATAATGAGCTTTGCAAATCCCGTTAAAAGTCCCGTTGGGAATCCTTTGCGATTCTTAAGGGGGGGCAGAGCAAAATAACTGCGGAAGAGGAATCCAAACGTATCAATAATTGTGAGTGTTTTCATCACAAGCCCTTTTTACGTCGTTTGAGAATATTTTCACCCGCGATTCCCCAATTCTCACACTCAACCTCATCAATGACAACAACCGTCGTGGCAGGATTCTTTCCTAAGACTTCATTTAATAACTTTGTAACTCCCGCTATCAAAGCCTCTTTTTGCTCTGTTGTGGGCGTTCCATTTTCCTTTGTAACCTTGATATTTACATAGGGCATCACTTCCTCCTTGCGCGTTTTTTCTTAATATAAATGTTTATGGATTCCACGCCGAGTGAAAAGGCCATAGCAAAATAAATATAAGCCTTTGAAATATGGAAATCCAAGCCCTCTGCTACAAGCGTAACGCCAACGAGGATTAAAAAGGCTAGAGCCAAAATCTTAATGGTTGGATTATTATCTACGAAGTCTGAAACGGACTTGCTTGCAAGCATCATAACACCCGCAGCAATAATCACGGCTAATATCATAATCTCAATATGATCCACCATTCCCACAGCGGTAATGACGGAATCTAGTGAAAACACAATGTCTAAAATCGCAATCTGTATCAATGTACTCAAAAACCCTGCTTTTGTATTCTCTGGCAAGGATTCCGCACTTTCATCTTCGTCTGCATCTATGTCATGATGAATCTCTAATGTGGATTTGCCAATCAAAAACAATCCCCCTAGAATCAAAATCAAATCACGTCCTGAAATCTCCTGTCCTAAAACACTAAAAAGCGGCGCAGTAAGCTTCATGACCCAAAAGAGTGAGAGCAACAACAAAAGTCGCGTAATCATTGCCAAAGAAAGCCCAAGAATCCTACCCTTTTGTCGTTGTTCTTTAGGCAGTCTGCCGACAAGAATCGCAAGAAAAATGATATTATCCATCCCAAGCACAATTTCAAGAGCTACCAATGTAAGTAATGCAATCCACATCTCCGGACTCATAATCCACTCAAACATCAACTTCCTTTATATGAAAATGGTGCTATTGTAGGGTATTTTTGCTCAATATCATTTTAAATAAATGATTTTCTTGCAATCTCGCAAAAAGCGCAAAAAGAATCCTGTTTGTCTAAATTGTTTTTACCCCCTTAAGATTCTATGAGATCTAAGGAGACTAGAGATAAATTCAAAAATCCTAAAAGGCGCTAAAGACCTTTTGCAAATGCTCTTTATAGGACTTTTTATAGGATTCTATTTGCGGATTTTTCATAACGTCATTACACATAAAGCTAGGGAGCTTCTGCATCCCTAAAAATTGATGCGCTTTATGCAAATGTGTCAAAGTCCAATCCACGCCCCTGCCCTCAAAAAATTGATTTTTATCCTCAAAGGCCTCAAGTGGAGCATTCCAAGTAGAACAAAGCATATAAGACTTGTTGTGTGCCAAACCTCCGCTTCCATATTTTTTACTTGCATCTCCTCTGCTCCTGCCATCTCCGTTAAAAAGCACCTCATAGCTTGAGAGATACACCTCATCAATGTATTTTTTCACAATCCAAGGCTCCCCTATCCACCATGCAGGAAATTGATAGATGAGGGCATCTGCCCAGATGATGTTTGAAATCTCCTGTTTGATGTCATAGCCCCGATCAATGACAACTTCTCTTGTTTCGTGTCCCATTTGTCCTAATGTTTCTTTTGCGAACTCACATAGAGTTGCATTGAGCCTCCCTAGTGAAGTACCAAAAACTTTTGCGCCATTGAGAATGTAAATTTTAGCCATTAAAAACTCCTTTTTTTGTGTTTTATATCTAGATTATACAGCCTTAGACTTAGTCTTTGTCAAACAAATCAAATTAGGACTTGACAGATAGTAAGTCTCAAGTTGTAAAATTCACTTTTATTTTTCAAAAGAGGTCAAAATGGCTTACACGATTATAGAAGTAGAGAGAAAAACAGGAATCCCCAGCACAAAAATCCGCTTTTGGATTAAAAAGGGCTTGTTTTCTTTCCTAGACACAGACAAAAATGGCGTGAGATACTTCACAGAAGAGGATATCGGAACTCTCAAATGGGTGGAATACTTAAGAAAGAGCAAAATGCCCATTGCAGATATTAAAACCTACATTAACGCCTATCAAAAGGGCGATAGCACACTCACTATGCGCAAAGAAATGATCCTCAATCAAGCAAAAATCCTCAAAAAAGAAATCACAAACTTACAAGAGATTCTAAAGAGGTTAGAAGAAAAGGGCAAATCCTACGAACAGCTTGAATGCGCAAGAAAAAAGACATACTAAAATCCAAATCACAAGGAAATCCATGCAAAAATCCCTTTTAATCCCATCTTTAAGTCTTGGAGTCTTTGCACTTTTGAGCATGGAACTTGGAGCCATGGGAATCTTACCCATCATTGCGCAAAAATACAGCATAAACGTCGCTGATGCGGGTTGGGTGGTGAGCATATTCGCGCTCATTGTCGCCGTGACTGCGCCGATTCTACCACCATTAGTCGCAAAATACGAGAGCAAAAGAACGCTTTTGATTTGCCTCTTTGTTTTCAGCCTCACTTCCCTTTTGGCGAGTTTTACAGAAAATTTTATTTTACTCTTAATTCTAAGGGCGATTCCTGCGTTTTTCCACCCGATTTTCTGCGCACTTGCACTCTCTCTTGCTGCGGATTCTGTCCCCCCAGAAGAATCCCCAAAGGCTGTGGCAAAGGTCTTTGTCGCCGTCTCTGCGGGCATGACCTTAGGCGTTCCGCTCACCAGCTTCATTGCAAGCAACACAAATTTAGAATCCGCCTTTTGGTTCTTTGCCCTCATTAATGCCCTAGCCTTTGTGGCTACCTTGCTCTGCGTCCCTAAGCAAGAAAAAACACACAACATCTCACATAAAGAGCAGTTTATCGTCCTTATTAAGCCCGTCGTTTGGGCTTCTGTGCTTGTCGTTGTCGCACTCAATGGTGCGATGTTTGGATTCTATAGCTATATGAGTGAGTTTTTACTCAATTTCACGCAAATCTCTTTTAATGCAATCTCCGCCCTACTCCTCGTGTATGGACTTGCCAATGTCTGCGGAAACATCATTGCAGGAAAAGCACTCATCCAAAGACCAAAGTCCGTGATAAAAATCGTGCCACTTGCGCTTATAGCCCTTTATATCCTCTTGTTTTTTGGGGGTGCAAATGCGCTCTTTGCGACCACGATTCTGCTTGTTCTTGGAATCTTTGCGGGTATAGGAAACAACATCGCACAATACGCGATCGCCTCTCCGATTCCACAGGCAAAAGAACTTGCCAATGGTCTCTTTATCGCTTCTGGAAATATCGGCGTTACGATTGGAGCAAGTCTGTGTGGGTTGTTTATATCCCTGCAAGGCTCACAATACTCCGTGATTGCAGCGATACTCTTAATATGTCTTGCGATCTTTTTGCTTATTGTACGTGAAAAATTGCTAAAATCTGAAATTTCATAAAGGAGTGCTATGTCAAAACAAAGCAAAGATTCAAAAAACCCTAAGCGCAGGAAGTTTTTAAAGGATTCCTTAAAAACTCTCGCCTTAGCAAGTCTAGCAAGTGGTGCCTTGACACCCCTACAAGCAAGACAAAATTCAACATTCAAAGGAGACAAAATGCAACTCACAAAAAACGCTAGAGCAATGGCTACAACGCTCTTTGGTGATATTGATAATGTCCAATTGGCAAAGAGTGATAAAGAATTTCTAGAAAACTACATAAACTTCGCCTTTGGAGAAGTGATAGAAGAAAGCGGAATCCTCTCCTTACAAGAGAGGCTCAAGCTTGCACTTGGAAGCCTCGTTGCCGTGCAGGGAAAGAGCGAGTTTCAAAACATTTGCAAAGCCGCACTTAATAACGATGTCAGTGCTGTGGAGATTAAGGAAATCGTCTATCAAACGACGCCCTACATTGGAATCGGAAAGAGCCTTGAGTTTATTTTGCTGACAAATGCTATCTTTAAAGAACTTGGAGTAAAAACAGAAACTGAAGAAAGAAGCACGACCACTCAAGAAACCAGAGAATCTAAGGGCTTAGAAGTGCAGAAAAAATACTTTGGTGAGGACATCATACAACAAAATCGCAATGCCCCCGCTGAAGTCAAACACATTCGCAGATTCCTAAGTGCCAATTGTTTTGGGGATTATTACACGCGCAAAGGGCTTGATCTAGCCTTTAGAGAGCTGCTAACCTTTGTGATTCTTATCTCACTTGGTGGGGCAGAACCACAGGTCAAAGCGCACATTCAAGGGAATCTCAACATAGGCAACAGCCGCCAAAAGCTCATAGCCACCATAACAAGCCTCATTCCCTACATAGGCTATCCACGTGCCCTTAACGCCCTCTCTGCGCTCTGATTTGTTCCGTTCTTGAACTTTGCTATAATACGCAAACTAAAGGACGGAAAATGAAATTTGAAAAAATTGAGCCAAAAGACTTTATAGGAGACTTTAAGGGCTTTCAACCAAAATTGAATTTGGGGGAATTCACAGAGGCAGTAGAACATTACACAGAACAGATTGAGGACAATAAATCATCTCAAAATGAAGACGGACTTGTCCCAGATCTAAAAGATTTTTTCGAACGATTAGGTTGTCAAGCACGATTAAAACACAAACACACCGGTAAGAGCGAAATCGATCTCGCTCTGCTTAAAGACGAAAAAGACAAAGAAGTTGAAGTTATCATTGAGACAAAACACCCAAACAAGAACGAATTCCCCAAAAACGACGATCTTAACTGCAAAGCCCTGCATGAATGCATTCTATACTATCTAAACGAACGCGAAGAAAAAAACAATTACAATCTCAAGCACATCATCATTACAAATTTCTATCAATTCTATATCTTTAAGGCGAGTGAGTTTGAGAGATGCTTTTATAAAAATAAAAAGATAAAAAAACTTCATAATGCACTCAAAAGCAATTCTATAATTAAAAATACCGAGGATTTTTATAGAGCACTTAAAAAAGGTTTTAGAGGAGACGGGGAGGAAAATTTATCTAATGACGTATGCAAATACACCACTTTTGATCTTGATCTGCGCGACGAAAAAACTCTCACAACCGCCCACAGAATCCTAAGCAGAGCCTTTTTGTATAACGAAAAACAAAGTGAGCTAAACGCGCTCAATAGGGGCTTTTATAACGAACTTCTGCACATTTTAGGTCTTAAGGAAAATGCCCAAAAAGGCAGAGCCACCATCGATCTTATCAATTCTAGTGAGCAAAAATATGGCTTTGCAAGACACATTCAAAAGAAGCTAGAAAGTGAGGGACATCTTAAAGAATCCGATCCTGCAGAAAATACAGAAAACAGAGAAATGCAAGAATCCACAATGAGATATCTCATCATTTGGCTCAATCGCATTTTGTTTTTGAAGCTCATTGAAGCGCATTTGTTGAGCTTTAATGAGAACGATAAGAATCTTAGATTCCTCACTTCAGAAAAAATTTCACGTTTTGATACTCTCAGTCATTTGTTTTTTGAAGTTTTGGCTAAAAATCAAAAGGACAGAGACGCTGATAAGGACTTTAATTTCCTGCCCTATTTGAATTCTTCACTCTTTACCCGTGATAATGAGCAAGAACCTCTAAATATTACAGACCTTGATAGCGTTCTAGAAATTAAACTCTTCAAATCAAGCATTTTGAAAAAAGATGAGAGCTTTAAAGACAAATATAGAGGCAAAGAAAAAGTCAAATTTCTTGCCTATCTCTTTGATTTTCTGGCTTGTTATGACTTCGGTAAAAGTGAGGATTCTGAAAACCAAGAAAAGAATCCCCAACAAAGAGATCTCATAAACTCTAGTGTTTTAGGGCTTATCTTTGAAAAGCTCAATGCCTACAAAGAGGGCAGCCACTACACGCCAAACAGCATTACAAGCCACATTTGTAAAACCAGCCTAGAGAGGATTGTGATTAAGAAGTTTAATGCAGAAAATCCCCAATGGAATGCAAAAACACTCAAGGACATTAAAGACGAAATTCTTAATGAGATAAGGGACAACAGAGAAAATCAAGAAAAAATCAAAGAAAAATACAAAAATTTGCTAGAGGGCATTAAAATCTGTGATCCCGCCGTTGGAAGTGGGCATTTCCTCGTTTCCGCCCTCAATGAAATGATAAGAATCTACTATGAACTCAGACTATGTTCAGAAAATATTTTGAGCTTAGATATTTCTAACGATGAACTCATTATTAATGAGAACTTTAAGTATAAAAAACCAAAAAATATAAAAGAACCAAACCACATAATCCAACAAGAGCTTTTCAATCTCAAAAAAACCATCATTGAAAACAATCTCTTTGGTGTGGATATCAACCCCATTTCTTGCGAGATTACGAGGCTTAGACTTTGGATAGAATTGCTCAAAAACAGCTATTATAATAAACTTGAGGGCAATTCTCATGATCTAGAAACCCTCCCCAACATTGACATAAACATTAAATGCGGAAATTCTTTAGTTTCATATTTTGATATTAAGCAAGATTTAACGCATTATCCAAACATAAAAGCAAATATGGAAGGATACAAACAGCTTGTTTGGTTCTATAAAGAGAGAGCAGACAATAAAAAAGAACTTGATAAAAAAATCAAAGACCTTCAAGAATCATTTAAAAAATTCTGTTTTCAAGATAAGTTCAAAAAAGAACTTAAATTTTTTTCAAACATGTGCGATAAATATGCTGAAAAATACAGCGATTATCTCTTAGGTGAATGGCTCATAAAAGAGGCTACATATACTTCTAAGCGCATTCAAGGGGGTTTGTATGGCAGTCTCAACGAACAGCAAAAACAAGAAGCACAGAAGGACTTTGAAGCTATCAAGCGCTACTATAATCAAATTTTTGATATTGAGAGTTACCATCCCTTTGAATGGCGCTTCGCCTTTCCCGAAGTGCTTAATGAAAATGGCGCTTTTGAGGGCTTTGATTGTATCATGGGTAATCCCCCCTATATCCGCCATGAGGGCATTAAAGATCTCAAGCCCCATTTAGAAAGAGCCTTTAGCGTCTATACAGGTACAAGCGATATTTACACCTATTTCTATGAACTCGGTGCCAAACTCCTAAAACATGGTGGAATCCTCAACTTCATCACAAGCGACAAATACACAAGAGCGGGCTATGGAGAGAAATTAAGAGAGTTTTTGCTAGAGAAAACAACCCTGCTAAGCTATGTGGAGCTTGGTGGGGGTGTCTTTGAGAGTGCCACTGTGGACACCTCCATCCTAGAATTCTGCAATCAAAAGCCCCAAAAAGAATCGCATTTCAGCTACTATCACCCCATGCAAAAAAGTGGCAACCTTGAGCTAGGAGAGGAGATGCGCATCGCTCAATCTTCGCTTAGCAAAGAAGCCTTTATTTTCGTTGATGAAAAAACCGCAAAGCTCAAAGAAAAGATAGAGAGACACGGCACACCCCTCAAAGATTGGGACATTTCTATATATAGAGGAGTTTTAACAGGCTACAATGAGGCTTTTATCATTGATTCAAACAAGAGGGAGGAGATTCTAAGTGCTTGCGATTCTAAGCAAAGGGACATTAATGGGCAAACAGAGAGGGAGCGCACAGAAGAGCTCATTAAGCCCATTTTGCGCGGCAGAGACATCAAAAGATATTCTTATGAATGGGCGGATTTGTGGTTAATCAACACACATAATGGCTACACAAGCTCCAAAGGAATATACATTGCTCCTATTGATATAAACAACTACCCTACTCTCAAAGCACATTTTGATAATATCGCAAATGCAAACAAAACAAGCAAAGGCAAAGGATTCTCTAATAGAGATGACAAAGGAATCACACCCTATAATCTCAGAAATTGTGCCTATTTAGAGGAATTTGCCAAGCCAAAGATCATTTACAGCGAAATTGTGCGCAACCCACAATTCTATCTTGATGATGGCACATTTAAATTTGGGCATTTTTATGCAGAAGCCACGAGCTTCATCTTAACAGGAAACAAGGATTTCAAAGGCTCTCTAACCTACCTCCTTGGAATCCTCCACTCTAAGCTCATAACCTATGCTTTCAAATCTTTCTATGCAGGAGGAGGCTTAGGCACGGACGGATACCGCTACAAAAAGGCCTTTATAGAGCATCTTCCCATTCCCAAACTCACAAAGAAAAAGGAGGAGGAATTCACACAACTCATACAAAAACTCATAGATGCCCAAAATTCCCTCGATTCTACACAAAAAGACAAAAACACACAACAAGCGCAAGAACGTTTCAATACCCTAGAATCCAAACTCAACGACTTAGTGTTTAAACTCTATGGCTTAAGCGATGAGGAAGTCAAATTAATTGGGGGGGGGGGGCAGAATAACTATTGCCTTTGTCTTGCCCTCTTGCTCCTCTCAAACGTGGAGGCGCAGTGCCTAGAGCTTGTCTCTCAAATCTGTGAGAACTTTGAATCTAAACTTATGAGTGCCTTCAGATTCTGTGAGGGACTGAAAGAGCCGAAGACAGATGAGAATTCCTATGAACCCAAATTGATATGGGCAGAAACTACGCAAATCGTACAAGTTGCGCTTGATAAAGAGGGAATGTTTTTAGACAAGACAGCCTTTATGCTTAAAGGAAACAATCTAGAATATCTGAATGCCATATTTGCTTCAAAGATAGCTTTTTGGTATTTCAAACAACTTTGTAGCACACTTGGAACAAAGGGCTTAAGTATGAGTAAAATCTACATAGAACAACTTCCCATTCCACAAATCACAGAAGAAAATGAATCTCTCATCACTCAAATCACAGCACACACTAATGAGATTCTAAAACACAAACAAAAAGACAAAAACGCCAACACACAAACACTAGAGGAGCGCATTGATGAATTGGTGTATAGCCTCTATGGTCTCAACACAGAGGAAAAAGAAATCATAAAAAAGACTTGATTTTTTATTTCTTGATGGCTATGATTGTGCCAAAATTTCTAGGTTTTAAGGTCGAGCCATGCTCTATTCTCTCTGTGCTTTAAGCTATACGCGCTCTATTTGGCTCTTAATGGGCATTTGTGCGCTTGGTGCGCTTCTTTTTTCTTGTGTGGTGATGCAAAATTACCTATTTTTGCAACCATGTGAGCAATGCGTCTATATCCGCTATGCCCTCATGGTGCTTGGATGGGGCTGTTTGATTGTGGGGATTTTTCCAAAAAACATTTTTTTTAGACTTTGTGGTGGTATTGTGATTTGTTATGCCCTAGTGCGTGGAATCACATTTTCCCTCACACTAGAGAATATTCACAAAGCTCTGCAAAGCGAGGCTGTGATGTTTGGATTCAAGGGATGCTCACTGACACCACAATATGATTTCGGGCTTTTGTGGCATGTTTGGATTCCACAGGTGTTTCGTCCTAGTGGATTCTGTGGTGTGGATGTCCCTATGGTTGGCGAAGCGCTTCTAAGTCCCTTACAAAAGAGTTTGATAGAATTTTACAGCGCGGGTTGGTATCTTATCCCCGCATTCAAGCTTGGCAGTATGGCACAATGTGCGTTTGCGATATTTGTTTGCTATGCGCTTCTTGCTCTTTGTTTATTTCTGATTCCTTGCTTCTATCCATACAAAACCCACACAAAACACTCTTAATTAACTCCCGTTAAGATTATAAATAAAGGGATTCGAAAAAGATAAAATTCGCAGAAACAAGACACTCACAGGGAGTGTCTTAACACTAGTCAAGGGTATAATTCTCTAAGAGATTGAAATTCAAATAGCGATAGATTTGAGATTCTTTACCCTCCAATTTCTTAGGAATGAGATCCAAATATTCTTGTTTGGTGGGAATCTTTCCAAGCAATGCACAAATCGCAGCCAACTCTGCGCTACCGAGATAGACTTGTGCGCCTTTGCCCATGCGATTGTCAAAATTCCTTGTAGAAGTTGAGAAAACAACAGCTTCATCGCGCACTCTTGCTTGATTCCCCATGCACAAACTACAACCCGGAATCTCAATGCGCGCTCCCGCTGCGCCAAACAGAGAATAATAACCCTCGCTTGTGAGTTGCTTCGCATCCATTTTTGTCGGAGGCGCAACCCAAAGCGTCGTCGGCACCATTCCCTCATCTCTTAAGACTTCGCCAAGCGCACGATAATGTCCGATATTCGTCATACAGCTTCCGACAAACACCTCATCAATCTTATGTGGTCTCTTAGAATTACTTAGAATTTCGCTCAGTGTCGCAACATCATCGGGATCGTTTGGACAAGCAAGAATCGGCTCTGTCACTTCATTGAGATTAATCTCAATCACCGCCGCATATTCCGCATTAGAATCCGCTTTCAAGAGGACGGGATTGTCAATCCATTCTTGCATTTTTTGCGCTCTTCTTTTGAGTGTCTTGGCATCTTGATAGCCCGCTTCAATCATGGCATTAATGAGTGTAATGTTTGATTTGAGATATTCAATGATGGATTCTTTATTCAAAGCCACGCTACAAGCAGCAGCACTTCTCTCTGCACTCGCATCACTCAATTCAAACGCCTGTTCAACTTTCAAATCGGGCAATCCCTCGATCTCTAGAATCTTACCGCTAAAGATGTTCTTTTTGCCCTTTTTTTCTACTGTCAATAACCCTTGCTTAATCGCATAATAAGGAATCGCATTGACCAAATCCCTTAGTGTAATACCGGGCTGTAATTTTCCACTGAAGCGCACAAGCACAGATTCTGGCATATCAAGGGGCATAGAACCTGTTACAGCGGCGAAGGCGACCAAACCACTCCCCGCTGGGAAGCTAATCCCAATAGGGAATCGCGTATGAGAATCCCCACCCGTTCCAACTGTATCGGGTAAGACCATGCGATTGAGCCAAGAGTGAATCACGCCATCGCCCGGATGCAAGGCAACACCCCCGCGACTACTCATAAATTGTGGCAAACTTGCATGAAGCTTCACATCGGCTGGTTTCGGATAAGCAGCAGTATGACAGAAGCTCTGCAACACAAAATCCGCACTAAAGCCAAGCGAAGCGAGTTCCTTAACCTCATCTCTTGTCATAGCACCCGTTGTGTCCTGACTCCCAACCGTGCTGACACGAGGCTCACAATATGTTCCGGGCAAAACACCCTCAACCCCACAAGCTTTACCCACCATTTTTTGCGCTAGTGTGAATCCCTTTGCGCTAGATTTTGGCTGTGCAGGTTTGGCAAAAATCTCTTCTTTTGGCATTCCTAGTGCCTCTCTTGCTTTTGCAGTGAGTCCGCGCCCGATAATGAGATTAATTCTTCCTCCTGCACGTATCTCATCGGCAATAGTTGTGGGCTTCAAATCAAACTTTGAAACAACACTGCCGTTTTTATGAATCTCACCCTTAAAGGGATAAATGTCAATCACATCTCCCTCATTCAACTCCGTAACGGGCGCGATGATCGGGAGGCAACCGCTATCCTCGCAAGTGTTGAAGAAAATCGGCGCAATCACACCTCCGATGACCAATCCCCCTGCTTTTTTGTTTGGAATGTAGGGAATCTCACGTCCCATATGCCAAACAAGTGAGTTACAAGCAGACTTTCTTGAACTTCCTGTCCCCACAACATCACCGACATAGACAAGCGGATGTCCCTTTTTCTTTAACTCCGCGATTCTGCCAAATGCGTTTTCTGTGCGACTTTTAAGCATTGCTTGTGCGTGCAAGGGAATATCACTGCGCGTGAAAGCATCTCCTGCGGGACTTAAGTCATCGGTGTTTGTCTCGCCATCAATCTTAAAGACAACTGCCGTAATTTTCTCTTCTAAGGCCGGTTTGCTCAAAAACCACTCCGCGTTTGCCCAAGATTCTAACACTTCTTTTGCAAAAGAATTTGTCTTAGAAATCTCCACAATCTCATTGAAAGCATCATAGACAAGCAAGGTGTGTTTCAATGCTTCTGCAGCTGCCTTTGCAAGTGTTTTATCGCTGGATTTAAGAGCTTGAATGAGAGGATTAATGTTGTATCCCCCAAGCATTGTTCCAAGCAATTTAATGGCTTGTTCTTTAGAGATTCCACTCACACTTTCTTTCCCTTCAACGATAGAATGAAGAAACTCCGCCTTAACCTTTGCGGCATCATCCACACCCGGACTCACGCGATTTGAGAGCAAATCAATCAACTCTTCTGTATGTGCGCCCTTTTTAAGAAGCGCGATGACTTCCACAACCTGCTCTTTTGTTAATGGTAAAGGAGGGATATTTTGCTTCGCGCGTTCTTTAGTTTGCTGTGCATATTCTTCAAAAAAACTCATACAATACTCCTTGATTCCGATTTGGTTTAAAGTTGTGCATATGATACAAAATTTTGCATTCATTATAAATTATTTTTGAGATATTTTTTGAGAGTTTTTTTGTGATGTGTAAAATTGTATTGTCTTTTTGTCGCTGCGAGCTTTCATAAACAAGCTCTTGCGCAAAAAATTTTAAAAAAATTGCGCTTTAATAGTTAATTAAGCTTTAATTGTTTAATTTACAAGATTTAAATTTGTAACAAAAGGACACATTATGAAAGTCATACACTCCATTACAGAGGCAATCGGTAACACACCACTCTTGAAACTTCAAGCTCTCTCCAAAGAAACAAACGCAAATATTTATGCAAAATGTGAATTTTTCAATCCTAGTGGCTCTGTGAAAGACAGAATCGCATTGAGTATGATTGAGGATGCCATCCAAAATGGACAAATCAAAGAAAACACCACAATCATTGAACCAACAAGCGGAAACACAGGAATCGGACTTGCATCCATCTGTGCAGCAAAGGGAATCAAACTGATTCTGACAATGCCAGAATCTATGAGCCTTGAGAGACGTAGGCTTATGGCTGCTTTTGGTGCGCAACTCGTCTTAACACCCAAAGAGCAAGGCATGAAAGGCGCAGTCAATCGTGCCGATGAATTGCAAAAAGAGATCAAGGATTCTATCATTTTGCAACAATTCAAAAATCCAGCAAATCCAAAGGCACACAGAGAACACACAGCATTGGAAATCTTAGACGCACTAGATGGCAAGATTGACATTTTCATCTCTGCTGTCGGTACAGGAGGGACATTAAGCGGTGTGGGCAAGGTCTTAAAAGAGAGGAATCCTAATGTCAAGCTCATCGCAGTAGAGCCTATCAACTCCGCAGTCATTAGTGGAGGCAATCCCGGACCACACAAGATTCAAGGAATCGGGGCCGGATTCATTCCAGACACTTTAGATACAAGCTTGATTGACACGATCTTAAAAGTCGATGCAGAATGGGCAATCCAAGAATCACGTAAGGTTTCCATTCAAGAGGGAATTTTAGTCGGAATCTCAAGTGGCGCAAACTTGTGGGCTGCAAGAGAAATCGCTAAGCAAAATCCGGGCAAAAATATCGTCACAATTCTTTGTGATACAGGCGAGAGGTATTTAAGCACAGATTTGTATGAGAATTAACATTCATACACCTTAATTATTGAGATAGAGAGAAAGGAGATTTATGCGAAGTCAATGGGTAAAATCTCGCAAAAACGATACAATCAGAACGCAGTTGCATTATGCAAAAAAGGGCATTATTACAGAAGAAATGCAATATGTCGCAAATATTGAGCATTTGAGCGCAGAGGTTGTGCGCAAGGAAGTAGAAAAAGGGAGATTGATACTCCCTGCAAACATCAATCACACCAATCTAGAGCCTATGGGAATCGGAATCGCTGTGCGCACAAAAATCAATTCCAATATCGGCAGTTCCGCCCTTGCAAGTTCTATTGAAGAGGAAGTGCAAAAGACACTCATCTCCATTAAATATGGCGCTGATACGATTATGGACTTAAGTACGGGCGGCGATTTGGATTCCATTAGAAAGGCGGTGATTCAAAACTCTAGCGTTCCTATAGGGACGGTGCCGATTTATCAGATTTTACATGACATTAAAAATGACATTAACGCTCTAACGATTGACAAAATGCTAGAAGTTATGGAGAAACAAGCACAACAAGGTGTGAGCTATTTCACAATCCATTGCGGATTCTTGCTAGAGCATATGCCACTTCTTGCGAAGCGCAAAATGGGAATCGTCAGTCGCGGTGGCAGTTTGATGGCTGCTTGGATGTTGCATTACCACAAGCAAAATCCCTTTTATGAGGCTTTTGATGATATTTTGGAAATTTGTCAGAAACATGATGTCTCTTTAAGTCTTGGAGATTCCTTGCGACCCGGATGTTTAGCGGATTCCAGCGATCAGGCGCAGTTAAGCGAACTTGGAATCTTAGGAGAACTTACACTAAGGGCATGGGAAAAAGACGTGCAAGTTATGGTTGAGGGTCCAGGTCATGTTCCACTCAATGAGATCGAGCGCAATGTGGAATTACAAAAAGAGCTTTGCCATGAAGCACCCTTTTATGTGTTAGGTCCTCTTGTAACAGACATTGCAGCAGGCTATGATCATATCGCTTCTGCTATGGGCGCAGCACTTGCCGCTTGGAAAGGCGTGGCAATGCTCTGCTATGTCACGCCAAAGGAACATTTAGGATTGCCTAATGCAAAAGATGTGCGCGAGGGCATTATCGCCTATAAAATCGCAGCCCATGCTGCAGACATTGCAAGGGGCAGAATCAATGCGCGCATAAGAGACGATGCCATGAGCCATGCGCGCTATAATTTTGATTGGAATAAGCAGTTTGAATTAGCTCTAGACCCTGAAAGAGCGCGGGAATATCACGATGAAAGTTTGCCTCAAGAAGTCTTTAAAGATGCGAAATTTTGCTCAATGTGTGGTCCGAAGTTTTGCAGTTACAAAATCTCTCAAGACATCATAGAGGGCGCACAACAAGAAAAAGAAAAGGAACTTGCATGAATCAAGATCAATTAATCAATCTCTTAAAAGAAATCATTTATCCAAACTTTGAAAAGGATATCGTTACTTTTGGTTTCGTCAAAGAAACGCTTACAAACAATGACTCTGTAGCGATTCGCATAGAGATTCCATCAAGCTCAAGTGAGGTTGCAGAGCAGTTGCGCACAGCAATCACAAACAAGCTCAATGCACAAGGAATCACAAAAATCAATCTTGACATTAAGCAACCAAAACCACAAACGCAGAATCAAAGACCACAAGGAACGAAGAATCTCGCCCCACAGATTAAGAATTTTGTCATGGTGAGTAGTGGAAAGGGTGGTGTCGGTAAATCCACAACAAGCGTAAATCTCGCCATTGCCCTTGCACAGCAAGGCAAAAAAGTTGCCCTGCTTGATGCGGACATTTATGGTCCCAATATCCCAAGAATGCTTGGCTTAGAGAAAGATAAGCCCGAAGTGGATCCAAAACTCAAAAAGCTCATTCCGCTTCAGTCCTATGGAATTGAAATGATTTCTATGGGTGTCTTATATGATGAGGGGCAGAGCTTGATTTGGCGCGGACCTATGATTATTCGTGCGATTGAGCAAATGTTAAGCGATGTGGTGTGGGGAGAACTGGATGTCATGGTGATTGACATGCCACCGGGGACAGGAGATGCACAACTCACACTTGCACAAAGTGTCCCCGTTACCGCTGGAATCGCTGTTTCAACACCACAAAAAGTCTCACTTGATGATGGCGCACGTGCGCTAGATATGTTTGCAAAGCTCAAAATTCCCGTTGCAGGAATCATTGAAAACATGAGTGGATTCATTTGTCCAAGCTGTGGGGGAGAATATGATATTTTTGGCAAAGGCACAACTGCCGAGATTGCTAAGGCTTTTAACACACAAACTCTCGCGCAGATTCCTATTGAACCAATCGTGTGTGAGGGCGGAGATAGCGGTAAGCCCATCGTGTATTTCAAACCAGAATCCAAATCTGCTAAGGAATATCTCAAGGCTGCAAAATTGCTTTGGGATTTCATTGAAGAGGTCAATGAGAAAAAATTAGCCGATAATTCCGAGATTCAACCCATTAATAATGGAAAATCCGCTTGTTCATCTTAGGCTTTAGGAGACTATCATGGAAGGCTTTTCTAAAGATGTGCAAGAGAAATTAGGGCATTATGTCTATGGACTTATCGATCCGCGCAATGGTCGCTATTTCTACATAGGAAAAGGACAGAGAAACAGAGTTTTTGAGCACGTAGAGGAAGCAAGAAATCCCAAAGAAACTAGCAATAAGTATAAAATCCAAACCATAAGAGACATCCAAGAGGATGGGCTAGAGATTCAACACATCATTATAAGACATGGATTGAATGATGATGAAGCAAGGCTTGTGGAGGCAGTTTTGATTGATTTTATCGGCATTGATAATTTGACTAATATCGCTGATGGTGAGGGCAATTCTGATTGTGGTATTGATAATGCTAAAACTTTGCAAAAAAAATATTCTACTGAAGAGTTTGAGGAGAATGCGGACACTCCTCATTTCATTATGATTAAGATTAATCAAGAAAATCTTGAAAAAAGAAATAAAGACTACTATGAAACTTGCCGTGCGGCATGGAAAATTGATACAGAAAAGGCAAAAAAGTATCCTCTTGTCCTATGTGTCTTAGATCAAATCGTCAAAGAAGTCTATGAGGTTGATAATAATGGCGATGCTTGGAAACCTGTTGCGGAGCGTCCGGGTCGCTATGAATTCACAGCAAAACAAGCACCAGAGGAGATTTCTAAACTCTTTAAAGACAAAAGGATTCCCGCGCACTATCGCCAAAAGGGCTTGGCTTCGCCTGTGCTTTACTACCCTCGTTAAAGCACACTAAGAATATAAATCTTGATAAAAAGAGTGAGCAAGAAAGCTTAGAAATTAAGTCTAGTATGATTGACAAGAAAGTCCTGTTTGGACAAGAGCATACAAGATAGGGCGTTCGCCTTATCATTCTATCATTTTATCCAAGACGTATTTTTCAAGCGATGCGCGTGGAATCTCGTCCTTTAGGGCTTGTTTGTAGATATCTTCTACAATTTTTGAGTATTTTTGATAGGCAAAGCAAGGAAAGTGATTATCCCATGCCTTTTGAATGAGTTCCTTAGAAATCATTTTGCGCATATAAATCTTAAAAACATCATAAGCGATAAAAACACAAGAAGTAACCAAAACTGCGCTTATAATGCTAATGTGAAAATCTAAGAGCGTAAAAAAATAATGTGTAATAAGAAGCAATGGCAGCAAAACAAGCGCACATAGGATTCCATAATAGACATAGGCATTGAATGTCTTAAATCTATAATTAAGCTTCGCGGGATCAACGAGCATTCCTTCGTTAAAGAGAGCGTTTGCTTCAAGCAAATCCCTTAAAAGCACGGGCTGTTCTGAAACTTTAAAAAGAAAATCAAGGCTAAATCGCTTAAAACGTTTCATTTTGTTTCCATTGAGAGTTTGAATGAGTGCATTTTATCATAATTTTACAGATTGACAACACATTCAAATTTAAGATTCAAGGCAACCCAACAAGCGTAGCCAAAAGGCTACTTCGCTTTAAGGAAGCTCTTTGTTGCTTCGTTGGTTGCGGAATTGACCGCGTTTTGCAAGGTGATTTGGATTTGAGTGGGGTGCAAAGTGGATTCTTGCCCAAAGATTTTTAAATACTGATTGGCATCGTTTTGAACACTTGATTTTCCATAAAATACGCGCGTCTCATCAATGCGATTAAACACGAGTTGCACTTCAAAGATGAGCGCATCTCCTGTTGTAGATTTCCAGAATCCTCCCTGTTTGTCATACTTCGTAATAGTCCCAAAGACAATATCTAAACGATAATGTTGATAGGCATTGTCATTCTCTCCAGCTCTCTTAAAGCAACCACTACTTGCCAAAGATTGCTCGACCTTGCTTTGCACCTCTTCGTGAGAGAGTTTGAGATCATTATAATCCCCCTTCTTTAAAGAGCCCATTTCATAAGTGATTGCAGGTCCTTGACAACGTTGAAAAACACGGACATTTGGAAGCTCATCATATCTAAAAGAACAGCCATTTAGGAAAAGCGCACAAATCCCTAAAAAACAAATTTGTTTTAAAAGAGCCTTTTTCAATGGAAACCTCCTTGTAGAAAATAGTGTGTGGAATTCTAGCATAATTTATTGATAATTTTTAGTAAGATTGCTACAATGCGTGTTTAACTTACCCCAAAGGTCCAAGCTTGTTTTTGCGCAAAAAAATCATTATTTTAGAATTTGTCTTGTTTTTTGTATTGATTGCAGGTGTGATACTCTACACACAAGCCAACCAAAAGAGCGCATATCGACAAGATGCATCCTTGTATTATCTCAATATCAGCGGGAAGCAGCGCGTCTTATCGCAACGCATTGTTTTTCTATCACAAATCATCACAACAAACTATGTTTTAAAAAACGACAATCATCACAATTCCTTAGAGCTTAGGGAATGCATTAATGAACTGACAAACATTCACAAGATTCTGCAAAATTTCGTCATCTCCACAGTGATAGAAGAGGATGAAAACTCAACGCTTGATGATGTGTATTTTGGAAGCGGGAATCTCTCTTTTAAAATGGAAAATTTTTTGGAAAACGCCAATCAGCTTTTTTATGCCAATTCTTTGGAGAGTGTTTTGCGTATAAATCAAAGCCTCCTGCGCGAACTAGAAGAATATGATGGACTTTTGACAAGTCTTGAATTAGCAACACTAAGCCAACAAATCTATGCACAAAACATTCTCAAAGAACAGCAAAATTACACGCATTGGCTCTTGTATTCTACTCTATTTGTTGGCATTTTGCAGATTTTATTGCTGTTTTTTGGATTATTGCGACACGGTACGACAGAATGAAAAGCTTTTTCCCGCTCATTGTAATTCTTGTTTTCTGCGGAATCCACCTTAGTGTTTATTTCTTTTTGGTTAAAAGAATCATTAAGCCAAAGATTCCGCTTTTGTTTGTGAAATATTTTTTGATTTTTAATTTTTTGGGTGTTATTGTTTATTTTTTTGGACGCTATTTTATAGAGATTCCACAGAGCCTTTATTTTCTTGTTTCTTTATCCATTGGCGTTGGTTTTATCTTGTTTGTCGTGATGCTTTTATATCAAATTTCACTATTGATTTTGCGCATTATGGAATGGACAATGCCAAAATTTTACGAAAAACGTAGGAGATTCTTATATAAGAGCTTGAATCTTACAAGCGGAATCCTTGCCTTTGGCACACTTTGCGCAGGTGTGATAGAGGGGAGTCTTGCGCCTAAGGTGGAGCGCTTAAGGATTCCTCTCAAAAATCTTGGGGGCAGAATTTCTGCCGTGCAGATGAGCGATTTACACATTGGTGGATTGATTGAAGAGAGTGTTGTCAGCAGAATCGTACAGCAAATTAACGCTCTCAAGCCCGATTTTATCGTCTTAACGGGTGATATTATTGACACAGAAATTTCAAGGATTCCAAAGGCACTTGAAGCATTATCCAAGCTTGATGCCCCACTTGGTGTTTATTTCATCTTAGGCAATCATGAGTATTTCCATAATGTAGAATCTCTCTTGCCTACATTAAAGCAAAGGGGCATTCAGATCCTAGAAAATGCTTGTTTGCAGCTCAAAAAGGGAAATGCAATTTTGAATCTTGCAGGAGTTTATGATTTGTTTGGGAGGCGCATTAATGTGCTGGAGCCAAATTTGCAACAAGCCTTGAAAGATAGGGAACATGAAAGACCTCTCATTCTCCTTGCGCATCAACCAAAATTTGCGCTTGAAGTTAGAGATGAACACAGAGTGGATTTGATTCTAAGCGGACACACGCACGGGGGGCAGATTTTTCCTTTCAGATTCCTTGTGAGATTGGATCAGCCCTATCTTGCAGGATTATATCAGCATACAAAAAACACAAAAATCTACGTAAATCGTGGAGCAGGATTCTGGGGTCCCCCTATGCGTATCTTAGCACGTGCAGAAATCACCTATTTTGAGTTCGTTTAAATTTGATTCTCATGCTTATGTTTAAATGGAGCGCTCTAAAAAAAGATTCGTGTCTTTGGAATTGCTGTAAATTTTAGCATAAATGTTTTTATACATCGGCGTGTCTTTGAAAAATGGTGTGCCTGTGTCATTGAGATAAGAATCAAAGAAAGTGTAAAGTTTATTATAAATGTCTCTACAATCCCATGGGTCATTTTGTGCGTCAATCTCTTGTTCTAAAGAATCTTTGATGTGATTGAAATATTTGTATTTGATTTGCATAAGATTAGAAAAGCCATTTTGTGCAGCTTGGAGTTCATTTTGTGCATGGGCTTGTTTTTGTGCTTCTTGCAATTTTTTTTGATAATTTTCATCATTTGAAAGTTCTTTTTGATGAAAAGCCTTGACTTTCACACCTAAATAACAATCCTCTAATCTTGAAAAAAATGCCTGTTTATAATCCATATGTATCCTTTAACCAATCTTGCATTGCGTTTGATTCTAAACTTTGCAATGCCTTAGTTGAAATTTTTGCAAAGCCTTAATTTAAATCTTGCAAAGCCTTTATGACGCTTTGATTTGACGCTATCTTGCGATAGCTTTGTGTGTTCTTGCTTTTGCTCATATTTTTGCTTTTACTAATTTTCTTGCTTTCGCTTAAGGAATTTTAACAAAAACACTCTTAAATTTATGGTTTAAACAAGACAAGTAAGGACTTAAGTGGTGATTGATACAGAGCTTTATGGTCGGAGTAGCGGGATTTGAACCCACGACCTCACCCACCCCAAGGGTGTGCGCTAGCCAGGCTGCGCTATACTCCGCTCTTTGAATCTAATTTAAATCTAAGAAGTTTGAATCAGTGATACTATCAAAACTTTAATAAAAAACAATTTAAAACAGCCAACACCTCAAAACTTCCACTCTTGTGCTTTTTGCAAGATTGCCTGCGCACCTTGTTTTAAGAAAGACTGCGCTAGTTTGATTCCAGCTTCCCTACAATCCTCTTCACTGCTAACGCTAACTTTAAGGCTCTCGCGCAAAATCTCCGTGCCATCGGGCAAACCCAAAATCGCATTCACTTCCAAGCTCCCCTGTAAGAATCGCGCATACACTCCGATAGGGACTTGACAACCCCCATTTAATGTGTGCACAAAGGCTCTCTCGCAAGTCGTTTCAAAAACGGTTTTTGTGTCATTAAGAAATCCTACAAGTTCCACAACTGCGCTGTTTGTCTTGCATTCTATCCCAAGAGCAGCTTGCCCCATAGCAGGAATCATAAAATCAAGCGGTACAATGTGCGCAACTTCATTTTGGATTCCAAGACGATTGATTCCTGCTTGTGCTAGAATGATGGCATCAAAGACTCCTTCTTTGAGTTTGCGCAAACGTGTCTGCACATTCCCTCTCAAGCTCTGACAATCAAGGTCGCTCCTTAGCGCATTAATCTGCATTGTACGTCTCAAAGAAGTCGTACCAACGTGTGCTCCAAGTGGTAAATCCTGCAAACTTTGATATTTCTCACTCAAAAAAGCATCACGTACATCTTCGCGCTCTGTGATTGCGGCTAATCCTAACCCATCTACAAATTCCACAGGCACATCTTTGAGACTATGCACAGCCAAATGGATAGAATCTTTAAGGAGTAACTCCTCTAATTCTTTTGTGAAAAGTCCCTTTCCACCGATTTTTGAAAGAGGGACGTCAAGAATCTTATCACCCTTTGTTTTGACGATTTGCAATTCCACTTCAATGTGCGGATATTGCGCACAAAGCCTATCTTTGATGTGATGAGCCTGCCACAGAGCCAAGACACTCCCACGTGTCCCTATGATGAGTTTTTGCATCACTTATCCTTCTCTATCACTTCAACATCAATGATTTCACCATAAGAATCATTTGGAGATTCATTAGGGGGATTTTTCTTCACAAAGGGTTTGACAAAAAGGAATCCAAGTGCGCTAAATTGCATAAGAATTCCCAAAATATCAGTCAATGACCCGGGCATAATCAACAAAAATGCCCCAAGAATCCTAAAGACATTGAGACCAACAAATGCCTCATAACTTAAATCTCTCTCCCTCACACGTACAAGCGCATCGGCAAGAAAAAGGCGGAAATTCACCAAAATAAAGAATCCCAAAAATGCGCTCAACACAATCTCTAGTACGAATCCAAACACACCTATAAAGCCTATCATTTCATAACTAATAAGGACTTCTAAGAAAAGATAAATCAATCCAAAAATCGCTAAGGGCATCACAAACTCTCTTTGACATTTTGAATCAAGGCTTGAAAATCATCAATCTTAAGAGATTTCTTTTTCAAGTCTTTGCGCTGGATGAATTCCACGATTCCATTTTGCAATTCTTTACCAACAATGATTCCAAAGGGCAATCCAATCAACTCAAAATCTGCAATCTTTGCCCCATACCGCTCTGCCCTATCATCAAGCAAACAAGAGATTCCTAGAGCCTCTAAGGATTCATAAATCTTTAGTCCCATTTGCATTTGCTCTGTATCCTTTATATTAGAGACGATAATCTCCACACAAAAGGGTGCCGTTGCACGTGTCCATATCATTCCCCTCTCATCATGGTGCTGCTCTATAATCGCGCTTAATAGCCTTGAAACACCAATACCATAAGTTCCCATAATAAAGGGCTGTGATTTTCCATTTTCATCTAGAAATGTCGCATCAAGCGCACTAGAATACTTCGTGCCAAGCTGGAAAATATGTCCAACCTCTATGCCCTTTGTGAAATACAGCTTCCCGCCCTTTTCCTCTCCACAAATCGGACACAAATCTCCCGCTTTCACCTCCGATAAATCCTTATATTCCAAGCCCTCAAAAGTACCTAAATCCACACCCACAAAGTGATAGTCCTTTTCATTAGCTCCACAAATGAGGGAATGAGCGTCTTTTAAATCATTGTCAAAATAAATATAAGGACTTTCTGTGAGATTCCGTAGAGCAAAAGGTCCAATAAAACCGGGAATCAAACCAACAGAACGTAACTCCTCTTCACTTGCCTCCACAAGCTCATTAGCCCCACAAATCGCATTGAGCGCTTTTGTTTCATTGAGATTCTCACTTCCACGCAAGAAAAAATACACCAACGCACTCTTACCCTCATTGAAAAGAGCCTTTTTCACCACAGCCTTAAGCGTCCAAAAGGGATCAACTCTAAAGAATTCCGCGAGAGATTCTATCGTCTTCACATTTGGCGTGTGAAACTTCGCAAAATCTGCCTTTGGAGCCTCTGTGTTTGCTGGAGCTTCTAAGCGCGTAGCGGCTTCTAAATTCGCACTATATTGACAAGAATCGCAAACACAAATGGTGTCCTCACCACTCTCTGCAAGTACCATAAACTCCTTGCTTCCCTCTCCACCAATAGCCCCGCTGTCTGCAACAACCGCACGACAATCCAAACCAAGACGTTCAAATATCCTATAATAAGCCTTTTCTACCGCATTAAATTCACGCTTTAAATCCTCGTAATTCTCATGGAAGCTGTAGCCATCTTTCATAACAAATTCGCGTCCGCGTATCAGTCCAAAACGTGGGCGCATTTCATCGCGGAATTTGAGATTGATTTGATAGAGATGAAGAGGGAGTTGTTTGTAGCTTTTAACATGGGACTTGACAAGCTCTGTCATAGCCTCCTCATGCGTTGGTCCTAAGACATAGTCATTGTCTTTGCGATCTTTAAAGCGCAAGAGTTCCTTGCCATAACGTTCCAAACGTCCGCTTTGCTTCCATAAACTTGCAGGGGTAACAAATCCTAGTGCAACTTCATTAGCGCCGATTCTATCCATCTCCTCTCTAATGATTCTTTTGATATTCTCTAAGACACGTTTTCCAAGAGGCAAAAAATTATAAATTCCGCTTCCAATTTGCTGGACAAATCCGCCACGTATGAGATATTCGTGACTTTTTAAAACGACATCCTTAGGAGCCTCTTTGAGAGTTGGAATGAATAATTTAGAAAATCGCATACTTACCCTTAGTTTTAAGATAATGGTTTGTCTTGCATATATTCACATTGATAGGATTCTAGCATGTTATCCTCAACCTCATCACCAAACAAGAATCGCAAACCCTCAATCACACCATCGCCCTTAGGGGTGTTTGAGATATTTTTGAGATTCTTTGTCAAATCATGCAAGAATACATTAAACGCGTTATGCAGTGTTTTTTCAATATTTTTTTCATATTCTTTAGGCAGATAACCCTTAGAGATTCCCTTTTGCAATTCTTTAAGGGCAGAATCTTTTGCAAGGGCGCGGATTTTTTTAATGAGTGGTTCCACACTCAAAGACTGCAGCCAATTGAAAAAATCCTGCGTGAAATGCCCAATGATTCCATAGGCGATTTTTGCTTGTTCCTCGCGCAATGCAAGGTTTTTGCGCACAATATCTTCTAAGTCATCAACAGCAAAAATCTGTATGTTAGGAATGTTTTGCGCAATGGCATGTTCAATGTCGCGCGGAACGGCGAGATCAAACCAATAGCGATTCCCATCTTGCATCTCAATCATATCCTGCGTGATAATCGTGTGTGGCGCACCTGTTGCGCTAAATACAAGTGGAATCGTATTGATAAAACGGCTCATGTCTTTAAAATGCTCCACACAAATATCTGCACGTGGATTGTTGCTTGTGATTTCTGCACAGATTTTTTGCGCATTTTGAATCTCTCTGTTAATGAGTGTGACCTTGCAATTGAGATTGATTAAATGCTTAATGCAAAGCGCACTCATTTCCCCTGCACCAATGACAAGCGCACTCTTTCCCTCTAGAGTTCCTAGAATCTCCTTAGCCTTTGCCACAGCGGTACTTGCGACAGAAACAGAATTTTGTGAAATACTCGTAGAATTGCGCACACTTGCTGCACAGCGAAAGGCAAAATGGATCGCCCTTGAGAGATGCAAACCACAGCAACCAAGCTCATAAGAGAATTTAAAGGCACTCTTAAGCTGCCCAGCAATCTGCGTTTCACCCACCACCAGACTATCCAAAGAGCTCGCCACGCTAAAGAGATGATGAATTGCACTCAAATTTTCATAGCTATCGGCGTATTTCTTTAAATCATCAAGTGGGATTTGAGAAAAAGAACTCAATTTATCCAGCAAAAATTCCTCTGCCTTTTGCGTATTAAGCACACTTAGGATAAATTCTATACGATTGCATGTTGAGAGAATCACGGCTTCTGCAATGAATTTATTATCCACCAAATCACACAAAAATTCTTTTGTTTGAGGATTCTTAACCTCCAAACTCAACTTTTCACGTGTTGTGATGTCGGTGTTTTTGTGTGAATAACTCAAAATATAATAATCCATAAGGTGTCCTAAAATTCTCGCTCGATCATTTCTTTCATAATTTCTATAAGTTTATCACAAGATTGATGAGCAATTGCTTCAATTCCTAAATTCCCTAAATGGCGCGCTAATTTCACACTCTCAACGAGAGCTTGCTTGTCTTTGAGTTGCGTGAGGATCCATTGCTGCTCTTGAGGTGTCAAGTCCTTTTTGAAAGAATCCTTTAAGCGTCTTTGTCCATCTCCATCCAATGCATGATAGAGATACAGATAGGGCAATGTCGTCTTGCCCTCTTTAAAGTCGCTCAAAGCATTCTTTCCAAGTGTTTGAGAGTCAGAGACAATGTCTAAGACATCATCAATGATTTGAAATGCGATTCCAAGATTACGTCCATAAATGCGGAATTTCTTCGCGTCCTCCTCATCTTTTCCTGCTAAATGTGCCGCTGCATACGCTGTTGCTTCAATCAAGGCAGCAGTTTTATGCTCGATCATTGTCAAATACTGTGCCTCATTAGCATTAAACGCACTAGAAAGCGCAACATCTTCTAGCTCACCAATGGCAAGTGTCGCCACAGCATCTGCTATGATCTTTGGGATCATCGGGTGTGAATCTTGAAAATACATAAGCTCTGCAAAGGACTTTGCATAGAAAATATCGCCCAGCATAATGGCGTTTTTATCCCCAAATAGAGCATTAATAGAGGGCTTAGAACGTCTTGTTTGCGCACTATCAATCACATCATCATGTAGGAGGCTCGCACTTTGAATCATCTCAATAATCGCACACAAATGAATGCACTCTTGCGTCTCTCCTGCGATGTGCAAGGCGAGCTTTGAGCGCAGCATTTTCCCGCTTTGCAGATTCTGGCTCATCTCCAAAACAAGTGGCGCATCAAGATCCCTTAGAAATTCTTGTATCTTTGCTTCAATATGTGTTAAAGCCACCATTTGGAACTTTCCTTTCATCAATGACATTAAAATCACGATTCCCTTGATAGAGATAGTATTTTAATGTTGCAATTTTTTTTGTGCGGTGATAATCCTTAAAGCAAAGCATAAAAAACGGCTCCCTTGCATAATACTTCTGCTCTGCTTTCAAAAGTGGAATCTCATAACATGCGCGCTGGTAATCTTGATAGAGAATGAATTGATGCGGAAAAGAATCGTAATTCAAATGCACAACCAAGCCCTCATTTTTAAGCAAAGTCCAACGAAAAAACAATGTCTTTTGAGAATCATCCATTTGAAAAGTCAAGAGATAGAACTCATCTTTGTTTAGTTCCAAAAATCTCTCTGTTTTCCAATCTGGAGGTGCAAAGAGCGGGAAAAATCCAAAAAATACATTCAACAATGCTATAAAAAAAATACCCCAAAAAGTGCGCATTAAAGGGACTTATTCATTACGTGTCAGAATATTTCCCATAGATTCAATGGCAATGTCCTGCACTCTATGGTGTATCTCTTCAGAGCTCTCTTCGCTTTTGACGATATAATCAAGCTCATCCTCCCACATCTCACCCAAACGTTTTTCAAGCAAAATTTCCATTGCCGCCTGTCTCTCCAACATTCTTGTGAGTTCCCTCTCACTCAATCCTTGTGAAGCATTGAATATAATCTCCAACCATTTATCTTGTGGCAGTCCTTCTAAAATGTGTTCCATAAAAACTCCTTAATGATTTAATTTTTGTCTTTTAAACGCTCTAAAACTGCGTTTTTGTGGGCATCTAAACCCTCTGTGTGCGCGAGGATTCCACATGCCTCTCCTAACTCTGCGATTCCTTGCCTAGAAAACACAATAACAGAGCTTTTTTTCATAAAATGCTCTGTGGAGAGCGGTGAAAAGAAACGCGCACTGCCTCCCGTTGGAAGCGTGTGATTAGGTCCTGCAATATAATCCCCAATCGGTTCAGGCGTATTCTCTCCGATAAAAATCGCCCCTGCGTGCTTTATCTCTCCTAACACTTCTAGGGGATTTTGCACAAGCAGCTCTAAATGTTCAGGTGCAATCTCATTCATAAGCGCAATACCCTCTTTGAGATTCTTTGCAACAATAATCATGCCACGTTCATCAATAGATTTTGATGCAATAGCAAAACGTGGCAGGGATTCTACAAGAGATTCTATGCGCTCTGCAACTCTTTTTGCAAAAGATTCGTTTGTGGTTATGAGAATCGAACTTGCCATTTCATCATGTTCAGCTTGTGAGAGCAAATCCCATGCGACATAATCGGCATTATCCATCATTCCATCATGCAAGATTCCAATCTCGCTAGGTCCCGCAATCATATCAATATTGACTTCCCCAAAAACAAGCTTTTTAGCCGTCGCCACATAGATATTTCCCGGACCCGTGATGACATCAACCTTTTTAAAATAAGGATTCAAACCAAAAGCAAGAGAGCCAATCGCGCTTGCACCACCGATTTTATAAGCCTCCTGTATCTGACAAATATGCAGAGCTGCAAGTAATAACTCATTAGTCTGATTGTGCGGCGTTGGCGTACAAACGACAATCTCCTTAACTCCCGCAACAATCGCAGGAATCGCATTCATTAAAAGAGAGCTTGGATAGGCTGCCTTCCCTCCGGGTATGTAGAGCCCCGCACGTTCTATAGGAGTGACTTTCTGTCCCAAAATGCTGCCATTTTTTTCAAAATCAAGCCAAGTCTTTGGTTTTTGCTTCTGATGAAATGCATAAATGCGCTCATAGGCTCTCTCTAGAGAGTCTCTAAGGTTTTTTTCTAGTTTTTCATAGGCATTGCGCATTTTTGTCTGCGGAATCCTTAGGTCTTCAAAATTCTGTGGATTCCAAGAATCAAATTGTGAAATTTGCGCAATCACTGCTTGCAACCCATGAGATTTAATGGATTCTAAAAGCTCTCTTGTGCGATTTTCAACATCTTTTATATCCATAGAGCCTCGTTGCAAAAGAGTGTCAAATTGTTTGTCAAACACAGAATCACTACTCTTTAGTAGAGCAATCATTGCTTTTGTCCTTTCTTGAAATTGTCTGTTATTGTAGCTATTTAATGTTTAATTAAATTTAAAAGACACAAAGTGTGCAAATAAAGCACAAAATCATAGATTAAAGTCTTTGTAAAGAAAATTTTAATAAACTTGTCGCTTTTAAATTGCATGACAAATAGAGATTTTATACAAGGATTCTGATAATGAAAGAGGCACAATCAATTTGGATGGACGGTCAATTAGTTCCTTGGAAAGATGCGAAAGTCCATATTCTCACACACACACTGCATTATGGTAATGGCGTTTTTGAGGGGACAAGAGCCTATAAAACAGAGCAAGGAATGGCGATTTTCCGCCTCAAAGATCACGCAAAGCGACTGATTAATTCTGCTAAAATCGTTGCCATCACCCCCAAATACACTCAAGAAGAGATTGAAAAGGCACACATAGAAGTGTTAAAGAATAATCACTTTGAGGACAACACCTATTTGCGCGCTATCATTTATCTTGGCTATGGAGTTATGGGCGTGTATCACAAAAACGCCCCCGTGCAGACAAGCGTTGCCGCATGGGAATGGGGAGCGTATCTTGGCGCAGAGGGCTTAGAAAAGGGAATCCGCGTGAAAACTTCCTCTATCGTGCGAAATTCCACAAAATCACTCTTTGGCAAAGCAAAAGCAGTCGGAAATTATCTCAACTCACAAATGGCGAAGTTTGAAGCCGTTGAATGTGGCTATGAAGAGGCTCTACTCTTAGATGAAAGCGGAATGATCGCAGAGGGAAGCGGAGAGTGCTTTTTCATCGTGCGCAATGGAGTCCTCATTACGCCACCAAATGAAAGTGCGCTGGAATCCATCACGCAAGATTCTGTGATACAAATTGCAAAGGACTTAGGGATTCCGCTTGAGCGCAGAAACATCACACGCGATGAGGTCTATATCGCCGATGAAGCCTTTTTCACAGGAACAGCCGCAGAAATCACACCAATTCGTGAGCTTGATGCACGTATCATCGGAAGTGGAAGTTGTGGCAAACTCACAAAAACATTGCAAAATGCGTATTTTGACATTGTCTATGGACGCAATCAAAAGTATGCGCATTGGCTCACTTATATCAAATAAAGGTCGCTTATGCCTATTGATCTCAACGAACACTTAAGACGTAAAAACAAAGATTTAAACCAGAATAATGAAAATGGAGAAAATGAGAATCTCCATAATGACAGGAATCGCGGAGAGAAAAAAGAAAATGGTGGAGGTAGGAATGGCTGGAATCGCGGATTCCAAACGCCTAAAATGCCAAATTTTTCAATGCCAAGCGCAAGAAAAATGGCAGGATTCTACATTCTTATCATTTTAGCCGTGTTGTTTTTCTTGCTTAAGCCCTTTACAATCATTAATAGCGGTGAAGTCGGGGTCAAAATCACAACAGGAGAATTTGACCAAACACCCCTACAACCCGGAATCCACTTCTACATTCCCGGTATCCAAAAGATTATCGCGGTCAATACGAAGGTAAGAATCGCAGAATTCACGAGCGCAGAAACATCAAATCTCCGCAATCGCGATGAGGGAAGCTTAAAAAATCAGGCCATCAGTGTGCTGGATTCTAGGGGATTGTCTGTTTCTGTAGAGCTCGCTGTGCAATATCGTCTCGATCCCTTGAGTGTCCCGCAAACAATCGCAACTTGGGGGCAAAATTGGGAAGAGCGCATCATCACTCCCGTCATTCGTGAAATTGTGCGCAATGTTGTCGGAAGCTTTCCTGCAGAAGAATTACCCACAAAGCGCAATGAAATCGCAACACTCATTGATCAAAAATTCAGAGAAAATATCAATGGCTTAGAAAATCGTCCTGTTGAGCTCATTTCTATCCAACTCACAGAAATCGTTTTGCCCCCCGCGATTAAAGAGCAAATTGAGCGCGTTCAAGTCGCACGTCAAGAAGCAGAACGTGCAAGATATGAGGTTGAGCGCGCCAAACAAGAGGCAGAAAAAAAGGCCGCCCTTGCAAAGGGTGTGGCCGATGCGACAATCATAGAAGCCGATGCACAAGCAAAAGCCAATCGTCTCATCAGTCAAAGTCTCAATGGCTCACTCTTGCAATTGCGACAAATTGAAGTTCAAGGCAAATTCAACGAAGCTCTGCAAAACAATCGTGATGCAAAAATATTCTTAACACCCGGTGGAGCCACTCCAAATATTTGGTTGGATTCTAAAGACAATCAACGCGCAAGTTCCATAAGCAACGCACAATGACAACACAGGATAACACTCAAGACATTCTCAATCAAATCGCATGGGACAAGCTTGGAGGCTTGATTCCCGTCGTTGCACAAGATTATCAAAGTAAGGCGGTTTTAATGCTTGCCTTTATGGATAAAGAAGCACTAGAATTGAGCCTCAAAAGCGGTTTTGCGCATTATTTTTCACGTTCTAAAAGGCGCATTTGGAAAAAGGGCGAGGAGAGCGGACACACGCAGAAAATTCACGCTTTTTTGCTTGATTGCGACAGAGATTCTTTGTTGATTCAGGTTGAGCAAAAGGGCGTTGCTTGCCACACAGGCAAGAAAAGTTGCTTTTTTTCTGCGATAGACCTACAAAAAAGCACTTTAGAATCCACTCTAAACCCAGAAATAGACACAAGCAAAGTCTATAGTGTGATTGACACACTCTACCACACATTACAAGAGCGCAAAACAGCAGACCCGGAGACTTCCTATACCGCGCAACTCTACTGCAAGGGCGCAAACACCATTGCAAAAAAAATCGTTGAAGAAGCTGCAGAATTAGGCTTTGCTATTAAAGACAAAGAAGTGCATGAAATCATCTACGAGAGCGCAGATTTAATCTATCATGTTCTAGTAGGCTTATCCTATCGCGACATTTCACCCGATCTTATCAAGCAAGAAATCAAACGTAGATTCGGATTAAGCGGAATCGTAGAAAAAAATTCTAGAAAGTCCTAGACACAAAAGAGGAATCAAATGAATGAAATAAAAGACTTCATTATAGATGTTTTAGACATTTCGCGCTACTTCACTCTCCCTGATTATTTGGTCTTGATTTGTATTTTTCTTGTCATTTTGCTGTTATTTTTAATGAGTGTTGCCATGCGCTTTTATACCTTAGTGGCTTTTATTTTGTTTATGACGAGTGCATCCTTGCTTCTTGCATCGCCCTTTATCTATCAAATCATCATGGAATCATATATTAAGAAAATAGAATTCACTCTCAAACACAACGATGGACTGCAGTACGATAAGGCCTATTTTGTGGAGGGAACGATTAAAAATGTCGGTTTTTTAGACTTCAAGGGCTGCTCTATAAACATTAATTTTATTCCCAAAAATCTCAAAAAATTGGATCTCATCAAATACAAACTCAGACCAAGATTCCAATACACCAAAGATTACACACAACCCCTTTTGAAGCGGGATTCTATGGACTTTAAAATCGTCATTCCCTCTCCGAATGAAAATTTAAATTTCAATCTGCAAACAAAGGGGGCATGCTATTAAAACGCTCACGAAAATTGCCATCAGTATTGGCGACCCAAATGGCATAGGACTGGAGATTTTGCTTAAAAATCACAAAAAAGTCTCAAAACTCTGCACTCCCATATACTGCGCACACAAAGAGCTATTAAAAGAAGCAGCACAAAGACTCTCTCTCAAATTACCAAAATCTCTCAAATGCATCCCACCCGAAAGCCCCATTCCTCAAATTCTACCCGCAACAATCAGTAAAGAATGCGGTGCTTATTCCTATGAGAGTTTTCTTAAATCCATAGATCTCACGCAAAAAGGCATAACAAAAGCCCTTGTAACATTACCCATTCACAAAAAAGCATGGCAGTGCGCGGGGATTCCTTATGCTGGGCATACAGAGGCTTTACGTGCCATCTTGCAAGAATCGCAAAATCCACTCATTATGCTCTTAGGCTCACCTAAGCTCTATGTTGCCCTATTTAGCGACCATGTTGCGCTTAGAGAAGTACCAAAGCTCATTCAAGTAGAATCTCTAAAAGAATTCTTACTCTCTCTTGCCCCCCATCTCAATGGGCATCTCTGCGGTGTTTTAGGACTTAATCCTCATGCGGGAGATTTTGGTGTCTTAGGTGATGAGGAGACTCAAATCACACAAGCCATAAAAGAAGCAAACACTCTGCTTAAAAAGGAAGCATTCATAGGACCTCTTATCCCCGATACTGCTTTTATTGGAAAGCACTTGCGCTATTATGTCGCAATGTATCATGATCAAGGGCTCATTCCGCTCAAAACACTCTATTTTAAAGAGAGCATTAATATCACCTTAAATCTACCCTTTGTGCGCACTTCTGTAGATCACGGCACAGCCTTTGACATCGCCTATCAAAACAAAGCACACTCAAAGAGCTATCTCAACGCAATAAAAGAAGCAATTTATCGCATCTCACACACTTAGCCCTGCACCCATAAGGGCAAACTCCTCTTATTACAAGTAAAAACATAATGAAAAATCCCAAAGACCTCCGCGCACTTATCGGAATCTGCACGACTTATTCCTAATCTGCTATCAGTAAAGCTCACAGCATAAGCTTTTTGCCCCCGACAACCAATGTATTAATACCATTCTTACCCCTTAATGCAATGCTGCGTTTAATTCTATTTTGCGATTTGATCTGAAGGCTATCATTTCTCCTGTTTTAGCATTTTGTCTGAAATGCACTCCATTTTTCCCCGAGAGTTCCCTGCCCTTGTAGAGCCCATCTTCTCTCACCTCAAATCCTGCGTTAATCTCTGCAAGTTTTTGCGCCTCTTCTTTTGTGATTTTAAAGACCGTTCCTGCTAAAACAGCGATTCCCCCATCGACGATGCAACCATCTCCAAGCGAGATTCCTGTGGAGCTATTCACGCCCAATAGACAATTCTTTCCAATGCTGATTGGATCGGAATTTCCACCGCTTAAAACACCTAAAATACTCGCGCCTCCACCGACATCACTGCCCTCACCGACAATCACGCTTGAGCTGATGCGACCCTCATTCATACAAGCGCCCATCGCCCCTGCATTGAAATTCACATAACTCGCACCGGGCATTTGCGTATAGCCACCCTTGCCAAGATAGGCGCCAAAGCGCGTTTTTGCAGTGTCAAGCAAGCGGATATTATCATATTGTGGAATCACTTGCATTAAATAGCGCGGGAACTTATCCACAAAGTCAATAGCAGGAAACTCTCCACGCATTTTAAGGGCAATTTCATTCTCGCGCAACCACTCCAACTCAAAAGGCACATTTCCACTCCAAGCCACATTGCTTAAAAGTCCAAAGATTCCATCCAGCATTAAACTCCTAAGCGGTGCCTTTCCCAAAGAGAGCGCAAGCAGTTTCATATAGGCAGATTCCACGCTTTTGCATTGCACATCTTCATAAATTGCACAAAATCTGTAGCGCAAAGCACCATTGTCTGCATAAATTCTACCCTCTTGCAAAGCACGTTGCAGCTCTAAAACCACAGCAACATTTTTGTGTGCATTAGGATTCTCTTGCGTCTCTGCAATAAAGGGCGCAAAAAGCTCTAAAGACTTCAAAACAAAAGCCTCTGTGATTCCAAAGACTAATTCTCCCGCACTATCCTCTAAAATCTCGCATTCTGTGCGCAAAGATTCAAAAATCGCATAGGAACCAAAATTCTCCCCCCAATTCAACACAGGGTAAGTTGCTTGCAAGACTTTATTACTCACCACGCCGACATCAGCATAGCAGATTCCAAAGCCTAAGGGCTGTCTATAATTTGAACTTTTTTGTAGTGCTTGTACTTTTGCATTAAAATTCTCTTTACTCACAAAAACTCCTTAAATTTTTGCAGATTATAGCCAAAAACGCATAAATTTTAAAATCACAGGCTATAATTCCAAAAAGATTTCTAAAGGTTAAGAATGCAGAAAGAAGATTGGATATTAGCCTTGATATTTCTTATTTGTGGTTTGTTGCTTATTGCCCTTGTCTTCGCACTGTGGAGCAATAAGAGTGCGCACAAAGAACAAAAATCTCAAACGAAGATTCCAAGCGCACAAGAGTTGTTAGAATCACTCCAAACAAAAGAAAATGACCTCAATATCCTTAGGGAATATTCTAAATTTGCTTGTGAAAATTATGAAAGATATATGGGAGAGATGGAGGATTTTGACTTGAAATTTATAGCGATTCTCACCTCTCATAAGGGCGTAAATGCAAAGCTTATCTTAGAGATCGAACGTTATTTCAAAAAACTTGCCCCATCGCGCAAAGAATTGTTAGACCAAGCCCTAACCGTTGGATTGGAACATCGCTAACTATTGCGCGACTTGTAATCCCTATAAGAAAAGCTCTTAAAAAGCTCAAACTCTCCATTTTTACGAATGATTCCAATGCTTGGAAGAGGAACGCCATTAAAAGTGTTGTTTTTTACGATTGTATAATGCACCATATCTTCAAAAATAATGCGATCCCCGATTTTCAAAGGCTGCTCAAAGCTATAATCCCCTATCACATCTCCTGCCAGACAGGTTGGACCTCCAAAGCGGTACGCAAAGGGCTTCTCACCCCTAAGCTCTAAACCGCCTTTTTTAGAAACAGCCTTAGCACCATAAGCATTGCGCACATTTGGACGATAAGGCATCTCAAGACAATCAGGCATGTGCGCACTTGCACTCACATCTAAAATCGCAATATCAATTCCGTTTCTCACAATATCCACAACACTCCCAAGCAAGAATCCACACTGCCAACCTACAGCCTCACCCGGTTCTAAATACACTTCAGTTTGGTACTTTTTTTTAAAATTTTTAATGAGTTTAATGAGTAATTTCACATCATAATCGCTGTGCGTGATGTGATGCCCACCACCAAAATTGATCCAACGCATTTTAGGAATATATCTTTCAAAATGCTTCTCAAAATGCTTCAATGTGCGCTTGAGGGCATCGCTGTTTTGCTCACAGTGCGTGTGAAAATGCAATCCACTAATACCCTCTAAACCGAATCTCTTAACACCTTTTTTAAATTCCTTTGGCGTGATTCCAAGCCGCGAACCCTCTATGCAAGGATTATAAATCGCAGGACGCACCTCGCTGTATTTTGGATTCACACGCAATCCGACCTCCACCTTAGGAAGCCCCTTGCGATCTCTAAAGAGATTTTGCGCTAAAATCATGTCTTTAAAGCTCTGCCATTGTTGAAAAGAATTAAAAATGATGTGATTTGAGATTTTCACAAGCTCACGCATTTCTTCTAGTTTGTAAGCGGGACTGAAGACGGTAATTTCTTTTCCAAACTCCTCATGCCCTAAACGCGCTTCATGGATTCCACTTGCGGTGACACCGCTTAGATATTCTCTGGCTATATTGAAGCTACGCCACAGCGCATAACCCTTTAATGCAAGCAAAACTTTCGCACCACTTTTTTTTTGCACAGCATTGAGGATCTTAAGATTCTTCTCAAACTTACGCTCTTCTAACACATAACACGGGCAAGGGATAGCACTAAGACATGGGGGATAATGATGCTCTAGGGATTCTGTGAGTTTAGTTTGTGTGGCTTTATTTGTGTGTTTTGTGGATTCTTGCATTTTGTTCCTTTTGTTGAGGATTTTGTATGAATTCTAGCAAATCCTTACTTGTAGAAAGATTTTCTGGCATTCTTTGCAGACAAATTTTAAACACCTCAAGAGCAACCCTAGAATCCTGCATAGCGCGATGCAAGTTTTGAGAGTTAATTTCAAGAAAAGTATTTAAAAAACCTAAGGAATAGCGCGGAGATTCTAGCACTCTTTGGGCAAATTTGATGGTACAAATTTTAGGATTATACAAATAACCAAACCCGCAAGAATCTAAGGCATAACTCAAAAAATTATAATCAAAGCCCACATTATGCGCAACAAAAATAGAATCTTTAAGAAAGCTTTTGAATCTCCCTAAAACTTCTGGCAATTTTGGTGCATTCACAAGCATATCAGCGGTGATTCCCGTAATTCCTGTAATCATCTCTGAAACTTCTTCGCAGAATATAAAGCTCTCAAAAGTCTCTACAATCGCACCCCCGCAAAACTTAAGCGCCCCAATCTCAATAGGAGTATGCAAGAGCGGATCATGCCCATTTGTCTCAATATCCACCACACAAAAAGTCTCTTGTGAAATCGGAGTTAAATTTGGACGAAAATACACTCTATCACACGCAAACTCTAGCGGAATCCCACTATTCTTAAAAGCTTCTAATGCGCTTTGAACATCCCCAAAAAGTCCAGCCTCTTCTATCAATAACGCACTTAATTCACTTTGGCTTAAAGGTCTCTTTTGCAATCGCGCAAGAATCTTGTCATAACGTTTTGGCATCTCTCTCCTGTGCAACCTTAGCTTTTTTAGTTTGTCCCCATAACCTTATGGCTCTCTTTTATCAGCATTTATTGCATCCCGCACCATACTTTGCCTCTAACGCTTCTTTGAAGAATTCTTTTTGTGTTTTTGGAATCTTATCGGGATGTTTTTTGCGCATGTGTTCAAGGTATTTGTCATAGCTTGGCATACCCACGAGCAAATGGAAAAATCTGTCTGATTTCCTATAGAATCCCTTAAGACTTGAAATTAACCCTTTCACTTCTTACCTTTTAAGGAAAGTTTGCGGGTATTGTAAAGAATTTATGATTAAAAAATAATGAGAAAGAAGAATTTTAGTCAAACTCTAAGCCCCAAAGGGCTTGAGATTATTTTTTGACTTCATTGAGCTTTTGATTTGCCGTCTCTTGTGCTGCCTCAACCGCTTGTTCCTTTGCATCTTTGACAATTTCTTCAGTCTTTTTGCCCGATAAAAATCCGCTAATTGCATTGATTCCGACATCAACTGCCTTATTTTTCACATCCTCTGCAAACTCTTTTTTAAGTTTAGATTCAGTTTTAGGTTTAGCATTTTTAAATATTGAGCCTAGGTCTAAATTAGACATAGCTTCTGCTAAGACTTTTTCATCTTCTATTCTATTTAGATTACTAATGATTGCCTCTGCAATTGCCTCTGCTAGTTTTTCTTTAGCCTCTGCTTCTTTTTCTTTAGTCTCTGCTTCTTTTAGTTTAGTCTCTGCTTCTTTTAGTTTTGCTTTGGCATTAATAAGTTCAGCTTCTATTTCTTTAGGATGTTTCTTACAGCCAGAATACTTATCTTTAAATGCACTATCTACAAGTTTCGTAGCTACAGCTTTTTGTACTCCGTATCTTTCAGCCATAGCCCAAACCAATCCAAGTACTCCCGGTAAACACTTCCAAGCAACCATTATTGCCGGTGGTAACATAATCTTCTCCTTTTGATAAACTAGATACTATATGTATCTCAGACATCTGTATATGCAAATATTTTTTTATAAAATAAAAAAGTCGCAAAAACACAACTTGTCATAAAAGCCACCAAACTCATTAAAATCACCAAATATTTCATCATAACTCCTTGTTTTTGTATTTTCTAATTTATCCTATAGGATATAGAAAAAGGCATTGTAACGCTATAGAGTTTAAAAAATACTTAACCTATAGGATAAATGCATGGCGGAAAATTTCTGTAACTTTTCCAAAGAGGAAATTTTGGAGTTTTATCAGCACATCTCAAAAGTTGTCCGAGAAATCCGAGAAAAACGAGGAATCTCACAGCTTGATCTCGCCCTTGAAATCGGAATCAAATCTGTTGCTTTCTATTCTAATTGTGAATGCTGTAGATATGGAAAACACTTCAATTTAGAGCATTTGTATAAAATCGCTAAAGTCTTAGATGTAGAATTATGCAGTTTTTTTAAATGATTTTTTGCTTGAGTGAGAATTTTTTCTAAAATTGAAGATTTTTTAGACAACAGACTCTATGAATTCAGCAAAAAAGTTAAAAAGCCCTCTAAAGATGAAGCGCGTACAAGTTTATGAACAAGACAGCTCTCGCGACTCATTAAGGCGGAGAAATTTTGATTTATTTTTTAAACCATTGAGGTGGGTTTTTTTCCAAAGGAGAGAATCTAAACATAAAAACCATATTGTTATCTTTAATATGACCAACATCCCAAGCATTGATATTTTGATTAAAAGACTCTGCACCTTCAAACATATGTTCCATATGTCTAACCTTGCTGACATCCCATTTATCTAGAGGCTGATTAAAAGATTTTGCATTTAAAAACATACTATTCATAAATTCAACCTTGCTGACATTCCAAGAATTTATATTTTGATTGAAAGATTTTGCACCTAAAAACATACGAAACATATCTACAACATTCCTAACATTCCATTTATCTAAAGGTTGATTGAAGGATGTTGCTTTTGCAAACATCCATTTCATATTTTTAACATTACTAACATTCCAAGAATTTATATTTTGATTAAAAGAATCTGCTTCTAAAAACATACCACTCATATATTCAACCTTGCTTGTATCCCAAGTTTCTATACCGCTAAAATCTTGTCGTTCGGTTTCATAAAACAACCCACTCATATCTGTAATTTTGCTTGTGTCAATTGTGCCAAGATTGATTGACAAATCCTCAACCAAAGCCTTTAATTCTGCTTTGGTTCGTGGATGATATTTGTGCTCTTCAGCAATCGCACAAACCGCAAATAAAGCAAACATTAAAAGAGCAAAAATTTTCTTTTGCATTTTCATTCTTTATTTTAAAATTTCAGCGGATTATATCTAACTGATAGTAAATAATAAAACAATTTTACATGCTTTTTCTAAGACAGAAAAATACATTTACTCTAAATTTTCTAATTCTTTTTGAGCCTCTTTAAGTCTTTCATAAAGAGCATTAATCCCCTTTTCTTGATAAAGCTTTAGTTGGGATAAAGAGTGATTAATTCTAAAATTTCTTGCTCTAATTTTTCAATTTTTGCAAGATATTTTTGCAAAATTTCATTTTTTTGTAACTAAGTTTTTAGAATCCAAAAGTAAGTCGTTTAACTCACTTTTTGGATTCCAGCTAAGTTTTAATGAAGCGCAACGCTCTCTTCATAATCACTTGCCTTAAGATAGGGGGATTCTGCGAGTGGAATCTCACTTTTACCCTTCAAGCATTGCAGACAAATCCGCACAGTCTGAATGAGAATCAAGCAAGTCACAAACATAAAAAGAGCGCACAATCCCGCGTTGATAAGATTATTTGTTGCAATGGTTGCAAAGCTCTCTGCTAAGGCAGGGTCCGTTGCTTCTGCGGCCTTTGCGCTATTAATTTGCCAAAGCGCGATATGGCTCACTGAATCGTGAATTTTTTCACCATTTGCGGGGAGTAACTTTAAGATTCCTGCATAGAGCGTAGAGACAAGCACCCAAAGTGCGGGCAAAATCACAACCCAAGCTTGTCTTGCCTTGCCCATTTTAAAAAGTACAGCAATCACAACGAGTAGCGCCATCCCTGCCAACATTTGATTAGAAACGCCAAAGAGTGTCCAAAGCGACTTCACTCCACCTTGCGGATCTGTGATTCCTTGATAAAGAATGTATCCCCAACCCGCAACACAAAGGAATGTCGCAACAATTCCCCAAAACACCGAATGAATATTTCCAATCGGCGCATACACATTTCCTAAGACATCTTGAACCATAAAACGTCCCGCACGTGTCCCCGCATCCACAGCAGTCAAAATAAATAGAGCCTCAAACAAAATTGCAAAGTGATACCAAAAAGCCGTTGAACCTTGATTAAAAAGAGGCACTTCTGAAATGATTGTCGCCAATCCAATTGCAAAAGTCGGAGCACCCCCTGTTCTGCTTAAAATGCTGTTTTCACCAATCTCTACTGCCTTATTTAAAATCTCCTCTGGAGTGATGACAAAGCCCAAGTTGTTAATACTCTGTGCCGCAATTTGCGCCGCTTGTATCGCATCGCTCACACCCACTGTGCCAAGCCCCGCAGGTGCGACATTGATAGAAAAATACAATCCCGGCGTCAAAATACAAGCCGCAATTAACGCCATTGTAGCCACTGCGGATTCCATAACCATAGAGCCATAGCCCACCATTCTCGCATGGGATTCTTTCTCTAACATTTTTGGTGTCGTCCCGCTTGAAATTAATGCGTGGAATCCACTAATCGCCCCACACGCAATTGTAATGAACAAAAAGGGAAAGAGCTGTCCGCTAAAGACAGGTCCCGTCCCGTCAATAAATTTCGTTACACTCGGAAATTGAACATCGGGAGCGACAATCAAGATTCCCGCTGCCATTAACACAATCACGCCAATTTTTAGAAATGTACTCAAATAATCTCTAGGGGCGAGCAAAAACCACACGGGCAAAATTGCCGCGATAAATCCATAAGCCATCATAATGTAAGTGAGGCTCAAGGGTGTGAGTGTAAAAATCGCCGATAATGTCGGATGCTGTGCAACACTCTGTCCATAATAAAGAGAAAGAAGCAATAAAACAAATCCAATAATACTTGCCTCACCAATCTTTCCCGGACGCAAAAAGCGCATATGAATCCCCATATAAATTGCAATAGGAAGTGTCATAGTAATCGTAAAGAGCCCCCAAGGTGATTCTGCGAGGGCATTCACCACGACTAGAGCTAAAATTGCAATGATCAACATCATAATCGCCAAAATCCCGACCATTGCAATACTTCCAACGCCCCTGCCAAGCTCTAATTTAATAATCTCACCCAAAGATTTTCCATTGCGTCGCATAGAGACAAACAAAACCGTGAAATCATGGACAGCTCCCGCTAAAACAACTCCCACAACAATCCAAATCATACTCGGCAAATATCCCATTTGCGCAGCCAGAATCGGACCCACAAGAGGACCTGCTCCCGCAATCGCCGCAAAATGATGCCCAAAGAGCACAATCTTATTTGTCGGACAAAAATCGCGCCCATCATTCATAGCAAATGCAGGGGTTGCACGATTATCATCAAGCTCTAGGACTTTTTCTGCGATGTATTTTGAATAGAAGCGATACCCAATCATATAGATACAAACAGCAGCAACCACAATCCAAACTGCAGAAATACGTTCTCCCTGATGCAACGCCAAAACACCGAATCCAAAAGCACCTAGTAGAGCGACAAACGCCCAAAGTGCCATGCCCACAACCTTACTCATAGAACTCCTTTTAAGTTTAAAAGTAGTTTATTGTATTTTATTTTTATAAAAATCATTTAAAAAATCATTTTTACATTTCTCATAAAAACAAAGAAATGTTTAAATTCTACTCACCATAAAACCAAAATGACCAATTCTTAGTCTGTGATCACCCAATTCTAGCCCACTATTTGTGATAATTATGGATAAATTCCACCAATTTTATAGCATTTTCTCGTGGCAAATCAGGCAACATCCCATGCCCTAGATTAAAAATGTGCGCAGAATCTTTCATAAGATCCAAAATCTCCCTTGCACCTTCCAGCATGGATTCCACATTATAGATTCTGCAAGGCTCTAAATTCCCCTGCAAAACATACCTCTGTCCTAAAATTTCTTTTGCTAAAGAAAGTGGCGTACTCCAATCCACACCAAACACATCAAACACTCCATCAATCTCTCCTAAAAAGCCAGAGATTCCTTTAGGAAACAAAATCACAGGAATCTGTGGATATTTTTTTTTCAAAAAATGCGCAATATCCTTGCAATACTTCCAACCAAATTCCAAATAAGCATCCTTTTCTAGCGCACTTGCCCATGAATCAAAAATCATCACCGCATTTGCACCCGCTTGAATTTGCTTCTCCAAATACCCCTGTAGATTCCGTGTGATTTTCTCAAGCAAGGTGTGCATGAATTTTGGCTGTGTGTAAAGAATCTTTTTTGACTTTGCATACGTTTTACTTCCCTCTCCTTCGATCATATAAGTCGCAAGTGTCCAAGGCGCACCACAAAAGCCAATCAATGCCTTATCCTTTGCAAGTTTTTTACGCACTAACTCAATGGTTTCATACACATAATCCAAACGCATAAAGGCATCATTTCTTAGGGATTCTAAATCCTTGAAAGATTCTAGCGGAGATTTGAACTTTGGACCCTCTCCAACATAGAATCCCAACTCCATTCCCATTTCAAGCGGAATCACCAAAATATCGCTAAACAAAATTGCCGCATCCACATTGAGAATCTCCACAGGTTGCAGAGTTACCGCACTTGCTAATTGTGGATTCCTGCATAAAGACAAAAAGTCTCCCGCCTCCTTGCGCACTTCTTGATATTCTTTTAAATAACGTCCCGCTTGGCGCATAAACCAAACAGGTGTATAGGGAGTCTGTTTGCCCAAACACGCGTCAATAAAAACCATTTTTGTCCTTTTTTGCAAAATATTTGTGTATTTTATCCAAGCAATATAGCATTTATGATAAAATCCGCAATTTAACATTGTATTTTTGTATTTGGCGCAACTTCAGAAAGGCTTGATATGATTTTAACACTCGCAAAAAAGATTTTTAACAGCAAAAATGGACGAATTATAGGACATTATCGCAAAGAAATTCGCAAAATCAACGATCTTGAGAATCGCTATGAATCTCTAAGTGATAGCGCACTCAAGGAGAGCTTTGCAGAACTCAAAACAAAAGTCAAAAATGCAGAAAATCCAAAAGAGATGCTCAAGGAAGTCCTCTATGAATCCTTTGCTATTACCAGAGAAGTGAGCAAGAGAGTCTTAAATATGCGCCATTTTGATGTACAGCTCATTGGTGGAATCGTCTTGCATGAGGGCAAAATTGCAGAAATGAAGACGGGCGAGGGGAAGACGCTTGTCTCCACACTTCCCGTTTGCCTCAATGCCATGCTTGGGAAAAGCGTTCATATCGTTACAGTCAATGACTATCTTGCACAAAGAGATGCCGAGCTTATGCGTCCGCTCTATGAATTTTTGGGTTATTCTGTTGGCGTAGTGGTGAGCGGGAATTATGATGAAGATCATCGCTTGAAACAATATTCTTGTGATGTTGTCTATGGGACGAACAACGAATTTGGCTTTGATTATTTGCGCGATAATATGAAATATGACTTTGCCCAAAAAGTCCAAAAACATCATCATTTTGCCATTGTTGATGAAGTGGATTCTATTTTGATTGATGAGGCGCGCACACCGCTTATCATTTCAGGACCTGCAAAGCGCACATTAGACAATTACAAAAGCGCCAATGAAGTTGCCCTCAAACTCCAAATAGAAAAACACTACACCGTTGATGAAAAAAACCGCACAATTCTGCTGACCGAAGAGGGCATTAATGAAGCCGAGAGACTCTTTAAGATTGACAATCTCTACAGCATTGAAAACGCGATTCTAGCACATCACTTAGACCAAGCTCTCAAGGCAAACAAATTGTTTCAAAAAGACAAAGACTATGTTTTGCGCGATGGTGAGGTTGTGATTGTTGATGAATTCACAGGACGTTTGAGTGAGGGAAGAAGATTCAGCGAGGGGCTTCATCAAGCCCTAGAGGCAAAAGAAGGTGTGCAAATCAAAGAAGAATCCCAAACTCTAGCAGACATCACTTATCAAAATTATTTTAGGCTCTATGATAAACTAGCGGGAATGACAGGCACAGCGCAGACAGAGGCAACAGAATTTTTACAAATCTATGATCTTGATGTGGTTTCTATCCCTACAAATCTCCCCGTTTTACGCAAAGACTTAAACGATCTCATTTATAAAACAGAAGCAGAAAAATTCAAAGCATTGGTTACAAAAATCATAGAATTGCACAAAAAAGGACAGCCCATCCTTGTTGGAACAGCCTCAATTGAAAAGAGTGAGAAAATCCACGCATTATTGCAACAAGAAAGGATTCCACATTCTGTGCTGAATGCAAAACAGCATGCTAAAGAGGCGGAGATTATCAAAGATGCGGGGAAAAAGGGAGCTTTGACGATTGCTACAAACATGGCGGGAAGAGGCGTGGATATTAAGATTGATGACGAAGTCCGCGCTCTTGGTGGGCTTTATATCATCGGGACAGAGAGGCATGAGTCGCGACGCATTGACAATCAATTGCGTGGACGTAGCGGGAGACAAGGAGATCCGGGAACAAGTCAATTTTACTTAAGCCTTGAAGATCCACTCTTGCGCATCTTTGGAAGCGATAAGATTAAAACAATCATGGACAAATTGGGCTTAAACGACGGAGAACACATAGAATCCTCGCTTGTTACGCGTTCGGTAGAAAATGCGCAAAAGAAAGTGGAGAGTATGCACTTTGAGGCACGAAAGCATCTCTTAGAATACGATGATGTCGCTAATGAGCAAAGAAAGGCGATTTATCGTGTGCGCAATGAATTGCTGGATCCCGAATACAGCATCGCACACAAAATCATAGAAAATCGCCAAGATTCCATTGTCATGCTCTTGCAAAGGTGTGAAATCTTTAACGAAGATGACAATCTAGAGCTTCTTTGCGCACAGGCAAAAGAGGACTTCAATGCGATACTCAAAGAAGAAGAGCTTAGAGAGTCTTACAAAACAAACAATAATTTTGAAAGCTATATTGAGGGAATCCTTGTACGCGATTATGAAGAAAAAATGCGAAGACTTGATCCAAAAATGCGTAGCGACATTGAAAAGCTCGTCTATTTGCAGACATTAGACAATCTTTGGCGCGAACACCTCTATGTTATGGATAATCTCAAAACAGGCATTGGATTGCGCAGTTATAATCAAAAAGACCCCCTCACAGAATATAAAAAAGAAAGCTACAATCTGTTCGTTGAACTTGCAGAACAGATCAAATACACAGCCATTAAAATGCTCCAAAAAGTCCAACTGCAAACCACAGCCGCAGACAATCAAGCTCAAGCAAAACTTGCAAGACAGAAACTCAACAAATCCACACAAGATGCAAAAGCCACGCATCCTAATGCCCCCCTCTTTAAAAGACGTCCCGTGCGCAATGAACCCTGCCCTTGCGGAAGTGGCAAGAAATACAAAGATTGCTGCGGAAGAAGTGGTCCAAAAAGTGGTGAATTAGCAAGGAATTCCTAATGCAAACACTCTCATCGCAAAAAATCGTCCCCTATCTTGTGCGCCGCTACCTGCGCTTCAATCAGGCACAGCCTTTTATCTCTATCACGGCGCTTTTTGCGTTTTTAGGAGTGAGCATTGGCGTTATGGTGCTCATTGTCGCAATGGCCCTCATGCATGGCTTTGATCGAGAATTTGAGCGCAAATTATTTATTATGAATTATCCCATTACAATGATTGGAAATGGCTTTGAGAGAGCCAATGCAGAGATATTACGAGACTTAGAGCTTCATTTCAAACATCTCAAATTCAGTCCCTTTATCTACACACAAGCCCTCTCAAAAGTCGGTGAACAGGTGGAGGGGGCTATGGTCTTTGGGGTGGATTTTGAGCGCGAAAGCCTTGTGAATCCTATCTTTAAAAAATCCCTTGAAGAAGCGCAAATCGCACACAAAGAAAATTTTGGAGAGGATTATACCCCTCACATTTTTGATGTCATCATTGGCAAGACTCTCCAAAGGCAATTCAACTTGCAACTTCATTCAAATTTGCTCTTAATATTCACACAATTCCGTCCCAATGCCATAAGCCTCACGCCGACAATGAAGCGATTCCATGTTGCAAGTGTTTTTGACTCGGGACTGATTGCTTATGATAAAGGCTATCTCTACACATCACTAGAATCACTACAGACTATCAAAGAGCTTCCTCAAGGTATATATGACGGAATCCACATCCTCTCTAGCAATCCACAAAAAGATATTCTAGAGCTTCAAAAACGTTATCCACAAATGCGCTTTGTTGGCTGGTGGCAACAAAATGGAAATTTTTTCTCTGCTCTTGCGCTAGAAAAACGCGCTCTTTTTATCGTGCTTATGCTCATCATTCTCGTTGCCGCACTCAATATTGTCAGCTCTCTTTTAATGACTGTAATGAATCGTCGCAAGGAAATTGCCCTGCTTATCACAATGGGTGCAAGCACACAAGAAATCAAAAAGACTTTTTTGTATCTGGGCAATCTCATAGGGATTAGCGGAATCTTTGTTGGCGGAATCCTCGCGGCAGTCATTTTGGTGATTCTTGCAAATTTCCCCATCATTTCCCTCCCTGCTGATGTGTATGGAAGCGACAAACTCCCTCTAGAGCTCTCAATGATAGACTTAGCAACCATACTCATAGGCTCATTTATCATAGTTTTCCTCTCATCCTACTATCCAGCAAAAAAGGCCACACAAATTGATCCCCTGCAAATTTTGCGCAATGAATAGTCCATGAAGTTTGAATATGAAGTTTGAAAAGGTGTTCGTAGAAATTACGAATTTCTGCGGACTTGAGTGCAGTTTTTGCACTCCAAACAAAGAGACTCCAAAGACTATGCCTATAAAACTCTTTAAAAGAATCGCAAAAGAAATCGCGCCCCACACGAAGCTCTGTGCATTGCATATCTTAGGCGATCCTTTGAGGGTTGAAGGTCTTAGGGATTATTTGGATTCTGCAGGAGGTTTGAGGATTGAGCTCACAACAAGCGGATTCTTCCTAAGCGCAAAACAAAGCGACTTGCTCCTCTCCCATCCCAACATTTATCAAATCAATTTTTCCCTCACAAGCGCCCTCTATCAAAAGCAGCCCATTATCTTAGAATCCTATCTCAATCCCATTTTGGAATTTTGTGCAACACATCAGCATTTAAAGAGTGAGAAATTCGTCAATCTGCGACTTTGGAATCTCAATAAAGACATTAGTTTTCCCGCAAAAAATGCAGAAATCTACAAAAAACTCAAAGACTTTTTTGCCATCCCCGCTATCAATCCACAACAGACACGACTTGCTTATAAGATTCACCTAAGGGGCGCAAACTTTTTTCAATGGCCAAAGGAGAGCGCACAGAAGCACAGCGGGTTTTGCTATGGCGCAAGTAAGCAATTAGGAATCTTATGCAATGGAATTGTTGTTCCTTGCTGCTTTGACCCAAAGGGTTCTATTATGCTTGGAGACATCTCCACACAGAATCTCACAGAGATTCTTAACGCACCGCGCACACGATCTTTAATACAAGGATTCAAAGAGGGAATGCGCACAGAAGCCTACTGTCAAAACTGCTCCAATATGAGCTCTTAAATTCAAAGGATCGCAATTTTGATTCTACGTTAAGATAAATAAAGAAAAATAAGCAAAAAAAGAAAGAAATTAAAAAGCACGAATCTAAGGGCAGAATCCGCCCTAAGATTCATTATTGTTTCAAGCCTAGCAGAGTGTTAAGAATCTGGTCAGCTGTGGTAACAGATTTGGAGTTGGCTTGGAATCCACGTTGCACGACAATAAGCTGTGTCAATCCACGACTCAAATCGGTGTTGCTCATCTCTAATTTAGAAGCCTCTATGTCTGCACGACCTGCTGAGCCTGCTGCGCCAACTGTCGCATTTCCAGAGTTTGGAGATTCTGCGTAGAGATTATTTCCGCTCTCTTGCAAACCCTCATAGTTTGCAAATGTCGCAACAGCCACTTGTGCTAGGGCTAGATTCACACCATTATCAAAGTTACCAATCATCGTTCCTGTCTTATCAAAATAATAGTCTTTCAAGGCACCTGCGGCATACCCGTCGCCTGTAACACTATTAGAATAAGACTCCCGCGCTGTGCTTGTGATTCCACTTAATGTTCCATTTTCACCGAAGTCTAACTCAATCGTCTGTGGAGATTCCGCGCCTGTGTTAGGATTAAACTGAATGCTTGATGGATTCACCCCAAGCAATTCCCCTTGACTTCCAAAGACGATACTACCACCCTCTAAGATATTAGGTCGCTGTGCAGTCCCACCGATAATTGAGGCGGGTTCTGGCACGACAAGGCGGAAGCTCCATTCGCTTTGTCCGACTTTGGTAAATTCCATTGTAAATTCATGTTTGTTTCCTAAGGAATCATAAATCTCCAATGTTTGCCCATATTTTGCCATTCTGAAGCCACCTGTGCTTGTAACCTGTCCGCCCTCTACCAAGACTCCCGTATTCATTGCGCGCATTTGATTCTTAAACAACACATTTGTTGTATTAAGTGTATCATTGAATGCAGAGACAAAGATGTTGAGATTATCAAATCTTGAAGGATCGTTCAAACCACCTGCAGTCGCAGAATCCGCAGCCATACCATCTTGCTTGTTATTGATTTGGAATTGCCCATTCCCACTCAACACAACGCTCACAGAGTGACTGCTTTGAGAGAATAAACCAACATCTGCTGTTGTGTCAAAAGTCTCGCGCCTTGTTGGCATATTTACTGCTGCCGTTGCAGAATCCCCGCCGAATTTTTTCACTTTGTTAGCATCATATTGCATGAGCTGTCTTAAGTCTTCTGTTGTTCTAAAGAATCCATTATCAACATCGGCTCTTGTTTGTTTGCTGTATTGGTATTTGAAGGCTGTTGTGACAGTTTCACTCCATTGACCACCACCGCCACCACCAGCGCCTGTTAAGAATCCGCCGATAACACCCGCTTGTGTGGTATCAATTGTAACGCGAATGTTTTTTGTTTTTTCGTCGCCATCAAGTTGATTGAGATTCTGCAAGATAATATTGCTTCCACTTTGAATCGCTTCAACACCTGTTTTGTCCTTGACATTATTGATAGCAACGATTGCTGCAAGGACGTGAGAAGAACGAGAATCAATCGGGTTATTTGTCCAAGTGATTGTCTCACCATTGATTGTGATTTGCGAAGTTGTGTTCCCTGCTGCACTATCAATCTGTAATTGCCTTGAAGTCGCAGTCTGATAGCTCACCCACACACCTTGACCCTCTTGAAGTCTCATAGCCTCTCCTGCGTCATTAAACATAACGCCCATGTCCTCTGGTCTTTCTACTTGTCTGTCTGAGCTATCATAGATTCTATCAAGCCCCCCTGCTATATAGTTGTTTGCCGCGGTACTATCCAAAGAAGGCGGACATTGAATGAATTCTGTTTTATTGCCGCTTGTAAGGTTAATATTTCCTTGCACAACGCTTGTTTTCTTCGCTGGAATCGTAAGACGTGGATCAATTGTGATATTTCCTATAGGACCTGTGGAATCTACACGATTAAGCTGTCCATCTCCACAACCACAACTAAGTTTTGATAAATCTCTCAACCAACCTTGAACAATAAAGCCACTTGTTGTAACCAAATTTCCAACCGCATCAAAGCTAAAAGCCCCATCTCTTGTATACATATTTGTATATCCGCCATTATTGCTAACAACAAACATGCCTTGACCGCTTAGGGCTAAGTCCGCTTTCCTATCAGTATTCTGCAAAGAACCTTGAAAGAAAACCTTTGTTGTTGTATTGATTCCAACTCCAAGTCCTACAGAATAGTCATTCACACCACCATATCCTGCATAAGGAATCGTAGCAGAACGTTTTGTCTGACTAATCATTGTAGAAAAATCAGCTCTTGAATACTTAAAACCATTTGTATTGACATTTGCAATATTGTTAGACTCTACATCTAATGCAACTTGGTGTGCCTGCATACCGCTCACACCTGACCATAATGACCTCAACATTGGCAATCCTTTAAAAAAGTATTTGCAATGTATAAAGCAAATGCCATTCCAACTTTTGCTATTTAGAAAAGAAAAATGAAAAAATTTTACAAAAAAAACAAAAACAGAATAGGTACAAGGAGGCTCAAAAGGGATTCTTGGAGACTTCCTTTAGACTTATCAAATATTTTTAGAGCTTTCTGCCATCTTCTAAAACTCTCGTTCCTCCATGTGATTCCACCTCAAGCACGACATAGGGAAGCCCTTGTTTATTGAGTTCTTGCATGAATAAATCGGGATCATTTTGCTCCATATTCCACACACCAGCACCATCGTTAGAATCCACGCCCTGTTCCTCTCCACCTCTTGGCATATCGCTATTATCGGCACCATTTGAGAGCTTACTCTGGTGGATTCCCCATTTCCCCTCACAAATCAATTGCGCCCCAATCATCGCAGGAACGCCTGTGGTATAGCTCACGCCTTGTGCGCCCACTTCTTTATAGCATTCTTGATGGTCGCAAATATTATAGATATAAATTGTGCGCTCTTTTTTATCCTTGAATCCCTTAATATAGCAACCAATGTGTGTTTGTCCCTTTGTCCGACTTGCAAGACTTGCAGGATCGGGCAAGAGAGACTTTAGAACTTGAATGGGAATGATTTTGTGTCCATGATAATCCACTTCATCAACGCGCAACAATCCGACATTTTCAAGGCATTTCATGTGTGTGAGATAAGATTCCCCAAAGGTCATAAAAAAGCGGATTTTCTGCAATCCCTTGATATTTCTCACTAGGGATTCTAACTCTTCATGATAGAGTAGATAGCTGTTTTTGATCCCCACTTCAGGATAATCCCATTCTTTCATCAAAGAAAGTGGTGCAATGTCACGCCACTGCCCATTACAATAGGATTCTTGCTTCAAATCCTGCGTGTTTGACTGCAGTTTAAAATGCTTCTCTTCCCTTTCAAATTTGCGATAAATGCTGTCTTTTTGCAAATCGGCATTATCTGCAGAATCACCCTTAGAATCCCGCACCCAATAACGCGCCTTAGAGCTCACCTCTCTGAGATTGATTTCGGGATTGAAATTTGTCGCAAAGGCATAGCCATGATCTCCTGCATTGCAATCAAGTATGTCAATGCTTACAATCTCGTCAAAATAATGCTTTTGCGCATATGCGCAAAACACATTAGTAACGCCCGGATCAAATCCACTGCCCAAAAGTGCAAAGATTCCTGCTTGTTTAAATCGTGCATCATATGCCCACTGCTCTTTGTACTCAAAATGCGCATTGTCTGGATGCTCGTAATTTGCGGTGTCTAAATAATGTGTTTTTGTCCTCAAACACGCTTCCATAATGCTTAAATCTTGATAGGGCAGTGCCACATTCAGCACAAGATCGGGATGATATTTTTCAATGAGAGCCACGAGGGATTCCACACAATCCGCATTGACTTCTGCGATTTCTATCTCACCCAAACCCTTAGCGCGAATGGATTTTGCGATAGTCTCGCATTTCTCTAATGTGCGCGAGGCGAGAATAATGCGCACAAATGTCTGTCTATTCATCGCCATTTTATGCGCAACCACGCCACCAACACCACCTGCTCCAATTTGTAAAACAACCGCCATTTGAATCCTTTAATAAGAGTGCGGGAATTTTACAAAAATTGCTTTTAAGATTCCTTTATGCGACCCTAGAGCATAAATTGCAACCCAATCTCTCATTTTTTCAAGATAAACTTTTGTTGATTGTTGTATTGAAATGTAACATATAGGCTAATTTGTTAATATATGTAACATATATTTAGATATTAAAAGACTCTTTAAAGATTGTAAAATAAATTTGATGTATCATTAAAACACATCAATTGATAAGGAGTTAGCAATGTTTATGAATACAAAAATGGAAACAAAGCTCATTTTGCTCGTCTCAAGTTCTCTTTTTCTGACAATCATCACCATTTTGACCCTAAGCAATCTCTTGCGCAATGAAACACAAAAAGAAACAAAACAATTTCTAGAACAGCAAATCAAAGAAAAGCTCAAGGTCTCTGTGGATTCCCTCGCAAAATCCATTGCAGAGGAGATTAAAGAACTTCCTAATGAAGAAGAAAAAATCAAAAAAATGAATACAATTTTGAGTGATATTTATTATGAAGATGACAAAAGTGGCTACTTTTTTGTCTATTCTAAACACACAAGTGTTGCGTATCCTGCATATTTTCGCCACCTCTTAGGAAAGGACTATTATGATTACAGAGATTCTAATGGAATCTATCTCATACGCGAACTCTTTGCAAGAGCTAAAGAGGGCGGCGGTTATGTGAGCTACATATGGCCCAAAAAAGTTGCAGACAAAGTCATAGACACGCCAAAAATCAGCTACAGCCACGTCATTCCCGATGGGAGCAATCAGTTTTGGCTTGGAAGTGGTGTCTATGTTGATAACATTCAAGCCATAGCCTCGCAAATTGACAAAAAGCTAGAACATTTCATCTATGGCGCTATCAGTGTTGCAATATTTGTCTATCTCATCGTTTTGCTTCCGATTGTCTTTGCGATTTCGCGCTCTTTTATCACTTCAATCAAACTCTTAAGCAATGGTCTGTTTGATTTCTTTTTATTCCTTAATAAAGAAAGTGAGAATCCTACACTCATTGCACTCAATTCAAAGGACAGATTAGGAAAAATGGCACAAAGCATTAACACCCATATCACAAAGATTCAAAAATCACTCACACTTGATGCCCATTTGATTGAACAATCACTTGATATCACAAAACATATCGCACAGGGCGACTTGACACAAAGAATCAATAAAATCTCTAACAACCCCCAACTTAACGCATTAAAAGACGCGCTCAATGCCGTTTTAGAGATATTAGAGCAAAAAATAGGGAAAAATCTCAATACGATTCAAAGCTTATTCAATCATTATCAATCTTTGGATTTCACAAAAAGCATTGAAAATGCAAAGGGAGAAATGGAACAGACACTTAATTTACTCGGACATGAAATGCGCGATAATTTAAAATCTTCTTTTCAATCCGCCAATCATTTAGAGAAAACCTCCAGCATTCTTGCAGAAAAAATGCAGACTTTGATTCTCACCATTCAAAATCAATCAAATTCCCTTGAAAAATGCGTGGAAAACACAAATAACATTTATGAATCCATGCACAATATCAATGAAAAAAATAATGAAATCATAAAACAAGCAGAAAACACAAAAAACATCATAAAAATCATTAAGGAAATCGCAGAACAAACGAATCTCCTTGCCCTTAATGCCGCCATTGAAGCGGCAAGAGCAGGAGAGCATGGGAGAGGGTTTGCTGTTGTTGCTGATGAGGTAAGGAAACTTGCCGAGCGCACAGGAAAATCACTCAATGAAATTGAAGTCAATATCAACACTCTAACACAAGGCATTAACGATGTTGGCGCACATTTAGAGAATCAATCACACAATATAGAGGAGATCCACGCCCTTATGCAAGAGACGCAATCCTCTAACAAAGAAAATACAAGCATAGCCCATGACACAAACGATGTCGCAAGAGACATAAGAAGCATTGCTAATGAAATTTATGCAGACATTGGCAAAAAGAAGTTTTAGCGCACAAAATATTCTTGAACCACACAGATAGAATCTGCACCAATCTGCACCAAAGCCTCGCTTTGGTAGCGTCCCTTTTTCTCTACATCAAAGGATGCGCTCTGCCACAAATGATTAGTAAAATCCCCATAACCCAGATTCTTATTTTCTTTATTTGTATTAGGCCGTGTCAAAAAAAACTGAACTTTTACATCGCCACTCACTTGTTGCCCGTCTTTTGTCTGAATCTTTAAGAAAAGTCGTTTGAAAGCTTCTTTTTTTGGATCCAATCTCCCCTCAAAGCTAAAGGAGTATTGCGACAACAAACGATTGCGCATTTGGGTGATGGCATTGGAATTTTCATCGATGTATTGTGCGCTCAATTGACACATTCCCTGCAATTCCACAGGATTGGTGATGGCAACTTTAAGCGTTAGGGTGATTAACCCTACAACCACCATTGCAAGCAAAAAGATTCCAAATGGCCAATAATTTTTCACGTCTTTCTCCTTAAATACACAAAAACAAACAAAACAAGCAATACAAAAATCATTCCATACAAAATCGCGCGTACAGCCACCTCCACGCCTGTGTTTTTCTTTGGAAAGCTGTGCTCTAAATCCACTTGATGAAAATCTGCGATTCTGTCTGCAATATCAACAAAACCATTGAGCAAAAATGCCGAAATACTCTGCTGTGTCAATTCCTTGTCATTCTTAGGAATCAAGGGAACGATATAATTCCAATACACCTCTTGTTTATCAAACATTTGTTCTGTTGCTTGGTCTGTTATGATGTTGATTTTTTTTTCTAAAAGTGTAAAAAATAGCAAGACATAGGGGCTTTTTATTTGTTTGAGATAGGACTGTTCCTTATCATGTATGTCCATGCCATCTAGACTCTTAAGGGTAACGACATACAAAGAAACGCCCGTTTTCTCAAAAACTTCATCTGATAGAATCTCCATAAAACCAACCGTCTTTTCTAGAAGTTGATTCTGATTCTCTAAGACATAGGGCTTAGCCAAGACTAATGTAGAAAAAAATAGGGAAAATAACCCTATTTTTAACACTTTAAGCATTCACCTAGCCGACATAAAGAAGCATATTAGGGACAAAAGCAACCGCGATACTTACAATGATTGCCACGATATGTGCCAAAAAAAGCACTTTTTCTAATCCGCTGTATTTTATCATTGCTGTCCTCCAGAAATCACATCTTTAAAATAATTTGCATTGTCTTTACTTTTCATTTGTAAAGCACTCGCATTTTCAATCGCATAAGGATTGTTTGCCTCTGCCTTTTGCGTAATGACAGCCGCATAACCCAAACCAAAAACAATTGCAAGCAACAAGACAACCGCAACAAGAAAACCAAAAAGCCCATTCACACCAAATAAACCATTCATACGAATCTCCTTAGTTTTTCTCTGAATAAATAAAGTAAGCCAAAGCTTCTTTTTGTTTGTCTGTTAGCATTTGCGCTTTAAAAGATGGCATGATACCGATTTGTCCCCTTTTGCCCTTTTCGAGCACTTCCGCAACAAATGCTGGTGTGCCATATTTGCTTAGATCAGCAGCCATTCCACCCATTCCCTTACCATCTTCTCCATGGCAAGCATTACAAGTCGCTGTTGCATATAATCTGCGACCTCTCTCCACCAACTCGGGATATTTTGTCTTTTGCGCTTCAGAGAGTTCTGCCATCACATAGGCTGCAACAGCCTTGTAATCATCATCACTTACAAACACACCCGGTACAACCTCATTAATGGGCAACATATCACCCAATCCATACCCTAAGCCTTTGCTACCATTTTTCAATACTGTGATGATGCCCTCTTCACGTCCCCATTCTGATAGATTCGCAGCAATACCATTCATGCCTTCTGTGGTAATGCCATGGCATTGAGAACACTGTACCAAAAAGAGATTTTGACCCATTTTTGTCAATGTTTCTGCATCAACATTTTGCCATTTTTCTTCAAATTTTGCATTATAGGTCCTAACCTCCTCATTATACTCTCCAATTTGAGAATAAGAATTCAGAGGGTATCCGACAAACCAATACCACAAAGCCCAAACAATCATCGCAAGATAAGTCATTCCCCAACCAATAGGAATATCATTTTTGAACTCTTTGATACCATCCCATTCTTCTTCTGTAAGCTCACCTTCAGCCTTGCTGTCTCTCATTTTCTTGATGTAACCACCAACAATGAAAATCGTCAAGGCTAAAATGACCACAGCTCCAATTAGCGCGAGTAAATTAATACTATCGCTTAGATTCAACCATTCCATCTAGTTCTCCTTCTCTTCATCTTTATTTTTACGTTTTTCTATCAAACGATCATCTAGTGCGTCATCTAGTGCAAGTCTTGCGTATTTTTCGTAATCAATCTTCCCTGTCTTTTGACTTCTATAAAGGTGATAGATATAAGCATAGAGCAAAATCACCAAAAGAAGTGTGATAAACCAATACGCATACCCTTGTATGACTTTTATCGTTTCATATTCCACGTCTAATGAGCCCTTCTTTTTTGCCCTAAACTATTGAGGTATGCAATCAACGCAACAATTTGCTTAATCTCTCCTCTCTCTAGTGCAGCCTTAACTTCCGGATCTTTCATATCCTCAACCAAAACCTTAGCCTCTGCCAAAATTTCCGCTTTTGCTGCCTCTAAATCGCCCAATTTAGGATTATTCTCTGTGTCATAAGGCATTGCAAAAACAGTCTTTTGAGTGTATGCCTCTGCATAGGCTGTCTCAATGTCTGCATTCTTCTTATACAAATGCGCATATGCTGGCATAATAGAACCGGGCACAACAGAAGAAGGATTCAACATATGCTCCTCATGCCAATCTGTCGTTCTAGAATCTCCTACGCGGTGCAAATCAGGACCTGTTCTTTTGCTTCCCCACAAGAATGGTCTGTCATAAGCATACTCCCCGCTCAAACTATAGCTCCCATAGCGATCTGTTTCTGCCTTAAAGGGACGTATGAGTTGTGAATGGCACGCATTACAACTCTCCGCAATATAAACTTGACGTCCTGCTGTTTCTAGAAGTGTATAGGGTTTGAGATTTTCTGTTGGACGCGAAGCCTTTGCGAAATCGGGCAGAATCTCTACCAATCCAGCAATTGAAAACACTATCAAAAACACCACTGTAAAGAAAAATGGATTTTTTTCCAACCAATGAAACATTGTGCCCTCCTTTATGCCGCCATTGGCGTTGCAAATCTCGGCTCTTTTTCAAGCTCTCTGCTCGCCACAATCGTCATAACAATATTATAAGTGAAAATAATAAAACCAAGTAGATACATTGTCCCCCCGATCGCACGAATCACATAATAGGGGAATAGAACAGAAACAGTATCAATGAAAGAGTAAGCTAGGCTACCAAATTCGTCTGTTGCCCTCCACATCATACCTTGTGTGATTCCAGCAATCCACATGCTTGAAAAATAAAGAATAATCGCAACTGTTTGAACCCAGAATTGAATATCCATAAGCTTTTTAGAGTAAATCTCACGACCAAACAGACGCGGAGTCATATGATAGCAAGCAGCGATGATTGTGAATCCAACCCAACCTAAAACACCATCATGAACATGTCCGATAATCCAATCTGTAAAGTGCGCTAATGCATTGACAGATTTGATGGATTGAATCGGACCTTCTAGCGTAGAAAGCATATAGAAAGTTGAAGCGAGAACTAAAAACTTAATCAATGGAGATTCCTTGAGTTGATGCCATTGTCCTTTCATTGTTAATAGCATATTGACCGCTGTCCCCCAAGATGGCAAAATCAACACGACAGAGAAAATAGAACCCATTGTCTGCATCCAATCAGGAACGGTGGAATAAATAAGATGGTGGCTTCCCGCCCAAATATAAACAAACATTAATCCCCAAAAAGAAAACAATGTCAATTTATAAGAGAAAATAGGCTGACCAGATTCTTTAGGTAAGAAATAATACATAACCCCAATCACACCCGAAGTAAAGACGAAAGCAACCGCATTATGTCCAAACCACCATTGCACCATCGCGTCATTTGTTCCTGCATACAAAGAAATGGAATGCCACACAGAACCAACGCCGGCAATAAGATAAGTAGGAACAGAGAGGTTGTTAAAAATATAAAGTGCAGAAATCGCTACAAATGTTGCGATAAAATACCATAGGCTAATATAAATCGTCTGCTCACGTCTTACACCCATAGAACCAAAGAGACTTACACCCCATAGCACCCACACGACAACAACCAACAAATCCAATGGCCAAACAAGTTCGGAGTATTCTTTTGATTGTGACATACCAGCAAACAAGCTCACCACAGCCAATGCCATAAGGACGATATAGAGACAAAAGTGTAAATAACCAATCGCCTTTAAGAAGGGATGCTCATTATAAGATATTTTCAGAACCCTTTGTCCAAGGTAATACCAGGCCGCCCAAATACCGCTCAATGTGAATCCATAAATGATTCCATTTGTATGCAAAGGTCTGAGACGCCCAAATGTTCCAAATTCACCCGCTAAATAATTAAGGTTTGGAAATGCCATTTGAAAAGCTACCACAACACCCAACAATAATCCAACAATACCAAACGCGATCGTTGCAAAAAGAAATAACTTTGCAATGGAGTAATCATACTCTAACGCAGGATTTGCTTGCATATATGCTCCTTCCTCTAAGATTTCCCTTTTATAGAGAATTCTTTAATTTTATAGAAATTAATATAATCTCTACCTTAAAAATGCAAACAAATTGCAAATATAATTAAAGAATCACGCACTCTTTATTATGTAATTTTGCTAAGAAATTTATCACATGATAAATTTTTGTGTTTTTAGGAATCTTTTTTTGTCTCTTCGTTTGCTTGTGCGTTGATTGTTTTTCCCCACATAAGGCGATATTTACGCTTCAAAAATTCTATTTCTTCTTGTGCGACACGTAATTGTTCGCGTAAAATTGCAATCGTTTTCTTATCATCCTCATAGACTTCCTGTGTGTTAAAAAGAGCGTCTTTTAAGAATTGATTTTCATTTTTGACACTAGAGATTGTTTCCTCTTTAGAACTCACAACCTTTTCATGCAGACTCAAAATGGTGCCGATTGTTTTTTCTATGAATTCTCCATCCACAGTGCCACTTGCCACCGCACTGCTTGGATTTTGCACCATGACAGCTTGCGTGGCAAGATTGCTCTTCACAAGGGCATGAGTACCACTGCTTGCGTCAATGAGGAATTTTCCATTGTCTTGTTTGCTCTTTAGTGTGCCATTTGCTACCATTTCTAAAACTTTTTCTTTTTCTAGCTTAGCGAGCTCCACGAATTCTTCTAATCCAACCCAAGATTCCATCATTCAACCTTTATAAAATAACCTCAATCTCGCTTGAATCAAGTTCCACATTTTTTGCTCTCATCACGCGATCTTCTTTGAGCTTACCGCCAAGCTCCGCATTGCTTAATGCAAGAATCTGCATGGCCAAAAACGCACTATTAATGGCCCCTGTTTTCCCAAGCGTTACTGTAGCAACGGGCATTCCAGATGGCATTTGAACAGTAGAGAGTAAGGCATCCAGCCCATTTACTGCTCCTCCCTCTAAAGGCACACCAATCACGGGCTTTGTCGTCATAGAAGCCACAGCACCCGCTAAATGTGCAGCCATGCCTGCTGCAGCAATGAATACTTGCGCTCCTTTCTCTTCGGCCTCCCTCACATATTCTTTTGTACGATTAGGACTTCTATGTGCAGAGGCAATCACCATCTCATAGGACACATCAAACTTTTTTAAAACATTAATGCACTCTTGCATGACACAAAAATCACTTTTACTTCCCATCAAAATCGCAACAAATTCCATAGTTTCCTCCTCAATAGGACGACGAAAAGGACAATCCTAATCCCACCAAAAATCCAGCCATAAGCAACAGCATAAATAAATAAATGAATGCATAAACAATCATTGGCATCAATACAAGCCACCAAGACCATTGAATCTTATTTGTAAGCTTCAATGCAATGAATAAAACTTGCAATAAAACTAAAAATGTATCCAGCATTCTATACGTGATTATCCATAACAAAAGGCTTTTTTGTCGCCTTAAGACGCACAATCCTAGCTCCCTCTGTGGCTAACACCTCATAGATACAATGCTCATCGCTAATCTCATCTCCCACGACAGGCAAACGCTCCAACAGATTAAACACATAGCCACCAATTGTAACTTGCTCTGTATCTTCCTCAAAAGTAATACCCAAGACATCGGCAACACGTTCCAAATCTAACATTCCATCAAAGGAATAGGAATCCTCATCAACCTTGTGATAATCATCGTTTTTCTCATCATGCTCATCAATAATATCGCCAATGACCTCTTCTAAAATATCCTCCATCGTAAGCAATCCCGCAGTTCCACCATATTCATCAACAACAAGCGCCGTGTGTGTCTGGCGTCGATTCATTTGAATGAGAATGTTTGAGATTGACGCACTCTCTGGGACGATAATCACCTCTCTAACGAGATTTTCTAGTTTTTTTGATGGATTCTCGCTCAACATAGTCTCAAGCAAGTCTCTTAAATGCACGATTCCAATGATATTGTCCTTGCCATCTTTACAATAGGGATAGCGCGTGTGTTTTGTACCCGTCACAACAGCCATATTTTCTTCATAGCTATTATCGGCATAGAGGCAAATCATATCCTTTCGTGGTGTCATAATCTCTTTAGCCATCGTATCAGAAAAGCTCACGGCATTTTGAATGATTTCATTTTCAATCGTATCTAAATACCCCCCCTTAAGGCTCTCCCCAACAATAATTTTCAACTCCTCCTCTGAATGTGCGCTCTCTTCTCCCTCGCTTGCGGGTTTAATGCCCATTCTATGCAGAGAAAATACCGCCAAATAATCAAAAATACGAATCAAGGGAAAGAAAAGAACCCAAAACATTTGCAAGGGCTTTGCGACAAACAATACAGCCTTTTCAGCCTTAGCAATGGCAACAGACTTTGGAATCAACTCGCCCGCTACAACATGCAAGAGTGTGATAAAGCTAAAAGCCACGACAAAACTTACAGAATGCAAGAATACAGGATTGTCCCCAATTAAATATTTAAAAGGAACTTCTAGTAGGCGGGCAATTGCTGGCTCACCCACCCAACCAAGTCCCAGCGAAGAAAGCGTGATTCCAAGCTGCGTTGCAGAAAGGTAGGAATCAAGTTTGCCCGTGATTTTAAGGGCTAATTTCGCGCTTGGAACTTCGCGTTTAGCAAGCTCCTCTAGACGTGAGCGCCGAATCTTAACAATCGCAAATTCAGAAAGAACAAAAAAACCATTCAACATGACCAAAAACAATGCGAAAATTGATAAAAAAAACGACTCAATTTCCAATCTCATCTCCTTAAAGAAACAAAAAAGATTTGACTATTCTAGCACATTTAAACCAAAATTAAAATTTAAAAGATGAAGTGCCTCTAGCAAACACCCCTTAGAGCCTCATTAAAGACTGCAAAAATCATTTTGTACTTTCTGATTCCAATTCCCTAATAAACACCTCATCAATGCCACGACTCAAGCTCATTCCAAAAAGCAGAATCGCCCATGATAAATACACCCAAATAAACAAAAACAAAATAATGCTAAAAGAGCCATATAGGGTCAAATAAGCCTTATTATAAAACACATAATAGACAAATCCCCATTTACAAAATGACCATAAAATTGCTGTAATGAGTGAGCTTATAAGGGTATTTTTGGTGCTAATTCTTGTGTTTGCAGAGATTTTAAAGAGCATAAAAAACACAATCCAAATCAAAAGATAGGGAGTGAGCCTAAAAAACCAAGCAATATAAACACTATAACCAATGCCGTCCAAATACGCATAAGCCTTCGCACTTAAGAGGATAGAGAACAACACGCCAAGCGGAAAAAGTGTCATGCAAGTCCAATACACAGACAAAGAATCCCAAAATCCGCGCATTTGAGAATGAAAAATCTTAATGGTGATGTTTTGGTAATTTTGAAAGAATAAAATTGAAGTGATAAAGGCATATAAAAGTCCCATTCCTCCAAGCTTTGTAGAGTTTTCTAAAAACTCATCCATATAGGTTAGAAACACATCAGAATGCGTCGGAATGAAGTTTGTAATCACGAGATTTTTAAAGCTCTCTAAATATTCTTTAAAATCTGGCAATGTCGCAACAAGAGAAAAAACCACCAAAAGCATGGGCAAGAGTGCAAAAATCGTGTAAAAGCTGAGACTTGATGCAAAATAGAGCAAATCTCCACGCAAAAATACATACAAATAGCGCACCAAAAACGAGCAACTCCGACAGATTCCACACAAAGACTTCAAGCAAAAGCATTTTTTTACCCTTATCCAAAGTCCTTTATATCTAGCCTCATCAGCCTTGTTGAAATTTTGTGAATCCTGCTGTAAATCTTGCATCAATGTCAATCCCTACTCGCAAGTCGTTGCGATTCCATAGCCATAACTCTTAATCCGTTCCACTTCTTCTTGTGGCTTGTTTCCTTTTGTCGTTAAATAATCCCCCAAAACAACCGCATTGATTCCACATTCAAAGAGTTCTTTTTGATCCTCTCCAAATACAACCTCCCGTCCCCCTGCAATCATCAAGCGCGCATTTGGCAGATATTCACGCGCTAACTTTACGCATTCTAATGCCTCTTCTCTGCTAAGAATTTCCTTGCCTAGTGGCAGGGCTTGATTAGGAATGAAAAAATTAATCGGCGTACTATGTGGCTTGAGCGTCTGCAATGCAGAGAGCAAATCCATTCTGTCCTGCCAACTCTCCCCCATTCCAAAGATTCCGCCACTGCACAAACCAAGCCCCGCTTTAAGCGTATTTTCACAAGTCTGCAATCTCTCTGTGAAAGAATGTGTCGTGCAAATCTTTGGAAAAAAATTGCGGCTCGTTTCTAAATTATGATTATAACTCGCAATTCCCGCTTCTTTGAGCGCAATGAGAGCCTCTGTACTTGCGATTCCACTGCAACCAATCAAATGTAAATGCAATCCCGCCCTCATAATCTCTCGCGCGGCTTGCGCAATGTATCCTGTGCGCTTAGAATCCAATTCCTTGCCACTTGTGACAAGACAAAATCCAAGCGCACCATTCTTAGAAGCGCGATGAGCCTCCTCTAATATCTGCGGAATTGGTTTGTATTGATAGCGCTCAATGTCTGCGTGATATCTCGCGCTCTGTGTGCAATATGCACAATCCTCTGCGCAACTCCCACTTGAAACATTGCAAATGGTGCATAAAAAAATCTCTTGCATCTTAACCCTTTATCACCTCATCACGTCCGCTAAGGCTTTGAATCTTTATACACGGATCCTTGAAATAAAATACAGCAAAATCTTTATTTTCTGGTGAGGTATAAATGCTCTCAAGCAAGGGATATTTTTTAAACATTGCCTCTTTGACCTGCATATTATCCTCAAACACCGCTTCTGCGCGAATGCGAATCCAAGTTTCTTTTCCATCAAATGCACTCAATTCTATGTTTGGAAAATTTTCTATGTGCTTAAAGATTCCCTTTGTCTTAGCAGTACAAGAATAAAGCTTCCCATCATAAAACAGGGGGGACTGTATCGGTCGCACACGTGGATTTCCACAAGTTCCCTTTGTCGCCAAAAATCCAACATTCTTATCCAAAAAATCCAAAATCTCTTGTGTCATGTGTCTCTCCTTAGTTGATTTCAATGCGCTCTTTGCATTCTAGGCATTCTAATATCGGTTTTTTGCGCAATGTACGCTCTCCCATGAGGGCATTGCACTTAGGGCAACGGCGATTTGTAGGCTTGATATTTGCGATAAATTTGCATTGAGGATATTTGGAGCAGCCATAGAATTTGCCATGTCTCCCCATGCGCTCTACAATATCCCCTCCACATTTTGGACATTTCACATCAGATAAAACTTGCGGTGCGGATTTTTGAGAATCCTGCAAGGATTTTGTGTTTTTGCAATCAGGATAGCCACTGCAAGCCAAAAACTCCCCATTTCTGCCATGTTTTTTTACCATAGGCTTTCCGCATTTTTCGCATACACCAAATTCTTCTTCTGTTTCATTGACAGAGGCAGAAGTATCCTTTTTGACAAATTTGCACTTAGGATAGCCACTGCACCCAACAAACTCACCAAAGCGCCCATTTCTGCGCACAAGCTCTTTCCCGCAGAGCGGACAAGATTCTCCAATAGGAATAGCAATTTTTTGGCTCTGTATCTGTGTCTTTCCTGTGCTCACTTTCTGAATGAATGGCTCATAAAACTCTCTTAGCAACTTCTGCCAATCCTGTTTGGATTCTGCAATCTCATCAAGCTTCTCCTCAAGATGAGCTGTGAATTTAGAATCCACAATCTCCTCAAAATGCTGCTCTAACAACTCAACAACCTTAAAGGCAACCTCTTGAGGCTTGATTTGCTTCTTTTCAATCTCAATATATGTCCTTGATGTCAGCAACGAAATAGTCGGCGCATAAGTACTCGGACGCCCGATTCCTAGAAGTTCTAATGTCTTAATCAAACTCGCTTCTGAATATCGCGCAGGAGGCTCTGTTTGCTGTTTTTTTGCACTGCATTGTTCAAGCATAACATTTTCTTTTAAATCAAAATCGGGCAGAATCTTGTCTTTATCTTCATTGCCTAAGATGCGATAGAATCCATCAAAGACTAGCTTGCGTCCGCTCACTTTCAAACGCGCATTTTCACTTGCAATCCACACATTTTGCAATTCAAAGTCCGCATCGGTCATTTGAGAGGCTAAGAATCTCTGATAAATGAGTGTATAGAGCTTGAGCTCATCACCTTTGAGGTATTTTGCAGCAACTTGAGGCGTGAAATCCATAAGTGTCGGACGAATCGCCTCGTGCGCTTCTTGCGCACCCTTTGCCTTTGTGGCATAGATTTTTGGTTTTTGCGGGACATATTCCTTTCCACAGGTCTTTGCAATCAATTTACGTGCCTCTTCTTGCGCGACTTTGGCGATATTGAGGCTGTCTGTCCTCATATAAGTGATGACACCCATAGAACCTTTATGTGTCATTACACCCTCATAGAGACTTTGTGCGACTTTCATTGTGCGCGAAGGGGAGAATCCAAGCTTAGAACTTGCGCTCTGTTGCAATGTAGAAGTCATAAAGGGCGGTGGAGTAGCTGTTTTTCTGCGCTTTGTCTCGATGTCTAGAACTTGAAAGCTGTCCTTTTGAAGCGTTGAGACGATGAGATTTGCCCTTTTTTCTTGCTGAATGCTAAGCTTTTCAATCTTAGCACCTTGAAACTCTGTCAATTCCGCTTCAATACTTATTTTTTTCTTTTTTATCGTGCTTTCAATGATGTAATAAATCGTGGGCTTGAAGTTGAGAATCTCTTTTTCCCTATCAACAATAATCTTTAATGCGCTACTCTGCACTCTTCCTGCGCTAAGTCCGCGCTGAATCTTAGATGAGATGAGGGGGCTTAACCGATAGCCAACGATTCTGTCTAAGAGACGTCTTGCTTGTTGCGCATTCACTCTGTCCATATCAAGATGGCGCGGATTCTTTAGGGAATCCTCAATGGCTGTCTGTGTGATTTCATGAAATACGATTCTAGGAAGCTTATTGGGATCCTTTCCAATTGCCTCTGCGATGTGATAGCCAATCGCCTCTCCCTCTCTATCCTCGTCAGTTGCAATATAGACTTGCTTTGCCTCTTTGGCATATTTTTTAAGTGTCGCAACGATTCCTTTATGCGCAGTGTCAATCGTGTATTCTGGTATAAACTCTCCATTTTCTATTTTTATTCCAAATGTATATTTTGGGAGATCGCGAATGTGTCCCTTTGATGCGATCACATTGTATTTATTACCCAGAAAATTCTTAATTGTATTTGCCTTTGTCGGAGATTCTACTATGATTAAATCTTTCAAAATTCTGCCTTGATTTATGTTTTGCGATAAATTTTACAAAAATTAAAGCCCAAATTGCAAGAAAACCTTTAAACTTTATTTGAGCGCACAAAAATCTCTATAGATCTGTTTGCCCACTTGAGACTTCGCAAAAGCGACAAAATGGTTATTTCTAAAACTCTCTTTATTATACACTAAGGGAGCTTTACTCACGCAATCCAAAATCACCCCACCCGTTTCTTCTAGCACAATCTCACTTGCCGCAGTATCCCACTCACTCGTTCCATTGAAACGTGGATAAAGATCGGCCTTCCCCTCAGCAAGAGCGCAGATTTTCAATGAAGATCCATACTTTTGAATCTTTACATCATATTGAGACAAAAACTCTTGTGTTTGCTTCGTACTATGAAACATAGAATCACACGCGATGATTTGAGAATCCTTAACGATACGAGCGCCACTTAGCCTTTGTTTGTTGTCTTTAAACCATTGTGGATTTAAGTCCTCAAAATCGCGCTTTAGGGATTCTGGCTCAAAACTAAAACTTCCAAAGTCCTTTAAGGCCATATAAAGTTGATAAAATGCGGGAGCATAGACTACGCCAAGAATCGGGCGCTTCTTGTGAATGAGGGCAATATTAATCGTAAAGCCTCCATTTTGAGCCAAAAAGTCTTTCGTTCCATCAAGGGGATCAATGAGCCAAAAATAGTCCAAATCTTGCCGATCTTTGTAGTCCAAAACAGACTCTTCTGAGCAAACCTTGAAATCTGCGATCTCCTGCAATCTCTGCGTAATGAGCAAATGGGATTCCAAATCCGCCTTTGTTACAGGTGAGGCATCTTCCTTTAAATCAAAATTTTCTAATCCATAATATTCCAATACGACGCGTCCCGCTTCTGTCGCAATCAGAGCTGTTTGATAGAGCAAAGATTCCATTTATCCCCCTATTTTAATCTCTAAATCACTCTTAAAGTCAATCTCACACCAATCTCCATAAATCTCAAGAGCCTCCGCATTATGATATTTATCAATGAGTGTCTGCAAGAAGCTTGTCATATACATTTTACAAAACTCCTGCCCATCATAGTGTGCATTTTTATCCAAAGAATCATAAAGTCCCAAAACTCGGGGCAAAAAAGCATAAGAAAACTTAAAAAGTCCGATGTATTGCCCACAAATCTCGCTGTAATCCTTTGGCTTTTTGCCAAGCTCTAGCACTTTACCTTGCGCAATTTTCATTGTTTCTGCATCTTCTAAGGGATTCTCAAATCTCTTTTCCCAAAGACTGCGCCACTCCCTATCAACAATGATTCCAAAATCTCCCCCACCTTGTAATAATCGCTTAACCGTATTCTTAAAATACACAATATCCGCATAAGAAATCAGCAAATCCCGCTTCTCTTGCAAACAAGATTCCATCCATTCCCTTGCACAAAAGAGCGTTTCTACCATATTTGTCGTCGCATAATTTTTGTTTTCAAAGAAACAAGAAATCCCATGCTTATCTCGCAAATATTCCTTTAAGACCTCAAACAAATATCCCCCCACGACGGCAATCTCTGTGATCCCAGCGGATTTTAAAGCTTCAATCTCATAATCAATAATCCTCTTGCCTTGATACTCCACCATGCATTTGGGCACTTCACGTGTCAAGGGCATAAGCCTAGAACCAAACCCCGCGGCTAAAATCAATGCTCTCATAGCTTTCCTTGTAAAATTTTTGAAATCATATCTAGAATCTTAGATTCAGAATCTCCCACAGAATAGATATTTTCATTCCTAAATTCCAAGATCTTTTGTTCTAAAGCCCCTGGATTCTTCTGAAAAGACTCTATGCTCTTAAAAAGCTGCATAAAGCCCCCCCCCCCCGCCAAATAGCGCGACTACACTTTGAGTGAGAATGTTGTTTGCAGGATGAGGATTATAAAAAAACGAGGGTTTTCCCGTCACAAAAGAATAAGTCAAGGCTGTCGTGGATGTATCAGTCACCAGAAAATCACTCCAATTGCAAAAATCATTTCCAAGCTGCTCATCAAAGCTCACGCGACTCTCTTGCTCCCACTTTTTCTTAATGAGTGTATAAAAGAAATGCTGTCCTTGAAAATTAATCGGATGCGCACGATATGAGATGTGAAAATCTGTGTGTCTTAAAAGTCCCTCAATCATATGATTATCAAACCCCGCATACAAATTAATATCCGCCCTCCGATTGCTCACATAGCGCAGAGTTGGCGCATAGGTGATGGTGTTTTGCGGTGTATAGCGGTAATTGCGCAGGGCTTTATCAAACTTCGGATAGCCTGATTCTAAGAGTTTTGTCTTCTTGCCCTTTAGGGATTTTTCATAGCCCTTTTTGGCTAACTTTGAAGGCACACAAATATAATCAAACACATCACTCGCACCCGTTGGCTCAATCAAACTGTGTGGGAAGTAGATTCTCTTTGCACTCTTGCTTAGAAACTCTCTGTCTATCCTGCCCTCCTCATAACTCACCTGATCGGCTGTCAAAATAAGATCAATGCCCTTAATGTCAGCATTCAAATAATATGTCTCTCCCTGTTCGGAAACAACGCGCCAAGGAAACAGAACATTATGATGCCCACTCTTTTCAAAGGCATCATTGAGGATTCTATCCACAACCGTTATGACGTTGTATTTTTCTTTAAGCCTTGCAATCAAGTCTCCAAATTGCGATCTATAGGTCGCATAATACGCAATCACAACGATATTTTTCTTTTTTTTACTCAAATAAGATTCAAGCTCACGAATGGTCTGTTTGACGAAATTTTCAATCTGTGCCTCAATCACATCCACTCCTTACAGAGAAATTCTTCTAATCTTTCTTTTTTGATCTCGGGCAGATTCAAAATGTGATGCTCTAAATCCGCTAGGGAATAAGAAATCGTTGTAATTGCATCTAAAAGCTTATAAAAAGGCTCTTCACTAAACTCAATTTTAACAAATCCACTCAAATGGGCAATGCTTGGCTTTTGTGTCTCAAAAGCCCATGCAAAGACATAATTAGACATATCGCTCACCAAACAATCTGCGCTCAACCCCTCTTTGAGTGTGTTAATTCTAACGATGGGCAAATCTTTGAGATGCTCTAAAATCACTTCATTAAACACTTCGGACGTGTTTTTGTGAGGCAGATAGAGGATTTGCGTGTTTTTCTGCGCCTGTGCTAGAGTCTCTATGACCTGCATTTCATAACCACATATCACATTATTATGCAAGGCATCATTAGGGATTCTCTGGCTTGGCGCATAGAGCATTTTCATTGTTTTCTCCTTGTGTATTGATAGACATCTTGCAACCAGCTTTGAAACACGTTATCCTCTGACATTCCCTGTTCTCTTTCTATGTGCCACATCATTCCATAGATGGCAAACTCCTTATGACAAAAGGACTCGCAAGTTCCATCTGCACTAAAAGCACGTCCCTCTAAGCCTTCACCTAATTTTAGGATTCCATAATTATGATAAGAATTCACAACAAACTCTCCCTTTTTTGTGCAAATTGTATGCGCTCCAACATGTCCGCTCACCCTCTCTAATGTGGAACCAAAACTATAAGCAATCCTCTGCGCTCCGCGACATATACCAAGAAGTGGCAAATGTGGAGTCCCTCCCTCCTTTGCAAATTCCAAAATCTCCTCCTCATAAGCATCGCGCTTCAAAGAAAGTGCGCTAGGATTCAACTCGCCTAAATCATTCCCACCGCTCAAAATCACTCCCACTAAGGAGTCTCCAAGCATTTTTGCATACACATTAAAGGGAATCGCATAACTCAAGGGCAAGGGGATAAACTCCCTCAAATATTCCCTAAAAAACACCCCCCAATCTAATGCCAAAGCCTCCCTTTCCTCTACATAGCTTTGATTTTCTACGAGTCGCTGTGTGATGGCTATAAATTTTTTCATAGGCAAAAGACCTGCTCACTCTCGCAATCTATGCAGATTTTATCCCCTTGCAAGTATTTTTTAAATGCCTCCTCACCCACACCAATGACAGCGGGCATTCCAAGCTCACTTGCACGAATCGCCATATGCGAGTTTGCCCCTCCATAGCAAGTGATAAATCCCGCGATTCCCTTTGTAAAAAGATAATCATATCCGGGATCAGCGGCATAAATGAGGACAATTTTCCCTGCAAACTCCCTCTCATTCTCCCTTGCAATCGGGGCTGTAACAATCTTTTGCGTGATGAAATTTGGCAAAATGTTTTGCGTGAAGTAGCCAAAAATCTGTTGCGATTCTGTAAGCAAGGGCGGTAGTTTCAAGGAGAGTGTCAATTCATACTCTTTTTTGTGTCGCTCTATCTCCTCTAAAAACTTGTTTTTAGGGCTTTGTGAATACAGACTTGAATACAGCACAAGAATGTTTTTGATGTCCAAATGCGCCATTTCTTCTTTGTGGATTCCATAATATTCCCCGAGTTTTTCAATGAGAACAAGAGCCTCTGAAAGCAATCTTGTGAATTCAAACTTCGCAAATTCCCTTGCTTCAATCGCTGTTTTGATAAATTCCAGCAACTCCTCTGTGCCAATTTGCAATCCATGCTCTTTAATGAGCTGCCCTAATGCACTTTTCTTTTTTGCGCTTAAAACAAACGCTTTGGACTCTTGTGCGCTTTCATTTGTTTTTAATACAAAATATTCCTCAAAGGCCTCATCATAACGTGGCGAGAGAATGTTATAAGTACCCGCACGCAAATGCCCAAATTCTTCCAAAAACGTTTTTTTATTGTCCGCATTGAGTGTCGCAATCGCTTTAGAGAGCTTTTTGCTCACTGTGTTGAGTGAATTAAGAAAGAGATTTTTTTCCTCCAAGCTCAAAAATCCGATTTCTACAAGCGAGTTTAAGAGTTGCATGGCGATAAATCCAGCCCTTGCGATTCCAGCAAAGGGAAGTGTGCCATAACGTTTGACCTCTTCAATGAGCCAATAAATCTTATCAATGAGTGGTGAATGCGATTCTTTGATTTTCTGATAGCTTGTTTTGAGCTTTTTGATTTTTTCTAAATCCTGCAAATAGAATCCGTTTTGTGGATTTAAGATTCTATTTGTAAGCTCTAGGAGGGCAAATTCTATGCGCTTGATTTCATTTTGGTTAAAGCCACTCTCTAAGAGCTTTTCTAGTTTTTTTGACATATTAAAATCATAGCAAGAATGCACGATGGCAAACTCAATTTTGTCGTGATATTCGGGATTTTCAATGAGCGTTTTGAGATAATGATTGACAAGCTTAGAGGCAATGTCTTCATTGAGTGTTTTAGGAATAAAAGAGTTAAAGGACAAGCGCACATCAATGTAAGGAATGCCTAGAAAACTCACCATTAGCGGATGTGAGCGCAATGCACGATAACCATAATTATCCCTTTGATAAGCCCAGATATTGTCTGTAATGATTTCTTTATAGAGGCTAAAGGCAAGTCTTTTAGGCTTCAATCCAATCATTTCTGCGGGATTCCAATCAGGCATCACGCCAAAAATCGCGCGTTCTCCTAGCACACCAATACTGCTGTTTTGCAGATTCAAAAAACGTTTTTTCAAGCGCTCAAGGGACTCTAAGGGCAGAATCTCTAGCAACTGCGCTTTTCCCTTCATGACAAGCGGACGCACCTGCAGACAATACAGCTTCAGCTCCCCCTCCTCTCTTACAAAGGCAAATTCCACATCCAAAAAGGGATAATCAAAAATCTTTTCTAATTCCCTTATCATTGTAATCACTTGTGCCATTACCAAATCATTAGGCAAAGGTGCCTCTCTGTAATGAAAGTAACTCATGGCTTCCTTTGCGCTTCCATCGGTGATAGAATGACTTGAACCACTCCTGTCGTATTCTATACAATAATAGGGTGCGCAATTGTCTTTATCCACGCTAAATCCCACACCACAAAGCTCAATATTCTCCAGCATAGGCTGTATAAGAATCTCATCATTGACGCTTGGCATGGATTCTCCCACGCGCTTTATCGCACTTAAAAGCTCTTTGTGTGTGATGTTTGCGAGGCTCAAAAACTCTCCAGCATTGGAAGAATCCTTGCCATCCTCACTCCTTGAAGAGCTTCTCACGATAAGCTTCTCGCCGAGTTTAGAGGCAGATTCTAGGATTTTTGCGGAATCTTTTTGATAATCCTGCAAGGATGTGATGATTAAAGGCAGAATTTTCGCACTCTTTAAACATCCTTGCAATGCCTTTAAATTCTGCGCTTTAGAAACAAATTCCACCATCACTCTTGTCCTTTTTTAAGAAGTTGCAAAACAAAATTTGCGATAAATTCACTTGATTTTCCCAAGTTAAAAACTTCTTTCTCTCTATATTCGCGGATTTTCTGCGCTCTCTCTTGTGCGCACTCATTCCGAATCTCCCTCACGCACTTACAGATTTCCTCTGCATTGTGTGCAATTTTATGCAAAATTGGATTATAAAAAGATATATTAGCATAAGAATTGCGCAAAAATTCCGCATCTTTAAAGAGCAGTATCACGGGCTTAAGACAAGTGAGCGCAAAGGTATAAGTGAGGCTTGAAGTATCACCAACCAAACAACAGCACTCGCGCATGACTTCTGCACTCAAACGATCCGTTGTGTCATAGACAAACCACGATTCTCCCTGAAATCTCCGCGCAATCCTCTCACTCTCTTTATGCAGCATTCCTCCCGGATAGGGGCGCAATATGACACGCGCCTCACATTCTTTGCGATCTTTACATTTTTTGCGATTTTGGCGCAAAATTAAAAATCTCTCCAAAAACTCCTCTATGATAGGTAAATGTTCTCTCCAATTAATAGCAATCAAAATGCCCCCCCCCCCGCAGAAGTCGCGCATTTTTCATATTCTGCGATACCAAAATCCAAGCTTGGATAGCCTCCACACACAAGTTCATTTAAAAATCCGTGCTTTGAAAATTGTTCCTCATAGATTTTGTAATTTGAGAGGCTTGAAATGACCCTAAACCCACCAATGCCCATTTTTTTTCTAAACCACAGCTCATCTAGCGGACGTTTTCTCTGGGCAAGAGAGGCGATGGGATCGATATAGGCATGGGGAATATGCACGACCTTGCATCCCCATTGTGGTGCGCTTAGAGGCATTTGTGTCGTTATGAAAATCTCAAAGACATTCAAAAATGTCCCCAAATAACTGCAATGCAGGGGAAAGAAAATCGCTTGTGCCCTTGAGCCAAAGGACTGCGGCGGCTTTTCCTTGAAGGCTTTTTCCTGCCCATAGCAATACACAACCTGCACTCCCCTCTGCTCTAAGAGGATTCCGATTTTCCCCAAATGCGCATTTGCACTAAAAGATGAGACAACCACGCCCACACAATGCTTAGGTAGGACAAAAAACTCCCTAAACCCTGCGCTCAACTCTTGCGTGAATGTCTTTAAAGTCTCAACAAAAGGGCTATCCTCTTGCAATGAAATCCAAAATTGCAAGACAAAATAGGCTAAATAATCAATCTTTCTGAAGCGCCGCTCTTGATTGAGGGCATAAGAGGCAAGAATCTCTGAAGCCCTCAATGTCTTTAAAAACTCAAACAAAATCTCTTGCACTTTTGCGATTCCGTTATAAACGTGCCCTTTTGGTAAGACTTCTGCATTTTTCATAAGAGAGCGCATAAGATTCTCATCTTGATGTACTATCCACAATTCACCATTCTCTAAAATTCTGTCTTTATTGTAGAACAGTGAGCTTTCCTCCGTGCTATCATCAAGCAATCTCAATGCGCCAAAAGGGAAAAAATCCCTAAACTCCTCCAAAATAGGACAGAGAGCTTGCGCATCCTCTCCACTTGGATAGAGATAAATGTCCCTCATTTTGCCTTGAATCTCCTTAGAATCTTGAGGGACATTAGAATCCCCTCTAGGCTTTCTTTTATACTTTCTTCGCACTCCAGCACCTTGTTGTGTATCTGATATCAAACTCCTGTGGAAGCCTCTCGCGCCATTTTGCAATGATTTTTTCAAACAGCTCTCTCCCACTCTCTGTTTCGAGATCCCAATAGGGATTTTTCACACTGCGCCAAGCGTTAATGTAGTTCTCCAAACTCTGATGGAAATAAAAATCCTCTTCAATATAAATGATAGCATCAAAGAGATTCTTATGCTCTAGCAAAAAGGGTTTTTGGTCCTCTCTCCTCACGCCTCTTGTGTATTGTGGAATGAATTCTACAATCACACCCTCTGCGATCTTTTGAATCGGATCATCTAAATCCCTGTGATTCCACATGCAAGAAAAATAACAATTCTCTTTCAAAAGTCTGTGCGTCTCCAAAAGAGCAGATTTCCTATCCATGACATTAAAGCTGCTTCCAAAGGTCACCCAATCAAACGCATTTGACTCTAGTGTAGAATCCACGCCAATAGCCCTCACCCATTCACACTTCCCGCCTGTGCGCTCAATCCCGATCTCGCGCATCGCGTCATTTGGCTCTACAGCCACGACTTTACAATCTCTCTCTAAGAGCATCAAGCTCAAATTTCCCGTCCCCGCACCGATGTCTGCTACCTTTGGGTGCGCATGATCTTTTTTTACCAAACTCACCAACATATCAATCGTCGCTGGTGCGTAATTTGGTCTGTATTCATAAAATTTCGCGTGTTTGGTGTAGTCCCAAACTTGTTCTACAATCTTTTGCATCTCTACTCCCTTATCGCACACACTAAGCAAGGGTGATAAAGGGAGTGTAATGCAAAAGAATTAGAAATTACCCCCCCCCCCCGCAAAGGTGAGATCTTGATTGACCCTCACCGTCCAAGCGCGGATTTTATAGGGAATTTCTAGAATCTCAAAGGGAGCAATCTCTTTTTCAATCATTGCTAAAATCTCCGCCCATCGCTCTTTCCCTGCTTGTGCTTGTATGTCATTCACAGAATGCCACGCGCCAAGATAGCGCTTCTTATCCATTTTCTCAACATAGTCGCATTCCATGAAAAAGCAGTCTCTAAAGTCTCCTGTAGAAACGAGAATCTCTTCCCATTTCTTCACATTTTGCGCTCCACTACTCACACGAGCAAGATCTGGAACAATAGATTTAATCTTCTTTTCGATCCTCTCAAACACGGATCCTTCTATGATATTGCGGGGATTCCAAATAGCGGTAAAATACCCCCCCCCCCCGCAGAGGAGTCTAGAATCCGCGCAAATTCCGGAAGTGATTTGTTTGGATCAGTCCAATGAAAAGAACTCGCCATAATCACCCAATCAGCGCTGTGTGATTCCACTCCTGTCTCTTCACCACTGCCCTTTTGCCATTTGATATTTGTGTCCTTTGTGTAGTTCATTCCCTCTTGTCTCATGTTGTCATTAGGCTCTATTGCAAGGACATTAAGCCCAAAGGAAGCCAACATCTTTGTGAGCTTCCCTGTCCCTGCTCCCACTTCTACGACACGCAAATCCTGCAAAGGTTTGTGCGTATCATTCACACAAGCAATCAACTTCTCTAACAACATCGCACTGTATGCAGGGCGATTGTGATAATGTTGAGCCAATTCCGTAAAATCACTCTGTTTCATCTCTCTCCTTTATCCTAGATTTTTAACCAAATTATAGACTATTTTGACCAAATTTTGTGTCTCTTATGTCTTGCAAAATCTTTTGCACTTTTTGCTCTAAGCAATCGCACTCTCCATTGTGTATCACAATATCCGCACGAGGTTCATCAAAGGCAATATCCACTCCCACGACATTTTGAATCACACCACTCAATGCCCCGCTGTAAAGACCCTTTTGATCGCGCTTTTTAAGCTCTTCTAATGGGCATTCCACATAGACTTCCAAATAATTTTGCAGACGTTTGCGATTGTAATTATAAATCTCCCTAAAAAGCGAGATTGTCGTTACGACGACAACCAATCCTTGCGCACTTAGAAAATGTGCAAAATCCGCGCGTTTCAATGCGCACTCAATTCTGCTTTGTTTGTCATAATCATAATGTCCTAGCAGATCACGAAACTCATCACCATCCAAATACACGAGGTTTGGAATCTCACCCCTTAAACTCTCATAGAGAGCCTTTCCAATCGTGCTTTTCCCACTTCCAGCCAATCCACAGAGCCATATCACAAGCCCATGTCCATTTTCTACCCACATACTGCCTCTTTGAGTGCTTCTATCACATATTTCACATCTGTATCACTCAAATGCTCTCCCATAGGCAAAGACAGAATCTCATCTTGCCAAGCATACGCACAAGGCGTTTGTGATTCCACCACATAGGGTTTTTTTGCATAGGCTTGTGTGCAAGGCAGAGCGCGTGGATAATGCAAACCACATTCAATGCTCTTGCCCTTGAGCATCTCCATAACATACTCGCGCCTCTTAACGCGCACAACAAAGAGATGCCACACACACAGACATTGAGCCTTTTTCACAGGCAAAATCACCTCTTTACAATCCGCAAGTCCGCGCAAATACTGCTCCGCAATCTCCCTGCGCCGTGCATTCCAAGATTCTAAATGCCTCAACTTCACGCGCAAAACTGCTGCTTGAATCCCATCTAAGCGCGAATTTCTCCCAACGATTGCATGTTCGTATTTCTTCAATCCTCCGTGATTTGCAATTTTCTTGCACTTTTGCAAAAGTTCAGAATCCCTGCTTACGATCATTCCGCCATCTCCATAGGCTCCAAGATTCTTACCCGGATAGAAACTAAAAGTCGCAATCCTCCCAAATGTCCCCACACACTGCCCATTAAATCGCGCTCCATGCGCTTGAGCGCAGTCCTCAATCACGGGTAAATTGTGCTTTGTGGCAAGCTTTAAGATTCCATCCATATCTGCACTTTGTCCATACAATTGCACAGGGATAATGGCTTGAGTTTGGCTTGTGATTTTACGCTCCAAATCCTGCAAGTCCATTGTATAATCATTCCCACAATCTACAAAGACAAGCTTCAAACCATTGCGCACCACCGCTTCTGCCGTCGCGGCAAAGGTGTTTGCAGGGATTAAAACCTCACCCCCTTTTGTCAGCTCCAAAGCCTCCAGCGCAATCTCTAGCGCATCGCTTCCATTAGCGACACCAAGCGCACAGAGGGAATGCTTAGAATCCTGCGTACTTGATTCCAAATATTCACAAAACTCTCTCTCAAACTCCCTCACTTCAGCGCCACCAATGAATGCACTCCGCTCGATCACACCCTTGATTGCCGCATCAATTTCATCTTTAATTCCTAAATATTGTTTTTTGAGATCCAAAAACTTTATATCCATAATACTCCCATTGCCCAAGGCTCCTCTCCTACTATAGAAGCCTTTTTATAACTCTTAGAATCCAAGATTCTCTGCCAAGCCTCACGCATACCATCGCTCCAGCCAATATCATCAAACAATAAAGCGCCCCCCCCCCGCACGAAAGGCAAGAGTTTGCGGAAATACTCCAAAGTCGCATCTCTATCGTGATGCCCATCAATGAATATAAAATCTAAGGGCGCGATTTTTTCTAAGAGTTGCGGCAAGATAAGATCAAAGCGCCCCACGCAAACTTCAATATTAGAAAGTCCGAAAAACTTGTGATTTTCTTTAGCGATTTTTGCGAGATTTTCACTCCCCTCAATTGTCCAAATGCGAGATTCTGGCGCAAAAAAGCTCATATAAGCACTTGAAAATCCACAGCAAGTTCCAAGCTCTAAAATTGCCTTTGGTAAGAGAGTTTGGAATATTTTAAAAATCTCTTTTGCCTTTTCCTTTTTCACCCCGATTTTTGCCAACTCACAGAGGGGCACCGTAGTCCTCACGCCCTGCTCCATTTGCTCCTTTGTGCGCTTATCACTCGGATTCCCCGCGCCATAATCCACAATCTCAATACTTTGCGTTTGTTTTTTAAGAGATTCTCTTTTTTCTTCTATTTTTTTGACAATTTCCTCTAACTTCTCTGACATTTTAAACTCCTAAAACCTTTCTTATTTCCTTGATTAGTTAGTGTCCTAATCTGCATTTTTGTGGCTTGAAAGGGAAAAATATCTCTTTGCCCGTTTCAATGGATTCATACAGAGCAATAATCAACTCTAAGCTTTTGCGCCCCTCCCTGCCATCAACGAGGGCTTTTGTGTTGTTTTTAAGACAATCCATCACATGCAAATAATACTCTCTATGCCCAAATCCATAGACATTAGGCGGATTGACAGAATATTTCTCTCTGACTTCTTTATCGGATTCTAGTGGTGTTGTGAAATTCCAATGCAAAATCTCATTAACCGCAAATCCTCCTATCTCCACACTTCCAAACTCACCAAGCACAGAAAGACTGCCCTCTAAATCCGTTGGTCTTGTCGCGGTCGTTGCCTCTATGACCCCCAGCGCACCACTTTTGAATCTCAAAACTGCAATGCCTACATCCTCTGTCTCTATCGCGCTTAGAGCTGTGCGACTCTTTGCAAACACACTTTCTACATCGCCCAACATCCATTCTAAGAGGTCAATGTGATGACTTGCTTGATTGGTGAAAACTCCCCCATCTTGCGCCCAAGTCCCGCGCCAAGAATCCTGTCTGTAATAGGAATCATCGCGACACCACCGCACACGCACACTTCCCATGACGATCTTACCAAAACGTCCCATCTCTAAAGCCTCGCGTAATTTTTGTACAGGCAAATTGTAGCGATTCTGCTTGACGACAAACAGGCGCACTCCATGACTTTCACAAGCCTCTATCATTCTGTCGGCATCCTCTAGGGTCAATGCCATGGGCTTTTCTACAATGATGTGTTTTTTGTAGGGGGCGACTTGCAGTGTGTTTTGCGCATGTTGTCCGCTTGGTGTGAGGATAGAGACGAGATTGATCTGCTCTCCACACTCTTGCATCATTTCTTCTAGACTCACAAAATAAGGCACATTGTATTTTTTTCCAAAGGATTCCGCCCTTGTCCTATCAATATCACACACACAGACAAGACGCGCACCATCTATCTCACCACTGCTTAGGAGTTCTGCATGACGCTTTGCGATCCTCCCGCAACCAAGCAGAGCGACCCCTAGCATTTTTTCTTTCCTAAGATTTCATTCTCAATCCTTGAGATGATGCGATCAAAATTGCATTCCCCTTGCACAAAATAGCTCTTTGAATCCACTCTTTTGCCCACCATTTCTTTGGATATTTTTAGAATCTCTTCGCAATCTTGTGTCCAAAACATCAAATGATTTTTAATGAGATATTGATCATGCACAAGCCAAATGGAACGCGTGGAAATGGTAGGAATCCCATAGCACACAGCCTCTAAATTCATCGTTCCTCCGCCGCCTATGAATAAATCAATGAAAGGATAGAATTCCTCCACCTTTAATTTCTCCTCTAAAATCGTAGCGATTCCACCAAAATCGCGCTTTAAGCGATCCTTTTCATAACGTGGCATAATGACGATATTGACATCAAGCTCCTTTTTCAAAAGCGGAATCACATTATAAATCGTTGGAATCTTTTCTCTGACATAGTGCGCCTTATATTCCTCCTCGCGCACAAGAATCGTAGGCTTAGAAGGATCGATGCTAGGATAGCGCATCCTAAAGTCGTTTTTGTCCTCCCTTTTAATGTCATTAATCCACAAAGCCACATCAATAAAGGGATAGGATTCGATCTGATTCTCATTGAGTGCAAAGCGCAATATCAGATCCTTTGGCAAAATAAAGGGATAAAAAAATAATCGCGAAAAAGGCAGTGTGAGGCGCGCTACAGCGGTGAGTTCTCGTGAGTTTTGCTCATCTCCGGGCTTTGCAAAGGATGGAGTGTCATAGATATTCACTACAGGGATTCCTATCCCATAGGCCACTTGCACACTATCCACGACCGCACCACAAATAAGAACATCGGGAGTACCTTGTGTGCGAAACAGATCCAAAATTTCCTTTTGCCGAAAAATCCGCGCCTCAAACTTCTCTAAGAGTGTCGCCCCTCCATATTCACCAAGCACAGCATGGGGAATCTTATGCAACTCTAAAATCTCTTTTGCCTCCGTGTAATGCGGAGCATAGCGCGTGGTTACAAGAATGTCTTTATAGCCTCTTTTTTGCAGTGCCTTAATCATCACAGAAAAAAACAGCGCATACTTCGGTGTCGCCACATCAATCCAAATCATACTCTATCCCTTAAAATCTCAAAAATCAAGCATCGCACGTCAAAAATGGAATCATAATTATAGCCTAGTTTTTGCATCAATGCACACTCGGGGGCGCCAAAGCCGATTTTATCCACTCTCCAAGCCAATTCCTTACTGCCCATTTTCTCCAATAAGAGGCGCAATATATACTTACTAAAGCCCTTTTGAAACTTAAAGGCAGGGGGAATCCTAAAGGCAAATTCAACCACGCGATAATCCGTAAAAGGCGTGCGATTCTCTATGCTAAAGCGCATAGCACTTCTATCCTCATAGCGCAGGAGATTAGGGAGATTAAACTCCACACAATCAAGCCACAATCCTTGCGTGAAATTCAACACAAAGCGTCCCAAAAGATTTTCCAAAGAGGGAATGACAAAAGAATTTTTGGCAAGTTTTCTAAGATTTTTTGCATTGTCTTCTGCGAAGAGCTTAAGCTTAAGCTCTGTAGGCAATGAGCATTTCAGTCCAAACATGTATTCTTGTAGCGCAGAATTTCCATAAATATTCACCCTCTCTTGCAAGGCTTCTGCATAACAAAACAAATAGCGACCCACATGATGATAATAGCCTCCAAAAAGCTCATCAGCCCCCTGCCCACCGATAACAACCTTGCAATGAGACGAGAGTGTTTGAAAGAGCAAGTACTGCATATAGATCGAAAATGATCGAAAAATCTCATCTTGATGCCACACAAGCTTCTTGAAATCCTCATTGATATCCTCCAAAGGCGCCGAGACAAAATGAATCTTAAGATTCAAATCTCTCTGTAATTGCGCCATATGCGCACTTTCATCTTGACTGGAATCCTTGAAATTCACACCAAAGTATTGACAATCCCCGCCGAGTTTATGAGCCAAATGTGCTAAAATAGAGCTGTCTATGCCACCCGAAACAGACAGAGCCACAGGCACGTCCGCGCGCAAACGCAACTTTGTCGCATTCAGCAACAGGGATTCCAACTCCTCTAGGGATTCTTGCAATTTCTTCTCTCCCCCTTCCAAACGCTCTATTTCCTCAAAATCGGGCGTGAAATTCCAATATTTATGGAATCTCAAATGATTTTCTCCAAGCTTAAAGTGTGCAAAATGCGCAGGAGGAAAGTTTAAGATTCCTTGATAAATCGTCTTTTGTGCATCTCCGTTGCTAAAGAGCAACCACTTCCCCACCTCTTCTAAGTCAAACTCATAGGAATCTAGTGTCAAAAACGCCTTAATTTCAGAGGCAAAAAATAATTTCTCACCCCTTAGCTCATAAAAGAGTGGCTTATTTCCCAATCTGTCACGTGCAAGAAAGAGCATAGAATCCCGCTTGTCATAAATCACAAAGGCAAAGTCTCCATTAAACTTACTCACGCAATCCTCTTGCCAATACGCAAAGGCATGCAACAAGACCTCTGTATCACTTGTCGTATAAAAGGGGATTCCAAGCGCTTCTAATTCTGCTTTAATCTCTAAATAATTATAAATCTCTCCATTAAAAACAAGCACCAAATGCGGACAAAAGGGTGAAGTAAAGGGTTGATTTGCCTCACATTCAAGATCAATAATACTCAAGCGATTGTGCGCAAACGCAACCCTCTCATCGCTAAAGCTCCCACTATAATCAGGTCCCCTATGACGCATTGTTTGCGAGGCTTTTTGCACGATCTCTAACGGATAATTCCCACCACAAATACCACACATTAACCCAAAAGTCCCCTTTCTTGCAAGATTCTTGCCACATAATCTGCACACAACGCATTTCCTTTGGCATTGACATGAATCCAATGATTTGTGAAAAGTGCCTCTTTGCTCTCTCTTATCACACAATTAAGATCAAAAACATAATCCAAAGTGCTTGTTGCATGATTTAAATCGCTAACGAGCTTTGCTGCCTTAAAGTCTATAATGTCATTATGCGAGGCCGCACTTTTTTTCAACACTTCTCTCTCTTTAGTACGCATGGCTTTTTCTTCCTCATGCCACTCTAGCTTGCAAGGCAATAGGGGCTGGATAAAGGCAAGAAATGCCCCCCCCCCCGCAGAAACCACCGCATTAAACTGCTCCAAGCGCACTTTTAAGGCTGCAATGATATCACAATCATTCACATCGGCATTTGTATCTCTGCTTCCGCGCTCACAATACAGAGGCAAACTGCTCTTTGCGGTGTTTTTATAATCCCTTTCAAACCAATAAGAAGAATAATTTAAAAAATGCTCTTTGAGCATTTTTTCACATGCAGAATATCCAAGCCTAAAGTCTGTCCCCGCGAAGAAAGACAACACGATTTCGGGTTTGAGTGAAAACACAAGCGCATTATAGAGCATCATCATTTCATAGAGTGTGTAACCCGTCACGCCAAAATTTAAGACCAAAAACTCATCACCCAACTTTTCTTGCAGATAATGCGAAATGGTCTCTTCAAGCGGCAAATACTCACATCTCAAAGCGGAATTTCCAAAACAAGCCACAAGTTTCAAGTCTTTTTTACGATTCCTAAGGGATGCAAAATCAATCTTTTTGATGAAATAAAAATTCTTATCCTCCCTCTTGTATTGCGAGATTCCGACATTAAAGCCGGGATAAGAAATATGGTCTAAAGATGCCTTTTTCCAAGAGAGTTCATAAAGGATAGAAAAGAGATTCTGCCCCTCAAACTGCCTCTTCGCCTCCTCGCGTAATTTTAGCGCATCTTGCGTGTTTGTCCTACTTGTGTGATATTCTTGCAATAGGGCTTGAAGTTTTTCATTGAGTTTTGGCAATGTGAGATCTTGAGCGAGAATCTCGGAGAGAACCTCCTCTGCACTTCCAAAATAATTTTTCACAAGGGACAACATTTTGTCTTTGTAGATATAATTTTGAAAAAAGCGGATTTTTTCTTCCTTGATTCCTTGCTTAATGAGCTTTTCTTTGACCTCTCTTGCAATCTCATTATCCACAATACACACTAAGACAACATCAAATTCTTCTCTTAAAACATCTTGTTGAAGCACTAAAAAGCTCTCTAAGGAAGTATTGAAGCTTGAAATCCTCTCATCTGTTACCTTACATAAGAATCCTAACGCGCTAAATAGAGCAAACGCGCTCTGCCCACTCCAACCATAACCATAAATGAGTATTTTTTGCACTTTATCTCCTCACATTTTAGATTGCTTCTCTCACAACTTGAGCGATTCTCTCTATCTCTTCTTCTTGTAAATAGGGATTAAAGGGCAGACTCAAAACCCTCTGACTTGCACACTCTGTGCATGGAAAATCCCCCCTTTTATACCCTAAATTTGCAAAACATTCTTGCAAATGCAATCCAAGCGGATAATGCACGGCACTTGGGATTCCATTTTCCTTGAGTTTTTCTTGCAATTCCTCTCTGTTTTCTACAAGAATCGTGTATTGCGCAAAAACACTCTTTCTGCCCTCCAAAACCTTCGGCAATATTACATTTGCTCCATTCAAAGCCCTGTCATAAGCCCTTGCAATGCGATTGCGCTCCTCTATCTCTTGTGCAAAATACCGCAACTTCACGCGCAAAATCGTCGCTTGAATCGCGTCTAAACGTCCCCCGATTCCAATGTATTGGTGAAAATACCGCTGACTTTGCCCATGCAATCTTAATTGCGCAATTTTCTTTGCAAGCTCCAAATCACGCGTAAAAACCGCACCCCCATCTCCATAGCAGCCTAAGGGCTTCGCAGGGAAAAAGCTCGTTGTCGCCACATCGCCAAAGCTAGAATCCTTGCGTCCCGTAAATTCCGCGCCAAAACTTTGCGCTCCATCAAGGATTAATTTGAGATTCCACTTCTTTGCAATGCGCTCTAGCTCTGCGAGATTTGGAGGCTGTCCATAGAGGCTCACAGCAAGAAGCGCTCTTGTCTTAGGTGTGATAGAACTTTCAATCTGTGCGCAATCTATCTGATAATCTTCCAAAGAAATATCCACAAACACAGGCTTTGCGCCCAAAAGCGCAATCATTTCTGCTGTAGCGATAAAGGTAAAGGGCGTCGTAATCACCTCATCCCCCGCCTTGATTCCAAGCCCCATAAGCGCAAGTAAGAGCGCAGAACTCCCGCTAGAGCAACTCACCGCCATTGTCCCTTGTCCGACAAACTCTGCTAATTCCCTCTCCAGCGCTTCCACTTCGCTGCCCATAATGTAGTTTGCATCCCTGCACACTCTCAAAACCGCCTCTTCAATCTCGTTTTTATGAGTTTTGTGCGCTTCTTTTAAATTCGCAAAATCAATCTTTCTCTCCATTTTCATTTCACTCTTTTTCACTCAAAACCTCTAGCACTCCATCTTTAAGCCGATATTGTGTGCCATCATAGCTGTCTTTTGCCACTCCTTTTTCATTAAATTCTAAGCGCAACCCCGCCTTATCCACCCAGCCAATCTGTCGCGCGGGATTCCCCACGATGAGCGCGAAGGGTGGAACGTCCCTAATCACAACACTTCCCGCTCCGACAAAGGCATATTCACCAATCACCACTCCACACACAATAGTCACATTTGCGCCAATGGAACAACCGCGCTTAAGCAATGTCTTGCGGAATTCTGATTTGCGCTCAATGAAACTGCGCGGATTATTCACATTTGTAAAAACCATAGATGGACCCAAAAACACATCATCTTCGCACTCCACGCCCTCATAGATGCTCACATTATTTTGCACCTTCACGCCATTTCCGATTCTCACCTTTGATCCCACCATGCAATTTTGCCCAAAGGAGCAATTCTCACCAATCACGCTTCCGCTCAAAAAATGGCAAAAATGCCAGATTTTACAGCCCTTTCCAATTTGCACATCTTTTTCAATCACGGCACTCTCATGGGCAAAATATTCCATCTCTGTTTCACTCCTTTTTGCACATTTTTTCTTTATAAGTGTCAAAATGCTCTAGCATTTGCCTCTCTTCTAAGGGCTTCATGCGCCTTGTACTCTCACAAAGGGGGAGGTGTGAAAAGGGATTGCGCGGATTTTGCAAGTATTCTTTGAAATGCGTGAGTGTTGCAATTTCGTTTTCATAGTGCCTCCTTGCAAGTGTGTGCAATGTGTCCGTTTCAAAAACCGGCGTCTCGACAACAGCCACGATTTCACCACAATCAACATTTTCATCAATATAATGCAAACTCACCCCAAGCGGATGGTCCTTTAACAGCGCCCATTTGAATGCGTCTAACCCCCTTGATTGCGGAATGATTCCGGGATGGGCGTTGAGGATTCTTTTGTTTTGCAGACATTCTTTTGAGAGGAGTCCCGAACCTGCAACAATATAAATATCGCACTCATCGCCAATGTCCCTGTCGCTTTGACAAGCCCGATAGGGAATCCCCGATCTTTTTGCGATCTCCTTTGTGTCTGCGGCCACGCTTTGATCGGGCCTATGAGAAAACAGCACGACGCGCTCCTCCCTTAGCACAAAGGGTAAGGCATAAATCATCAAATTGCCCCCCCCCCGCAGAAGTGGTCAAGCTTGGATTCCACAAAAATTGATTCAAAATTTGCTCCGTCTTTAGATGGGGAACTTGATAGGTGATGATTCCGACTTTTGAAATGGACATGGCTCTCTCCTTGACTTTGTTTGATTAGATTTTACAAAAGGGATGATAATCTCCCACAAGCCCTAAAGGCTCACTATTGCGGATTTGATGTACGATTTGTATGGAATTGCGCGCCTCTTTTAGCCCAAATCCTCCCCCGTTTAAAATGTCTCTATAGCTCTCTGTGTGCAGATCCGTGAATCCCTCGCTAAACTCCACGGATTCCCCATTGACGCTAATAAGCCTGTAGGTGCGCTTGTTTTGCTCTTGTGCTTCTTTGGGCAAATTTTGCGCATCCACAGACAAAAACCAGCGCACACGCGCGTTTTGTAACTCCAAGATTCCACTTGCACTCTGTGCATTGAGCACATGCACTTGACTTGAGCGCACTGCGCCAAAGATCCATGAGAGCATGTCAAAAAAATGCACACCGATATTTGTCGCAACACCCCCACTTTTAGAAATATCGCCTTTCCATGAGATGAAATACCACTTCCCTCTTGAAGTGATGTAGGTCAAATCCACATCAAACACTCTGCGAGGATCCTCTTTTAAAAGATTCAAAATCCTCTCACGAAGGGCAACAATGCTTTTATGCAAACGCAATTGTAAGATATTATAGACACGTCTTTGTGTCTCTTGCTCTAGTATCTCTAGTGCGTCGATATTCCAAGGATTCAGTACTAAGGGCTTCTCACAAATCACATGGGCTTGACTCCTAAGCCCGAAGCGAATGTGGCTGTCATGCAAGTAATTAGGAGAGCAAATGCTAATGAAGTCTAACCCTTCCCCCTTGCGCCTAAGTTTATCAACATGCCTGTCAAAACGTTCAAATTCTGTGAAAAAATCCGCTTGAGGGAAATAACTATCCATAATCCCCACGCCATCATAAGGATCAAGCGCACATGCGAGATTATGTCCCGTCTCTTTAATCGCCCTAAGATGTCTGGGTGCAATGTATCCCGCCACACCGATAAGTCCGAATTGTCTTATTGCCCTGTTCACAGAGGCGATTATATTGAAAAATGCTTAAGAAGTCAAGGCGTTATCGTCTCTGTTCCCTTACGTTTCAATTTCACAAAGCGCTAGTTTTAAGGTGGATTCTACTAGCACACTAATTTCTTGCGCCTTAGAATCTCATAAATCCAATCACTCACAAGATTATTTCCCAATTCATTAAAATGACAGCCATCGCAATACAATGAAGCACTATTTTTGGGCATAATGTCGTTTATATCATAGACATAGGGATACGAAGAAAAAGCCTTCTTTGCTTGATAGAATTTCTCCACATGTCTCTGTATAAAAGAGTCCTTATCATATCCCTTTTTAACCTGCCATTCTTTCTGCAACCACAAAAATGCTCTCATTATTGCTATAAATGCCCCCCCCCCCGCAGACTCAACGATATTTCTAAATTGCTCCAATCGTACAACAGTGGCTTCTAGATTGTCCCTTTCCTTTTGTCTATAGAATGCCTTGGTGTATTGCATTTTGTAAGGAATGGGACGTTTTGAATGTGTTAGTTGTCTGTAGGGAATCTCGCTATAGAAAGGATTGTAAAGTATTTTATGTTCTTTGGCAAGTCTATCACAACTGACATAATTAAAAAAATCCCAACCCATGAATAATGAAATAACTATTTCTGGTTTGAGTGGATAAACAAGTGCATTATAAAGCATCATCTGTTCATATTGCGAAAATCCACTTATACCAAAATTTAAAACCTTATAACCCTCTCCTAATCGCTTCTGCAGCAAATAGGTTAATCGGTGATTTTCTTGCAAATAATCCCCCTGCATACAACTATCACCAAAACAAGCAACAAGCTTTAAATCCTTTGGTCGCTTAGATAGAGCAAGAAAATCTATTTTGTCCATAAAATGAAATTCTAAATCCTTGCCTCCTGAGCATCCCACGCTAAAGCCGGGATATAAAATACAATTTATATCATTAGATAAGGCTTTTGTTGCATACATGGTCGCAAAGGCATTAAGACCCAATGCATCAAACTCTCTCAATCTCTTCGCATCTCTTAGATTTTGCTTGTCTTTAAATTTAAAATATTCCTGTTTTACCTTTTTCATTGATTCGATAAAATCATCGGTATTGTTTAAGAGCTCGTTGGCAATATCTTGAGTATGGTTAAAAGATTTTTTGAGAATTTTCTTGAAACTTCTTTTATAAAACACTTCATTGAATATTTTAATTTTTTGTTTATCAATTCCAATCTTTAATAATCTATCTTGCATTTTTTTGGCTATTTGGGCATTATGATTGCAGACAAATGCTTTATCAATATCTCCTGCGTCAAGTGCAGATAATGAAATGCAGCTCTTACTGCCCACCAAAGCCAACGGAATACAATCATCAACGACTTTTACATGTAATTTTAGCATTAAACAAAGCTCATATAAGCCTTTCCCTATCTCTCCATAGCCATAAATCAATATATTCATGCATTTCCTCTCTATTTTTTCTTCCCTCTTCCTTCCCAACCATTATAGCCTTTTTTTGTTTGGACTTCCGTCAATCCTGCCTCCACAAGATAGCGATGCAATGTCCGCATAAAAATCGGCCTATCATATCGAGGGGATAACATATCAAAAAAGTCTAAATAAGCCCACTCTTTTAGTTTTTCTTCACTCAAATTCTCACTACTATAATCAGGAATCAACAATCTCCAATTTATGCGATTGGCCACTTTTGGTGCAAATGTCCTGCGATTCCATTTGAAAACACCCCACATAAAGTCAATGTATCTTTTCCCAAAGTTATAGAGTACTTTATGTGGCAATCTACTTGTAATGGGACGTACCCAATATTTTGTATTGAAAGGAGTATTTTTGTTAAAAGGATAATGATCACAGACAAATTCACCACCACTTTTGAGTACTTTTACCAGAGAATGGATGGCCATTTTTGCACTTGGCGTATGTTGCAAAACACCAAAACAAAAGCATTTATCCGCACTCTGTTCTCTTAAGGGCAATTCAAAAATACTCGCTTGCAAAAGAAGCAAATGCTCACTTGGAGTGTTGCTAAGCGCACTTGCATCAATGGCACTAGAGTAATCAAAGCTAATAACAACCCCCCCCCCGCACATTCTAGAGCAAAAGACGTAAATCTCCCACTCCCACAACCCGCTTCAAGTATTACTATTGGCTCATTTGTAGGCTTCCAACATGTCTCTTCATAAAATCTCTTTTTGCTTGCCTCCACTCCACTTGCATCATCATGTTGTGTCTTTTTATGCACATTCCATTCAAAACCAAAACTATCCGCATAATTATTCTGCGGTACAAAACGCGGAATTTGCTTGATGATAGGATATTCTTTAGAACAAACCTTGCATTCTAATGATCCCTCATAAATATGTCCATCTTTTTCTTCTTTTACTTTGATTGACAGAACTCCCTTGCATTTGGGACAGACGAGGTATGACACATGATTTTTATACATAGGACTCCTTTGTTAAAATTCCAAATTGAGTGCGCAAAGTCTCCAGATAGAGAGCTTTTTGTTGCTTACAATCCAACATCACCTTGATTTTGTCCTCCAAAATAACCTGACTTCTTGTATTTACAGCCTTTACCATTGCTTCTTTTAAAGATTCCTCATCATTAAAGAGCATCTCATCTTTTAATAATTCACTATGATTTCCTAGATCATTAGCGATAATTCTCACTCCCGCAGCCTTTGCTTCCATAAGGGATTGCGACATTCCATCACTCTTGCTAAAAGACACCACATAATCACTTGCTTTCAGATAAGAATCCATTTGCTCATGGGGGATCTCGCGATAATAAATATTATCATTCTGCACCGCAACCCTTTCAAAATATTGAGAATCTTTGCGCAATGTGCTTACAAGCAAAGCAACATGGGCATTTTCTCTAAAATGCGACAAAAAAGATTCTATAATCTCCTTTTGTCTGTAAAATTCACTAAAAGCACGAACACTAAAAAACAAACAATCAAACTCCTTTCCAAAAAGCTTATGCTGCAACATAGCTTTAGATTGTGAGACAAAGAATCTCTCCTCAACCCCCCAAGAAATATGCACAATATTTGTATTTTTACATTGTTCTTTTAACATGGATTCCATATAATTAGACTTCACGCTAATGACCTTACAACTTTTTAACAACAAAGCAATAAAAAACGCCTTTTTACCCCTATAATCTTGCAATTTATCTATGTCTCCGCCCATTGTATGCACTATCACACGTTTCCCCCAAAGAGCAAGGAGGAGATTCTGATAGAGTCTGCTTGCCCAATGTACAACAATGAGTTCTGGATTGAGTTTAAGAATAAGAAAAAGTGTGTAGAAAAAGCTATAGAGATAGCGCAATCTTATGGATTCTACTTTGCGATGTTCTAAAATGATAAAATCTTCTAGTCCTTCTTTGTGTGTATTGTTAAGAACAACATTATTGGCATTATGTAAAATATACTTTTGATAGGGTAGTTCTTTTAACATTAAGATTCTAGGTTTCATTAAGGGGCTTGTTAAATCCGCTAGTATCAAAATATTTCTCATAAATTTTCTTTCTCCAGCCAAAGATTCAAAACAATCAAATAAAAAGCGATGTTTCCAACTCTCCTGTCATATTTCCCGAGCAAATCCATAAAATATTCTCTGCAATTCGCTCTTAAAAGACCTAATTTATGCAAGATACTCTTTTTGCCTAGAGCATTTTCTAGCAATTCCAACCAATCTTTCTTAATCCAATCATCAATAGGCACATTGAATCCATGCTTCTCACGCTCTAGAATGCTTTTAGGCAAAATATCTCTAAAGGCTTCTTTTAAGAGCCATTTTCCTCCCTCTTTTAAGAGAATCTCATAATCCAAACTTTTACAAAAAGCAACAATCTCTGGAGCTACATAACAAGCCCTCCCCTCCACGCTTGCACCCATACACATTCTATCTAATTTCACCATCATTTCAAAGGGCAAGTAAAAATTTCTATCAAACTCAATAAACTCCAAAGGTTCAGAATCACCCTTTGGAAAATAGATTGTAGAATTCAAATTTTTAAAAAACTCCCCATTAAATATATTTCTTTTCTCGCTCTCAAAGGCGTAATAATGCCAACCCTTTGGCTTTTCTTTTGTGATAAACTTTGGAACATTAAAACGTAATTTTGGATACCAACTGTATCCACCAAACATTTCATCGGCACCATCGCCACTTAACAACACTTTAATTCCGAATTTCTCATGCGCCATTTTTGCAATCAAATAAATCCCAATCCCAGAAATTGCACCAAAGGGCTGATCGATGTGAGAGATAAATTCTCTTAAACTTTCTTGGAAAGATTGAGCTGTGACTTGAATCTCGCTGTGCTCTGTTTTAAAGTGTTTGGAAACTAATTTTGCAAATTCACTTTCATTAGAAAATCCACAATAAGGATCTTTGCCCTCTATGAAAGCTATATTAAATGTCCTAAGATGCTTTATTTGACTAGAAGCTACTCCAACAACAATAGAACTATCCAATCCTCCACTTAGAAAGCATCCCACAGGCACATCACTAAGAAGTCTGTGTTCAATGGATTTTGACACAATTTCCCTTGAGTTTTCTATGAGCTCTTCTCTCGATCCACATTGCATATTCGTGGCAAAATGCTTCAAAGTCTGGGAATAAAAATATTTCTCGCACACTTTTGCGCCCTTGTAATCAAATTCCAAATAACAGCCTTTTTGCAAAGCCTTAATCTCACCAAAACATGTTTTTGGCTCCGGAATAAACCCAAAAGTCAAAAAATCCCACAAAGCACTATAATCCAAAGAGATTTTATGATTCATTTTCTTAAAATGCCATCTTAATGGCTCTAACAGACTGCAAAATACAAGCCCCCCCTCCGCAGTAGAATAATAGAGTGGTTTTTCGCCAATTCCATCGCGAACGAGGATGATCTTTTTTTGTTTTTTGTCATAAATTGCAATTGCAAACATACCATTAAGCCAAGCAAAGCAATCCACTCCATATTTCTCATACAAAAAGGGCAACACCAAACCATCGCAATGCCCCAAAAATTCCCTATCACACAACTTTTGTAATTCTAAGTGATTGTAAATCTCTCCATTAAAAATCACCGCAATTGTAGAATCTGCATTCAAAAATGGTTGCCTTCCATGCTCTGTGTCATTGATGCTCAAACGATTCATGCCAAATGTCATTGCACCATCTCGCCAAACATAAGTCGCATCAGGACCCCTGTGCAACATTAACTCTAGCATCCCCGTGCAATCAGCTCCCTTTCCATAGCATCCAACAATCCCACACATCTAAAAACACCTCCAAAAATCGCGTTTTTCGTTCATAGTTCATTGTCCGAAGGCTTTCCTAACGCTTTATCCACGACTCGTTCATAGTTCATTATACGAAGGCTTTCCTAACGAAAATTTTATCCAGCATTTTTTCAAAACTCTTATTTTGATATTCTGTAAGCGCCCTCTCTGTACCTTGAGATAAGCGGACGCGTTCTTGCTCATCTCGTGCGACTTTTCTTAGCAATTTCACAAGACCCTCTATATCTTCTGGCATAAAGAATTCCGCGCCGCCTATGGCGAAGATCTCCCTGTGCGTAGTGATATCGGACAAAATAAGAGGTTTTTTCAAAAATGCAGCCTCTAAGATTGCGTTAGGAAAGCCTTCGTATAATGAACTATGAACGAAAATGTCCGCTTGAGCTAAAAAAGGATAGATATTATTCTGATAACCAAGCAACACCACATTTGTCATTTTGTGCTTTTGGATAAACCCTTCAATTTCTTCCCTCATCTCACCATCCCCTAGAATGAAAAGCTTGATTTTCTCTCCTCTCAACGCCAAAAAGGCTTTTAAAAGCGTGTGATAGTTTTTTTGTGGTTGTAACCTTCCCACTGCGATGCAAAATATCTCTCCTGGTTCCCTTTGTGGTAATTTTATCTCTACCTCTTTTTTGGAATTTTCTAAGATTTGCTGGGCATTGATAGGGTTATAGAGGAGATAAATTTTATCCTTTGAAACATTGAAGTTTTTTTCTATATCCAAACAAGAGCTTTTTGAATTGCAAATCACCTTGAGAGCATTTTGCAAACATAGCGCGTACAAGCTAAGGTTGATTTGTGTGTGCAAAAAATTTTTTGCAACAAAGGACGGTTCACAACGCACAAAGATATAATAGGGCTTTAAGGATAATCGCGACCCCAAAGCCACAAAATAGCTTGTGATAAAATCCATAAAAGAACAAATCAAATCAAACCCACCAAACAATTTTGTCAATTGGTCTAATATCTCAAAACTATTTTGTGTGAGCGATTGTTCTTCATTGCTCAAAATGTAATATGTCTTAACGTTCGGAATCTCTAGCAATCGCTCTGTTTTTTTTAGCACAACAAGCTCTACAAAAAATCCCCTCTCTTGCAATGCAGGTAATAAAATCGCAATCACCTTTTGCGCTCCGCCCCCTTTGCGCATCACATCAATCACAAAAAGAACCTTTTGCACTTTCCTCCACCTTACTTTTTAGAATCTCTAAAACGACTTTCTTTGTACAACCCACATTATAAATCTTTTCTCGGTATTTTAATATCTCTTCACTTAATAATGCCCCCCCCCCCGCAGTCAAATTTTGCTCTAATTGCAACGCCACTTTAACACACTCTTGTGCGTTTATAGCGACTCTATGCAAGGTTTCATTATAAAAGGAGATTCCAAAGTTTTTGACATTCAAATCAAATTCTTTCTTAGGTGGTGCGAACAACACACAAGGGCGCAACGTGCTAAGGGGTGCACTGTAGCTCAAAGAAGAATTATCGGTTATCACCACGCTTTTAGCTAAAGTCTCTTGAGAGACGGATTCTGTATAATCAAGGCTAAAATTCTCATCATCTAAAAATTCATCCAAATAGGCATAGGGATTTGTAATTTTGTATTGTTTAGAATGATGTAAAGTCGCAGGATGCAGTCTAAAAATCACCTTTTTTTGTCGCTTCAATAATTCTCTAATCACCCATACACACTCTGCACTATTGAGTCGTGGGATAAACATGAAAGATTCCACTTTATTACTCACAGATACCCCCTTTTTCTCTAAAGACAAAGAGCCAGCTTCTATACATTTTGTTTGGATTCCACATTGTTTAAACATCGTCTCAAACGCCCTTTTAGAATAGTAGTCAATAACTAAATAATAATCAATCCCCTCAAAATAGCGCTTTGCATAAAGTGTTAAGAATTCTAATTTTATCCTTTGAGGAGAGAGATGAAAAGCATCGCACAAGCTATGCCCAACGCCAATTCTCGTTACACGTTTATGGGAAGCAAAAAGAAAGAGCAAACTCCCACTTACAAAAAGCACCGTTGTATTGACAAAATAATCCAACAAAACCCAATGACACAGCAAAATGCGACAATTCTTAAGCCTCTCTTTGACGCTCTCATAAAACGCTACATTTCCGCAATACACAATCGTATTATCCATCTCATTCACTGCAGATTCCGTAATGGAATCTGCACGAGAATATCCTATCAACAACCCCTTTTGCACCCTCAAATATTCTTGCAACCCCATGCTTTCACAATATTCCAAAGCAGCCCTTTTGAGCGGTAGAAAAACTTCATCGGGCAAATAGTGAGCAAATAAATCCCAAAAGAAATAGAGATGACCAATCCAGCGATTTTCTAGGACATGTAAGATTCTGCCATTTTCTAAAAATTCAAATTTAGGATTCTCCAAACGCGCTTCTTGTGAGATTTTCTCCGCTAAAACAAAGGCCGTATAGACTCTTCCATCGATGGCATTTGAGATTCCATATTCTTGACATTTACGCAACAACTCTTCTTGAACATCTCCAGCACAGACCAAAAGATATTTTCCGCTCTCTTTAATCTCACCAACAAAGCTTTGCAAGGAAGTTTCGGTAGCTTTATCATCAAGCATGACAAAGTCCAATTCACAAAAGCAATCTTTTAAAATATTCACAACAGCATTTGCGCAGCCTCCGCTTGGATAAATATAGCACTTATCTGTAAGCAGAATCTCTTTATAAAACATCATATTTTCCACCATTTTCTCCAAGCACAAAAGACATAAATATACCAAACTTTTGCAAAATCTACCCTTTTTTTACTATCAAAAGCCTCTAGCAGTCTTCGCACATAATGTGCATCTAAATAAGGCTCACTCTCTCTTAAGACCTCATCAATCAACCCTCTTAATTCTCCTTGCATCCAATTTTGCAAAGGAACTCCAAAGCCCATTTTAGGACGATAAATCAGCTCTTTTGGCAAAAAGGATTCCAAAATCTCCTTAAAGGGCGTTTTATCGCGCTTAATGCTAGAATCCAATCCACAAACATAATCCACAAGCTCTCTTCCCAAAAGGGGTTCGCGCATTTCTAATCCATAATGCATGCTCGCTCGATCGGTTTTAGTGAGAATGTCTTCGGGCAGATAATTTTTAAAATCAAAACAACTCATAAGCGCAAAGATATCACTCATGCCATTTGCTTTGGTTGATAATAATGGCAGTTTATTAGCCCTCAAATCCTCTTTTCTAAAGTGAGAAATCTCCACCAAATAATGTTCCAAAAATGTCTTAGAACTATATTGATTCTTAATGCGCAAAAATTTATCCACGCTCAAATTTATTCCAAACTTTTGTGCAACACTTGAAACAACTTCAGCAGAACAACAAGAAAGTAAGGCGTTTAAGAGCTTGTTTTGACGCTTCAATCTGTATTCTTCCCACCGCGAAGAAGCCCAAGCGTACCGATCATATCCTAACATCAACTCATCGCCACCATCTGCGCTAAGGGCAACTCTGTGCGTTTGTGCAATTTTCTTTGCTAATAACAATGTCGGAATTGCGGAACTATCACCAAAAGGCTCATCATACACAAAAGGGATTTCTGCAATCAGCTCCTTTGCCTCATTGAGATCACAAATAAAACAATGATTCTTTATCCCCAAACACTCCGCAACACGTTTTGCAAAATGTGATTCATCAAATTGTATCTCTTTAAATCCTATGGTGAAGCTCTCAAAGCCATATCCCAAGGTGTTTAATAGCGCACAAACTAAAGAGCTATCAACGCCCCCACTCAAACAAGCACACACAGGCACATCGCTCACAGTTCTTTGTCTAATGCTTGATTTGCAAAGCGCGATAAGTGTGTCTTTATTGTAGTTATTTTTCTTTAAAAAAGAATCTTCAAGTGTATAATAGCGGTGTTTATGGAGATTCCTTTTTGAATCTATGATAAGGTAGGTCCCAGCTTCTAGCTTATAACAAGATTCCAAAATACTCAAGCAAGAAGGAATATAACCAAGTGAAAAAAAGTAACTCAAAGATTCTTTATTGATTTGCTTTTTGAGCTTTGGATAAGCGAGTAAGCCCTTTAATTCAGAAGAAAACAAAAAGCAAGAGGAATCTAAGTAGTAATAGAGTGGTTTTACTCCAATCCTATCGCGAAAGCAATAGATCTTCTGCTCCAAATTATCCCAAATAGCAAAGGCAAACATTCCCTCAAAATTTGCTACACAATCCACACCAGCGTGGATAAAACTTGCCATCACAACTTCTGTATCACTATAACCCTCGCAATCAACCCCTTCCTTGCGCAAATTTCGTGCGATTTCTTTGTAATTATAAATCTCTCCATTAAATGTCAAAACAAAGCGTCCATCCTTGCTTATGAAAGGTTGTGCAGAACGTGCGCTCAAATCCACAACAGACAATCTGCGATGTGCTAAGGCAACACGCGCATCCTTTGCAAAATACACTCCCGCACCATTTGGTCCCCCAAGTACCATAGAGTCGCGCATGTTCTCGATAGAATCAAATAAATGCCCCCCCCCCGCACCAAATTCCCAACCACCGACAATCCTACACATCCAGACACCTCAAAACGTTTAATTTGACTCTTAAAGAATCGATAGAGCGTATTGTAGCACAGAAGTGTCAAATTAGAGTGCGCTAGAGCAATGCACAAATCCCATCGACTGCAACATCCATTTCCTTACGTAGCCATAAATAGGACTCTTCCCCCATTCTTACGGATTCCTCCGCATTCGTAGCACACCACACAAATCCACGTGCAATCTCTTCAATTTCTTTGGCCTGCACATGGGGATAGTATTCCTCTAAGGGCTCACGATTTACATAGTGAATGAGTGGAGTGGAGGCAACAAGGGCTTCAGTTTGCACCCCCCCCCCGACACAGCCGATACGGAATTGCCCAGTTGCGACATTTGCACAATGCAGTCCCACCATAATGTCTTTACGATTCATAAGGGGCAACCACTTCACATATTTTTCAATCCCAAGCTCCTTAATCAAGGCTTTTGACCAAAAGACATCATCTCCATATTCAAAAGTCAAAATCTTTGGCTTAAGAGTCTTAATTTGCGGAAGTGCCTCTGCAAAGCCTCTAAACATTTTATCATTCCTCTTATCGCCTACGCGACCTGCACAGCTTCTCCAAGTGTGCCTTGCATGGTGAAACACAAGAAACTGAGAATTGCGCTTAAATTTCAAAAAATCTTCAGCCCAATAGGAACGTGAAAAATACTTTGGAATTGTGCTTTTTGCATAGATTTTATCATAGATATAGGGAAAAGTCTTAAAAACAATCGTTTTTGTTTTACATTGCAACTTTTCAATGGATTCTTTGTATTCGGTAACACCTAAAATATCCTGTGTGCTTAAGACATATCGACTACGTAAGATTGCTTGCCTTTGCAAATCACAAAAAGCATCCAAATGTGCTCTGTGATTTGGATTTGCCGATGGGACAAAAAAGGGATAATGCACCAAATCCATCCCATAAGGAACGAAAAAATCCACCCCAATATCAAAAGCTTCTAAATAAGCCAAAGAAGAACCACAAGCAAAAATCACATCATAATCTTTGAGTGTAAGAATCGCACTTTTGTCCTTTTTGAGTCCCTCTATTTCATCACCGAACCAATAACAATTCCCAAAAGGTAAGCAATATGTATAATCCATAAAGTCCAAGCTATAAGTATCACAAGAGGGATGGAAATGAGATAATTCATTGTTAAGTAAAAATAAATCAGCACAAAATCCCCTATCTCTAAGAAATCTTACCAAAGAGAAAAAATTATTATTAGAATTGCCAATCAAGGCAATCTTTTTACTCTTGCTCATAAATCATCTCTCCATCCATGATTGTTTTTTTGACCTTCATTCCATTCTCCAAATAATCAACTAAAATCTGTGGTTCTGCCTCTTTCCAATTATGACAACGCTCACAAACCTTAAAGACATCAAATGTATTTTCCATAAGCTCTTTTCGTAGAAGTCGCATTCTCTCTCCCATCCAAATTTCACGCAGGGATTCTTTCTGCAAATCTCCTATATATGCCCCCCCCCCCGCACAACCAGAGGTTGCATATGCTGCCATACTCGTGCAACAAAACGTCACTTTCATATCCGCTGTGATAAAGAGCGTTTTCCAAGGGATAGAGCAAGGATAGCGTGCCACTTTCTCATCTCTAAAAGTCCCCTGATTTTTTGAAACAAGAATCCCATCCGCATTGCGCTCATATTGTGTGAGTTGGTGAAATTTTACCCTTTTTACCTTAGAAATCCAATATTCTAAAAATTCTTTTGATTTTGATAGGGGATTCTCTCCCTGAAGAATAAAGCAAACTCCAAGCTCCACTTCTTTTTTATTCTGCTTTAATATTGAAATCAAACGTTCAATATTAGACAATGTCTCATCATAATCATACCCTCTAATAGCTGCATAACTCTCCCTATCAATAGCGTCTAGAGAAAAAATAATATTTTTTATGCTGCTCTCTGCTAAGGATCGTGCTATTTTTTCATTCAGCAATGTTCCATTTGTAGTGAGATTCAAAGGGACATCAAAAGACTTTGCAATCTCCAAAAATTCTATAAAATGCGGATGTAATAAGGGTTCATCGAGCTGTCCAAATTGCAAAAAGATTTGATTTTCCCCGCAAAACTTTGCAATCTCTCTAAAAACCTCACGATCCATAAAATGAGCTTTTTTGAAAAAATCGCTCGTATGCAAAGGCGTAATCTGTGGAGAATGATATGGACACATCACACATGAGAGATTGCAGCGATTGGAGAGTGCTACGTGAACATTAGTGGGATTTTTGAAATATTTTTCCTCATAGGATTCTAAAAACACATTTGAACACAGAGCATCCTCAAAACGTTCCCAAACAGAATCTAAATTCGTCAGATACTTTGGAATATCCACGCGACTGATGGAATTTGTCCTCACTTCTTTGTGCATTAAGTTTCTAAATTTTGTACTCAAAAATTGATTCTTATACAAAAATTCTATGAAGAAATTTTTCACGCTGTCCATTTTCTTAAGCCCAAACCACAATGGTTCATTGATGAAAAATTTCGGATTAATCTGTGGTGAGAAAAAGAGATTGTGCTCTGATGATTCCATGCGATGGACAAAAGAAACAAAAGAATCCCAAGCTAAAATCTCAAAACTCGGATTCACAACAATTACAACATTGCCCTCTGCAATCTCAAAATACATTCTCTCCAACAAAGAGCAATCCCACAAAGAAACAATCTCTTCACAACGTGCCAAAGGAAACTCTCGCAAAATCCTAGTATGTTCTTTTTGTGGAGCATAGATTACAAGCATAAATTACTCCTTATTCTTTATCAAAACTTCCGTAACATAGGGAAAGTTATAAAATTCCGTTTTATAAAAAGGCAGACATGCAGATTCTCCATCATAACCACTATAGACAATCTCTAAACCCATTTGTTCTAAAAGCTTCTGAAGTGTCTCAAGTGTCATTAGAGAGGACTTATAAACCCCTCTATAGTAATTTGATATCATATTTTTAAACTGCAAAACTAATTCTTCATTTTTTACTTCTGTTGTATGGTATAAAATCCTATGCACATAATGTCCAATATTGTTGAAATTCAAAAATATCACGCCCTCTTTGTGCAACACACGTTTAAACTCTAAGAGTGTCTTCACCATATCAGTAAACATAAACACGCCATAGCAAAAAATCGCATCAAAGCTCCCCGATTCTGCACTGATATTTTCTAAATTACACTTAAAAAACTCAACATTTTTCTTGTTGCGATTAACATATCGTGCGATTTCAAGCCTATGATCGCTTTGATCAACTCCAATAATTCTCTCATTAGAAGAACTCAAAACATAACTCCATTGTCCCATTCCACAACCCGCATCTAAAACCAACTTTTTATTGACAAAAGAGAGGGCTTGGATTCTTTTTTGATAATTTCCTAAACTCCTTGCTTCTCCACTGCTAAAAGGGGAGGTTCTTTTTGAGGGTGAAAATTCCGCCATTGCAAATTCTTTAGAATACTCATCACCCAAAATCCCTAAAAAGTCAGGGACATCCCATTCTGTCTCGATATTTTTATCCCACATTGACGACTCCTTTTAATCATATTTAATTGTGATAGAATATCTTGCTCGCGCATCTAAACCATTGCGTACGAAGCTCAACTCCCTCTCTCTGTAAAAAACCCGAATCATTTTCTTAGGATTTTCTATATAAATGGTGAGTCCATTAAAAAAACTCAAATCGCTGATTTCTTCATAATTATTTATCGTGTAAATCTCTGTATTTTCCACAGATTCACTTGTAACCTTAGTGCTTAAATACATCCTAACATAGCGTAAGAGCGCATAAGTTTTCATCACGTACAAATTTCCCTGATCTTGCTGCTCTTTTAGAAAGCGCAATCCATTGAGATAATAGGGAAATTGCTTAAGAAGCTCTAAAGTCGTCGGAACATTTTTTTCTGCAACATAAAAGCTGCCAAAATGCTGATAAAAAATAACCACACAAGAAAGATTATAAAATCTCTCCCAATCTATGCTAGAAATTTGATAATTGAAAGTCTGAAAAGTAGGTGCAACGAGACCCGTAGAGCGGTAGCGATTGAAGAAATAATAATAAGAATCTCCACAAAATAATCTCTTAAATAATGCCCCCCCCCCCGCACTGCTGTTGCCTCCCGTCTTCGCTTAAGACACCTGTGCCATTCAAAGAGATCGTGGGGAATCTCTCCTCTACATAGTCACCCTCATCACTCCAAATGTACTCCCCACCTCTTTGTCGGAATAAATCTGTATGATAGGATGGAGATTCCGGAAAACTCCCGCGATAATGAGGGAGAAAGCCCACATTGTGCGCCATAGCCTCATTATTGCCATTTCCATGATTTGTAAAAATGGGCAAAGACAAATCATGCTTTTCTAGCATTTCATACACTCTAAGAGCATGGGCTCTTGTGAAATTACAAACAGGATTGAAATCCCCAAAGGCATGATTTGTATCAATAAATCCCTCTTTAATATAGTCGCGCAAACACTTTGCATAGGGCGTTTCTCTAGCCTTAGCACTCAAAGAATCATAGATGGAAGTGTGCAAAGGATTATCAGAGTAGAAAAACAAGCTTGAAGCAAACTCTATCCCAAGCCCTCTTCCAAGTGGCGTATTCTCTTCTGTATTGCAATACAAAATCAACCAATCTAAAAATTCTTGACTCATATATTCTGCATCATTAGAGAGCGCCACAATCCCCTTGTAAGGATAGGGAATCTCTCTCATATTTTCATATCTTAAGGGCAAGGAAACCAAGCAACTCCTTTCTTTAATCAAAACAGATTGCGTATTCTACCATAAATTTATCTAAAAGCTTCTAGTGTCTCTCGCCTGTAATTTGAACACTTTTATTTTCAAAATCCTCATAAGTCTGCCTGTATCTCTCTGTGCAAGAAGTGCAGAGTTTAAATGTCTTAAAATGACACTTCAATGTTTCTTTACGTAAAATCTTAGCCATCGCAGAATCCCATACTTTCTCCACGCCATCTTTATAGACATTTCCAATAGAAATAGGATTATTATAATAGGCTTGATTTTGCATCGTACAGCACACACTCACCTCCCCATAGCAATCCACTTGATACCCAAGCCAAGGAAAACTGCAGACACTCTTACAATGCTCACCTTTTTCTTGATTGAACACCTTGTGAGTGTTATTGCCCTCTTTATCAAAATAACCTTGATTAGTAAAATAAATATTTTTGATAATATCTCTACAATCCTGCCATTTTTGCAGATAAAGCTCTTTTTCATTAAAAATCTCTTTGATAGAATCCACAAGTACACAATTGAGTTGAAACTCAATCCCTGCGTTTTTAGTATGATTTAATCTCCTTGCAATCTCTACGCATTTTCTCACACCACTCTCTACTTTTTCTAAGTTTGCTCCCCTAATCCTCTTATATGTTTCAGGTGTAGCACCATCAATGCTAACAGTCATGCGATTCAATCCTGCTTCAAGGAGCCTCTCGCCCTTTTGTTCTAAGAGTGTGCCATTGGTCGTTAGAGAGACAAGCGCAATTCCAGCATCTCTAGCAAATTTGATAAACTCTGGCATTCTATCATCTAACAAAGGCTCTCCAAGAGCAATAAACGAGATTGAGCGTTGATGATAGTTTTTTTGTTTTTTTGCAACAAACTCTATGACTTCTTTAATGATTTTTGCATCCAAAAACTGCTCTTTTTTGAAAAAATCAGTCGTCTGATTCTTGCGCAACTCTTCAGAATGCAAACAACACATAATGCATTTTAAATTACAAGTATTAAGGGTTGCAAGATTCACATAAAGTGGCGCAGGATAAAACTCCTCCACTTTCTCTAACAAATCATATTCTAATTGTTCTTTTGAGACTTGATATTCTTTCCA
>CANQAN010000005.1 GCA_947588965.1 uncultured Helicobacteraceae bacterium
GTGCGGAGATGAGAGTGTAAGAGATAAATCACATAAAGGCTTGATACAAAAGACGTGTTGAGAGTGCGAGGGAAATTATCACAACAAGAGGTCTTATGATGCGTACCCCATAACGTATTGCCATTTTTGAGCCAAGATTGGCACCAATGAATTGTCCAAATGCCATAACCAAACCTACAATCCATAAAATATGCCCACCAAGCATAAAAAAAACAAGAGAAGCAAGATTTGTTGCGAAGTTATAGAGCTTCGCCTCTCCTAAGCTCTGCCTGATTTCAAATCCACCAAGCAAAATGAGGGCTAATAATAAAAACGACCCTGTTCCAGGACCAAAAAAGCCATCATAAAAACCAATTGCAGCAATTGCAATCCCTAAAAACCCCTTGTATCCTCGTGTCTTTTGTGCGCCGATATTGGGAGTGAATAGAAAATAGATTCCAAATAAAATAATCAAAAAAGGCAGAATCTTGGCGAGTAAGTCCGTCTGAATCCTCTGCACAACAAGAGTCCCAAAAGCAGAAAAAATGAAGGCTAATATTGCAAATGTTATGCATTTTTTCAAATCTATATAGCCTTTTTTGTAAAAATGCAAGGCCGCAGAAAAACTCCCAAAAGATGCTTGGAGTTTGTTTGTTGCTAGGGATTCTATGGGAGGAATGCCAGAGATTAAGAGTGCTGGAATCGTAATCATTCCTCCCCCTCCCGCAATTGCATCGATAAATCCCGCTACAAATGCCACAAGAAAAAGAAAGAAAAGGACTTCAAGTTTAAAATCAAGCAAAGATTCTAAGCCTAGCAAAAATTCCTGCATCGCTCTATCCTAAAACACATCGCACAGAGATTCGCCATTATGGAGTTTTGCACTCTTTGTATGTTGGCATTCTAATACAGAATTTTTGAGGACAAAATAAGCTTTGCGACCATTATCGTTTGCAATGAAGCCATTTTTTTGCTTTGCGAAATTGCAATTTCCAGCTTTAAAATCAAGATGCTCATACAATGCATCCCAATTGATAGCCTGTTTGTGCTGTGTTTTAAGTGCAAATTTTAATTGTAAGACTTGGAGTTGTAATTTTTTAATGCAGGTATTTTGCGTCAAATTAAGAAAATTTGGAATCCCAATGCTAAGCAGGATTCCTAAAAGTAGTAAGACAAGCACAATCTCTAAGAGAGTAAAAGCCTTTTGCATAGCGTTAAAACACAATGGAATTGCTCAAAAGAGGAATCTTTAGAGATTGCTGGAGATTGATGCTTGAGATAAGCTTTGCGCATGTGTCGCCATTTGCATTGCCCGTTGTTTGTGTGGATAATTCCAAAAACTGCACATCTTTTGGATTTGTGGCGAGGGCATTATTGGAATTCAAAAGTTTCGCATTGATGCAGGGGTTCTGGTTTGAATCTTTGAGTTTGCTTGAAATTGTATAATCACTCAAATCCCAATTGGCACTACTAAGAGTGATTGCATTTAAAAATGTCCCCTCGCCCTGTGCTAAAAAATATGCCAAAAAGGAAGTTTTGAGTGTATTGATGTCGCTCTTTAGGGCGACCATTTTTGCATCATCGCGACTTGCAGAGATTTTTGGAATCGCAACAGCTGCTAAAATCCCTAAAATCACTAAAATAAACACTAATTCAAGCATTGTAAAGGCTTTTTTGCAATGGCGCATAGGAATCCTTTTTGTTGATTGTAACGCTTTTTAATGCTCTTGTAAAGTCATATGATTTTGCTCAATGCATAGATCGCTGCTGTTTCACTCCTTAGAATGTTGCAGTTTGGCGCACTAAAGTGAAATTGCGGTTGCAAAATCTCACGTTCTTTTGTGCTTAAACCTCCCTCTGGACCGATTAAAAATGGAATCTCTAAGGGAGCAGAAATGCTTTGTGTGCAAAAGTCCATAACTGCTATTTTTGGGTATTTTTGTAACACTTCATCCAAATGGGCAAGAATCTCAATTTTTAAGCGCGTGATGCGCCCACACTGTTCACAGGAATGCTCTATAATCCTCGCTACGCGCTCTAAATCCAAGTGATATTGCTTCTGTGAAAAATCTGCATAAAAAAATGTGATTTGTGTGAGATTCAACTCATTGAGAAATGGAATCGTTTTTTCAATGATTTTTGGCTCAATGAAAGCCCAAATCAAATGTCCTTTGGGTGGATTTTGCAGGTTCGTCTCCTCTGTGTGCTGTAGGGATAAGTGCGATTCTCTTTTGTCTAGAAATGTAATTTTGTAGAAATAAATGTTAGTGTCTTCTAAATTGCGCAATGCTAAGGATTCTGCCTTGTGACGTCGCACACGGAATATGTGATGATAATCCTCTCCTTCTAGCGTAATTTCTGCCTCTCCAGCTTTTTTGTGATAGACAAATTGCATATTAAATCACGAACAACAAGGCAAAGACGCACAAATCAAAGCAATATTTGAGGGTTGCATTGCGAAAGAAAGATTCCCTTTTCTTAGGTTCTGCTTCAATGCGTATTTGTTTTTGCTTCTTGTGTCGCATAATCTCAAAAAATAGTACAAAACACCAAAGAACGAGCATTAATAAAGGCTTTAATGTGAGTGTGAAACCTAGCATTGCCCAAATGACAAATCCACTAAAGGCACTCGCGCTTAGAATTGTATAATAAGCAGGTGCGCTCAATGCAAGAATTTTGAGCTTTTTTGTATGTGAATGTGCAATTGTAAGCCAACAAAGATTCCAAAGTGGAGGAATGAGTAAAACACAGGAGATGCAAAAATGTATAAAATTTAATTCAGTTCCGACAAATTCCATATCTTATCTTTAAATTTGCTTAACTCTGTGTCCTTAGGGGATTCTTGGTTTTGAAATTTGGTAGCGGGAGATGGATTTGAACCACCGACCTTTGGGTTATGAGCCCAACGAGCTACCGGACTGCTCTACCCCGCGATCAATCAAATTCACAAATTGATAATGAAGTGGCTGGGGTACAAGGACTCGAACCTCGAAATGGCTGGACCAAAACCAGCTGCCTTGCCATTTGGCGATACCCCAATGACTTTTGAAATGTGGATTATATCTCAATTTATGCAATTTGTCAATATTTCAAGCCTTGCAAATCGCTTGAGGATTCTGTAGGTTTTCTTTGAGTTTGCTTTTGTGGATAAATTGGCAAATGTAAAATGAATATTGTCAAAAAGGAATCTATACGTTGAATCTAAAATGAATCACATCTCCATCTTTGACCTCGTAGTCTTTGCCCTCTAGACGCAGTTTTCCTGCTTCTTTAGCCCCACTCTCTCCTTTATAAGCGATAAAATCTTCATAACTTATCACTTCAGCCTTGATGAATCCTTTTTCAAAATCATTGTGAATCACACTTGCAGCCTTTGGAGCCTTATCACCTTTGCGTATAGTCCAAGAACGTACCTCAAGCACTCCTGCTGTAAAATAATTGATGAGTCCAAGTTTATGAAAAGCTGTGCGTATGATTTGATGAAGTCCGCTCTCTTTAGCCCCCAAAGAGCCTAAAAATTCACTGATTTCCTCTTCACTCAAACCAATCAACTCCTCTTCAATCTTAGCACAAATTTTTATCACTTCTTGATTGTGTTTTGTGGCATATTCTTTGAGCTGTTTGACAAAATCATTATCTTTTGAAAGCCCATTTTCATCGACATTTGCACCATAAATCACTTCTTTAGCAGAAAGCAGTCTTAATTCTTTGATTAAATTTTTGTAATGTTCGCTCTCTCTACCCTCAAAGCTACTTGCAGATAAACCTTGATTTAAATGCTCTAGCAAGGAATTTGCAAACTCCAAACTCTCTTTAGCACCCTTTTGATTTGCCTTTGCTTCTTTATTGAGCTTTTCTATCTTTTTGCTTAGCTGTTCAATATCCGCTAAAATCAGCTCTGTATTGATAATCTCAATATCTCTTATAGGATTTATACCGCCTTCAGTATGCGTAATATTTTCATCATCAAAGCATCTGACTATGTGTAAAATCACTTCAGTCTCACGAATATTTGAAAGAAATTTATTACCAAGCCCCTCCCCTTGACTCGCACCCCTAACAAGTCCTGCAATATCTACAAATTCAATCAAAGAATGCAAAATCTTTTGAGGTTTGACGATTTTAGCAAGTTCAAAAAGTCTAGAATCCGGCACTTCAACCAGTGCTTTATTAGGCTCTATAGTGCAAAAGGGATAATTAGCACTTTGAGCGTTTTGAGCTTGAGTTAAGGCGTTAAAAGTTGTGGATTTTCCGACATTTGGTAATCCTACTATGCCGACACGAAGATTCACAGATTACTCCTTAGCAAACCTAATACTTCAAGCTGATTGTTTGCACACATTTTTACTCCTTAAATCACTTGTGCACATTTGCAGATTTAAGAATCCACAAATCAAAAGTTGTCAATTATATTCTTTATTCTTTTATAACTCACTTAACTCCCTCTTTCTTGTGCTTGTTTGCTTGAGGATTCTTATTGCAAGTTTTGTTTTAGCAAATTTGCATTATGATTTCACTTGCGATACTCTATAAGAGTGTGGCTTATTTATAGATTCATAAAGGACACAAATGCAAAGGAATTTCAAAATCGCTCTTGTGGCTTGTTTTTTGGCAACTCTTATGCAAGGATTTGGAGGAGAAAATATGCAATGGATTGATAAAGCGGGAAGTTTAGGGGGGTTCACGGGAAATGAAAAGATTTTCACGGGCAAAGTTAAGGTTACAGAAATGTTTAAAAGTAACGAATGGCGCGAGTTTGGTGGCGGTTTGGTGGAGTTTGAAAAAGGTGCTAGAAGTGCGTGGCATACGCATCCAGCTGGACAAACACTCATAGTAACAGAGGGCGAGATTCTCACAGGTGTGGAGAGTGGTGAATCTTGGATTACAAAAAAGGGTGATGTGATTAATTGTCCAATAGGTGTTAAGCATTTCCATGGTGCAAGCAGCCGTTCAAATGGCTCACACATTGCTCTTACAGGCGTTAAAAATGGGGAAAATGTCGTGTGGTTAGAAAAAGTTAGCGATGAGGAATATGAAAAAGCCAATCAAAATGCGCAATAAATTGCGTATCTTGCAATAGTGATTCTAGTGTTCTTGCCTATTATTTTGAATCCCTCTCTAAAAAGGGAGGGATTCTGCTCTTTTTATTCTGTGAAACTTGCTAAATCCCACCAACCCTAAAGATTTTGCTTGACTTCTAAGTTCTCATAGAGAATCTTAATGCAACACAACTCCTGCTAAGATATAAAAGGGAGCGACATATTTGTTCTCACCGCCTACAAGTACATGTAAAATGTCCTTGTCTTTTCCTTTTTTGAGGCATTCTCTCAAATCCAACACTCCAAGCAAAAGCCCACCATCAATGTGCCTTGTCGTTCTGCTATCAAGTCCATCATATAATGCCTGAAGTTCTTGTGCAAGTTGGTTGGGTCCGTCATCTAATAGTTTCATAATATTTTCATCTTTGTAAAACTTATCATAGTCTTTTGTACGAAAATACATGATTGTATTAAACAAAGCGAGTTTATGGATTCTAATGCCTTGCTTATTATCGATTTTGTGAAGCTCAAGAACTTGATTGTAAGCCGTATTCACTCTATTAACAGCATCGATTTTCCATCCATCTTTATTTAAATAACAACCTATATACTTATCTTCTATCCACACTTCAAAGTCTTTATCCTTGCTCATACACCAGAAATCAGTGCTACGTCGCTTTTTGTTTAAAAAATCATATTCTTCCGTACCTCTGCCAACTTCACTCATGTGATAGGGTGTGAGGGAATGTATGGCTGCAGAAATGCTTGAATAAGCTGTCTTTTCACCCTCAACAAGTGGAAAGACTCTATCAATTTTATTTTCAAGCATGGTGAGATTAATATCAAAAACGAGTTGGCAAAACTCATCAAAAAACTTCTTAAACTTCCTACCTTTTTCTATGCTATGGTCTCTATAATAGGAATCTAAAAGCTCATATTTGTACAAAGAGTTGGAATCCTTAAAGCGTTCAACAGACATCTCAAGCCTCCTTTTGAATTTAAATTATATTATAATTATAACAATATTATACTTAATTTATAATTAGACTTTATTGGACTCTTTCTTTTTCTTTTGGCTCATTTTTGCGCTCTTTAATTTCGCTGATATTGTCAATAATCAAGCCAATAATGATATTAAGCACCACAAAACTCACGACAATAATAAAGCTAATAAAATATATCCACGCATAAGGATAAATGCGCATTGTAGGTCGTGCTATGGATTCACTCCAGCCCTCTCCTGTCATAATCTGAAAGAGAGTGAAAAAGCTGCGCCCCAAATTCCCAAAGTATTCGGGCATGGCCGCTCCAAAAACGCGCGTCCCAAAAATGGCATAAATATAATAGACAAGCAAGAGTAATCCGCCTATATACAGGACATTAGGGGCTGTTTTTAAGATAACCATTATGATAAACTTAAGTTGTGGAACAGCAGAAAAAATGCGCACCACCTTAATCACTCTAAACAATCTAAAAATAATAATATCTCCACCAAAAGAAAATAGGGTCTCATTGACAAAGGGTATGACCGAAAAGCCAACAATGACAAAGTCAAAGAGATTCCAATGAGATTTGAAAAAATCCCTCTGATAAACTGCTATTTTGAGTCCTATTTCAAACACATAAAACCCCAGACAAATTCTATCAAATAGGATAAGAAATGAACGTGGAATGAAGCTATTATCAAGGCTTAAAAGCCCTAAAGCAATGGAATTTAAGATAATAACTGCTAAAATGATATTTGAAATGAAAGCAGATTCTAAAAAGCCTTTCAATATGACCCCCTTAATACACACAAAAACTCATGCGTTGCAATCCTCTTTGCTTTGACAATCCACTTGCTACTTTTTGCATTATTCTTTGCATGACGTGGAATCTCTTTTGATTGAGCTGATATAATCCATCAAAGATTCTTTTTGTTTAAAAGCAGTGAAATAATTCTAGTTTAACGATACTTAAAATATATTTAATCAATAATTTTAAAAAACATTCTGATGATAAACAAATAGCGGCAATAGAGAGGAATAGGGGACTTTTAGGGATTTAAGAGATGTGAAAGACTCATAAGTGTGCAGGTGTGTTGATAATAAGGCTCTCAACGACTTGTTTGAAGCGCATGGCTCAATGCACTTGGCGGAGAATCCATTTTGTGCTTTGAGGCAATTTTAGGATTCTCCTTGCATTTATCAATAAAATAGAGTTTGTTGAAATTTATCCCAGATGGGATTTGAAAAATTCTGTGATTTTTGCAAAAGGGATTTTATCCGCATTGTCGTATAAATCCACATGATTTGCGTCTTTTATGATGAGCAATTCTTTATTTTTACCCTTAAGCTTCTTAAAAGCATCCTCGCTAAAATATCGGCTGTGTGCCTTTTCTCCGTGAATGACAAGCACTGCACTTTGAATCTCATCGCTAAAGGCAAGTATAGGGAGATTCATCAAAGATAAAGATGAAGTTTGATTCCAATTGCCATTTGAGTTGATTGAACGCTTATGAAATCCCCTTTTAGTCTTGTAATAATCCCAATAATCCTTGATAAATTGCGGTTCGTCTCCTGTAAGTTTTTCTGGCAAACCTTGAGCCTTCGCATAGCTTTTGTTTTTAAAATCAAGCGTTCTTTGCTTGTTAAGCTGTTCTTTGAGGGCATAACGTGCCTTAGCGTCCATAGTGTCATTATAACCATAGGCATTAACCCTTGTCATATCATACATTGTAGAGGCTACAGTGGCTTTGATTCTTGTATCCATTGCTGCAGCATTGATAGCAAAACCACTAAAGCCACAGATTCCTAAAATCCCTATCTTTTCCGCATCAACATTGCTTTGATTGCTTAGAAAATCCACTGCCGCAGAAAAATCCTCTGTGTTAATATCTGGCGAAGCGACATTTTGCGGTAAGCTCTGATTTGCTAATGCACTCTCACCTGTGAAAGAGGGGTCAAAGGCAAGGGTTATGAAGCCTTGTTCTGCTAAAGTTTGAGCATAAAATCCAGAGGCTTGTTCCTTGACAGCTCCAAAAGGACCGCTTATTGCAATGGCAGCAAATTTGCCTTGCTTTGTATTTTTTGGTGTGTATAAATCCCCCACTAAAGTGATTCCGAAGCGATTTTTAAATTCAACCTTTTCCACAGCGACCTCATCGTTTTTTGGAAAAACCTTATCCCATGTTTGATTTGACATTTTATCTCCTTGTTTTGAAAAAAGTAAATGAGGCATTGCAGCCAATGCCAAACTTGAAACCGACGCCTTTTTTATGAAAGTTCTTCTTTGCATTTTAATCCTTTTTTGTATGAGCGAGACTCTCGCCTATGCTTCTTTCATTGAGCCATTTTATCATTTTTGGATCTTGGTGATTGATTCCAACATTTCCTGTATTAAGAGTGAGAATCTGCTTTTTATCACTCTCATCAAGGTTGAAATCAAAAATATTAAGATTTTCTCTCATGCGTTCCTTGCTCGTGGTTTTAGGTATAGAGACAATATTGCGTTCAAAAAGCCATCTTAAAACAACTTGTGCAATGCTTTTATTATGCTTTTTTGCGATTTTTGCGAGAATTTCATTGCTAAAAATATTGTTTTTTCCCTGTGCAAAAGGCGAAAAAGCTTCATAAGCGATATTGTATTCTTGCAATAATTTTGCAAGTTCAAGCTCTTGACGAAAAGGATTGCAAACAAATTGATTGACTGCAGGTGTGATTTCATTATTCATCACAAAATCCACGAGTTTATCGGGATAAAAATTACTCACGCCTAGTGCTCTTATCCTTTTTTCTTTATAGAGCTTAGTCATTGCACGCCACGCCCCATAGACATCATTAATAGGCTGATGGATTAAAAACAAATCCACATAATCAACTCCAAGTTTCTTGCAACTTTGCTCAAAAGACGGAATCGCCTTTTGTTCTGTTGCAAATTCCCTAAAGAGCTTTGTTGTGATGAAAAGCTCCTCTCTTTTGATTCCGCTTGCTTTGATTGCCGCACCCACAGCCTCTTCATTTGCATACGACTGTGCGGTATCAATCAAACGATAGCCAACTTCAAGGGCATCTTCTACAACCCTTTGACATTCTTTTAAATCTCTAATATTTAAAAGTCCAAGCCCTAAAACAGGCATTTTAACACCATTATTTAAAGTGATTGTTTGCATTTTTATTCCTTTTGAATTTGTTGAATTTGCAAGGCTTGGCATGGACATTAAAGCTCCGCCTAAAGCCAATGTTTTTAAGAATTTTCTCCTTTGCATTTTAATCCTTTTTTAAATTTGAATCTTTTTAATCACTCTTGCAGGATTCCCAACAGCAATGCAGTTTTTCTCAACACTCTTTGTTACGACACTTCCTGCACCGATGATAGAACCATCACCAATCTCAACTCCGGGCAAAATCGTGCAATCTGAACCTATCCAAACATTTTGACCAATTTTTACAGCATTAGGATGTAAATTTGCACGTTTTTGTGGATTAAAATCGTGATTTAAAGTCGCTATGGTTGTGTTATGCCCTATAAGCACACCATCGCCAATGACGATTCCACCTTGATCTTGAAAGCGACAACAAGCATTGATAAAAACATTTTTGCCTAAAGTGATGTTTTTGCCACAATCCGTATAAAAAGGCGGAAAAAGTGCAAAAGTTTCATCAACTTCTTTTCCTATGAGTTCAGAAAAAAGCTTTCTCAAATCTTCGGGTGTGTTGTATTTGGTATTGATTTGTGATTCTAAGAGCCTCCCCACTTAAGCTGTGAAACATCAAAAACAACGCACTTCCACCCAAAACTTCTTGCTTGTTGTTCATGCAGAGTAAAAATTCATCTCAATGCATAAGCCTCCTTTTTGATGAAATTTTTTTAGAATTATAAAACATTAGAGCGACTCTAAGTCAAGGGTTCTTGTTAAGAAATTGATAGTTTTTAGAAAATTTTTAACGTTAAATGTCTGTGGTATAATGTATTCTTTAATTTTAGAACTTTTGAAAGGAAAAATATATGAAAGCAACAGAAAATGATTTTGCATTTATGCTGCATGAAGCTGTGATTGAAATTCCATTTTTTCAAAGAGCTTATGTGTGGAAAGAAGAGCAATGGGAACAACTTTTTGAGGATTTAAAAGAGAGTTTTAAAAATAAAAAAGAGCATTTTTTAGGTTCAATCGTATTAAAACAACTCCAAACAAATGTAGGAGAGGGGACAAAAAGAAGTTTGATTGATGGACAACAAAGATTGAGTACTTTTTCAATTCTTGTGAAATCCTTGTATGATAAATTAGACGATAATTATAAGGGATATTATGCAAATTATTTGTTTCAAATGCCACCGAACAACAACATTCCAAAAATTCAACATTCCAAAATTGATAGAGCCTCCTTTGAAAAAATTTTAAAAGCAAAAAATTATAAAGAGCTATCAGATTATAATAAGAATGATAAATTAATAGAATGTTATCAATATTTTTCAGAAAAAATAGAGCAATGCGAAGAACTAAAGGATTTTAAAAGTTTTTTGGATTTTATTTTGCACATAAAACTCTGGGTTACAATCAATCTAGAATCCACAGAAGATGAACAAAAAATCTTTGATTCCATTAACACCGCTGGATTAAAGCTTAATGCAACGGATATTATAAAAAATGCTCTTTTTGCAAAAGCGATTGCATTAAAAGCAGATTACGAAGAGCTCTATAAAAAATATTGGGAAGATGTATTTGAATCAGAAGAAAATAAAAATTTTTGGGAAGAAGAGCTTAATACAGGTCGTTTAAAAAGAACGCAAAGTGAAATTTTCTTACACGCCTTTGCTATCATAAGAGGGTTTTTTAAACCTGAAGACAGCTTAGAAAATCTTAGCAAAATTTATAAAGAGGAGATTGAAAATTATGACATTAAAAAAATGGAATCTTTTTTAAAACAAATCAAGGAATATGCTATCATTTATCGCAATTTCCCACAAATCAAACAAGATACTTGCTTGTCTTTTGAAAATGATGAAGAAAGATTGTTTCATATCTTAAAAATTACCGATACAAACACCATAATGCCTTTAATTTTAAAATTAAAATACAGCTTTAAGAATGATACCTTAAAATCTTGTTTTTTCCTCTTAGAAAGATTTGTTTTACTCTGTTGGCTTTGTCGCAAAGGCACGAAAGATTATAATATATTATTTGCCAAAACAATCAAATGCATTGCAGAAAACAAAGATAATCCTGTAGAGCTTTTAAAAGAACAATTATCAGAACGTATTCCAAAAGATGAAGACATAAAAGAATGTTTAGTTTCTCTTAAGGACAATAGTGCAAATTATAGGGCAAAACTTATTTTATTTTGGATAGAACTTTACAGACGCGATCAAAATAAAGGACAAGATATTATAGAACTTTCTTATCAATATACTTTAGAACATATCATGCCACGATCTTGGGAGGGTTCTTGGAAAAATATTGCAAAAGACAAAGAACACGCAGAAGACTTAATTTATCAAATCGGAAATATGACCCTTTTAAAAGGCTCTCTTAATAGCACAATAAAAAACGCTCCTTGGAAAACTAAGCTCAATGGCGATGGGAGTCGTAAAAATAGCATTAAAACTTGTGCTGATTTATTGATAACAAGAGAAATTCTTGACAAGAAGAAATGGGATGAAGAGAGTATAAAGGAGCGAACACAGAGATTTATAAAAGATATTTTTGAAATTTGGGGAGAGAAAATATAATTTTTATTGCTATTTCCCTAAAGGCATTTTCTTTCCATCCATTTTTCATAAAGGTCCTAAAATTTGGATTTAGGGCCTTTATTTGTTTTCATCTCTTATCAAATGCACTGCCTCCTGCATCTTCAAAATCAGCATTTTTACCCGCATAGGCTTGTGTTTGTCTTATATCCTCTTGCACGAATGCGATTTTATTTTTTGCAGATTCATAGGCTGCATTGCCCATAAAGAGGTTAAAAGGCGGATTTTTCATCCTAGAAATTTTATAGAGAATTTCTGCAAATTTCTTTGGATTTCCCGCTTGTTTTCCGCTGTATGCTGCTGTTTTTTCCAAAAAAGCCTTTCTTTTATCCTCATAATCAGGGATTTTTGTCGTGCCAAAATTCATAGAAGTTCCTAAAAATTCAGTTCTAAAACCTGCTGGCATGACATTGATTAGTGCGATTCCAAAATCTTCTAAATCCAGCATAAGCCCTTCACTCAAAGCACTTAGGGCAAATTTAGACATACAATAGGGCGTTGAAACATTGCTCACCCGAAACCCAGCAATGGAGCTAAGATTAAAGATTCTAGCCCTTATGTTTTGTTTATCTCCACCCTCTTTAATCGCCTGCGGACGCATAATCTTAAGGGCATTTTGCGTCAAAACATAGGGGGCAAAAACATTCACCTCAAATTGCTCCCTAAGCTGTTTTTCACTCACTTCTTCAACAAAGCCTAAAAGCCCATATCCTGCGTTATTGACAAGATTATCCAAGCGACCCCATTTTTGATAAATCCTCTCCAAATTTTCTGCACTTTTTGCACTCACTCCCCCTTTGCTTGAATCAAAAGTAAGCTCTAAGGGCAAGAAATTTGCGTTTTCTTTGCCAAGTTTGTCTTGTATATTGCTTAATCTCCTTGAAGTTGCAGCGACTTTATCGCCCTTTTGCAAAAGATACGCGGCTAAGGCAAAGCCCAAGCCCCCACTTGCTCCCGTGATATACCAAATTTGTGGATTTTCTTTTGTTGGCATTTTTTCTCCTTTTTGTTTTGAATTCTCCTTAGCTAAGGACATTGTGCTTCCTAAAGTCAGGCTCAAAGCGAGAGTTTTTAAAAATTTTCTTCTTTGCATAGCACTCCTTTATAAAAAAGTTTCAGCAATTATAAAGCATAACACCTAGTGTTTGTCAAGGTCAATTTTAAAGATAAATGAGAATTTAAGCCTTTAAACACATTGTGGACGTTGTGAGTGGTAAAAAGCTATGAGGAGTGAATTTTGAGGATTTTTATATTTATGGTTTTATGGTAGAATTTTGGTTTAAAAGGGGAAGAAAGTATGGTTGATAAAAAGATAATCATCTTTAACAATAGCAAAAGCCTTTTAAATCCTAGAAGTATTTCAGAAATGTCATTAGTTTTTGTGGCAAAAAGGCTTAGGCTAAAAAGAAATTTAAAAAAGTTTTCTCATGTTTTGCATCTCTAATCGTCGCTACACAGGAGCAAAAACAAAGCTTTTAGAAAAAATAGATTCTGTGATTTTAAATCTTAAAATAAAGAAAAATCAATGCGTTATGATTATTTTGAAAATACAAGTTTAAGAGCGAAAAATATTAATGAATTCTTGTTATTTTGATTCTGCTACTTCTTTTATAACTTCCCAATTTTCTTTGTATTGTTCTATTTCTTCCAATTTTATTTTCGTGCATTTTTCATCATCAAATTTATCTGCAAAACTCATCGGTATAAGATAACAAATGCCCATTTGTTTATCCATAGCCACATAAATATCGCAATCTTCGCTCGTGATTCTCTTGCCTCGATTTGTTTCATGTTTGTAGTCTATACCCTGTCCTCCTCTGTCTCTATCCCTAAAGCTAATAATTCCACCTTGAGAAATCCCTTTAATTTGAATGCGTAAAAGCGTACTATTGTAATCCACTATCGCATCGTAACGACTGCTTCTTACATCAACGCTTGAAGCATTAAATCCAGCTAAAATAGCTCTTGCTACAAATAAAAATTCCGCACTATCACCAGCATTAGCTGTCATAACTCCTGAATTAATGTGAAGTAAATTTGTTGAAAATCCATCAATAGAAGCAAGAAATAAGGCTTTTTCTAAAATTTTGGCAAGTTTAGTCTTTATAAAATTAAATTGCTTATCATTGCTAACTTCCTTAATGTATTCTAAGCTTTTATCTTTTAGTTCCTGCAAATCTAATTTTTTAAAAATATCTAAAAATATTTGTGCTTCTATAAAATGAACCACATCATTTTTGTATAAGCACTCTTTATTTGCAATTTCAGTGATTTCATTTCTTTTATAATCTAATTTTTCAAAATTTTTTAGAATTTTTTCTTTAAATTTCACATCACTACACTTTTCTATAAAACGTCTCCTTAGATAATCTTTGATTTGCGTATCATTAAATTGTTTGTTTTTAAAACTAGAAGGCTTTTCGTTGAAAGCTTTGATGTTTTTCTTAACAAACTGCTCTAAATTCATTTCTAAATTCATTTTTTATAACCCTTTTAATCTCTTTTGCAATATTTGCAATCACACTTACAGAAACGCTGTTACCAATTTGCTTATAAAGTGTAGCTTTTGAAAGTTCATTTGGTAAAATAAAATCATCGTCAAATCCCTGAAATCTGGCACATTCTCTAGGGGTGAGTTTGCGTATATCATCATCTAATACTAAAGGTACATTATGGCCACCCGTTCCCATATTTGCAGTTAAAGTTGGGCATAAATTATTTTTATTTTCTCTCACATAATGCCTCCGCCATTGATATAAAGTCTCTTTGTTTCGCATATTCTGTTTAAGTTCATTGTAGTATTTGTGCTTGTTGTAGTAAAAATCTTTTTCGACCCCTTGTTCTAGCAAATGGCTAATTTTGTTTGTGAGCTTGATTTTAGCAGGAAAATTAAACATCTCACATTTATTAAAATCTAAAAAACCTACAATATAAATTCTTTCTCTATTTTGAGGAATATTGCCATACTCACAAGTATTTAAAATTTGATATTTTATGTTATACCCAGCTTTCTCTAATTCTGTTTTTATAATAGTAAAAGTCCTACCACCATCGTGCTTGAATAAATTTTTTACATTTTCTAAAAAAATAATTTCTGGCTTAAAATATTCCAAATATCTTAAAATTTCAAAAAAAACATTGCCTCTTTCGTCTTTAAAACCCTTTCTATATCCAGCCACACTAAAAGCTTGACAAGGGAAACCAGCTGTTAAAATATCAATCTTATTTAATTTACTTAAATCCACTTTTGCCAAATCTTCGTTAATGATTTTATGCTTGTGGTTTGCTTTATAAGTTATACACGCCTTTGTATCAATCTCTATCGCCCAAGCTGTTTTAAAGCCAACTTTTTTAAAGCCTAGCTCTATCCCTCCAATCCCAGCAAACAAACTTCCTATTTTCAACCAAAACTCCTCTTTTAAGCACATTATTGTTGCTATTGTATCTAAATAATTATTAATTTTAAATACAAGACTAAAATTAAATTCTAAAAGCACAAAGCTATGGTATATTTATCGCCCCTTATTGAGATAAAAACGTCCTCAATGACTTTAGAACTCGCCTTAATTATTATTTTGAAAATGAAACAACACACATTAAAGGAATGAAAATTTTACCCTTAAGCACACAAGATCTCATTAGCCTTTTAAAATCTGGTTTGAATTATGAAAAGCTTGCCCCGATTTAAAAAAACACTTCAAGATGATGAAAAATTGGGAAGCAAATGGTATGAAATGCAAATTAAAGCAATGATAAGAAATCTCATATGTAAATTTAATTAAAAGATTCTTAAGAGCTTTAATTTTAAAAGATTATGACGCGTTTTAAAAATATCCTTCTTTCAAAAAACGTTAAACACATTTGCAAACCTTGTTTTAGCTTTGCACTAGAATGGGAAGTGTTTAAAATGCGTCCTTGTTTTTATGATTTAAAGCTATCTTTATGCACTTCACAGAGCCATTTAACGATATTTGGGTCGCTGTGATTGATAAAAAGACCTTTTTGCGTGTCTAAAGTGGCAATGCTTTGCATATCTTGCTCACTCAAAACAAAGTCAAACACGGCAAAATTTTCTTTCATACGCTCTTTGCTCGTTGTCTTTGGAATCACAATGATATTTCTTTGTATCAACCAACGCAAAATGATTTGTGCCACGCTTTTATTATATTTTGAGGCAATTTGCATTAAGAGAGTGTTTTTGAAAATATCGTTTTTCCCCTCTGCAAAAGACGCCCACGATTGCATTGCGACTTTGTATTCTTGCATTAATTTTTGTGCCTTAAATCTTGCAAAAAGGGATGACATTCAACTTGATTTACAGCGGGTGTGATTGCGTTATTAAGACAAAAATCCACAAGTCTGTCCGGATAAAAATTACTCACGCCTATGGCTTTGATTCTGCCCTCCTTATAGAGCTTACTCATCGCTCTGTAAGCTACGTAAATGTCATTGAAAGGCTGGTGGATTAAAAACAAATCCACATAATCAAGTCCGAGCTTTTTAAGGCTCTCATCAAGGGCTTTGAGTGCTTTGTTTTCATCAGCGTTGTTAATCCAAAGCTTAGTGGTGATGAAAAGCTCCTCCCTTTTGATTCCGCTTGATTTTAGAGCCGCTCCGACTTCGCTTTCATTGAAATACGCTTGTGCGGTGTCAATACTTCTGTATCCTACGCTTAAGGCATCTTCAACGCATTTTTGCGTGTCTTTTGGTGGAATTTGAAAAACTCCATAACCTAAAATGGGCATTTTCACACCATTGTTTAAAGTGATAAATTGCATGGGACTCCTTTTTATTTCTTAAAATTAATGTATATTTAATTATACAGCATAACACTAAGTATCTGTCAAGCTCATTCCTGCTTTGCTAGAAAGTGATTTGAATTTTTTATAAAGACTTGACAGAGACTAAGTATAATGCTGTATAATCGCAACAAACTTAGAGATTCTTAGATTCAAGGAGCGAGTATGAAAAGTTTGGTTGCATACTTTAGTGCAAGTGGAATCACAAAGGATGTTGCAGAGACAATTGCAAGTGTGCAAGGGGCAGAACTTTTTGAGATAGCACCACAAGAACCCTATACGAAGGCTGATTTGGATTGGAACAACGAACAATCAAGAACGACATTAGAATGCAAGGACAAAACTTCGCGACCAAAGATGGCTTCAAGCATTGATGTGAGCCCCTATGATGTGATATTTGTGGGATTTCCTATTTGGTGGTATAGCGCACCACACATTGTGAATACATTTTTAGAATCAGGTGATTTTAGCCAAAAAATCATCATTCCTTTTTGTACAAGTGGAGGAAGTGAGCTTGGAGGAAGCGTGAGAGACTTGCAAAAGAGTGTGCCACAGGCGGAATTTAAAGAAGGGCGTAGATTTAATTTTGGCACAAGTAAAGCGAGTGTGAAAAAGTGGATTGAATCGCTTGGGCTTTAAGTATTGTCAAATATAGAGCTGGACTGATATTAATGCAGTCATTTGTTAAGAATTTAAGGGGATGAGGAAGCAAATGAAAAATAAGATTTTGCAAATTTTGAGTGTCAAGGCAGAAGAGATTAAGCTTTTGTTGTTGAGTTTTTGCCTTATTTTTGCACTTTTTTGCTCATATGCACTCTTGCGTCCTATGCGCGATGCACTCGGTTTGGAGGGCGGAGGAGAGGCGTTAAAATGGTTATTTTTGGCAACCTTTATTGTGATTATTGCTGTCTCCTTAGCCATGATGGTGCTTGCAAGTCGCGTAAAAAGGAAGCTTTATGTGGATTGTGTATTTTTGTTTTTTGCCCTAAATCTTGTGTTATTTTATGGAATTTTTTCTTTCTTAGACCATGATAGCTACGCTTTTGTGTGGCTCTCACGCATTTTTTATGTATGGGTGAGTGTTTTTAATCTTTTTATTTTTAGCACAGCTTGGAGTTTGCTTAGCGATATTTTTAGTAAAGAGAGAAGCAAAAGGCTTTTTGGAATCATTTCTGCGGGGGCGAGTTTGGGAAGCATTGCGGGGGCATCTTGGGCTGGATTTATGAGCTCAAATCTTGCGTTTTTGACATTTTGTTCTTTAATGTTGCTAGGAATCGGAATTGTCTTAAAAAACCTAATGATAAGAGAGATTGGCAAAAACGGCATGGATCAATCACTAGAACGTTTTGAAAAGCCCATCGGAGCACAGAATCCTTTTGCTGGATTCCACTCTATCGTGCAGTCAAAATTTCTCCTTGCACTCTGTGGCTTTGTCTTGCTTTTAACAAGCGTCTCTACATTTTTATATATGGAACAAGCACGGGTGATTAAAGAATTTTTTCCCACAAGAGAAATGCGTGTAGCAGCCTTTGCGAATATTGATTTAATCGTGCAAAGTGCGAGTTTGTTGATACAGCTTTTCTTGACAGCTAGAATCACAAAAATCTTTGGAATCACAAGTCTTTTAAGTCTTTTAGGATTCTGCATTGCACTTGGTTTTGTTGCTTTAGCCCTCTTGCATCCATCATTTTTGGCATTAGTGATTGTAATGAGTGTAAGGAGAATCGGAGAGTATGCACTCATTAGACCCGGAAGAGAAATGTTATTTGTGCCTTTGAGTGCGGATTCAAAGTATAAGGTGAAAAATTTCATTGATACAGTGGTGTATCGCGGTGGCGATGCGATTTCTGCACAAGTTGAAGGAGCTTTAGCACACATAGGAATCGCATTTGTATTGTTTTGTGGTGCCTTTATTTCTTTTGTTTGGGGAATTTTGGGTGTATTCTTAGGAAAATGTTATGAAAAAGAAAAGTTTTAAATGCTAGAATTTTTTATAACATTTTTGTTTTAATCTTAATTTTAAAGGAGTCATAATGAAAAATCGTAGAGAGTTCGTAAAAATGGGCATTGGAGGCTTAGGCATGGCAATGTTTGCACCAAATGTGCTCTTTAGTGCAAATAGTTTAGAATCTCTAAAAGCTACAAAAAAGGGGAAAGAGGGCAGAGCTTTAAGCGAGAATTTTGTGCTTAATAATGGAATGAAGATTCCAAAAATCGGGCTTGGAGTGTGGAAAATTGATGATAATATTGTTGAGGATGTGATTGCAGAAGCCTTTAAAATAGGTTATCGCCATATTGATACCGCTCAAGCCTATGGTAACGAAAGGGGCGTTGGAGAAGCTGTGCGAAAGAGCGGACTTAAACGCGAGGAGATTTTTGTAACAAGCAAGATACGTGCCGAATACAAGGACTATAAGAGTGCTATGGAGTCTTTGGATAATTCTTTGCGCACTATGGGGCTTAGTGAGATTGATTTGATGCTCATCCATAGTCCTCAACCTTGGAGCAATTTTAGAGGGGGTGATTATTTTAGCGAGAATGTAGAGGTGTATCATGCACTTGAAGATGCGCTAAAATCAGGAAAAGTAAGGGCAATTGGCGTGAGTAATTTCCTAGAAAAAGATTTGGAAAATATCTTCAAAAACTGCTCAACCAAACCTGCTGTCAATCAGATTCTAACGCATATTGGAAATACGCCTTTTGATTTGATAGACTATTGCAAAGAGCAAGAAGTGCTTGTGGAAGCGTATTCGCCTATCGCACATGGCAGACTCACCAAAGATGCGAAAATCATACAGATGTCGCAAAAATATAATGTTACTCCTGCACAGCTTTGTGTGCGTTATGCACTTAGTATAGGAACTTTACCTTTGCCAAAGAGCAAGAATCCTGTGCATATTGCTCAAAATGCCGCTGTGGATTTTGAGTTGTCAAATGAAGATTTAGAGTTTCTTAAGAACTTTAATTTTAATGATTATGGTGAGTTTTCACACTATCCTTCTTTCAAAAAGCGTTAAACACACCTTAGAGCTGCAAACCTTGTTTTAGGTTTGCACTAGAATCAGTAATATCTTAGAAATCCTCTATTTGCTTTGACCTAAAAGATTCTTTATAAGCAATAAAGAGCGCGTTATGCAATGCGTGGAATCCAAGAGGGAACAAAAGAGACTTTAGAAAAACCACAGAAACAAAGAACTAGATAAACGACCCGAACGTAGCTAATGAAATCGCCAAACACATAGAAAAGGCAACATGGCAGGACAGCCCTCTTGACTTTTTACAAAGAAGCAACCGACAGCCTACAAACATAGATTAAATAGCTTTTTGACAGAGTGATTGCCGTTGCATTAAGTAACGACTTCACAAATTGCGTTGTGTGTGATTCAAATAGAAAATCATTAGGCACACTCCAAAGTTAAATTAAACCTTGAATTCTGCCAATTATCGCACCCTCGCGCAATCCTTCGTCAATAACGAGACACTCTGTGAATCCTAAAGATTCCATAAATGCGGTAAAAAGAGCGATTCCAAAGGGAACAACATCGGACTTAAAAGCTCCCACACGCTCTATTTGCTGCTCTTCACTCCAGCTAGAAAATGTATTGAGCACTTCAAAAAAATCCTGCAAACTCAACTCTTGCCCAAAAATCCTCTTAGAATCATAGACCTCCAATCCTAATTTTATCGCACACACAATTGTTGGTGTCCCGCTATTTGCAACGACAAAACGTGGAATCGCACCACATTCTTTGCATTCTTGCAAAAAAGCTTGGATGGGATTTAGAATTTCCTCTTTATGCACAAGAAGATTTTCTATGCTCTTGTATCTTTCCTTAGCACTCACAATGCCAATCTCAAAGCTCTTTGCCAAGTCTTTAGAATCCTTACACACGATAAATTCGCTACTTGCTCCACCCATATCAATGAGTAAAAAACACTCTTTTGCGTATTTTGGATTGTTTTTGAATCCTTTAAGGGCGATTTTAGGGGCTAAAGCAGTGATTTGTGCTTCTGTGATTCCATCTATGACTTGAAAGGAGATTCCTGTTTCTTTAAGTAAAATCTCTAAAATTTCTTTTTGATTCTTTGCTTTACGCATGGCTTGTGTTGTGAGGGCAATGATGGTGTCTTTAGGAGTGATGGCAAGAGTTTTGCGTAAGATGAGAAGATTTTCTATAATGCGATGGAGGGCTTCTTTGGAAATCTCTCCACTCTGCTCTAATCCTTCAGCGGTACGCACTGTGGCTTCAAACATGCCTAAAGTTGTAAGGCGTTGCGTATTTGCTTCATATTCCATTTTAACGGCGCGCAAAGAATTGCTTCCAAGATCGATGCCAATATACTTCATAGATTTTCCTTATTTTCTTTAAATATAATATTAAAGTGATGCATGAAATCATCATGAAAATATTTCAGTTGGAATCCGTGCAGCTCTAAAATCGCTCTTACGATTCCAAGCCCAAGTCCATAGCCTTGTATGAGCGCATGAGAGCTGTCGCGCGAAAAGGGTTCAAGATAGTATTCTATAGGTCGCTTGAGTTTTGTGCCAAGATTGCTTACGCATATTTGCGCACCCACGTTGTCTATGAATGCGTTTATTATGATTTTCCCGCCACTTTTATATTTCTTTGCGTTTTCAATCAAATTCTTTAAAGCGATAGCTAAAAACTGCAAATCCCCACAGATTTTAAAGTTTTCTAAAATATGAATCTCTAACTCATTTTCTTCAATAAAGCACTGATTGAGCGTTTGAATCAATAATGTTTCTATATCAAAATTTTCCCACACAAGCAAATTCTTGCCCTCTTGTACTTTTTCAAAGGTCAGAATTTGACTTGTGAGCATATCAAGATTGTGGATACACTTCTGCAAAAGTGTTTTTTGTGGATTTTTAGGCATGAGTTCAAGAGCTAATTTAGCCTTAGAAATCGGCATTTTTAGCTCATGTCCGATATTTCTTAGCACAAATTCTCTTGCTAAGAGAAGTTTTGAGATTTTTTCTCCCATTGTATTGAAACTTTTGGCAAGTTGCGCTTGTTGTGGCTCACTTGGGACGGGAATCTTGATTTTATAATTTCCCTTGCCAAATTCTTCTAGCGCACTTTGTAGGACTTTTAGGGGGTGCAAGAGTGTCAAAATCATCGCAAAGGTTAAAAGCAAGACCAAAAAGTCTAGCAATATCCATATCTGTAAGTCATCTTTGCTTGTTAATTCTTGCGTATAATCTTTTAAGGCAATCGTTTGGATTCCTAAATGCTCTAGACTAAAGCCATAGTTTTTTTGAAGCTTAAAGATTTTAATGATTGCAAACTCATTGGGAAACTCCGATAAAATCACGGCGTCCTTTGGAATCTCCTCTTGCAGAGTGAAGCCAAATTCGTTTGTGAGGTGATTGAGTCGTGCAGCATCTTTTCTTATGAGTTCTAAAAGAGATTGTTGCGCTATGGAAGTGACCTGTCGCAAAATCACCTCTTCATTTTTCTTTAAAACATTGCTATAAGAGAGATAGACGATTGCACCGCTTGTGCCTAAAGAAAGAATAAAGAGGCAATAAATCTGCACAAAGAGTGGCGGGATGAGACTTTTAAAATGAAATTTTGTCATCAATCACAAAACTTGTAGCCGATTCCCCAAATGGATTGGATGTATTTAGGATTTTTTGCATCATCACCTAGTTTGGAACGTAGATTCCTAATGTGTGTATCAATGCTTCTTAGAGAGGAATCGGGCGCGATACTAGAAATCGCTTGGGAGAGGGATTCACGCGAAAATGGTTTGCCTCTATTGGAGAGCAATAGGTTAAGAATCTCAAATTCTGCGGGTGTCAATTCCACACAAAAGCCTCCAACACTCACCAAACGCTTTATGACATCTACTTCTAAGTCTTTATATTTAATGCTGCGATGTTGTGCATAACGTCTCAAGAGTACGTTAATCCGTGCGACCAATTCTATAGGTTCATAGGATTTCGCAAGATAATCATCGGCACCGTATTCAAAGCCAAGTAATTTGCTGCTAATATCACCACGAGCAGACGACATAATGATGGGGATTTCACTGATTTTTTTGATTTGTTTGCATAATTCCAGCCCGTCCATTTCGGGCAACATAATATCAAGCACGATTAAGTGGAATTTTTCCTTATTTTTTATACGTGTTAATGCAACATTAGGGCTGTCTGTAGCATGTACTTCAAAGCCACTTTGTTGCAAGTAATCCGATAGCAGTTTTTGCATTTCTAGATCATCTTCTATAATGAGAATCTTATGCATTTCTACTTCCTAAAGACGCTTTTGGACAGGGATTAGATTTTAAAATAATCCTTAATTTCCTGCACTCTGTCTGTTTTCTCCCAAGTGAATTCAGGTAATTCTCTACCAAAATGCCCATAACTCGCTGTCTTTCTATAAATCGGGCGCAATAAATCTAGAGATTCTATGATGCCCTTTGGTGTTAAGCGGAAAAGTTTTTTAACGCATTCTTCAATCTTAGAATCCTCCACTTTTCCCGTTCCATGCGTATTGACAAGGATTGAAACAGGCTCTACAACACCGATTGCATAGGCAATTTGAATCGTTGCCTTATCACAGATTCCACTTGCGACGAGATTCTTAGCCACATAACGCATCGCATAAGCACCACTTCTATCTACCTTGCTTGGATCTTTACCGCTAAACGCTCCTCCGCCATGTGGGCAACTTCCCCCATAAGTATCCACGATAATTTTACGTCCCGTCAATCCCGCATCTCCTTGAGGTCCTCCAATCACAAATTTGCCCGTTGGATTCACAAAATAGCGGATATTATCGTTTTCAAATTCTTTTGGCAACGCTTTTTTGACGACTTCCTCAATCACTGCGCTTCTTAATGTCTCTTGCAATGTTTCAGGGCTGTGTTGTGTGGAAACAACAATAGTGTCAATTCCAACGGGCTTTCCGTCTGCATATTTGACCGTCACTTGCGACTTTCCATCGGGTCGTAAAAAGGGTAATGTTCCGTCTTTTCGCGCCTTTGCTAATCCCTCTGTAATGCGATGAGAGAGATAAATGGGTAAGGGCATCAACACATCTGTCTCGCGACACGCATAGCCAAACATCAACCCTTGATCTCCTGCGCCAATCTCGCCATCTTTTCTATCAACACCTTGATTGATATCGGGGCTCTGCTCCCCAATGCCATTGAGTACTCCGGCACTATGGTAGTCAAAGCCATATTTTGCATCGATGTAACCAATCTCGCGCACAACATTCCTTGCAATGTCTTGCATGGGCGCATAAGTGTGAGTTTTTAACTCTCCTGCAATCACACAAAAACCATTGGAAAGCAACGTCTCACATGCAACTCTAGCCTTTGGGTCTCTCTCAATGATGTAATCTAAAATTGCATCACTAATCTGATCGGCCATTTTGTCGGGATGCCCCTCTGTAACAGATTCAGAGGTAAAAAGAAATTCTTTTTTCATAAATTCACCTTGTATTTAAGATTTTTGAAATTATAGCACAAGTTTTTAAAAACAGCAAATTTTTACGATGTTTCACAGACTAAAGGACTTTTGTGGATTCTCATTAGAATTTTGATTTAAATTTCAAAAATATAAATGAGTTTTTTAGAAAATATAAAATAAAATCATATTTTTGTCTTTAAAATAAGTTTTGAATGCTGAACAGATAGATAATGAAAATGTTTAAAATTTGCAGGAATGTTTAAAATGATTCAAAGCATTAAGTCCAAACAAAATCATTTAGATGAAAAAATGACAATCAATTTAGGAAGCTTTTATACACCTAAAATCTTAGTTTCTAAGGCTTACGAACTTTTAGAAAAATACATCAAAAATCCTAAAGAATACACTTTTTTAGATAGCTCTTGCGGATATGGGGATTTTTTTACACAAGATTTAGATTATATCGGTGCGGATATTGATGAAATGGCTTTAAACAAGGTAAAAAATGCCAAAAGCATTTGCACAAATTCTTTATTTGAAGTCCATAGATCAAAATTTGGCATTAAAGATAATCAAAAAATTATAATTATCGGAAATCCTCCCTATAACGACAAAACCTCCATTATTCGCTCTGAAATAAAAAAAGAATTGCATTCTTGTGATGAAAAATTGCGACATAGGGATTTAGGAATTTCTTTTTTACGCTCTTATGAGCTTTTAAATCCCGATTTTGTTTGCGTTTTGCATCCTTTATCATACTTGATTAAAGAAGCAAATTTTAAGGCTTTAAAGGATTTTAAACTTCATTTTAGATTGATTGATGACGTGGTCGTTTCATCAGAATTTTTCACTCCAAAATCCAGCACATTTTTCCCTATTATCATAGCTTTGTATGAAAAAAATGAACAAGGCATGGACTATGAATATATCAAAAAATATACATTCAAAACATTAGAACAACATACCTTTTCTTTATCGCAGTTTGATAGTATCAATCATTATATCTGTAAATATCCTAATCCAAAGGACACAAGAAAGGCTGTAGCTTATTTTCATCCTCTAAGAGATATTAACGCTCTAAAACGCAATAAAACCTTTATACAAAATCCAAATAAAAATGTGATAAAAATCTTTAATGATAATTTAAAATATTATATTTATATCCATTTTTTTAAAAAATATGCCCATCTTTTACCCTATTATTTTGGAAATATGGATATTTTTATAGATAATGCTTCTTTTAAAAGCATTGAGAATGAACTTTTAGCTTGGTTTTATCAAAAAAAATATAATGAAGAAAAGATTAAAACATATTTTTTGCATTATTTTACAAATTTAAAGGATAAAAATGCATGAATTTAAAATGCTTTACGAACTTGCTTTAACTGCTGTTGGCGGTAAGATTAGAATCAAAGAACGTCATACTTTCAATGATTATGGAAAGCCTATTGCACCCACGCAAACAGAAATTAATATTAAACATTATATAGAATGGCAAATCGGATATGATGAAGTTGTGAAAAAAGACGCTTACCATTTCGTTGGTGCAAATAAAAAATTTAAAAAACTATACGAATTAAGTGATATAATTTGGCAATTTTATAGACAAAATATTATAAAAAAGGAAACACTCTTAAAACTTAAAACTTTTTTAGAGAACAATGACGCACTTATAGAGGATAAAATGCAAATCAATCGTAGTGTATTTAAACCCCTTAAAATTGCTCACATTGACTTCTTAGAATCTAAAATTTCTTATCCTTTGCTTGTGTATTCTTTTAAAAATAATAATTTTTTAAGCGAAATTGTTATCAAAGAAAAACAAAAGGCTATAGGAATTCAAGCGATGTTATTTTTTTGCTTTCCGCTTTATTTGCTTAAAGACTCAAAGGGAGAAGAAAATTTTTTAGGCAGAAAAATTCAAAGCAAAGAGAAAGGATACTTAGAAATTAATGAGAAAAATATTGACATTTTTATACAAATGCTTAAGATTTTTGGTATTTTAAGCCCAAATCACAAATATGATCTTATACAGATTTTAAACTTTATTTTAGCCTAATTTTATCGTATAAATATAATTATAAAATTGCAATTAATGCATTAATTGCAATAAAATTTAAATAAAAAAGTGGAGCCAAATCCCATAAGGGATTCTTGGCTACACGGGGAAAACACGAATGCTAGAATCTACAGACTCTTGCAAAAGCGATTCTATGGCAAAAAGTGTCCCCGTTGCGCCACTTGCGCAACCACTACATGCGCCAAGATAGCGGATGTACACATCGGTGTGTCCATCTGTAGCATTCTTTAGGTCTATAATCTCCATATTTCCGCCATCCATCATAAGCATCGGACGAATTTTTTCATCAATGACAGATTCAATCGTTTTGATTTTTTGCACCATTGTCATTTCTCCAAAGGCTAAATCACCTTTTGCTTCCAAGTCCGCCTTGTTTTTTAGAGATTCCTCCTCCATTTCCGCTCTCACATCGCGCAAAATATCCACGAGATAATAGTCTCTCTCTTCATGTCCGCCCGGGCGAATGCAACTCTTGCAAAATGCTCCTGCCTTTGTGTATTCTGTGATTTCCTCTATTGTCTTCAAATCATTGAGTTTAATCACTTCTCTAAGTGTGCCAAGACTCACTCTTGCGCATTCACACACAATGATCTCATCTTCAAAATCTTCGGGATTCTTGCCAAGATACAGCGCGGCTGCCTTTTTGATGACATCATAGGCCATAACTGAGCAGTGCATCTTCTGTCCCGGAACGGCTGGAGTGTCTGGTTCATCGCGCAGAGCCTTTTCTACATCGATATTGGTGATTTTAACCGCTTCTTGCACCTTCTTCCCAAGACAGAGTTCAACCATCATATCAGAGCTGGCAATCGCAGTTCCACAGCCAAAGCTCTTAAATTTCGCATCAACAATAACATCATTATCATCAACAAGCCAATACAAGCGCACCGCATCGCCACAAGCCTCTGCGCCATAGTCTGCAACAATGAGCTTGAGATTCCTTTTATCCGCTTCTTCTTGTGTGATAACGCCAAGATGTGTTGGATTATCCATTCTTTCGCTAACTTTCTTTGAATATGCGTCCCACAACGCTCCGCCGAGTAATTCATTCTTTGCCATTTGATTCCTTTATCTTTAATATCAATAACTGCTTGAAATAGAGCGCAAACGCGCAATAGATTGCTGAAAAGCCCCAATGGTATAGTCTATCTCTTCTTCTGTGGTGAAGCGACTTAGAGAGATTCTTACTGCAGTGTGTGCTAATTCTTTATCGGCGCCAATTGCGCTCATTACGGGATTTGCTTCCAAGTCTTCACTTGCACAGGCGCTTCCTGTAGAGCATGCGATTCCATATTTATTTAAATCCCACAGCATAGCTTCTCCCTCGACACCGCGAATGCTAATGAGAATCGTGTTTGGCACCCTTATGCTTCTGTCTCCGACAACAAATGTATCGGGGATTTTTAAGAGGGCATCCTCTAGCTTATCTCTCAAGCGTCGCACATTATTGCGCTCAAAGTCTAAATGCAAGGTTGCTTGACGCATAGCCTCTCCCATAGCGATAATGTAGGGTACATTGAGAGTTCCGCTCCGACGTCCGCCCATATGTTCGCCACCATGAAAGAGGGGAGTTAATTGCACATCTTTTTTGATATACAATCCCCCAATTCCCTTTGGTCCGTGAAATTTGTGCGCACTAAAGCTCAAAAAATCAATTTGAGCCTTTTGTACATCAACGGGAATCTTTCCGATTGCTTGGACTGCGTCTGTGTGAAATAAGACACCATGCTTTTTACAGACAGCACCGATTTCTTCAATAGGAAATACGATTCCCGTTTCGTTGTTTGCCCACATGACACTCACAAGAGCTGTCTTGTTTGTGATGGCTTTTTCTACATCTTCGGCTTTGAGCGTTCCATTTTCTCCAATGGGTAAATAAGTAACTTGAACGCCTAAAGTTTCTAGAAAGCGACAGGTTGCAAGAACTGCTGGGTGCTCGACTTGTGTTGTGATGATGTGATTTTTGCCATTATTTTCTATTCCATAGCGCAAAATATCAAAATACACGCCTTTTAAAACCCAATTGTTGCTCTCTGTCGCACAAGATGTAATGATGACATCATCGGCATCGCTTGCACAAATTCCATCATAGATAGATTCAAATGCCTCTTTGATTGCTGGATGTGTTTCTGTCCCAAAGATGTGCAAAGAATTCGGATTCCCATATTTTTCACAGAAATAGATGTCCATTTTTTCTTTTGCCTTTGGATCTAGCATTGTTGTTGCATTGTTATCTAAATAGATTCTTTTCTTGCTCTCCATTATAATCCTTTTTGTAGATTCTTTAATGTTTGACATATTTGAAAAAATGCGTTTAGCCTTTTACTCTAAAAAACCTTAATTTTTTTTTAAGGCACTAGACTTTGTGTAGATTTATAAAAATTTTGAGATTGTATTGCAAATGTAGCCGATATTTTCTATCTCGCATTGCACTCTATCGCCATCTTTTAAGAAACGCGGAGGATTAAAGCCCATTCCCACTCCACTAGGTGTTCCCATTGAAATGATTGTTCCTGCTTTCAGTCGCATTCCTGCACTCAATTCTTCTAAAACATATCCAATATCAAAGATAAAATATTCTGTACTAGAATCTTGTCTTAATTCCCCATTGACATAGCTTTTGAGATTCAACTTTGGAGGATAGGCGATTTCATCACGGCTTATGATACAAGGACCCATTATTGTGCTTCCCTCTAGGCTTTTGGCACGATAGAATTGTTGGTGCTTGGCTTGCAAATCGCGAGCAGAGATATCGTTGAGAATCGTGTAGCCAAAGATATAATCTTTTGCCTCGTTTGCTCTGATTTTATAAGCTTCTTTCCCTAAAATCACGGCCAATTCGCATTCATAGTCTAATTGAGAGGTTATTTCTGCATGGAGTGGAATCTCTGCATAAGGCGCAGTGGCGCAATTGACACGTTTGCTAAAATACACGGGAAATTTTCTCTCACCTAAAGTCTGTCCCTTAAACTTCGCAGATTCCTTTGCATGATCTAAGAAATTAATGCCCAGACAAATCACATCTTGTAAAGGCTCCTCTATAGGAGCCAAAAAATGTTCTTGTGGAATCTTATGCGATTTTTGTGTGCGCGGATCGAGTTTGTCTAAAGATTCAGAAAATTTTGAAAAATTACAAATTAAATCATTCATATCTCTTGCTAAGATTCCAAGCTCACTAAGTAAAAACACAGAATCATCGCTCTGCAGAAGTCCTAAATGTTTTTGATTTCCATAGAGTACATTAACAAATTTCATTTTTATTCTTTCGTTTTTTATTTTTTCTCCGCGCCTTTAGAATCCTTAAAGCATTCTAATGCCCTTTGCAAATCCTCTTGCGTGTCAATGCCAAAGGATTGCGATTCCACCTTTGCTAAGAGAATCTTTTTTGCATTTTCAAGGGCGCGTAATTGCTCAAGTTTCTCTGTGGATTCTAATATTGATTTGGGCAGCCTACAAAACTCCTGTAAGCTCTCTTGAGTGAAAGCATAAATCCCTAAATGTCCAAAATACACAATGTCTTTAGCGCATTCACGATTATAGGGAATCTTAGCGCGCGAGAAATAAATGGCTTCATTGTTTGCGTTTAAGATGACTTTAACACAATTTGGATTCTCTGCCTCTTCATCTGTAATGTGCTTGATACAGCTTCCCATAAAAGGGGCATGATTGTGTTTTTTTGTATATTCTAACATAAGGTTTTTGAGTGTTTTAATGACTTCAATTTCCAAAAAAGGCTCGTCTGCTTGGAGATTGATAATGATTTCAGAATCGTGGAGTTTGAGGATGTTAGCGCATTCTGCGATTCTGTCTGTTCCACTCTCATGGGTAGGCTGCGTGAGGATAGAATCAATCTTATAAGATGTACAAACTTTACAAATCTCCTCATCATCACATGCCACAACGACTTGATCGATCTCTTTTGCAACTCTTGCAGTGCGCACAACCATTGGAATCCCATAAATTGGGGCTAAAACTTTATTAGGGAAACGCGTGGATTTCAAACGAGCGGGAATGAGAATCATTGAAAATCCCAGAATTTTAGGAATTTGAAAATTGTGTAAAAATATTTGTTCATACACTTCCTTATGAGAATTTTGCGCAATTTTTAAAGCATCGTCAGATTCTGCATTATAACATAAAATCCCCAAAGTCCGCATTTGATTTTCTTAATAAAAAATAAAAAATCAAATTTATTGTATAGAATTAAAAAATAAATAAAAATTAAAAATAAATATGGCAAAATGCGCAAATCAATTTTATCATTAAGGTAGAAAAATGCGCACAATCCATTCTGATGTTTCCAGCAATCTTGAACTTTTAAACAGCAATCCCTTAGAATTAGGGAAAATTGGCTTGTATGAGAGTCGTTTTGAACATGATTGTTGTGGAATCGGCGCGGTGGTGAATATTCGCGGAGTGAAATCCTATAAGGTGATTTCTGATGCGTTAAAGATTCTCGTGCAACTTGAGCATCGTGGCGGCACGGGAGCGGAGGAAAATAGTGGCGATGGGGCGGGGATTCTCATTCAAATCCCCCATCGCTTTTTTGCGACACAAGACTTAGGCTTCAAGTTGCCTCCAGAGGGAGATTATGCGGTTGCGCAGATTTTTTGCTCACCCAATGAGGCTGCGAAGAATGAGGCAAAGAGGATTTTTCTAGAAGTTTTGTCTGAGCAGAAGCTAGAATTTTTAGGATTCCGCATTGTCCCTGTGAATCCTAGCGACATCGGAGAGAGCGCACGTTCTGCTATGCCTTATTTTTTACAAGCTTTTGTGAAAAGACCGCAGTCTCTTTTGCGTGGTTTGGAATTTGAGCGCAAACTCTATGTTGCACGGCGCATTATGGAAAAACGTGCAGCGCATGTTCCGAAGTTTTATGTCTGTAGTTTTTCTTCGCGCACGATTGTGTATAAGGGAATGTTGCTTTCTACGCAATTGAGTGATTTTTATTTAGATTTTAAAGATGTGAATCTGCAGTCGGCCATCGCGCTTGTGCATTCACGTTTCTCTACAAACACCTTTCCAAGCTGGGAGAGGGCGCATCCCAATCGCTATATGGCACACAATGGCGAGATTAACACAATCAAAGGCAATGTCGATGGAATCCGTGCAAGAGAGGGTTTGTGTGAGAGTGAGTATTTTGAGGACTTGAATCAAGTGTTTCCGATTATTGCAAAGCCAAGCAGTGATTCTGCAATGTTTGATAATACTTTAGAATTTTTGACACTCAATGGTAGGAGTTTAGAAGAGGCTTTTATGCTAATGATTCCCGAACCTTGGAGCAAAAATCACAATATGGATTCTAAAAGACGTGCTTTTTATGAATATAACTCTACACTTATGGAGCCTTGGGATGGACCTGCTTCTATCATATTCACCGATGGAATCGTTATGGGTGCGAGTTTAGATAGAAATGGATTCCGCCCATCGCGCTATTACATTACAAAAGATGATTTTTTGATTCTTGCAAGTGAGACAGGTGCGTTGAAAATTGATGAACGCAATGTGGTGGCAAAAAAGCGATTGGAGCCCGGCAAAATGCTCCTTGTGGATACGGCGCGTGGGCGCATCGTTTCAGACTTTGAGCTCAAAGAACAATACGCGAACGCTAAGCCCTATGGCAAGTGGCTTCAGAATCTTGTCAAAATTGATAAAATAGAGTGCAAGAATTACAGACATGAACCCTTTGGCAAGGATAAGACGCTCTTGCTTCAAAAGGCATTTGGTTGGTGCTATGATGAACTCAAGGGAAGTGTGTTAGAAATGGCTCAAAATGGCAAAGAATCTCTAGCAGCAATGGGGATTGACACGCCTTTAGCAGTGCTTGATGAGAAGCCACAGAATCTTTTTAGTTATTTCAAGCAACTCTTTGCGCAAGTGACAAATCCCCCATTAGATGCCATACGTGAGGAAATTGTTACGAGTCAGAGAATCTATTTAGGTCGCGAGGGAAATTTGCTTAAACCAAGTGAGAAAAATTGCAAACGCGTCAAACTCCAACAGCCTATCATCAGCAACGAAGAATTGCATAAAATCAAGCAACTCAAAGAGTTTGCGGTTACAGAGATTCCCATTGTCTTTGATTACACAAAGATCTCTTTAGAGGAGGCCTTAGAGAATCTCTTTAAGCAGACATTAGAGGCGATAGAGAAGGGTGCGTCCATTATTATTTTGAGCGATAGAGGGATTGATAAAACACATTGTGCGATTCCATCACTCCTTGCTGTTTCGGGACTGCATAGCGATCTTGTGCGCAAAAATCGTCGCACACATGCAAGTCTCATTTTAGATACAGCAGAGCCTAGAGAGATTCATCATTTGGCTTGCCTCTTAGGCTTTGGAGCGACAGCAATCCACCCCTATCTCGTGTATGAGAGCATTTATGAACTCATTGAGGCTGGAGTCTTAAATATTTCCTATCAACAAGCCATAGACAACTACATTCATGCAAGTTCTAAGGGGATTGTCAAAATCGCATCCAAAATGGGAATCTCCACAATGCAAAGCTACAATGGCTCACAAATCTTTGAATGCATCGGAATCCAATCCAACGTGATTGATAAGTATTTCACTGCAACACCAAGCAGAATAGAGGGGATCGGACTACAAGAGATTGAGAGAGACATTTTACGCATTCATAAAGAAGCCTTTGAATCCACGACAAAAGCCTTGTATTCACGCGGAAATCACTTGTGGCGCAGTGAGGGGGAGGAACATTTGCTGGATCCACTTGTGATTTTTAAATTACAAGAATCTTGCAGAAGAGGCGATTATGGATTGTTTAAAGAATATGCAGAGCTTGTGGATTCTAAATTAGTCAATCTGCGCGATTGTTTAGAGTTTGACACGAGTGCGGCAATCAGCATTGATGAAGTAGAAAGCGTGGAATCTATCGTCAGTCGCTTTAAAACGGGGGCTATGAGTTATGGTTCTATTTCTAAAGAAGCGCATGAGGCTTTAGCCATCGCCATGAATCGTCTCAAGGCAAGAAGCAATAGTGGCGAAGGGGGTGAAAATGCCAATCGATACCAAAGGTTAGAAAATGGAGATTCCGCAAATAGCGCAATCAAGCAGGTTGCAAGCGGACGTTTTGGTGTGAATATTGAATATCTTGTCAATGCAAAGGAGATTCAAATCAAGGTAGCACAAGGAGCAAAGCCGGGTGAGGGCGGACAACTTCCCGGATTCAAGGTTTATCCTTGGATCGCAAAGGCACGACATTCCACGCCGGGTGTTACATTGATTTCACCGCCCCCCCATCATGATATTTATTCTATCGAGGATCTTGCCCAGCTCATTTATGATGTGAAAAATGCAAATCCACAGGCGAAAATTTCTGTAAAATTAGTCGCAGAATCTGGAATTGGCACCGTTGCTGCAGGGGTTGCAAAGGCGGGAGCTAATATCATTTTGATTTCTGGTTATGATGGAGGCACAGGTGCAAGCCCACGTACAAGCATTGCAAATGCAGGGATTCCTTGGGAACTTGGGCTTGCAGAGACACATCAGACGCTTATATTGAATCGTTTGCGCGACAGAGTGCGCTTAGAGACCGATGGGAAGCTCTTAACAGGACGTGATTTAGCCATTGCAGTTTTATTGGGAGCAGAAGAATTTGGCTTTGCGACAGCTCCTTTAATGGTACTTGGTTGCACAATGATGCGCGTATGCCACCTCAACACTTGCCCCTTTGGAATCGCAACGCAAGATAGAGAATTGCGCAATCGCTTTAGTGGGAAGCCTGAGTATGTTATGAATTTCATGCGCTTTGTTGCGCAAAATTTGCGTGAATATATGGCACAGTTAGGATTTCGCAGTATTGATTCTATGGTAGGTCGCGTGGATAAATTGCGTCAGAAAAAATTACAGGGCAAGGCGGGAATGATTGATTTAAGTCCTTTGATTGAGGATTTGAGTACCTATAATAAGAGTGCGGTGCATTTTAGGGAATTTAAGGATAATAAATTAGAAAAAACGATTGATTATCGGATTCTTTTGCCACTTTGTAAAGAGGCGATTTTAGGCAAGAAAAAGATTCATTTGAGTCTTGAAGTGAGCAATTTGAGTCGTACATTTGCGACGATTCTTTCTAGTGAAGTGACAAAAATCAAAGGTGCAAAAGGACTGCAAGAGGATTCTATTTCAATTTGCGCAATTGGAAATGCAGGAAACAGCTTTGGGGCGTTTTTGAATTATGGAATCAAACTAGAAATTATCGGCGATGCTAATGATTATTTGGGCAAAGGTTTGAGTGGAGGAAAGATTATCGCGCGTACATCGGCGGAATTTACGGGAAGTCCTGAAGAGAATATCATTGTAGGGAATGCCTGTCTCTATGGCGCTATCGCGGGAGAGGTGTTTTTAGATGGAATCGCAGGAGAACGTTTTTGTGTGCGGAATTCTGGCGTGAGTGCGGTGGTACTAGGAATGGGTGTACATGGCTGTGAGTATATGACGGGCGGACGTGTGTTGTGTTTAGGCGATGTGGGAGAAAATTTTGCTGCAGGAATGAGCGGAGGTTATGCGTATATTTTGGGTGCGCATAATATTCCACGCGTCAATACGGGGCTTGTTGATGTCAGAATGCTCTCTAAAGAAGACGAAAGAGAAATCCGTCTGTGGCTGGAGAGACACATAGAGCAAACGGATTCTAAGAAGGCTAAGGAAATTTTGGAACGTTTCAATAAGAATGATTTTTTCAAGGTGATGCCACGTGATTATGAGCGCGCCCTTAGGGCATTGGAGTCTTGCAAGAAAGAGAAAGATCCTGAACTTGCGGCATTTCTAGAATTGACAAGAGCTTAAGACTAAGGAGTGACTATGGGGAATCCAAGAGGTTTTTTAGATTTTCAAAGAAAAGAGTTAAAAGAGAGGACACCAAAGGAACGTGTGAGCGATTTCAAGGAATTTTATACATTGTTGCCAAAGAGAGAGCAAGAGGAACAAGCAGGAAGATGCATGAATTGTGGTGTGGCATTTTGTCATACGGGAGTGATTGCAAAGGCGCAAACGTGCCAGAGTGAATCTTGTGATTCTAAGAATTCTGCGCATATTGAGGGGGGAGATGTCGGATGTCCATTGCATAATCTTATTCCCGAATGGAATGATTTGATTTATAAAGGATTGTGGGAAGAGGCTTATGAGCGTTTGACACTCACAAATCCCTTTCCAGACTTCACAGGCAGGGTTTGTCCGGCACCTTGTGAGGATTCTTGCGTGTGCGCGATTAATGGCGAGAGCGTAACGATAAAAAACAACGAACTTGCAATCATAGAAAATGCTTTTAAGAAATCCCTCGTGCAACCCTTTGTGCCAATCAGTCGCAGTGGGAAAAAGATTGCCATTGTCGGAAGCGGTCCTGCGGGATTAGCGTGTGCTTGGGAGTTAAATCGTGCTGGACATTCTGTTGTCATCTATGAACGTAGCGACAGATTGGGGGGGCTTTTAATGTATGGAATCCCCGATATGAAGCTGGATAAGGCTGTGATTGAGCGTAGGATTGAAATTATGCGCAAAAGTGGCATAGAATTTAAAACAAAAAACGCGATTGATTCTAAGAGGAAAGCAGAATCCCTATTGAGAGATTATGATAGGGTTGTCTTAGCGACAGGTGCGAGTGAGCCGATTGATTTGAATATTAAAGGACGTGAGGGCGAGGGGATTATGTTCGCGGTGGATTTTTTGATGCGTAACACAAAATCTCTTTTGGATTCTAAGAAATGCGATACACTCGCTAAAGGCAAACATGTGCTTATTATTGGAAGTGGTGATACAAGTGTGGATTGTGTTGCTGTCGCATTGCGACAGGGGGCGCAGTCTATCACGCGCTTTGAGCGCAGTCCTAAGCGTCCAGAAAAGCGTCCCTATACGAATCCTTGGCCACTCAAAAAGAACACTTTCCATACAGATTATGGATTGAAAGAGGCATTAGTTATGTATGGGGAAGATGTGCGCAAGTATCAAAAACTCACTAAAGAATTTCTTGTCAAAAAGGGTAAGGTGAGTGGTGTTGTTGCTGTGGATTTGGAATGGAGTCAGAAAGAGGGAAAAAGAGTGAGTCAAGAAGTTAAGGGGAGTGAGAAAGAGTATAAGGCGGATTTGATTCTTCTTGCAATGGGATTTTCAGGGAGTCAAAAGGCTTTAGCAGAGTGTTTTGGAATTGCGCTTGATGGGAGGCAGAATCTCAAAAATACGCATTATCAAACGGAGCGCGAGGGGCTGTATGTTTGTGGCGATGCAAAGAGCGGACAAAGTCTTGTTGTATGGGCAATAAAAGATGGTTTAGAGTGCGCAAAGGCGATTTGCAAGGATTTAGAATAGTTGCGCTAAGAGGGATTTTGATCTAAGGTGTAGTGTTGGTAGATTCTTAAAAGGGCGATAAAAAGGGCTGTGATAGCAGGTCCTAATATGATCCCCCAGAATCCAAAACTTGTTAATCCCGCAAGAATGGCGAAGAAAATGAGCATCTCGTTGATTTTTATCGGTGTTTTAATGAAAACACGATTGATAAAGCCGATGATAAAGGGCTTCACGCCATTATCGGCAAGAGTTGCAATGATAATGACAGAATAGAGTGCGATGATCGCGCTGTTTGTGTAGTTTCCTAAATACAATTCATATCCTGCAATGGGTATCCACACGAGTCCCCCGCCAACAACGGGAATCAGTGAGGCAAAGCCATAGAAAATCCCAAGAAGAAAGGCATTATAGCCATAATAAAACATGAGGATTCCAAACAAAGTACCCTGCAAAAACATTGACAAAATGGAGGAATAAAAAACAACGCCAATTACGGAGCTTACTTCGTTGTAGAGCGTTTTTGTCTGTGATTGTTCAAGGGGAATGAGTTCTAGAAAATATTTTCCTAAGGTCGTGCTATAAAAGTAAAAAAAGAATAGGAAAATTAAGATAAAAAAAGTATCGCTTAGAAAATAGAATCCGTTTTTTGAGGCTTGTGTAAGGATATCAAGGCTTCTTTTTGTGAGATGTGTCCAATCTTGGTTGTGCAATTGCGCAATGAGTGTGTGGAGCTCAGTCTGCAAGGAATTTGGCAGGTATTCTAGAGTCTGATTGAGAGCATTCGTGAAAGATTGCTGTGTGTCTGAAATGAAGTTTTGAAAATTCCCTAAATCAAGACTTGTAGCGTAATTTGTGAGGGCAAAGAAAACATAAAAGAGCGGGATAAAGCAAAGCGCAATCAAGCAAAGCAACATCACGCTAGACGCGATAATAGGAGACTTAAGAGATTTAAGCAAAAAGGAATAAATGCCTTGTGTCGCAATGAATAGCAAAAAGGCAATGAGGAGATTCATTAAAAAGGGCGCATAGAGCTTTAAAAGAGCGAGAAGTGTCAAAATAAGCGCGATGAGAAAAAAAGAAATTCCAGCCCTTTGCATAAAACCCCTTTGTGTCCTTAAGATTCTAAAATTAGGGAATCTTAAGGCTTGTGAATGCTATTTTTGAAGCGGTGGGACGATAAACACACTCTCTCTGAAAACCTCGATGTCTTTTGCGCTATCTAGCGCGTAAGCCTTGATTGTGATAGGAATGTGCGTATCTTTTTGTGCGTCTTTTGCAAGATTTTCTTGTGTGTAAAGCACGACGATTTGCTTGAATTTTTCACCCGCTTTAATCTTAAAAGGCTCACTGGGTCTCTTAATTTTAATGGCTTCATTATCCACTGTGAAATAAAATTTGTGATCTTGTTGGCTTGTATTTTGGAATAGGAATATATAAGAATTTTCGATCACAGAATTATCGCGAATGGTGTAAAGTTCCTGACGATTAATGTTTAAGAGCATATTTTCCTTTGTAGTACTCATTACAACAAGTCCGATTAACACCGCAGTCAGCGCAATCATGTAAGCAATAGTTTTGAAACGCATATAGCGTACTTTTCCGCCATATTCAACATTTTGCGGACTTGTCCAAGAGATGAGAGTTTCTTTTCCAAGCTTATCCATAACGCGCGTACAAGCATCAGAGCATTCAAGGCAGTTGATGCACTCTAGCTGCATACCCTTGCGAATGTCAATGTGTGTTGGGCATACCTTCACACATGCTTCACAGCCTGTGCATTCTGCGTTTGGAAGTTCGGGTTTTTTCCAAAGTTTGATTCCCTTAGCATCAAATACAGCCCCGCCGCGCTTGTAATTATAAACAGTCATAATGGTGTCATTATCATACAAAACGCTTTGTACGCGACAATATGGACACATATAAATGCAAAAATTTTCTTTGATAAAAGCAACATCGGCAATCAAGAAAAATGTGATTCCAAAGAGAAAGATTAAGAGGTATTTATGCTCTAAAGGCTCTTGCAAATAAGCAAAAAATTCCGCAGGGGGAATGAAATACCACATAAAATTTGATGCAGCTATGAATGCTAAGATCGCCCAAATCAACACAGCAACAAATCGTTTGAGTTGATTGATTCCTAGAGACATATCGGGTTCAAGTTGGCGGTTTTCCATGCGTTTGCGCAAATGCAGAATCTTAGTTTCTAGTAAATCCCTATAAAGGACACGAAAAATTGTCTGCGGACAAGCCCAACCACACCATACGCGCCCCGCAAGTGTCGTCAGGAAAAAAATAAATAAAAACATTAAAATCAACAAAAATGGCATCAAATACAACTCTTGCATATCAAAAGAAACTCCTAATAAATGGAGTTTTTGGTGGTTAAAAGAGAGAAGAAAAATTTGATTTCCATTGATTTGAATGAAAGGAACACAAAAAATTACAAGTGTCGTGAAAGCATACATCACATAGCGTCTTTTGAAGTATTGCCGTATGGAGTGAGTTTGTCCCATGAGAAGCCCTTTGCTTTTTGAGTGGAATTTTAGCACATTTTTTGAGAAAAGTTTATTGTAAGAGTGATTGCTTTTGCTAAGTTTATGGTAAAATTTCGTGCTTTTAAAGCGATTTTATGAAAAGGTGGTGATTGAATGCCCGGAATCAAGGTGAGGGAAAATGAATCTTTTGATGATGCCTATAGGAAGTTTAAAAAACAAGCAGATAGGAATCTTGTCGTAACAGAGAGTCGCGCAAGGAGATTCTTTGAGCCCAAAACAGAAATGCGCAAGAAGCAAAAGATAAGCGCTCGCAAGAAGATGCTGAAACGTTTATACATGCTAAGACGCTATGAATCAAGGCTTTAATACAACTTAACGTAAGTGATTCCAAAGGATTCTAAAGAATTCTAGGAATCCTTGCCTCTCTTATAAAGAACCTGCAGGAACTACTATAAATTCTATTGTGTTGATTGAAATATTTTTAATGCGGTCTTTAAATAAAACAGATGTTGGGATTTTGATTGCATCTCTGTGAAACCCCCCTACAAAAGAAATTCTTTTAATTCTTTGGCAAGTTCTGTGGGGTTGAGATTGTTGATACTTTTATAAAATTTCCCCTTTTCGTCAATGAGATAAAGTTCGTTGCTGTGGGCAATAGAATAGCGCATGGCAGAATTGTTGAGATTAATCCTTTGATAAATCACCCCATAATTTTTTGTAATGGCATCAAGCTGCCCTTTGTCCTCTGCAATAAGAACTGTGGAATGAGGATAGAAATAGGACAACCATTCGTTGAGTTCTTTGAGATTTCTGTCCCTTTCAATATCAAGGGAAATGAATAGCAAAAAAACGTTTTGAGATTCAATCTTGTTAAGTTCTTTTGCGAGTAGGGCAAGTGTCACTGGACAGACATCTGGACAAGAGGTGTAGCCAAAATACACAATGAGTTTTTTCCCCTCAAAGTCTTTGAGGCTTGTGTGCTCTCCAAATTCAGAACGTAAAGAAAAGTCATAGGGATTCTGCGCTGTTTTCTCTCCTGTGAGAGAAAATATAAGCAGTCCTACTAAAACAATGAGTGCTAGAAAAATCGCTTGTTTCATTTATGTACCTCAAAATCAAAATAAAAACCCAAAGGTTTTGTGCCATCTAGCAATTCTGCACGAAAACGCATGGTATCTAAAAAGCAGGCTGCTGGAAATATTTCACCACCATAACTTCCATCGTCAAGGCGCTTCAAGCCTACATGCATTTCTCCCATAAACATATTGAGCCCATAAATCTTAAGTTCCAAATTCCCAAAAGATTCCAAATTTTCTATCCTTAAATGCGTGGCTTTAAGGGCTTGAATCGGCTTTGGCTCGAGCGTTATGGTGATTTTCCTGTCTCTAAATGAAAAATTACAATCCTCCACATTTAAATCACACTTCAAGGGAATCTCTAGCGCGTCTTTTTGTGGAGTGAGGAGATAAAAGATTCCAACTCCACCAAACAAAAAGAGCGCACAAAGGACAGCAAGAAACGCAGGATTCTTAATGATGTTTATGTTCAACTTGCACTGCTGGAATATCGTTGAGCTCTAGACTTGCGCCATTGTCAAAATACAGAGTTAAATCTGCCTTAGAATCCTCATTAATGCTCTCTTTCAAATCTAAAAGCATAATGTGCAATCCACCTGATTTTAATTCCGTGCTAGAATGGGATTTAATGGTGATTTTTGGAATCGGTGCCATCACCATTTTTTGATTTTCTATTCTGTGTTCATGCAACTCTGTTACTGTACTTAAACTACTCTTTGCGCGAATGAGCGCAATGTCTTTGTCACTGTGATTTGTGAGTGTCAAAAAGACAGCGGTGTTTTTTGCATGGGGTGGGGTCTGCCTGATAGAAGCATTTGAGACAGAAATATCTTCTGCGGATAAAGCGAGCGCAAAAGCGCAAAAGAGCAGAGCAAGAGAGCGTTTTTTGTAATGTTTCACGATGATCCTTTATTTAAAATGCAAGATTATAGTATAAAAGAGGGCTTGTTTCAATAAATCAATCATTTTTCAAGATGTTCCCTAGCAAATTCACGTGCTTTTTGCAAGGCACTCTCAATCTTACTTGTGTCTTTTCCTCCTGCAGTTGCGAAGTCATCGCGACCTCCACCATTCCCACCTAAGACTTGAGCAACTTCTTTAACCCAGATTCCGGCTCTTAAGGGCGCATCTTTCACACCCGCTATAATGCTAACCTTGTCATCATTTGCGAGTATAAGCAAGATTGCAAGATGGAATTCTTTGTTTTTTGCGTTATCTACGATTTGCTTTGCTTCAGTGATGTCGGTGGAATCTAACTTTGCAACAATAAGCTTTGTCTGCCCGATTTGTTCAGATTCTAAGTCTTTTGTGTGATTCTTGTTTTGATTGGACTTTGTGCGCATTTCATTAAGCTGTGTTTTGAGCTTGTCTATTCCTTGCAGAATGTCTTGTGATTTGAGGCTTTCTTTTGCGCACTTTAACGTATTGAGTGCATTTTTTCCATATTGATATGCCGCTTGCCCACACACAGCCTCGATTCTGCGCACACCGCTACTCACGCTTGATTCTTTAGTGATGTAGAAACTCCCAATCTCTGCAGTGTTCTTCACATGGATTCCCCCGCACAATTCAATGGAATCTCCAAAAGTAATCACGCGTACATTTTCACCATATTTTTCACCAAAGAGAGCCATCGCTCCCTTTTTCTTAGCCTCTTTAATATTCATTGTCTCACAGATTTGCGTGGTTCCAAGCGCAATTTGTGCATTGACAAAAGATTCTACTTCTTCTAATTCTTGCAGACTTAGAGACTTAGGATGTGAGAAATCAAAACGTAATCGTGTCGATTCTACGAGGCTTCCTGCTTGAGCGATATGGTTGCCTAGAATCGTGCGCAATGCGTAATGCAATAAATGTGTCGCGCTGTGATGTTTAATGATTTCCAAACGCAGAGGATCAACTATGGCGAGGAGTTTATCACCTATGTGCAAAGGCTTTAAAGCCTGAATCTTAGAGAGATTGAGATTGAAATATTTTTGTGTGTCTAGGACTTTTGCGCAAATCTTGTCCGAAGTTTCCCTCTTATAAGAATCTCCATGAGGCTGTAAATCTTTTGAAAACTCTATCAACACACCTCTATCGCCTATAGGACCACCAGATTCTGGGTAAAACGGTGTTTTATTGAGCATGACATAGCCCATTTCACTTTCTCTAAGGGAATCTGTGCGTTTGAAATTTGAATCCAAGAGTGCTAGAATCTCGCAGGATTCCTGCATAGTGTGATAGCCTGTGAATGTACTTTCCCCAAATTCTGCAAGCAGTGCTTTAAAATCACCCTCCTTAATGCCATCCCCGCTTCCTTTCCAACTCGCTTTTGCCTTTGCCTTTTGTTCATTCATGCAGGATTCAAAAGTCGCAATATCAACCCCAATTTGATGCTCTCTTAGCATATCTTGTGTCAAGTCAAGCGGGAAGCCATAAGTATCATAAAGCTTAAAGGCCACAGAACCATCAAAGATACTGCCTTTTGTGGATTCCAACTCTTTATTAAATAATGTCATGCCATTTTCAATCGTCTCAAAAAAACGCAATTCTTCGTTTTTGCACTGCTCCATAATGGCATTTTTGCGCTCTTTGAGGTATTGATAATGTCCACCCATAGAATCACACACTGTGGCAATGACTTGATACAAAAACGGCTTTCTTAAACCGAGCAAATACCCATGTCGCACAGCACGTCGCAAGATTCTGCGTAACACATAGCCACGTCCCTCTTTGTCAAAATTCACCCCTTGCGCAAGGAGAAAGCAAACACTACGCGCATGATCGGCTATGACTCTGAAACTTGCTTGAATCTTTTTGAGTTCATTTTCGCTCTCTTTTATATTTGGAACATCTTTTTTGCTCCTTGCGTTTTTGAGTTCATCATCGTGGTAATAGGTGCTTCCTGTGAGTTTTTCTATCGTCTGCATAAGGGGCGCAAAGAGTGAGGTGTCAAAATTATTGATTTTTCCTTCAAGTAACGCCACAACGCGTTCCAGCCCCATGCCTGTGTCAATGCTTGGTTTTGGCAGAGGTTTGCGTATCCCGTCCTTTTGCTCATATTGCATAAAGACAAGATTCCATATTTCTAGGAATCTATCCCCCTCTCCGCCAAAATAGTCCTCCTTATCTTTAAAGAATTCCGCTCCCTGATCGACATAGATTTCACTGCAAGGTCCGCAAGGTCCGCTATCGCCCATTTGCCAAAAATTATCCTTATCTCCCATGCGTTTAATGTGTTCTTTGTCTATGTATTGACACCATATTTTATAGGCTTCCTCATCACTTTCATGGATGCTGACATACAGAAGCGATTTGTCAAATCCTAAGATTTCCGTAACAAATTCCCAAGCATAGGCTATGGCGTCCTTTTTGAAATAATCTCCAAAGCTGAAGTTGCCAAGCATTTCAAAGAGCGTGTGATGTCGCGCTGTGTAACCGACATTTTCTAAGTCGTTATGTTTTCCTCCTGCGCGCATACACAGCTGTGAGCTTGTCGCGCAAGGAATTTCTGGTGCGGGAATCTTACCTGTAAAAATGTCTTTAAACTGCACCATGCCCGCATTTGTGAATAATAAACTTGCGTCATTTGGGACAAGGGGCATAGAATCATAAATCCTATGTCCCTTTTTAGCAAAAAAGTCCAAAAACAAAGCTCTGATGTCTTTTTTCTCCATAAACTCCCTCAAAATATCCAAAATTAAGGAATTCTACTTTTTTTCAATTAAAAACTCTATTAAAACGCGCTTTATTTTGCTTTAAATCTCAATATCTCTTGCAGACTTTTTTGCCAAAGAGATTGAGAGTCTAAAATTTTGAGCGCATCTTTTTGATGTTTGAGTCGCAAAGAATGAGAGTAAGAATCCAGCAAAATACCTACACTCTGACAGAGGTGCTTGGTGTCTTGCAAGTAGGCTTTTGGGATATTAAGTGTGCAAGATTGAAAGCTTAGGAGGTTTGCATTCTGATTGTCTGCGACTTCAAGGGCAATTGCGGGGATTCCGCAGGAGAGAATCTCGCCTAAGGTCTGTCCGCAGGCACAAATGCAAATGTCCATTGAGGTGATGAGATTCACCATTTCTTGCGCGTTGAGTTTAAAATGCGTTTGAATCGGACGAGGAAGTGTGGAATCTGTAATGCAATGAATTTCTAGGGCGCGATGAGTTTCCAGCAAACTTTGCACTAAGGGAGCATTAAGTCCTAAAATGTCCTTGCCACCTAATGTAATGAGAATCTTTTTAGGGATTGCATTGAGAGGGGGAGGGGATTTTTTGTTTTGAGAGAGAATTTTTAAAAATTCTTGTTGCATTAAGCGATAAGAGCTTCCTAAAAATAGAGTGTGATGGGGATATTTTTCACAATAGGCTTTGCGATTGACAGAGAGTGCGTTATTAATAATGACTCCTTGAGGATAATCAAGCCTTAAGGTGTCATCAAAAAATAAGCAGACTTTTGCGTGTTTTATGGTTTGTTGATAGGATTTGAGTGGAAGAATGTAAGAATCAATCGCGATTATCTCATAGGGATATTTTAGGGATTCTAGGTTTTGAGGCTCTAAGAGGAATTCTGAATCCAAGAGTTCTACAGCAAAGCCCTGTGCTTCTAATTCTGCCTTTAAAGCCTTTGAGCGACTGATGTGTCCAAATCCAACGCCCAATTTGCCATCGGCAAAGATTAATGCTTGCATTTAGGAATAGATTTTTTTGAGATTTTCAAGTTTGCACGTCGCATTCAACAAAAGCATGTCTGCCAAAATGAGCGCAAGAGTGGAAGCGCAAACGACACTTCCCCTAACGGCAATGCAAGGATCGTGGCGCCCTTTGATGTTGCATAGTATGGAATTTCCCTGAATATCTTGTGTCTGCTGTGGAAGGAATATGCTAGGAGTTGGCTTGAAATGTACTTTTAAGAAAATCTCCCCTCCTGTGGATATTCCGCCTAGAATCCCTCCGCAACGATTGCTTAGGAATCCGTTTTTATCCATTTTGTCATTGTTTTGTGAGCCTCTCAAATGCGTACAATCTATGCCATTTCCAATTTCTACAGCCTTGACACCATTAAGTCCCAGCATTAATGCACCAATGGAGCCATCAAGCTTATGATACAGAGGCTCACCAAGTCCGCAAGGAACGCCAAGTGCTCTAACAACTGCAACCCCACCAACGCTATCGTGGGCATTTTTTGCTTGTAAAATCACCTCTTTTTGTTGCGATTCTGCTTGAGGATCAAGTGAGAAAATTTCACTCTTTTTGGCAAACTCAAAGTCAAGTGCATTTCCACGCACAGCGCCAACACTTAGGATTCCGCTCTCTATAGAGATTCCAAAGTGTCTTAAAAAGAGCTTTGCGATAGCACCAGCAGCCACGCGCACAGCAGTCTCGCGCGCACTGCTCCTGCCACCTCCGCGATAATCGCGGATTCCATATTTATGAAAATAAGTGAAATCTGCATGTCCGGGACGAAAAAGATTTTTGATAGACTCATAATCACTGCTTTTGTTTGCGGTATTTTTAATGAAAAAGCCAAGCGGTGTTCCTGTGCTTTTCCCCTCAAAGATTCCGCTTAGAATCTCTACACAATCTTCTTCTTTACGCTGTGTAGAGAATAGATTCTGTCCGCCCTTGCGCTTTTGCATTTCTTGTGCGATGAAGTCTGTGTCAATATCCATTCCCGCTGGCAAACCATCAATGACACCTCCCACCCCAGCTCCGTGACTTTCGCCAAAGGTTGTCAATCTCAATAATGTCCCAAAAGTATTCATTGATGAGCCTTTAAGAGTTCTAATGCGATTTTTGCACAGATTTGTTGTGCTTCTTTTTTGTTTTTTCCATTAGCCCTTGCGTATTCTTTATTACAAATGCGGACACTCATAAGGAAATTTTTATTATGATCAGGTCCGTTTGCATCGATCAAAACATACTCGGGTGTTTCGCCAAAACGTGCTTGAGTGATTTCTTGAAGTGAAGTTTTGTAATCATAAAAGAGATTCTTAATGTCAATGGCGGGAAAAATCTTTTCTAAAAGGCTTTGTACGAGAACCTTGACGGTTTTGAGACCGCTTTCTAGATAAACGGCTCCCATAATCGCTTCAAAGGCATTAGAGAGAATGGAATCTTTTTCGCGTCCTTTGTTTTGCTCTTCTGATTTGGAGATGAATAGGTATTTTCCTATCATTAAGGATCGTGCAATTTCTGCTAGAGCCTTTTCATTCACCATAGAAGCGCGCATCTTTGAAAGCTCTCCTTCGGGTGAATTTGGGAATTTTTTGTAGAGAAATTCACCGATGATTAAATCCAAGACTGCATCGCCTAAAAATTCTAGACGTTCATTGTGTGTGCCTCTTTTTGCACTTTTGTGTGTGAGAGCTTCTTTAAGTAGGGCTTGATTTGTGAAGTGATAGCCTAAGAGTTGTTGAAATTCTTTGAGATCCACAGCCTCTCCTTGCTTATAAGTTTGCCTTAAATTTCAAGGCTTCTTCTTTGGCAATGGCATCGCACATTGTGTTTTGTGGATGTCCGTTATGTCCTTTGATCCATTGTGTTTTAATCTTATGGGGTTGTGAAGCATTGAGGTAACGTTGCCAGAGATCTGGATTTTTAACGTCTTTGAATTTCTTTTCTATCCAATTTGGAATCCACTTTCCGATTCCATCTAAGACATATTTAGAATCGCAAACGACCAAAACTTCACAGGGTTCTCTCAATGCTTCTAATCCCATAATTAACGCCATTAACTCCATTTGATTATTAGTTGCATACTCCATTCCACCACGAATGACTTTTTCGTGCTTTTCATACGAAAGAATCGCGCACCAGCCTCCAAAGCCCGGATTCCCTAGAGATGAACCATCACAAAAGAGAGTAACACATTTCATCTTGTTTTTCCTTTAAAAATACAAGTGTTTTGGAGGTGAGAAGCTCACCGCAATGTGGGCATCTGTCAAAACTAAAGGGTGAGATTCCCTTGCAAGATGCGCATTGATAGGCAAAACGCAGGTCTCCCTGAAAGCTCTTGTGAGTGCGCAAAAGGCAAATTGTTTCTAATTCAAAAGTCGCCTTTTGTGAAAAGCTAAGTGGTAAAATGCCCTTAGCCTCTAGTATGTCTTTGAGGATTTTTGTGTTTAGATTCTCCGTCTCTTGCGCATCTTGTATGTTTTTAAGAAAATTTGGCGGAATCTCTTTGAGGTTCCAAATTAAATCTTGAATGTCTAGAAAAATGTCCTTTGGGAGTTGATTGAGGGAATCCCAAAAAAGCGTTGGACTGAAGTCTTTTAAGAAATTTAAAATCAGTCGCGCAAGACGTGGCTCTTTTTGGAGCAATTCAAGCAATCGTTGGGGATTATTTGGTTTCTGGCTTAGAATGAGGATTTTTGCCTGGAGGTAGAGCTTGTATAAATGCGTACTGCCTTGTACTTCTTCTAGACATTCTAAGGCATTGATGGCATCTTCAAAAGACTTGAGTTCTTCATAGATTTTAATAAGGGATTTTAGGGCTTGAATGTTGCGTGGATAATGTTGAAGGATTTGCAGATAAACTTCCTTAGCGCGCAGTAAGAATCCCGCCTTGATGTATGTTTGCCCAAGTGCTTCTAAAATAGGGATTTTATCCGCAGGATTAGGAATGAAATCCAAAAGCGTCGTGTAGAGTCCTATAGCCTTTTCGTAATTGGCACTTGTTTGATACATTTTTGCCACAAATAGAAGTGGGGGGAATGGATTTTGGTTGAGAGCTAAAAACTCTTTGACCTCCTTGTCAAATCCGATATATTCAAAGCTCTCTAGGAATTTGGCAAGGGAATTGCGCTGTCTTTTGGCTATGATGTAATTCCAATAGTGCGCAAACAAGCTCACAAGCCCGATGCAAAAAATCACAACCACGATTCCAAAAAGAGGATCGCGATATTCAATTCTCTCCAAAATGCCTCTTAGAAACTCCAATTTGTCCCTTGTGTGAAAAATATCCCAATTATAACAAAATTTATAGGTAAAATCTTGTAAAATAACAAACTCTTTATTTGGAAATGTTTTAAAAACTAAGGTTTAGATGATGAGTTTAATTTGTCAAGAAAGCATTGATGCGCTTAAAAATCAGCTTGATATTCTAGAAGTGGTGAGCCATTACATTGAAGTTAAAAAATCAGGAAGTAGCTATAAGGCTTGCTGTCCATTTCATCAGGAAAAAACGCCAAGTTTTGTCATTAATGCACAAAAAGGCTTTTATCATTGCTTTGGTTGTGGTGTGAGTGGTGATGCCATTGAATTTGTCAAGGAATACGAAAAGGTCGGCTATGCAGAAGCGATAGAAAGATTAGCACAGTTTTATAACTTTCACTTAGAATACACAAACAAAGCACAAAATAATAACAATAGTTATAAGATTTTGGATTCTATGAAAGACTATTATCAAGAGATGCTTAATGAAGAGGTGGAATCCTACATCAAGGAACGTGGAATCTCACAAGAAATGAAACATCGTTTTGAGTTGGGCTATGCGCCAAGCAATCATGCAATTATGAAATACATGCAGCTCCAATCTTTTAATTTAGAAGATGCTTTGAATCTTGGAATCTTAGGTGTGGATTTAGAAAATGGTGTCAAACATTATTATGCGCGATTGACGCAACGTTTGATTTTTCCGATTCGTTCTCCACAAAACAAACTCATAGGTTTCGGGGGACGCACACTTGCAAACCATCAGGCAAAGTATATCAACTCCCCGCAGACAAAGTTGTTTAATAAATCTAAGGTTTTATATGGCTATCCACAGGCGAAAGATTCTATTATGCGTCTCAAGCAAATCATCATCACAGAGGGCTATTTAGATGTCATAATGCTTCATCAGGCGGGCTTTACAAATGCTGTAGCGACACTAGGGACAGCCTTAACGCGCGATCATTTGCCACTCCTTTCTAGGGAAGATCCAATGATTATTTTGTCTTTTGATGGGGATAATGCAGGAATGAATGCAGCTTTTAAGGCTTCTAAACTCCTAAGTCTTGAAAATAAGCAGGGGGGTGTTGTGCTTTTTGATGGCGGATTGGATCCTGCAGATATGGTGAAAAAAGGAGCGCTTGAAGAGTTAAGAGCTCTTTTTAACGCACCTATTAATTTTGTTGATTATGTTTTAGAGACGCTTTTAAAAAAATACGATCTCAAAAATGCTGTCCAAAAGGACAATGCCCTCAAAGAATCTCTAGAATATCTGCATCAACTCTCACCCGTTATTCAAGAAGAATACCGCACTTGGCTCTCTCAAAGACTCACTTTACCTGCTCACTTGATACGTCTGAATGTCGCTAAGACAAGTCAATATAAAACTCACAAAAAAGAGCTTCAATCAGAATTTGCACTGATACAAGATAAATTCTATGGATTAGCGGAGAAAATTATCATTAAAAGCGTCCTAGAAGATCCGAGCCTTTTGGACTTTGTTTCGGATTTTTTAGAACCACAGATGTTTCATGCCCAGCGTCAAGCCTTTGAAAAGTTATTGCAAAACAAACAAGAAGATTCCAGTCTGATCGGTATTTTGCTAGATGATAAAATTAAAGCTCAAGATAAGGAGCATTTAAAGCAACAAATGATTATGATTTTGTATCAATACTATAATCATAAACGCGGAAAGCTTATTACAAATAAGTCCCTTTCGATGAGGGAAAAGACTTTTTTGCTGCGCAAATACCAAAAATATTTAGAAGATTTAAAGAAAGGAGATTTAAGAATCGATGAAAGCATTAGCACTCTATAGCGGTGGATTGGATAGTTTATTATCAATTAAGATTGTGAAAGATTTAGGGATTGATGTTTTGGCGCTACACTTTAATATTGGCTTTGGTGCCAAGCATGATAGGAGTGAGATTTTGCGCAAGAGATTGGCGCAAATTGGCGTGGAATTAGAAGTTGTGGATATTCGGAAGCAATTTTTTAGTGAAATTTTGTTTGATCCAAAATATGGCTATGGGAAATACTTCAATCCCTGCATTGATTGCCATGCCAATATGTTTGCCCATGCGCTCTCTATGCTAGAATCCAAAGGAGCGAGTTTTGTCATTAGTGGGGAGGTGTTAGGACAGCGACCAAAGAGTCAGCGCGCAGAGGCTTTAAAGCTTGTTGAGAAGCTTTGTCATGCAGAGGGACTTATCGTGCGACCTATGTCCGCTAAACTTCTTCCTATGACCATCCCTGAGCAAAAGGGTTGGATCGATCGAGAAAAATTGCTTGACATTCACGGAAGAGGTCGCGAGAGACAATTGAAAATGGTTGAGGAATATGGAATCCTTGATTATGAAAGGCCGGGTGGGGGGTGCTTACTCACAGATTCCTCTATAGCTAATAAGCTCAAAGACATTCAATCGCACCGGGAAGTTTGCTATGAGGATATGGAGCTTGTCAAGTTTGGACGCTATATGATTCTGCCCGATGGGGCGCGTTGCGTGATTGCCAGAAATGCAGAAGAAAATGAACGTTTGAATTTCGCACATCCTAAGATGAGTAAAATTGTGTTGCTGGATTGCGTTGGTCCCTTAGGTTTGATAGAAAAGGATGCAACTCAAGCAGACAAACAGCTTGCTGTGGAATTGACACTCTTATATGGCAAATCAGAATCAGGGAAAAGCTATAGAGTACGCTTTGAGGAAGAGGAGATTCACGCTGTTGCCTTTCAGAGCAAAGAAAAGGCAAAGAAGTTTTTGATTCAAGAGCATTGATTTTAAATATCTAAGGAAAGACAAAATGAAACAAGAGTTTTTAGAAATCATACAGAATCGCTATTCTTGTCGGAATTTCACGCAAGAAAAAGTTTCTGAAGCGGATTTGGATTTCATTTTAGAGGCGGGGAGACTTTCCCCAAGCTCTCTTGGATTAGAGCCTTGGAGATTCTATGTTGTGCAAGATTCTCTTAAAAAGCAAGAAATTGCACAAATTGCAAATCAACAAAGTCATGTCGCAAAATGTGGTGTGATTATCATCATCACAGCAAGGCTTGATTTTAACGAATATTTTATTAAAAAACTAAAAGAAAGGAATCTCACAGAAGAGGAATTGCAAAAGCGCATAAAGCTCTACCAACCCTTTGTTGAAGATATGAATTTGGAGCAAAAATTACATTATGCACGTGAGCAAACATATTTGGCTCTTGCAAATATGTCCAATGCGGCTGTGGCTTGTGGGCTTTCTTCGTGTATTATTGGCGGGTTTGACGGGGACAAAATGGATTCCTATTTGAATCTTGGCACAAAAGAAAAAACTTCTGTGTTGCTTGTCGTGGGAAAGACACAAAATGATGAAATTCCTCCTAAAATAAGGAGTCCAAAAGAAGAAGTTGTGCGCTTTATTTAAACTTTGATTGAATCCTTAATTTAAATAAAGTTTTTAGCGACAGTTTAAGGATTTTTGGATAGAATCGGAATCCTTTAAAACAAAGCAGGAGTGGTTATGTTTGGAAATGCAAAGAATGAGCAAGAATTAAGAATACAAAATAGGGCTTTACAAGCAAAGATTGAACAATTAGAAAAGGCATTACAAAGGCAGAGCCACGAAAATGAAGAAAAAACAACAATGCTTGAAAAACTCAAAGGAGACAATCAAGGAAAATCTGCCATTGCCGATAAAATCTTTCAGTCTGTTATGGGAACTTGTTCTAAAAATCTTAAGATATTACAAGATAATTTTGCTTCTTCTGTGGAAATGCTTGGACATGCCAAAAGTGCCTCTATGCACAATGCGGAAAAAACAAGAAAACTAGAAGGGGCTATCATAGATAATGTCTCTCAAGTCGCAGAGCGTCTGAATGAATTTCAGGCAATGATTACGCAAGTTTGTGCAGATTTGGATTCCATTGCAAATGTGGTTGTCCTCATTACAGGAGTAAGCGATCAGACAAATTTGCTCGCACTCAATGCTGCTATAGAAGCAGCACGTGCAGGAGAATATGGGAGGGGGTTTGCTGTTGTCGCCGATGAAGTGAGGAAACTTGCCGAACGTGCGCAAAAAGCCACAAAAGAGATAGAGATGAACATTCAAGTTCTGCGACAAAATTTTTCAGAAGTACAGACAACCACAGATGAGATTGTGGATAACATGAATCAAGTCAGCGATGAGGCGATGAAGCTCAAGCAACTAGAGGTTTCTTCTATGCGTATAAGAGAGGATTCTGCAAATGTGCTTGACACGACATTTGTGGGGCTTTGTAAATTAGATCACCTCTTGTTTAAAATAAATGGATATAAGGCAATCCTTGATGAAAATAAAGAAATTGAGCTTGTCTCACACCATGATTGTCGATTGGGCAAATGGTATGAGCAAGGAGAGGGAAGGCAGGATTTTATGGAATTACCAGATTATGCGAGTTTAGAGGCTCCACATGCGGGAGTGCATAATTCTTTCAAAGAAGTCTTAGGAATCTTAAAAACAAAAGGTGTGGAGGGAAATTCAGAGGAAATTTTGGAATTCTTAAGACAGGGTGAGGAATCATCCGATAAGGTTATTGAGATATTGGACAAACTTTTGAGTGAAAAGATTGCAGAGCGCAACGCACGACATAGCGACGATAAAACGACACAATGAAATTCTAAAAATGAAGAGCTTCAAATTTTAATAAAAATAGGATAAAATAACGGAATAGAAAGAATCTCATGAGAGGCTAGAAGGAGGGGAAAATGCAGATAAATTCTCGTTTAATGTCTGTTTTGCAAGACAGTTATTTGAAGTTTGCGCCATCTGATTCTACCCGTCAAACTTCCTCTCTGTCCTATTCTACACAAAAGAGCGATTCTAAGGAATCCGAAAATTCTATGGAAACTGAAGAGTCAAAAAAGTCAAAAACAGATTTTAGCGCAGAAAGCACAGAAAAGCCAAATGGAGAAGAGCTTACTTCAGAAGACAAACAGTATGTACGTGAGTTGGCTTCCATTGACGCCAATGTACGCGCCCATGAAGCTGCGCATATCGCTGCGGGTTCTGGTGTCGTCACGGGGGGAGCGAGCTTCACTTACACGCGCGGACCTGATGGTAAAATGTATGCTGTAGGTGGTGAGGTTCCTATCAGTTTAAAAAAGGGAAGAACGCCAGAAGAGACAATCCAAAATGCGCGTCAAGTCGTCGCTGCCGCAATGGCTCCTTCAGATCCAAGTCCGCAGGATTATAAAGTCGCGGCAAGTGCAACACAAATGGAAGTGCAAGCAAGGAGTGAGCAAGCCAAAGAGGAAGTGCAAAAGAGAGAGGAATTCCTCAAAGAACAAGAATCCTCTAAGCAGGAACAAGCGGAAGCTGGGCAAACACAAGTCACCAAGACAGAAAACACCAGAGATTCTGTGGATTTAAAATTTGGTACTCGTTTGGCACAGAGCTATCAATCTTATGCGCAAACTCCTCAAGCACCAAGACTTGAAATCGTAGCATAGACTTTAAGCAGATCCATGCGCATTATTTTTATGGGGACGCCCGATTATGCGGCGGTGATTTTAGAATCTCTTTTAAAAAATCATAAGGTTTGTGCGCTTGTGTGTGGAGAGGATAAGAGAGCAGGTCGCGATATGCATTTGAAAGTTCCCGCGACAAAGGCATTGCTTCAAAAGCACTCTCCAGAGATTTCTATTTTGCAACCAAAGATGCTTGATGAGAATTTTATTAAAACAATCAAATCGTTTGCTTGTGATATGATAATTGTCGCTGCTTTTGGAAAGATTTTACCAAAGGCTGTCTTAGAGATTGCCCCATGTGTGAATCTCCATGCTTCTATTCTTCCGAGATTCCGCGGGGCTAGTCCGATTCAACAGAGCATTTTAGAAAATGAATGTTTTTTTGGCGTTACATTAATGCAAATGCAAGAGGGATTGGATTGCGGTGATATTTTGGGATTCAAGGTGATTAGAAATAGTAAGCAGGGGGCAATAGAGCTTTTTGATATTTTGGCAAAATGTGCAGCAGAATTGACATTGGAGTACATTCAAAGATATGAGGAAATTAATCCCTTAAAACAAATCAACGCCGATGCAAGTTATTGTAAGAAAATCAAAAAAGAATCGGGCTGTGTTTGCTTTGATAACGCAAGAGCGTTAGAGAGCAAATCCTTAGCCTATGATGGATGGCCGGGAATTTTTCTTTCTAGTGGCTTGAAGCTTAAAGGAGTACGTGCAAAAGAATATCTCTGTAAATACAGGAGTGGAGAGATTTTAGAAATCAAAGAGGATTCCATTAGAGTGGGTTGCAAGAGGGGGAGTGTTTGGATTGATTGTCTGCAAGCCCCTTCAAAAAAGCTCATCAGTGCTTACCAATATTTGCAGGGAAAACATTTGAAAGTTGGTTCTATTTTAGAATGATGCAAGTCATTAAGTTTGATTGTATAGAATCCACGCATTTGTATCTCGCGGAAGCTTTGCGCAATGAGACATTAAGGGCGCCCGTTATGGTTGTCGCAGAGAGACAAAGCGGTGGAATCGGAAGTCGCGGAAATTCTTGGGAAAATGTGAGCAGTGGGCTGTATTTTTCCTTTGCATTGCCGCTAGAGATGTTGCCCGAAGATTTGCCCTTAGAATCTCTTTCTATCTACATGGGTTATCTCATAAAAGAAGTTTTAAAACAACATAAATCTCATGTTTGGTTAAAGTGGCCAAACGATTTGTACGTGGGGCAAAAAAAAATAGGTGGAATCATAAGTACAAAATTAACATCTTGTATTCTCGTTGGAATTGGGATTAATTTAAAAGTCAGAGATTCAAAGTTCGGCTCACTCGATGTTGAGATTCCTAAAGACACCATCCTTAGCGACTTCATGGCACTTCTAAAAAAAGCCAAAAAAAATTTTACTTGGAAGCTAATTTTTAGTAAATATGCGTTAGAATTTGGAAATAATTTTGGATGCGACTTTCACTATGGGGGTAGAATCATCACATTACGTGATGCGAAGTTGTGCGAAGATGGGGCGATTTTGCTCAATGGTGAAAAAATTTATAGTTTAAGATAGTGGAGTTATACAATGTGTGAAGTGATCTGTATCGCAAATCAAAAGGGTGGCGTAGGAAAGACAACAACAGCTGTAAATCTCGCTGCAAGTCTTGCAGTAGAGGAGAAAAAGGTCTTATTGATTGATTCAGATCCGCAAGCAAACGCAACAACAAGCTTGGGATTCCATAGAAACAGCATAGAATTTAACATTTATCATGTCCTCATAGGGACGAAAAAGTTACAACAAATCATTCAAAAAACCTCTATCCCCACTCTACATTTGGCACCATCAAATATCGGATTAGTCGGCATTGAAAAGGAATTTTATAGCCACAAACGTAGCGGTCGTGAATTGATTTTAAAAAGAAAGATTGAAGAAGTGTTGGATTTATATGATTATATCATTATTGATTCCCCACCCGCACTTGGACCTTTGACGATCAATGCCCTTTCGGCTTCGCACTCCGTCATCATTCCGATTCAATGTGAATTTTTCGCTCTAGAGGGTTTGGCGCAATTGTTAAATACCATTAAATTACTGCGCAAAGAAGTGAATCCCGATTTGGAGATTAGAGGACTATTGCCGACAATGTATAGTTCTCAAAACAATCTTTCACGACAGGTTTATGCAGATTTGGTTCAGCATTTTGAAGGACAGCTCATTAAAGAATTTTCTTCAAATACAGCCATTGCGATTCCGCGCAATATCAAGTTAGCAGAATCCCCGAGCTTTGGTAAGCCCGTTATTTTATACGATGTGCGCTCTCAAGGAAATGTGGCCTATCAGAATCTTGCTCGTGCGATACTAAAGAGAGCTTAATGGCAAAAAACAAAGCGGGATTGGGTCGCGGTTTAAGCGCAATCTTGGGCGAAGTAGAAGAGGCCTATCAAAACAATCTGGAGGATAATTCTGGTCTGGTTGTGGAGCTTGATATTGATAAAATCAAGCCTAATCCCTTACAACCACGTAAAACATTTGATTCTGATGGGCTTAATGAACTTGCTCGTTCTATTGAGGAACATGGCTTATTGCAACCCATTTTAGTCTATGAAGACACTAAGAATCCTGATTGTTATTACTTGATAGCTGGTGAGCGTAGGTTGCGCGCAAGCAAACTTGCAAAAAAGGTCAGTATTAAGTCCATTGTCGTTGATGTTCAAACAGAAAAATTACGTGAATTAGCCTTGATTGAAAACATTCAAAGAGAGGACTTAAATCCAATTGACTTGGCACATTCCTACAGAGAACTTATAGAAGACTATGGAATCACGCATGAGGAGGTTGCAAAGAGACTTTCAAAGTCCCGCACCCAAATCACAAACACATTAAGACTGTTAGAACTCAATCAAGAAGTGCAGAATCTCATATCCGAAAACAAGATTTCACAAGGACATGCAAAAGTATTAGTCACCTTACCAAAAGACAAGCAGTCATTGATTGCAAATTCTATTATTGGACAAAAGTTAAGTGTGCATGAAACAGAAAAAATCGTCAAAGATCTCAAGGAGAACAAGAATCCTAAAAAAACGCATACTGCAGGTGTTTCAAAGGGCAATCTCAATCAAGATTCCCTTAAAATGTTGCGGAAGTTTTGTGAAAATTTACAAAAACAATCCATAGCAGTCAATTTACAAAAAAATCGTTTAATTGTAGAATTTTGTAACGATGAAGAGGTGAAAAAATTCAGTAAATTTTTACTCAAATGAGGTTTTTAAGAAAAACTTAGAAAAAGTCGTGCTAAAATAACGATTATTTTGTTTTAAGGAGTGTAAATGACTATTATTCCAACTCCTTGGGTAATGGCACTAGTTTTTGTTATATTCTTGGCTCTAGTCTATCTGCTTAACTCCATTCTTTACAAGCCGTTATTAGGTTTTATGGATAATCGAGAAGCTTCTATCAAGAAAGATAGTGAGGGGATAGAGAGCAATTCGGCGGAGATTAAATCTTTTCAAAGAGAAATAGAAGGGATTTTGCAAAAAGCAAGGGAAGAAGCGGCTTTGATCAAAAACAAAGCACAAGAGAATGCCAAGCATACTGCAGAGATGAAACTCTCTCAAAAGAGAGAAGAATTAGCGCAAAAATATAGTGAGTTTATGGCGAGTCTAGAGGGTGAAAAGGGACGATTAAAGGCTTCTTTAGAATCCGAGATTCCACTATTTAAAGAAAGTCTGCAGGCAAAGCTTAAAAGATTGTAAGAAAGCAAAGGGAGGCAGGAATATGCGAGAGAAAATTTGTCGGTGGGCTGTAGTGTTATTGGCGCCAAGCATACTTTTTGCATCAGGTGAGGGTACCGATTATGACATTCTAGAGAGAGTGATCAATTTTGTGATATTCTTTGCGCTCATTTATTATTTTGCCGCTGATGCGATTAAAGGTATATTTAGAGCGCGAAGAGACGAGATTGCAAATTCTTTGGCAAAGATTCAAGAAAAACTACAGGATTCCAAAAAAGCAAAGGAAAAAGTACTTAAGCAGCTAGAAGAGGCTAAAAAGGCTTCAAAAGATATCGTGGAGACTGCACATAAGGAATCGGAAATCATCGTACGCAAGGTAGAAGAAGCGACTAAGATAGAACTTGAAAATCTCGTGCGTCAATATAACGATCATATTGCATTTGAGCAAAGGAGAGCAGAGAAGCTCATTATTGATGAGGTTTTATCAGAGGTTCTCAACAAAGATTCTATTGCATTAAGTAAAGATGTGTTAGCACAATCCCTACTAAAAAAGGCAGAATAGATGAAAGATTTAATCGCAAAACGTTATATTAAGGCTCTAGTTAATGCGACTTCGCGCAAGGAAGTTGAAGAGATTGCCGAGCTTTTGGGAAAACTTTCTAGTGCAAATGCCATTTCTAAATTTGGAGAGATTCTCGGTTCTCCCTATGTCGAGAAGTCAAAAAAAATTGACTTTGTACTCAATAATATTCTGGGTGGACAATGTAGCGCAAAGTTTGTAAATTTCATTAAAATTCTAGCGGAGCATAAGAGATTGGATTTGTTTGGGGAACTCTATGCGGAATTGACTTCCTATCTATCATCTCTAAACAAAGAGTATGTCGCACATCTCATTGCAAATGAGAGTTATGATGAATCTATTCTAAAAGAGATTGAGAGTAAATTTTCCAAGAAGCTTGGAGTGAATCTCTCGTTGAAGCAACAGATTGTCTCAGACGTCGGGATCAAGCTGGTGGTTGAGGATTTGGGCGTTGAAGTTTCTTTTTCACAAGAGAAGTTTATGAACGATCTGAAAAATCACATTTTGAAAGCATTTTAATTTTTTAATAAGGAGCAGCAGTGGTAGCGAAATTACAAGCAGATGAGATTAGTTCAATCATTAAGGAAAGAATCGATAATTTTGAACTTGACTTGGATGTGGCACAGACAGGTAGAGTTATCGCATATGCAGATGGTGTTGCGAAAGTTTATGGGCTTAAAAACGCTATGAGTTATGAGATGGTTGAATTTGAGACTGGAGACAAGGGACTTGCTCTAAGCCTAGAAGAAGGTAGTGTGGGTGTTGTCGTCTTAGGTGCAGGAAAAGAAATCAAAGAAGGAACATCGGTAAAGCGATTGAGTAAGCTTTTACGTGTTCCTGTTGGAGATGGATTGATGGGTCGTGTTGTGAATGCACTTGGTGAGCCAATCGATGGAAAAGGAGCGGTAGAAGCTAAAGAGTATCGCTTTATGGAAGAAAAGGCACCAGGGATTATGGCAAGAAAATCAGTGCATGAACCCTTGCAAACAGGATTGAAAGCAATTGATGCGCTTGTACCAATTGGACGTGGGCAGAGAGAATTGATTATTGGTGACAGACAGACAGGAAAAACGACGGTCGCAATTGATACAATCATCAATCAAAAAGGGCAAGATGTTGTCTGCATTTATGTTGCAATAGGACAAAAAGAATCCACTGTAGCTCAAGTTGTGAGAAAGCTAGAGGAACACGGGGCGATGGAGTACACTATTATCGTCAATGCTCCCGCTTCGGATTCTGCTGCAATGCAATATCTTGCACCTTATGCGGGTGTTACAATGGGTGAATACTTCAGAGATAATGGACGCCATGCCTTAATTATCTACGATGATTTGAGTAAGCATGCTGTTGCATATCGTGAAATGTCTTTGATTCTTAGGCGTCCTCCCGGTCGCGAGGCTTTCCCTGGTGATGTTTTCTATCTGCATTCAAGACTTCTAGAGCGTGCGGCAAAGGTTAGTGATGAGCTTGGTGCGGGCTCTTTAACAGCGTTACCTATTATTGAAACACAGGCGGGAGATGTTGCTGCGTATATTCCTACAAATGTTATCTCAATCACAGATGGGCAAATTTTCTTAGAAACAGATTTGTTTAATTCAGGGATACGACCTGCTATTAATGTTGGTCTCTCTGTCTCTCGTGTGGGTGGGGCCGCACAAATTAAAGCCACCAAGCAAGTTTCGGGAACATTGCGCTTAGATTTAGCGCAGTATAGAGAGCTACAAGCATTTGCGCAGTTTGCTTCAGATTTGGATGAATCCAGCCGTAAGCAGCTTGACAGAGGACAAAGAATGGTTGAGATACTTAAGCAACCTCCTTATTCTCCGCTACCGATAGAGCGACAAGTTGTCATTATTTTTGCGGGTGCTAGGGGGTATATGGATGATGTTCCTGTAGCAAATATTACAAAATTTGAAGCGGATTTGTATCCGTTTTTAGAGGCGAAGTATCCACAGATCTTTGAGGATATTCGTTCTAAAAAAATGCTAGACAAAGATATTGAAGAAACACTTTGTAGGGCTTTAGAAGAGTTTAGATCTGCTTTTGCAGTGTAGAGTAGGGAAGTTGTCATGGGAAACAATCTAAAGGATATTAGAAAGCAAATTTCAAGCGTTTTAAATACACAAAAGACGACGCGAGCGATGAAATTAGTTTCTACTTCAAAACTCAAAAAGGCCGATGAAATGGCAAGACGTTCAAGAATGTATGCCAATAAGATCGTGGAAGTTTTAGCAGAAATTAAAGTCAAAGTTTCAAGCGGAGAGAATGTGCAGGAGAATCCTTATTTTAGTGTGGGCAATGAGGAATCTAAACTCATTGATATCGTGTTGGTCACCGCTGATAAAGGCTTGTGTGGCGGTTTCAATATTAACACAATCAAGGAAGTCAATCGCATTATCGCAGAGCAAAAAGAAAAAAACATGAAAGTGCGTCTGCGTGTCATCGGCAAAAAGGCAATAGAGTATTACAAATTCAACGAAATTGAGATCCTAGATAGCGTTGTTGGATTGAGTGCGACACCGCAATACGCACAAGCAGCGGAGTTTATTAACAAAGCCGTTGCGGATTATCTTAGCGGAATCACTTCTAAGGTTATTTTGGTGCATAATGGCTTCAAAAATATGATTTCACAAGAGATGAAAGTTGCACAACTTTTGCCCATAGAGGGCATTACCTTACCAAAGGAATGCACATCAGTTTTGGAAGTTGAACCAAACGAGCAAGAGAGTGAAATTCTCAATGAACTTGCAAGTAAATATGTTGAATTTAGCATGTATTATGCGCTCGTGGATTCATTAGCAGCAGAACACAGCGCAAGAATGCAAGCAATGGACGCGGCAACGAGCAATGCGGGCGAATTGGCAAAAACCCTAACAATTGCCTATAATAAAGCAAGGCAGCAGGCAATCACGACAGAATTGGTCGAGATAAACACTGGTGTTGAATCAATGAAATAGTTAAGGAGCGTGTTAGATGTCAGAAAATATGGTAGGAAAAATAGTTCAAGTAATGGGTCCTGTTGTGGATATTGATTTTGAGTCTTATCTGCCAGCAATCAATGAGGCGTTGGATATTGATTTTTCGGTAGATGGCAGGAGTCATAAGCTCGTCTTAGAAGTTGCAGCACATATTGGAGACAATCGCGTACGTGCGATTGCCATGGATATGACAGAGGGCTTGATTAGAGGCGAAAGAGTTACCGCACGGGGCAATCCCATATCTGTTCCTGTTGGAGAGCAGGTTTTAGGGAGAATCTTTAATGTCATTGGAGAAGTGATTGATGGGGGTGAGGAATTGAGTAATCCAGAAAAATGGTCAATCCATAGATCAGCACCCACTTTTGAAAATCAAAGCACAAAGACGGAGATGTTTGAGACAGGAATCAAGGTTGTTGATTTGCTCGCTCCCTATTCAAAGGGTGGTAAGGTCGGCTTATTTGGTGGTGCAGGTGTCGGCAAGACAGTTGTTATTATGGAACTTATCCATAATGTCGCCTTTAAGCATAGCGGTTATTCTGTTTTTGCTGGAGTTGGAGAGAGAACGCGTGAAGGGAATGACCTCTATCATGAGATGAAAGAATCTGGTGTTTTGGATAAAGTTGCACTATGTTATGGACAGATGAATGAACCACCTGGTGCGAGAAACAGAATTGCTTTTACCGGATTGACAATGGCAGAATATTTCCGTGATGAGAAGGGATTGGATGTTTTAATGTTTATTGATAATATTTTCCGTTATGCGCAAAGTGGTTCAGAAATGTCCGCGCTTCTTGGTCGTGTTCCTTCGGCTGTTGGTTATCAACCAACACTAGCAAGTGAAATGGGTAAATTACAAGAGAGAATCACTTCTACTAAGAAGGGCTCTATCACTTCTGTTCAAGCAGTTTATGTCCCTGCGGATGACTTGACAGACCCTGCTCCTGCCTCTGTATTTGCCCATCTTGATGCAACAACGGTCTTGAATAGAAAGATTGCGGAGAAGGGAATTTATCCTGCTGTTGATCCTCTAGATTCCACTTCAAGGATTCTAGATCCGCAAGTTGTCGGTGGAGAGCATTATAGAATCGCTACGAGCGTTCAGCAAGTACTCCAAAAATATAAAGATTTGCAGGATATCATTGCGATTTTGGGGATGGATGAATTATCCGAAGAGGATAAAAAAGTCGTTGAAAGAGCGCGAAAGATTGAAAGATTCCTCTCGCAACCTTTCTTTGTTGCAGAAGTTTTCACAGGCAGTCCGGGAAAATACGTAACGCTTCAAGAGACTTTAGAAGGCTTCAAAGGAATCTTGGAGGGAAAATACGATCACATTCCCGAAAATGCTTTCTATATGGTTGGCAACATCAACGAAGTACTTGAAAAAGCAGAAAAAATGAAAGCGAATGCATAAGGGGTTTTGATGGAAACATTAAAATTAGACATCGTAACTCCAGAGGGCAAGATTTTTTCTAATGATGTCAAAAGTGTTACTCTACCCGGAAGTGAGGGTGAGTTTGGTGTATTGCCCGGACACATTGGTATTGTAACAACATTGAGTGCTGGTGTGATTGAAATTGAAAAAACTGATAACAAGAAAGAATTTGTTGCAATCAACTGGGGACATGTGAAAGTGGATGAAAAAAGTGTTGATGTGTTAGCAGAAGGTGCGGTGGATATCAACGGAGACAATGAGAGTGAAATTGCAAAAGCAATTGCCAATGCTAAGCAGTTGCTTGAGGAATCAACAGATAATAATGTAGCGGTATCTATGGTGGTTTCTCGTATTGAAAATGTTGCAAAGAGCATATTGTGAATCTTTCATCCTTGTTGGATAATTATGGAATTGTAACCATAATTGTCCTTACTTGGCTCTCCCTTTATTTCATTTTAGTGCTTTGGGTTTTTGTCTATCGTTATTTTTCTTTGCTTATAACACTTTCAAGCGAACATAAGTGTTTGGAAATTTTACTCAATGGTCGCAATACACTGCCAAAAAATTCTTTGCTTGGCTCTCATCTCATTGGCATAGACAAGAAGATCACCGAACCAATCTTGCAATATGCATTAGACAAGGCGATTAAAGATGCGACTTTGGGATTAACATTTCTTGGGATTGTCGCTTCAACGGCTCCGTTTATAGGGTTATTTGGGACTGTGGTGGAGATTTTGGAAGCTTTTTCAAAATTAGGAGGAAATTCTAGGGCAACCTTAGATGTCATTGCACCCGTCATTTCAAAGGCTCTTGTTGCAACAGCAGCAGGAATTTTGACAGCAATCCCTGCTTATTCTTTTAATTTATTCTTAAAGCGCAAGGTTTTTGAGCTTAATACTTATCTGCAATTACAGATTAATTTCCTGCTTGCCCCCAAAGCAGATTCTTAAAGTTAGGATTCAGCTTGAAGTTGCATTATAATTGGGATGAAACTCCAGATCTAAATATCACTCCATTGGTTGATATTATGCTCGTACTTTTAGCGATTCTTATGGTGACAGCTCCTGTGATTGTCTATCAAGAGGAAATCGCTTTGCCACAAGGCTCTAAAAGTGCAAAAATGGATGAGGATTCAAAAATAGAGATTCGCGTGGATGTGAATCGCACAATCTATCTCAAAGATGAAATGTTGAACTTTGATAGTTTTCCCGATGCCTTTGTTGTTTTTTCAAATCAATATGATAAGAATACGCAAGTTTATATCCGCGCCGATAAAAATTTAAAATATGATGATGTCATTTATATTTTAAAAATCGCCAAACAAAGTGGATTTGCAAGAGTGTCACTCGTTACCGATGGATAGAGTCGTTTTATTTTTCACAAGTGGTACTTTTGCTATTTGTGTTTATCTATTACTCATTGTTTTACTGTTTTTTGGCTTCAAAAATGCGCAAGAAACACCTAGATCCTACACAACTTACAAAGAAACGACCTTTAGCATCGATCTTGTAGTAGAAGAGGTTAAAGAGCAAAAAAAGCTCAAAGTTGCACAAAAAAAGGCAGAAAAAAAGATAGAAGAGATTCCTATTAAGAAGGAAAGTGCTTCCAAAACGGCAAATGTAGGGACAGGAATCACTGATTTATTTAAGCAAGTGGAATCTCAAAAATCTGTCAAAACGACACAACCACAGAGTGAAAACGACAAGATTGCCAAGAAGAAAAAAGCAGATAAAAGCTCACAGGCTGAAAGCTTAGAGAGTGAATTAGAAAAAATTATGTCAAATCTAGACACACAAAAAACATTGAATTTTGTCACCCCAAAGGGCGAGTACAATGCCTTTTATGCCAAAGTGCATGAAATCTTGGCACAAAATTGGAATCCCATGCGCACAGCAGTGGAGCATTATGCAGAAGTGGAAATCACCATTGATGCGCAGGGGAGATTTTCTTATTTTATCGTAAGAAAATCAGGCGATTTGGAATTTGATGAGGCATTGCAAGGTTTTTTAGATATAATGCGCTCTCAAGAATTTCCAGCCTATGAGGGTGGCGATCAAACAAAGATTATGGTAACTTTTAAAACTGAGGTGTGAAAATGAGAAAAATTTGCTTGATTTTATTTTGTTTTGTCGGATTGTCGTTTGGAGAACAAATTGATGCCACGCTTGAAGTGGTTAAGAAGTTTGGAAACATTCCTAAGATTCTAGTGCAACACACAGGGAAAGACTATTCACAAAGAGAATTCAGTCAAAGAATATTCAAAATGCTGATTGCTGATTTGAAAGTTACAGGACATTTTGCCACAGAAGAAGGGCAAGCAGCCGTAAGCAATGCTACGATACTAAATTTTGATGATTATCGCAAGAGCAAGATTGATTTGATTGCACGTGTCAATGCCGAGAAAATAAATGATGGCTTAAGTGCGAAGTTGCAACTCTATGATGCAAACTCTGGATTGCTTGCTCTAAGCAAAGAGTATAAAAGCCAAAAGTCGGAATCTTATCCCTTTTTAGCACACAAAATGGCGATAGATATCAATAATTACATTAAGGCACCTAATGTGGATTGGCTAGAAAGAATGGTGATTTTAGCCTATTATACAAAACCGGGCGAGAGTGAGATTCTGATGAGCGATTATACATTAAGTTACAGACAGCGCGTCATTAGCGGGGGATTGAATATTTTCCCCAAATGGGCAAATGAAGAGCAAAGTGCATTTTATTACACGAAATATCTCGATAAACCTGCGCTATTTAAGTATGATCTCACAACCGGACAGGATCAAAAAATACTTGAAAGCGAGGGAATGTTGGTTGCTTCTGATGTGAGTAGTGATGGAAAAAGATTGCTTCTCACAATGGCCCCTAATGAACAAGCCGACATTTTCCTTTATGACATACCAACTGCCCATTCTAAGCGACTTACAAAATACAGCGGCATTGATGTTAGTGGTAATTTTATTGAAAATGAATCGCGCATTATGTTTATCTCGGACAGATTAGGCTATCCTAATGTTTTTGCGATTCCTATTGAAGGAGAAACTTCTGGCAAGGTAGAGCAGATGGTTTTCCACGGAAGAAATAATAATGCGGCAAATGCACATGGGGATTATATCGTCTATTCTAGCAGAGAGACAAGTGATGCCTTTGAACGTAATACTTTTAATTTGTATCTTGTCTCAACAAAGAGTGATTTTATCAGACGCCTTAGCGCAAATGGTGTCAATCAATTGCCACGTTTTTCAAAAGACGGAGAAACAATTATGTACATTAAGCATGAATCCAAAGAAAGTGCATTGGGTGTTATTCGCCTTAACTACAATAAGACGCTATTGTTTCCTTTAAAAGATGTGGTGATTCAGTCAATGGATTGGTGAAAATGCAAAAATTTGCAAAGATTTTATAAAAAATAAGAAATTTTTGGTATAATGCGGGACACTTTTAAGAAAAATCAGGGAGAAGAAATGAAAAAATTTCTAGTTTTAGGTTCGTTAGCGGCTGCATTGTTGGTCACTGGTTGTAGTCAAGTGGGCGGTGTTAATTCTGGTGCGGATGCCAACTTGAGAAATGCTGGACAGCAAGGACATCCGGGTTTGCGCGATAATTTTGTCAGCGTTGAGGAGAGAATTGAGTATGTTGATAGCTACTTGCAGAGTGTTTTCTTTGACTTTGATAGATTCGTTATACGCGCAGATATGCAAAGTGTCGTAGATTCTGATGCAGAGATGCTTACATCCGTATCTGCCGCTCCACTATCAGTGAGAATTGAAGGCAACACAGATGAATGGGGAACAGATGAGTATAACTATGCTCTAGGGCTAAAGAGAGCAGTTGCTGTTAAAGAAGCTCTTATCGCTAAAGGCGTTGATTCTGCTAAGACTGTCTTAGTGAGCTATGGAGAGAGCAAACCAACTTGTACAGCAAAAACAAGAGAATGCTGGGCTGAAAACAGAAAAGTAACATTTAAAATGTTGCCATAGTTTGCAGTGAGTCATAAAATTGCAGAAAATATTCTGTGTAGGCTTAGTTGTTGTAAGCTTTCTTTTTGGGCAGGAGCCTTCAGCGTTTAACGCTGGTGGCTCAGCACCGAGAAAAACAGAGACTCAAATCCTAGAAGAAAAACTTTTTAATCTCTCCACACAATTAAAAAACCTTGAAGAATCGCAAGAGGGCTTAAAAAGTATTTTTGAGAGCCAAATCCAAAAGACACAAGATGTTGTTTCTAAGATTGAACTTCTTAAGGGCGAAAATAATGCGACAATAACAGAAGTAAAAGCGCATGTGGATTCTAATTTTGCACTGCAGAATGAAAATATTGAAAAAATCAAAAACAGCATTTCAGCACTCGGCGCACTCATTAAAAAAAATAATGCGCAGACACAAGAAGAATTGTTGCGACTAAAGAATCAGATTGTCGCACTAGAAAATGCAAAAAAAGATTCCAAAAAATCCCAAGACGCAACAAAGCAAGATGTTACAAATCAAAACAATGATGAAAAAAATCCTAAAAATACGGAAAATAATGCAACTTTGCAGAAACAAACAAGTGATGCAGAGGTGGATTCTCTTATAGAGGAACTCAACTCTTCTGAAAATACAGATTCCAACGTCTCACAAGGAGTGAGTTCTGTTAATGATAAAGAGTCTGTAAAGGCACCAGAAAAGACACAAGAGGAATCTACAAAAGCTCAAGCAAAAGAGGAAAAGCCACAAAAGTCTCCCGCGACACAAACGCAAAAAGTTGATCTTAAAAAAAAGCCCCTAGCGGAGATATTTAAAGAGGGCGAAGAATTTTACAATCATAGCAACTTCTCTCAAGCCGATGAATATCTGCGCTATGCTGTGAAAGAAAACTACAAGCCCGCTCGTGGAAATTATCTCTTAGGTGAGATTGCTTTCCAAGAGAAACGTTACGAGGATGCCATTTATTACTACAAGACAAGCGCAACGCGCTATGACAAAGCCAATTATATGCCAAGACTTATGCTCAATAGCGCAAAGTCATTCACAGCCCTGAAAGAGCGTGAAAATGCCCAACGTTTTTTGGAAACACTCATTACACTTTATCCGCAATCTAGCGAAGCCAAAGAAGCCAAAAAACTCATTTCACAAAAATAATAAAATAATAAGGAGAAATGATGATTGATAAAAATCAAGTTGTCAGTATAGAATATGAAGTTAAAGAAAATGGAAAGAATGAAATCTTAGATTCTAATATTGGAGGCAGACCTTTAGAATTTATCATGGGCTCTGGTGAGATTATTAAGGGGCTAGAAGAGGCTGTTGCTGAAATGCAAGTTGGAGACAAAAAAGAAGTGATAGTCGCTCCCATTAATGCCTATGGGGAATATATTTCTGATTATGTTCAAGAGGTGCCACGCGATCAATTTGTGGGTATTGAATTAGAGCAAGGAATGACACTTTTTGGACAGGGAGAAAATGGCGAAACTGTGCAGGTTATCGTGAAAGATTTCAACGAAGATGTCGTGATTGTGGATTACAATCATCCCTTAGCGGGAAAAGAATTGCAGTTTTTTGTCACAGTTTTGGACGTTCGCGAGGCGACAGAAAAAGAATTGAATTATGGATTACACCATCACCATCATGAGCATCATCATGAAGGAGGTTGCTGTGGTGGCGGTGGTGGCGGATGTGGTTGTCATTGATTTTTGAGAGCTATGAATTGCGCTTTTGCCTATACACATTCCCCTATAGATTTTTACTTCAGACACAGTCCTCGCGACTTTGTCGTAGAGGAGATTCCTCTCTATCCTTTTAGTGGTGAGGGTGCGCATTTGATTCTAAAAGTGCGTAAGAAAAATCTCACGACTTTTGAACTGCTTAAGACATTTTCCGCCTATTTTAATATCAAAGAAAAAGAAATCGGTTATGCAGGGCTTAAGGACAAAAATGCCCTCACCATTCAGCACATTAGTTTGCCCTATCATTTGGTCAAATCAAAGCTGGAATCCTTTTCTTCCCCTCATATAAAGATTTTGGATTCTTATTTGCATAACAATAAGCTTAAAATAGGGCATTTGAAAGGAAATAATTTTTTTGTAAGGCTCAAAAAACTTGACAAGCTCAATTTGCAAAAAATCACTCAAGTTTTAAAAAAAATGGAAATTTTTGGGATTCCGAATTATTTTGGCTATCAACGTTTTGGCAGAGATGGCAAGAATTTTTTAGAGGGAAAAGAAATTGTTGCAAACACAAAAATATGCCGCTCAAAAAAAATGCGCGATTTTCTCATTAGCGCCTATCAAAGCTATCTTTTTAATCAATGGCTCTCTGTGCGCATAAATCTCTCACAAATTATTCAAACAACCCCAATTACTCTCATTAACAAAGCCCTAAGAACCTATCTGAAAACCGATGCGATTCCGCTTGAATTCCAAGATGCAACCTTTTGTCAATCCCTCAAATCACAGCCACATTTTTTTAAAATGTTATCGGGCGATTGTCTGTGTCATTATCCCTTTGGAAAAAACTTCATTTTAGAAAAAGACGATGATTTAAGTGCGGAATCTCGTCGCTTCTTGGAGGCAAAGACTTCTATAACGGGATTGCTAAGTGGGGTTAAAATGCAAACAAGCGGGGGTGTTGCGGGATTTTTTGAAAACTTATTCATTGATTCTCGCATTAAAAGCATTGGACAAAGACGCTATGCGTGGATTTTTCCCCTTGATATAAATTTAACCTATAAAGAGGAGAGTGCGCATGGGGAATTGAGTTTTTTCTTGCCCAAAGGAGCCTATGCAACAAACTTTTTGCGTGAAATCGCGCATCGTGAAATCAAAGAAGAAAACAGGGATGAGGAGAGTGAGGATGTTTGAACGAGCTATCAGATACAATCAATTCAAAACAAATTGTGTCATTGCAATTTATATTCTCATATTTATATCCATTGGGTTGCCTATGGATGCTTTGTATGTGAGGACAGGAACCCTTAGTGAGAGATTCCACTCATTGCTTACTTTTAATCATTTCCCCTTTATGACATTAACACTTTTGGGAACTTCTGTGTTGATTATTGTGATCACCATCTATCAGTTCAAGCGCATCGTACTGAGCGGTAATGAATACAAAGAAATCATAGAGGGAGCAGAGGATAATGCGCAAGAAAAAGAACTCAACAAGATTCTAGGAGAATTGGTAGAAACGGCCAAGCTCTCTTTTTGCCCAAAGCTCTATTTAATGGAGGCTCCCTTTATGAATGCCTTTGCAAGTGGTTGGAAGAAGAATAATTCCCTCATAGCAGTCACGACGACTTTGGTAGAGAATCTTTCGTGCGAGGAATTAAAAGCAGTCATTGCTCATGAATTGAGCCATATTCGGCATGGAGATATTCGTTTGACTCTCATGGCTGCTGTTTTGAGCAATGTTGTGCTTTTTGGCGTTAAAAGGGCTATCACTAGGATCCATCGGCGCAATTCTAATGCAGAGAATGCCGATAAAGCAATGATGATTCTTATGCTTTTGCGATTCACATTGCCCGTATTTACGCTGATTTTGCAAATGTTTTTGAGCCGCTCTAGGGAGTATATGGCGGATTCTGGCGCAGCACTTTTAATGGGAGATAGCGCACCAATGATTGGTGCTTTAGAGAAAATCAGCGCACATTTTGCGCAAACTGACTTTTCAAAAAGCGACAACAATCCTACGCGCTCTGCGCTTTATATTTTTAGCTTCAATGAGTTGTTAAGTACGCATCCGCGCATAGAAGATCGCATTGAAGCCTTATTGAGACAATAGGAATCTTTATGGATAGAGAAAGACAAACAAACAAAACAGAAGAGCTTGTGCGCAAAATCTTTGATTATATTGGAGAGGATCGCGATCGCGAGGGGCTTTTGGAGACACCAAAGCGCGTGTTAAAGAGCTGGGAATATCTCTATAGTGGTTATAAGAGCGATCCAAAGGAAATTTTAGGGAGAGTCTTCACGGAGGGGGCATGTGATGAGATGGTTGTGCTTAAGAATATAGAGTTTTATTCTGTTTGCGAACATCACATGTTGCCCTTTTTTGGTAAAATCTCCATTGGCTATATCCCCGATTCTAAAGTGGTTGGAATCTCAAAATTAGCGCGACTTGTGGAAGTTTATTCCCGCAGATTGCAAATTCAAGAAAAGATGACTTCACAGATTGCAGATACTTTAATGGAAGTCTTGCAACCTAAAGGCGTGATGGTTGTCGCAGAGGCTAAGCATATGTGCATGGTCATGCGTGGCGTGGAAAAGCAAGAGAGTCTTATGCTAACAAGTGCGATTCGTGGTTTGTTTAAAAGCGATCACAGGACACGTGAGGAATTTATGGGGCATATACGATCTTAAGGGATTCCTTGAATTTTAAGGTTGTTTGATTTGTATCAATGATCAGTGAATTTGGACTCTCCGATAGAGAGGAGGTTATGCATTTTAAAGAGAGATTCCATAAAACTATGGGCAATGTCTCTTGTCTCTGGTGAGTCTTCCGTGTGCGCGGGCAATTATTTGCAAACCTCTTGACAACCTTAAAATTAAGAAAAAAGTGAGCGCCATTAAAGTTTATGAGGGAATGGAATCGCGTGTCTTAAGAGGGGCGCGAAAACTCATTGCAAAGAATCGCCCCTAATCTATGCGGAGGCAAATAAGGGGTGATTTGTATTGAAAGATTCAAGATGAGTAATCTTAGAATCCGTGTTTCATTAATAGCGGTAAGTTGTTTTACTCTTGCAGAGATGTTGCAAGAAGCATTCTGTGCATTTTGGATTGATAGACTTGCAGGTGTAGCGCCCAAAGAGTACCATAGCTTGATGCAGTGTTGCAAGATGGTCTTTAAAGATTCGTGTCAAGTCCTCTTCTGTCGCTAGTGGAGTGGTTGCAAAGCTCAATCCTAAGCGGTGAGAGACACGGAATACGTGAGTATCCACAGCAATGAAATTTGCATTTTGTGATTCGATCAAAACGACATTTGCGCTCTTTTGTCCAACGCCCGGGAGGGTCTTTAAAATCTCTCTGTCAAGTGGAATCTTCCCCTTGTGTTTTTGACAAATCTCTTGTGCCATCGCCTTGAGATTCTGCGCTTTGTTGTTAAAAAAACTACAAGTTTTAATGTAGTCCTTAATGTCCTCTAAGGGCGCGTTTTGCAAATCTTGCGGAGTGGGGTATGCGCTAAAGAGTGCGGGGGTTATGAGATTGACACGCTTGTCTGTGCATTGCGCTGAAAGCATGACTGCAATGAGGAGTTGGAAGTCATTTTTGTAGTTTAATTCTGTTTTAGCGTCCTTGAAATGTTCTAAAAACAGCCTCTTAATCTCTTCCGTCTGCTTTTTTGTTGCCTTTTTTGTCATAGGATTCCTTAGTTAAAGATTTCAAAGGGTGATTTGAATGCGCGCTTGAGGATATTGAAGGGAGAGAGCAGTAAGTCTTGTGCCGTTTGCGTCTGAATCTGTGGTTTATCAAGTGTGCCATTGATTTTGAAATTTGTTGCAATTTGCCCATTTTCGCCAAGCAAAATATAATTGACAACAGGAATCTTATTGATAAGTCCCGACAGAGACTTCACAGTAATGAGTTCTGCGTTAAAATCAATCGCCTTAGAATCAATTTGCACAACACCTTGTCCCTTAATGTCTATGCTGGAGCCATTAAACTCTAATTTGTCAATAGCCAAGAAATCATCGCGCAATCCAAAATGCACAATCCCGTCCTTAACATAATATCCATCTTGATTAAAACCCGGAATCTTAAAGCTCAAAAGCGATGGAATCGTGTCTATAAAAGCAAGGAGATTTTGCAGAATATTGAGCTGATTGATAGAAGTATTAAGCAATGAGGCTTGACCGATGAGAATCCCCTTTTCGTTCGTGTTGAGACTGACAGCAAAGCGACCCTTGTTGAATATATTTTTTTCTGCAAGTGTGTTGAGGAAGTCATCGCCAAACTCCTTTGCCTCTAGAGAGATAGAATCTCCGCGCTTATGAAAGTTAGCGATTCCATTTTTGTGCTTGAGTGTGCCTTGAATCTCATGTTCTGCAATCTTAAAGGCAAAAGAATCGCTCAAAATTGTCCGTTCTTTAAAAATTAAATTTGTATTAATTCCATCTGCAAGTAGGGGGGGAGTGGAGTCTTTTTTGTCGGAATCTTGTGAATTTTCTTTATCCAAACTGATATTGACATCTTTAAAGGTAATTTTGCGACTTTGGGGTGTTTTTTGATATTTGAAAGTGGAATCTACGGATTCTAAAATAAACTTTTCTGGAGAATAATACAGGGTCGCATTTAATGTAGGAATAGGCTGATTTTGCCGATCAAGCAGAATCTTTTGCGTCGTCGTTGCAGAGATTTTGGCGGAATATTCTTTAAAGTCTTGTGTCGTGAGCTGGAAGCGCCCATCGGTTATATTGTAGTCCTGCAGAATCTTAGAAAAGGGAACGAAATCTTTAAGTTCATTAAAGGCAAAAGAATAGGGAGTGGATAAGTTTGCTTCAACATTAAAGGTTGGCAGAGAAATGAGAGGTGCCTTGCTTTCTTTAAAATCCACATAAAAGGGCAGGGCATGATCGGTGATTTTAAGAATCTCTGGCTCAATGAGAACAAGATCTTTGACAAACATATCCCCGCTTATGCTTTTGTCTTGTACATTGATTGTAAAATGTGTATCGGCATTTAGAAAATTTTGATATTGGAGATTCGTAGAATCCACATTAACAAGATGATCGTTGAGCTCTACATTGAGTGTGGCAAATTTCAAGGGGAGTTGGCTAAGGAAAAATGTGGAATCTTGCGACTTAAAGAATCCCTTTGTGTGAATCGTGTGCGTGGAAAAATGAAAATTAATAAACAAATTGGCCGCAATGTTCGCAGAGGGTGCTTCAATGGGGAGTGAAATATTATAAGATTTTAAAACTTGTAGAATATCGGAATCTAAGGGAGAATTCGTATCTAAATGCAACTCTAAACTCGTATTATTGCCAATGAGATTTTTAATCACCACTTTTGCATTGGCATGATGATTGAGGTAGGTTGCTGATTTGGGGTAAAATTCCAAAGAATTGTTTTGAAAAACGATTTGGACAGAATCTGCATGTGCAGGTTGCAGTTGCGGATTAAAAATCACCTCTCCATTTTTGGCACTTACAATCACTGTGAGGGATTTGAGCGCGTCTTTGAGCAGATGATTGCTCTTAAATGGAATCTCTACGGAAAAGTCGTTGATTTGGGCAGATTCTATGGTGTAATTGTCAAAAATCCACGCCTCTGTATTTTTCTTTTTAAAAGGTGGGAGCAGGGGTCGCAAAAACTCAATTCCATAAAAAACATCACTAGAGCCTTTGAGCTTTAATGTTTTTAAATCGCTTTGCATGTTAAGATTACAACGAATGTAAGGTTGATAGGAATCACGATCAATAACGCTTAAGATTCCATCAAGCTGAATGTCGCGTCGCCTTAAATCATACTTTCCCTCGCCTTGATAATAGACACCATAACGTTTGAGATAGAGATCATGAATGCGTATGAGGACATTAGAGGATTGTTCTGCAAGATTGAGTCTGACATAGAATTCTGGGAGATTAAAGATAAAATCATCTCCGTCATAAAAGAGATGTGCTTGAAAATCGTTCAAATACAGTTTCTTAATCTTGATTTTTTGGAAGTATTGTAAGATGAAATGAATATTTTTGGCAGCCTGAACTTGTGTAGAGATGCTAAAATCTTCTATATTTTTGCTTTCTTTAGATGTTTTAAGATATAAAGATTCAACTTCTAAAATGAGTTTTTTATCTAATCTTAGGTAAAATCCCTCAATTTTAGAACCCGCTAATGCGAATTGTTCAATTTTAATTCCACGAGATAAAAAGGTATAAGTTGCAATGAATATCCCAGCAAAAAATACAAAAACAAGAGCGATTTTAAACGCTCTTTTGGAGGGAATCTTTATTCTACTCATCATTTTATGCTTCTATTTGCAAATTTCAATTTCTTCAAGTCGTGTCGTCTATGTCCCGCAAGGTGGAACAAATAAGATTATAGCATATTTAGAGGCAAATAACTTTGACTTAACGAGTCTTGATAAATATTTGATACGATTTTTTGGCTCACCACAGAGTGGTTGGTTGGAAGTGGGGCAGACGCATTTAAGCAAGGGCGATTTTCTCTATAAACTCACAACAGCAAAGGCGGTGTTAGAGGAAATCACATTAATACCGGGTGAGACGCTCTATTTTTTCATTAAAAACATCAGCACACAATTAAATTTAGACGAAAATGTTCTACATTTAGCCTATGCAAAATACGCACCAATGGCTGATGGTGTGATTTTAGCAAACACTTACAAAGTCCCTAAAGGAATCAGTGCTTCTCATTTAATGTATTATCTTGTCAATACTTCTCTCAAAGAACATGAAAGATTGGCTGTTAAATTTTTAGGAGAGTATGACAAACAGCAGTGGTTTAGATATATCATCATTGCTTCTATCATTCAAAAAGAATCCGCAAGCGAAGAGGAAATGCCTCTTGTCTCTGCTGTCATTCGGAATCGCTTGGAAAAAAAAATGCGCTTACAAATGGATGGAGCATTAAACTATGGAGCCTACTCTCATACAAAAATAACACCGCAAATGATACAAAATGACACAACAAGCTATAACACTTACCGCCATGACGGAATTCCAGAAGCACCCGTTGGAAGTGTCAGTTTTAAAGCGATTCAATCTGCGCTGTTTCCTGCAAATGTAGATTATCTCTACTTTGTCAGAAACAAAAAGGGAGTGCATTCTTTCAGCAAAACTTATGGGGAGCATCTTGAAAACTTCTCAAAATGACAAAAAAATAACAAAAAGTCAAAAAATAAGATTAATTTAAGACAAAATACTTGAAAATAACCACTAGTAAGTTGGCTTTTAGAGATTAACTTTGATTTTTAATCAATCAAGTTGATTCTTAGGATCTTGCGGTGTTGTGGTTGCGTAGAGTATTTTTTAGAGTGTTTTTCAAGGATAATCTATGGAAAGAGTCAAGAAAGTCGGTATCATTGGGGCTGGAAATGTAGGTTCTACTCTTGCCTATATTCTCTCTGCAACGACTCCCTATGAGATCGTTTTACAAGATAAAGACAAAGATCGTGCGCGGGGAATGTTGCTTGATATGTTTCAGGCTTCTTGTGTGGGTCCGAAATTTACAAAGCTTGGCGTGATTGCTTCACCGAAAGATTTGAGAGGCTGTGATGTGATTGTGGTTGCCGCTGGTTCTCCCCGTTTGCCCGGAATGAGTCGGAACGATCTGCTCTTTGCCAATGCGAAAGTCGTAAGTGAAATCTCCAAAAATATCAAAGAAAACTCCCCCGATGCGATTGTTGTTCTTGTTACAAATCCGCTTGATGCGATGGTCTATACGGCATTGCGTGAGACAAATTTCAATCCAAAGCAGGTTTTGGGAATGGCTGGGATTTTGGATAGCGCGAGAATGGCGAGCTTCATTTATGAGAAATTGCAATGTGCGCCTGGACAGATTATGTCGCCCGTTATGGGTGGGCATGGTGATGATATGGTTCCCTTAGCGCGTTTTTGTATGGTTAATGGAGTTCCTCTCTCCGAGTTGCTTCCTAAAGAAGAAATTCAAGAAGTCATTGAGCGGACAAGAAACGCGGGAGCCGAGATTGTCAGTTGTCTTAAGAAAGGTTCTGCGTATTTTGCACCAGCAAGAGCGACTGCTGAAATGGTAAGAGCGATTATGAGTGATAGCCATAAGATACTTCCTTGTTCTGTCTTGTTGCAAGGTGAATATGGCTACAATGATGTTGTAGGCGGTGTTCCTGTAGAGCTTGGTATCAATGGCGTGGAGAGAGTTGTGGAATTGAAACTCAATGCTGAGGAAAAAGAGCAGTTCCATAAGTCCATAGAATCAGTTAAGAGTCTGATTGATTTATTGAAAAAAGACTATTTTTAAAATCTATTTCAAGGAGGTTCATTACAGAAACATTAAGACTTGCGGGATACAAAGAGTTGAAATAGATTTGAATCATTAACATTAAGGAGTTAGAAAATGGGATTATTAAAAGCCCCCGATAATACGCCTGTTTGGGTCAATGAAGATCGTTGTAAAGCGTGTGATTTGTGTGTGTCTGTTTGTCCGACAGGGACGCTTGCTATGCGATTGGATGAGCATAGAGTTTTAGGAAAAATGGTTGAAGTCATTCATCCAGAGAGTTGCATTGGTTGCCAAGATTGCGAATTGCATTGTCCAGATTTTGCGATTGCTGTTGCAGATAGAAAGGAATTTAAATTTGCAAAATTGACTGATGAGGCGAAGCAAAGAGCAGAGGCAATTAAAGCAAATGGTTATATGGCCGTATAAGTAAAGGAGTGAGAAGTGAGTAGAGAATTGATTTCAAGCGGAAATGAATTAGTAGCACATGCTGCAATTGACGCAGGCTGTAAGTTTTTTGGTGGGTATCCCATCACACCTTCTAGTGAGGTTGCACATGAAATGAGCGTGATGTTGCCTCGCGAAAATGGCTCTTTCATTCAGATGGAAGATGAGATTGGTGGAATCTCTGTTGCGCTTGGTGCTTCTATGAGTGGTGTCAAATCAATGACAGCGACTTCTGGCCCGGGAATCTCCCTTAAGGCAGAGCAAATTGGATTAAGCTTTATGGCAGAAGTTCCGTTAGTGATTGTCAATGTTATGCGTGGCGGACCTTCAACAGGGCTTCCTACGCGCGTTGCACAAGGCGATATTGCACAAGCTGCAAATCCAACGCATGGCGATTATCAATCCATTGCTTTGTGTCCGGGAAGCTTAGAAGAGGCCTACACAGAAACAGTGCGTGCCTTTAACCTCGCAGAGAAATTTATGACACCCGTCTTTTTACTTCTTGATGAGACATTGGGACACATGCACGGAAGAGCCATTGTTCCAGATCTCAATGAAATTGAAAAGACAATCATTAAAAGACGTGAATTTACAGGGGATAAAAATTCCTACAAACCATATGATGTCGCAGATGATGAAGCGGCAATTTTGAATCCTTTCTTCAAAGGCTATCGTTACCATGTTACAGGATTGCATCATGGACCAACAGGATTCCCAACAGAAGATGCACTCTTGTCTCAAAAGCTCATTGACAGATTGTTTAATAAGATTCTAAGTAAGAAAAAAGAAATCGTCACTTATGAGGAATACAAACTAGATGATGCAGAGATTCTGCTTATCGCATATGGTTCAGCCTCAAGAAGTGCGAAAGAAGCGGTGGATAGACTTAGAAGTGAGGGGAAAAAGGTGGGACTGTTTAGACCGATTACGCTTTGGCCATCTCCAAGAGAACAATTAGCAGCACTTGGCAAACGATTCAATAAGATTCTTGTTGCAGAGTTAAATAAGGGACAATATGTTAAAGAGGTGGAGCATAGTATGCAAAAGAGTGTCGATCTCTTAGCAAAAGCTAATGGTCGCCCTCTATCTCCTACTGAAATCATAAACAAAATTAAGGAGTTGTAAGATGGCATTTAATTATGATGAATATTTGCGCGTGGATAAAATGCCAACACTTTGGTGTTGGGGTTGTGGTGATGGAGTTATCCTTAAGGCTATCGTTCGTGCGATTGATAAATTAGGCTGGAACATGGACGATGTCTGCTTAGTAAGTGGAATTGGTTGTAGTGGGCGCGTCTCTTCTTATGTAAATTGCAATACTGTGCATACAACACATGGAAGAACGCTTGCATATGCGACAGGAATCAAACTTGCTAATCCAACAAAAAAGGTTATCGTTGTCGGTGGTGATGGTGATGGTTTAGCAATTGGTGGGAATCACACAATCCATGCTTGCAGAAGAAACATTGACATCAATTATGTTTTGATTAATAACTTCATCTATGGGCTTACAAATTCTCAAACATCTCCTACAACTCCTAAGGGAATGTGGACTGTAACGGCTCAATATGGTAATGTGGATCCCGAATTTGATCCTTGCAGTCTTGCGATTGCCGCAGGGGCGAGCTTTGTTGCAAGAGAGTCTGTTTTAGATCCTAAGAAATTAGAAAAAGTTTTTGTAGAGGGATTCTCACATGAGGGATTCAGCTTCCTTGATATATTCAGCAATTGTCATGTCAATCTGGGAAGAAAAAATAAAATGGGTGAGGCGATCGATACGCTCAAATGGATCGAAAGTCGCATCCTTTCTAAGAAAAAGTTTGATGAACTTAGCGCAGAGGAGAGAGCAGGGAAGTATCCTGTAGGAATCCTCCATCAAGATAGCGATAAAATAGAGTATTGTAAAGCCTACAGGCAAGTGCAAGAAAAAGCACAAGCTAAAAAAGGAGGTGCGAAATGAGAAGACAGCTCCGTTTCACAGGCGTTGGTGGGCAGGGCGTACTTTTAGCAGGAGAGATTCTAGCAGAAGCGCAAATCAGAACGGGTGGCTATGGTGTCAAAGCGGCAACTTATACCTCACAAGTGCGCGGTGGTCCCACAAAAGTCGATATTCTCTTGGATAAAGATGAAATTCTCTATCCTTACGCCAATGAGGGTGAGGTTGAATATATGCTCTCAACAGCTCAAGTGAGCTATGATCAGTTTAAAGGTGGTTTGAAAGAGGGCGCCATCATCGTCGTAGAACCAAATCTCGTAACGCCATCACAAGAGGACAAAAAGAAGTTCAAAATCTATCCGATTCCCATCATTAGCATCGCAAAAAATGAGGTGGGGAATGTCGTCACACAATCAGTTGTTGCCTTAGCCGTTACGGTAACACTCACAAAATGCGTTGATAGAGACTTGGTGTATGACACAATGATTAGCAAAGTTCCTGCAAAAGTCGTTGAACTCAATAAAAAAGCCTTTGAATTGGGTGAAAGATACGCAAAAGAAGCTCTTGCAAAATAAAAATAAGACTATCTCTAGCTTTTGCTAGGGATTGTAAGCCATAAAATAAGCAAGACATTAGCGCTCACAAGTCCTAAAAAAAAGGCAAAGACATCAAAAAGCTCACGTTGCATAAGAATGAGGATTCCAATCACTAAGATTCCATACATCATAAGGCGCAAGGGGACAAAAAACATCTTCGCGCCCGTCTTTGCGTTTTGCGCATTAAAACTATGCCAAAATCTTTGTTTTTTATCCATTTCCTCCGTCTCTTCATTTTGATTATGTGATTTTTCTGTTGAATCTTTCGCGCTCTTAGTTGAATCTGTTTGCTCATACGCAGAATTCTTAAAGGGAAAATCTACTAAGGATTCCAACTCCTCTTTACTTGCATTTTGTATGACATTAAGAATCTTGCGCTTTTGGATAAAAAATACAGTTAAAACAATCAAAAAAAAGGAAAAAAGTGCAAAAGAAAAATTGAGCGTAAATTCAAGTCCTAAGCCAAAATACATAATCGCGCAAATCCCAAAAACACAAGACAAAAAGGCAAGTTTTTTAAAATTTTTATTCATCTTCCTCTTCTTCATTTTGTGCTTTGTAGGCATATTTTGGATCGTTTGCGAGTTCATCAAATTCTCTCTTTTGTCGTTTGTAAGCCTTATAGACATTGAGAATCGCTGCACTCACGCCCCATATGACACCAAGCCAAAACAACCAGCGCACACCAAAAAGGGATTCTAGAAAATAGCCAATCCCAATTCCAATGAGTACAGCCACAACCATAGAGATTCCAAGCGTTGCGTTAGAATATGCAAGTAGGGCGTCCTTGTATTTTGGTTCATTTTCAGAGGACATTGCAGAATCCTTTCATTATCTTAATTGTTTGTTTGCTGCACTTTATTTTCTCCTATGCGCATGAATCTCCACTAAAACTTCTTTGGACTTTTCTAGCACTTCATCAATGAGTTTTTCATTCATGGATGCACAAATAAACCCTGTTTCAAATTGTGATGCGGCAAGATAAACGCCTCTTTGCAACATTCCTTGATGAAAGGCAGCAAACATCTCTAAATCACTCTTTAGCGCATCTTGGAAATTTCTCACAGGATTTGCGTTGAAGAAAAATCCAAACATGCTTCCGCGCACACAAATCTGCAAGGGGATATTTAAAGAATCACAAATCTCTTTAAGTCCATTTGTAAGACGTTTTGCAAGAGATTCTAAGTTTTGATAAATCGCAGGATTTGTACGCAAATAATGCAAAGCCGCAAAACCTGCTGCCATTGCGATAGGATTCCCACTTAATGTTCCTGCTTGATACACTGCGCCATTTGGAGAGAGCATGTCCATAATCTCTGCCCTCCCACCAAATGCCCCAACAGGCATTCCTCCGCCAATTACTTTGCCAAAGGTGACTAAATCGCCACGTACTTGATAAAAGCTCTGCGAACCCGTTAAACTTGCTCTAAAACCACTCATCACTTCATCTAAAATAAGCAAGATTCCATATTTTTCACAAAGTTCTCTCAATCCCTCTAAGAATCCCTCTTCACTCGGTACAAGCCCCATGTTTCCAGCAATAGGCTCTAAAATGACACATGCGACATCGCGACCTTTTTGGTGGCTTAACTGAATGCAGGATTCCACGCTTTCTAGATGATTGTAGGTTGCTACAAGCGTGTGTTCTGTGAAGTCCTTTGGTACACCTAATGAGCTTGGATTCCCAAAAGTAGCTAATCCACTTCCTGCAGAAACCAAAAGCGCATCGCTGTGTCCATGATAGCAACCCTCAAACTTAATAATATCCTCACGCCCCGTGAAAGCTCTTGCAAGACGAATCGCGCTCATTGTCGCTTCTGTTCCACTTGAGACGAATCGTATCTTTTCAATCCCATCAACAATTTGGATGATTTCTTTTGCCAAAGCTGTTTCAATCGTTGTTGGCGCTCCAAAGGACAAGCCTTTTCTAACAGATTCCATGACAGCTTCTTCTATGTGTTTGTCGCAATGCCCGAGTATCAAGGGACCCCAACTTTGCACGAAATCAACGTAAGAATTCCCATCCTCATCAATAATATGCGCTCCGCTTCCCTTAGCGATAAAAGGGGGCGTCCCACCCACACTTTTAAAGGCACGTACAGGAGAATTTACGCCACTTGGAATGACCTGCTTTGCAGCATTGAAGTCATTAATACTGTTGAGTAAATTGAGAGATTCCATGTTGATTCCTTATGATTTGATTTTATGTGCGACAAATTTAGAGAGATTGTCTAAAATCTCCCCACCCTTGCGGAATCCTAAGCCACAAGCTTCATAGGCATAAAAGACATTAGGCTGATAAAAAGCGTCTTTATGTCTGTTTTGCTGTGCGAAGGCTTGATATATTGCAGGATAGTTTTCATAATGACCGCTCTTACTGCTTAGCACATCGCCTTGTGCGCTAAGGATGCTCACACTCTCTCCCTCGCGACCAAAGGCATGTTTTTTGACCTGTTTAATGTGCAGAGGATGATCGCTTGTCTCCAGCAAAAGAGGGTGGTTTGGAAACAAATCCCACAGAATCTTTAAAAAGCATTTGCTTTGAAATAAGAGCGTGTAGGCGGGATTAAGAAATATTGTGTTTTTGTTTTGAATCATTGCGGTGATGAGTTGTGCAAGTTCGGGTTCATCAATAGCAATGCTCTCCCAAGGAATGAGTTTGAACCAAAATTCATAATTCTCTCCTTGAAAGCTCAATCCCTCCTCTGCATCCAATACAGCCTCATGCGCATAGCAAAAATTTGTCTGAAATCCCGCTTCTTTTGCGATGACCTCTAGAAGTCGCACGGTGTTTTCTTCTTCTAAATTGCCCTCTATGCTAGAAAACAGAATCTTCCAGCCCTCATAAATGGAGTCAAAATTTGAAGTGTCTGCGCCGAGTGTTACAATGCGCTTAAAATTCTCTCTCAAGGCTTCATAGAGATTGTTAAACTGCAGGGATTCAGAAAATCCATTTTTCTTTAAAAGCGCCCATTGTATGAGGGCAGTTTCATAGACCAATGTCGGAGTGTCAGCATTGAATTCTAGCAATTTAATAGGATTCCCACCAAGCCCACCTGCAAAGTCAAATCTCCCATACAAATGCCAATGCACTTCCTCTTCCCAGCTATTTTTAATAGCATCAACAAGATTAAAAGGAATTCCAAGCTCAAAAAACAGATTCTTGTCTATCACATACTGCCCAGCTTCCACATACATATCATAGAGTGTGTTTGCTGCATCATAGAATCCTTGCGCTTCTTCTTGTGTGATCTCCACAATCTCATGGCATATATAAGAGGTGTTGTCAGAATCTGTGTGCCAAGGAAGCCCGAGTTCTTCTAAGTCTGCGTTGCTTAGGGGTTGTGCCTCTAAAATCTGCATACTATCCCCCAAAACTGCTTGAACCATAGCTTGAGCGATTCTGTGTTGTGCTTGGAGTGTAGAATCCACTACGTCCGCCACTTCTAGCATTTGTTGAGCGATTAAATGAGCTTTGAGAACGTTCATAAGCTTGTGGTGTTTTATAACTTGCTCTTTGTTGTGTTTGGAAATTTTGATTGTTAAAGAGTTTGCTTCCAATCCAGCTTCCAAGTACCGCTCCTGCAGCACTTGCTAAGATGGTTTCACCAAGTGATAACCCCGCACCTGTCGGATTTGTGAGTTGTGAAGTGCCATTGTCAATTTTCTTAGATTCCTCCGCAATAATCGCATCAATTTCTTGCTGACTTAGAATCCTCTCACTTCCGTCCTTTTCCTTTAAAATCACGCGTGTCTGTGCGCTTGGAATTTCTTCTAATATCTTATAGCTTCCATCGGCTTGTTGCTCAATTGTTACGGTTGCGCCATTTCTTGTCGCTTCAGAGATTCCACCCTGTGCATCTTGTGTGTTTTGAGAATCGCAACCTGTGATTAATAAAATCGCAGCAAGTCCTAATCCGCTCTTGCTAAAAATCCCGACAATTCTCGGATCGGAAATTTTTTTAAGATATTTTTGCATTCTTTTCTCCTTAAAACAAAATTTTCCGCACAATGTAGCCTATAGAAACTTAAGAAAAACTTCTATAGGCAAAATCAAAATTCTTTAAAGGTGAAAAAACTTTTGATTTGAGGAAAATCAAGCTCTAAGCACATGGCATTAAAGGTAATTCCCGTGCCAAAGGATGCAAGAAGGACTTTTTGTCTCTTAAGAGGAGTTTTGAGATGAATGTTTTGAGGCAAATACCCCCCCCCCCCGCAGAATCGGGATCCAGATTTGCACAGAGTGCAAGGTCTATGGGGAGTTTGTTTATCGTGGTGTCCCCAAAATTTTCTAATGTTTCATCTATGCTGGGGAGATTGAGATGGAGATTTTGCATAAGCTTTTCTTTGACAAACACATTGGGACTTTGGAAGAAAAATTGGCCAATCGCCTCTCTTTTAAGCTTGTGAGAGGTCAAAAATTCCTCAAAAAACAGGGGGAAATTTTCACTCACAAAAGAAAGAATTAAAGAGGCATTAACTTCAATAAAATCATTGGCATTTGCATTAAAAGCCCTAAGTGGCTTCGTCTCCTCGCAAGCAAGGGCGGGAAAAATCTTTTGAGAAAATGCGGCTTTGTTTGGGTTGCTTGACTTTTCTAAAAGCACACAACTTGCGGAATCAGAATTGTTTAAATAGGTGATTTTATCTGTGGGAGGAATCTTTTTGCTCTTAGTATTAGTACAGATGAGGGCGATTTTTGAAATGTCCTTATGGTTAAGAAACAAAAAGGCTTGACTCAAAGCACTCAAAAAACTCGGGCAAAATCCGACAATATCCACGCACAATGTGTGTGAGCTTAACTGCAAGTTTTTTGCGACTAAAGAACTCATAGCAGGGGCTAAAAAATCGGGAGAAAAGCTACAGATAAGTAGCATATCAAGCTCATCTTTGTGCAAAATATTCTCTCTTAAAAGCGTTCCTAACGCCTCACACGCTAAGTCGCTTGAAAATGTGTTTTCATCTGCACTAAAATGCCTTTTGATTCCGCTATTTGTCCGCAAAAGCTCAAGTTTTTGCGGAGTGATTTTACACATTTGCATTTCATTTTCTTGATGGGGATTGAGCGGAAAAACAATGCTTATGGCTCTTATATCATGTGCTTCAAGGGCTAGATTCATGGCTTATTCCTTAGAGCGTTTTTTATGATTGTATTTTTAGAATCAATGATTTGTGCCATAAAATCCACTATTTTATCAAAATCATAGCTCTTAATGTCTTTAAGAATGTAATTTTCTTTATAATTCTCCCAATCAATCGGTGAAAAAAGCGTCTTTTTGTGCGGAAAATATCTCTCTCTTACCCATTCAAGTGCAGGGGCATAATATTCTTCATAGGCTCTTGCTAAGTCTTTAGGAGCATTGAATCTAAGTCTGTCTTCATTAGAACCTTCAAAAATCTTTCTTGAAAAATACAGTATAGAATTGAAATGTGGCTCATTTTGTACCTTTTGATTAAGCCTTTTCATAATCTCCATTCCTAGAAGTGAGAAACTCTCATTTTTTGTCTTAGCTGGTTTAAAGGATTCATCCCAAGCAATTCCTAAGTGATGCAAAAAATCACTTATCATATTTCCCCCAACATAATCTTCACGTAAAAGTCGCACGATGAGATTGTTTGTGCCAAAATAGCTTGTAACATTCTCACAAATGCCTCTATAATCAAAAATCCATTTCCTTGGATGCTTATCGGGAGTAAAATCCGCAGAATAAAAGCCCATATTGTTTTTGATGTCTTGTGAGCAATGTGAATTAAAATAGCTTGTTATTTCCCTAAAATACACGATACATTTGATTTCATCAAAGCCCAAATTTTCCATAATTGACTTTAGAATCTCAAAATGCCTCTTGCTAGAAAAATCCCATACCACACCCTCTGCAGAAAAAATAAAAATCTTATCTTTGTGTTCCTCCCTTTCTTTTTCAAATGTCCTCACCGCTTCTTTAAGGCGTATGTTTTGCAAATCATTGAGGACATTTTTGCTTAAATGTGTTTTATTGACAAGCTCTAAAACCATATCCACCAAAGCCCAATGTCTATTCGCTACCCTTAAGCTCTTAGCATAGCAATAACCCTTTTGCAAAAGCAATTCTTGATTTTGCATTAAAAAACCTTGTTTTTCTTGATTGCCCGTGTTTGTGGTGCCAATATGCAAAAAGGCTTTCATTAGGCTTGTCCATAGGCTTTTTTGAGCATAGCAGAGATTTTGGTGAAGTTCTCAAAATTCTCACTCACTATAAATTCCGCTGACAGAGGAGCCTTGTAGAATCTCTCTATCTCTGCGACTAATGCCATAATGTCAATACTATCAATAATATCATCACTGACGAGATTTTGCATGCTCTCATTGATGTCTGTTCTTCCGATATTAATGAAAAGTTGTTTTATGGTTTGCATTTTTACTCCTTTTTATGTTTAAGTTGATTTGTTGATTTAACACTAAATGAATGCAATTTACATCACATTCATAAAACAAAATTTCAAATTCACCTCCTAAAAGTTTTATTTTTGCCTTTCGTTTGCCCTCCATAGCTCTTAAGAAACGATGGATTTTTGGAGCATTCCAAGAAAGCTTTAAATAGCCATTATTAGGTAATTTTCTATTAACTACCCCCCCCCCCCCCGAGAACAACCTCATTTAACGCACACTTTTGTGGGATGCTTTGATTTGAGATGAGATTGCTTAGTCCTTCTTCAAAGGATTCAATAGCAAGTTCGTGCTGTTTTCTAAGGAGATTAATGCCCGAAATATTTTCATCAAGCAGAATTTCTTTTTGTATTAAAATATCACCTGTATCAATGCTCTCTTCAACCTTATGCCAAGTGATTCCACTCTTTTTGTCATTTTTAAAAATGCTCCAAATATGAGCGTTTAAGCCCCTATGCTTTGGAAGCAAAGAATTATGATAATTAATGATTTGGTTATTTTTGACACATTCTTTTTTAAAGATATAAAAATTATTTGCAGAGATGATGAGTGCATTTTTGATTTGTGAAAAGAATCTGTCAAGCTCTTTTGTGTCTTGTTCTGTGATTTCAAAAACTTGTTGAGAAAAAAACTGCGTGGCAATTTTTGCACAAACCTTAGCCACTCTGCCTTTGCCTATGATATAGATTTTTTCAAAGCTCATTTAAAGCCTTTCTGTCAATCTTGCCATTTGCATTGAGTTTAAAGCCCTCTACCTTTATGAATCTCTTAGGAAACATATAGCTTGGAAGTTTGTCTTTAAGATAGGCTTTAAAGTCAAGCTCACAAGTGCTTTCATAAAAGCAAATGATTTCTTCTTTGAAAATGCAAGCACTATTTTTGACATTCTCACAAGCATTAATTACGGATTCTATCTCGCCAAGCTCTATGCGATGCCCTTGAACTTTGATTTGAGAATCCACTCTGCCATAGCATAATAACTCACCAAATTCGTTATATGCGACAATATCACCTGTTTTATAGAGCAAATCCAAATAATTTTTATGCAAAGGATTTTGCAAGAAAGCCGCTCTTGTCTTTTCTCTATCGTTGTAATAGCCTAAAGACAAGCTGCATCCACGTACAAAAAGTTCTCCTTTTTTATGGGGAGTTTCTTTGGTTATGAGTTTGAGCTTTTCATCAAAGACCAAAAGTTCTGTATTTTTACACGCTTTTCCAATCGGCAAGAGCTCTTCATCGCTAAAAGCTCTATCTACAATATAAAAGCAACACACATCTGTAATTTCAGTTGGTCCATAGAGATTTGCAAACAAAGCATGGGGCAAAAGCTTTCTCCAATAGTTTAATTGTTTATTAGGCATAATCTCTCCACAAAACAAAACTTTTTTCAAAGATTCTAAATTAAAATAATCTAAAGCCTTCGTGTTTGCAAAATAAATCAACACAGAAGGCACCCAAAAAATCATAGAAACTTTATGTTTGCAAAGGTATTCTAATATCTTATGCGGGAAGGCAAAAAGTGCATTAGGCAAAATATGCAAACAAGCCCCAGATTTTATGCTTGAAAAAATATCTAAGATGGAATTGTCAAAATAAAAGGGGGCTTGATTTACTAGAATCTCGTTTTCATTGAGCCCAAAGCACTCACAAACCCAAAATGTATAATCAATCACGCTTTTATGTGCGATACTTACGCCCTTTGGAATCCCTGTGCTTCCGCTTGTGAAAAACACATAGAGCAAATTTGTATCAATATGTCTCTCTTTTATGTCTCTTAGCACACAAATATCAATGCTGTAACTCTCAAAGTCTTCTGCAAAAAGCGTTGGTAAATCCAAATCAAAATTTAAATCCTTAGAAGTGATGAGAAGTTGAGGCTGTAGGACTTCTAAGATTTTTTTGATTCTCTCTTTGGGGGTTTTTTCATCAAGCAAAGTATAGAAATTTCCGCTCTTTGCAACACCAAAAAACGCTACAAGTGTAGCAATGCCCTTAGGCAACAAAATCAGAATCGGACTTTGATAAAGCTTGAATTTGGCAATCTCACTTGCGAGTTTTTGACTTAGAATATTAAAATCTCCATAGCTTATGCTCTTTTCATTTTCAACAAAAGCCGTCTTTGTGCCAAATCTTCGTGCAGTATTTTCTAAAAAGTCATCGACATGTGTTATCATTTTTATCCTTGTTTAATTTAATCTAAAAGTAAGGCATTTTCGTCTTTTTTGAGAGCTTTTAAGCAGACTTCAAAATACTCTTTTGCACGAATAAGCACGAGATGTGCACCACCAAATTCAAGACTTTTGAAATTATGGCTCTCTTTGAGAATTTTGATTTGCTTCTCTAGGCTCACGGTGGAATTCCTATCCAAATGCCGCACAAAATACAAAATGCTTTTTTCAAACTTCTGCCCATGCTCATCAATGAGGATTCCGCGAAATTCTTTGAAATACCGATAGCTCACACGAGCTTGTTCCTCTATGAAATGCGTGAAGGTATAGCCCAAATGCTCTGTGCCAAAAAGCACGATTTTCCCATTGTTTTTATACAGACTTTCATAGACACAATTTTCACCAAAACAACTTTGATTCTCGCTCAAAAATTCCTTGCTTTTTGCTCCCCAAAGCGCAAAGGAAAAAATCGGATCATTTGTCCTTAACACTCCCTTTTGCTTCCTAAAATACTCTGTGAGGATTCCCATTGTGCTTTTAGAATGCACTTTGTCATAGGCTTGATTCTTGCAAAAGCTATAGGTGAAAGTTGGCATAATGAGTGTGCCTTGAGTGCCTAAAACCTCTAAAAATCCCTCAAGCAAAATCCTTAGAAATTCCTCCTTACTCACTAGAGGAATGCCTAATTTAAAAATCTCCGTATGCACACAAATGCAATCATTCTTTTTGATTCCTAAATCCCTTAGAATCTCCATAAAATCATCTTTAGTGTAACTGCGATCTTTATGTTTTAAAAAAACTTGCATAACGTTTCCTTATTGAATCTTTTTTATCAAATCAAATGTGAGCAATTTTTCAATGCATTCTTGCAGTTCATAGCCTTGCACACCCAAAATATCAGCGATTTCAAGCACATCTTTTTGTCCATCACAATAGGCAAGAAAATCCGTGATTAAGGGTCTTTTGTTTTCTAAATTTAAAGTCGGATAGAGTCCGCGTTTGCCCAAATTTGGCTCACCAAAAGTTGTGCTTTGATAGATTTCATTGATTTCTAGATTCAAAATTAATTCTTTGCATGCTTGAAGTCCTCCGGCTAATCCCTTAGGCGTTACAAAATTCAAATCATCTTTTGAGGTGTGATATTCTTTGAATTCCCCATACTTGCTTCTGCAAATCCCCACAATGTCTAAATTCACTAAAGGAGCGTTGTATTGTCTCTCATCACTTCCCCTGTGAAGAAAGCTGTATTCTTTGAAGTTTGCTTTGTTTTTGAGCGTATGCAGGGCCACTCTATCGCTTAGAGAGATAGTGCTTGGAGTGTGTATGAGAGAATAAGCACACTCATCACCTATGCAAGAGAGTACGAATCCCGCCTTGACGTGAGCCTTAAGCGTTTTGAGATTCTTGCTTAAATAGACAAGAGAGCCTATGGTTTCTGGTATCAAGACGAAGCGATAATTGTATTTGCGACTTTTTTGTTCTAAGAGCCATTTGGCTAAAAACACAGCCACGATAGGACCGCTTAACTCATTATTTGCCATAGAGGGATGGCAGAGATAGCTTGAGATGAGAATCTCATCTTTTGTCTTTTGCGTTGCAGGGATGATGAAGTCAGCATAGTTCAAAATACCCTTTTTATCGTGCGTTGAATCTATAAAAACCTTGTAGATTCCACTTTTGAGCTTCAACCTCTCATTATGAGAGAGGCAAAACCCCCAACGTTGCCTGTAATAACTCGTATAATAGGGAATCGCATCGGGTATGTCGCTACGTGAATAGAGATGCTCTTGCAACTCTTCAAGGCTTATTTCTTGATTAATCGCTTGAGAATAGCCTAATAAATGGAGATTGTGCTTTTTGAAATCGCAGATTTTCTTGCCATCTGGTGTAATGATATAGGCATCTTTAACATTCCACTCACTTGGCACAGTCCAGTCAAAGACTTTGCTTCCACTCTTAATAGAGTGAATTCTAATAATACCCCCCCCCCCCGCAGAGGGCATTATCTAGGATTTTCAAGCTTTTTCTGAAGCCCTCACCACTGATGCTTCTGCAGATGGGAAAGAGTTTTTGTGCAAGATTGTGCATATCTTTTCCGTTATTTTCTATTGCACCATTCTTTACTAATGGCGACAATTTTCTTGCACCTTGCAATTTTGCCTCATTTTTTGCGCAGACTTTTGTGTCCTTTAGGCTTTTATTTATTGTACGTAGTTTTTGAGGGCTTGAGGAACGTTTGTCCATAATTTTCCTAAAGTGATCTTTATGTTTGGAATTAGAGCGCATTTATAGACAAACTTCACTTAAATTACCTTTAAGATTCCTTAATGAAGCGCAATATAGGGTTGTGCGATTCTGATTAAATCGCTCAAAAACTGCCCTCTTTGGCGCAACCAATAGGGTTTATCACACACAATGATAAGTGCCTTTTTTGCTCGTGAGAGCGCGACATTTAGCGCAAAGAGCGCATTAGGATTCTGCGAGTCATTCAAGTGATAATGCAAAATCACGGGCGAAAATATCACAAAGTCAAACTCTTGCCCTTGTGCAGAATGAATCGTAAAGACACAATCAAAGGGAAAGAGTGTGGGCATCAACTTTAAAATCAAACGTCTTTGATTGACAAAGGGCGTTAGAATCGCAAATTCCACATTTTGCTGCAAAAAAGATCGAGCCAATTCACAGCATTGCAGGGCTTCGTTGTGGTTTGTTCTCTCTTTTGATTCCGCATTTTTGGGCAAATCAGAAACATCAAAACAATACAAATGCGTGTGTGTGTTGCATCCCTGCAAATGATTGTGATAGATGTATCGATCTAAGAGTTGTGCGAGATTGTCTCCATAGCGATAACTCTGCTTGAGTGTGAAAAGATTCTCAATTTGCGGAGTTGTTTGGGGATGGATTGTGAGGGACTTTAGAGCTTCGTTTTTAAAAAACATTTCCAAAAAGAGTGCAGAATATTTCCAAAATGCAATGCGCTTCCACTTTAGATCCTTAGAATCCTTATCCTCTAGCGCACAAATAGGCTGAAGCTGTTTGTGATCACCAAGCAATGTTATGGGCTTATCAAAAGCACAGAGTGGAATCACTTTAATCAACGGTGTAAACGCAGCTTCATCAACAAAATAATGCGCAAAATCTAGCGACTGCAAATCACTGCGATGCAAAAAGGTGTCAAGCGTCATTGCTATAATTTGCGCATTTTGCAGGGAATCTTTGGGATTTTTTGGTGTTTCAAGCAAATTTATTTCACAATGATCGGGATACTTTTCTAGAAATTTTTGCGTGGGCGTACCTGTGCGCAAAATCGTCTGTGTCGCAAAACCGATTTGTTCTAAAGAATCAATCAGTGTATAGAGGCATTGTTCTAGGGCGTTATTTGTCGGCGCGAGAATCGCCACCTTTGCCCCCACTTTGAGATAAAACGCAAGAGCATGTAAAAGCACAACTTTTGTCTTACCACTTCCTGCTGCACCCCAAACATAGCAAAAGGAGCTGCTAAAGATTCCGCGCAGAGATTGAAGTTGCTCTGCATTAGGCGGAGTAGGAAGTGTGTTGAGTGCTTCAATATCTGGTGTGAGCGTCGGGAGAGAGGAGGGAAGCCCTAAGGGCAATTCTCGCGCATAGAAATTGATGAGATTCCTCACCAAAAATTTCAAGTCTGAAATGAGTTCTAAAGAATCTTTGTACTTGAATAATTCCGTACTCAAAGGGTGCTCAATGTTTAAAAAAAGCTTTCTTGCTTTTTCATCATAGAATCCCACTTGCACAGAACTCTCCTCTTCATTGAGAGCAAACTCCCCAAGAGGAGAGCGCAAAAATAGCGATTCCAAACTCTTTAGAGGATATTCTAATTGCAAGTACAATCCAAAAATATCTGAACTCACACTTCTAATTTTAATATTTTCATAGCCTTTGTCTGTGAGTGTGAGATATTCTAGATAGTTTTCTGCGATTTGCCTTAAAAACTCATTGTCTGTCATTCTATGGAGGAATCCTGATATTTATAATAGGCCGCACATGCTCCCTCACTGCTTACCATACAGCTTCCAAGTGGATTTTCTGGCGTACAAGCCTTGCCAAAAAGTGTGCATTGATAGGGCTTTTTATTGCCTTTAAGGATCTCACCACAGAGGCAATTCTTGTGATCTTCCTTAGCGATTCCACCTAAGCAATCCTGAAAGACAAGAGAAGCATCATAGGTCGCATACTCTTCTTTGAGTTTCAAAGAAGAATGCGGAATCTCTCCAAGCCCTCGCCAAAAGAAACTCTCTTCTGTGCAAAAATAACGTTTAACAAGCTCTTGAGCCTTGCGATTCCCCTCTCTTGTAACGCTTCTTGCGTATTGCGTTTGAACCTGTGGAGTTTGATTGAGGACTTGTTGCACGATACTTAAGAGGCTCTCACCGACATCTAAAGGCTCAAATCCACAAATCACAATAGGAATCTTAAACTTCTCACAGAGGGATTCATAGATTTGAGATCCTGTAATCACACTCACATGCGAGGGGGCCAAGAGGGCGTTAATCTGACAATCTTCTGCGCTTAGAATCGCCTCTAGGGGAGGGGGGACTAGCACATGATTGATATGAAAAAACACATTGCGCAAATCTAAGGCTATAACGCGTTCTAAAAGCGCAGCAGTCATGGGTGTGGTTGTTTCAAAACCGATCGCAAAATACACCACGCGCTTTTGCGGATTTTCCTTTGCGATTCTTAGAATCTCTAAAGGGGAATAGACAAAGCGCACATCAAGCCCTTGTGCTCTTGCTTCTTGCAAACTCCCATAACTTCCCGGAACCCTTATCATATCGCCAAGTGTGATAAGAATCGTATTTTCTTGTTTCGCGATTTTATAGGCACAATCAATGCGTCCCTTTGGCATGACACAAACAGGACAGCCCGGACCATGCACAAATTCTATGTTTTGTGGCAGAAGTTGCGGGAGGGCGTATTTCATAATCGTATGCGTATGCCCACCGCAGACTTCCATGACTTTCAAAGGGGCTTTAAGTTGTTTGCTTAACTCACAAACAGCCTTGAATACACGCTCTATTTTATGATGTTCTCTGTAAGTGTCAATGTAGGGATTCTGCATTATTGTTATTCCTTAGGATTCTTAGAATTAAACCATCAAAATTTTGAGAATAGGGCGGGTTGAAGCCCATTGTTGGAATCGTGTATCCCTCCACAAATTTTTGTGTGCCTGTCGTCATTACAGCATCAATGTGTAAAGTGATATGATAATCGGGCATGAGGCTAAAAGATCGCGTATAGAGCGTTTCTTCTAGTGCCTCATTACGATAATCGCTAAAATGAAAATAAAGGGCTTTAAGATGCACATTAGGTGTCTTTTCATACAGAATCTTAAAGCGATTGATAAAGGTTTTTGCAAAATCGCTAGGGACAATATCGGTGTTTTTGCCCTCTTCATAGACAATCTTTGGGTAAGCAACGTTGGAGTTGGCAAGTGGCTGAACGCAACCTACAAAGACAGAGCAGACACAGCAACCAAAGATTAAAAGAAAAAATGCTAAGATTTTAGAAAAGCTTTTTTGCATTTCACACCTCGCAAAATAAAGTGTGTATTCTAGCAAAATATTAAGGACTTTAGTGTTAAATCGCATTTTTGTTGCCAAAAAACCGCTTTTTATGAGTTCTAATGCATTTTTAAATACCCTTAAGCGCAAATATAGTGTCAAAAAGGCGGGATTTAGCGGAATCTTGGATCCTTTTGCATGTGGAGTGATGATTATAGCCTTTGGACAATACACAAAAATCTTTCCCTTTTTAAACAAAGAACCAAAAGTCTATCAAGCGACACTTTGGTTAGGATTGCAAAGCGATTCTTTGGATTTGGAAAATGTGCGCAAAATAGACAATGTCAAAAGATTTGAAGAAAATTACATTAAAGACTTATTGCAAAGTTTCACGGGGAGCGTGAGATTCAAGCCTCCAAAATATAGCGCAAAAAAGATCGGGGGCATAAGGGCTTATAAACTCGCAAGAAAACAGCAAGAATCCCTTTTAGAAGCGGGATTGAAAGAGCAAGAAATGCAAATTCACAAAATAGAATTTTTAAACTATGCCCATCCCTTTTTGAGCTTTAAAGTCTGGGTGAGTGAGGGGGCTTATGTGCGCTCACTTGGAGAACTCATTGCGCGAGAATTAGGATGCGCAGGAGGATTGAGTTATTTAGAGCGCATAAGTGAGGGAGGATTGCGCTATGAGGGAGAAAGAAGCCTAAATCCCTTAGAGATTATCCCATTTAAAAGGCTGGATTTGCGCGATAAAAGTAGCATTTATTTTCACATTCAAAATGGACAAAAAATCAACCCAAAAGTTTTAAAAATTTATGAAAATGGAAAATATCTAATGCAATTTGAAGATTTTTTTTCTATAATTTCAGTCAAAGATGAAAACTTGCAATATTTGGCAAATAGGATTCCTCTATGTTGATTTTATCAAGAAAAGAAAATGAGAGCATTACCATAGGCGATCACATCACGATAAAGATTATCGGGATTGATAAGGGAAGCGTGAAGTTAGGATTTGAAGCACCTTCTGATATGTTGATCTTGCGCGAAGAGCTTAAGCGCGCCATACAAGAAGAGAATAAAAAATCCTCACAACACAGCAAAGATGCCCTAAGGCAACTCACGCAGATTAAAAAGAAAATTTAATGCCTTTAGAAAAAGCCCAAAACATCTGCGATTTTTTTTGTAAATCCTACGCAAAGGTCAATCTGTTTTTGAAAATTGTCGGACAAACGCAGTTTCAAAACAAAATGTATCACTTGCTACAAACGCGATTTTTAAGAGTGCAGAATCTCTATGACACCTTAGAATTTGACTTTGATGCAGAAAATTTTGAAATCATAGGAGAGTTTGATTGCCCATTGCAAGAAAATCTCATCTACAAAGCCTATCAAGCCCTCTTGCCCCACATTAAACCCGCCAAACGCAAGGATTTAACACATACAAGAGTGTCTGTTAAAAAATGCATTCCTACAAAGGGAGGGCTTGGTGGTGGAAGCTCTAATGCAGCAGCTTTTTTAAAGGGTATCAATGAAGCCTTGAATCTAGGACTCTCGCAAGAATCCCTCATGCAAATTGGTGTACAATTAGGCAGCGATGTGGCCTTTTTTATAAGCGATTTAGATATCGCAAACGCAGAGGGAAGGGGGGAGATTCTCACACCTTGCAAATCCGAAGACACCCCCTTTGCTGTGCGCCTATTCACTCCTAAAGTCTCGTGCGAGAGTGCAAGAATCTTTCAAAAATACGCGCATGATTTTTATGATGCCAAAAAGGCGCAACAAACACTGCAACAAGAATGGTTACACATGTCAAACACAGAGATTCTAAGCCATGATGCGCACACAAACAATGATCTCCTAAAAGCCGTCCTTTCCCTCCATCCATCTTTGAAAGAATATTGCCAAGATGGAGTCTTTTTAAGCGGAAGCGGAAGCTGCTTTTGGCAAAAGGAAAGGAACGATAATCCCAACACAAAAGAGAAATGCCTATGAAAGTCATTGCAACAAATAAAAAGGCAACTTTTGATTTTTTTATTCTTGAACATTTAGAGGCGGGGCTTGTTTTGGAGGGAAGTGAAGTCAAGGCAATGCGTAAGGGAAAGGTGAATCTCAAAGACAGCTTTGTAAAAATCGTCAATGGCGAAGCCTTTTTGTTCCAAGCACACATCGCGACACTTGCGACGACAAATCTGCACTACAAACCCGATGAAAAGCGTCCGCGTAAATTGCTCTTACATCGCAAAGAGATTGACAAACTCTTTGGAAAAACTCAAGTTTCAGGAATGAGTATCGTAGCCCTAAAGCTCTATTTTAACGCACGCAATAAAGCAAAACTAGAGATTGCTCTAGCAAAAGGCAAGAATCTGCACGATAAACGTGAGAGCCTCAAAGAGAAAATCCAAAAGCGAGAAATCGCGCAAGGATTTAAAGAAATGCAGAGAAATCTCAACTAAAGGAAACGGAATGTTACCTAAGGAATATGTAGAATATGGCGTGATGGGCATCTTAGCCCTAATGAGCGTGATTGCTCTGTGGGCTAGCATTGAGCGACTCTTGTTTTATCGCTATATCAAACTCGTACTCTATCATAATAAAACAGAATTAGAAATCGATTTATCAAAAAACCTCACAGTGATTGCGACTATAGGCTCTAATGCACCCTATGTTGGACTTCTTGGAACGGTGTTTGGGATCATCTTAACATTTGTGCAAATTGGACAATCAGGAATGGTGGATACGGCAAGCATCATGACAGGACTTGCATTAGCCCTGCAAGCAACGGCAGGGGGATTGCTCGTTGCGATTCCTAGCATTATTTTTTATAATCTCTTAATGCGCAAGAGTGAAGTGCTCATCGCGCAATGGGAAATTTTGCAGGAAAAGAAGTAGAAAATGAAGCATTTTAGGCGCATGGATAGCATTAACATCGTCCCTTTTATTGATATTATGCTTGTTTTGTTGGTGATTGTTTTGACAAGCGCGACTTTTATCGCTCAAGGAAAGATTCCGATTAATATCCCTAAAGCAGAGGGTTCTAGCAGAATCAAAGAGCCTCTAAAAAACATAGAAATCACCATTGATGCGCAAGGAAATTATTACTTAGACAATCAAGCGACAAGCCTAGAATCCCTTGAAGAGAGATTCAAAACATTACCCAAAGAAACTCCCATCCTCTTGCGCGGAGATCAAAAGAGCTATTTTGAGCAATTCATTCGGCTCATTGGCGTCCTCAATCAGAGCGGACACACCAATGTTGATGTGGAAGTGCAACAAAAATAAGGAACAATAGGATGCTTAGAGAAAACTATGATTTAATGACAATCATTTCGGCAGTTGTGACATTAGTCATCACCGTCTCGGCTCTACGACTTGCACTCTATCTTGCAAATCGCAACAAAACAACTATCCAAAAGCCCGATTGGGTCGAGGATGATAAATTTGACATTAAGAGAAATAGAAAAAGAAAGTAAAACAAAGGGGAATCCATGGAAAGCTTAGTGGTTAATATCATCTTTACGATCTTTATGCTCATCCTTGCTATATGGGATTATTTGAGCTATGGACGTCAAAAGCACAGAGATTTCAAATCTATCATTATGAGTACGGGTGTTTTGGGAACATTTGTAGGAATCTTTCTTGGATTACAAAACTTCAATGTCAATGAGATTGAAAATTCCGTCCCCTCTTTACTTAGCGGATTAAAAATCGCCTTTTATACTTCTATTCTAGGTATGGGACTTGCCATTTTGCTCTCCATTTTGCAAAAGAGCAAGGCTGTTAAGAGCGATTTTGAAAATATGCTGGATTATTTTTCTTTGCAAATGGGCAAACTTGACAAATTAGAATCTCTAGAAAAATTACAAGAAATAGCGCAATACAGCAAAGAAGAAGCCTCAAATCAACGCGATTATCACGTACAACAATTAGAAAATTTCAAAATCTTAGAGACATCGTTTAACAAGACTAATGAAACCCTAAAAGAAGCCATGCATCACTTAGCAAAGGGCGCGAGTAAGGAGTTAATCGCAGCACTTCAAGAAGTGATTAGGGATTTCAATGTGCGCATTACCGATCAATTTGGAGACAATTTCAAAGAACTCAACAACGCAGTCACACAAATGATTACTTGGCAAAATAACTATCGCGAATCCATTGCAGGGCTTGATGTGAGCTTGAAAAATACACTGGGCATCTTAGAATCCACGAAAGATTCCTTAGGACTCATTTCAAGTCGCAATGCAGAAGTCTTAGAGGTCTATAATGCCCTTGCTCACAGCATTGAAGCTTCAAGAATAGAAAACGAAAAACTCTCGCAACTCCTTAGTGGCTTTGAAGAAATGCACAAGAATGCGCAAATTGCCTTGCAAAGCGTGGAATCTCTCAATAAAAATCTCGCAGACACTCACACGCAATCTCTAGCATACACAAAAGAATCCTTACAAGAAGTCCAAAATTTCCTCACACAAAGTACGCAAGAACATCAAAACAACGTCAAAAATGTGTTAGAAAATGCTCAAAAAGAATCCCTCTTGCTCATTGAAAATCAAGCCAAACACAGCGATGATATGCTGATGCGTTATGCGCAAAATATTGAAAGCACCTTGCAAAATACCCATTCTAATCTCACAGAATTAAGCGCAAAAACACAGGAAAATCTCACAAAAAATTCCGATGCGCTTGAGCAACACATTACCAATGCAGTCTTAAACCTTGATTCCTTACTAGGAAACACGACAAAGACACTTGAAGCCACACTTAAAGATTCCAAAGATACATTCATAGCGCTCAATAAAGAGATAGAATCCTCTATGCTGACAACGACAAAATCGCTCGATGCCCTCCTCAACGACACGGCTCAAACGCTTAGTCAAAGCACACAAAATATTGAGGAATCTCTCACTGACACAAGCACAACGCTTAGTGAAACATTCAAACAAACCACAACATCTATTGCGGAAAACCTCTCTCAATCTGTGCAAAATATCAAAGAAAACTTAGAACAAAAAACACAAGACATCTGTGAGAATCTCACCCAAACAAGTCAAGAAATCGGCACAAGCGTTGTGGAATTGCTAGAGAAAAATCAATCTCACAGCGCAGATTTACACAATTTGCTTGAACAAAATATAGAATCTTTCACAAAAACCCTAGAATCCCTTCACAAAACTTCACAAGAGCATACAGCAGAGATTCAAGGGCAGATGCGTAGCTCCTTTGGGGAATCTTATAAAAACGCCCTAGAATCCTTGAGTGCATTTTTGAAAAACACAACTCACACTTATCAAAACAAGCTCCAAGATTTCACAAAGCTTAGCACAGACAATCTTGCCTCACAACTCAATGCTCACACCAATGAAATCCTCAATCACTACAAAACCCTTGATATACAGATTAAAACCACGCTCAATGAAATGGCAAAGAATTATTTGCATTTGCTAGAGGTCATCACCAAACAAAGCCTTGAAACGCCCAAAAATGTAAGTACTGAATTGCTCAATACCTTTAACACCTTGCAAAAGAATTTGGGCGAAGCCCTCACACAAACTTACCATTCATTAGAGAGTAACCGCAAAGAGATTGACGCGATTTTAAAAATCACGCAAACAAACATCGCGACCTCTCTTAATCAAACTTCAAATCTCAATGAAAATCTCTGCAAATCCTTAGGGGAATTAGACAATGCGCTCTCTAATATCACATTAGGATTCCGACAAGATTATGAATGGTTCTTGCGCAGAATCCGCGAGTTAATGGGAGCAAGAAGTTAATGAATGCACAAAAGGGCAGTGAATGGATTAGCATCTCTGATATGATGGCAGGAATCATGATGATTTTCCTGCTGATTGCTGTTGCTTATATGGTTGTCATAAGCAAGACCGAAAAGCAGCTTGCCATACAAAATGCCGAACTCAAAGAACTCAATCAACAAATGCGTGACATTGCAAAAACGCATGAAGATTTGCAAATCCGCCTCCACAAAGACTTAATTGCAGAATTTTCAAAAAATCTAGAATTTTGGAATGCAGAGATTGATGGGGACAATACCGTGCGCTTTAGAGAGCCAGAGATTCTATTTGATGCGGGGAAAAAGGAAGTTAAGACACGTTTTCAAGAGATTTTAGATGACTTTTTCCCACGTTATATCAACATCCTCACACAAGAAAAATACAGACAAGACATTGAAGAAATTAGGATAGAGGGGCACACATCAACAGAATGGCAAAATGCAAAAACGCTAGAATCGCGCTATTTAGGAAACGCAGAACTCTCTCAAGCAAGAGCGTTAGAAGTCTTGAAATACTGCTTTTTGCACACAGAAATTGACAAAGAAAAGCAATGGCTCATTAAAGTCTTGCGTGCCAACGGATTGTCCTTTGCCAAACCATTAGAAACACCAGAATTATCAAGAAGAGTAGAATTTAAAGTCCTCACAAAAAGCCAACAAAAAATTATGGAGATTTTAGACATAGACAAGGAAAGAGGGGAGAATCTCAAAAACACGCAAGAAGTTGCAAAATCCCCATTGACAAAATCTCTAGAATCCAACGAGACAAATGCCACTGAAAATTCCACATCCTTAGTCAAATCTGTAGATTCTAATGAGACACGCGGAGAGTAGGGGGATGGCCACGATTTATCAAAATTACAGAGAATCCACATGAGAGAATTAGTGCATATTTTTCAATACATTCAAAAGTATTATGAGGACAATTTTGACGTTTTGTATTTGGTGTTAGAATTTTTGCTCGTTTGTCAAAACACAAAGCTCAAAAACACACTACTTAAGACGGGCAAAAAAGAGGCTTTGGATGATTTTTATGCGCATTTGCATTCTTTAGGCTTAGAAGTCTTAAAATGCGATGCAAGACTCAATTACAAAAAAATCCTCAAAACCTTGCAAAATGTACAAATCACACAACAGACATTAGAGGGCTTCATCCAAACAATCGCTCTGCAAAAGACAATACTCAAACTCTATGACTACGCAACTCCAGCGGAAATTAATGGCTTGGTACGAGGATTGCTTGATTTACAAAAGGACGAGAGCATTTACAATCCCTGCTGTGGAATAGGCACTTGGCTTGTAAGCTTAGGGACTCATCATAAAGATTGTCGCTTTTATGGTGTGGATATCAATCAAAAACTCATTAAAATTGCAAAATCTATAACCTTGCTTTTGGGATTCAAAAATTGCTTTTTGGAGGTTGCTGATATTTTCAAACAGCCTCTTAAACCCAATGAAAACGAGAAGTTTGACAAGGTGTTTTGCCACCCTCCCTTACTGCACCACCTCAATCTCAAAGCCTCTAAGGATTCCCCTTTAGCTCCCTATATCAAGACAGCCCCCGAGATTCCCTTTTTAGACTATGCCCTTATGCGCTTTAGAAAAAAGGCAGTGTTTATCATTCGCACTTCACTGCTAAGCAAGGGCTTTCAGAGATTCCGCTCCTATCTTGCAGAATCCAAGCTTTTAGAATCCATCATTGAACTCCCCACAAACATTTTTCCCTATCAAACCGAAGAATTCTGTCTGCTCATCGTTTCTCACAACAACAAGCGTGTTTTTTTCATTAATGCCAAAGACTTTTATCTCAAAGAGGGCAAATATCACAAAATCATCAATTTAGAAGAAATTTTGGATTTGTATTTTTCCAAACAAGACACACGATTTTCAAGACTCTTAGAGTACAAAGACATTGCGCTTGAAAATTTCAAGCCTTCATTTTATTTGGAATCCAAACAAGGTGGAACCGAAGTTTTATTGGATTCCTTTTTAGAGACTTCTTATCGTGGCTCACGTGTGGAATCTAAAAACGATAGCGATTTAGTGGAATGCTATGACTTTGGGATCAAAGACTTTACACCCTATGGTTTTAGCGATAATTTCTGCGAACGTGCCTTTAAATCAAATCAAAAAAAAATCCACAATCTAAAGATTCAGCCCTATGATGTGTTGCTCTCAATGCGTGGCGTGATTCCACGATTTACAATCATCGGAAAGAGCGCGGAGAGCAAGATTGTGCTTCCTAATGCTGGAATCTTAGTGCTACGTTTTAAGGATTCTGATGTGGCTAAGGCTGTGTATTTGTATTTTTATTCTAAAGAAGGGCAGGAGTCTCTTAGTAGAATCTACGCACTCCATCATGAGCGCATTAGCGAAAAAGAGATCAAAGAAATGTCTATTCCAAAGGAATTTTTAGAGCCTCAATTCTTGCAAAGAAACGCAAAAACATTCAACGCCGTCTGCAAACTCGGACAAGAAATAGCAAAAAAAGAGGAAGAGATGAAATCTCTCCTTCATTCTTAAGCTACACAAAGGGAGTTGTTTGGGAAAGAGGGGAACTTAGAACAAACCCCCGTGAAATTTTCAAAGCAAACAGCATATCAAAGCATACCGGAGATAAACTTAATGCTTATTGCAAAAATCGGCGATTCTTTGGATTCCCTTTTCTATGCTTTGCAAATCTGTCGCATAAGAAAATCTAAAATACCCATCCATTCCAAAGCCAATTCCCGGCACGACTGCAACTTGCGCTTGTTCTAGCAAATCCTTGCAAAACTGCATAGAATCCTTTGAGACTGCACTACAATTGACAAAGAGATAAAATGCTCCATCGGGCTTACTTACATTGAGATTGCGAATTGCATTAAGTTTGTCATAGGCAAAATCGCGCCTCTCTTTAAAGGCAAGGCGCATTTTCTCAATATCCGCATCCGCACGACCGTCTAGCGCAGCAATTGAGGCTTTTTGCGTGATAGAATTAATATTAGAGAGGGATTGACTTTGGAGGTTATTAATGAGTTTGCAGAGCTTTTGATCTTTGCTTGCAAGATAGCCCATCCTCCAGCCTGTCATAGCGACAGACTTGCTCAATCCATTAATCGTAATCGTGCGCTCTAACATGTCTGCATTGATGCTTCCGGGAGACACAAAGGCTCCATCAAAAATCAATTTTTCATAAATCTCATCACTCAAAACCCAAACATTTGTATCCTTTAAAACCTCCGCGATTCCCTCTAACTCCTCTTTAGAATAGACCATGCCTGTAGGATTTGATGGCGTTGTGAGAACCAGCATTTTTGTTTTTGACGTGAGGGCTTTTTTGAGCTGTTCTTTGGTGATTTTGAAATGATTTTCTTGCGTGGTTTGAATGAATACATTTGTTCCACCACTAAAGGTAACAAGCTCGGGGTAGGTGACCCAATAGGGGCTTGGGATAATCACTTCATCGCCACTGTCAATGAGGGCTTGAAAAACATTAAAAAGGGAATGTTTTGCACCGCTATTGACAAGAATCTCTTTTGTGGAATATTTCAGATGATTGTCGCGTTCTAGTTTTTTAGCAATTACCTCTAAAAGCTCGGGGATTCCTGCTACTGCAGTGTATTTTGTGAAGCCTTGCTCAATGGCTGCAATAGCTGCATCCTTAATCACACGTGGCGTGTCAAAATCTGGCTCACCCGCTGAAAAAGACAAAATGTCTTTTCCCTGCGCCTTCAACTCCCTCGCAAGAGAGCTAATCGCAATTGTGATGGATTCTGATAACTGATTGACACGACTTGCATAGCGACTTTGCATAACACTCTCCTCTGATTCTTAAAGTTTTATTTATGTGTTTAAGAATATAGTTTTTTTCCTTTATAAAGACTAAAATCCAAAAGTTTTTTGAGTGTGCAAAAGGTATTAAAGCAAAATATTAGTTACATTAACTAATTAATATTTAGTGTAATAGACTAAATTATAATGAATTTTTTAACTAAAGGATTGACAAGAGTGAAATTTTACATTATAATTGCACTTTTAAAATAAATATTTTCGGAGGTAGTCCTATGAATTTTAAGCCACTTGGAGAGCGCGTTTTGGTAGAAAGACTTGAAGAGAATACAAAAACAGCCTCTGGAATTATCATTCCAGATAACGCTAAGGAAAAACCCTTAGAGGGAATCATAAAGGCTGTTGGCACAGAGGCAAAAGGTGTCAATATTAATGACAAGGTCGTGTTTGGAAAATATTCTGGAACAGAAGTGAAACTTGATGGAAAAGAATATTTGATTTTAAAACTAGAAGATGTTTTAGGCATTATTGCTTAAGCGCAAATAAAGATTTTTAACAAAAGGATAAAGAGATGGCAAGTAAAGAGATTAATTTTTCAGACAATGCAAGAAATCGCTTATATGAGGGAGTCAAACAACTCAACGATGCAGTCAAGGTTACAATGGGTCCAAGAGGCAGAAATGTTTTGATTCAGAAAAGCTTTGGTGCGCCAAGCATTACAAAAGACGGTGTCTCTGTGGCAAAAGAGATTGAACTCGCCGATCCCATTGCAAACATGGGAGCGCAACTCGTTAAAGAGGTCGCCAGCAAAACAGCAGATGCTGCAGGAGATGGCACAACAACCGCAACCGTCCTTGCTTACAGCATCTTTAAAGAGGGACTAAGAAACATTACAGCGGGAGCCAATCCTGTCCAAGTTAAACGTGGAATGGATAAAGCTGCTGAAGCTATTACGGAGGAATTAAAGAAAATTTCTAAGCCTGTGGCAGGGAAAAAGGAAATCGCGCAAGTCGCAACCATCTCTGCAAATTCGGATTCTAAAGTCGGAGAACTCATCGCAGAAGCTATGGAAAAAGTCGGAAAAGATGGTGTTATCACCGTAGAAGAAGCAAAAGGAATTAATGATGAGTTGAGTGTTGTAGAGGGAATGCAGTTTGATCGAGGCTATTTGAGCCCCTATTTTGTCACCAACAGCGATAAAATGGAAGCGGAACTAGAGAGTCCCTACATTCTCCTCACCGATAAAAAAATCACTGCTATGAAAGATATTTTGCCCCTCTTAGAAGCAACAATGAAAAGTGGCAAACCTCTCCTTATCGTCGCAGAAGACATTGAGGGAGAGGCCCTCACAACGCTTGTTGTCAATAAACTACGTGGCGTGTTAAATGTCGCAGCGGTGAAAGCACCGGGATTTGGCGACAGGAGAAAGGAGATGTTAAAAGACATCGCAACACTCACTGGTGGTGAAGTGATCAGCGAAGAACTTGGTCTCACACTAGAATCCGCAGACATCAGCCATTTAGGACAAGCTGCTAGAGTCGTTATTGATAAGGATAATACAACCATCGTTGATGGAAAAGGCAGCAAAGATGGAGTGAATGCAAGAATAGGGCAGATTAGAACACAGATCGAAGCGACAACAAGTGATTATGATAAAGAAAAATTACAAGAAAGGTTAGCAAAACTTAGCGGTGGAGTGGCTGTCATTAAGGTTGGTGCGGCAAGTGAAGTGGAAATGAAAGAGAAAAAAGATCGCGTTGATGATGCGCTCTCTGCGACAAAAGCAGCAGTAGAGGAGGGCATTATTATTGGTGGTGGTGCGGCATTAATTCGCGCTACAGCAAAAGTCAATCTCGCACTTGAGGGAGATGAAAAAATTGGCTATGAAATCATTAAACGTGCCATTTCTGCACCAATTAAGCAAATTGCAAGCAATGCGGGATTTGATGATGGTGTAGTTGTCAATAATGTTGAGCAAGATTCCAATGTCAATCACGGCTTTGATGCTTCAAGCGGAAAATATGTTGATATGTTTGAAGCGGGTATCATTGATCCCTTGAAAGTCGCTAGAATCGCATTGCAAAACGCTGTTTCTGTCTCCAGCCTACTCCTCACTACAGAGGCTACAGTGCATGAGATTAAAGAAGACAAACCTGCAATGCCAGATATGAGCGGAATGGGAGGCATGGGCGGAATGGGTGGAATGATGTAATCTCGCACCCCATTAAACATTGCACTTCTAAGATTGAGGCTCACAGAAACACGGTAGCAAAGCAACGCAAATGAAGTCCTTACTGGAGAGGGAGGGGGGGGGAACTCCCCCACGCTTCTTATAAGAGCAAAGATATAAAGGTTTTGTGAATAAAGAATAAAAAAGATGAGATTCAAAAATGAAGCTCGTTTTTCTACTTGTGAAAGTAAAAGTGGTTAAAAGTAGTTCTAATAAAAACCTTGATTTTGCACATTCTTAATATGTCTTAGTTATTTTATTATACGAAGCACCATAATCTTTGCCTTTTCTTTGTAAAAGGCTTGGAATTGCTGCAAGAATATCGGACGTTATAAAGAATGCTCTTTAGCGAGATTGTGTTGCAATTTTTTCAAAATACATTCAAGATTCAACTTACAACAAGGGCAGAGACGATATCATTGGATTTGAAAGTTTTCATGTCTTAAATAGACTTTAACATAGTAAGAGCCAAAAAGAGCGTGAGCAAAACAAATTGTACTTGTTGTATGCCCACTTCTGTGTGATTGAATTTTAAATTTGAAAATTATAGTTTTCAATACAAAAAAATAGCATTTAAACTTTATTTATGGAATCACTCATAGTTTGCCCATATTCCTTGAAATTTATGTTATTCCGCAATTTTTAAAAATTGTTCTAAAATATTACAGCAAAAAACAACCCTCATGTTTTGCATAAAACACTTATTTTTAGTTCAATAAATACTTTTTTAAATTATATCCCACCGCTAAAGGATCTGGCTTTTTTAATTCTTCATAGGGAATAGCAACAATGCGGTCATCCAAATCCTTTAAAATTCCGCATTTGTCAGAAATTCTATCAGAACAAGAAACCTTAACTCTTAAATTTTGTTCCTCATCATAAAAAAATCCAAATAATCCATTATCAAACATTTTGTGCATTTCATAACTTAGGGCTATTCCATTAGATATTGCAAAAGAACCACCATCTCTATAGGGGATAATATGTGCCGCTTCAAGTAATATCCTATTATCTATAAAAATACTTTGTCCAGTAATGGCACATTGATAATTATAAGCGCTTAGTATGTTTTCTCTAAATAATCTTTGTTCTCTTGCGGGACGAGAATTATTTTGAGCCGGAGTCCCATAAAATACAATATTATCCATTTCAATTTGCAATCTATCTACAACATTAAAATCAATAATGACATTATAGTTAGAATCTACAACCAAAGCGGTTTGAAGAAAATTATAAATATAAGAAACCGGCCTTTTTAACTCATTTTGGATTTCTAAATCAAGGATATTAAAGGCATTCTTATCATATTGCATTAATAAAACATTTTCTTTTGTTTGAGCTAATATGTTTTGCAATAAATCCTTACGGAGATTTTTTATCTCAAATTTCCTCATTAAATTTAAAAGTGCCAAATAGGGACGTATCAAATCCGCTGTATCGTAGTAAGATAAAATGAGTTTGAGCAAATAATAACAATAAGCTTCTTTGTTGCTTGAGTTAGAATTCTTAAAGAGAGCAATCAAAGAATCGGGCGCTAAAGATTCAATATTTTTTCTGCCCCTCTTTAAATCACTCTCACTATAAACATTTTGTTCCAAAAATGGTATAAAAAATTCTGCTTCAGGCGTCAAGCGAAACGAATAATCGTTAGGCTTATTGTATTCAATCAAGCCAATTTTTCTCATGTCAGGGTATTTTGATTTATAATTTGTGGAAATAAGATTTAAATACCTTTTAGCACCAAGTTTATGAAGTGTGGGCAATTCTATTCCTATAAGATTAGAAAGATTATGTTTAAAATGTTTAAAAGAATCAAAAAATAGTTCTGTATTGCTCCTTTTGTATCTTGCATTAAGTTGTTTCATTACATTATTCCTTTTGTAGCACGATAATACTTTCTCGCAAATAAAATTTAGACTTGGGCTCAAGGATTTTCATTTGTTGGCTTGAAGTTTTAAGCTTTCTAGCAATAATCATCTCCATGCATTTAAAGCCTAGCTTTTGTGCCTCTTGTGCTATAATTTCATCTGTTCTTATCGGTACCCCCTTATAGCAAGAATTTCCAACCACGATAAAGCAGAATCCGCCATTTTTGAGTATTTTAAAGCAATTTTGCAGGACTCTTTGCATGTCAAAAAAATAATTTTTAAGCATTATGAGTGTGCTAGATTCCAATTTTCTATTTTCAAGGATTATAAGCGTTTCGTTAAGCAAAGCATTGTTTATAAAATCTTGTTTTTGCAAATGAGCGTTTTTATTGTTTCTTAAAGCAGATTTTTTAAGATTTTTCCAATCATTATAATTTTTAATGATTCCACTACTCCATAATTCCATTTTATAAATCTCAAAATAATCAAATAAATTCGCATAAGGAGGAGAAGTAAGGATGCATGTAACCTTTTCTCTGGGATTGTTCAGCACAGAAGATAGATTTTCTATTTTTATGATCTTTTGGTTGTTCTTATCAAATTTCTCTTTGAGTGCAAAAGCCCTTAAAGTCATTTCTTGAAGATAGGTTTTGACGTTTTTAATCTTAGATTCTCTGAATTTTATACCATTGCCATCTTTTTTATAATTCAATATTTTTTCCAAATTACAAAGAACCAAATATTTCACAAAATGATAGATTTTAGAATCTAATTTTTGAAAAGATTCAATAAATTCCATTGCAAGATTAAATTGTTTTTGATTGGCATATTTACCAAAGGATTCCCATTGAGGATAAGAGAAATTTTGGTTGCCTGAACAAAAATTTTCCGCAATTTTCTTTGCTTTTTGCAGATTGCTAGAATCCAATTTTTCTAATTTTGCTTTTGTTACATTAATGGCAAAGGGTGAAGTGTCAAATCCATAACAAAATCTCACTTGTGAGTTTAAAAAACTTGAGCCAACACCACAAAAAGGATCATAAAGCGAGATGATAGAGCAACGAAACTTCTTTTGTAAATACTCCAATAGATATGGACTAAAGGATTCTTTGTAAGGAAAAACTTCATTTAGAGAATCCACAACATTATCGCTATTGACTAAATCCCCAATGTTTTCCGGAAAACTCTTTAAAAACAAAAAGGATTTATTCCTATTGGACAACCGACTCATTGCAATTTCACAATATTTCTTAGACAGCTCAATACCAATAAACTGCCTGTTTAAATCATTGGCTACACAGCTTGTTGTTCCTGTTCCATTGAAGGGATCCAATACAATATCAAGCTCATAAGAATAGATTTTCAAAAGTCTTTCAATCAATTCTTCGGGATAAGGAGCCGGATGCAAATCTTTTTTCGCATTATTACTAGCACATAAAACATTTTCAAAGCCCTGCTCTTTTTCTTTATCAAAATACCACACATTTTTCGTCCATTCTTTGAATTCTGTGCTACTAATATCAATATTATGAGAATCCCCCTTATGTACTCTTTCTTGTTTATAAAATACTAAAACAGCCTCTCCAAGCGGTCTAAATGATGGACAAGAAGGACTTTTCCAACTTCCCCATGCTGTATTATTGCCTTGAAAGTGTTTAATATCTTTGCCTTTATGCCAAGTGATAAACTCAAATTCACTAAAACCAATTTCATTGAGGATTTGCGTCAGATACACAGAGAGGAATCTCACCTCTTTAGATTCCCTGTTTTTCACAGCAAAAGGAATATTGACACATATTCTGCCACCCACCTTTAAGACACGATAGCATTCTTTAAATATCATTTTCATTGAATTAAGATAGGTTTGAAAGTCCAAATCATCGTTATAGTTTTCATAAACATGAGCGACATTATAGGGTGGCGAAGTGATAATTATATCTACAAAATTATCGGCAATATAATTTTTTAAAATCTGCAAACACTCACCATTTAATATTTCTCTAAGCATAAACTCCCCTACTCCCACTCTATCGTTCCGGGAGGCTTAGAAGTGATGTCATACACCACGCGATTGATACCCTCCACTTCATTAATGATGCGATTAGAAACGGATTCTAAAAATGCATGGGGTAGATGTGCAAAACTCGCTGTCATGCCATCAACTGCCACCACAGCACGCAAACAAATCGTGTTTTCATAAGTGCGATTATCACCCATAACCCCCACACTATTGACATTTAAAAGCACACAAAACGCTTGCCACACCTTATGATAGAGCTTGTGCTTTTGCAACTCTTCAATGAAAATAGAATCGGCCTTGCGCAAAAGTCCCAAACTCTCCTCATTTACAACCCCCATAATGCGTATAGCAAGTCCGGGTCCGGGGAAAGGATGTCGCATGAGCATAGACTTTGGCATACCAAGTTCTTTTCCTAGAGCCCTCACTTCATCTTTGAAAAGTTCCCGCAATGGCTCAATCAACTCAAACTTCATCCAATCAGGTAAGCCTCCAACATTATGATGAGATTTTATCGTCTTTGATGGACCTTTGACACTTACAGATTCTATCACATCGGGATATAATGTGCCTTGTGCGAGAAACCTAATCTCGTCTTTAGTATTATGCTTTTGAGATTCTCTTTCAAACACTTCTATAAAAGTTTCTCCGATAATCTTGCGTTTTTTCTCCGGATCGGTAATGCCTTTTAATCTTCCTAGAAATAGCTTCTTAGCATCCGCTACAATCAAAGGGATTTTGAGATTTTCTCTAAACATTCCCTCAACCGCTTCCCTCTCACCCTCTCTTAAAAGTCCTGTATCTACAAATATCGGTATCAGATTCTCTCCAATAGCCCGATAGAGCAAGGCTGCCACAACGCTAGAATCCACGCCCCCACTCACCGCACAAAGCACCTTAGAGGCTTTAGAATCTACGCCCCTAGAATCCCCATTTGCTACGTCCTTTTTGCCCTCAAGATTCCTCTGTCTTTTTTTATTATCTCTATGCCAAGCACAATCAAGCGTATGATCGCACACAAGTCCAATTGATTGCAAATAAGCATACACACCCACACTTCCGACAAAGCGGAATCCACGTCTCTTTAAATCTTTTGCGATTTTGTCAGATAATTTCGTGTACGTCGGAAGTGCTTTAATATCTTTAAAAGAACTCACAAGTGGCTTATTTTTCACATAACTCCAAAGAAATTTATCAAAGCTTCCAAATTCCCTTTGAATCTCCAAAAACGCCTTTGCATTAGCAATTGTCGCTTCTATTTTTAAACGATTGCGTATGATCGCCCTATTTTGCATAAGGGATTCCACCTTCTTAGCATCATAGTGCGCTATTTTTTTAGGTTCAAAGCCATCAAATGCCATCCTAAAAGCCTCGCGCTTTTTGAGGATTGTCAGCCAACTAAGTCCCGCTTGAAAATTCTCTAAAACAAGCATTTCAAAGAGCTTTCTGTCCTCATGCACAGGAATCCCCCATTCTTTATCATGATAGTCCTCATAGAGTTTTGCGTCCTCTCTGTTGTGTGCCTTTGCCCATGCGCATCGCTGTGGTTGCCCATTTAAAGTAAAAAGCTTCGCTTCTGCTGTGCCTAAGACTTTTTGACGCAATTTATCAATCTCCATTTCTGCGAAGTTTTTCATATTCCAATCTGTCTTTGTTGCGCAAATCTCCACCGCAAAATTCCTAAGAATCTCCCCTCCATATTCACTGTGTGCGACTTCGGGATGGAATTGTAACGCATAGATTTGTCGCTTGAAATCGGCTATCGCACAATAATGCGTATTGCCACTCCTTGCAAGCTCCACAAAACCCTTTGGAATCCTCTGTACTTTGTCGGCATGGCTCATCCAGACGACAGAATCCTGCTTGATATTCTTAAAGAGCTTATTTTGCTTTGATTTTTCTAATCTTTCTACCTCCCTACCCTGCTCTTGCTTGTTGTTAATGATTTTTGCAACTTGCGCTTCTAAATGCAAAACCGGAAAATTTCTCCCGCTAGAGTCTTTCTTACTTCTGCTAACAATCTCAAAACCAAGCGCATGGTAGAATCCTAAGGCATTTTCATTTTGCTCACTGCATTCCACTCTAAGATTCAAGCAACCCTTGAAATATTTCTCACAAGCCTTTTGAATAAGAGCCTTTCCGATTCCACATTTAAAATGTTTTGGCGCGACAAAGAGCATTTCGATCTCGTTATTCTCACCACCAATAAATCCTAAAAAGTCTCTCTTATCCGTTGCAACAAGGATTTTTTCACAAGTTTGCAGTCTCTGCTTTGTCTTATGTTTTAAGTCTGCAATGTCTTTTTCTTTCAAAAAAGAATGGCTCACACGCACAGAATCCTCCCACAAATCCACGATAGCATCAAGCATTTGTGGAAATTTTTTTGCACTAAATTCCTCAAAATGCAATTCTTGCAGTTTTTGCAACTTTTTTTGCGTTTTTATCTCCAATACAGCCTTGCCAAATTCTTGCTCTTTAGCCCTTATGACAACTCCACCAAAGTGATGGGCTATATATTGCATCCCATAGCAAATTCCAAGAATCGGAATCCCAAGCTCAAAAATCTTAGGATCAGGCTTATAGGCACTCTTCTCATACACACTTGCAGGACCTCCGCTAAGGATAATGCCCTTAGGATTCTTTGCTTGAATCGCTTGAAAAGTTTCAAAATAAGGAATAATCTCTGTATAAACGCCAAACTCACGCAATCTTCGCGCAATGAGCTGTGTGTATTGTGAGCCAAAGTCTAAGACCAGAATCTCCACAGATTGCGCTGTTTGCTCCCTCTGTGTGTTTGACTTGTGAGATTTTTTTGCTTGTGTTTGTCCTTTGTGCATAAAAGCCCTTTTAGAGTGAATTATTGCAATTTTAACAAGAATTTGCTTAATGTGTAAAGAAATGTTGCCCTATTCTTAAAATTGGAATGTTTTTTGCTTTTATATCAATAAATTTAACTTGCGGGGTGTGCTATGCTTCCTTTCTTAGATAATGACATACTAAAAGATGTGCCAAAGATAAAAAAAACAGGACCAAACACACATCAAATCTTACAAACTGATGAGCAAAAGGGCGGATTTGCCGAGATATTCAACGTCTTATCTTCTGAAAAATCACCCAAACAAGAAAAAGGAACTAAGGAGTTTAAAAGATCGCTAGAATCTCAAAACGCTCTCAATTTAAAAGAAAACGCTAAGCCCTCAAACTTCCTCAAAAGGCTTGATGAGAAATACAATCTCTCTAAAGATTTCCTAGAATCCAAAGAATTTAAGGGAACTAAAGAACTTAAAAACTCTAAGCAAGAAGCCAATATCACACCAAAAAGCGCAAAAGATTTGCTTGTATTTTCTAAGCAAGAAAAGACACTCAAAGATCTCGTGCAAGTTGCCAATCAACTAGAACTTAATCTCAAAAAGATTCGTATCAATAAGGATTCAGAGGGTACAAAAGAATCTCTCAAAACTGCCAAAGAGCAAAATCTCAAAAACAATATTCTCAATCCCCCTATTCTCAAACAAGAATCCAAATCGGCGCAAAAAGATTCCATTCTTAACAATATCTTGCAAGACAAAGCCCTCCTTAAACACGCAAAACAAGAAGCTGGAGAGATAAAAATGAGCAAGGACTCTAAGAATTCTAAGTCCCTCAAAGAAATTCAAGACATAAAAGAACCCAAAGATTCAAAAGAATCCAAAGAGACAAAAGAAGCTTTGCAAACTCAAATCAAAGCCCAACCCAAAGAGGAAAAATCAGAAAAGATTCCACAAAAGACAGAATCTAAAGACCCAAAAGACACAACAAAGGGCAAGATTGCTAAAGAGAGTAAAGAAGAGATTCAAAGCTCACAAAGCTCAAAAGAAGCGCAAAGAGACACAGAATCAAAAACTCTCAAAGAGACTCAAGACTCAAAAGAACTAAAGGAATCCAAAGAGACAAAAGAAGCTGAAGTGTCTAAGGAGCCTAAAGAAATTCAAGACATAAAAGAACCCAAAGATTCAAAAGAATCCAAAGAGACAAAAGAAGCTTTGCAAACTCAAAT
>CANQAN010000006.1 GCA_947588965.1 uncultured Helicobacteraceae bacterium
TGGTTTGTTGTGGTTTGTTGTGGTTTGTTGTGGTTTGTTGTGGTTTGTTGTGGTTTGTTGTGGTTTGTTGTGGTTTGCATACCGTATCCTTGCTTGATTGTAAAAGTGAATTGGTATTATAGCATATGAGATTTGAGAATCCAGCAAGTTATATAAATCTCATTGGGAGTCTTAAATTATTTGTGCGCATAAACGAAATTTTATTCAATCTTAACGGCTATTAATTTTAATTATCATATGTTAAGATATATGGGGGAAAGACCAAAGAGGGAGAAAAATGGAATCGCATTTGTGAGATTCGTTTTTTAAGCTTTTTGCTCTAAAATATCTAGAATGATTCTAATTAAAGGTTAAGCATTGAAGCACTATGTCCTGTTTGTCGTGATGTTGAGCGCGATTGTAACGATTTCTAGCCTCTATATCACACAGCCCATACAGCCACTTTTTATTGAGGCTTTTGACATTTCTATCGCGCAAGTCACACTCTTTACCTCCGTGCCTCTCTTTGCCTTAGCACTTGCCCCAATATTCTATGGATATTTGCTAGAGAAGTTTGACACGCGCATTATTTTGTGCGCTTCTTTGACTTTGATTGGAATCTTGCAAGGATTGCTTTGCTTCTGTGAGAGTTATGGGATGTTTTTAATCTTGCGTATTTTAGAGGCTCTGGCGATTCCATCGGCTCTGACTGCGACACTCACAACGCTCATGCGGCTTGATATGCAAAACACGCAGAAGTACATTAGTATCTATGTCGCATCCACCGTCTTTGGTGGTGTCCTTTCGCGCGTTGTGGGGGGGGTTCTTACCTCCATATTTTCGTGGCAGACTACTTTTGCGATTCTAGGGGTCACAACACTCCTTGTGGCCCTTATGTCTTACAGACTTCCGAATCATTCTAACATCACGCATTCTAAAATCACGCCTCTTGTGATTGTAGAATACCTTAAAGATAAGCGTTACGCACTACTCTATGCGGGGGCATTTTTGGTTTTGTTTTGCTTCCAAGGCACATTAAACTTCATGCCCTTTGAAATGAAAAGTTTAGATCCAGAAATCACACCTGCGCAGATCGGATTCTTGTATCTTGGTTACATCATTGGAATCATCGCGGCTCTACTCTCTATGCGCATCGTGAAGTTCGTTGGTGGGCAGATTCGGGCGATCATTTTAGGATTTGTGATTTTTGGGAGTGCGCCCTTGTTTATGCTGATTCCGAGTTTTTGGGTTTTGTTTGGCGCGGTGTTTATCATATGTATTGGAATGTTTATCGCACATTCTGTTTTATCGGGGCTTACAAATTCTATTTCTGCGGAGAAAAAGGGCATTACAAATGGGCTCTATCTTGCCTTTTATTACACCGGCGGGACTTGCGGGACAACCCTGCCGAGCTTCTTGTATCATCATTTTGGTTGGACTGCGCTGTGCGTGTTTATAAGCGCGATTTTGTTTGCAAGTGCGGGAGTTTTCTATCTCTTGCGCAGAATCTTTCAAGGAGAATGAATGGAAACCATCTTTAACCCCATAAAAGAATATTTCAAAGAAGTCGTTCCTCTCGGAAATTTGCACATTTTGGAGTTGAAAGAATCAAGCGAGATTCTAGCGATATTCTTAAGTCTTGACAGCAAGAATTTCAATGAATTTTGGCAGAGTGAAACCCTGCAAAAACTCTGTGAAAAATACTGCAAAACATTGAGTTTTAAGGGGATCTTGCAGGTTCAATACACATTGCTTTTAAATATCCAAAAATCTTTCCTAAGTACCCCTAAGGAGATGCAAAATCTCCTAGAAAAAACACTAGAAAATCTAGAGATTCTTAAGCAAAACAATCTCGCACAAAACACTTCTTTGCCTCTTTTTGAATCCTATTTTCGCAATCTCCTTGCACGAGAGGTTGAAGAGAATCAACCAGCCACACAGGATTCCACTCCAAAATCAAAGACACAAGAACTCATTCAAGCGCTTCTTAGGGATTTCTTAGGGGAATCTCTCAAGCAGCTTCACGCGCACAAAGAATCTCTAGCGGGAGTTTTGCAGCATTTTAAGCATTTAGAACCACTCATGTTGCGTCTTGATTCCCTTTTGCAAAAGGCACAGACACAGCACTTTTCTATCGGAATTACGGGCGTTTTGAGTTCAGGGAAAAGCACCCTGCTTAACGCTCTGCTTGGAGAGGAGATTCTAGGGAGTTCTAACATACCCGAAACAGCGAATTTGACACTTTTAAAATATGCAAAAACTCCGAGTGCGCAAATTTTCTTTTGGAATAAACAAGAATGGGAGGACTTAGCATCCACAATGGAGGAATCCACACTCAATGTGCTGTTAAGAAATGAAGAGTTTTGTGCGATCTTGCAAGAAAAGGTGCAGGATTCTACACAAAGCCTAACGATTCGGCTAGAAGAGCTGCCCAAATACACCTCGGCCAATCACCCAAGTAAGATTTGCAATCTCATTAAAGAGACGATTCTTTTCACCCCCCTAGAATTCCTAGAAAACAATGTAGAAATCGTGGATACGCCCGGACTTGATGATCCCGTCATTCAGCGCGAGGAGGTTACAAGGGGCTATCTTGCAAAATGTGATTTGCTCATTCATGCCATGAATGCCGCACAAAGCGCAACGCAAATTGATATGGAATTCATTTTACAAGCCTTGCAAAATGCCAATTTGTCAAGAATTTTGATTCTGCTAACCCATGCCGATCTGCTAGAAGAGAAGGACTTGCAATCCGCTCTTGCCTATGCCAAAGAGAGCATTAAGGCAAACTTCGCAAACCACCTTTCTAGCACGGATGCAAACTTGCTCTTTAGACGTTTAGACTTCATTCCCATTGCCAGCTATCCCGCACTTTTATGCAAGACTAATCCGACAAAGGCCAAGGAGCTAGGATACAGCCTAGAGGATTCCAACTTTGATGCGCTCATTGCGTATCTGCAAAGGACACTCTTAGGCAGCAACAGCACAAAGGCAAAGGATCTCATTTATCTCTGTGCGCAAGGATTCAGACGCGTGTTTGAGGAGATTCAATCTGCTATCGCATTAGAGAAAAGTCTCTTATTCGCACAAGAAGAGGAGATCTTGCAACACATTCAGAGGGCTAAGGAAGAAAGCCTACAGAGCCGACAGAAGCTAGAAAGCGCAAAAACTTCTTTGGAATCAACAAAGACACAATTACAAGAATATCTTAACACTCTGCAAAAGCAAATCCAACACAAACTCCAAGATGCGCAAAATCTCCTCAATGAAAGAATCTTTGAGGACATTATCTATGAATATGAGCACAATAAGATTCCCACACAAGAACGTCTAGAATATCTTTTGGATTTGAGCCTTAAGGATATTTTGAGCGATATTTTGCGCTTTTGTGCGCAAAGCTTGAGTAAGAAAATCGCGCAACTGCAAGAGCAATTTACAGAGCATTTGCATGAACTCAAAGAGGGGGTCGCACTGCAGGGATTCAATCTCTACTTCAATCCCACACTTTTACAAAAGACAAAGTTAAAGATTCTGCACAAAATTGTAAAATCTGCACAAAGTTTCAACAAAAATCACACGCATGAGTTAAAGAATGCACTAGAGTTAGATTTCAAGGAGAGTTTATCGGAGTTTGTCGCGATGCTCTTGCAGGAGAGTCATAACCTAGAATCTAAGCTCATTTTGAACTTTCAGGACATTTTGGATTCCATTCAAACGCAACTGCAAGATCATTTGCGTTCAAAAGAACAATCCCTACAAAATGCTCTAGAGAGCCTCTCTATCAGCACAGAGGAAAAGAGAGAGAGGGAAAAGGTCTTTTTAGAATGCGAGAGAATTTTAGGATTAGGACTAGAATCCTTCAAACAATTGCAACACCAAGCAACAGGAGGGCAAGATGCTTAAGAGTTACATTCAAGAATGTCGCGCACTGCAAGAGCAACTCGCGCACAAAACGCCCACGCAAAAACTCATTTTGCAATGTCAAAACGCGCTCAATCCAAATGACTATCAGCTCTCCTTTTTTGAATCCCTGCAACACAAGAGCGCAGAACCCATGCAAATTGCAATCATTGGGCAGTTTTCAAGCGGAAAAAGCACCTTTTTAAACGCACTTTTAGGACAAGATATTTTGCCTACAGGAATCACGCCCATCACTTCAAAGGTCTGTAAAATCTGCTATGGTGAGGATTATATTCTAGAGATTCTCTACAAAGATGGCAATAAAGTCCTGCAAAATGTGGATTTTCTGCACAAACTCACAAGGGAAAACTCTAAAAACATCGATCATTTCTGTCTGTATGCTCCGCTTTTGCTCTTAAGAGAGATTAACTTCCTAGACACTCCGGGATTCAACTCTCAAAACGCAGAGGATACGCACACAACGCTCAAAATTTTAGAAAATGTTGATGGAATCATCTGGCTCACACTCATTGATAATGCAGGAAAAAATAGCGAAAAAATGCTCTTAAAGGAGTTTAGCGCACATTTTGCCCAAAAGAGCTTGTGTGTCCTCAATCAAAAAGATCGTCTGAAAAACGAAGAGGAGATTCAAAGGAGTGTCAATTACGCACAAAGCGCATTTGATGGGATTTTTTCTGCTGTGATTCCGATTTCTGCGAGGACCGCACTTAAAGCGCGTTTGAGTACCTCTGAAAAATTGCTTGAAACCTCGCTCTTAGAGTTGGCGCACGGCATTCAAGCCCTCGCACTCAAGCGCACAGATTCTCACCTAAACACACAAGAATCCCTCGCACAGCTCAACACACTTCACAGCACAACACAAGCAAAGATTCAAGCCGCACTGCAGTCTCTTAATATTAAGAGCGCGGAATCTCTCATGCAAGATTCCAATATGCCCTTAATCTTTGACTTTCTCAACCAAACCATCAAGCCCAAAGCCCATTATGCTAAATCCCATCGCGCCCTCAAAAAGCTCAAAGAAATGCATGTTTTATTGCATTTGCAATATCATAAAATCAATCAAAACTACAGCAAAATGCGCAAAATTTTGCAGGCAAATTTTGAATTTCTCACGCAAACTTGCGCAATCTCTAAGCAAAATGAACAAAAGATATTCAATAGCTTGTATTTGAATCTTGACTTGCTCCTTGATGTCCTCGCACAAAGAATCTTTAACGCACTAGAGAAAACGTCAATGACCTTTCATAGCACTCAAAAAACATTTTTTGGAAACAAGAGTGTTGAGAGTACAAAAGAGGTCGTGATATTGCCCATTGAAAATATCCGCATAGAACTGCAGAATCAAGATCTGCAAATCGTCAAAGATTACAAATCCATCAGCGTGAAGATTAAGAATTTCTTGGATTTGTTTGTAGAATCAGCCCAGAAACACGCAAATTTCTTGCGCTCACAGGTGAGACAATGGCAAGATGAGGCACTCAAGTCAATTGAACTCTATCTTGTTGCCCCACAGAGCGAATCCTTGCGCGATTTACAGACTTTTACACAGCACTGCTATGAAAACATTCTCATTGATTTCAATCAAAATGTTTTGCTGGCAACATCTTTTTTGCGCAGTGAATTGAATGTGTTGAGCAATTTTCTTGCTCTAAGCTATAATAATGCCATAGATTTAACGCTCACGCGCCTTGATTTGAAAATCCAAAATGCCATCCAAAAGCACAGCATCAATCAAGAAGAATTCGCCCTATTCACACCGACTTTAGAAAATGTCCGTGAGGCTCTTAATGAATCTTTTTGCTTTGAGCAATTTCAAGCAAGGCTTTTTGGTCCCATGAATTCTCTCAATAAAGCCTATGCGCAATTTTTGAATCAAAGTGAGCAAACCACTCAAGAAAAAATTGCATTTCTTTTAGAAATTTCCCGCGAACTTAAGCAAGAAATGGATAAAATTACGCGGAATCTTCAAGCGATTAGAAAGCACCAGAGGAGCGCATTTAAGGATTAAACACAAAAGTGGAATCAAATTTGCTTCAAGAGCTTAAAATGAATGATTCAAGGTCAAGGAAAAGTAGAAATAAGTCCCAAAAGAGACCAAACAAGGAAGGCAATCAATGAAAGTAGAGCTCCTAGAGCCATACATTCAAATCAGCATTGAAAAAGAATCGCAATTCTTACAACGTGCCATTAATTTTGCATACAAGCATTTTTCAAAGGCCTATCGCCTCTCAAGCTCTGTCTTGATTTTAGACGATGGTGAACGTTATAAGAAAGATTATTTTCTTAATTGGGCTTATCATGTCGCAATGCAAGATGAAGAAAAGGGAAATAACCCAGAATTTCAAGAAATCATAAGCAAGAGTTATCTTCCGATTCGGATTAAGACACTAGAAAAACGTGCGATTTTAGAGCATATTATCGTTTCTTTGCAAATCATTCAAAGCTCCTATGGAAACTCTCAAGTTTGCTTGAGATTGAGCCGTCCAAGTCGCCTTGCAAGACGTTATTTGAGTTCCCTTTTTAGAGACTTTTTGCTAAGCTACACGCAACAAGAGATTTTTTTAGATTCTAGCAGTTCGGACTTTTGGGAAAAGCTCGTGGGAATGCTATCACAAAAGGTCATCCACAATATCGTGCTTGACTTTGACTATGCGACATTCAAGGCGCACAATACCTTTGAGTGCTTTGAAGAATATCTCACAAAAGAAGAAAAAATCCTCAAAAAAAGCTACAAGATTCTTGGTTGTGGCTATAATGATGATTTTGAATGCGTGAAAAACCGCTACATTGAGCTTGCTAAAATCTATCATCCCGATAATGTTTATGGGCAAGATAAGCGCATTATTGAGGGCTACACGGAGAAATTCCGCCTTATCAATGAAGCCTATGAAAACATAAAATCTAATTTTAAGCGCGTTGCGTGAAGGAGAAGAGATGGCTAGAAACACCAACACAGAGTTAAGAGATTCCGAAGAATTAGAAAATAGAAGTGGCTTTTTGCCTCTTTTGGTGCTTTTGCTTGTTTTGATTGCATTGATTTTGGGAGGGGGCTATTATTTTTTACAACAACCAAGCGGAAAGGCTCTGCTCTCTAAGATACAGACGACATTAGGAATGCAAGAGGATTCAAATATGACTCTGCAGGATTTAGGGGAGGCATTGCCAAGCTCAAAGGAACTCTCAAAAGACGAGGAGATTCAATATTTGCAGGGCATGTTGCAGCAAAAAGAACGTGAGCTAAGGAATCTGGCACAATCCGTTGATGGCTTGAATCTCTCTTTGCGAGAACTTCAAGATGCGAAGAAAAACACACAGCAGATTCAAAATACAATCACAAAATTGCGCTACAGCATCAAGCCTAAGCAAAAAATCATCGCCGAGTGCTTTTCTATGGAAATCGGGCGATGGGAGATTCCACAGAGTTGCATCCTCTCTCTTGTTACAAAGGTGGGCAAGGAATTGCAAGAAGACAAGCGTGTTGTGGCGTTTGAAGTGCAGGGAATCGTGGATACAAACCCCTATCGTGGGCTGTCTGCAGAGCTTAAGCAAGAGGGTTTAGCGAGTTTTCGCGCGTGGAGAGCGATTCGCTCTATCAATGCAAAAATCCCTAACGCGACTATCTTTGAGGGTCCGAGTTTGCAATTAGCCAATAAAAGAGGTTATAGCATTAAAGCTTATTTTGTTGAATGATATGGAAAAGCGTGAGATTCAGACATTAGGCGTTTTTTTGCGCCCATCCACACCAGAGCTTAAAGATTATTTTCTAGAATTTCAATCTCTCGCGCAAAAATTGGGTTTGCGTGTCATTTTAGATTCTATCAGTGCGGGCATGATTGGGATGCGGGGATTGAATTTTGAGGAATTGTGCGAAGAATCCGATATTCTCGTCTCTATCGGTGGTGATGGGACGTTGATCTCTACAGCGCGACGATCAATGCGCTTCCAAAAGCCAATTCTTGGAATCAATATGGGCAATCTAGGTTTTTTGACAGATTTGCAGAGCGAAGAGGTCGCATCCTTTTTGCCTCATTTGAAAGAGGGGTGCTACAATATCGCTCATCATACGATGTTAGAGGGGAAAATCAGCGATTCTGTGAGTTTTGTCGCGCTCAATGACATTGTATTGACGCGACTCAATGATTCTTCTATGATTTATCTGAAAGCCTCTATTGATGGGGAGTTTTTCAACACCTATTATGGCGATGGCTTGATTGTAGCAACTCCAACAGGATCTACAGCCTACAATATCAGCGCAGGTGGGGCTGTCGTGTATCCCTTCTCACAAAACATTCTTTTAACGCCAATTTGTGCGCATTCTTTGACACAAAGACCCTTGATTCTACCTCATTCTTTCACTATAGAAGTGGAGCTTGGTGAGCCCGGGGTTTGCAATATTGTCATTGATGGGCAAGAAAACAAGCCCTTGAAATTTGGTGAAAAAATCACAATTTGTGCTAAAGATGACGGTGTCAAACTCATTCACAGCGCAGATTGGAATTATTTTAAGATTCTTAAAGAAAAGTTCCATTGGGGGGGCTTTGATTGATGCAAAAAATCCTCATAAAACAAATCACAATCAAAGAATCTCCGCTTTTTAAGGACGAAACTTTCTATCCTAGTGAGCATTTTAATGTCTTTAGCGGGGCGAGTGGCGCGGGAAAGTCTGTATTGATGGAGGCGATTTTAGCACTTTTTGGTTTGCGTGAGAGCCATGCGCAAACAATAGAGGCTATTTTGGAAGTCAGAGGCATTGCAGAAGAATTTCAAGGATTCATAGAAGAAGGAGAGATCACTCTCACAGTAAGCAGAAGGGACAAAGTCCGCTATTTTTTAAATGCGCAAAACATACCCAAAAAGAGAGTTCAAGACTTTTTTGCGCCCTTTTTGAAGCATTTAGGTGTGAAATCCCACGAATCCCTTAGCACAAAGAATCTGTTTTTGGCACTTGATGGCTTTGTGAGCGCACAAGAAAAAGAATATGCTGTGATTTTGGAGGATTATTGCAAGTCTTTTGCGCATTATCAAAATACAAAAAATGCTCTCAATAAACTCAAAGAAGAGGCGTTAAAAATCACAGAATTGAGAGAATTTGTGAGTTTTGAGATTCAAAAGCTAGAATCCCTCCAGCCCAAAAAGGGAGAGTATGAAGAGCTCTTGTTGCTCAAAAAAGAAATTTCAAAAAAAGAAAAAATCAGCGCAAGTTTGCAAGAGGTGCAGAATTTCCTCAATCAAGCCCCTCAAGTTTTGAATTTCTTAAACCTCATAGAAAAGGAAAAAGAAAGGGATTCCATTCTTAGCGCACTCAACGAACTAGAAAGCCTCTGTGATCAGCAAAATGAACTTTTAGAATCCCTCCAAGCCATCGATCCTGAAAGCATTTTGAATCGCATTGAGGAATTAAGCGCACTCAATAAACGTTATGGTGGGATCGACGCTGCACTTGAGTTTTTGGAATCCAAAAAGCAAGAATTGCAAAAATACGAAAACTTTGAAGAGAGCCTTAAAGATGCCGAAAAACAAGCGTCCAAAGCACAAGAAAATCTCAAACAAACGGCTCAAAGATTGGGGGAGATGCGCTTTAAATATTTAGAATCCTTTAAGAAGTCCTTGAATCAAGCATTGCAGTCTTTAAAAATGCCTCAAGCAAAGATTTCTCTCACTTCTTTAGAGGATGTGGAATCTTACACACCACAGGGTGCGCAAACATTAGAAATCACACTCAATACAACGCTCAAAAACCTAAGTTCTGGCGAGTTTAATCGCTTCATTCTTGCATTGCTCCTCACACAAAGTACGCAAATCAAACATCAAGCCATTATTATTTTAGATGAAGTTGATGCCAATCTAAGCGGAGAGGAATCGCAAGGTGTCGCACTTGCGCTCAAACAGCTCTCAACCCACTATCAAGTCTGTGCCATCTCACACCAACCTCATATGCCAGCACTTGCCGATGCGCATTTTTTGATTCAAAAGGGAGCGCAAGGCTCAAAAATCATTCCCCTAGACAAAGAGGGCAGAATCCAAGAAATCGCACGCACCATTAGTGGTGAAGTCATTACAAAAGAAGCCATAGAGTTTGCCACAAAGCAATTAGAAAATCTTTGAGAGACTCAATGAATCTAGATGTACTGAAAGAATTTGCGCACTTTTTGCGCCAATCGCCCCCCTTGAAACTTAGAAGAATCCAAAGAATCGGGGACAATTTGTTTAAAATGGAAGTGAATGAAAATGTGTTTTATATTGATTTAAGTCGCGCAAAATCTACGATTTTCACCACTAGCGATATTTTAGTCGCTACAAGGTTGTATCAAGCCCCCTTTGATAAGAGTTTGCAAAAATACTGCAACAACACAATCCTCACAAATGCACAAGTTGATGGCGATAATAGAATCTTGCGGCTCTTTTTGCAGGCACAAAACCACTACAAAACATCTGAAACGATTCTGCAAATGGAATTCACGGGACGCAACACGAATCTCATCCTCCTTGATTCCCGCTCTGTCGTTTTGGATGCCTTGCATCATATCACAAAGGAGCAGTCCTTTCGCGAGGTGAGAATCTCAAAACCCCTCATTGCCCTTCCACAACCCCAAAAGATTCCAGCCCAACAAGACAAAAAAATAGAACTCTTTAGAGTGTTTCAAGAAAACTATAAAGAACTCAATGCCAAGACACTCCAAAGCAAAATTCACAAATCTCAAACCCTCATCACGCAAAAAATCAAGCGCCTCAATCAAATTCTGCACAGCCTAGAAAACAAAGAAAACCTAGAATCCCAATCCAAACAAGAATCCTCCTTAGGACAGCTTATCGTGCGGAATCTCTATTTACATCCTCATTTCAAGGGAACGCATTTAGAGCTTGAGGGTATAAATGTCTCTTTGCCCAAAAAAGCGCAGAATCTAAGCGCAGCTGCACAAATATTCTTTGAAAATGCAAAAAAGCTCAACAAAAGAGCGCAAAACATTCATTTGCAAGAACAAAATTTGAGCGAAAAGATTGCTTTCTATGAAAATCTCTTAAAAATGATTCAAAATGTAACAAATTTGAGCGATTTGGAGATTCTAAACTCCAATCTCCACAGCGACAGATTGCAAAATTCCAAAAAATCCTCCAAGCAAAAACAAGAAGTCAAGCCCTATGAGAGTTTTTTTGTTGAGGGATTCAAGGTTTCTTTTGGAAAAAACGAGAGTGAAAACCTCGCCCTCCTTAAAGATGCCAAGTCCGATGATGTTTGGTTGCATATCCGCGATGTTCCAAGCTCACACTGCATTATCCATTGCGGAAAAGCAAAAATTTCCGATATAATCTTATATAAGGTTGCAGAGATTCTTGTCGGATTGAGACAAGATTCTTATGCGCATTACACCATAGACTACACGAGGCGCAAATTTGTCAAGCTCATACAGGGCGCAAATGTGATTTATGGCAAGGAACAAACACTAGAGCTTAAAAAGGACTAATATGGCAGTTAATCCGGTTGGAAATATGACTTTTATCAATCAAAACGCGCAAGTTGGTTCAGTTCAACAGGCAAATACGCAAGTTAAACTTGATTTTCAAGCGATGGTGAATCTCCAAAACTTACAAGAAAAAGAGGATCAGATCCAAGAAGTGCGCCCCACAGAGGAAACATTAGAGGTTAAAAATGAGCGCGAGGGAAATGGCAAGGAAGAAAAGGGCGAAGAGGAAGAATCAAAAGAGTCCAAAGGTTCCGAAGAAAGCCTAGAAGCCTCACAAGATTCTATTACAACAGACAATAATGGCACAATCACACATCTCAATATTTCTGTATAAGGAATCCCTATTCTTCGCGCTCCCAAAACTAAATTGCAACAAATTGCAGCAACACAGGAAAAATCCATGCGCTCCTCTTACATCTGTGCTGTGCATAAAGTCAGAATCTGCACATTTGCATTTTGCAAGTTTTGCACACAATGCTTATTGTAGGGATTTTAAGACAGCCTTAATGTCTTCAACATGCCCTTTGACCTTGACATTCCTCCAAATGTGTGCAATCTCTCCGCTGGGATTAATGAGAAATGTCGCGCGCAAAACCCCCTCATACTCCTTGCCATAGAGCTTTTTGACCCCCCAAGCACCATATTGTCTTAAAACCTTTTTGCTAGAATCGCTAAGGAGCGTGAAATTGAGCGATTCTTTTGCAATAAAGCTTTGGTGTGATTTGACACTATCGGGACTAACACCTAAGACAACGGCTTTCATTGCGCTTAAGGATTCTAGATTATCGCGAAAATCACAAGCTTCCATTGTGCATCCGGGTGTCTTGTCCTTTGGATAAAAATATAAGACAACCCAACTTCCGCGAAAATCGCGCAGAGAAACTTCTATATCGTCTTGATTAGGCAGTGTGAATGAGGGGGATTCTGTGCCAACATTTATTTCCATTTGTTTTTCCTTTTGCGGTGGATTTCAACAGAAACTTTGCAATCCTCAAAGATCTCAAGTTTCGTGATTTTAATCCAAAATTCCTTGATTTGTGGAAAATGCTTTGGAATCCTTTTTGAAAAATATTTTTGCGCATCCTCTAAGAGTTTAAATTCTTGCTTGAAAGATTCTTGTATGAAAGTTCTTAAAAGCCGATAATCCAGAATCTTGTCTTTTATGACAAATCTTGCAGAGACGCAAATTTTTTGTGTCTCTTGGCGCTCAAAAGGCAGGATTCCAATGATGGCATCAAGCTGCATTTCTTCTAAGGTTATGACAAACTTCAAGCTTGCTCCAATGTTTGAAATATCTTAATAAAGACGTGATTGATAGCTCTCTCAAAGGCTTGAATGATTTGGAGAAAATCACCCTTTGCCACTTCTTCTTCTTGTTTGAGTATGAAGTGAGAATCCTCGATCTTTACGAATAGATTGAATACCACCTTTTCTGTTTTTGCATCAAAATAGCAGTCCAAAACATTGAGTGTGATGACTTTCCCTCCCTCATCTTGCGTGAATCCTGCATACAAAATTGCCCTTTGTGCGAATGTTTTTAATAAATCAGAAAAAGGCTCAATCCATACATTTTTAGCAAAATAGGCGATTTGATTTTCATTGTTCTTGTATGCGATTTTATAGTGTGCAATTTTTGGGCTGACATTGAGTTCCAATTTGACTGTTTGAGGATTTTTTGCGTGATAATCTTCCCAAAGGGCTTGATTGAATGTAATTTCATAGGATTGCGCTATGGGGGACTTAATCGCGCAACCACTCAATATAAAGAACAAGCATAAAAGTGCGATTCTAAGCATTTTCACTCCTTTTTATTTATTTCTCTCGGGGTCCAAGCGGAGGATTCTCTGTGCCAAACAAGAATCCACTCGGAGATTGTGAAAAATTTTCAATGACATTTTCTGTGTTGAGCAATACGCGCTCTAAGACTTTTGAATTTTGTTCAAGATCATAGACAAGTGGTGTAAATATCGCGCGTAAATTATAATCACCGCGTGAAAATGTGTCATGAATTAATGCGCGACTTTTTTGAAGCCCAAGAATCCCATCATGCATATCAATGAGGGCTTGATCGAGATTTCCTAAGACACTATCAAACCTACTAGAAGCTGTTTGAATGTTAGCAAGAATGGATTCAATATTTTTGAGATTTTCATCGCTTAAGAGTTGATTGAAGCGACCCATGCTGACTTCAAGTCGATCAAAAACTGCCTCCGTTTTGTCTCCCACTTTTTCGATCCAATTCTTTTTAAACTCCAAAACAAGCTTTTCTGTCGTGTCAAGTGGCATTCCATCACCTTGAATGATGGCGATATAATTACCCCCCGTTAAGCCTTGTGATTCTATCATGGCTTGTGTGCCTTGCTTTAGGACAATGTCCTTTTTAATCCAAAGAATGATTTCCACTTGATTTTGCTCTGAATCCAATGCATAGCTCTCGACAAACCCAACAGGAAGTCCAAGATAGCGCACGGGTGTCTCTATGCGAATCCCCTTTGGTAACTCCTTATTGTAGAGATAGTATTGATTGTAGGCGTTGAGATTCCTATTGTATTTCCCCGCCCAAAATATAAATCCCGAGAGCGCGATGAGCGTTACAACAAAAAATATTCCCAACAAAGCATAATTAAGTCGTGTTTCCATATTTTTCCTTATAAATTTTCCAAAAAAGAGTCAATTGATTGCACTTGTCCCTTTAAGTCTTTTAAACTTCCCTCAAAAAAGATTTTTTTGTCTTTGAGAAAGATCATTCTATCCACCACACCTTTGACAGATTCCATATCATGCGTGACCATAACCACGCTAATTTCTAGCAAATCGCGCATTTCAGCAATCAAGGCATCAAAATGTCGTGCGCTCTTAGGATCCAAGCCACTTGTCGGCTCATCTAAGAATAGTATTTTTGGATTGAGCGCGAGCGCTCGTGCTAGTCCCACGCGCTTCACCATTCCCCCACTTAATTCATCGGGATAGAGATGAGCGCTCTCTTCCTTAAGCCCCACGCGCACAAGCCACATTAACGCTAACTCCCTAATGTCACTTTGATGAAAATCTGTGTATTCTTGCAGGGGCAACATGATGTTTTCTAACACGCTCAAAGAGCTAAAGAGCGCACCAAATTGAAACAAAACACCCAGATTAAGCTTCATTTCCAAAGTCTGTTGTGCGCTTAACTTCCAAATATTGCGACCGAGAATCTTAACGCACCCACTCGTTGGCTCTTTGAGAAAAATCATGGTGTTAAGGAGCGTACTCTTCCCGCTTCCACTTCCACCAAGCAGAGCAAAAATCTCCTTTTTGAAAATCTGAAAAGAGATATTTTCTTGGATCGTGCGCTCACCATAGCTTGTCGTTAAATCTTGAATCTCTACGATACTTTCCACTACCAACCTATCTGTGTGAATAAAACTGAACACAATGCATCAAAGGCAATCACGCAAAATATGGATTCCACAACACTTTTTGTGGTGTGTACGCCAATACTACGTGTGTCCTTTTCTGTGATGAATCCATGATAGCAACCAATGAGGCTGATAATGAGTCCAAAAAAAGGAGCTTTAAGGATTCCAATCCAAAAGTGATGGATATCCACCATTTCTGCAAACCTTTCCAAAAACTGCTCACTACTGATTCCTAATTGCACTTGAGAGATAAACATTCCGCCACTAAGCCCAAAAATGTCTGCAACAAAAACAACAAGAGGCAGCGCAAAAACCAGCGCAAAAATGCGCGGAAGCACGAGAAAAGTGAAAGGATTAAAGCCCATCACGCGCATGGCATCGATCTCTTGTGTTGCGCGCATCATACCAATCTCTGCGCTAAAGGACGAGGCACTGCGCCCCGCAATAATGATGGCCACAATGATGGGTGCCATTTCGCGCAAAGTCAGCATAGAACTCATTTCAACAATGAGAATGCTTGCGCCAAATTGCACAAGCTGCAAACTCCCTTGATAAGCCACAACGATTCCAATGAGAAAACATGCTAAAGACACGATAGGGACAGCCTTAATCGCAGCCTCTTGTATGTGAAAAAACAGTGCCCTTAACCGAAAATTCACAGGGCTTAAAATCCCAAGCCACAATGTGTAGAGAATCTCGCCGATAAAATTCAGTCCCACTGCGACTTGATAGCACCATTTTTTCAAAATCACAAAGGTGTCTTTGTGTGCTTTAATGGTCATTGTTGTGAAGTTTAGTTCATTAATAGTTGTTTTATTTTGTAGGATTGTAAAGATTCTTGTTGCCTTTTGGTGTTCTGCAAAGGCATTAAAAAAGTACGATTGTGCGGACTTTTTAAGATGATTTGACCAATTGAGCAAAATCGCCCCCCCGCAAAAATCCAAATCAAAGCTAGAATCCAAGATAATGCGCAAACTATCGTCATAGCCATATGAAGAGGCTTTATTGAGAGCTTTTAGTGTGGTTTTTGGAATGCTTCTATCCCAAACTCCGCGCAAAATCAGGATGATTCCTTGTGCGTGGCTTTGAATCTCAAGACTTGCTAACATAGGGCAGGTGGCTTACTCTTTGGTTTCAGAAAGATTAAAAATAAAGGGAACACCCTCAACAAGCCCACTATTGAGGATTCTCTCTGTAGTGTATTGCACTTGTTTGATGTCTGTGTTCTGCTCTGTTTTGCTTAATTTAATGTCTTTATAATACTTGCGCAAAAGAGCGATTTTTTCTTTGGTGGTTTTTGCCTTTGTTTGTGCGTTGAGAATCAATTGAGCCTTAATGAAAGCTTCCTTTTCATGAACAGGGGCAAAGATAAGCTTAAGATGTGCGCTTTCAAGCTCTTTTTCAATCTCTTCTAAGTGTTTGCGACAATATGGGCAATCGGGATCTGTAACGACAATTTTTGTAGGGAGATTCTTTGTTTTGCCCTCTAGTGCGATAAAGTCATAGTCTTTAAACTCCGCAAACAGCTTAAGCAAAGCCTCTCTGTCGGATTTCATTTTTTCTTCCCCAGCCTTATTGATTTCATCCATAATCATTTTGGAATCTTCTTTGCTGAAGTTCATAACACTGCTTAGTCCAACGAAATGCTTCCCATCTGTACTGACAATCACGGGGAAAATATTTCCGTTTGCTGTGCGCCCAATCACAAAATACTGCCCATCAAAGCTTCTAAGAGGTTTTTTGAGTTGAATCTCCACATCAATATCAACCTTTTCTTTAATGCTTTTTTTGAAATTTTTTTCAAAATTTGCAAACGCAAGACTAGAATAACCGATAATAACCGCCATGATCAAAATTAACTTATGCTTCATTGCCCACCTTTAGAGTTCAAACAAATAAAATAAAAGCGCATTATAGCATAATCAAAAAGTTCTTTGCCTCTATCAAAGAACAGCTAAAACTCAACAAACATTCACGCATTCTTAAAGAAAGTCAATAAACTTGACAAAATTATTTTATTTTACTTGATTATTTGCTATACTCATTAGGAAATATGTTTTTTAAGGATGCACGATGAAAATCACTTACACGCTCACAGATGAATCTCCCGCGCTTGCAACTTACTCTTTTTTGCCGATTGCTAAGGCGTTTGCAAAACACGCACAAATTGAAATTGAGACTTCAGACATTTCGCTTTCAGCAAGGATTCTAGCGCAATTCCCAGAATCTCTTAAACCCGAGCAACGCGTAGAAGATTCTCTCGCTTTTTTAGGAGAGCTTGTTAAAAAACCAGAGGCGAATCTGATTAAGACCCCCAACATTTCCGCTTCTATTCCGCAGCTTAAAAACGCCATTAAAGAATTGCAAGATAAGGGCTATAATGTCCCACCTTTCCCCGATGATCCACAAAATGAAGCCCAAAAGGCGATTAAAGAAAAGTATCAAAAAGTCTTAGGCTCCGCAGTCAATCCCGTTTTGCGTCAAGGGAATTCCGACAGACGCAGTACAAAGGCGGTTAAATCCTATGCGCAAAAGAACCCCTATCGTGTCGTGCCTTTTGCAAAAGACTGCAAGAGTTGCGTGAGTTATATGAAAGAGGGCGATTTTTTTGACAATGAAAAGGCAGTTTTGATTGAATCTCCAACGACAGCGAAGATTGTCTTTAAGGATTCTAGCGGACAAAAAGTTCTCAAAGAGGGATTGAAACTAGAAAAAAATGAGATTTTGGATGCGACTTTTATGGATAGCGCAAAATTGAGCCAATTTTATAGTGAGCAAATTGAATTTTGCAAAAAGGCCGGAATTCTGTTTTCTTTGCACTTAAAGGCGACAATGATGAAAGTGAGCGATCCGATTTTGTTTGGTTATGCGGTGAAGGCTTATTTCAAAGAGATTTTTACAGAATTTAAAGATGAACTGGAATCACTCGGCGTGAATGCGAATAATGGTGTCAGTGAGTTGTTAGCCAAGATAGAATCAAGTCCGAAAAAGGCGCAGATTCTTGCAAAATACAATGAGATTCTCAATAAAAGCGCGAGAATTTCAATGGTCAATTCAGAAAAGGGAATCACAAACCTACATGTCCCAAGCGATGTGATTGTTGATGCCTCCATGCCTGCTATGCTTAAAAATGGTGCAAGACTTTGGGATAAGGATGGTCATGAATGCGATGCAAACGCCGTGATACCCGATAAAACCTATGCGACCATTTATGAGGCTGTCATAGAAGATCTGCGCAAGAATGGCACACTTGATCCGACGCAACTCGGAAGCGTCAGCAATGTTGGATTAATGGCGCGAAAGGCGCAAGAATACGGCTCACATGACAAAACCTTCGTCGCTCCAAATGATGGAGAATTCCAAATCCTTGATGAAAACAATCATGTCTTACTCTCTCATAAGGTCCATAAAGGCGACATTTATCGTGCCAATCAAGCAAAATTTGATGCTGTGCAAAATTGGATAGACTTAGGTATTGAGCGCATGGACATCACAGGAGATAAGGCGATTTTTTGGCTGGATTCTAAACGCGCAAGCAATAAGATTATGATTGATCTTGTGAAAGCTCGTTTAAAAGAAAAGGGCAAAGACATTGAGATACTAGCCCCAAAAGAAGCATGTTTGGAATCTTTGCGTTTGATACGCGCGGGGAAAAATGCGATTTCTATCACAGGAAATGTCTTGCGCGATTATTTGACCGACTTATTTCCGATTTTAGAACTTGGCACAAGTGCGAAAATGCTCTCTGTCGTACCTATGCTTAATGGTGGAGCGATGTTTGAAACAGGGGCGGGAGGAAGTGCGCCTAAGCAAGTTGAACAGCTCGTAGAGGAAAATCACTTGCGCTGGGACAGTTTAGGCGAATTTTTAGCTTTTCAAGCAAGTCTAGAATTCTATGCCCTAAAATGCAAAAATTCTAAGGCAAAGGTACTTGCAGACGCGCTAGATTCTGCAACTTCAAAGTGGTTGGATAACAACAAATCCCCCTCACGCAAAGTTGGCGAAGATGACAATCGCACGAGCCATTTTTACCTCGCTCTTTATTTCGCAAGAGCCTTAGCAGACCAAAGCACAGATTCCGAAATGGCGGGATTTTTTAAGCCCATTGCGACAGAATTAGAAAAGAATCAAGATTCCATTCGCGCGGAATTTAATGGTGCACAGGGCAAGGCTGTTGATTTAGGCGGGTATTATAAGCTTGATGATGCTAAAGCGCAATCCATTATGCGCCCTAGCAAGAGCTTTAATGCCATCATAGAAAAAATCGCAAAACATTAAAATCAAGCAAGAATCGCAACTAGCGATTCTTTTGTGAGTATTAGCCACCTAAGTAACGTCTTTTGACTTCTGTATTGTTGAGGAGATTTTGCGCTGTATCTTGCATAACGATTTTTCCATTTTCAAGCACGTAGGCTCTGTTTGCGATTTTAAGGGCTGCAAAGGCATTTTGTTCAACCAAAAGAATGGTGATTCCGTTTTGGTGCAAATTTAAAATGATTTCAAAAAGCTCTCCCACAATCTTTGGTGCAAGTCCTAAGCTTGGTTCATCTAACATAAGCAATTTTGGCTCTCCCATTAAAGCCCTTGCAATGGCTAACATCTGCTGTTCTCCCCCACTCATTGTTCCGGCCATTTGCTTTTGTCGCTCCTTTAGTCTTGGGAACAATTGATACATTTTCTCGCGCATAACTTGGAAGTTTTTATCATTGCAATACGCACCCATGCGCAAATTTTCATCCACACTAAGATTTGTAAAAATACGTCTGCCCTCTGGGACAAGCGCGATTCCGCGTCGAATAATTTTGTGTGTTGTGAGTTTTGAAATGTCCGCATCCAAAAACCTAATCTTTCCCCTTGATTTGACGCTATTTATGATTCCATTGAGTGCAGAGGTTTTTCCTGCGCCATTGCTCCCGATGAGTGTGATAATCTCATGTTCTTTGACACAAAAACTGACGCCCTTGAGTCCGGAGATTAAGCCATAAGAGACCTCTAAATTTTCAACTTGTAGCATTGAAATCTCCCAAATATGCGGCAATGACATCTTTGTTACAGATTGCTTCTTGTGGTGTGCCACAAAAGAGTTCTTTCCCATAATCAAGCACCAAAACTTTCTCACAGAGTTGATTCACAAAGGGCATATCATGCTCAATGAGAAGGATGCTTAGATTGAAGTCTTTTTGAATTTTTGAAAGCAGTGTGCAGAGTTCTTGCGTTTCTTTTGGATTCATTCCTGCTGCGGGTTCATCAAGCAAGAGTAATTTAGGTTGCGTGGCTAATGCCCTTGCAATCTCAACTTTGCGTGCATCTCCATAGCTTAGCGCATTGGACTTCAAGTGCATCTTATCGCTTAATCCCATGTAGGCTAAAAGTTCCACTGCTATCTTGCCAATGCGCTCTTCTTCTTTGAAATATCTGCCTATGCGCAATGCCGCTTCAAAAAAGCTGTATTTTGCGACATTGTGCAATCCAATTAAAACATTATCCAATACACTCATAGAGTGAAACAAGCGGATATTTTGGAATGTTCTAGCGATTCCTAATCTCACAATCGCATCGGGGCGCCTTTTAGAAATATCTTTGGAGAGAAATTTGACCTTTCCGCTGTTTGGTTTATAATTTGCTGTAATGATGTTAAAAAGCGTGGTTTTTCCCGCACCATTTGGACCAATAAGCCCAAAGATTTGATTTTGTTGAATCGCAAAACTCACATTATCAATTGCCCTCAATCCTCCAAAGGCAATGCTGATGTTTTCTAGCTCTAAGATGGGCATTAGCGTTTCCTTTCCCAAATCTCATTTTTCCCCATAATGCCCTCTCGAGCAAAGAGCATAATGAGAAGTAAAATGAGCGCAAAGAACACCATGCGCAATCCGGGATAAGAGCCAAAATCGTTTCCAAAAAACACTAAGGGTTGATCAAGGAATCTCAATCCCTCTCCACCCCCGATGACAAGTATCGCTCCAAGTATCGCTCCTGTAGTGCTTCCTAAGCCTCCGAGAACGATGATAATGAGAAGCAAAAAGGTCAATTCAAAGCCAAAGATTCTTGGATCAATGGTTGTGAGCCAAACAGCCATAAGCCCACCGCCAATACCCTCCAAAAACGCGCTTGTAGTAAAGGCGCAAGTCTTAATCTTAAACGTATTAATTCCCATAGCAATGGCCGCATCTTCATCATCACGTACAGCTTTCATCGCGCGACCATATTTAGAATAGACAATCTGTAAAATCAAAATCACAGAAGCTGTGGCAAAGATTCCACTCCAAAGAAGCACGGTGAAGTTTGAAGTATTACCAAAAAAGTGTGTGTGAAGTGTGTAAAAGAAGTGATTGAGCGCCAAATCCCCATCGCTTAAACGCAAAAAAAGTTGTTCTATAAAGGCAGTGATAGAATCGCGATTGTTTGGAATCTCATTAAGCCCGATGGCTCCGTTTGTCCATTGGGGATTATTGATAGCAAGAATCTTAATGATAAAGCCAAATCCAAGCGTAACGATGGCGAGATAATCTCCGCGCACACGAAACACGGGGAAAGCAAGAATCACAGCTAAAATTGCCGCTACGATTCCACTGCAAAAGAGCGCAGGGAGCAACTCGCTATAGAGGCTTAAAACAAAGGGATGCGGATCGGCAAGTTGAAACATATTGATTTTTAAATCCTCATCAAGCAGCATAAGGGCGGTGATATAAGCACCAATGGCGACAAATCCATTAGGCTCTAGCGAGAGCTGCCCCGTTATGCCATTTATGAGATTGTAACTCACGGCCAAAATCACAAAAATTAAAATGTTATTGAGGATGCGCAACACATAATCGCCCAGCAAAATTTGCGCAGTGCAGAGCAAACACAGAATGCAAAAATACAGGCTCAAGTGAAGCCCTAATGTCATCATAGAGGATTTTGCATAAAATTTCAATACCAACTCCTAGAAGCGACTTCTCTCTAAGCGCCAATCGCCCATGATTCCAATAGGTCTAAAGAGCAAGACGCCAATCAAAAACAAAAACGCAAAGGCATCTTTGTAGCCTCCAAGATCGGGGAAAAAAGCAATAGCCATAACCTCTGTAAAACCTAAAATGAATCCGCCAAGAACAGCCCCTCCCACACTTCCGATTCCACCAAGAACCGCAGCGGCAAAGGCCTTAAGTCCGATTAAAACACCCATTAATGGCTCAATCGTCGGGTAAGAAATCGCATAAAAGATTCCGCCAATCCCCGCAAGAATGCTTCCAATGATAAAGACAAGCGTGATGATGTGATTGACATTGATTCCCATTAATCGTATCGCCCCAATGTCAAATGCGCTTGCACGAATCGCCATTCCCTGCTTTGTGCGATGCAAGAAGCGCAACAATAAAACCAAGAGAATCAATGTAACAAGCGGAATGATCAGTGTAATAAGAGTGAGATTCACACCTAAGACATTAAGGGTTTGCGTGAAAAAATCGGGAGCATTAAAGAATCGTGGTGTTGAGCCAAACAAAACGTTGAAAAGATTTTCTAGAAAAAAGCTCACACCAATGGCAGTTATGAGCATAGAGATTCTTGGTGCATCGCGCAAAGGTGTGTAGGCGACTTTGTCAATCAATACACCCAGAGCAGCACAGAGCAAAACAGACAGAATCACAGAAGCATAAAAGGGCAAAGTGCAGTTATTAAGCGCAAAAAATGTCAAAAACGCTCCCACCATCATAATGTCAGCATGGGCAAAATTAATCAAGCGCAGACAGCCATAGACCATTGTATAGCCAATGGCAATGAGTGCATACATGCTTCCTAAGCTCAAACCATTAATGCATTGTTGAATAAAGGTTAAAAAATCCAAAGGATAAGTCTCTTGTGATTAGGGGTTGATGGTTGTCTTATAGATCATTTTGCCATCTTGAACTTCATTAATTACTGCGCTACGAATCGCTTCACCTTCAATGAGAGAGACTTTTCCGCCAATACCCTCATAATCCTTGACATTGCGGATTTTATCATTGATACAAATGCGATCTTGCGCCCCGCATTCTTCAATGGCTTGGAGTGCGATTCCATATGCATCGGCTAACATAACACTAAATGCGCTCACAGGCTCATTGTATGTGGCTTCATATTCCTTGATAAACTTCTCTCCCTTTGGCGTTTGCTTAGAGCTTGTGGAATAATAATCTGTGACCATATAGCCATTTCCAGCTTCTTTTGCAACATCAAAAAATATCTTATTAGAAGTCAATCCATCTCCACCAATGGTCGGGATGTTAAATCCTAATTGCTTAGCTTGCACGGCGATGAGAGCACCTTCATTGTAGTAAATAGGGAGATACAAAACATCGGGATTTTTTGCCTTAATGCTAGAAATTTGTGCTTTGAAGTCTTTTGTCCCTGCTTGTGCGTTAGCTTCAATGACGATCTCTCCGCCGAGCTTTGTGAATTGATTCCTAAAGGACTTCGCAAGTCCGATAGAATAATCACTGCTATTATCAAAAAGAATCGCAGCTCTCTTAAGTCCTAAGTCTTGAAAGGCTAAATTTGCCGCAATCAACCCTTGAAAGCTGTCTGCAAAACTCACTCGTGAAACAAATTTCTTCCCCTTTGTCACTCTATCGTTTGTCGCAACGGGCGCGATGAGTGGTGTTTTGTTATCTTCTGCAATTTTCGTCATAGCAAGCGCATTTGTGGAGATCATAGGACCAATGACAACACTCACTTTATCGCTTGAAACAAGCTTTTGCATGGCATTTGCAGATTCTATCTTATCGCTTTTGTTATCCATAAAAACAATCTCAACAGGATCGCCCTTTTTTGTCTTATTCTGTGCTTTATAGGCAAGATCGATTCCACGTTTGCCCAAATCACCAAATCCGCCCACAGCACCGCTCACAGGCAGTACAACACCAATTTTAACTGTTTCTGCAGACAGAAAACTTGCTAACATTCCACTCAAGCACACAGCAAGAAATATCTTTTTCATGCTCAACTCCATTCAATGCAAAGATTATGAGGAAATATAACCTAAAACAACCGGCTATGAGCTTAAAAAGAATCAAAATAAAGAATAAAAATGAAAGGAAAATCAAATCTCAAAGCGCACTTCCTAAAAAGAAGCGCACTGATTTAAGAAGAAATAACACAGAATAGAGGGGCTATTTGGCGTTTGCTTTAAGATTTAGGAGAATCTCCACTTCATCGCCAACTAAGCTGTCTTTGAGGCTTGATTCCCATACAACACCAAAGTCAGAGCGTTTGATTGTCGCTTTTGCGTTGATTTCAAGTGTATTTCCGTTTAATGTTTCTTTGCTTTCAAAGACAACAGGCTTTGTGATGCCCTTGATTGTCAAATTACCATGAATTTTGCCCACTTCATATTGTGTCATTGCAAAAGTCATTTGTGGATATTTTTTGACATCAAAAATATCTTCAGCCCTCAAGTGGTCGTCTCTTTTTTGGTTTTGTGTATCTACAGAAGCCACATTGACACTCCCACTCAAAGCCTTCAAAGCTCCGTTTTCATAATCAATGTCACCCCCAAATTCCTTGAAAGCACCATCGACTTTTGTAAGCTTTAAATGCTTGATACTAAAATCAACCTTTGAGTTTGCAGCATCAAGCGCATAAGGCGTAGCAAATGCAGGAAAACTCAAGGCTGCAACTAAAAGAGAAACAGAGAAAAACTTCTTCATTCCAAATCCTTTTTGATAAAATAACGGTAGAATTCTAGCCAAAAAAATAATAACAAATGGTAAATCAATACAATTTTGGAATCTGTTATAATATGCAAATTTTTCAAAAGGACTTTGAGATGCGAGAAGTTTCTGTTTTTGTGAGATTTTTAAAAATTCTTTTTATAGGATTTGTTGGGAGTTTGTTTTTTGTGCAACTTCATGCAGAATCTCTTAAAGAGGGAGAGGATTATGTGCTTTTGCAAAAACCCCTTGATGTACCCAATCGATCCGTTGTGGAGCTCTTTAGCGTAGGTTGTATGCATTGTGCTAACATGAATAAAATCCTGCCTAAATTGTTTGCGATTCTACCAGAAGATGCGGTGTTTTTGCCCTATCATCTGCCCACTGTGACTTATGGAGAACAGGCTTCAGAAGTCTTGGCTGTAGCCTTGATTCTTGATGAAGAGAAGCAAATTTCCCCTAAGGATTCCCAATCACACTTCTATCGCGCTGTGAATGCATTTTTTGATGCAAATTTTAAAGATCGTAAGGTCTTCACTGATAAGGATTCCTATATCGCTTATGGTTTGGAGGCAATGGGATGCAGTAGAGATGATTTTATGCAGACCTTAAAGAATCCGAAGACTAAAGAGCTCCTCAAGCAATGGCAAGAATGCTCTAAATTAGAGCAGATTCGTGGAGTGCCGAGCTTTATTATCAATGGCAAATATTTGATTTTGACACAAAATGTGAAAAATGAAGAGGACTTTTTCTATAAAATCAATTATCTCTTAGAGCTTTGATATTCATAAAAACTTGAGTGTATCTTCATAATTACTTAACAAAGAGACTTTATAATTCCAAAACAAGAAGCCTAGAGGGCTTTTTATTAAAACAACAACAAGGAGATAGAATGAAAACTCTCAAATTATTTGGCATCTTAGCAATGTCTTTAGCGTTTGCAACTTCTGCGATGGCAGATTGGGACTTTGATGTGAGCGGACAAATTTCAGCAGTCGATCCGGCTAAGAAAACCATCACCATTTCAGGTCCGGGCGGACAGCTCACAGTGACAGTTCTTCCTTATACAGAGATAAAGGGCGATGATTGCGGGCCTTTTGGGCAAGACATCTATGGCACTTTTCGCGATTTAACCGTTGGGAAATTTGTCCAAATTGAAGCCATTCCCTATGGAGGTTATAATGCGTTTAATAACAGCAATGCAAATGCGATTAATCCACAAACAGGACTTCCTCAAAACATGCAACTCACTGCAAAAGAAATTGAATGGAAATGCTATCCTAGAGCCTATTAATTTTAGAATCCCTTAGGGATTCTAAAGGCATAAACCCACACCACACTTTAAGATTCCAAACACACAAAACAAATTGCTAAAAAGACTGCATTACAGGAATTTTTTTAATGCTAAAATCAGGTCTTGTAATTTATGAGGATCTTTTTTGCCTACATCCGCCTCAATGCTAGAGTTAATGTCAAGCATTTTTGCGCCGCTATTCTTTAGGGATTCTGCATTGTTTAATCCAACTCCTCCAGCCACACACAAATAATCTAAATTCAAATCTTTCAAGGTCTCTAAAGGAATTGCACATCCGCTTCCGCCTCCAAGCGTACTTTTAGAATCTAAAAGCACAAAAGGACTCACAAACAACCCTAAATCCTCACTTTTTTCAACATTCCACACTTCATAAAAGGCAAAATCCGCATCCCTTAGCTGCACTCCTGCAAACTCTCCCTCTCTTTGAATCCCGTGCAATTGTAAGGCATCTACAACTCCATCTCTAAAGAGTGTCAGCGCATTTTGTAATTGCTCTTCGCTCTCTTTTATCACGGCAATTTTGAGGATGTTTGGATACTGCTCTAGGGACTTTGCCATCTCCCTTAGGGATTCTAAACTCACATAACGCGCCGATTTGGGCTCTAGTATGAATCCGAGCCCCGCGATTTTTTCAAGCCCTTGATCGAGTTCTTGCAGGGATTTTGCACACATTAGAGCGTCTTCTGTATTTGTGATTCCACAAATCTTAATGAATCCAAGCTTAGAGTCCAAGAGCCTAAAGACATTGCGATAAAAGGAATGAGGGGCTTCTTGTCCAACTTTGAGCGCATTTTTTAAACCTTGCAGAGCTTGTTTGGGATTTGGTGTGCGCACAAGATAGCTTCCGCACAAGATTCCATCAAAGCCTAAATTTCCGACAACAAAGCCATCAAAACTGCAATGCAAAGAGGATTCAAAAATCACACGCGCTTGAGGATTCTGTGCGCGTATCTTTGGTAAGAGATTGTAAGCAAGGATTTTGTCAATCTTAAAGGTGCGGAGATTCCGCGCATTGATTCCAATAAGACGCGCATTTAAGGGGGCGATAAAGTCGGCTTCACAGGCATTATGCACTTCAACCAAAGGTGTGATTCCAAGCCTTAAGCATTCCTCATACAAGGATTTAAGCTGCGCAAAACCACCGTTTTCCTCTCCCATAAAACAAGCCGCAATCAGCAACACCATGTCCGCGCCAAAGTCGTATGATTCTTTGATTTGTGCTATTTCTGTGATGAAATCTTTGCGCAAGAGACATGCGTGGGGATGCGCATGTTTTACATTTTGTAAATCCTCCAAACTGCCCTTGAAATAGGATTCTTCGCACAGCACAGAAATGGCGCTTGCTCCACCTTGCAAATAGGATTCCGCTAGAGCGCTTGGATTGTTGATTGTAGAAATTTGTCCAGCACTCGGACTTGCGCGTTTAATTTCGGCAATGATAAGCTTGTCGTTTAGATTTGGTGGATTCAGTGGAGTGGTACGTGTTGCGTGGCGCAGGGGTATTTGCTTTTTTTGGCGTACAATTTCTTGTAAGATTGCGGAATTTCCTTGAGTTTTTTGCATTAAAAAGACTCCAAATTTTCAGAGCTTATCTCTTTGAAGCGCTCAAGGACTTCAAAGACCTCTTTTTTTGCAATGATTTCTTTGGACTTGTAGAATCCCTCTTTAATGGATTCTACTTGTTCGCAGACATAGAGCGCAACCCCCATATTGAGAGCGACCAAATTGAGTTTTGGAGATTCCTTTGCGTTGAAAATGTCTAGGGTGATTTGCAGATTTTCTTGCGCATCCCCGCCACGTAGGAGTGAATAATCCACAAAATCAAGTCCCACTTCAATAGGATTAAAAATGTAAGTTTTAATGCTACCGTCCTTTAACTCTGTGATTTGTGTCGGTGCGCAAAGTGAGATTTCATCATAGCCATCAAGTCCGCTCACAACCATTGCGTGTTTGATTCCTAGAATCTCTAGAGCCCTTGCCATAATCTCTGTGTAATCCTTGTCAAACACGCCGATAAGCTGATGTGTGATGGGTGCGGGATTGCTAAGGGGACCTAAGAGATTAAAGGCAGTTTTGAATCCTAAACTGCTACGCGCAGGAGCGGCATAGCGCATAGCAGCGTGGAATCTTTGGGCAAAGAGAAAGGTGAGATTCAGCTCTTCAAAGGCTTTTATGGAGTTTTGCAATTCCATATTTGCATTCACGCCAAGAGCATTAAGCAAGTCCGCAGAGCCACTTTTGGAGGTGATGGCGCGATTGCCATGCTTAATGATTCCAAAATTTCCTTTTTTTGTAAGTGTTGCCAGAAGAAGCGCACAAGTCGTTGAGACATTAAAAGTCTTAACGCTGCTTCCCCCTGTGCCAACCATATCAAAGAGAATCTCTTTTGAAGTCTTACAAGGAAAGCGCACGGCTTTTTTCCTCAAAACAGTCGCAAATCCCGCGAGTTCATACGCGCTAACACCCTTAATCTCGAGACTTGTTAAGAGACTGCCAATTTGGGCATCACTCAAATTTCCCTCTGTGAGTTCATCCATTAACAGATAGCTCTCTTTGAAATCAAGCGAACCTTGCTTTAAGACCTTTTTGAGATAGTCTTTAACGGGAATCTCTTCGCGCGTATAGTGCAAGAAGTTGCGCAACATCTTCAAGCCCTCTGTCGTGCCGATAGATTCGGGGTGAAACTGCAGTCCGATGAGATGATATTGCTTGTGTTCTATCGCCATAACCTCGCCATCGGTGCTCATCCCGCTTATGAGAAAGCATTCGGGAATCTCCTCTTTCTTCCCTGCTAGAGAGTGATAGCGCACAATGGGTGTGTTGGGACTAATGTGTCGGAATATCCCCTTTTGATTGTGCAAGAGGGGTTCAACTTTGCCATGGATTATGTTTTTAGCATTTTTGATCTCCACACCAAATGCGCTTAAAATCGCTTGATGTCCAAGGCAGATTCCTAAAATCGGATAGACCCCCTTAAATGTCTGCACGATTTCAATATTGAGTGCGGAATCTTTGGGGTGCTTTGGACCTGGACCTAAGATAATGGCACTTGGATTGAGCTGTTTGATTTCTGCAAGAGTGATTTTATCATAGCGCACAACTTTTACGGGGTAGCCAAGAGAGCTGAAGGCTTGATAAATGTTGTATGTGAAAGAATCGTAATTATCAATGAGTAGTATCATTTTCCTCTCCAATAATGGCTTGGATTAAAGAGCGCATTTTGTTTTTTGTCTCAATGAATTCTGCTTTTTCATCGGAATCATGAACGATTCCGCCTCCTGCTTGGAGATAGTAGATTCCATTTTGATAGACCGCTGTGCGGATTGCTATGGCAAAGTCCATATCACCATTTTTAGAAAAATACCCAATCGCGCCTGCATAGATATTGCGCCTGTGCTTTTCTAGGGATTCTATAGTTTTAATAGCTTGAATCTTAGGCGCACCGCTCACAGTCCCTGCGGGGAATGCCGCATAGAGCGCGTCGATCTTTTTGTGCTTTCTAAGATCCATTTCTCCTTGAATCTCTGAAACAATATGCATAACATGCGCGTATTTTTCTATGACTTTTTCTTGTGTTATGCGCACCGTGTTTGGAATCGCAACCTTTCCAACATCATTGCGACCTAAGTCTAGGAGCATTAAGTGCTCGGCATTTTCTTTGACATTGCTTTTTAATTCCTCTTCTAGTTTCGTGTCTTCAAGGGCATTTTTCCCGCGCGGTCTTGTTCCTGCTATGGGGCGCACGGTGAGCGTTGCTTGATGGGGTTTAGTTGTTTGGAGTTTCAATAAAACTTCCGGCGAACTCCCGATGATTTGGTAGTTTCCGAAGTTGAGGTAGTACATATAGGGACTTGGATTGTAGGAGCGCAAATTTGCATAAGCCACAAGCGGAGGTAATGCGGTAGAGATTTCAAGGCTTTGACTTGGTACGCATTGCAGTAAATTTCCCTTATAAATCTCTTGTTTGAGGGTTTTGACGATATCTGTGTAATAGGATTCTTTATCTTCAGAGACAATCTTAGCAGGATAGAGATTTTCTTGCTTCTCTTTAAGTTTGAGATGTTTGAGTTTCTCAACTAAAGCTTGATTTTCCCTCTCCACATCATAGCTTTGAACTTCTCCTTGATAAGAGATATTGAGGACATAGAGTGTCTCATAAAAATGATCAAAGACGACCAATTCACGTCCGAAAATAAAGGCATTGTCGCTCACTTCATAAAGTGATGGATTCTTAAAGTCAATCTCTTCAATCTCTCCAAAAAACTCATAACCCAAATACCCAACGCCACCAAGCGGTAGGGGCAGAGATTCTAACGTCTCACAATCAACACTGGGCGCAAGTGTATTGAACGCGCTTAGAAAATCAAGAAACTTAGAATCCTTGGATAATTTGGAATTCCCGATTCTTTCAAATGTCTTTAATACGTGTTTTTTAGAATTTTCACACAAATAATAGTCATCTTTTTCTTTGATAACACGGAAAGCTTCTTTTGTAATGAGGATAGAAAAGCGCCCTTTGCCCGTTTTTAAAAACGCAGATTCTAATAACACAGGAGCCTTCAAGGCTTCACAAACCATAAGCGGAGTGAGCTTAGAGGCTGGAATCTTTTGGAAATAAATTTGCGCTTCTGCGCCATTTTTGTTAGAATGATTTAAAAATTCAAACATCACACTTTCTTTAAGAATAATTTCGTCAAATTATACATTCTTTACATTAAAAATTTGCTACAATACAACGAAGTAACTCACATTAATTTTTAAAGAATCGCTCATGCAAAAAATATTTTTAAAGTCCAAAAAGGGCTTTTTTGGTGTTAATAAGGGCAGGACACACGCATTTGGTGGGCAATATGTCCCCGAGATTCTCTATCCTGCGCTTAAGGAATTAGAATCCGCTTACAAGCACATTCTGCCTTCCAAAGCATTCCAAAAGGAATTGTTGCATTTGTATCACACATTTATCGGGCGCCCCACACCTTTAATCTACGCAAAAAACGCAAGTGCGCTTTTAAATAATGAGATTTATTTGAAGTTTGAGGGGCTTGCAAATACAGGTGCGCATAAGATTAACAATGCTATTGGACAAGTTTTGCTCGCAAAAAAAATGGGTAAAAAGCGCGTCATTGCAGAGACAGGTGCAGGACAGCACGGACTTGCGACGAGTGCAGCTTGTGCGAAGCTAGGGATAGAATGCGTTGTGTTTATGGGTGCGCGAGACATTAAGAGGCAATTCCCAAATGTCTTTAACATGCGCTTACTTGGTGCGCAAGTTGTGAGTGTTGAGAGTGGCTCACAAACACTAAAAGATGCTGTGAATGAGGCGCTGCGGGAGTGGAGTAGGGATTGTAAAGACACTTTTTATGTTTTAGGCAGCGCACTTGGACCCTATCCCTATCCCGATATTGTGCGGGAATTTCAAAGCATTATCAGTTTTGAGTTAAAGAAACAAACGCGCACATTTTTCAAAGGCAATCCCGATATAATGGTGGCTTGTGTCGGTGGTGGAAGCAATGCTATGGGATTTTTCAGTCATTATATTCAGAGTAAGGTCAGGCTCGTTGGCATAGAAGCGGGAGGATTGGATAGCAAACATAATGCCGTAAGAATCAACAGCAAAAATGCAAACATCGGAATCGCACAAGGGTATAAGAGCTATTTTTTGAGTGATGAATATGGAAATCTCTTAGAGACTTATTCTATTTCTGCAGGGCTTGATTATGCGGGGATTGGACCGCAATTATCACATTTAAAAGAAATGGGTCGCGTGGAATTTATGAGTGCGACAGACGCAGAAGCATTAGAGGCTTTGCAGTTTTTTGCAAAACACGAGGGAATCATTGCTGCATTAGAATCTAGCCATGCTTTGAGCGGAGTGCTAAAGATTGCAAAGACAACACGGGATAAGAGAATTGTTGTCAATGTCTCTGGGAGAGGGGATAAAGACATTTTTATCACCGCAAAGGCTCTACAAAAGGATGCTTGGTGCGCGTTTTTAGAAAATGAGATCGCAGAAATGAAGGGAAAATGATGGAGAGGTCTGAATCTACTTTAGAGCTAATGGGACACATTGTTGCGGGCTTTCCAAGTTTCCAGCAGAGCTTGGATGCAGCAGTGGGAATCTGCTTAGGCGGTGCGCGTTATTTGGAGATACAATTTCCCTTTTCTGACCCTAATGCCGATGGAATCGCAATTGCTAATGCATGTGAAGTGTCTTTGAAAAATGGCTTCAATACGGACTTAGGATTTGAGTTTATTGCCAAACTGCAGCAAAGACTCAAAGAAAGGGCTTGTAAGACGCAGTTGCTCATCATGACTTATGGGAATATTTTGTTCTCTTATGGCGTGGAGAGATTCTTGCAAAAAGCCAAAGAAAACGCTGTTTATGGATTGATTGTCCCTGATTTGTCCCTGCAAAATGATGAAAAACTTTTCAAAAAGAGCAAGAAAATAGGATTGGAAAACATCGCTCTCATAGCCCCTCTCACCTCACCAAAGCGCATAGGACAACTCACCAAAAAAAGCGGAAAGTTCGTGTATGTCGTCGCGCGTAATGGAATCACGGGAGATACCACAGAAGTCAATCAAGCCCTGCAAGATTACATTCGTCGCGTTCAGAAATTTTGCAAAAAGCCCATTGCGCTTGGCTTTGGGATTCAAAGCAGAGAGCAGATTGAGACTTTGGGCAAGATTGTGCCAATTGTCGTCGTTGGAAGTGCTTTTGTCAGAGAGATTGACGCGCTTTGTCAAAAGAGCTCAAAGCCCTCTTTAGAGCAGAAACTCTGTGATTTTACGCAAAAATTACTCGGCATAAGCACCCCCAAACAAGAATCCAAAAGCACAAATAAGCGCACATCACAAAAAACAACACAAAAACGCACCACAAAGAGCCAAACAGCAAAAAATGAAGCACAAACAGGGCAGACAAAAAAAGTTGCAAATACGACAAAAAGCACAACAACAAGAAAAAGCACGGGGACAAGAAAAAGGCAGAATCCCGCTTAGAGCGGATTTGCCTTGCATTGCTAAGGTTTTTTAATCAAATAGCGAATCGTAGGTCCTAATTGCTCCACTTTCAACATCTCATAGCCGTGATTTTTCGCATCAACGGGAATGTTATTGATACTCTGTGGGCAATCGCTCAAAACCTCCAAGATTTCACCACGTTTTAACTCTGGTAAAACCTCCAATGTCCGAATAGCAGGGTAAGGACAAGGCTCACCCTGCAAATCCAATCTGTAATTTGGAATGATTGTTTCCATAGTTTTTCCTTTACTTTATTTATGCGCGTTCAAAGCCCTTGTTTTTGCTAAAATAGCTTTTTTCAACCCAAAGCACGAATCCTAAAAACAGCAAAAGAAGCACGTAATTGACAAGCAATCCCCCATAATTTCCAAAGGATTCTAAGAGATTGATACGCGGGAAGCTTGTCGCAAGAGGCACAGAGTAATAATCCCAAGTCGCCGCTAAGAGCGTTGAGCCAATGACATTTCCGATTCCGACAATCCAATAATGCACCTGTCCCTCCACAGCGCGATACATCCAACCACACTCGCAACCCCCAGCAATGACGATTCCAAAGCCAAAGAGGAATCCGCCAATAATCGCATTAGGCGCAGCCCACATAATCTTTGGGGGCATTCCTAAGCAAATATAACTGAAGACTCCGATTGTGGAAACCATCATGCCTATAATGACCGCTCTTGCCATAACTCCGCGCCCTGTGATGAACAAATCCCTAAAGGCAGAGGTGAAGCAGATTTGCGCTCGAGAAATCACATAACCAAATCCCACTCCAAAGAGCATAGCAATCCCTAAAATCGGAATCTTTTTCCCCTCTGGAATCGCTCCAAACATCATTAAATAGGCAATCCAAATCCCAATTCCCACAAAAACAAGAATCCCTAAGAAAAAGAGCGTTTTTTCGCGATCTTTTGGATTTTCAATTTCTTTTTGTGCGCTGACTTTTTGTAATTTCGTGTGAGAGCGCAAAAAGGGCAAAAAGACGACTTTTGCACCAAGCCAAACGCCAACGAGTGTCATAAGAGTGAAAAACCAAGCATGGAGGCTGAATTGCGGAATCCCTGTGAAGAAACTTGCGAGATTGCAACCCATTCCAATCCTTGCGCCAAATCCCGCGATGATTCCACCAATGAGGGCTTGTGCGATTCTGATATTGCTTTGTGGCAGACGTAATTTGACATTGTTTGCCATAAGTGCCGAGCCTAGAGCCCCTGCAAACATTCCAATAATCATCACGCCATCAACCCTATCAAGGGGCGTTCCCTGCAGTCCAATGATCTTAAAATACCCCCAAGAGCTTGTATCCACGCCTAAGAGATTCATAATGTGTCCGCCCCAACGCGTGAATTCACCTGTAACAGCCCAATAAGTCCCCGTGAGTCCGAAATAATACGCCGCCATAACGCCAAGCGCGATAATAGCAGGCATGGGCGACCAAAATTTCACAAGACAATTTTGCTTGAAACTTGCAAACATCGCAACTCCTTAAAAGAAAGATTCAAAGAAAAATTCAGAAAACAGATAAAGAGAGTGGTGTAAAGAAGCTCTAAAATCTGTGTGCTTTACCCGAAAGCCTCAAAGTGCGACATCATAGCAAGAAGTGCTTAAAAAAGAAATAAAAAGAGGCGCAGAAAAAATGCAAAACTTCAGGGTTTTTTGTGTTACTAAAATATACATATAGGGGGACTAATGTTACTAAAATATACAATATTTGATTTATTTTGATGTTTTGTGAGGAATTGATTGTTAATTTTTATAGAATTTTTGTAACATAGCCTTAAATCTTAGTCATTAAAGGAGATTTATGATGAAAGAAAGTTTGGAATATAAAAAATCCATTCGGGAATTTAGAGGCTTTGTTTCTTTGAGAAATAAAGTAACATTATGGTTGTCCGTTGTCGTCCTTATTGGATATTATAGTTTTGTGTTAAGCATTGGTTTATTCCCCGATATTTTGGGCTATCGTTTGGGTCCTAGTTCCATTACGCTTGGAATCATTGTTGGGGTTTCTTTGATTGCTTTGTGTATTATTGTAACGGGACTTTACACATTCTTCGCGAATCAATACTTTGACAGGAGACAGGGTGAGATTCTACGAGAATTAGAAAAAAGCGGTGCATTGGAGGATTTGAAAAATGGTCAAGGTTATTAGGAGATTTTTTATAAGTGCATTATGTGGAGCAAATACCGCATTTGCAGCGGGATTTGATGTTGGAAATGTCGTAAAGACAGAGTTTAATGCCATTGGCGTTACGATGTTTGTCCTATTTGTCTGCGCGACATTGCTCATTACTGTTTATTCTAACAAAAAGAGTCAAAGCGCGAGTGGATTCTACACGGCAGGTGGCAATATCACAGGGATGCAGAATGGAACGGCTATCGCGGGAGATTTTATGAGTGCGGCGAGTTTCTTAGGAATCACCGCGCTTGTTTTTACAAATGGATTTGATGGACTCATTTATTCTATCGGATTCTTGGCGGGTTGGCCGATTATTCTGCTCTTAATTGCGGAGAAATTCAGAAATTTGGGTAAATTCACCTTTGCAGACATCACCGCCTATCGTCTCAATGCGAAGCCGATTCGGATTCTTTCAGCCGTTTCGGCTTTGAGCGTGATTGTGTTTTATTTGATTGCACAAATGGTTGGGGCTGGACAGTTGATTCAGCTTTTGTTTGGATTGCCCTACACTGTGGCTGTTGTGCTTGTTGGAATCCTTATGATTTGCTATGTAACCTTTGGTGGAATGCACGCAACAACTTGGGTGCAAATCATTAAGGCGATTTTGTTGCTTGGCGGGGCGACTTTTATGGCGGTTATGATTTTGTATTTAACGAAATTTGATTTGAGCTATTATTTTGGCAAGGCGATAGAAAATCACCCTAACGGAGCGGCCATTATGTTGCCCGGAGGATTCTTAAAAGACACGGTTTCTGCGCTCTCACTTGGAATGGCTCTTATGTTTGGGACAGCGGGATTGCCACACATTCTTATGCGTTTCTTCACGGTCAAAGACGCAAAAGAGGCTAGAAAATCCGTGTTTTATGCAACGGGACTTATGGGGTATTTTTATATCCTCACCTTTGTTATCGGTTTTGGTGCGATTGCTCTTTTACTTGGTAATCCTGAATTTACAAATGCTGATGGCAGTTTCAATGGAATCGCTAACATGGTTGCCATCACTCTTGCAAAAGTCATTGGGGGGGATTATTTCTTAGGATTCATCTCTGCTGTTGCGTTTGCAACGATTCTTGCTGTTGTGGCGGGACTTGCGATTTCTGGTGCGGGGGCGATTAGCCACGATTTGTTTGTCAATGTTTGTAAAAATGGTGTTTGTGATGCAAAATTAGAAATGAAAGTCACAAAAATCGCGACCGTTGGAATCGGGCTTTTTGCGATTCTTTTAGGAATCGTCTTTGAAAAGCAAAATGTTGCTTTCACTGTGGGACTTGCCTTTGCTATTGCTGCAAGTGTGAATTTTCCGATTCTGCTTTTAAGCATTTATTGGAAGGGCTTGACAACAAAAGGAGCGTTTTTTGGCGGTTTGATTGGATTGGTTACGGTGGTTACACTGGTGCTTTTAAGCCCGAGCATTTGGGTGAAGAGCTTGGGGTTTGAAGCAGCGATTTTCCCTTATGATCATCCTGCATTATTTTCTATGCCCCTTACTTTTGTGTTGATATTTATCATCTCTAAGTTGGATAATAGCGCAAGAGCGCAGATTGACAAGGCAGGATTCAATGCTCAAGACTTCCGCGCTCAAAGTGGCGTTGGGATTAGTGAGGCTGTCGCACATTAAGCAACCTTTGCGTTGCTTGGCGCAAATTTAAAGATGGTTTTGCTACAATGCAGAGAGAACACGACTTAAGGATTTGGAGTGAAAACCTTTCTTGTCTGCGCCCTAGAGCCTTCGGCAAACTTGCATTTAAGAGAAGTTTTGAGAGTCTATCGGCAAAAGTATGGGGAGTTTGAGCTTTGTGGAATCTTTGATGAGGCTTTGTGCGAGGAATTTGCGCTAAAAAACAAGCCCCTCTACAGCTCACATGAATTTTCTGCTATGGGATTTGTAGAGATTATCCCCCTCATTTTGAAAGCAAAGAGAGCTATTAGAGAGCTTGTTGAGTTAGCACAAACCCCTATAAATGCTGTGCTTTGCATTGATTCTCCTGCTTTTAATATCCCTTTGGCAAAGGCTTTGAAAAAAGCGGGTTCAAAGGTAACAAGGATTTATTATATCTTACCTCAAGTTTGGGCGTGGAAAAAGGGACGCATACCGATAATTGAGAGTCATTTTGACATTCTTGCTTCTATTTTACCCTTTGATGAAAAATTTTTCACAAAAAGCGTTTATGTGGGACATCCGCTTTTAGACGAGATTAAAGAATTTAAAGATAAAAACACTCAAAATGCAATCCTTGCAAAAAAAGAAGAGCAAAAAACCATCGCCTTTTTGCCCGGCTCCAGAAAGAGTGAAATTACGCGTTTAATGCCGGTTTTTAGGGAATTAAGTCAAAATTTCAAGGGACAAAAGATTCTTTGTGTGCCTCCTTTTAATCTTAAAAAACTTGAAATTTATGGAGAACTTGAGGGCTTTGTGATTCAAAGTGATACGCCTAAAGTGCTTAAAAACGCGGATTTTGCTTTCATTTGTAGTGGCACGGCGACTTTGGAAGCAGCTCTTATTGGCACTCCTTTTATCCTTGCTTATAAGGCAAAAAAAATTGATATTTTCATCGCAAAATTCTTTGTCAAACTCAAACACATAGGCTTAGCAAATATTTTTTGTGATTTTGCAGACAAAGAGGCACTTAATCCTGAATTTTTACAAGAAGAAGTGAATGCAAAAAATCTGTTTAGAGCCTATTTAAACTACGATTATAAGGGCTTTTTTACAAAACTTGATTTTTTAAAAGAGTATTTGAAGTTTGGAAGCGCAGAGAATTTAGCGCAAATTTTACATCACGGAATCTAAGCTCTACATCTGTGTTGCTTTATTTTAGGACTTTCTAGTAATTTAATGCCACATTTTTATCAAAAATCAAAAAAAAAAAAAAACAAAATAAAGTCATTTTTAGATTTATTTTTGCTACAATTGCGCGTTTTATTTTGGTTGTTTAATCAAATATCCTAAAATATTCTTAATGAATCTTATTTCTGGGGGAATCAATGCTTAAGAATTTGAAATTAGGCGTGAGAGTTTCACTACTACTTACGTTGATTATCGTTGTTTGTATGGGGATTATGACTTTCTTTGTCATAAGGACAAGTGCCAATATCCAAGAGGTTGAAGCATCTAAATTGCTGCAAAATGTCTCATTGCGCATGAGTAACCTCGTGCAAGGGCGCTTCAATCAGTCCTTTGCCTTTTTAAATGGTGAAGAAAGTGGAATCCAAGTGATTTTAAAGGGCAGTCCAAATCCACAACGTGAATTAGAGGAGTTGCTAGAAGAAGCTCTTGATAACGATATGGTTGCGAATTTCTCCTATCTCTATCTCAAAAATCTCACACCAAACAATCCACAGCATCGCCTCCCTAATGGTGAGCTTATGATTGTCAAGGGTGATAGCGATGTGACAAAGGCAGGGGGAATCTATACGATTCCAGCCACGGAGAAGATTCTTGCCTTTGGAAGTGTGAAAAAGGCCCTAAGCACTGGGAAGCCAAGCATTGGCGACCCCACTTATCAGAATGTTGATGGCAAGGGGGATAAATTCATAACAGGACTCAATATCCCAATCAAAGGTGCGAACAACGAAGTCATCGGTGTCGTTGGTCTCACGGTCGATATGGAAACGGTGGGGGCATGGATGGAGGATAAAACCTTGAGTGTGTTTGATGCAGATTATCGCTTCATCATGACAGAAAATGGTGTCATCGGTGTGCATCCCAATCACAGTCTGCTTGGCAAACAGATGCTTGATGTGAATAAAGATCCCACTGCAAAGACTATCGTAGAAGCTTCTAAGAATCGCAAAAGAGGCATTTATGACTACAAAACAACGGATGGCAGGGGAGCCACTGTGGGAATGTCAAGCTTCAAAGTCTATGAGACAGGACAGGCATGGACTGTCTTGCTTGTCGCCCCCACATCATCAATTATGAAACCCGTTTATTCTCTAAGGAATATTCTGCTCCTCTCTATTGTCATTTCAATTATAATCACTGTCTGTGGTGTCGCATTCTATGTTCAAAGCGCAGTGATTAAGAGACTTAATATCGTCTCTGCACTCCTCAAAAACTTTTTTAGATACCTCAATCACGAACAAGCCACTCCTCCGGCCCTAGTTAATCCAAAGGCAGTGGATGAAATCGGCGTTATGACTGCGGCAATTAACCAAAATATCAAAAAGATCCAGCAGGGCTTAGAGCAGGATGCACAAGCCATCGCACAATCTGCACAGGTTGCCCAAAGTGTAGAGGATGGAAGCTTGGCAGGAAGAATCACAGAAACGCCGAGCAATCCACAGCTTGTAGAGCTTAGAGATGTGCTAAACAAAATGCTTGAATCGCTAGAGAGAAAGATTGGAAAAGACATGAATGAGATTCGCAGGGTCTTTGACAGCTATGTGAAGCTTGACTTCACGACAGAAGTTAAAGACGCAGTGGGTAGAGTGGAATCTGTCATCAATCTGCTGGGCGAAGAGATTCGCAAGATGCTCAACTCTTCTTCGGGATTTGCGCATTCATTGAATGAGGAGTCCGAACTCTTAAGGGAATCTATGAATACTCTCACACAGAGCGCACAGACTCAAGCGGCTTCTTTGCAGGAATCTGCTGCAGCTATTGAGGAGATTAGCTCTTCTATGCAAAATGTGAGTGATAAAACCACAGAAGCCACAAGACAGGCTGAAGACATTAAAAACATTGTCGGTGTGATTAAAGACATTGCCGATCAAACTAATCTCCTTGCGCTCAATGCCGCCATTGAAGCCGCACGTGCAGGAGAGCATGGAAGGGGCTTTGCTGTTGTTGCCGATGAGGTGAGGAAGCTTGCCGAGAGAACAGGAAAATCACTCAATGAGATTGAAGCTAATGTTAATGTCCTCGTGCAAGGAGTGAGTGATATGAGTGAATCCATAAAAGAGCAAACTCAAGGCATTTCACAGATTAATGATGCTATAGCGCAACTAGAATCCATGACACAAGAGAATGTCGGTGTCGCAAATAGTGCCAATGGCGTTACAGAGAGAGTGACACAAATCGCACATAATATTCTTGAAGATGTGAATAAGAAAAAATTCTAAACTAAAATCCCCAAATCTCTTTAAGCGGGGATTTGCGCAGGGATTTGAGTCAAGCAAGGATTGCGACAACCAAATCAGAAAGAATTAAAAATCTCAAACGTATGCTTAAAGCAGTTTTTGTAATTCCTCTTCGGAGAGAATAGTGATTCCTAGCTCCCTAGCTCTATTGAGCTTTGAGCCCGCATCTGCACCGCAGAGCAGAAAGTCTGTATTCTTAGAAACACTGCCGCTGACTTTTGCACCAAGGGATTCTAAGAGCTCTTGATATTCCTCGCGCTTTTTTGAGAGCGTACCTGTGATGACAAAGGTCTTGCCAGAGACTTTGGAATCTGTTTTATCGCTCTCTTGCGCTGTGCATGTGGGCTGAATGTATTCTAAAAGGTGCAAGAGGCGATCGCGATTGACAGAGCAGAATTCCACAACAGAAGCGGCCATTTCTGTGCCAAATCCATCTAAAGCGATAAAATCCTCATAAGTTTTTGTGTAAAATTCCAATCCATAGCTGTTTGCAAGCTTCTTACTCGCCCACTCGCCAATGTGTTCAATTCCAAGCGCATTGATAAAGTGCCACAATTCCACACCCTTAGTGTTTGTAATGGCTTGAATGAGACGTTGAATCTTTTTGTCTTTAAAGCCCTCTAAACCCTCTAAATTTTGTGGTTTTAATTGGAATAAATCCTCTAGCGTCCGAATCTTGCCCTCTTTAAAAAGAAGTTCTACGATTTTCTCACCAAGCCCATCGATGTTGAGAGCCTTTTTGCTCGCAAAATGCGTGATAGAGTTAATCACACGCGCGGTGCAATTGAGATTCTGGCATTTAATGAGTTTTTCTTCAATGAGTAATGCGCTGTTGCAAATTGGGCAATGTGTCGGAATCGCGCGAGGGTATTGTGTGCCATCGCGAAGCGCGGGGAGGGATTTTATGATTTTTGGAATCACATCGCCGCTGCGAATCAAAATGACATAATCATTGATTTGTATGTCTTTTTTGCGCATTTCATCAAAGTTATGCAAAGTGGCGCGCGCGATTCTTGCCCCCTCAATCAACACAGGCTCAAGCTCTGCTACAGGCGTAATGACGCCCGTTCTGCCCACTTGAAGTGTGATGTCTAGAATCTTAGCGCGTTTTTCAATGGCTGGAAATTTGTAGGCACAGGCAAAGCGCGGGGATTTGATTGTGTAGCCTAATCTCTCTTGCAGGGCAAAAGAATCAATGCTAATCACCATTCCATCAAGCATAATCGGGTAGGAATCGCGCATTTCAATCAAGCGATCATGGGCACAATTAACCTCTTCTATATCTTTGCAAAGCTCTAAAAAGGGCGGTTTTTGAAATCCAAGCGCATAGACAGATTCCATGAGGGCATAGAAGCTATCGGCATTGCTTACATTTTGCGGAAAAGCTTCGTGTGCAAACTCCATAAAATCACGCACTTCACAGGATCCAATGCCCCAAGGAATGAATTGCAATTTTCTCTCTGCGGTGATTTTAGAATCCAATTGCCTCAAACTCCCTGCAGCGCAATTGCGCGGATTTGCAAAGAGGGATTCATGGTTTTTAAGTCGCGCTTGATTGAGGGATTCAAAGTCGTCCTTTGCAATCACGCATTCTCCGCGAATCTCGATGGGCTTAAGGTAGGGAATGCTAAGGGGAATGCTCGGAATCGTACGCACATTTTGCGTGACATCCTCTCCCACGAAGGCATCACCACGTGTGGCGGCACTCTTTAGGATTCCGTTTTGATAGAGCAGATTGAGACTTGCGCCATCAAACTTTGGCGAAAGGAAAAAGCTAAAGTCATCATTTCCTAAAATACGAGAGGCTCGTGCCACCCATTCTTGCAATTCCTCTGCATTAAACACATCATCGAGACTCCACATTCTCTTGATGTGCGCGATTTTAACAAAAGATTCCAAGACCTTATCTCCGACACGTTGTGTGGGAGAGTCCTCTGCGATTTCACTTCTGTGCTGTTCTTCATAGGCGACAACCTCATAATAGAGCCTGTCATACTCCTCATCGCTTACAAGGGGATCATCTAAGACATAATAATGCTTTGCCCAAAGATTTAAAAGCCTAATGGCTTCTAAATAGGAATCTTGCGTCATTTTATGTCAAGTTTTAAGAGTTGATTATCCATAATCCCGATGCCCTTTTTGAGCGTGTTTTGTGCGATCTCTTGTGCTTCTTGCAGGGAGTGCATTTTGTAAGTCCCGCATTGCAAGGGATTTGCTTCGGGGATTTCACTTGTTTTTAGAATGTCTTGCATACTATTCTCCCATGCCTTTTTCACGGATTCCTCACTAGGGGAGCCAATCACGCTCATGTAGAATCCCGTGCGACAACCCATAGGAGAGATGTCTATAATCTCTACAGCATTTTCATTATTACTGTCATTGAGATGATCGCGCATAAATCCTGCGAAGAGATGTTCAAGCGTGTGGATTCCTTTCTCGCTTAGAATCTCAACATTAGGCTTACAAAAGCGCAAATCAAAAACGCTAATCACATCGCCCTTTGGTGTGTGCATAGTCTTGGCAAGGCGTACCGCAGGGGCTGGCATGAGTTTGTGATCGACCTTAAAACTATCAAGCAATGGCATAAGAATCCTTCCTTTTGTTAAAATAATTGCAATCTTAGCACATTAAAGCTAAACATTTATTTTAAAATTTGGTGGGTAAAATTTATGGATTGCACTCAATGAGCTGTGCGTTTTAATGTGCAGTAAATCCTCCATCAACACAAATAGCCGCCCCCTCAACAAAGCTCGCATAGGGTGAGCATAACCACATCACCGCATCGGCAATCTCCTTTGGTTCGCCCAATCTCCCCTTAGGAATATCTCTTAAGAGTTCCTTTTCAATCTCGGGATTTCTTTTGATTAAATCTTTTGCCATAGGCGTTAAAATGGCACCGGGCAAAACAGCATTAATGCGAATGTTTTTTGCTGCATAATCAAGTGCGGCAGTCCTTGTAAGCCCAATCACTGCGTGTTTGCAAGCGATATAAGCGGCTTGTCCGACAAAGCCTGTGATTCCTCCTTGTGAAGAGGTATTGACAATACAGCCTCCACCTTGTGTGAGCATCTGCTCAATCTCATATTGCATACAATTCCAAACGCCTTTTAAATCCACAGCAATAGTCTTATCAAACTCCGCTTGAGTGATTTGTGCCATCGGTTTTTGTGGTGTTTGAATCCCTGCATTATTGAATCCACAATCCAATCTCTTATGCACAGAGACAATCTCTGCAATCATCTTTGCCACCTGCTTTTCATCACTCACATCACAAAGAATTTGCATAGCCTGATAATGCTTGTCATTAAGCTCTTTAACTTCCTCACTCATATCCACAATATCACAAAGAACGACTTTCGCACCAACTTTTGCAAATTCTTGTGCAGTGGCTAAGCCGATTCCTTGCTTCGCACCTGTGATAAGCACGACTTTGTCTTTAAAGCATTCTTTCATGAAAAACCTTTGTGGTAAAATCAAATTTGCGATTGTAAAAAGGGAATCATAAAAAGTCAAGAAATCTAAAGAGTACGCAAGGCTGAAGAAAAGCAGGGATTTATAGGGAATACAAAAATAACAAAGAAGCAGAAATAAAAGGTGGTACGCCCAAGAGGATTCGAACCTCTGACCTACGGCTTAGAAGGCCGTTGCTCTATCCAGCTGAGCTATGAGCGCATGGTACCAAAGGGGGGACTCGAACCCCCGACCTCCGGCTTATGAGACCAGCGCTCTAAACCAGCTGAGCTACCTTGGCATAAATAAAATAAAAGGAATGTCTATTTTAAGATTCTTTTCTTTAAAAAAGCATAAAATCAGCCCATCATGTCAATTTGGACATTGCCACTATGGACTGCATTGCTAAATTCACGTAAAATGCGCTGTGTCTTTGCCTCTGTGTTTTTACGTAAGATGTCATTGTAGTTGCTTGTGAGGCTTCCGTTGTAGTTTTTTGTATAGATTCCTTTAAGATTGTTGAGATTGTCTTGAAATTCTTGAGCGATTTCGCGCCAACCCTCTTGTGTAACACCCAAAAAACTCGTTGCACTTTTGAGATTCTGATCTGCAATGGCTTGAGTTTGCTCCTCTCTCTCTTTGACACGTTCCACACTTGCGCTAAGATTCCCCGCCCTTGTGAGAATCTGTGCCACAGCGATTTTTTCATTAGGAGACATTCCTGCTGTAACGCGCTCAAAGGATTTGTATTGCTCATCGCTCATAATCTCTAAACTCACCAATCCATAGGTGATGCGCTCTTTTATGGTGGGGTTTTCAGATTCCTCATTTTCTGCTTGAGATTCCACAGGCTTAGTTTTGTTTGCTTTGTTTATGGATTGTGTTTTATCCAATGTCCTTTCGGACTCATTGAATATTCCATTGAGATAGTTGAGATTTGTTGCATTGCTCTGATTGATTTGCATACTTTAAAATCCTTCTTGAAAATCTATGTTTGAGTCAAGCAAAAATGATTCCATCTTTTTTAAGCAATCTCATTGAGGCTTGTTGGATTGATGTTTGCAGGGATTTTTTGTATTTTTGCGTGTAAAGTTAGAATCTTGTAATGCTTTTTAAGCAAAATTAACATACAATTTCACGCACATTTCAATAATTGATATGAGTTTTGCAATTTAGTTTTAAGGATTTATGTAATGAAACATTTAGTCTCCATAGTCTCCGCATTTTTCGCGCATTTTTCGCGCATTTTATTTGTGATTCCACTCTTGTTGTTATTTGTCCTCAATGCGCAACTCTTTGCCTCTCCCTTTGGGAATAAACTCATTGTCTCTATCGTGCAACTAGATGAGGATTCTGAGCATTATGCGTATGTCCCTGCATTTGATTTAAAAGTGGGCGAGAGTGGAGAGATTCTACGTTGGTTTACTAAAGAGAATTCCGCCATTGTCGCAAGAGCGGCGGTAATTTCTGTAGAGAATAATCTTGCAAAAATCGCCTTTGAGCCTTTTGTGGGGCTTGAGCAAAAGGCTTTTCCCGTGCCGACATTATATCCACAAAAGGGCGATGAGGTGATTTTCCGCTCCTTTAATGATCGCGCCTTTTTGATTGCTCCGACACAAGACATTTATGAGAAGATTAAAGATGCCTATCCCGATGTGACTTGGTTGCATCCTGATTTGCTCGCAGCTTATCTTATGGATGTCGGACATAATTCACCTGTGAGGGGTGATTTTCGCAAAGTCTGCACACAATATGCGGCGGGAATTGTCTATGTGGTCAATCTTAACGAAGGACAAGCTCTCGATTGTCAGACATTCAGTTTGATAAAAAAGGACTATATCACGGGCAGGGCCCCGATAGAGGAGAGGATGCTGCCCTTTTTCTCGCGCATTGGAAGCAATAATCAAGAGTGGTTTTCTTATATCATTAATGACGTGACAACAAGGGATTATTATCTCTACTTTGATGCCCTTTTAAAGGGAGAAATCACCGATGAAGATGCGACATTCTTTGGTCGCATTACAAAATATTTTACAAAACAGATTCGCGATATTTTTTAGGATTATAAGATGAAAGCACAAGATTTTAAAGAATTAGAAGCGATCGTAGGAGGCGCAGATTGCTTCAATGATAAGGCGCATTTGAGTGCGTACTGCTATGATGCGACAAGAGAGCGCAGATATCCAGAATGTGTGGTGTTTCCACATAATGAAGAAGAAATAAGTCGGATTCTCAAGTATTGTAATACTCATTTGATTCCCGTGATTCCACGCGGTGCGGGAAGTGGATTTACAGGTGGCTCTCTTGCTGTCAATGGGGGCGTGATATTGGCTTTAGAAAAGCACATGAATCAGATTTTAGAGATTGATATGGAAAATATGGTGGCACGTGTGCAACCCGGTGTTGTGAATATGCAACTCCAAAAGGCTGCCGAAGAAGTCGGATTATTCTATCCTCCCGATCCTGCTAGTGAGCATTACTCCACACTTGGAGGCAATGTGAGCGAAAATGCGGGAGGAATGCGCGCAGCAAAATATGGAATCACAAAGGACTTCGTGATGGCTCTGCGCGCGGTGTTGCCTAATGGAGACATTATACGCGCGGGTAAAAAAACGATTAAGGATGTGGCAGGTTATAATATTGCAGGGATTTTGATTGCAAGTGAGGGGACATTGGCTGTTATTACAGAAATCACACTCAAGTTGTTGAGTAAGCCAAAGTTAAAGCAAAGCGCGATGGGTGTTTTCCCGAGCATTCAAGCCGCAATGAATGCGGTATATAAAACAATGTCCAGTGGAATCACGCCTGTGGCAATGGAGTTTTTGGACAATCTTAGCATTCGTGCTGTGGAGGAAAAGTTTCACAAAGGATTGCCAAAAGACGCGGGAGCGATTTTAATTACCGAAGTTGATGGAAATTTGCCCGAAGAGATTGTCTATCAAATTAACAAGGTTGAAGAGAAATTTTATGAAAATGGTGCGACAGATTTTATCAAAGCAAACAACGATCAAGAAGCGGCGGATCTGTGGTTTGCACGTAAAAATGCGAGTCCAAGTATCACGATTTATGGGAGCAAAAAACTTAACGAAGACATCACTGTTCCACGATCCAAACTTCCTGAATTATTAGAAAAAATCGCGGAAGTTTCACAGAAGTATAATGTTGCGATTCCTTGCTTTGGGCATACAGGCGATGGAAATGTGCATACAAATGTGATGGTTGATGGCAGTAATGATGAGGAGCTCAAAAAGGGTTATCAAGCCATTGAGGAGATTTTCAAAATCACCGTTGAGCTTGGTGGAACGCTAAGTGGTGAGCATGGTATCGGGCTGTCTAAGGCGCCTTTTATGCATCTTGCGTTTAATGAAGAAGAAATGCAATTATTCCGCGCCATTAAGAAAGCCTTTGATCCTAATAATATTTTGAATCCGGGTAAAATGGCGTTGGATGGGAGTGGTCAATAAATGCAAAAAAATTGCAAAATTAAAGCGTTTTTATGTTAAAATTAAAACTTCAGTTATTAAGGAATATAAATGCTATTTGATGTGCAGAAGATTCGCGAGATTTTACCGCATCGCTATCCTTTGTTGTTGGTTGATAGAATCATCGCGATGAGTCCTAATGAGAGCATTGAGGGCTATAAAAATATCACAATCAATGAAGAAATTTTCAATGGACACTTTCCCACACAGCCGATTTATCCGGGCGTGTACATTATAGAGGGCATGGCACAAACGGGGGGAGTTTTGGCATTTGTGAGTATGTTTGGAGAAGACACACAAAATAGTGGCGATAAAATCGTTTATTTTATGAGCATTGATAGAGCGAAGTTTCGGAATCCCGTTGCGCCCGGAGATAAGCTTGTGTATAAACTAGAAGTTTTAAAGCAAAAAGGTGGAATCTGGGTCTTGCAAGGCTATGCATATGTGGATGAAAAATTAGTCGCAGAAGCCGAGCTTAAAGCGATGGTTGTAGATAGCGCAAGGACACAGAAGTGATAGCAAAATCCGCGCAAATTGCCCAAACGGCCATCATTGAAGAGGGGGCTACGATTGGCGAAAGGGTAGAGATAGGGCATTATTGCGTGATTGGTAAGGAAGTGAAAATCGGCAATGACTGCAAACTTTACAATAATGTAACGATTCTTGGTAACACGACTTTAGGCGTGGGCAACGAGATTTTTCCTAATGCGACATTAGGGACGCAGCCACAGGATTTGAAATATCACGGTGAGCCTAATGAGTTGATTTTTGGGGATTACAATAAAATACGAGAATTTACGATGATAAATCCCGGCACAGAGGGAGGTGGAAGCAAAACGGTGATTGGAAATAATAATCTCCTTATGGCCTATGTGCATGTCGCGCATGATTGTATTATCGGGGATTCTTGCATTTTGGCAAATGGCGTAACGCTTGGCGGACACATTGTTATGGGAAATTATATCAATATTGGAGGTTTGACACCAATTCATCAATTTGTTAAAATCGGTGATTATGCGATGATTGCGGGAGCAAGTGCGCTTTCACAAGACATTCCGCCCTTTTGCATGGCAGAGGGGAATCGCGCAGTGGTACGTGGTCTGAATCTCCACAGATTGCGCAAGAATTTTGAACATCATCAGGTTGATAAAATTCATAGTGCATACAAACGACTCTTTCTCGGAAATGCGCCAATCAAGGAAATTGCTCAAGAGATTCTGCAAGAAAGTCCCCAAGATGCTAATGTCGCAAAAATGTGCGAGTTTATCATTCAATCAACGCGCGGAATCCCTTTTGTAAGGAAAAATCATGAGTGAAGTGATTTGCAGTTTTTGCCATGAAAGAGAAACGAGCAAGAACCCATGTCTTGAGAGTCAAAAGATATTCGGCGGACATAAGGCTTATATTTGCAAAAATTGCGTACTTGGTTCGTATGAGTTGCTTGTTGGGCATATTCCCTACGATCAAGATGAGCAAACAGAATCTCTAGAAAATGAGGATTTGACAATCTTTCCTCCAAAGGAGCTTAAGTCTGTTTTAGACAAATATGTCATCGGGCAAGAAAAGGCTAAAAAGGTCTTTAGTGTCGCAGTCTATAATCACTACAAGCGCATTTTACAGGGAGATTTGAAGGATACAGAAGATACGGAAATCGCAAAATCTAATATTCTATTAATAGGTCCAACAGGAAGTGGAAAAACTCTTATGGCGCAGACTTTGGCGCGTTTTTTAAACATACCCATTGCGATTTGCGATGCGACAAGCCTCACAGAAGCGGGTTATGTCGGTGAAGATGTGGAAAATATCCTCACAAGACTTTTGCAAGAGGCTGATGGAGACGTGTTTAAGGCGCAAAGAGGAATCGTATTTATTGACGAGATCGATAAAATTTCGCGATTATCGGAGAATCGCTCTATCACGCGTGATGTTTCGGGTGAGGGTGTTCAGCAGGCTCTGTTAAAGATCATTGAAGGAAGTGTTGTGAATGTCCCTCCAAAGGGTGGCAGGAAACATCCCAATCAAGAATTCGTGCAGATTGACACAAAGGACATTCTTTTTATTTGTGGAGGCGCCTTTGATGGATTAGCCGATATTATTGAGCGTAGAATCGGTGGTAATGCGCTTGGATTCCATCATATAAAGGGCAAAAAGGTGGAGAAAACAAATATTTTAAATCAAGTTGAGCCTGATGATTTGGTGAGTTATGGCTTGATTCCAGAGTTAATTGGACGTCTGCATATGTTTGCAACACTCAATGAAATCACAAAGGAAGCCATGATAGACATTCTTAAAAAGCCTAAAAATGCGCTTACAAAGCAGTATCAAAAACTTTTCGCACTTGATGGTGCGCAGTTAATTTTCAAAGAGGAGGCTTTAGAGGAAATTGCAAATTTGGCAATCTCTCGCAAGACGGGAGCTCGGGGATTGCGCTCCATTATGGAGGACATTATGTTAGATGTCATGTATGATTTGCCTGAACTTAAGGGTTATGAGGTTGTTATCACAAAAGATGCGGTTTTGAAAGAGACAAAGCCCATGTTGGTTAAACAAAAAAAGCCAAGCAGAAAGAATGCTTAATTTGGTAAAAAGAGGGAGCTATGTTAGTAGATAAGATTATTGGTTTGTTTTCACATGATATTGCGATCGATCTTGGAACGGCAAATACAATTGTATCGGTAAAGGGGCAAGGAATCATTATTAATGAGCCTTCTGTTGTCGCTGTGCAAAATGATCGCTTTGGCAAAAATAAAATTCTTGCCGTTGGGCATGAGGCAAAGGAAATGGTAGGGAAAACGCCCGGAAGCATTATTGCTGTGCGACCAATGAAAGATGGAGTGATTGCGGATTTTGATATGACAGAAAAAATGATTCGTCATTTCATTGAAAAGGCACACAGAAGACGAGCTTTGATGCGTCCTAGAATCATTGTTTGTGTGCCTTATGGACTGACAGGGGTTGAACGTAAGGCTGTGCGAGAATCCGCGATGAGTGCGGGAGCTAGAGAGGTGTTTTTGATTGAAGAGCCTATGGCTGCTGCAATTGGTGCGGGATTGCCCGTGAAAGAACCTAAGGGAAGCTTGGTTGTTGATATTGGTGGTGGGACAACGGAGATTGGTGTGATTTCACTTGGGGGGCTTGTGATTTCTAAGTCTTTGCGCACGGCGGGAGATAAGCTTGATTTGGCTGTTGTGGATTATGTGCGCAGAAAATACAGCCTCTTAATTGGTGAGCGCACAGGAGAGGAGATAAAGATTCAAATTGGTTCTGCAATAAGTCTTGATGAGCCACTTTCAATGCAAGTTAAGGGTCGCGATCAGGTGAGTGGATTGCTTAATTCCATTGAGCTAACAAGCGAAGATGTACGTGAGGCTATGAAAGAGACGCTCAAAGAGATTTCAAACGCCCTCAAAGACGTCTTAGAGCAGATGCCTCCAGACCTAGCGGGGGATATTGTAGAAAATGGAATCGCGCTCACAGGTGGTGGTGCGCTCATACGTGGCTTAGATAAATATTTATCAGACATCGTGAAGCTTCCCGTGTATGTGGGAGATGAACCCTTACTTTGTGTCGCAAAGGGGACAGGACAAGCCTTAGAGGAAATTAGTGTGTTGCAGCAGCTGACATATGAGTAAGGTGGTGTGAAGACTTAAAATGAGAAAGCTGTTTTTGTGGGTCATTTTTTTGTCCATTGCATTTTTTCTCTCTATGCAAATTTCAAAAGAATTTCAAGCGAAAGTTTTGTATTTTGGCGATGTCATAAAGATAGGAATCCTCAATTTTAATGCAAACATTATCAATACCATCACGCGCCATTTTAACCAAGCGCAACACATTAAAGAGCTCACAATCGCACTTAAAGATAAAGAAAAATTGCAGTACTCCTATGATGCCTTGCATAATGAATATAATGAGCTTTTGAGAATCTTAGAAACAGACATTAAGCCTATTTCTGAGCATTTTGAGCTCTCGCGCGTCATTTCTTTTGTTGAAATCAATAAATATACAAGGGTGTGGCTTGAGCAAAAGGATTTTCAGCCTACAAAAGAGGGATCCATCTATGGACTCATTAGCGATAATAAAGTTGCGGGAATCGCGCTTTTTCAAAATCGACGTTTATTGGGACTCCTCAATGGCGATGAGAAGTGCAGTTATAGTGTCGCAATTGGCGCAGAAAGAGTGCCCGGAATCATTAAATATGACATTAATAAGGAAGTTGTGGCGGATTATATTCCGCTCTATGCGAAGATAGAAGTTGGGGATATGGTCTATACAAGTGGATTTGATGGGATTTTTTACCCCGGAATTTTAGTTGGAGAGATAGAATCCCTAGAAGAGAGACAGGGCTATCAAGTCGCCGTCATTAAGCCTGCCTTAGAGAAAGTTGCGCATTTTTATTGGGTGATAGATTCAAAAACTTCAGAGATTCCGCTAGAGAATAAAACACAAGAAGAGATAGAGTCGCTCGTAGAATCGCAAGAGTCCCAAGCGCAACCACAATCCACACAGACACAATCAGCGCAGATGTCAGAAATGCAGACAGAAAGAATCCAGCTAGAATAATTTAAGAAGCGCGTGTGCATTTTGAGGGCAGAAGTTTCAGGAAGTTTGCGCTAGAATCCTAGAATCATTTTTTGATTATCTTTTCGTGTAAAAGCCCCCTAGCAGATTCTGCTACAATTTGCCACAGAGTTAAAATATGTCAAACACTCTTTTTATGGGAGACATTCCCTTAGGGAAGTTGTTCTTTTTGCGTCTTGAAAATGCATTTTTGCTTGCACAATGTGAAGAAGTGATTGAGATTGTCAGTGATTATGAATATTTGGAAAAAGATCTCATCTCTTGGTGTGCATATAGGGGCGAGAGGTTTTTACAAAAGCTGCCACTCAAGCATTGTTATAGTTACACCCTTAAAAAGCAATCACACAATCGCTTTGATAGATTGCAACAAAATGAGATTCTGCCCATAGCACCGGAGATTATGGGGCTGTCTGCAGGAGGGTCTGTGGGAGAATCCGCAAGTCCGCAGTATCATTTCGCGCTCAATCACAAAGATGAAATTTGGAGCGAAAACATTCAAAAACTCTATGAGGATTCTAAAAATGCGCAATGGAACGCGTCTGTAGAGATTGATTGGAATGCGATTCCACAATACAATCCGCATTTAGAGTTTGCGCTCGCACAGATTATGACCTATTTGGTTGAAAATGAATTTTCTGCCCTCTATATCCCTGCGCAATTCATTCCGCAAATTGCGCCCTATTATACAGAAGTTCCCTTATTACTCTCTAGCATTATAGGCGATGAAGCGCGACATATTGAGGTGTTTATCAAACGCGCAAAAGCCACGGGGCTTGGATTGCAATACTCCACACGTACGACACAGCAGAGCCTTTGGACACTCTTTAGAGAGCAGAATTATTTTGTCTCAAGCTTTCTTTTGCATGTCATGGGAGAGGGGACTTTCGTGGATTTATTGCATTTTTTAGAGGACTTTATTATGGATGCGCCGACAAAAAAACTCTTATCCCTTGCAAGAAAAGATGAAATGCGACATGTGTCCTATGGAATGCAACATATAAAACAAGGAATCTCTCTGCATCCACAAAAGATTCAAGTCCTAAAAGAAGCTGTTTTGAAACGCAAGAATTATTTAGATGAATTAAGCGGGGAATCCACTCTGCTCCTAGAATCCTTAGCCGTTGTCGCGGGGGGAGGAGGTGAGCCTTATGAGATCAAAAGAGGATTTGAGGCTTTGGAACAATTGAAAATCAAAATGGAAAAAAACCGCACAAAAAGACTTGTAGAATGCGGGATTGACGAGGAATTAGCAAGAGATTTAAGCAAGGCACACACGCCAAATTTTATGTAGCATAAGAAATTTTTGGAGTGATTTGTATCAGTCCAAAGGTTTTTGAACCTTTGCAATCCGTGCGATTGACAGACATTTTTAAAGGAGCTTAAATGCTAGCAAAAGATAATGTTTTATCATACACAAAAGATTTTGGAGAGAGAAATGTGCGCCCTCACACAAAGCGCATAGATGCAGAGGGCATATTCCCTAAAGAAGCCTATAATGCCTTGCGCAAAGAGGGTTATATGGGACTTCTGATTCCGAAAGAATATGGGGGCTTAGGTGGCGGAAATTTGGAGCATACACAAGCTTGTGCTACGCTTGGAGAGTTTTGTGCGACAACGGCGCTGTGTTATATGATGCACAATACTTCGGCTGTTTGTATCAGTGCATTTGGTAGTGAAGCCTTGAAAAAAGAATTTTTGCCCAAAATCGCAAAAGGTGAAATCGCCCTTGCCTTAGCCTTTAGTGAAAGTGGATCGGGGACGCATTTCAATGCGCCCGATATTTATGAGAGAGAAGAGGGGGGATTGAGAATCCTAAAGGGTAGAAAGAGCTTCGTCACCTCTGCGCAAAATGCGGATTATTATCTCACCTATACGAATTCTTGTAATAAAGAGGGGGCAAAAAATATTTGGCTTGTACATAGGGACTCTAAGAATCTTGTCCATGAGGAAAATGTGTGGAATGGTCTTGGAATGCGTGGAAATGCTTCAAAGCCTGTGCAATATAACGATGTGTCCTTAGAGGAAAAATACAGAATCGGAAATGAGGGGGACGGAGAGGCGGCTGCGGGAGTTGTTCTTATGTATTTTGTGGTGGGGCTTGCAGCGGTGTATAGCGGACTTGGAAAAGCAGCCTATGACTGCGCTCTCTCGCACACAAAGTCACGTCAATACACAGATGGCAAGAGTTTGAGTGATATAGAGTTGGTCAAAATTCATCTTGCAGAACTCTATGCGAAAGTACAAAGCTCTATTGCGCTCACTTATGATGCTGCAAGGAGTTTTGATACGCAAGAAAAAGACAATGCCACGAAGATTTTTGCCTCACGTATTAATGCGACACACAATGTCATGGAGATTTGCTCACTTGCTATGCGTCTTGGTGGGGGTAAGGCTTACAGCAAACTCTTGCCATTAGAGCGTTATTTGCGCGATGCATTTGCTTCGCAAGTGATGGCGCCAAGCCTTGATGTGCTTAAGGTATGGCTTGGTGATGCGATTGTTCAATGAGGGAAAAACTATGAAAACGATACTTTTAGGTGCTGTGGCTTATGATGCGAAAGTCGTTCCGATTTGGGATATTATACGCGATTATTCTAATGCTAAGGGATGCAAGCTTGATTATGTACTTTTTAGCAATTATGAAAGGCAAGTGGATGCTTTGCTAAAAGGGCATATTGACATTGCTTGGAATACAAATGTTGCGTGGATTAGGACACTCTATGCGACAAACAATCAAGCAAAAGCCCTTGTCATGCGCGATACAGACATAGATTTCACCACGAAATTTGTCACGAAAAAGGGCAGTGGAATCAAAACATTGTCCGATTTACGTGCAAAAAGATTCGGACTTGGCAGTATGGATTCTGCACAAGCTGCGATTATGGGGCTGTATTATTTACAGCATGAATCTTTAGATGTGCAATTGCAAGAGTTTAATTCTCCCGATGAATGTGGTCGTGGCAGAAGTGATGAGAATCGCACGAATCTTGCCCTCATACGTCACAATAGTGATGTAGGGAAGCATGGAGACACAGGCAGGAGTGAATTTGATATTTTGGATTCTATCAAAAGAGGAGTGCTTGATGCGGGAAGTATCGGCTCAAGCACGTGGATAAGAATCTTGCAAGAGGGCAGTTATCCCGATATTGAGAGCTTTTGGACAAGTCCGGGCTATTGTCATTGTAATTTTTCTGTGATGCCAGATTTTGACACAAAACTTGCAGAATCTTTCACGCAAATGTTGCTCAGCCAAAACACACAAAAAGACAATCCTATCATTGCAAAAATGATGCAAATGGAGGGACTCAATCAATGGGTCGTCGTTGGCGAAAAAGAGCTTAGAGGCTATGATGTGCTTTATCAAGCCATGCGTGAGCAAAATCTCCTAGACAACACACTTTAAAACCCGCAAGATTCCGTGCGATTGCAAAATTTGCGCGGAATCTCTGGACTCAAATCTACAGTAAATCTTTGGTATAATTGCAATTTATTTTCTATTTTATTTTCTTGCAATGAGGTCATTTATGAGTGAAAGTATCGATGAAAAAATACGCAATATCTTTAAAGAGGCAAGCAACAACAGAGAAAAAGGGACGCTATTTGAAAAACTCTCAAAACATCTCTTAAAAAAATGGGACACAGCAGGCAACTACAAGGAGATTTTTCTTTGGAATAAATGGGATAAGAGAGACGGAGCGGATCGCGGGATAGATCTCGTCATAGAGACAAGAGAGGGCAAATATATCGCTGTCCAATGCAAAGCCTATGGGGACTCAAAAGTGAGCCACAAGGATTTGTCTCCTTATTTTACTCAACTTCAAAGTGGCGTTGGAGATATTGAGTTTAGCGAGGGAATCATCATAACAACAAGCGATTTCACAGACAATGCAGAGAAAGATATAGAGCAAATCTCAAAGAAGATTCCCATCTCAAAAATCACGCAAGAAGAGTTTAGAAATTCGGACATTGATTGGGAGGAATTAGAAAAAATCAAATTTCAAAAGTCCCTAGAATTGCCCATTAAGGATAAGAAAAGACTAAGAGAGCACCAAGAAAAAGCCTTAAAAGAAACAGAAGACTATTTTAGAGATTCCAACAATACAAGGGGCAAACTCATAATGGCTTGTGGGACGGGCAAGACTTTCACTTCTTTGAGGATTTTAGAGCGTATCACAGAGCAAAATTCCATTGTTTTGTTTCTGGCTCCAAGCATTGCTTTGGTCGCGCAGACCTTTAGAGAGTATTACAGAGAGAGGAATGATGATTTCTATGCTTGTATCGTCTGCTCTGATAATCAAGCGGGAAATTTAAAAGCGGGAAATTTAGAAGATGACATAAAGATCGCAGAATTGCCAAAAACTCCATCAACAAAGATTGAAGACATTGGAGCCGTCTATAAACAAGCGCAAAATGCCCACAAGCGACTGATTATATTTTCTACTTATCAGAGTGCAAGGAGGATCAAAGAGGCTCAAGAAGCGCATTATTTAGGTACGATTGATTTGATGATCTGTGATGAAGCGCACAGAACTGTGGGGATCTCAGAAAAAGATAAGGACAAGGAATTCACACTCTGCCATAGTGATACAAATATAAGAGCTAATAAAAGAATCTATATGAGCGCGACACCCCTAATCTTCAATGATAGGACAAAAAACAGGGCTTCAGAAAATGAATGCGCGGTCTTTTCTATGGATGATCCCGAGATTTTTGGGAAGGAAATTTATAAACTAAGCTTTAGTGAAGCCATAGAAAAGAAGTTGCTGACAGATTATAAAGTCATCATTCTTGCAATCAAGCAAGAAGCCTTTGTAAGTATCACCAATAAGGTCATCGTTAAATTAAAAACAGAGGAAAATTGCAAGGATGACGAAAAGGAAAAGCTTTTCGATCTTAATTTCGTGTGTAAAATCATAGGAATGCATAAGGGCTTAGCAAGAAAGGATCTTATGGCACTGAATGAACAAGGACTGCCCGATAATGACTTCCTCAATGAACTTGATAAGAATCAATCCAAAAGAGTGATTAATTTCTGCAGAAGCATAAAGGCGAGTAAGCATATTATTAAGTCTTTTAAAACCATTATGGAATGCTATGATGAGGAATTAAAACAAAATTCCTTTGCTGATCTTAAGATCGAGTCTGACCATGTAGATGGCGCAATGGATTCGGGGGAGAGATTAAAGCGCATTAGCAAACTTGAAGCGCCAGAGAAAGATCATGTTTGCAGACTCCTAAGCAATGCACGTTGCCTCAATGAGGGCGTGGATATTCCTGCTTTGGATACGGTGGTGTTTTTTGATGCGAAGCAGTCCATGATAGATATTGTCCAATCTGTAGGCAGGGTCATGAGGAGGGCAGAGGGCAAAAAGATAGGTTATATCATACTTCCTCTAGCCTTGAGTGAAAGTGAGCTGCGCGACGTCAATGAAGCATTAAAAAATACGAATTTCAACAACACTTGGAGGGTGTTGCAAGCCCTAAGGAGTCATGATGACAGATTGCTTGATGAGAGATGCTTAAGGGACAATATCAAAATATGTGCAGTGGGAGATAATAAAAAAGAAAAGCTAAACCCAAAAGACGATAAACAAGAACAAAATAAACCCCGCCAAGAGACGATGGATTTCCCCACTGTCGCCTTAAAAGAACTTGCCGATGCGATGTATAATGTCATGCCCACAAAGCTAGGCGATAAGGGATATTGGCAGAATTTCACCGCAAAAACGGCCAAAATTGTAGAGAGGCTCAATGCGCGACTTGACGCGATTTTCAGAGAACATCCCGAAATTTTAAAGGAATTCCACAATGCATTAAAAGAAAATATTCACCCCTATGTCAGAGAGGATGAGGCTGTGGATATGATATGCTCTCACATCATCACCAAGCCCATTTTTGATGTCTTGTTTGATAAAGAAATGGACAACAATCCCATAAGTAAGGCTCTCAATGAAGTGAGTACGAGGCTCAATACATTCGGATTGGATAACGAAGAGACCAAATCTCTAAGCGCCCTCTACTCAAGCGTAGAGGAAAATGCCAAAAAGGCAAGGAGTGAAAAGAATAAGCAAGAGCTCATTAAGAATCTCTATGACACCTTCTTCAGAGCTGCCTTTAAAAAACAGGCTCAAAGGCTGGGCATCGTCTATACGCCCATAGAAGTGGTGGATTTCATACTCCATTCTATCAATGAACTTCTAAAAAAACATTTCAATACAGATTTTAATGACAAAGAGGTGAAAATTTTTGATCCTTTTATGGGGACGGGGAGCTTTATCACAAGGCTCTTAAGCAAAGAAAATAATCTCATAAGACTTGAATGTCTCAAAGACAAAATAGAGCACGGAATCTTCGCTCAAGACATCATCCTCCTTGCCTATTATATCGCTCTTATTAATATTACTCAAACAGCTCAAACAAGGCTTGGAGAATCCGTGCAGTTTAAAAAGATTGCATTGGGCGATAGTTTGGATTATAAAGATAAAAATAAAGATAAACCAATGCAACCTGCATTTTCACAGCTATCCTATTTAAGCTTAAAAGAAAACAAAGACATTCAAGATCTCATAGGGCATGAGAAGATCAAAGTCATCTTAGGCAATCCCCCCTATTCAGCTGGATCAAAAAGTGAAAATGACAATAATGCCAACCTCTCCCATCCTTTTGTGGAGGAGCGTGTTAAAGAAACCTATCCCACCACAGCGCAAAGCGCCAAAAACACTCGTGACACCTTGATACAATCCATACGTATGGCAAGTGACAGATTGATTGGCGGGGGGGGGGGGCATTATAGGCTTTGTAGCTAATGGCAACTTCATTGATGCAGTCTCCGCAGATGGCTTTAGAAAATGTGTCGCACAAGAGTTTGATCACATTTACATCCTCAATCTTAGGGGTGATATAAGATCCCAAATGCAGAAAACAAAAGAGGGTGAGGGTGAAAATATCTTTAATGCAATGATCGGGATTGCTGTTGTGTTTTTTGTCATGTGTGAATCGCACAGCAATGATACTCAACAAAAAGCTCAAATCCACTATTATGACATTGGTGATTATCTGGATAGAGAGACAAAGCTCCAAAGACTCATAGATTTTAAACATGTACTCAGACTCCCACTCCTGCCCATAGTGCCTAATCAAAAGGGAGATTGGATTAACCAAAGAGGAGAGGACTTTGACAAGCTCCTCCCGCTTAAAGCAGACAAAGGCAATAAGCGCCAAGAAAGCATTTTTATTATAAATTCTTGCGGAGTAGCGACAAATCGCGATGCTTGGGTCTATAACTTTTCCAAAGAAAATCTAAAAGCATCCATGCAAACTTGCATCCGCACCTATAATGAAAACTTAGCAAACTTCAATGTCAGAGCCTTCAGAGAAAGGCACAGCGGAGTCAAAAAGGATCTCTACAAACAACTAGATGATAGGGATATTACTATTGATGAGAGCAAGATTGCATGGAGCAGAGCCTTAAAAAATAAATTCATAAAAAGTGAAAAATGCACGGACTTGAATGAAAACAACATAAGAATCTGCGCCTACCGCCCTTTCACAAAGGAATATTTATATTGGGATAAGACTTGGAATGAAATGCAATATCAAATGCCAAGATTATTTCCTAAGGATTCTTGTGAGAATATACTCCTTAATACAACTTCAAAAAATCTTGGTTTTTCTGCCCTCATGTCCAAAGAACTATCCGATCTCCATCTTATGAGCGGCGCAACCCAAGCCTTCCCTCTCTACTATTATGAAAATGGTTGTAAAGAATGTGCAATCAGCAATTCTGCGCTAGAAACATTTAGAGTAGAACTCAAAGATAAAAGCCTAAGCAAAGAGGATATTTTCTATTATATCTATGCGATATTTCATCATAAAATGTATTTGGCTAAATACAAATTTGAACTCTCAAAGGAATCCCCAAGAGTTGCCATAAGTGCAGACTTTAGAGCATTGAGTACTTTAGGGCTTGAGCTTGCAAGATTGCATTTAGATTATGAATCTGTTGAGATGTTTGATACCGTTGAATACGAAAGTCTGTTTGCAGAGAAAGAGAATGATGAATTCTATCGTGTGGTCAAAATGAAAAAGGGCAAGACGGAAAAAGGGGATAATATTATCATTTATAATCCAAACATTACAATCAAAAATATCCCCGAGAAAGCCTATGAGTATAAAATCAATGGCAAGAGCGCGATTGATTGGGTGATTGAACGTTATCAAGTCAGTATTGATAAAAAGAGCCTCATTAAAAATGATCCCAATGACTTTAGAGGATGCCGCTATGTTTTTGAGCTTCTTTTGCGCATTATTAATCTGTCGCTTAAAAGCGTGGATTTGATTGAAGAGATTAGCAAATTGAAATTTGAGTGAGGGGGATAAATGCGCAAAAACACGCAAGATTATTATGTAAAATAGAGTGCATAAAGCCTAATCCTCTGCGCAAATCCTCTCAAACTCTTTATAATATTTCCAAGATTCCACGATGTCAGGACGTGTTTGTTTGATGTGAATGAGTTCTTTATCAAGCATTTTTTTAAATTTCACTCTTAATGCTTTATTTTCTTTAAAATATGCTAAGACTTGCTCCTCTGTGATTTGATTTTGCTCTTTAAAATCAACCCAATATTTAAGGGCTTGAGTGAATTCTGCAAAATATTCTTTCAATCTTTTTATTATATTTTGCGATTCTTTAATGAGCTTTACATCTGTGTCTTTAACCATAAGGGATATATCCGCATAGAGCGGCGCTGTGCGCTCTAAAAGAGAATCTTTTATGTCAATGCGATTTTGTTCCCTCTCATAATCTTGTGTGTAATGACTCTCAATGATTGTGATTTTTATATTTTCTTTGAGTTCTGCAAAATCCTTTGGTGTGATGATGAGTTCAAAGGGCAAGTGTCCCTTAATCTTATTCCAAATCACTTGCTCAAACTTATCCCTATCCTCCTCTTTTGGCGGAGTGAAATTGAATTGCTCGGATAAGTTTTGCATGGTTTTAAAGGCGACTTTTGGCATTAATTCCTTAATGTCAAGATAGTGAATGTTTATATGATATTGCGGGTTTAAAAAAGATAAAATGCTAGAATAATAAGTGAAATTAAGCTCACGTCTTAAAACATAGCTTAATCCCTCTACGCTTGGGGCTATAGCCTTGCTAGAATATCCTCTTTTGTGTTTATAACGTTTTCTGTCTAGAGCGATTTTTGGCGGAATATCAAGATGTTGAGGTGGAAAATAAGAGCCACGAATGAGCTTGGAGCGATTTGGTGTGCCGTGATTGAGCATTCCTTTGCACCGCGAAATAGGATCTCGAAGCAGTATGAGTATATCGGCATTGCGAATGATCCTCCCAAAATCCCCCTTAATGCTTCTATAAGAGCGATGAATAACAAGGGTTAAGAAATAATTTTCTTGTGTCTTTGGGGATTCTTTTAGAGTCTTTTTAACTTCATTAAAAAAGCAAATGTCATCATTATAGAGTGCAAGTTGCTTCAATCCGCATAAAGACAAGAATCTAAAAAGAGCGTGTTTTCCACTCACTGCTCTCCCAAATACGATAAATTTATAATGATGAGGGAGGCTTTCATTAAAATAGCTTGAGGGGAAAAGTTTAAAATGCCACTTGCGTAACGTTTCTTTTGTTTTTTTGATTTGAAATTTCAGATACAGCAAGGCATTTTTTGGGGAGCCTTTGGGTATTCTGCCCCCCTCCCCCCATTTTTTGATTATAATGATATTATTTGTCATTTGCTCTGCTTTTTTCATGTTCCCTCTCATAGAAAATAATGCCAATTGTCACAATCCCTGCGCTCAAAATTCCTAAGGGATAAGACATGATTACCCCCTCAAATCCGTAAAAACGTGGCAGGATTAGAACAAAACAAAGGGGAAATATGAGTGTGTAAGAAAGTGTGATGACAAAAGAGCTTAGGGTTCTTTGAATGGATTGAAAAAAGATTGCACACACGATATTAATCCCCAGCAAAATATAGCCCAAAAAGTAGATTTTAATCGCATTTTGTGTGTCTGCAATCAAAGCTTCATCGCGAAAGACGATATCATCGGGCAGAAACCAACTCACAAGATAATGTGAAAAGGCAAAAAATACAATATAAAGCAGGATCCCGCCAATGAAACTGACAACAATTCCGAATCTGAAAATCCTCCTCACACGATCAAAGAGTCGCGCCCCGAAATTAAAGCTTGTCAAGGGCTGTACGCCTTGCGACATGGACAGCAAAATCGTAAAGGGAATGATTCCAAGATACATTAAAACACTATAGATAGCCAATCCCCTATCACCCGCAATTTCTGCAATGGTATGATTGAAAATGAGCATCATTAGGCTCACGCTAATCTCCGAGCTGCTCTGTGGGATTCCGTTTTTTGTCGCGTTGAGGAGTGCAGAGAAATGGAATGTTTTCACAAGATACAAATCTCCCTTTTTGCGCAAGAAATGTTGCAAGAGGATGCACATTCCAATGCCATGTCCAAGCAATGTCGCGAGTGCGCTACTTGCGATTCCAAGCTCAAAGATGAATAAAAAAACATAGTTTAAAACAATATTTGCCGCCGAGCCTACAACCATTGCCACCATTGCCAAAACGGGCTGTTTATCGTTAATCGCAAAAATATCAAGCGTGGGATGCAAGACGATAATAAAAGCCCCCAGATAGATGATTTCTGTGTAGTCTCTGACAAGCGGCAGGAGTTGCTCACTGCTTCCAAGCAAAAGCGCAATAGAATCGCTCAAACAATAGAGTAAGATTCCTCCTACAACGCTTGTAATGAGGGCGAAATAAAACACAGTGCTAAAGATTGATCGCGCATGGAGGGATTTATTCTTTCCTAGAAAATAAGAGGACATTGTCGCCCCGCCTATGCTAAAGAGCAGTTCAAAGGCAATGAGTACGGGGAAAATCGGCCATGCGATTCCGATGGCCGCAAGGGCATTTTCTCCTAATTTCTTGCCAACAAAGATTCCATCAATCGTGGAGTAGCTAGAGAGGGCTAACATCGCAACAAGGGAGGGCAAAAAATACGCAAAAAACAACTTTGGAATCGCAACGGTGCGCAAAGCTTCTTTTGAGATCTTTGTTTCTAAGAGCATAACAATCCTTGATGTTTGCAATGTTTGGATTCTGAAATTATAGCGCAGAGTGGGCTTAAAACAGCCAAAACGATTTGCAATTTTGAAACATAGGCATTATTTTTTCTAAAAATTCATAAAGTGATTTAAAAATAAAGTTTTATTTTGTTAAAATCAAGAGTTATTTTACATTAAATTTTCAGAGTTTAGGAGGAAGCAAATGGCAGAAAATGTCAAGCGTAGAGATTTCCTTGGTATGACTCTTGGAGGCGTTGCGGCTATCGGTGTGGGTGCATCATTAGTGGCAATGAAATCCTCTTGGGATCCGCTACCGAGTGTCGTTTCAGCTGGTTTTACAACCGTCGATTTAAGCAGTATGCAAGATGGAGAATATCGGCAGGTGGAATACAGAGGAACTCCTGTATATGTGATTAAAAAAACTGCAGCAATGCAGCAGAGTGCAGAGAGAGATGTGGTTGTTGGAGATTCTAGCTATAGTGTCGGAATCCAAATTTGTACACATTTAGGTTGTATTCCTTCCTATAACTCTGATGTTGCAGAATTCCACTGCGCGTGTCATGGCGGACGCTTTGATGCCTGTGGGCGCCAGATTTTTGGACCACCACCTGCTCCTATGGCGATTCCACCCTTTAAAATTGATGGGACAAAGTTAGTCTTAGGCGAAGAGGGTCCCGAGTATTTGAAGCTTGTTGGTAAGGCATAAGGAGTAAGGTATGGCACAGATTCATAAAGCAAATGGTATTGTGGATTGGCTTGATCAGAGATTGGCCATCAAGCCTCTCATCAAAGTCTTAATGACAGAATATTGGGTTCCAAAAAACATTAGCTTTCTTTGGGCTATGGGTGTTATTTTGGTTGTCTTATTCACGCTTTTGGTGGTTTCGGGCTTGTTCTTGCTTATGTATTATAAGCCTGACACGAAGCTCGCATTTGATAGTGTGAATTACACGATTATGCAAGAGGTTGCATATGGTTGGTTGTGGAGGCATTTGCATGCGGTGAGTGCGTCTGTATGCTTCCTTATCATCTATATCCATATGTTTGTTGCGATCTATTATGGGTCATACAAGCGCGGTCGCGAGATGATTTGGCTCACGGGAATGATTCTTTTTGGCTTATTTTCTGCAGAGGCATTTAGTGGTTATATGCTTCCATGGGGACAGATGAGCTATTGGGCAGCGGCAGTTATTACAAATCTCTTTGGCGGAATCCCTGTAATTGGTCCTGATTTGGTCGTTTGGATTCGCGGAAACTTCATTGTCGCTGATGCGACACTCACGAGATTCTTTATGCTCCATGTTGTTTTATTGCCCGTTGTGATTATGACTGTGATTGGAGTGCATTTCTATTCTCTTAGAATCCCGCATGTCAATAACATGTATGGCGAGGAAATTGACTTTGAAAAAGAGGCAGAAAAATTCAAAGCAGGGAACAAAAAAGATTCCAAAGTGATTCCATTTTGGCCAATGTTTTTATCAAAAGACTTCTTTGTGGCGAGCTTCTTCTTGGCGATTCTCTTTTATCTCACTTGCTATCATTACAGCTTCGCACTTGATCCGATTAATTTTGATCCTGCCGATCACCTCAAAACACCTCCACACATTTATCCTGAATGGTATTTCTTGTGGAGTTATGAGATTTTACGCGGATTCTTCTTTAGTGCGGACTTGGGACTTGTCGCATTTGGAATTGCCAATGTGATATTTATGTTGCTTCCTTGGCTTGATCGCAGTAAAGTTGTAGCACCTGCACATAAACGTTCGGGATTTGCTCTTTTTTATTGGTTGCTTGTTGCTGATATGATTATCTTAACGATTTGGGGCAAACTTCCTCCAACGGGTGCTAATGCCTATATTGGCTTTGCAGCAACAATTGTATTTTTGGGATTGTTATTCGTGTTCTTGCCAATCATTACCAAAATTGAAGACAAAAAGCATAGTTAAGGAGGATTGGTATGAGAGAATTCTTAGCATTAATTATTGTTGTAGTTATAACGGGGATTATTTATTGGGGGGTTGAGCCTTTCGCACATGGGCAGATGTATCCTAAGGTCGCCCCTGCGGATTATACTTTTTCTGATTTGCAACCTCTTGGGGTTGAAGCAGGAAATGCAAACAATGGAAAGGAAATTGTTGCTGCAAATTGTATCGCCTGCCACTCTATTAAGAGCGAGGGATTGGAATCGCCATTCACTCCAGAAGATGCTGTGACTGCCTATGGTGTTCTTCCTCCTGATTTGTCTGCGGCAGGATTGATTTATGAGAAAAATTTCCTAGCTAATGTCATTAAAGATATTGCAACAGCGACGAAGCAAACGCATAAATTCAATGGCGCACATCCGATGCCTTCTTACAATTGGATGAGCGATCAGGAGATTGCAGATATTGTTGCTTATTTACAGAGTATCGCACCAGCAGAGCTGACAGACAGAGATGTTTTTGTCAATGCTTGTGGTCGTTGCCATAGTGTGCGCTATGACAAATGGCAAGCTCACGGAAATATAACGACATACTTGCAAACAAAAGTTCCCGATTTGTCAATGATGATTCGCAGTCGCAATTTAGAATATTTGCATAACTTCATTAATGATCCGCAAAAAGTTCTCGCTGGGACTGCAATGCCACGCGTTGGACTCACTCAAAGTGCAGAAAATCAAGTGATTAGCTACATGGAATCTGTGGGGGATAGCAAGAAACCTCAAAGAGAAGCATTGGGCTATAAAATTGTGATTTTTATGGTGTTTATGGGTATTATCGCGTATCTATGGAAGCGCAAAATTTGGCATGACACTCACTAAATGAATAAATAAGGGATTTTTCCCTTATTTATTCCTCTATAATCTCTATCTATTCTGCATCATAGAATCCTCGCAAATGAGTATTGACACGAATCTTATGAAGCATATCAATGGGTTGAATGCTTAGGATATTCTCTAATGTAAGCATGGGATAGTGCGCATTTTTTGTCAATAACACAGAATCTCTCACGCGCTTTTGTTTGAGTTTAAAGGGATAAAATCCTGCAAGAAATGCAGAGTAGAGCATACAAGAATTATGGCTATAGGTTGTGATGAGGGCGTCCTTTTTTGTGAGGGCATAGAGTGTCTTAAAATACTCATACGTCCATAGATTGCGATTCTTATTTGGACTAAAGGGATCTTGAAAGACGATATCAAATTGATAGTTTGATTCCACAAAGTTCTTTAAAATTTCCCTGGCATCTCCTAAGTGCAAGTAAATTTCAAAATTTTTATATTGATAATGATGGTTTTTAAGTAGGGATTCTAGTGCAGAATGTGCGCATTTGAGCTCATTAGGATAGGGATGTTTTGAGAGTTGCAAGAGGAGTTTTGTGTTGATTTCTGGTGAATGGATTGTGATTTGAGTTTGAGGGTTTTGAATCTGCGCATAGTAGAGTACAGAAAATGCATTAAAACCAAGCCCAAAGCATATATCAAGGATTTTGAGTTTATCTTGGTGTGATTTGAGTTTGAGGGCTGGTAAGATGTGTTTATGCAAACTCTCTTGCAACGCACCATCATTGACATTGTGATATGTTTCACAGAAATGCGTATCATAGAGTGTAATGCTTGAATCTTTTGTGAAAATTTGCATTTTATGCTCTTTTTTAGTGAAAATTAACGGATAATTCTATAAAATTTTGCCCACTTTTACAAATTTAACTCTTTGTGATGCGCTAAATAAGTGATTGAGAAAGGTAACAATGGGTTTTGCAGATTTTTTTAAAAATTTAAAGAAAGAGGAGAGATCCTCACCAAAGGACGCCCCAAGCCATTGGGTGAAATGCCCAAGTTGCAGTGCGCTTATGTATTACAAAGAAGTGATAGCACAATACCACACCTGCCCAAAATGCAGCTTTCACATGCGTATAGGATTGCAAGATAGAATCGCCATTATGTGTGATGAGGGTAGTTTTGTGGAGTTTGATAGAGAGCTTACACCCAATGATCCGCTTGGCTTTGTGGATAAAAAAAGCTATAAAAAGCGCATTGAAGAATACACAAATCAATGTGGTCGCTCAAGCTCTATTCTTGCTGGTGAATGCACGATTAATGGAATCGGAGCGCAGATTGTCTTGTTTGATTTCAATTTTATGGGGGGATCACTTGCCTCTGTGGAGGGTGAGAAAATCGTGCGTGCCATCTATCGTGCTATAGCTAAGAAGCAAGGGCTTGTGATTGTAAGTGCAAGTGGAGGGGCGCGTATGCAAGAATCCACTTACTCACTTATGCAAATGGCAAAGACTTCTGCGGCTCTGAATTTCCTTAGCGTGGAGCATTTGCCTTTTATCTCTGTTTTAAGCGATCCGACAATGGGTGGCGTGAGTGCGTCATTTGCATTTTTGGGAGATATTGTCATGGCAGAGCCGGGGGCTATGGTCGGATTTGCAGGAGCGCGAGTGATTAAGCAAACCATTGGGGCGGATCTGCCAGAGGGATTCCAAACTGCAGAATTTTTGCTAGAACATGGATTGATTGATATGATCGTGCAACGTAAAGACATGAAAAATACCATTGCGCAGCTTTTGGAGTATTTGAGAGTGGAATCCCTGCCTAATGATTAAGATTAATGTCTATTATATAGCAAAGCACAGCAAAGATTTAAGCGACAAATTGTGTGAAGAATTTTCTGCATTGTGCTTGGGATTTGGAGTGAAGCTTGATTTTGTCAATCTTTTTTCTAAAACGATAAAAGAACATCAAAGACAAGAAGCACAAATGGCACAGAGGTCTTATACAAAGGAATTTCAAAAGATAGGCAAGGAACAATACAGAATCGCCCTTGCACCAAGTGCGCAGATGTTAGATTCTATCGGGTTTGCCGAGCTTTTGCGCAACAGAGGTCGTATCGCATTTTTTATCGGTGGAGCCTATGGGTTGGAGCCGTCTTTTATGGAGAGGTGCGATCAGCAGATCTCTTTTTCTGCATTGACTTTCAGCCATAAAGTCGCAAAAGTCGTTTTAAGTGAGCAAATTTATCGTGCATTTTGTTTGCTTAATAATCATCCATATCACAAATAAAGGATTTCTATGAAAGAAGAGGATCTCAATCAGTTCAAAGAAATTTTATTGGAGAAAAGGCAAATGATTTTGGATAATAATTTAGAACACAGGCATTCTATGGAGTATTTGCGCGAACATTCTTTAGATGAGGCTGATCAGGCAGCCATGCGTATGCGCAATATTTTAGATGGATCAATTTTTGAATTCCATAATGAAGAGTTGGAATACATTGATGCAGCCCTTCAAAAGATCGAGGATGGGCAATATGGAATCTGTGAGATGTGCGATGAGCCTATTGCGATTCAAAGGCTTAAGGCAAAACCTCATGCAAAGTATTGCATAGTGTGTCGTGAAATTGTTGAGAAAACAAAAAGGGATTTGTGATGAAATTTAAATATTATGTGAGTGCGTTGTTTGTTTTTGTCGTCCTTTTGGGACTTTATGTTTATAGCTTGAGTGGAGAGAGTTATACCTATGTGATTCCATTGACGACAAATACAATTACACTTCCGATTGCGCTGTGGTTTGTTGTCCCTGTGATTGTGTTTTTTGTGATTGTGATTTTATTAGAGATTGGTGGGCTCTATCGCATATGGCATAAGCGCAACAAATACAGACAAGATTACAAAATACTCTTAGAGCAGCTAGAAAATCAATTGTTAAGTCGTGAGATTCCACAGAAGCAACCTACAATGAATCGCTACAAGACATTATCAATTTTGCTTAGCAACTTAACCTTTGGTATAAAAGAGGGCGTTACCTTAAAGAGCGGAGATGCGAGGCTTGATGAATTGCTTGGGCTTTTAGAGGACATACAAAGGGGTACATATGTGAATCTAAGGAAATTTAATCCCAATGAAAAATCACCTTTCGTGCGCCAAAATAGGCTCAATCAAATCAAACAAGATGAAAAATATGCCATAGAAGTTTTGAAAAAATCAAATTTTGATGCAGAATACAAATGTGCCGCCTTTAAAAAATTGCTTGAAAGCGACAACACAAAAGAAATCAAACGATTTATCAGTGAAGTGAAATGCGACAAAGAATTGGCAAACACGATATTGAGCCTTTGCTATGCTCAAAAAATGGATTTTAGTCATGATGAAATTGCGCAACTTTGTGCTGAGGTTGAGTTTGGGAAGCAAGATTATTTGCTCCTAGCGCAGAAACTGAAGGAATGCTATGAACCTGAAGAGTGGGTGAGTTTGTTTGAATATCTTGCAAACAAAGATGAATCCGCAGAGGTTGCTTATATGTATGTTTTGTTAGAGTTAGAGATGATTGAAGAGGCAAAGGAGTATTTGAGATCTCATGCAGAAAATGAGTTGTTAAAAGTACGCGCCTATTTGGATTTAAAGGATTATGGCAAAAAATATCCGCTTGAGTTATTTTTGCTTGATTGAGATTTGTTGTGCTTTTATTTTTTCTTTGTGGTGAGCTTCATCATCCAAGTGTTGCACCAACCAAACAAAACGAGAATATAAAAGCTCTTGCGAATCTCAAAATAAGCCTCTCCACTCACAAACTCATAACTTCCGCTCATCATGACCGCAAATATGACAAGCAATAAAAATAAATTGAAATATTCGTAGGAATTGAGACTTTTGTGTCCCTTAATGCAGAAATATCCGAGCATTAAAAAGCCAAAAATGAGCAAGATAAAATCAATATAGCCGACAAAACCACTCTTAAAAAAGGGCATAACAGTGAAACCAAAGAGCATACAAACTGCGCCGCTAAAGCTTGGTTGAATCAAATGTAAGATTCTTCCAAGAGATGTGCTTTTATCAAAAGTGAAGTTTAAAAAATAGACCAAAAAGGGAAGCATGACAAAGAGAAAATAAAACGCATAATCCACCACGGCTTGGTAAAATGTTTTTTTAAAAGCTTCTTTGCTGCTTAAAAGAATGGAATCCTTGAGCGAGAAATACTCCAAATACACTCTTTTAAACAAAAATATATCGGCATAAAACATAAAAACAAAGAGACAGATTGCAAGGGCAATCATGAGGGAGTAAGATTTTGGTAAATGGCTCATATAAATGCGTACCATATTGAATATCCCAACGATTAAGCCACATGAGAGCAGAACGATTCCAATATTAAAATACACGCCAAAGGGTTGCGTTGTCAAACGAAACATTTGTTTGAAATCAGGCACAAAACTTGCAAGGCTCAACATCAAAATTGTAAAGAGAGCCAACACGAAATAGAGTGAAGAAAAAACTAAATAGGGAAAGGTGATTTTACGCATTTCTAAGCCTTAGGGATTCTTTTGAAAATATCCATCGACACCATCTGCAACTCCTTGTGCAATACTTTTTTGATAGGAAGCTTGATTGATTCTTTTGCCTTCTCTTGGGTGCGTAATATAGCCTACTTCTAACAAAACAGATGGCATAACAGCCCCGACAAGAACCCAAAATGGACCCTCTCTCACGCCACCATCAATGATATTTTGATATTTGTTGCGCAATGATTGCAACATTCCAAACTGAATGTCTATCGCCAGACGATTTGAAGCGATGATACGTTGTGTATTGAGTGTGTTTAAAAAGGACTGTTTAGAGAAATAATTCATATCCTCTGTGGCATCTTTGTTTTCTAATGCAGCAACTTTTTTGGCGCGCTCACTCCTTGCAGTAGAGAGGAAATAACTCTCTATGCCCTCTAATTTTTCTTTGTTTTCTTTAATGGCATTGGCGTGGATTGAGATGAATAAATCTGCATTTTTGTTGTTTGCGAAATTTGTACGTTGCCTTAACCCAATAAATCTGTCTGAATTACGTGTCATATGAACTTTGTAGCCACGTTTATTGAGAATATCGCGCAAATATTTACCAATCTCAAGTACGATTTTCTTTTCACACACTCTGCCAACACCCATAGCACCGCAATCATGACCACCATGCCCTGGATCGATAACGACAATCTTTCCCTTTGTGCTTTTTACATCCACTTTTTGCACTTCTTGTTTGCCGTCTTTTTTGTCTGTATTTTTAGGTTTTGGAATGTTTTTGTTTTCTTGCTTTTTTTCTGTTTTTTGCGATTCTTTTATTTCTTTAGTCTTTTTTGTCTCTTGTGTTTTTGGTGTTGTTTTTTTGGAATCCCTATCAAAGAGCGCAGCAATAGAGATTCTGTTGTTTTCTATTTTTGTATCGGGCATTTCAAATCGCGCCTGTTTTTTTTCTGTCTTTAGGTGGATTTCTAGTTTTTTTGAAGTTGTGATGACTAAGCGCACCTTTTGTGCAGAGTTTTGCGCAATTTTGAGATTCACATCATTTTGGAAGTCAAAAACTCTAGCCGTCCCCGATAATTGCGCATTAATATCATAGACATAGCGCAAATTATCCTCTCCATGCAATGTGAAGCTTTTAAAATGTTGCGCTTGTATGTTTTGGTTGAATTCTAAAATGATTCCATTTTGCAATTGCTTGATAGAGACGATTCTTAAATCTGCAAATGCACACATGCAGAATAAAAACAAAAGAATAAAAAAACGTATCATTGCATCAATTCATCCATAATCTCTTGAACGGTTTGGATCTTTTCTATCCGATAGCCATTAGCACCGGTGAAATATAATCCATTAATCGGATCCCCCAAATATCCATCTCCCAAGCCATCGGCTATGCAATAACCCACTTTTTTCGCTTCTATCCCTCTTTGGCAAGGTGCTACACAATTGCTCACACAAGCTACTTTTGGAGCGATCCCCTCGCGCAAGGCTTTAATAACCCCAGTAACAATAGCGCGCGCAGGATAACCCACAGGCGATTTAATCAGCTCAATATCCTCTTTCTTAACGCGCAACATTAAGTCATTGTAATAAGGCGCATCGCATTCCTTAGCTCCTAAGAAGCGCGTTCCCATTTGCACACCACTTGCGCCAAGTTCAAACATTCTATCAATGTCTCGTCTGTCCCAGATTCCACCCGCTGCAATCACGGGCATATTTCCCCATTTTTGACTCTCTTCTAAGACTTCAGGGACAATGGCTTCTAATTGATACTCTGGTTTGAAACAATCCTCATAACTCACGCCTTGATGCCCACCACTCAAAGGTCCCTCAACAATGACCGCATCGGGAACTTTTTTGTAACGTCCCTCCCAACGTTTGCACAAAATTTTCAGAGCCTTTGCAGAGGAGACAATTGGTATGAGTGCGACATTTGGAAAATTGCTTGTAAATTCGGGCATGTTTGTAGGAAGCCCAGCGCCTGTGATAATCATATTAGCTCCCGCTTCACAAGCATCGCGTACCACGCGTCCATATTCATTGATAGCATAGAGAATGTTTGCTCCAAGCGGATTTGTACCGCAAATCTTTCGTGCGTTTTTAAAGATTTCAAAAAGAGATTCACGTGAGTAGAAGTTAATGGTCTCAAAGGGGCGCTTTTTGATAGTTTTCTGAATGAAGGCACCCCTTTTATAATATCCCGTCCCAACGCAAGAGATAATGCCAAGCGCACCCGTTTTAGAAACGCTGCCAGCAAGTCTGTCCCAGCTGATTCCAATCCCCATTCCCCCTTGAAAAATAGGAATCTTAATGGTGTAATTTCCAATTTTTAGAGGCTTTAATTCAGACATAAGTTTCCTTTAACTAAGAATGGCTTTTGCAAACTTTCTCTTGCCGATTTGCAAAACATATTCTCCCTTTTTGAGATTGAGTTTAGAATCCTCAACTTTCTGCCCATTGAGCTTCATTGCGCCCTGTTTGATAAAGCGCAATGCTTCGGAATTAGAATCGCAAAGTCCGCAATCTTGAGCTAATTGTGCGATCCAAATTCCACTTTTATTTGTGAATGTCGGCAGTGTGCTCGGCAATTCATCATGTGCAAAAACCCTTGCAAACTCTTCTTTTGCCTGTTGTGCTTGTGTTTTATCGTAGTAGCGCGTGATGATTTCTAGAGCTAATTCTTCTTTAATCGCCTTTGGATGCAGACTTCCATTGTCTGCGCCCTTTTTTAGAGATTCTATTTCCTGCAGACTTTTTGTGCTTAAAAGCTCATAATACCGCCACATTAACGCATCAGAAATACTTAGGATTCTGCCAAAAATCTCTTTTGGTTCTTGTGTGATTCCGATGTAATTTCCTAAGCTCTTGCTCATCTTTTGCACTCCATCTAAGCCTTCTAAAAGTGGCATCATAAGGACAGATTGCTCCTTTTTTAATCCATAGGCGCGTTGCATTTGACGTCCCATGAGGAGATTGAACTTTTGATCAGACCCTCCAAGCTCTATATCACACTCTAGCGCGACAGAATCATATCCTTGTAAGAGGGGGTAGAAAAACTCCACAATGCTAATGGGATTCTGCGCTTTGAAACGTTTTTCAAAATCATCTCTCTCTAACATTCTTGCGACAGAAAATTTCGCAGCTAATTCTATCATTCCTTTTGTGCCAAGTTTATCAAGCCACTGGGAATTGAATACAATTTCCATTTTTGAGGCGTCTAGAATCTTATGTACTTGCTCTTCATAAGTCTTTGCGTTAGCGAGGACTTGTTCTTTGCTTAGAGGTTTTCGCGTCTCACTCTTGCCCGATGGATCGCCAATCATGCCTGTGAAATCCCCAATGAGAAAGAATATTTTTGCGCCATATTTTTGGAATGTTGCGAGTTTTTGCAAAAGCACCGTGTGTCCCAAATGCAAATCGGGAGCCGTTGGGTCAAAACCAGCCTTAATGGTGTAGGTCTTGCCGTTTTTAAAATAAGCACTCACGCATTGCTTAATGAAATCAAGCCCGATAATCTCTTGTGCTCCACGTTCAATCTCTGCAAGGGCTTGTTTGATTTGATCTTCTATACTCATTGTCTCTCCTAATTCGCATATGCGTCTTTGAGCGCATAGACATCTATGATTTTATAATTTGTTCCTAGCATACTTTTAAGCACTTTTACATCGGAAATGCTGGATTCAAAGCGCAACTCACAGTGTGTTGCATAGGTGCTTTTTTGCGAACCAAGCTCGACACCCAAGACGTTAATGTCATGCTTTGCAAGAAAGGTTAGGAAATTTGCCAAAACACCCTTTTGATTTTCAAGAGCGACAATGAGTTTGTAAGTTTGGAGTTTGTCTTCTAGCCAATCCACATAGAGCATTTTCACGCCCTTTTGAATCTCCAAATAGGCTCTGTCGCAGAGCTTGTGATGCACAAAAGCCTTTGAGCCATTTTTGAACGCGATAATGGAATCCCCAAACTTCGGATGGCAACAATAATCAAAGACGGCTTGATTGATTGCATAATTTGTCCAAATGACAAGGTTGTCAAAATGCAATTCCTTTAATTTTAGGATTCTGATTTTAATCTGTTCCAAGAATCCTGCATTGTGGCGGTAGTCGTTTTTGATGCGATTTTTGATATCTTTGAGATAAGTGATGTCTGTCGTGGCGCGATAAATTGCGTCTTCAAGGTCGTTTTGTGTCACATAGTTTTCAATTTCTTCTGCGCTTTTTCCAAAAATTGTGGCAATGATATTGATAGCACTCTTGCGCTCGATCTCCTTAATGCGACTTGCGCAATTCATTTTAATTTGACTCTTTGCACGTGAGGTTTTTACTGCATCAAGCCAAGAACAACGCAAGATAATCTCCTTTGAAGTGATGATTTTCACAATATCACCACTCTTTAAGCGCGTAAGAAGAGAGGTTTTTTGATTATTCACATAGGCTTCTTTGGCGCGATTGCCAATCTCTGTGTGCACAGCATAGGCAAAATCCAAAACAACAGCCCCAATGGGCAAAGAATAATTGTCTCCATCGGGTGAAAATACGACAATATCTTCGCGATATAAATCATTTTTGACGAGTTCATAAAACTCTTCAACAGAATTATTCTGAAACTGCAATTTATTGAGCCATTCAAGGCTTGGTCCGCTGTTGCCACCTGTTTTGTATTTCCAATGTGCTGCGATTCCATATTCTGCGCTTTTGTGCATATCTTCTGTGCGGATTTGTACTTCAAAAATCGCGGAATCATCAAAGAGTGTGCTGTGAATTGTCTGATAGCCATTTTCCTTTGGCAAGGCAATGTAGTCTTTGAAGCGCGACATAATGGGCTTGAAATGCAAATGCAGGATTCCAAGCACACGATAGCAATCTAGCGGTGTTTTTACAATCACGCGAATCGCTAAGAGATCGAGAACTTCATCGATGGAGATTCCCTTGCGCTGCATTTTGAGATAAATAGAATAATGTCGCTTGACACGACTTGAGATTCTGAAATCCCCCTCGGGAACGCCATCTTGAATGAGGCTTTTTTTGACCTTTTGAATGAAGGCATTGAGTTTGAGTTGAATCGTTTGTTTGTGGCTTAAGAAATATTCATCAATCTTACGATATTCTTGTGGAAAAATGTAATAAAAGCTCTTGTCTTCTAACTCATTTTTGAGTGATGAGATTCCAAGTCTGTGCGCGATGGGTGCATAGACCACTAAAGTCTCTTCGGAGATTCTCCTTTGTTTGTTTGGGGGGAGGGCGTTGAGAGTGAGCATGTTGTGTAATCTATCACAGAGTTTCACAACGAGGACGCGCACGTCTTTTACAGAGGTGATGAGCATTTTACGGAAGCTTAGGGCTGCAACGACGAGCTTTTCGTTAGAATTTGAAGAGGGCAATTCCTCTGCGCGAATTGCAACAATCTTTGTCAATCCATCAACAAGCGAAGCGACATCTAAGCCATAATCACGCGTTACGTCTTCAAGCGTATAGTCTGTATCCTCCACAACATCATGCAAGAGGGCTGCGCACACCATAACTTCATCGCCACCGAAGTAGGCAACAATGCACGCAACAAGCAAGGGATGCACGATATAAGGCTCTCCACTGCGGCGCTTTTGTTCTTTGTGCGCTTCTGTGGCAAATGCAATCGCGTTTTCTATGTGAGGAGTGACTTCAATGCTCGTGTATAATAGGTCTAATGCCCCCTTAGGGCTAGAGATCTCCGCGACTTGTTTTAAAAAATCCAAACCCTAACCTGCCTTAAATCCTCAATTTTTCGCATCTTCTACTTTATCAAGACTGATTTTTTCTTCTGCGACTTCTAAGAGGGCGATGTCAGAGAGTTTATGAATCTTCACATCTTTATTAACAAGCGGTTTCGCCCCGCGACTGAGTTCGTTGATTCTTGTAAATAGAATGTTAGAGAGCAAATACCTGTCTCCATTGACTTTTTCTAATGCTTTTGAGGCGATTTCTTCAATTCTCATATCGATTCCTTTGTGTTAATTTGATACTTTAGAGCAGATGGCGCTCTGGTCGTTTTGAATGATTTTTAAGAGATTTCCACTGCGCAACATGTTGCAAACAATAATGGGCAGATTGTTGTCCATAGCCAAAGTGATAGAAGTCCCATCCATGACCTTGATATTCTCCTTGAGAGCCTGTTCGTAGCCGATATTTTGTAACATTACAGCATCGCTAAATTGCGCAGGGTCTTTATCATAGACACCATCGACCTTTGTGGCCTTAATGATCATGTCTGCGCCAATCTCCACTGCGCGTAGGGTTGCGGCCGTATCTGTTGTGAAGAAAGGATTCCCTGTGCCTGCGACAAAAATCACCACGCGACCCTTCTCTAAATGACGAATCGCGCGACGATTGATATAGGTTTCACACACTTCTTTAATCTCTAATGCAGACTGGACGCGCACATCAATGCCGTAATATTCTAAAGCCTCTTGCATGGCGACACCATTAATCACAGTAGCAAGCATTCCCATGTGATCTCCGCTTGTGCGACGAATCAATCCGCCCTTTGATGCACTTACACCACGAACGAAATTCCCTCCACCAATGACGATTCCAACTTCAATTCCATTATCCACTAAGATTTTAATTTCACTTGCCAAATAATCCAAGACTTTACTTTCAATCCCAAAGCCACTTTCACCCGCTAACGCCTCGCCAGAATACTTTACCAAAATGCGCTTTGTCATTTCTCGCCTTTTTTGTCAATTCAACTCTGGGAGCGCATTTTAATCAAAAGCGACTTAATAATCGCATAAATTTCAGAATCATTTGCTTTATTTGCTGATTTCATCATTTTTTTGTTGTAATTTTTCAATTTGTGTCTGTTGTAGGAGGTAGGCTTTGTCTAAAATCAAATGCGGCGCATTTTGTGCGGGATTGCCTTTAGGCAAGTCTTTGCGACCATGGAATCCTTGAAAATAATCCATATGCTTCTGCATGGCCGTATCTTTTTCTATTTGTAAGGAGTTGAGATCTTTTTCTTGCAATTCTTTGCTGAGTTGATTGAGATGTGCCTTTAAGTTTTGCTTCAATTCTTTTTGCAAGGGAGTTTCTTGCTCGGATTCTTTAGTTTTGTTGGAATCTTGCTGTGATTCTTGTGTTGTTTGTGGTTCTTGCATTTCTTGCGTGAGCTCTTCTGTGGGCTTTTCTTCGGGTTTCCCACATGCATTGAATGCTAACAATATAAGAAAATAAAAAAGGAGTGTTTTTAAGCTCATTCGGATTCTTTAAAAGACATTTTCTAAATTTATAGCATATTTAGAATGAATTTATAGTCTATTTGCTAAGATTTTGATCTTCAAGAAATCTGCTGTGAGGAAACAAAATGAAAAATCTGTATTGGGATACAAAAAAGCTTGATCGTCGCGCAAATGAGGAATTCAAGATGGAATCACTCTTGCTTATGGAAAATGCCGCAAGGGGAATGCTGGAGTTTTTAGAATCACGTTTTTTGAAGCAGAATCCGGCATTTAAAATACTTCTTGTATGTGGGAGTGGCGATAATGGTGCGGATTGTTTGGCTCTTGCGCGTATGCTTTATGGGAAGTATAATGTGCAGGTTTATCTGCCTCTTGGCGCAAAAAGTGCGCTTTGTCGGATACAAAAAGAGATTTTACGAAACATCTGTTCCAAAACTGATAGCAAATGGATATATTCAGATTTGGTTTCTTTTGGAGATTGGGAATATGATGCTTGGTGGGATTCTTTGGTTTTGTTGAAGGGATATGACATTATTATTGATGGCTTATTTGGGACGGGATTCAAGGGTGATTTTAGTTGTGAGACTGCCGAACTCATTGCTGCATTAAATTCTCAAGACTGCATTAGAATCGCCTGTGATGTCCCTAGTGGAATCTCAAGAGAGAGCACGATAGACAAAAATAGTGGAGTTTTTGTCTTTAAGGCTGATTTTACACTCACTATGGGAGCGCATAAAATTCCCTTGTATGAGGATAAAGTGAAAGACTATGTGGGCAGCATACATTTAATCAATCTTGGAGTCTCCGAAAAGATTTTCGCCCCCGATTCCCTCACGAAATTGCTTGAAAGAAGCGATTTTAAAGTTCCTGAACGCGAGAACAAAAGAAGCAATAAGGGTGATTTTGGGCATTTGTGTGTTTTGAGTGGAGAGAAGCAAGGAGCGGCGGTTTTGAGCGCACTTGCGGGATTGAGGAGTGGTGCGGGATTGACGACTCTTTGGAGTGAAAGGGAGATCCCTTCTTTACCCTTTGAGCTTATGCAAAGCAGGGAGATTCCACATAATGCAACGGCGCTTGTGCTAGGAATGGGACTTGGGAGGGAGTGTGCTTTGCCCAAAAACTTAACTTCTACTCAGATTCCGATCCTCTTAGATGCCGATATGTTTTATCATGAATATTTTAAGACATTGTTAGAACGTGAAAACATTATTTTAACACCCCATCCAAAGGAATTTGTACAGATCTTAACAGCACTTAATCTTGAAACAATTTCTGTGCAAGAACTCCAAGACAACAGATTCTCCCATGTCCTTAAATTCTCTGTGTTTTATCCTAATGTAACGCTTGTTTTGAAGGGTGCAAACACAATTATTGCACAAGGTTGGAAAGTCTATGTGAATCCCTTTGGGAATAATGCGCTCTCTAAAGGTGGAAGTGGCGATGTTTTAAGCGGAATCATTGGGGGGTATCTCGCGCAAGGCTATAGTCCGTTGGACTCTGCTATTAATGGCGTTTTGTTGCACAGCTTTTGTGCAGAATCCTATTGCAAGGATCATCATAATTTCGCGCTCTCACCGCTTGATTTGATAGAACAGATAGGTAAGTTGGAATCTCCTAAGCCGTAAAATGTCATTAAATTTGCTACAATTTTAAAAACATACAAAGGAAATAATGATGCGCAGTGATGTGGTAAAAAAGGGCTATCAAAGAGCCCCGCATAGAAGTTTGTTGAGGGCTACAGGGCTGGAAGATTCTGACTTTGAGAAGCCTTTTATTGGTGTGGCAAATAGCTATATTGACATTATTCCCGGGCATTTTTTCTTAAATCGCTATGCGGAGATTATCAAGGAGGAGATTCGCAAAGCGGGGGGTGTGCCTTTTGAGTTCAATACCATTGGCGTTGATGATGGAATCGCAATGGGGCATCGCGGGATGCTCTATTCCCTGCCCAGCCGAGAACTCATTGCCGATAGCATTGAAACGGTGATGAATGCACACTCTTTGGATGCGATGATTTGCATTCCTAACTGCGACAAAATTGTCCCGGGTATGCTTATGGGCGCACTGCGCGTGAATGTGCCGACAATCTTTGTGAGTGGTGGTCCTATGAGGGCAGGGAAGCTTGAGGATGGCACGATTTTGGATCTCAATTCCGCATTTGAGGCTGTGGGGGCGTTTGCAGATGGCAAGATGAGTGAGGAAAAACTGCATGAGATAGAATGCAAAGCTTGTCCGAGTGGGGGAAGCTGTAGCGGAATGTTTACTGCAAACTCCATGAATACGCTCTGTGAGGCTATGGGTGTGGCATTACCCGGAAATGGGACGATTCTAGCTCTTAGCAAAGAACGTGAAGAACTTTTACGTACCGCAGCGCGTAGAATCGTAGAGATTACACTTGATACGCAAAAGACAGAGCAGTTTAGATTCCGCAATATCCTCAATGCAGAGGCTATTCACAACGCCTTTGTCGTGGATATGGCAATGGGTGGTAGTACAAATACGATTTTGCATATGTTAGCTATCGCAAAAGAAGCAGAAGTTGATTTTAATTTAGAATCCATAAATAAAATCGCACAAAATGTCTCTCATATCGCAAAAATCGCTCCTGCGCTAAGCAGTGTACATATGGAGGACATCAATCGCGCTGGGGGCGTGAATGCTGTTATGAATGAGGTTGCAAAACGTGACAATAGTACATTGCGCCTTAATGCACTCACCATCACGGGTGAGACTTTGGGTGAGCGCATTAAAAATGCACAAATCAAGGATACTAAGATTATCCATACCAATGAAAATGCCTATTCGCCTGTGGGGGGACTTAAGATTCTCTTTGGGAATCTCGCAAAAGAGGGTGCTGTGCTAAAGGTTGCCGCTGTGGCAGAATCTATGAAAGAGTTTAAGGGACGTGCGATCTGCTTCAACTCTCAAGACGAGGCGATTAAGGGAATCGCAGGAGGTAAAGTCAAAGCAGGGAATGTCGTAGTGATTCGCTATGAGGGACCAAAAGGGGGTCCGGGAATGCAAGAGATGCTCAGTCCTACGAGTTTGATTATGGGCATGGGGCTTGGCGAGAGTGTCGCTCTTATCACTGATGGGCGCTTCAGTGGTGCGACACGTGGGGCATGCATTGGGCATGTCAGTCCAGAAGCGGCAGAGGGAGGGTTGATTGCCCTCATAGAAGATAATGATGAGATAGAAATTTCTGTGTCAGAAGGGAGTTTGGAGTTGCTTGTGGATTCTGCGACTTTGGAAGTGCGGAGGAGAAAATGGAGTGAGCAAAATGTAGCTCAAACAATTATGCAGAGCAAAAATATCACGAGCAAATGGCTTAAACGTTACTCTTTGCTTGTCTCTAATGCCGCAAATGGTGCGGTGTTAAAGACGGAGTTGTGATTTGTGAGGATTGAATTAAACTAAAGCATTAAAATCATTGTTTGTTGCCTGTTTGCTATTTTAGGGAATGCTTATGATTTGCACAAAACAAAATGCACTTAGGGCGGAGGAATCCACATGTGCTTATTTTTCTTTTAAGGATTCTTGCCTTTATCAAGCGTCCATTCTTAATAAGCAGTTATTGCAAAAACAAAGCCTTGATTTAATCATCACCTCACCTCCTTATAATGTGGGCATAGAATATCATTCTAATGCGGATTCTAATGATTATAAAGAATATTTGGAATTTTGCAAAGCTTGGTTGAAAAACTGCTATTTTTGGGCAAAAGATGGGGCAAGATTTTGTTTGAATATCCCTTTAGATAAAAATAAAGGCGGACAGCAAAGTGTGGGGGCGGATTTAACGCAAATTGCTAAAAAAGTCGGTTGGAAATACCATAGCACGATTGTTTGGAATGAGGGAAATATTTCAAGACGCACAGCTTGGGGAAGTTGGCTTAGTGCGTCTGCTCCCTATGTTATCGCACCTGTGGAACTTATTTTAGTGCTTTATAAAGGAGAATGGAAAAAGAAAATCAAAGGAGAAAATGATATAACAAAGCAAGAATTTATGGCTTGGACAAATGGATTGTGGAGCTTTAATGGAGAATCTAAAAAACGCATAGGACACCCTGCGCCCTTTCCTAGAGAATTGCCTAAAAGATGCATCAAACTTTTTTCTTTTGTCGGTGATGTGGTGTGTGATCCTTTTAGTGGAAGCGGGACAACAATGATAGAAGCCTATCTTAATCAACGCAAATTTATAGGCATAGAACTTGATAAAAGTTATTGTGAGCTTTCAAAAAAGAGATTTTTAGAGTTGATTCAAAAGGAGAAAGGATTATTTGATGAGCAATAAAGTCAGCTCACAGCTTGATTTAATTATGGAATTTTTCAAGGCAAATCCAAATAGGGACATTGCTCACCCTGAAGTTGTTGATTGGGTGGTTAAAGAATGGAAAAATCGCACTGGAAAGGTTTTTAGAGACCCGGATAGAGGAATAAGAAGTTTGCATCAAAAGGGTTATTTGCAAAAAATTGCAAAAGGAGTGTATCGCTATGATCCTCATTTTGTCATCTTAAGAGAGGATTTAGAGGATTTTACTCCAAATTTAAAAAGACAAATTTTAGAACGTGATAATTATAGTTGCGTTATATGTGGAATGGGCAAAAAAGAAGGAGTAGAACTTCATATTGATCATATCAAACCTAAAGATTTAGGTGGCACACTAGAAAATGGACAAACATTATGCTCTCAACATAATTTTTAAAGAAAAATTTAAAACAAACTCAAACGGGTAAGAAAATGTTTATACGCATGTTAGAAAGTGCTAAGAGTGCTAACGAAAAAGCATTGATAGACTTCTTAGAGGAAGTGTTAGAGGTTTATGAAAAGCACAATATCAATGGGCATATTGTGTGGAAAAAATAAATTTTGATTTATAATGAGTTAAAATTCTGCAAGGATTTTAGAGATAAAAGTGAGTTTTATAGAGCTAAAGGGGAACAATGCTTTATTATAAATCTCCTCTACGTTATCCCGGTGGAAAGTCAAGGGCGCTTAGGTTTTTAAAAGACTTTTTTCCTAAGGATTTTAAAGAATACAGAGAGCCTTTTTTCGGCGGGGGAAGTGTTGGAATCTATCTTTTTCAAGAACTCTATCAAAGGGATTCTATTTTCTGTCCTAATCCTTGTGAAGTCAAATTTTTTGCTAATGATTTAAATTATGATGTGTATTGTTTTTGGCAGGTTTTAAAGGTGCAAAATGAGGAGATGATTAATGAAATTTGTCAAATCAAAGAACGTTTTAAAAATGGCAGGGATCTTTATGAAAACTTGCTTGAGCGCAGAAATTGTGAGTTGAGTGATTTTCAAAGGGCTGTGGATTTTTTCATACTCAATCGTATCACTTTTTCGGGCGTGGTTGATTGTGGGGGATATTCTCAAAAGGCTTTTGAATCCCGCTTCACACAAAGCTCTATTGAGAGATTACGCACAATTTGTGAGGTGATTAAAAACTTTCATTTTAGTGCGGAGGATTATGCTGTATTACTAGAAAAAGAGGGGGAGAGCGTTTTTGTTTTCTTAGACCCGCCCTATTTTAGCGTGATGGGTTCAAAACTCTATGGCAAAAAGGGCGATTTGCATAGGAATTTTGATCATCAAAGATTATGCGAGAAGCTCAAAAAGACACAACATAAATTTTTATTAACCTATGATGATAGTGATTTTATAAGAGAGCTTTATAGGGACTTTTATATACAAGAGTGGAATCTGCAATATGGCATGAATAATTTTAAGCGAGAAAAGGCTAATATGGGCAAAGAACTTTTGATTAGCAATGATAAATTAACTCATGATAAGATTAAAAAATGAGGGAACAATTAAAAAAGAGGAGCGAAAAATTTATAGTTTTGTGCCAATGAAATCCTAAGGCTTGATTTTGAATCCAAAGGATTTGTTCTGTGAAAGACAAAAGCCTAAAATAATTGCGAGGATTTTGAAGGGATTAGTGGCGGACAGAGAGAGATTCGAACTCTCGGTAATCTTGCGACTACGCATCCTTAGCAGGGATGTGGTTTCAGCCAACTCACCCATCTGTCCAAGACAAAAGAGAATAATTGTAGCTTGATTTATGTAAAACAGAACTTAAAGCAAGGCTTCTTCGCGTATTGATCGTCTGTTGATTTTGCTATTCTATGCCGCTTTTAAGCAGGGCTTGTGTTTGAAAAAAGGTTATGATGGGGTTAATCACTGCATCTAGATTGCCATTGAGCATGATTTCTTCTAGATTATAGAGTGTCAAGCCGACACGATGATCTGTGAGGCGGTTTTGTGGATAATTATAAGTGCGGATTTTCTCGCTTCTGTCACCGCTTCCGACTTGATTCTTGCGTGTCTCTGCATTCTGTTCCATTTGTGCTTGTAATTCCATTTCATAGATTCTAGCCCTTAAGATTTTCAAGGCTTTGTCTTTGTTTTTGTGCTGTGATTTTTCATCTTGCATAGACACGCTAATGCCCGTTGGAACATGCGTGATGCGCACGGCAGAATCCGTTGTATTGACGCACTGCCCACCATGCCCACCTGCGCGAAAAACTTCAATGCGCAAATCATTAGGATTGATTGCGACCTCCACTTCATCAACTTCGGGCATAATCGCAACGGTAATGGCTGAAGTGTGGATTCTACCCTGTGATTCTGTCTCGGGAACTCTTTGGACGCGGTGTGTGCCTCCTTCGTATTTGAGTTTAGAATACGCCCCCTTGCCTTTCACAAGAGCAATGATTTCTTTGTATCCACCGACATTATTTTCACTTGAACTTATGATTTCTACTTTCCAACCTTGTGAATCCGCATAGCGTACATATGTGCGGAACAAATCCCCAACAAAGATTCCTGCTTCATCGCCTCCTGTCCCTGCGCGTAATTCCAAATAAATGTTTTTGTCATCATTGGGATCTTTGGGGAGTAGTAAGAGTTTAATCTCGGATTCTAGGGCTTCATTTTGGGATTCTGCAAGTTTTATTTCTTCTTTTGCTAACTCCCCTAACTCTTTATCATCAAGTAAGGCTCTGTTTTCTTCTATATTTTCTAGATTTTTGAGGTATTGCTTGGATTTTGCGACAAGCTCTTCTAGATTGCTCTGCTCCTTGCTTAATGTTGCAATTTGCTGGACATCGTTTAATATATCGGGACTTACAAGCAATCGGCTGATTTCATCATAACGTTGGATAAAAGGCTGCAGCTTGTCGGCTAACATCAAAAAGACCTTAAAGGCACTTACAAACTATGCGTGAGCGAGTTTTTTCACAGAAGCGTTGAGTCGGCTCACCTTTCTTGCGGCGGTGTTTTTTGTCAAAATTCCCTTGCTGACATAGCTGTGAAAATTCTGATTGACTTGCTTGAGGAGTTCTTGTGCTTTGTCAAGTTCTTTGGCTTCAATGGCCTCATTTAACGCTCTTGTCATATTTTTGATTCTTGTTTTATAGTAGCGATTCCTCTCTGTGCGCTTTTTTGTCTGACGAATGCGTTTTTCTGCTGATTTGTGATTTGCCATAGAGTGTTAATCCTTTTATAAAAAATTTTAGGCTAAGATTCTACTTGAATTTTTATTAAAAGCAAATAAAAAAGGCACAATAATGAAGTTGTTTGGAACAGATGGTGTAAGAGGTGAAGCTGGTGTGAAATTGGACGCATTTTGCGCATTGAAACTCGGAATTGCGGCGGGGATTTATTATGCAGAATGCGCTAAGACAAACAAGATTCTTGTCGGGAAAGACACAAGGCGCAGTGGATATATGCTTGAAAATGCTCTTGTGAGCGGACTTACAGCTGTGGGTTATGCGGTGATACAAATTGGACCCATGCCAACACCTGCAATTGCGTATTTGACAGAAGACATGCGTTGTGATGGGGGGATTATGGTGAGCGCAAGTCATAACCCCTTTATGGATAATGGCATTAAGTTTTTTGGACGCAGTGGATACAAGATTGACGAGCAAGATGAGGAAAAAATTGAGGCGATTTATCATGATTTGGAACTCTTAGAAAATGCTCAAAAATGTGGCAAAGAAATTGGTTCTAGTAAGCGCATTGACGATGTTGTAGGACGTTACATTGTACACATTAAGAATTCTTTTCCTAAAAATCTCTCGCTCTATGGTGTACGCGTGGTGCTTGATTGTGCAAATGGTGCGGCTTATAAGGTTGCGCCAACGATCTTTAGTGAGCTTGGCGCGGAAGTTTTTGTGATTAATGATGAGCCTAATGGATTTAATATCAATGAAAATTGTGGTGCGACACAGCCCTTGATGCTGCAAGAAGAAGTGCGACGCGTACGCGCAGACATTGGTTTTGCGCTTGATGGGGATGCCGATAGGCTCGTGGTTGTTGATGAAAAGGGTGAGGTTGTGCATGGGGACAAACTCATTGGTGTCCTTGCGCTTGCTGCAAAAGAATCCAAAATGCTTAAAAACAACGCAGTTGTCGCAACGATTATGAGTAATTATGCGCTAGAGGAATTTCTCAAATCTCATGGAATCGCATTAGTGCGTTCTCAAGTTGGCGACAAATATGTCTTAGAGGAAATGTTGCAAAAAGATTTGAATTTTGGAGGAGAACAGAGTGGGCATATTATCTTTAGCGATTTTGCTAAGACGGGTGATGGATTGGTGAGTGCCTTGCAAACAATGGCTTATATCTTAAAGACTCAAAAAAGCGCGTCTGAAGCTCTTAATTGCTTTGAACTCTATCCGCAGATCCTCAAAAATCTCAATGTCAATTCTAAACCCGCTTTGGAATCCTTAGAGGATTATCAAGCCTTTCTCAAAGGCATTCAATCCAAAAAAGTGCGCCATTTAATCCGCTACAGCGGGACAGAAAATAAATTGCGGATTCTGCTAGAGGGCAAAGACGGTAAGCAGTTAGAAAAAATCATGCAAGAATGTGAGCAGTACTTCAAGGGCAAGATTTGCTAGAGGAACTAAGAGCGCAATCCAAAAAGACATGGATGCTCTTTTTTTGTGCTTTGGGCGTTGTTTTTGTCATTGATCAAGGCATTAAGTGGTATTTCGTACTTGAGGGCTATCAGCAGGGTGATTTGATTTATGAGACTCCTGTAATTTCACTTTTGTTTGTCTATAACAAGGGCGTTGCTTTCTCACTCTTTGCTTTTTTGCAAGAGTGGCTTAAGTATTTGCAGATTTTGTTGCTTGTTTTAGTGTTTGTATATCTTTGCAAACAGCGCGAGATTTTAAGGGAATATGCCTTTGCAATTGGCGTGATTTTTGGTGCTGGAATCTCTAATATTTTGGATCGTTTCATTCATCAAGGTGTTGTGGATTATATTTTTTGGCATTATCAATTTGAATTTGCGATTTTTAACTTTGCTGATGTGATGATAAATTGTGGTGTTGCGATAATTCTTATAACAATTCTTTTGAAGAAAAAAAGGACTTAGCTGCACTTGTATTCTTGATGATTTGCAGACTCTTTGCTTAATATAAAATTAACAATACACTGCTACAATTTGCGCTCAATCCATCTCAAGGAGAGCAAAAATGAAAAAAAGTTTCTTTCTGCTAGGATTCTGCCTTTTGTTTGCAGGAGTGAGTTTTGCGGATTTTAATGCAGAAATGCAGAGCTACATAGAAGAGCTTAAAAATGAAGCTAAGGCAGAAAATGCAGATTTTAGCGATTTTGATGCACAAAGGGGGGCGATGATTTTTAGCACAAAACACAGGGGCAAAAATGACACTCTCATTTCATGTCAGAGTTGTCATAGTGAGGATTTAAAGGCAAGTTCTGTGAATGTTTTCACTAATAAAACCTTAGAGCCTCTAGCCCCAAGCGTGAATCCTAAACGTCTCAGTGATGTCAAAGAAGTGAAAAAATGGCTCAAGCGCAATTTTAAAGATGTTTTTTTGCGTGAGGGAAGTGCGCAAGAAAAAGGCGATGTGCTGTATTATCTCATCGCACAATAAAAGGAGTGTGGTATGAAAAAGAATTTTATTTTGGCTTTGCTTATGCTTTGTGTTGCAGTTCATGTTTATGCGAAGAGCGCAAAGGGTCCCGAGATTAAACCTGTGGATAATGAACTCTATAAAAAAGAGTGTGCGAGTTGTCATTTTGGCTATCAACCCGGATTGTTGCCGAGTGCGTCTTGGCAGTATATTATGGATAATCTTGCAACACATTATGGCACGGATGCGAGTTTAGAAAAAGAGGAGATTGCAGAGATTACAAAATATCTCTTGGATAATGCGAGTGAAAAAGCCATGCAATATCGTCGCAGTGCGAAGCTCACAAGATCAATGGAGCCTAATGTCCTCTACACTTCTATTGCGCAAATCCCCTATCACAAGAAGAAGCACAGAGAACTCAAAGAATGGATGGTGACACAAAAAGAAGTCGGAAATATCGTACGTTGCGCCGCTTGTCATACAAAGGCTGATGAGGGAGTCTTCCAAAAGAAAACGGTTGAGATTCCAAACTATGGGAAATGGCGTGATTAAGAGCTATATTTGGACTTTTACCAATCGCTTTTTACATTTTGTTTTAATTTTGAGCTTCGCGCTCTCTTATTTATTTGCTAAACTGGAGGGATTCCTGTCCCTCCACTTTTTCTTTGGAATCCTCTTTGGTGTAGCGGTTTTGTTGCGCATCATTTGGGGGTTTGTTGGTACGAAATATTCACGTTTTTGTGATTTTGAGTGGCGCGGAGTTTTTGATTATTTCAAAAGCATTCTAACGCACAAATCTCACCATTTTATCGGGCATAATCCCGCTTCTAGTATCGCCATTGTCCTTATGTTGATTTTAGGATTATTCACGGTTTTTTGTGGATTTTTGCAATGTGGAGCAGAAGAGGGCAAGGGAGTTTTTGGATTTCTATTTTATCAATACAGCATTTTTGAGCCTTTTGGTGCGCTTCATAAGAATCTTGCCAATGTACTTTTAGTTGTTGTAGGGATTCATATTTGCGGGAGTTTAGTGGATAAATTTCTTCACAGAGGGACAGCGATAGACTCTATGATAAGTGGCTATAAATTCACACAAATAAATGTAAGTGTTTCCTTGAATCGCACACAAAGAATTGTGTCTTATGGCTTTTTTGGATTCTTGTTTTTGTGCGGAGTTGTTTTACTTTTGCCTAAGAATCCGATTTTACAAACAATTCCGCAAGATTCTTTTATACAGGATTCAGAGAAGTATAATGCAGAAGTCTATCGGCAAGAGTGTGGCAGTTGCCACATCGCGTATGCTCCCTACTTACTCCCAAAAACCGCTTGGAATCTTATGATGGAGGATTTAGAAAATCATTTTGGAGATGATGCAAGTTTGGAGGAAGAAGATCATAAGGTCATTGCAGAATTCCTTGCACACTATGCAAGTGATACTGTGGATACAAAGTTTTATTCTGTCATTCCAAAGGATTCTCAACAAATGGCCATCACAAAATATCCCTACTGGGAAAGGGCGCACAAAGGGCTTGATTCAAAGATTTTTAAAACGTCTGCAATTAAGAGTGCGTCAAATTGTCAAATGTGCCATAATGACGCAGAAAAGGGACTTTTCTCTAAAGAAGCGATTTTTTATGACAAGCTCAAAGGGCTTTCTCCCTAGTTCTTTAGCGCAAACATTGCAAAATCGCGCAAAACTTAGAATCTTAAGGTGGTTTAGTATTTTTTAAAATAAAATTGATTAGAATTCCTTAAAACTTTGGTCGCGTAGCTCAGTTGGTAGAGCACTACCTTGACATGGTAGTGGTCGCTGGTTCGAGTCCAGTCGTGGCCACCACTCAAGCTTTTCTCAAGTTTGAAGTTTGTAATCTTTTGATTAACTTCTTTTAATTCCTATTCACCGCGCTTTTGTTATTAACTTTACAAATCATTTTGCAAAATCTAAGAAAATATATATGCCAATTTATTGATTCACACTCCATTAATTTTATATTAATAAGCTAAAATAACTTGATATTAATGATATAAACTTTATTGTTTTTTGTAAAAAATTTGCTATAATGCGCAAAAAATAAAAGGAGTTACTATGGCAAAACACACTTTTCAGACAGAAGTCAATCAATTGTTGGATTTAATGATTCATTCCTTATATTCTAATAAAGAGATTTTTTTGCGCGAGTTGATTAGTAATGCTTCAGACGCGCTTGATAAATTGCAATATCTCACACTTACAGATGAAAAGCTCAAATCATTGCAGTTTGTGCCTAGAATTGACATTGCATTTGATAGTGAAAAAAGAACCCTCACAATCAATGATAGCGGAATTGGAATGAATGAGCAAGATTTGATTGAGAATTTAGGGACGATTGCTAAGAGTGGGACGAAGAATTTTCTCTCCAAATTAAGCGGAGATAAAAAGAAAGATTCCGCATTAATTGGGCAGTTTGGAGTGGGATTCTATTCTGCCTTTATGGTGGCAAGTAAAATCATTGTAACAACAAAAAAGGCCGATTCTAACGAGGCGTTTGCTTGGATAAGTGATGGGAGCGGAGAGTTTGAGATTGAAAAATGCGAGAAAGAATCGCAAGGTAGTGAGATTAAGCTCTATCTTAAAGACGAAGAAGCGGAATTCCTTAGTCGTTGGCGCATAGAGGAGATTGTGAAAAAATATTCCGATCACATTCCATTCCCGATTTTCTTACATTATAGCGAGACAAAAGAAGAGGGGGAGGGCGCCAATAAGAAAGAAGTCAAAGAGGAGAAATGTGAGCAAATCAACGCGGCTTCCGCGCTCTGGCGCCTTGCTAAAAAGGACATTAAAGATGAGGAATATAAGGAATTTTATAAGAGTTTGAGTTATGATACAACAGAGCCTTTGAAATGGATTCACACAAAAGTTGAGGGTTCTATGGAATACACGACGCTCTTTTACATTCCGCAAACTGCGCCTTTTGATCTCTATCATGCCAATTACAAAAGCCACATCAAACTCTATGTCAAGCGCGTCTTTATCACTGATGATGACAAAGAACTTCTGCCAACTTATTTGCGCTTCATACGTGGAATCATAGACAGCGAGGACTTGCCACTCAATGTGAGTCGCGAGATTCTACAGCAAAACAGAATCTTAGCAAACATCAAGTCTGCTTCTACAAAAAAGATTCTAGGTGAGATAGAGGGCTTACAAAAAGATGAGGAATCCTATGAGAAATTCTATAAAGAATTTGGGAGATGCATTAAAGAGGGTGTTTATAGCGACTTTGAAAACAAAGAGAAATTGCTTGAACTTTTGCGATTCCAATCTACAAAGAGTGAGGGTAAGGAGATTTCTTTCAAACAATACAAAGAGCGTATGATTAAGGACCAAAAGGCGCTTTATTATCTCGAGGGGGAAGATTTAGAGCTTCTTAAAAGCTCTCCTTTGCTGGATACTTTTAAGAAAAAAGACATTGAAGTCTTATTTTTTGGCGATGAGATTGATGCATTTGTCATGCCAATGGTGACAGAATATGACAAGATGCCACTACGCTCTATCACTTCTAAAGAGGCGTTAGAGGACTTAGGAGAGGTGAAAATTGAAGAGAAGGTACAGGAGAAATTCAAGGGGTTACTAGAGGGATTCAAGGAGGCTTTGGGTGATGAAGTAAGCGATGTGCGCTTGAGTGCGAGACTTGTGGATGCTCCATCTTGCATTGTGGAATCCGATGACAAAAATGCTGCGATGCTTAAAATGATGCGCCAAATGGGTTTGCAAGACAATGCGCCAGAATCCAAACCAATTTTAGAGCTCAATCCAAGCCATGCGATTCTCACCCAACTCTTAGATTCTAAAGACACAGGGAAAGTTGCGCAGATTGCGCATTTACTCTTAGAAGAGGCAAAGTTACTAGGAGGTGGAAAGCTCAAAGATGTCAATGCCTTTGTGAAGCGCCTCAATGCGCTCTTACAAGAGAGTCTTAAGGGTTAGCGGGAATCCGTAAGCCTTTAAGTAATGCATTAAATCAGCTCACCGTATAAACCATAATAATTTCTTAAGTGCAGAATGGATTCTATCAAGATTTGTGGGGAATGAATTTGTAGAATCATTGAGAGTTTTTATTGGGAGAATAATTTTCAAAAATAAAGGGTCTGTGTTGCAGATTGTAAGGCTCTGTTTTATTGTTAAAATAATCAATGGGATGGGAGTTGAATTTCTTTTTAAACTCTAAAAATTGAGGTTCTTCATAGAGCCCCAAATAAGCCTTTTGCAACACAAATGAAAAATACAGAATGTCATTTGAAATAAGCTTGTGAGAATGCTTGAAATGTCTGCTGACACTTGCTGTTCCGGTAAAAATATCACAAACACTGTGCGCTTCACTTGGAATGAAGTTTGAAATCTTATCAAGCAAAAGTATTTTTGAGCCAATGTATCTCACAATCTGCCCTAATGTGCAAATCCCCTACAACCATTTTTTCTTCTTAAAATACAAAATAGGTAAAATGGTAGAGATAATCATAATGCTAAGGACAATCGGATAGGAAAATGTCCATTCTAATTCTGGCATATGCTGAAAATTCATTCCGTAAATCGTTGCAATGAGTGTGGGGGGCATCATTGCTACTGTGACCACAGTAAAAAGCTTGATGATTTTGTTTTGTTCAATATTGATTTGACTTGCAAAGAGTGTTTGAATGTTGTCTAGAATATTCATGTTTGCATTAGTGAAATCCACAAGCGAGTTGATGTCCTTTAAGACGATTCCAAAGCTCTTCTTAACCTCTTGATCTGCCTTGTTTGTGCGCAAAAGTGCAGCAACTGCAAGCCTCTTATCAAAAAGACTGTCGCGAAGACTCAAATGCATTTCTTGCAAAACGGAGAGATTTTCTAGAATTTCATCGCCGAGTTTTTTATCAAAGACAATGGCACGTCTTAAAAGTCGCGTTTGTTTGGCGATGCTCTCTAGCATGTCCGCATCCTTTTCAACGCGCAATTCAAAGATTTTTGAAATCAAATCAAAGCCATCTTCAAAGTTTTTTGGACTTGCTAGGACACGTTGCTGAATCTCATCAAAGACTTTGAACTCGCTATAGCGCACGGTAAAGAGGATTCCATGTGTCAAAAGAAAAGTGACCGTTTCGTTGTGTAGGATATTTTCTTCACTGGGTCGCGTAAGGAAGTAGGTGTTAATGGTGACTGTCTCACTATTTTCCCAATATCGCGCAGATTCTTCAATCTCTTCACGCTCTTCTTTTGTTGGTATGTCTAAAAGATAAGTCTTAGAGACATAAGCGATCTCTTGTGTGCTTGGGTGCAGCAAATCTATCCACAAAATATCAGCATTGACTTGTATAGCTTCTACAGAATGGACACTCTCGCGAACAACCATTCCATTACGTTTTACAAAAAGGTTCAACATATTCACTCCTTTCGTCTCTCTAAAGGAGTGAATACTCCCTTAGAGATTCTGTATAAACTGCGAGGAATCTTCCATTTAAGCTCTTTTGTCTAAGACTTCAAATGCGGGCAACACTTTGCCCTCTAGGAGTTCCAAACTCGCGCCACCACCTGTTGAGGTGAAGCTCATGCTGTCTTTGTTTCCTGCTTTATCTACAGCATCGGTAGTATCACCACCCCCGATAATGCTGTAGGCGTATGTGTCGGCAATCGCATGGGCGATACTAAATGTCCCGCGGGAAAATTTCTGATTCTCATAGGCTCCAAGAGGTCCATTCCAAATAATCGTCTCACAATCTCGTATGACCTCGCTGAAGAGCTTTGTTGTCGCAGGACCAATATCAACAGCCATCAATCCATCGGGTATGTCTTGAGCGGGAATAATTTTAATCTCTTTAGGTTCTTTGAGATTGTCCGTTGCGACGACATCGACGGGGAGATAGATTTTCACCCCCTTGTCTTTTGCGCTTCTTAAAATACTACGTGCATCTTCTAAGAGATGTTCCTCTATGAGAGATTCTTTTGTATCATATCCCACTGCCTTCAGAAAAGTGTTGCTCATGGCTCCGCCGATAATGATTTTATCCACGATGTTTAAAATAGAATTGAGCAATGTGAGCTTAGAAGAAACCTTAGAACCACCGACAATCAATAGCAAGGGTCGCAAAGGATTTGAAAGGGCGACTGCAAAGGAATCGATCTCTTTTTTAAGCAACAATCCCGCGACCTTTTCCTTAGCGTAATTTGCGATTCCATATGTGGAGGAATGTTTGCGATGAGAAGTCCCAAAGGCATCATTGACATAGACATCGCACAACTTTGCAAGCTTCTCTGAAAGGGCTTGGTCGTTTTGTTCTTCGCCCTCATAGAAACGTATGTTTTCAAGCAAAACAATGCTTCCATCAATGAGAGTATTGAGTGTAACTTGTGCATTTTCTAGGCTATCTACAAAGACAACATCTTTAGAGAGGAGACGTTCAAGCCTCTTTAGCACGTTTTTGAGTGAGAGTGCGTCGCTCTTGCCCTTTGGTCTGCCTAAATGACTGACAAGAATGATGGACTTTGCGCCATTGTCTATGCAATAATTAATCGTCGGAATCGCTTCTCTAATGCGCGTGTCATCGCTGATATTCAACTCGCTATCCATAGGAACATTGAAATCCACGCGGATTAAAATGCGCTTGTCTTTGAGGTCAATTTCGCGGATGCTTTTGACACTCTGCATTTTTTGGATATTTGCGCTCATTCCTAAAAACTCCTTTTTAAAGTAATCATTAAGGGAGATCTTAGCCAAAAATGCCTTAATTCTTAATGTGAAATAAGAAAATTTTATTCAGTTTGCGGAATTTTAATTGCAAATCCCTTTTTGCCCTCTTGTAAAAGCGTAATGCTTCCATTGTGCGCTTCAATGATTTGCAAAGACAGAGCAAGTCCTAAGCCATTGCCTTTGAGTTTTGTACTTTTGAAAGGTTCAAATAGAATCTCTGGATTTTCAATGGGTTTGCCATTATCAAAGATTTTAAAAACCGCGCATTGCGCTTCTTTAGAATAGCTTATCTCCACCACTCCATTTTCTTCCTCTCCCTCTTCTATGGCATCAATGGCATTAAAGAGGAAGTTTTGTAACACGATGCACAAAAGATCAAAATCCGCTTCAAAGGAATCATTCAAAAAATTAAATTGAAAATCTATGTTTTTGGCATAAGTGTAGTGATTGATGGATTCAAGCAATTCATCTTTAATGGCTTGTGGTTCTATCGTGGCTTTATTACAATGCACACCCTTTGAGAATAGCAATGTTGCCTTGATAATCCTCTCCACCCTCCAAATGGATTTTTTAATCTCTAAGACAAGTGATTTGTTTTTGAGTTCTACGCGATTAATGAGCGTGGAGGCAAGCAGGGCAACGGAGCCGATTGGATTCCGAATCTCATGGGCTAAATGCGCAGAGATTTGTCCCATAGAGGCAAGGCGCTCACGTCTCTTTTCGCTTGTAATGTCTGTTGCAGAAATGATAAGTTTGTTGAGTTTTTGGTTGGATTGTACGAGATAGACTTTGGATTCCTTGTTGGATTCTAGCTCAATTTCTTGTCGCATATTTTGTGAGAGGTCAAGCTTGTCTAGCTTTTCTAAGATTTGTGGAATCTCACAGGCAAGGCTATTTTGGTAGAATATCTCACCTCCCTTTTCTAGCACCCAAACGGCCGTTGGCAAGACATCTAGAACCTCTTCAAAGAGTTCTTTAAGTTCAATAAATTCTCGTTCAACTTGATAAGTCTGCGTGATAAGCTCTTTGAGTCCCTTTGCAAAGGATTCTTTGTCGCTACTGCTTAGGGATTCTAGGAGATTTTGGTCAATCATAAGCCGTTCTTTTGAATGATACGCAAGTGGCTATATCTTTGTGCCACCTTGCTTTCCTTGCAAATCTTTGAGATAATCAAAGAGCAAATCGCTAAATCCGAAGCTTCCGCTTAGGGATTCTGAAAGCGTGTCGCGATACATGGATTCATAAATGTCATGTCCAGGTGCCTTTGGATAGAGAGAATCGTCCATTTTAAGCGCAGTGTCTAGCATGTTTTTGATAATCAACGCTTCAAAGGCATCAGTCTGCTCTCTCAATCTTGAATCATCATCAGTTTTTTGAATCGTTGGTGCTGATTTTGCTGCCTCTAACAACTCTTTAGAATAACCGCCAAAAGAATTAAAATCAATATTCATAACTGCTCCTTAAATGATTTCTAAATCAGCGTTGAAAGCCCCTGCTTGCTTCATGGTCTCTAGGATGGCAATCACATCTTTTGGTGTTGCTCCCATGCGTTGCAAGGCTCGTGTAACGCTAGAAATGGTTGGATTGTTTTGCGCACTCACCATGGCTTCTTGTGCGCTAAACACAGCTCCGCCACCCATATTGATCGCTTCGGGATCATTGACTGCTTCGTTGCTGACTTTGATTGTGATGTTATTGTGCGTAACCACGACGGGAGAGACTTCTACGCCCATTCCTGCGATGACCGTTCCTGTGCGCTCGTTGATAATGATTTTGTCTTCCTTGATTGCGTCAATATCAATCTCTTGCACACGTGCTAAAAACTCAACCATGCTCATATTTTGTGGCTTTTCAAGCCTGATTGTGCGCGGATCGACTGCGGTTGCTACAGACGTGTTTGGTTGGAGATTCTGTTCGGGTTGATTTGAGGGATTGGTGTTGTTGGTTTCGGTTTGTGGAAACATCGCATTAATGCTTGTTTGAATGCGCACGGCATTTTGAAAATTGGATTCCTTGAGGCTTAAGGTTGCGTTTGTTTTGTTGTAGAGATCATAGGTTACCTCTCTCTCTACTGTTGCGCCATTTGACAGAAGTCCAGCAAGGGGGTGATTCGCGCTTCCACCCCTCTCGCTTTTTCCTCCGATTCCGATAGCGCCCTGTGCGACGGCATAGATTCTGCCATCAAGTCCGCTTAGGGGCGTTAAGAGTAAAGTTCCCCCCTCAAGCGACTTCGCATCACCGATACTTGAGACGAGGACATCAACCTTATCACCTTGTCTTGCAAACGCAGGCAATTTTGCCGTAACCATAACCGCAGCGGCATTTTTAGAGCTGATATCGTTTGGATCGACTTTGACATTGACACTCTCTAGCATGTTTGATATGGATTGCATTGTAAATGTTGAGGTTGTCTTGTCTCCTGTCCCATTAAGCCCAACGACCAAACCATAGCCGATGAGTTGATTGTCCCTCACACCGACGATATTTGCTAAGTCTTTGACTTTTGCACCAAAAGAGGGCACACTTAAGAGGCAAAAGAGAGCCAAGCACCACAAGTGACGTCTATCAAAAATCTTTTTCATGCGTCATATCCTTATTTCGCAAATTTGTTTAATGATAAGCAATAAGTATTCCATTTTATAAATCAAGCGTCCCTTGCGCGTATTTTTTATGACCTTTGTCAAGAAGCCTGTATTCACCCGTTTTTTATCCACAATGACAGCGATTTTGTCTAAAATATTTCTAATGTCATCATTGCTTGGAGAGACGCCATTGCTAAGTTTTGGAATCACTTCAAGACAAATGTCATCTTTGAAATTGCCAACAAAATCTACGTTTTTAAATTGTGTAAAATCAAAATTGATCATTGCTTTTCCCTTGTTGCACGGAGAGGCATGAGATATAAAAATAAATCATCGCCCACTTTTGTGCTATGTAAAAGCTTAAAATGCTCTTGTAGAGACATTCTTAAAGTCGCACAAGAGTCAAAGCTTGGATTTAAAATCACAAGAAGCATATCCATGCACTCTTTAAGCGCACATAAAAGCGCCGCTCCTCCTTCGCAAAATATGAATCCCTGCGTGTTTTGTAAATCCTTTAGTTCATGAATGAAGCTCACTTCTCTGTGCGGAATGTCAAAGAGGGGGGCAGTTTTTGGGAAATTTGTTTGGTGCGTGAGGATTAAGACGTTTGGCGATCGTTTTTTGAGCGTTGCAAATCGCGAATCAAGACTCGGAGAATCCTCGCGAACGGTTTTTCCTGAAATGAGCAAAAAGTCCGCTTTTGTGCGATAGTTATGCATTTTGCTCTGCGCGATTTTAGAGCTGATTTGTCCCCCATTAATGCTACCATCAAGTCTTGAAGCATATTTAAAAAGCACGAATCTCTTTTGTGTCTGCAATATTCTAAAGGGCAATAAGAGTTCTTTTGCTCGATTGTTGAGGTTCTTTAGAGATTCTTTTTTCCATGCTTTTATCACAGAGATTCCGCTTTTTTCTAGCTCTTTTGCACCCCCTTTTGCGCTTTTGTCAATGTCTTGTGCGCCAATGATAACGCACTTGGGTCGCAGACTCTTAAGCAATTTTGCACATGATGGTGTTTTGCCTTGTTTTTTGCTACTGCAGGGCTCTAACGTAACATAGAGTGTTGTGTGTTTGAAGGCGTCTTTGGCATGTTTTAAGAGGTAATTATGAATCTCTTTAGAATCCCTAAGGGCTAAAATGTCCTTTTTGCCACTTAGTCTTGCATAGGCTTTTTGCAGGGCTAAAACTTCGGCATGAGGGCTTCCACATTCTTTGTGAGATTCTAGGCTTAAAATGGATTTGTGCTTATCAAGGACTAATGCCCCAACGGCTGGATTTGGCAAGGTTTCAAGCTGATTTTCCCAAGCTTTATTGAGACAGAGTTCTAGATAAAAGTTGTGCGCACTCATTTTATCACCATTCAAAGTAAGTCTGTGCTTTTTTGATTTGTGCAATGGGAATGAGAATATCACCCTCTAAGTTCAATGTCTCTTCATTCACATTAAGCAACTTGCCCTTAAATTCTCGTCTGTCAAGCGTTTTGATTTTGACAAGCTCATTGATAGCGCCCTTGAAATGATCGTGTGTTTTTAGGATGCGCTCAATGCCCGGAGAACTCACTTCAAGATAATAGCCTTCAAACTCTGGCATTTCAACATCAAGCAAGGGTGAGACGGCAAGGCTTGCCCTCTGGCAATCATCAAGAGAGATTTTACCTCCCTCTTGCGTAATACAAATGCGCAAAATTTGATGGTCATTTTCTTTTAAAAGCGCAATGTCATAGAGGTTAAAACCTAAACTCTCTAGGAGTGTTTTGATTTTTTCTTCTAAGAGTGGTGTGAGCATTATTGCGATTCCTTTTGTTTGCTTTCACGTTCTTTTTGTAGAATTTGGAAAATCTCATCAAGCCGATTTTCACTCTCTAATTGTGTGTCAAAGTGGAATTTGAAATCTGGGCATCTAAACCAACCTGTTTCTTCTAAACAATATTCTTTGAGAATGCGATGAGCCTTCTTGAGCTGTTTGAGGATTTGCGCCTTTTCACTCTCTGTCGCAAAAGGGGCGCTAAGAAAGACCTCTGCAGAATATTTCCCGCGCGAACATTTCACTGCGACGATATTGAGTGCATTGAGCCGTGTGTCATTCAGATTGGCTAATGCGCTTGGTAGAATCTCTTTAAGCAGGGATTCTGCACGAGCTAATCTGATGTTTTGCATTAGAGCGTCCTTTGTTTTTCAACTTCTTTGTAGGTTTCAAAGACATCGCCTATGCGCACATCATTGTAATCTTCAAGCATGATTCCACATTCAAAGTTTTTGGATACTTCTTTGACATCATCTTTGAAGCGTTTGAGTGAAGAAATATTCCCCGTGTGAATCACAACACCATCGCGAATCAAGCGCACTTTGATACCACGTTGTATTACACCATCTGTAACAAAGCATCCCGCGATTGTGCCGACTTTTGCGATATTGAATACCTCTCTAACCTCTGCTTGTCCGGTGTTTTCTTCTTCCATAACAGGAGATAAAAGTCCGCCAAGCAGGGCTTTAATATCGTCTAAAAGGGAATAAATGATAGAGTAGGTCTTAATTTCAATTCCGAGTTCTTTAGCTTTGTTTTTCACGCTTCCTGTTGGGCGCACATTGAATCCTAGAATCAAGCAGTTTGCGCTCGCTCCCGCTAAGGTTACATCGCTCTCTGTGATTCCCCCGACACCTTTGTGAATCACATTGACCTTAACCTCTTCATTTTGAAGCTTTTCTAAACTTCCGCGTATGGCTTCCAAACTCCCTTGTGTGTCCGCTTTAATAATGACAGGCAAACTCTTCAGCTGTCCAAGAGCGACCATTGAGCTCAACTCATCAAAGGAGACCTTTGTAGAATGGGAAAGTTCTTTTTGACGTAAATGTGCAGCGCGTCTTTGTGCATAATCTCTTGCGAGATTGTCATTTTCTACAGCAAGGAGGATGGAGCCTGCAGGGGGAACTTCGTTGAATCCCGTAATCACGCCAACACCAGAAGGTGTGATGCTAGAAATGGAACGTCCTCTATCATCGCTAATCGCTCTCACGCGGCCAAATGCGGTATCTGCAATGATGCTGTCTCCAACTTTCAACGTTCCATTTTGGACAATCACGGTTGCAACGGGACCCTTGCCTTTTTCAAGGCTGCTTTCAATTACAACGGCGCGTGCAGGGCGCTTAGGATTTGCCTTGAGATTTAAAATTTCTGCCTGCAACAAAATCGTCTCTAGCAGATCTTCAACTCCTTCTCCCGTCTTTGCAGAAATATGCACAAACTCATATTCTCCACCCCATTCTAGCGGTGTGAATCCAAGCTCTGCGGCTTCTGCTTTGAGTTTATCGGGATTGGCTTCGGGTTTGTCAATCTTATTAACCGCAATAATGATGGGAGCATTGGCTGCTTTTGCATGATTGAGGGCTTCAATCGTCTGTGGTTTCACACCATCATCGGCTGCAATGACGATGATAGCAATGTCCGTAACAGACGCTCCTCTTGCGCGCATTTCACTAAAAGCTTCATGCCCGGGCGTATCAATGAATGTGATTTCTTTATCATTTTTGGTAATAGTGTAAGCACCGATGTGTTGCGTGATTCCTCCCGCTTCTCCCGAGACAATTTTTGTATTTCTGATGTAGTCTAGCAGTGAAGTTTTCCCATGATCAACATGCCCCATAATCGTAACCACCGGTGCGCGCACAACCAACTGATCTTCTTTGTCCTCGTCTGCGTGAAGTTGCGTATAATCCAGCTCATCTGCGGTGTTTAGAAACTCAATTTGCACACCAAATTCTTCGGCAAGAATCTCAATAGCGTCTTTTTCTAAAAAGTCGTTTTTTGTCACCATCATTCCAAGCCCAAAGAGGATTTTAATCACATCGCCAATGGTTCTGCCAACCTTTTCTGCAAACTCATAGGCGCGTATTTCTTCGGGAATCTTTACAATCCCACTCACAGCCTCTTGAATTTTTTGGACTTTTGGTGCTTTTTTGCGATTTGATCGTCTCGTGCTACCTTGTTCCATAAAAGGATTATGGCGCTGTACCTTAATGCGATCGGTTACGATTTTATGCTCGTTTTCCTCCTCGTCAATGTTGCGCTCATCTTGAACGCTTAAATCAAAGAGTATAATATCCTCTTCATCCTCATCATCACCGCTACTTTGGAATTCTCTATTGTCTAGCAAATCAATCTTCTGTTGTCCGAGATTCTTGCTTGTGTGGAGATTGGGTTTTTCTTTTTTTCTTTTGCGTTCTTTTGATCTTGTGGGAGATTCTTCTAAACTGCCCAGTAGATCTTGCAAGGTGCGCGGTGTGGATTGTCCGCTTTTTGTTGTATGTGATTCCTCTCTGTCTGCCTCACGTACATCGCGCTTTTTAATGATTCTTAGCCCCGTGCGCTTGATTGCGGGATTTTCTGGCAAGGATTTTTGAAGGGGAATTTCTTCTGTTGGTAGAGAGTTGTTTTGTGCGATGGATTCTTCTTGCGTGTCGTCCTCTAATTGTGCTGGTTGGGCTTGTTTTTCTTCTTTTTTGGAAGGGGTTTCGGGTTTTTTTTCTGTTTTGCTCTTTTTTCCTTCTTTTTCTGTGGCTTTAGCTTCTTTTGTCGGCTTATCTTTTGTGGTCTTTTTGGTGCTTTTGCTCGTTGTTTTTGTTGTTTTTGTGGATTCTTTTTTTTCTTTTTGGGATTTGGATTTTTCTGTCTCCTTACTGCTTGCTTTATCTTTTGTGGTCTTTTTGGCGGATTCTTTGGGCTTCTTTTCGGGTTTTTCTTTATTCTCTTGGCTTGAGGTGGGCTTTATGCCTTTTATGATGTATTCATACAATTCATTAGCCTGTGTGTCGGTTAGGGCACTTGAAGCTGTTTTGACATTGAAGCCTAATTCTTGAGCCTTTTGCAAAACTTCCTTGCTTGTTTTGCCTATTTCTTGAGCGATCTGACTGATACGGAATTTATCCATATAAAAAAATCTCCTTTAATGTAGATTGAATCACTGCTTTGTGCTTTTTGTCTAATTTGCAAACCTTTATGACAGAGTCGCTTAGTTTGGGTGCTGTTTTGCATTGTTCGCAGACATAAAAACTCCTGCCACTTCCTTGAAAAACTTGCAGTTTAGAATCGCGGTATTGCAGACGCAGCAAAGAGGACTTTAAGATTCTTTTGCGACAAACAATGCACATTCTTATTGGATTAGACATAAACGCTCAATTATAGCAAACTAGAACTTAAATTCATTTTTTCTGAAAATTTCGCTAAGTCGCTTGAGTGATTCTCAAAAAGCGCCCCCTCATTGTCAAAATCCACTGCTAAGACTTTGTATTTTGGGAATTTTTGTTTGAGGATTTCACAGAGTCGCGAACTGTCATCTCTGTAGCAGAGATTAAAGAATGTCGAGCCGCTTCCAGAAAGGGTACTCATCAGAGCACCGTTGCGCAAAGCGCATTTTTGCACTTCAAAGAGCAGGGGAATCTGCTTCATTCTGTAGAATTGGTGCAATCTGTCTTGGCTGGCCTCGCGCAATATGTCAAATCTCTCGCACATAAAGGCACTAGAAAGGAGGCTGGAGTGAGAGAGATTGAATATTACGTCTTTTTGATGATAACGTTTGGGGAGGTGTTGTCGCGATAGATGCGTTGAGATGGATTGATTGGGAATGACAATCACGGCTTGGATAGAGTTTGGAAGGCTTTTGTTGAGGTAGCGCACTTCTTTTTGCTTGGTGAGCATACAGACATTGAATCCCCCAACGCAAGCAGGAGTGATGTTATCGGGATGGGGTTCGTATTTGAGGGCGCAATTAATGATTCTTTGCTTATCAATGGGGAATTCTGCGACCTTGAAAGCTGCGCTAATAGCGCCAATAATCACTGCTGAACTACTGCCTAAACCCCTTGAGATAGGAATCGCGTTGTTAAAGGTAAATTTAAAGGGAATGAGTTCTCCTATGAGTTGATTTAATTGTTCGTTAAATATGCGCACAAAGGCATTATCCGTGCGTAATTTTGGATTCTTAGAACCCTCGCCATTGATTTGTACGGAAGTGATTTTGGATGCTTTTAGAGAAAAATGATTATAAAGCTTTAGTGCAAGTCCTAAGCTGTCAAACCCCGGACCTAAATTTGCGCTTGTGGCGGGTACTCTAAGTTCCATTTTATGCGCTTTAGTTGAGGTTGGCAAATTTGAGTGTGAATTCCACTTCACCCTTGCCTATGCGCAATTCTTTTGCGATAGAATCCACACTCCAACCATCTTTAAACATTGAGATAATGCGACCCTCATCGATATTTGTAGGATTTGTCGGTGTGTAGGCGAACTCTTTGATACGTTCCTCTAGGCTAAAGATCTTATTTTCTAAATCCTCCAAATTTTGAATATTATTTTTACAAGCTCCCCATTCTTTTTTGAGAGATTCCATATCTGCTTGTATCGGAGAGAGCTCTGTGTTGAGATTTGTTTCTAAGAGATTCTTGATCTCTAGGCGCGTGTCTTGATAGATTTGTGCCTTTATGCTGACTTTAAAGTGCTCTAGATCGCTATCAAGCTCTTTTATGCGCTTGTGCAAGCGATAGACTTCTTTGTTGAGCTCTTCTATGGATTTTTCATAGCGACGCGAACGCTTACTGGACTCTGTTTCTTTGAGATACAAATAAATAATTAAAAGGATAAAAACAACGGAAACTCCGATTCCGCCCCATAGTAATAGATTTTCACTCCCCATTTTCTGCCTTTTTATTAGATTTAAGTGAGCGAATCAAAGCGCGCTCCTTGCTTGCAACATACCCATCCCATTCCACTTCATCGCGTGCGTGTATTTTCTCTATCCAAGCGCGTTTGGAATGATACACAAAATACACAGGTACAACGCGTGTGGGAAATGTTGGTAGCTCTATTCTTCCATAATAGAGTGTGTTTTCTTCAAGAATGTTTTCTGAAATCATAAAGCAACCATGTCCGATGGTGTTGATGGTTGCGCTTTTTTCTAGCGCGAGATATTTTTTTGTATTGCCACCCATGCGCGTTTCTAGTGCTTCTATTTTGCGATAAATTTCAACAAGTAATTCTAAAATCACGAGATTATCGGGATCTAAATTCCCTCTTTTTGCTTTTGTGAGTCGCAACCATTCTCCGATCGGATCTTCGTCGCTTTGCGTGAGCTTGTTGAATTCTTGAGCGAAAGATTCCGCATTATTGCGTGTTTGTTCAAAAGTTATCTTAAGCGCAGTCTCAATCAAGCGACTTTTTAATTCATCTCTCTCCACGTATCCCTCTTTGTCTAAAAATGAATATCAAAAATGCAGAATCCCAAGAGCGCAATTCCTAAATAACCATTGACGGTGAAAAATGCCCTTGGAATGTTGTGAAAATTTTGAGACACTAAGTATTGTTCAAAACACAGCGCAAACAGCGCGACAATAAGCCCGATCCACATCCATAATCCCAAATGTGCTTCCCTGATAAACAAAGCCCAAAAGAAAATTGTCGCAAGATGGAAAATGCGCGAGAGCCAAAGTGTTTTTTGGATTCCAAATACGCTAGGGACGGAATACAAGCCCTCTTTTTTGTCATGCTCAATGTCTTGGAGTGCATAGAGTAAATCAAATCCTGCAACCCAAAACAGCACACCGATGCACAAATAAAGACTCCAAAGTGGAATCTCACCGCTCACAGCCGCAACTCCAGCAATCGGCGCAAGTCCTAAGGAAAGTCCAAGAACAATGTGGGCAAGGCTTGTGAAGCGCTTCATAAGAGAATAGCTTGCCAAAATAAGCAGAATCGGAAAGGAGAGATAAAAGCACAGAGTGTTAATCGCATAACCCATAGCAATGAAAATAAGGGCATTGAGCGCGATAAACAACAGCATAGCCTTAGGAGAGATTCTGCCATCAACGCTTGGGCGCCTTTTTGTGCGTTCATTTGTAGCATCATATTTGCGATCAGCATAGCGATTAAAAGCCATTGCAAAGTTCCTTGCGCTAATGCTTGCAATGATTCCAAAAACAAGCAATTTCCAGCCAAACCAACCCTGCATTGCCGTAATCATTGCAATGAAAATGAAAGGCATAGAAAAAACGCTATGCTCAAACATCACAAGTTCTCTGAAGTCTTTGATTTTTTGTAACATAAAACTCCCTATTTAACGCCTAAGGAAATGATCTTTTTGAAGCCATCGCCCACAGAGAGGTCCGTTCTTTTGATGTGTTCTTTTGGAATCCTTAGGACGAAGCCAGAAGTTGGATTGGGCGTGGTGGGGACAAACACCCAAAACACTTCCTCTTCTTCTTTTGTGATGAAGCCTAACAGCTCCATATTGCCGACATTAACATATGCGACGCCCAAATAGCCCTCTTTGTCGTTGCTAGAAAAGATATTGAGAATCTCTTTGATGCCAGAATAAATACTCTTTACAAAAGGGATTCTTGTGATAATAAGTTCTGTGATTTTAATCAACAAGACTTCTTTATTCTTATCAACAAGATGCCCGATGTAATAGAGTAGGGCGATACTAAGGACAAAAATAAGCAATGTAACAAATAAGTTTGAATTTGTGATTCCAAAGACAGAATAGAAAATTTTCGCACAAAACTCATAGACAAAAGAAAAAATCCAAAAAAGCAACAAAAAGGGTAAAATCGCAAAAATACCCTTGCTAACCTTGGAGATAATCAACTTCACGCACATTCCTTATTGAATCAATGCCTAATTTTAGCCTAAAAACCATAAAAATACAAATACACCCCATAACCAAAAAAGCCAAAACTCAATCCCAAAAGCGAGAAAAATCCCAAACGAAAATAGGGGGCAATGCATGTCAATATCGCGCACAAAATCAACCAAGTAAAATGCGTCTGTAGGGGAACTGTGTGGGGATTTGTCTGTAACCACATAAGAAGCAAAGAATCCAAAAATCCACCAAACCCCACACAATGCGCAAATAGTGCGAGTGGATAATAGAGCGTAAAAAGAGGCGTGAGTAAAACAGAGGATAGCATAAGTGGTGAAAAAATAGGGAAAAAATAAAACACAATATTATTCATTAAAAAGAAAGTTGAGGTATTCAGCAAGAATCCATAGAGGGTTTTCCCCCAAAATCCCGCTGGAATCTTAAAAGTTTTAAAAAACAAAAATACATACAGCACACCAAGCCAAGAGAGGTGGAATCCAAGAGAAAAAATCAGCGTTGGGGAAAAGGCAACAAGAATCGCAACGCACCACATCAGAGTTTCTATATTCCAGAGATTCAACCCGCGCCAAAACAGCACAAACAGCACAAAACTCATTGTAAGTGCCCTAAGGTAAGAAAAAGATTGCGTGAGCAAAAAATAATAGCCTACTAAGCCTAAAATGACTACACATCCCACATCAAAGAAAAAATTTCTAAAAGGGAAAAAACGTCTATGGATAGGCTTATATAGGAATCCTAAGATAAAAAATCCGATGGCACTTAGGATTCCCGTGTGGAATCCCGAAATCGCAAAGAGATGCGCGATCCCATAGGCTTGCGCGAGTTTGCGCCACTCTTTTGGCAGTCCATCGGCAAGAAAAAGGGAAGAATAATAATCCCCCATTAATGCTGTGTCGTGCTGTTTTGTAATGAAATTGCGCAAGGATTCTCTAAAATCGCGCTGCGGAAGCAGGATAAGAGTGAAGTTTGGTGCATAAAATCCGCGCAGAAATTCCATAAAAGTAAGCCTTTTTGTGCTAATGCGTAAGGAGATGTAGCGGTATTGAATATCGCGAAGATCTTCGCGTGAAGTCGTATAAAATGTCCCAAAATCACTTTTGAGTTTGAGGACAAAATAGCGACCACTTTGGTTTATCTTTGTGTATTGTAACAAGACTTGAGCTGTGATTTGTGGCGTTTGTGCGGATTTGAGCGTGTGAAATTGATAGTATTTCCAAGAGAGTGTGAGGATAAAAATGAGCAACAAAAGAGACGCGAAGGCTAAACGCTCTCTTTTATTATGAAACAATGGTTGTGAAAGCTCCATTAAATGACTTTAAATCAAATTGAGATTCACACAGATTCATACGCACAAATGGAATCTGCGGATTCCAAAAGTCATGCGTTAATATGAGATTAAAACTTCCAAATCAAAACATCGGTGTGTGAGTTTTGCAAAACATCAAGCGCAAAAAAGCTCACTTTTCCACTTGTTGGTAGGGCGATGAGTGAAGTGTGTTTGGACTCTGCTACACTTAAGAGCCTTGTGTAAGAGAGGATTCCACTATCTAGGACAATTTCTGCTTTGCCCGTGAAGTGGCGCAAAAATTTTCTAGAAACATCTTTGGCTTTGTCCTCTGCATTTTTATTGAAGCTAGAAATTTGGTCATCATTGGCTCCATAATGCCCTAGACGCAACTCAAAAGGACGTGAAATCATGTGATAGAATATGAGATTCGCATTGGGGAAAAACTTATGTGCCGTTTTGGCTAACTTCAGAGAATGATCTGAAAAATCTGTCGGAGAGAATATATTAAGATAATCGGGCAATGAATCAGTTTTCACCACAAGCACAGGAACGTTTGATTTTCTCACAATTTTCTTTGCGACAGAACCGAGTAAAATATCCGCTAAATGACGTGTCTCTCCTGTCGCACCAATGATGAGTAGGCGACATTCTCTATCTTTTGCATGTTTTGCGATTTCTTTGTGACTTGTCCCTACATAGCAAAATTGATCGATTTCTATTTCTGGTTTTGGAAAATGACTGGCGATAAATTTTGCGAGAGCTTCTTTCCCGGCTTTTTTGTCCTTTTTAGGATCATGAAAAATGGAATACTCCACCACATGCACAACATCAAGCGAACATTTTTTTTCTTTTGCAAGATATACTGCTTTTGTGAGACTTGCTAAACTGCCCTTAGAAAAGTCCGTTGCGACAACAATTCTATCTTTCATTCTAGGATTCCCCCTATTGTTGGATTGAGTATTCTATTATATCCAAATAATTCCCATAAAAGCAAATCCATATCGTATTCTACATTTCCTTCAATTTCCCTCGCACTCTCAACACGTCTTTTGTATCAAGCCTTTATGTGATTTATCTCTTACACTCTCATCTCCGCAC
>CANQAN010000007.1 GCA_947588965.1 uncultured Helicobacteraceae bacterium
AAAAAAAAAAAAAAAAAACAAATTGCAAATATGCTTAGAGTTGGTATCAATATCAAACAAGAAAGAGCAAACAAAATTCCAACAAACATTATTCTTTTGACAGCTACGATAGCACCTTTTATTTTTTCACAATTATCCTAAAACATCGCAATTAAACTAAAAATTTCAAAGCCTTTAAAGAAAGGCTTGAAAGGGCTAGATTTTTTAACTCTTCAAGGGTTTTAAATTCATAAGTTTTAACCTCACATACAGCATCTTGTATTGAAATATTTTTATGATAAATTTTAACACGAATTTTATATTTAGTATAGCTGTGTTTGAATTCTCCTAAAAATTTTAAATCCTTGCATTCTTCATCCTCAAAAAAGATAAAATTATAAAGCCCATAATAAAGTTTTTCTTGACTCTTTTTAAGAGCAAATTTGTTTTGATTTTGAAGAAAAATAAGATTGAGATTTAAATGCTTATACTCAAGCTTTTTACTTTGAGGATAAAGATGAGGCGTCAATCTTGCTTGGCAAAACTCACGCAAGGGACAAAGAGAACATTTAGGATTTTTAGGCAGACAGAGCAAGGCTCCTAAGTCAATCAAGGCTTGATTGTGCGTATAAGCATCGCTGTGATTTAAAAAGCGTTGAGCTTGCAATTCAAGCTCTTTTGGTTTAGGATTTTTAAGGGCAAAAAGACGCGAGAGCACCCGCCGTATATTAGCATCAACAAAACTCACCTTTTCATCATAACCAAAACAAGCAATGGCTCCAGCCGTATAGGCTCCCACTCCGCTTAATTTCTGCAAATCTTGTATTGTTTTAGGTAAAACTCCGCCAAATTCTCTCAAGCAAGTTTGAGCTGCCTTTTTTAAATTCCTCGCACGAGTATAATACCCCAAACCCTGCCAAGCCTTTAAAAGCTCATCCTCCTGTGCTAAAGCCAGACTCTCAAGTGTCGGAAATTTTTCCAAAAAAGGAAAATAATATTTCTCACAAACAACCTTCACCAAAGTTTGCTGAAGCATGATTTCACTGATATACACCCCATAGGCACGATTGATATTTCTTAATCTCTCATCACAAAATTCACCGCCCAAATTACGCCAAGGAAGTTCTTTGCGTCCATTCTTTTCATACCAAAATATTAATTCATCTTGCATATGTTTAAGTGTTTGCATAGTTTAGAGTATAACAAATAAGCTTAAAATGGAATCTGAAAAATATTTTGCCCTCAAAAGAGAGTAAAATATAATGATTTAAAATAAAGGAGCTATTAAAAAACCTAAAATTACAGTAATAACAATGGCTAAAATGCCCGGTATAAAGAAAGGATGATTGAAAATAAATTTACCAATCCGTGTTGAACCTGTATCGTCCATTTGCACTGCACCAAGTAAAGTTGGATAAGTTGGGAGAACAAAAAGTGCAGAAACAGCTGCAAAACAGGCTACAAGCATATAAGAATCATTAGGATTTGTCGCTGAAATTCCTAAAGCGGTAAGAATGATGGGTGTGATTGCCTTAGCTGTTGCTGCTTGAGAATACAAAAGAGTGCTTGCGAAGAAAAATGCCACAGCAAGCATTGCTGGATAATCTCTAACCCATTCTCCTGCCAAATCTTTAATCTGTTGTTCATGCCCTGCTACAAAGGTGTTTCCAAGCCAAGCCACACCAAAAACACAAACGCATGCTGTCATACCAGACTTAAAAACACTTGTATCAAGAATTTTTGCAGGCTCAATCTTACAAAATAAAGTAATTAAAGCTGCTGCTGTGAGTAAAAAACTCATAATTGCCTCATCACGTTTTACGATAACAGGACTAATAAGCTTGATATTATCCGAAATAGCTGTTGCATAAAACACTACGCATAACACTGCAGATAGAAAAATTATGACCGAAAGTTTAGCACCCGGCTTGTCTTTAGAATGTAAAATTTCACCCTCATCTTTAACTAAACCTGCCTTTAATCTTTCTTGATATACAGAATCTTTACTTAAATCTAAAGGAGTGATAATGCTTACAATAAAAGCTGTAAGCATACAAGCAATAAAAGTCGTTACGATCCAAATTCCTATCAAAACAGGATAATTCCAACCCAAAGGTTCTAAAACCCCGCTCATATAAACCACTGCTGCACTTACAGGAGAAGCGGTAATGCCGATTTGTGAAGAAACAACCATCAACGAAAGAGGGACTGAAGGCTTGATATTTTGGGATTTTGCTACATCAACTACAACAGGCATAAGTGAAAATACTGCATTTCCTGTTCCCGCTAAAATCGTTAGTAACCACCCACAAGCTGGAGCAAGATAATTGATAAATTTAGGATGAGCTCTTAAAATCCTTTCAGTTATTCGCACCATATAATCAAGCCCACCAGCTTGTTGCATAGCCGAAATAGCAGCAATTGCAGCTGCAATGATTAAAATCACATCCCAAGGTATATTTCCCGGTTTCATACCTAGAAAAAGTCCTAAAATTACAACGCCTAAGCCTCCGGTATAACCGATTGCAATTCCTCCAAGTCTAATCCCTATGAAAATAGCTCCTAAAAAAACGACAAGCTGTAAAATTAGCTCAAACACAATAAATCTCTACTTTTTAGCTGTCATGCGGGGATTAAGCATATTTGCGGGAGTTAAAATTTCATCAATTTGCTCTTTACTCAAAAGTCCTCTTGCAAGGGCAATGTCTGCGACGCTTTTGCCTGTATTCATGGCTTCCTTAGCAATAGAAGCGGAATTTTCATAGCCGATATAAGGATTTAAAGCCGTTACAATGCCTACAGAATGATAAACAAAATCTGCACAAATTTTTTCATTTGCACTGATTCCATCGATACATTTATCGGCTAAGGTATGCATGGCTTTTTCAAGCATGACGATAGAATTAAACAAGCTATAAGCTGCAATAGGTTCAAAAACATTAAGCTGTAATTGTCCAGCCTCACAAGCAAAAGTAACGGTTACATCTGCTCCGATGACAAAAAAACAAACTTGATTGACAACTTCTGGGATGACCGGATTGACTTTTCCGGGCATAATTGAGCTTCCCGGTTGCATTTTAGGGAGATTAATCTCATTTAAACCGCATCTTGGTCCGGAGCTTAAAAGTCTTAAATCATTACAAACTTTAGAGAGCTTTGTCGCAACTCTTTTTAAAACCCCGCTAATTTGCACATAAGCACCCGTATCTTGCGTGGCTTCGATTAAATCCTCTGCCACAGTATAGTCATATCCTGTTACTTCTCTTAATTTTTTTTCTACGATTTTTGGATAATCCGGATGGGAATTAATGCCCGTTCCTATAGCTGTGCCACCAAGATTAATTTCAAGCACAAGTTTTCTAGCCTCTAAAACTCTTTGAATGTCTTCTTCTATCATTACTGCAAAGGTTTGAAATTCACGTCCTAGTGTCATAGGCACAGCGTCTTGAAGCTGTGTTCTTCCCATTTTTAAAACATCTTTAAATTCCACAGCCTTTCTTTCATAAGACTTTTTAAGATGTTCCATAGCCTTAGCCAAATCACTCAAATAATCATGCAAAGCCATTCTTAAAGCTGTTGGATAGGCGTCATTAGTGCTTTGAGACAAATTAACATGATCATTAGGATGAAGATATTGATATTCACCCTTTTTATGCCCCATAAGCTCTAAAGCAATATTTGCTATCACTTCATTTGCATTCATATTTGTGCTTGTTCCGGCACCTCCTTGAATCATATCCACGACAAATTGCTCATAGTATCCACCCTCTAAAATTTTATCACAAGCCTTTATGATAGCTTCTTCTTTGTCTTTGTCTAACAACCCAAGCTCACAATTTGCCATTGCAGCAGCTTTTTTAACTCTTGCTAAAGCCCTCACAAAACGAGGAAAATTTTTCAATCTGTCATGAGAAATATTAAAATTTTCAACCGCTCTAAAAGTCTGCACCCCATAATACACTTCATCAGAAATTTCTAACTCCCCGATGAAATCATGCTCTTTTCTTGTACCCATTTTGAACCCCTTTTGAAATTTTGCACAGAATAAAAGTTTGGATTCTACTATAGCACAAATTTTCTTATTTTTTTGCCTTGTGTTTTTGTCTCTGTTTAGAGGTTAAAGAATCCCTTGAGCCCAACGAGCACCATTTTGACCCCCATTGCCATAATGAATACTTGACAGATTCTAGCAAAGACGTGCAAAATCAACTTTCCAACGACTCTTTCTATAGTGGCCGAAAAATGAAAAAGAATGAATAAAAAGACAAAGGAGAATCCCACCGCACCCGTTGCGATTCCAAGCCCCGCTTCTTCAGACATGACGACAATTGTGGTGAGTGTTCCTGGTCCAACAAGCATGGGGAAAGCCATAGGAATGAGACTTCTGCTAAGAAGCTCTTGAGTGTTCATTTCTTGATAATGAGAAAAGTCCTGCACAGCCATTTTTGCAGAAAAGAGCAGGTTTTTTGCTGACATTATCACAAGAATCAACCCCCCAGCAATGCGCAGATCATCTAACTCTACGCGAAAAACATATTTCATAAAAAAGGAACCAGAAAACAAGAATGCTAGAACAATCGCGCAAGATGTATAGAGGATGACCCTAAAGAGTCTTTGTCTGAAATCTAAGGGCAATCCATCGCTCATAGCCAAAAATTGTGTGAGATTCCCAAAGGGATTTAAAACCGCAAGAAGTGCTGTTGCAGAGAGGAAAATAAGATAGATTTCGGATTCTACATTGCTAAACATTATTTGTGCTTTTCTTTGGGATAAAGTCTAAAGAAAGGGAATTGACACAATGCCTTGTGTTGCGCTCTGTGAATCCCTCTCCCCTAAATACATGCCCTAAATGTCCATTGCAATGCGCACAAATGATTTCTGTCCGCATTCCATCAGCATCGGGAGTTTCGCTCACATTTCCATAAATGCATTCATCAAAACTCGGCCAGCCACATCCAGAGTGGAATTTCGCACTTGATGGGTAGAGTTCTGCCCCGCACTGTCTGCAGATATAGATTCCCTCTTCAAAGAAATCATTGAACTTGCCACTAAAGGGCGGCTCTGTTGCTTTGTGTAAAAGGACAGCTTCTTCTTGTGCATCGAGGGGAGGCATTTTTTTGTGAAAATTCTCTGCCATAAGAATCCTTGTTATTGTTTTTGGAATTGTAGCATAACTCTTAGGATTCAAAGTTTGTCAATCTCTAATTAAAATGATAATAAATTTCATATTATTTTTTAAACTTTTAATTGCTAGAATTCCACAAAAGAATTTTAGGATTTGTGATGACAATCAATGCATTAAAAGACGGTGAATGTGGAATCATTAAGCACATTAGGGTCAATGAACAGCTTTTAGATAGGTTGTTTAGTTTCGGAATCGTTAAGGCCAAGCAGATTAAAAAGCTCAAAAGTTCTCCGGGTGGCTCTACGATACTCTTAGAGCTTGATAGAAATTGCGTGATGCTACGTTCTGAAGAAGCGGAATCCATAGAGGTAGAAAGAGTTAAATAGTGGAGAGAGAGATTACAATCGCGCTTGTAGGACAGCCAAATGTTGGAAAAAGTCTGCTCATTAATGCGCTCTGTCATTCCCATATGAAAGTGGGGAATTTCACGGGCGTAACGGTTGAAAAGGCTCAAGCACAGACAGAATACAAGGGCTGTAGGATTAGGATTATAGATTTGCCCGGCACTTACTCACTCTATGGTTATTCCGAAGAGGAGAAAATCACAAAGGAATTTGTGGATTCTGGTGATTATGACTTAATTGTTAATGTGGTGGATTCTACAAACTTGGAGCGGAATCTCCATTTAAGCGTACAGCTCTTAGAATTGCAAAAAAAGATGATCTTGGCACTAAATATGAGCGATGAGGCTCGTAGTGAGGGCATTAAGATTCACACAGAGACTTTGAGTGAATTGCTTGGGATTCCTTGTGTGGCACTCTCTGCGCATACTAAAGAAAATCTTAGCGCATTGCTAGAGAGCATTGTTACTCTTGCACAAGAGGAAACTTACGCTAACAAGCGCATTTATAGCAATGCCATTGAAGAGGAGATTTTGCACTTGGAGGAGTTTTTGTGTGCCAAGCAGGATAAAAGCGTGGAATCCCTGCGACTTAGTATGCGACAAATTGCCATTTTGCTCCTGCAACAAGATGAGAAAATTTTTCAAACCTTGCATCAAAAGCCCATTTGGCTGGAATTATCCACAATCTTGCAAGAATCACTCAATACACTCTATGCGACTTATGGCACACATTCTAATAAGGAGATTTTCTTTGAGGATTCTAATGCTTTTATTGCGGGGTTGATTGCGGAATCTGTGCGCTATGAAAGAGCAACAAAGCTCAATTACACAAGCAAAATTGACAAGATTTTGATTCATAAATATCTGGGGATTCCGATTTTTTTGTTTTTTATGTGGATTCTTTTTTGGCTCACTTTCACGCTTGGCGCGTTGCCTATGGATTGGATTGAGATATTTTTTGGCTGGATTGGTGATGAGATTAAGGCGCATTTGGACAATGAAGCTCTTGCCTCTTTACTCGCTGATGGAATCATTGGAGGAGTGGGGGCGGTCATTTTGTTTTTGCCTAATATTTTGATTCTGTTCTTTGGAATCGCATTGCTGGAGACGACGGGATACATGGCACGTGTTGCGTTTTTGTTGGATGGATTTTTCCATAAATTTGGATTGCATGGGAAAAGCTTCATTCCGCTTGTTACGGGCTTTGGTTGTTCTGTTCCTGCATTTATGGCAACGCGCACATTAAAGAGTCGTAAGGACAGATTGCTGACACTCTTTATTGTTAATTTTATGAGTTGTGGCGCACGTTTGCCTGTGTATGTGTTGTTTGTCGGAGCATTTTTCCCTGAAAATCAAGCAGGGAATTGGCTCTTTGGCATTTATGTTTTAGGAGCCATGCTTGGTTTGATTGCCGCAAAGATTCTGCGTTTGACAGCTTTTAGAGGCCCTGATGAGCCTTTTGTTATGGAAATGCCAAAATATCGTATGCCCAATTGGAATCTCATTTGGTTTTCAATCATCTCTAAGGCAAAAATGTATCTCAAAAAGGCGGGAACATTTATCTTGGCAGCCTCCGTTTTAGTTTGGTTTGCAAGCAGTTATCCTGTTCAAGAAAGCACAAAGGAATCCTATATCAAAAGAATAGAGAGCGCACACAGCAAGGAGGAGGCTTCGCAATTGGAATTTGCGCTAGAGAGTGTGTTGATTGAAGAGAGTTATTTGGGGAGGACGGGGAAAATGATAGAGCCACTTTTCGCACCGCTTGGCTTTGATTGGAAGATGAGCGTTGCGCTGTTGAGTGGATTAGCAGCAAAAGAAGTTGTGATTTCTACTATGGGGATTCTGTATTCACTCGGAAGTGCTGTGGATGAGGGAAGCAAAAGTCTTATGGAGGTCATCAAAAACGCGATTCCGCTCCAAAATGCGATTGCGTTTATTTTGTTTGTCATGGTCTATAATCCATGTCTTGCTGCGACTATTGTCTTTGGGAGAGAGGCAGGTGGATTGAAATACATCGTTTCTCTCTTTTGTTTCACTTGTCTTGCGGCCTATCTTGTTGCATGGATTGGGAGTGTCATTGCGGGGATTGTTTTAGAGATTACATAATCTCTGTTGTGGTTTTGAGCTTTTGTTTGTTGAAATGCGTATAGATGCGCGATGTTTCTAAACTCGCATGCCCGAGTGCTTCTTGGACGAGTACGAGATCTTGACTCTTCTGGTAGAGTAGGGTGGCGAAGCTGTGTCTTAGCATGTGGGCGCCATTTTTCTCCTTGCGGATTCCATTTGTCATTAGGACTTGCTCCACGACACGACTCACATAAGCTTGTGTGAGCTTAGTGCCTTTGTGATTGCAAAAGAGCAGTTCTGCTTCAACATGACTTGGACGCAGTTCTAACCATCCTGTAAGGTCGGTGCTTATGTTTTTTTCTTTAATCATAACAACACGTGGTTTATTTCCTTTGCCACGAATCTGTAAGATATAATAATCCCCATCGCGCATGATGTCCTTTGTCTTTAGATTCAATGCCTCACTCACGCGGATTCCTGTGTAAATAATGAGTTTTAATATGAGGCGATTGCGATAACCAAGAGATTCGTGTTTGAAAGGAAAAGTGTCAATGCCCTTTAAGAAACGTTGGATTTCATCCTCATTGAGATAGGAGGGAAGTTTGCTTCCGCTCTTGCCACGTAATCCTCCCCAATTTTTGAGTTCAATGCGGAAATTATAAGAAGTGCCTTGTTCGTCTTCGTTTTGTTTATCAATAAAGGCAAAAAGATTCAACAAAGCCATGCGGTAATTTTTCTTTGTCGCATCAGAGAGTGCGCTTGTGTGGATTGTTAAAAATTCCTTAAGCATCTCCTCATCAACCTCTTTGAGACTTGCAAGTCCTAAATAGACTAAATGTTCATAGAGTTTCACAAGGGGGGTGATGTAGGTGTTGATTCCGATAAGTCCGCAACTTCTGCATTTTTTGCAAATTTCTTGCAGGGCTTTTATGTTAGGAATCCCCTTTCTGAATTGTTCAAGGATGCGCAAAATATCTTGTTTGTTTCTGACTTGGTGGTTGGAGAGGCTGTTAATCTTGCTATAGATAAAACGTTCAAGCCAAAAGAGCAGATTGCTCGGAAAATCATCTTTAAAATCAATCGGATAGCGCAAGGGATTCCTTCTGTGGTTTGTGAAAATAAACTTGAATGTTCATTATAGCATAAAGTAGAGCGCAAAGGGACAGATAAGCCCCTTGAATCTGCTTGAATTAGGAATAAAGTTTGTGTTATAATGCGCTGAAATTTGTTTTAAAGGAGTGGAATTTGTAATGAAACGCGTAAAAATTGAGGTTTTGAAGACTCATTTTGATGAAGAACTTGCTAAGGAATATGGCTGCTTAGGACCTTGTCCGGCTCATAAGGTCGGAGAGGTTTTCATAAGCGAAGGCTTTGCGAAGCCTGAAGGTTTTTGTGATGAGGCTTGGAAAGCCATCTATCAATATGTTTTTGCTCTAGCTCATATGAATAAAGATGAGGTTTTTTATTATAAAGATTGGATTACAAAGCCCGGCGTTGCCATTAATTCTTGCAATGATGGCATACGTCCTGTTGTCTTTAAAATCACGAGATTAGAAGATGAGGCACAAAAGCCGGAGATGTATGGTTGTTGATAGAGAGGGAATGATTTATGCAAAATATTGTTGAGTTTTTCAATCAATTTTCATACTTTGTCAATGTGAGATTTGATGAGCTCAAAAGAACGCTTGAAGCCTCTAAGATTAATTAAAGCCTCATGCATCTTGAAAGAAAATCAAACGTACCATAAAAGAAAAAGCCACAGCAAGAATCAAAAGACTTGAATCTCAACACTTTATTTTGTTTGATTATGTCTATCACATACAAGGAGGTTGCCACAATCTCGGTGATTTTATCCAAACGATAGCCACGAAGAAAGCATTAGAGAGCCTCAAATGCAAGTCTTTTGAGTTTTTTGACAGAGACAGCCTTAGCTTTTATCCTTTCAGTGGGGGATTTGTATTATGCAGGGGTGGTTTGCTCTAAGTTATGATTTTCTGCCCCTTTCAAACATCTTGCCCGTTTTTGTAGGGACGCATTTCACTGCAGAAGCACAGAATTTTCTTAAACATTTTATCGCACGTTTTCCTCATTATTTTAAAGACAAAGAATGTGGTTGCAGAGATGTCTTTACGTTTAATTTTTTGCAAAAAATGGGTATAAAATCTTATTTTTCAAAATGTTTAACCTTAACCTTGCCAAAAGAGAGTCTGCAAACACTCAAAATCAAATTTTCCTTCATTTGTGATTTTAATCAAAGAGAATTCCCTAAACTTTCTAAAGATTATAGGTGTGTCGTTTGTGCAGAACTTTTGAATATATTGTTGATTTGGAATTTTTGATTGAAAAAATTTGTGCTTTAGAGCCTTGTTATGTTTTATATTCTTATAATTTTAAAGCTTTTAATTTGAATTGTGGTGATATTTGGGTAAAAAACTTGCACACTCAAGCAGAACTTTTTGACTTTTTATGAAAAGAAATTTTAAGATCCTTTCTTATAAAAGTAATGAAAATAAAAAATTAACAACGGGGTATTTTGCTTTTTTAATCAAAATTTTATAGGATAATTTGTGTTAAATAAAATTTAAAAGAAAAGATTGACTAGGGAGTCGCGCATGAAGCAAGTGGGGATTCCACAAGGAAAGTACAGATATTTTAAAACAACCTATCAAGCACCTTTTAGGGAGATTGGAGAGCTTACATTGGTGAGCTATGAAACTCAAAAACTCGCGGGGTTGTTTTTGGGGAATGGGATTCAAGTTACTAAGAATCCTCTACTTTTGGAGGTTGTAGAAGTAGAAAATGGCGGAGAGATTCCTATTTTCACGCAATGCGAACTTTGGCTAGATAGGTATTTCAAGGGCGCTCAACCCGAACCTGCAGAGATTTCTCTTGCTCTAGAGGGCAGTGCGTTTGCTAGGGAAGTGTGGGAGATTCTATGCACAATTCCTTATGGAGAGGCAATCAGCTATGGTACAATCGCAAAACAAATTGCAAAACGTAGAGGTTTGAGGAAAATGTCAGCTCAAGCTGTTGGTCATGCGGTGGGTGCAAATCCTATTGCCATCATCATTCCATGTCATCGTGTCGTGGGAAGTAGGAATCTTGGGGGTTATGCGTATGGGTTAGATTGTAAAAGGAGGCTTTTAAGGCATGAGGGATTCCTATGAGGACATCTTATGCATAAGTGGGCAAGGGGGTGGGTGCATTTGTTTGTTGAATAGAATTTTGCTAAAATATGCGCCTCATTTTCTAGTTTTTTGGGTTTTTAATGAATTTTTATAATGTTCTTGCGTGGCTCAATTTTTTCGTCGCTGACGTTCGTGATGGCTTGGGACCTTATCTTGGCGTATTTCTAAAAGAGCATGGTTTTTTAGAGGGGCAGATAGGACTTATTGGTACAATTACTGCGTTGAGTACGCTTATTTTAGGGATTCCACTTGGAATCTTGGTGGATAAAACGCATTACAAGCGCACACTTATTGCCTTCTGTGTGTTTATGATGACGCTTAGCACACTTGCAAATTATTTTTATCCCACCTTTATTTTTACGCTCATTGCGCAATTTAGCATTGCTTTGTGTGGTGTGTTTCTCGCTCCTGCATTTTGCGCATTGACACTTGGAATCGTTGGGCAAAGAGACTATGCAGAACAAGTCAGTCGCAATGAAGCTTACAAGCACGCTGGAACTGTTTTTAGTGCGGCTTTGAGCTTTGTTTGTGCATTGTATTTTGGAATTGTGTCTATTTTTGTGATTACTGCATTAATGGGGGTTGTTTCGCTATTTTGTCTTACGCTCTTAAAGAATGCCTTTGTTGATCATAATGTCGCTAGAGGTGCGCAAAATATGGAATCTCAAACCCTTTCACAAAATACGATTCAATCCCATGTAACAAAGAATCCTAAAGTGTCCATAAAGCCCTTTATTGCAATCTTTGAAGTGCGCTTGATAGCCTTAAGCATCGCGCTCTTTTGTTTCCATTTAAGCAATGCGGCCATGCTGCCGCTTTTGAGCCAAAGAGCACACACTCTAGGCGTGGATTCTAGCGGTGCTTATGCGGCGGCAACCATTATCATAGCACAAGGTACAATGATATTTGTTGCCCTTATGTGCGGGAGAATGTTTGAGTCCTCACAAATGCAAGAGACGCATAGGGGGTTATTGGGAATGAGTTTTTTGAGGATTCCTCAAGCTCTTTGTGCGAGAATGCAGAAGTTTAAGTCGCATATAACCTTTATTCTTATGGGGATTTCACTCTTTGAGCTTCTGATTCGTGGATTTGTCGCGGCGTTTTTTGAAGGGATTGGCGCTATGATCGTTGTGCAGATTTTAGATGGTGTGGGGGCTGGGATTACGGGCGTGATTGTGCCGATTTTGGTCGCATTGATTCTAAGGGGAAGTGGGCATATTAACGCAGGACTTGCTTTTGTCAATACTTGCGGAGGCGTTGGTGGGGCTTTTAGTGGAAGTTTGGGGGGATTTGTGGCGCAATATTTTGGGTATTTCTATGCCTATATGACACTCGCTCTTGTTGCAGGAATCGGACTTTTGGTGTGGATTATGTTTTTTGGTGTGTTTAGGGATTTTCAACCTCATTCTTAGGATTTAATGGGCTTTGGAGTGCTTAAGGGCTTAAAAATATCGCTCAATAGAGACTTATTGCTTGTTGCAAATGTGCTAAAAGGGAGGATTCTGTAGGGCATTCCGAGGTTTTCACCTAAGGATTCATCGCTTAGAGAGATGATTAAAAGGGAATCACATAGTTCGCGCTCTTTGCCGAGTTTGTTGAGACGTGCTTGTAGTGTTTGAATGAAAGGCGCACAGAGGATTCCAAGCGATAATGAGGGGACATAAAAGTCTAGCTTGTCGGTGTGAAAAAATTCCAAACAGAAGTGGTAGCGCAATTCCAAGAATACCATATTTTCAAAAAATGCCTTGAAATTTTTACCATAAGAGACAACATTTCTTAACGTAAAATCCCAAAAGTAGAGCTTTTTTGTCGCAGATGGATGCTCAAATTTTTCTAACCAAAAGAGGATTCTGCTGTGTTGCAAGAAGTTGCAATATTCATAAAGCCTGTCTTTAGAGAGATTGCCCTCTTTTTTGAGCTTTGTGTAGATTTGGTGAGGAGAGACTCTCTGCCCTAGATTCAAAATGAAATTTTTTAGAATCCAAAAATTAATAGAATCTTGTGCAAATAATTTGAGTTGCATTCCTTTGCTCTTATCACTCACTTGTTCAAGCGTGTTGCCAAATTTTAAATAGAGATTCAGCCCCTCTTCTTCTTTGAGTTTGTGAATGTGAAGAAATTCCGCAAATGTGAGGGGAGGAATCTCGTAATTTTCAAAACCTCTAAGAGTGCAAGGAGTGTGAGAAATGAGAATCAAATGGGGTAGTTCGAGACTTAAATCTATGGGCATAGAATCACAAAAATTATCAAGAATCAAGATTGAAATTTTTTCTGTTTGAATGAATTCTTTAAGGGATTCTATGTCTTTGGGTAGAGACAAGCGCGGATCTTCGCAGTCAATGTAGAGTTTTTTTGCAGAATGAAAGTTTGGGTTTGTGAAATAATGCAAGACAAAATCCGTCTTTCCACTTCCTATTGCGCCGTATATGCAGGACTTTTGATTGAGGGCTTGGGGGATATTTTCGCGGATTTTTCCGCTTGGCTTTGGATAGGATTCTAAGATTTTTTCTAGCATTTTTGACCTTTGAAATGTTGTGAGAATTATAGCAATTTAGGCAAAAAAGCAAAAATTAACTTGCAAAAAAGTATAATTGAGAGATTAAAATTCTTGGATTTGCGATGATTGAGACAAAATATATCTTTGTGACAGGTGGTGTGTTAAGCTCTTTAGGCAAGGGCATTACTTCAGCTTCAATTGCGACTTTATTAAAACATTCTGGCTTTCAAGTGGGGATCTTAAAAATTGATCCCTATATCAATGTGGATCCGGGAACAATGAGCCCCTTAGAGCATGGGGAGGTTTTTGTTACACATGATGGCGCGGAGACGGATTTAGACATTGGGCATTATGAGAGATTCTTAAATATGAATTTCTCTTCAAAAAACAACTTCACCACAGGACAGGTCTATTTGAGCGTGATTGATAAAGAGCGCAAGGGTAAATATCTGGGCAAGACGATTCAGGTGATTCCGCATATCGTTGATGAGATTAAGCGCAGAATCCGCCTTGCAGGAGAGGGGCATGAGATTTTAGTTGTGGAGCTTGGTGGCACGGTTGGCGACATAGAGGGATTGCCTTTTTTGGAAGCCATGCGTGAAATGAAGCATGAATATGGAATGGAGCGCGTGATTAGTTTGCATGTTACGCTCATTCCTCTCATTCGTGCGGCAGGTGAGCTGAAAACGAAGCCCACACAGCATAGTGTGCAAGAGTTGCGTCGCATCGGAATCACACCGCAGATTATCGTTGCGCGCACAGAAAAAGAAATTCCCAAAGAGCTTAAAAGTAAGCTCTCTATGAGTTGCGATGTGGATTATGATTGTGTGATTATGGCTCAAGACGCAAAGAGCATTTACCAAATGCCTCTTAATTTTCTAAAAGAGGGGATTTTAGACCCGATTGCGCGATTTTTGAGATTGCCCGATTTTGTCCCTGATATGAAAGAATGGGATTTGTTAGTCAAGCAGATTTTAGCTCCACAAAAGGAGGTGAATATCGCATTTGTGGGCAAATATCTCACGCTCAAAGAATCCTACAAATCACTCACTGAAGCCCTCATTCATGCGGGGGCAAATTTAGATACAAAGGTCAATATCAAATGGATTGACAGCGAGGAGTTAGAAAAGGACGCATCTGCGTTGGAGCAATTGCAATATAGCGATGGAATCTTAGTTCCCGGTGGTTTTGGAGAACGTGGAATTGTGGGGAAAATGAAGGCTATTGAGTTTGCAAGGACACAGAAAGTGCCTTTTCTTGGAATCTGTCTTGGGATGCAGTTGGCGATTTTGGAATTTTGTCGCAATGTGCTTGGGATTGCAGAGGCGGATTCTACGGAATTCAATGCGAACACAAAAGAGCCCGTGATTTATCTGATTGAAAATTTCATAGACCAAGAGGGAAAAACACAATTACGCACACACATCTCACCTATGGGCGCAACGATGCGTTTGGGCGAGTATGAATGCTACACAAAAGATGGTAGCAAACTGCAGAATGCATATCTTGGGAAAAAAGTGGTTAAAGAGAGGCATCGCCATCGCTATGAGGCGAATCCAAAATATCGTCAAGCCTTAGAATCTGCAGGTATGTCTGTGAGTGGCGAGAGCAACGGACTTATTGAAGCCATTGAGCTAGAAGATCATCCGTGGTTTGTCGCTGTGCAGTTTCATCCCGAATTCACCTCACGCTTACAGGCTCCTAATTGCGTGATTTTAGAGTTTATCAAGCAGTCCATTTTGCACTCTCGCTCATAGGTTTAATGTGAAGCACATAGACTTTAAAGACATAGAATCCACGCTCAAAGGACGTTTTGTAGGAGAGAAAATTCTGTCTTTAAAGGATTTGCCTAAACCTGAACAATTAACAAATTTGCAAGAAATCGCAAAGAGGCTCAAACAAGCCATAAATCAAAAAAAGCGCATCGTGATTGTGGGGGATTATGATGTGGATGGCGTTGTGTCTTGTGCGATTTTGCAGGATTTTTTTACAAGGGTGGATTATCCGATTTATGTTGAGATTCCGCATCGTTTTTTGGACGGATATGGATTATCAGAAAAAATTGTCAAAAGACTGCAGTGTGATGTGATATTAACAGTTGATAATGGAATCAATGCTCTAGAGGCTGCGAAAATCTGCAGGGAAAGAGGCATAGAACTGCTTATCACAGACCATCACACACCTCAAGAGTTGTTGCCAGAAGCTTTGATTTGTAATCCAAAGCTCTCAAAAGATTTTCCCGAACCAGAGATTTGTGGGGCGTGTGTGGCTTGGTATTTGTGTGCGGCACTTAAAGCGGAGATGAATTGGGAATATTCTTTGTTAGAATCTTTAGATCTGCTCTCTTTAGCCATTGTGAGTGATGTGATGCCTCTTTTGGGAATGAATCGTGTGTTGTTAAAAAGGGGTTTAGAGATTTTGCAAAACAGCAAAAGATTAGCATTTGTGCAGCTTAAGAATCATTTTGCAAAGCACAGCATTTCTGCTCAACTCATTGGTTACTATATCGCACCCCTGCTTAATTGTGCAGGAAGAATGGAAAGTGCTATGCTCTCTTATCAATTTTTGATCGAAAACGACTTGAAAGAATCGGGAGTGTTGTTGGATAAATTATTGCTATTAAACGCACAGCGCAAGGATTTGCAAGTGCGCATGTATGAAGAAGCAAAAGAGATGTTTTGCGCACAAAAAGATTATGAAAAGTTGCCCTTTATCATAGTGTTTAATCCACAATGGCATGAGGGAATTGTGGGAATTATCGCTGCACATTTGAGTGAGGAGTTTTCAAAGCCCTGCATTGTTTTGACACAAAAGGAGGGGATTCTTAAGGGGAGTATGCGCTCTTCTAGTGTGGATTGCATGGAGGCTTTAAATTCTGTCAAAGAATTTTTATGCGCTTTTGGTGGGCATTGCGGGGCAGCGGGATTGAGTTTGAAATTGGAATCCTTTGAGGATTTTAAGAGGACTTTGGAGAATCAGAGATTTTGTGAGAATGCTAAAGAAACGCGTTATTCAGATGTGCTTGGATGGTTGTCTTTGGGTGCGGTGAATGATGCGCTGTTTTTTATGATTCAAAAATATGCGCCCTTTGGAAATGGGAATGAGATTCCAAAGTTTTATGCACAAGCAAGAATCCTCAATGTGCATTATTTTGGAAGGGGGCATAGCAATATTTTGCTTAAAGATGAGGGTGGAGAGTGCCATGCGCTAGTGTTTAATGCAGATTTGCGTCAATACAAGGGTAGGGCATTAGAGTGTGTGTATTACTTGCAGTGGGATCAGTATTTGCAAAAGGTAATTTTGTATCTTGATTCTTATGTGTTTTTATAGAAACGACAAAGAAGTGCGGGTAACAAAAAGAGTGCGCTAAGGAGCATGAGTAGCATAATGAGTGTTGTGAGGAATCCAAAATAAATGGTTGGAATGAAATTACTGCTCATCATCGCACAAAATCCCACAACAATAATGAGTGTCGTGTAATACATAGCATTTCCAATAGATTGATGGGCGCACATGATAGCATCTCGCGTAGAATGTGCTTTGAGCTCGGTTTGGAAGCGGTGAATGTAGTGAATCACATCATCAACGCCGATTCCAAGAGCGATTGCAGCGATTGTAACGCCCATGAGATCAAGAGGGATTTTGCTTGTCCCTAGAATCCCAAAGATGGCTCCAAGTGGAATGAGATTTGTGATGAGCGCGATGAGCGCAAGTTTCAAACTTCTAAAAATAAGGACAAAGACTAAGAAAATCACCCCTATCACAAAGCTTAGTGTATTGACTTGTGAAGAAATGAGACTTTGGAGGAGATTGTTGTATAAAACCATGGCACCATTGATTTGTATTTGGACATTTTCTTTGCTTAGAAGCGCTTGTAAATTGTCTCTAATGTCTGAAATAAAAGCATTGCGTTTGAGTGTTTTATCAGAATCAAAGGTGCGCAAGACGAAGCGCAGTTGATTTTGCTCTATGTTTGTATAGGGTGTAAATAATTGTGATTTCATGGATTCTGGCGCGTTTTTATACAAAAATGCAAGAGTAAAGTCATTTGAACCAATGCCTAAAATATCCAATAAAGAGGAGAGACTATGAATACTCAAAACAGAGCCAACATAGACATTAGAACTTAAAAACTCATGCGTGATTTTTGCAACACGTAACTTTTGATTGTCAAACCAATAGGCATCTTGCTTTTCTAGCGCGAGGAATTCACTTTCAAAATCATCTGTAAGTTCTACAGAAGGCTCTTTTGATTCTTGTGGAAAAGTTATGAGAATCTCTAGGGGAACCGTTCCGCCAAGCTCTCTGTCAATTTTCAATAATCCCTGTTTGATTGTGCTGGAATCTTTAAAGTAATTGACAAAGCTGTTTTCCACTCTCAAATGAGCGATTCCATAGAGACTAAAAATGATACAAAGAAATGCAAGAGTGTAGATGAATTTTTGTTTGTTTAAGGCACAATGTGCGCAAAAATTTAAAAAAGATTTTTCTTGTAAAGAGAGTTTGGCGACTTTTGGGGGCTTTTTTTGTAGGGCTAAAAGACTTGCAAACAGCACAAAGGTAAAAACTAAGGCAACACTCACGCCTAAAGTCATGATGATGCCTAAGTGAATGATGGGCAAAATATTAGAATAAAGAAGGCTTAAGAATCCTATCATTGTCGTAAGGGCTGCAAAGAAGCTTGGGGATTGTTTGCTAAGGAGTGTGGCATAGAGGAGGTTTGTTTGTGAGGCATTAGGAAATCTTGTGTAAAATTCTAAATAAGTGACAATCAAATGCACAACCAAGGAAATGTTAATGATAAGCAGCAGTGAGACATAGTTTGAGGAAATAACAGTGATTTGATAGCCAAAGAGTGTGAATATTCCACTGCTTAATATGAGTGTGAATGCACAGATTCCGAGTGTCAAAAAGACAAAGCGCAGACTTTTAAAGAATAAATAGAGCATGAGGGCTAAAAGGAGGCTTAGTATGCTTCCATAGGTGATTAAATCGGATTTAATATAGGCAATCATATCACTTGCAATAAGTGTGATTCCGCCGATCTCTAGCCCTGCATATTTTTGTTGCAAATCTTTAAGGGCTGCGATTGTCGCGTCATTTTGCTCTTGAGCACGTTTTTTTTCTGATGTGATGAGGGCTTGAATCTCTTCTTTTTCTTTTTTTGAAGTGGCACTGTTTTTGAGTTCTTTGAGAGATTCTATACGTGGATTATCAGAGAGGGTGATGAGGATGCCAGCAGTTTTTGCGTCTTTTGAGATGAGGTTTTGTGTGTAAAAGGGATGGTTTAGAATCTCCCTTTTTGCAAGATTCCAATCAACTTCTTTGGAGAGTAATGTCGGATTGAGTTTGAGAGTGTTTTGTAAGTCCATATCGGGAATGCTCTTTAGAAGCGGGGCGTTAAGAATGCTTAGAATGCTACTAATTTGTGGGATTTTTTGGAGTTCTGCGTGGATTTGTTTGAGGGTTTGAATGGAGTGTGTGCTAAAAATATCTCCATTTTGTGGGCTGTATGCGAGAATTAAGAAATCATTTGTCGCATAATTTTTTGCTATGGATTCATAGATTTTAAAGTCCTTGTCGTTTTCTAAAATCAAGCTTTCTGAACTTGCATTGATGTTGAGCTTGATGGCAAAAAATCCTAAAAGCAACAGACACAAGAGACAGATTCCAACTGTCGCCTTTGGGCTTTTTAGAATCGCTTTGTAAAAACGTGATAATCCGTAAGATAGGGGATTATTTGGTTTCAAAAGAGAATTCATTTTGCAGATTATTGATTAACATTTGGAAATCGCCATTAGCTAGAATATCGCTGATTTGTGAGCGGTAAGTTTGGATTATGCTAATCCCTAAAACATCAACATCATAGATTTTCCAATCCCTATTGTCATTGGTGTAGAATTTGAGAATGATGAAATTCAGCTCTCCATTGATGAGGAGCGAGATTTTGAGATTGTAGCGATTGCTTTTTATCTGCTCTCCGTTAAGCACTTCTAGCTTTTCGTCTTTGTAGAGTTTGAGCTTATCAGTGAAGCTTTTTTTGAGATTTTCTTCAAAGACTTGATTGAAGGTTTGAATCTGCTCTTGATTGAGTGTTTTGTAGGATTGGGCGAGGGAGAGTTGTGCCATAAGGGGATAATCAAAGAGGGGGTCAAATAGGACAAAGATTTTCTCTGCGATATTTTGAAGGGCTTTGGAATCCTGCTTGGGAGATTCTTTGAGTAATTTTAGGGCTTGATTTATGTTGGTTTGAATGGTGGTTGGAATCTTGTCTTGTTCTATGGCAAAAGAGTCTGTGAAACACATAAAGACAAGGAGGATTGCTAGTAAGATTTTGTTTTTGAATGGTTTTTTCATAGGTTTCCTTTAATCAAAGCGTTGCGCCTTTGCTCATAGGCATCGCGAACAAGAATGTAATCATCGCCATTAATGGCACTTTTGCGTATTTCATCAATTCCATCTTTGTATTGCTCTGTAGAGCTTAGGGTTTTGAGAGAATAGAGGGCAAGACCGGGGGCGAGAGAGTCAAGATAGGTTGTCGGATAGACAAGCGCGGAGAAGGGCAATCCAAGCGCATCGCGTAGATTGCTCGGACCTAAAAGTGGCAAGACAATATAAGCCCCGCTTTTAAAGCCCCAGATTCCAAAGGTGATTCCAAAGTCAAACTTGCGCGAATAGAGGTGGTTTTGTGAAGCGACATCAAAGAGTCCCCCAAGTCCGACAGAAGAATTGAGTACAAAGCGTCCGAGTTCATTCATAGCCTCTTTAGGTTGCAGAGCTAATAAATGCGCTAGAAATCGCACAGGAAAGGTGAGATTCTCAAAAAAATTGTAGATTCCAAGCCTATAGCCAAGAGGCACGACATTCCCATAAATTTCCGCAATAGGTCTTAAGAGATAATCATAGAGTCCCCAATTGACTGAATGCATAAACATATTATACCCTCGCAAGGGGTCATATACACTTAGAGATTGATATTCCTCTTCAAATAAATCAAAGAGCTCTGAATCCTGTGCATAAAGAGTAGAGTTTGTACATAAAAAGAGTGCAAAAAAGAATCCCTTTAATGCTTTTTGAAATATCTTTTTTTGGAATATTTTTTTTGGTGCTTTAACTTTTAACATAAAATCTCCTAGATTAGCGTTAGGATGCGTTTTGTTAGCGTTTTTGTGTCCAATTTGAGCTGTGCTTCAATCTCCTCAACTTTTCCGTGTGGAATGAATGCATCTTCAAATTCAAAAGAATGGATGGTGCAGTGGAGATTGTGAGATTGAATGAAAGCACAGAGAATCTCTCCGACACCTCCGATTTTTGCGCTATCACTAAATACAAACCATTTTGAATGTCTTTGGGATAATTCTAGCAAAGATTCTGTGTCTAAAGGCTTAATGAAGCGCAAATCCACAAGAGCAGCAGAGAGATTCTTGCTTTCAAGTTCCAAAAGGCAATCATAGGCGCGACCGACGCCATTTCCGAAGCCAAGCAACAAAATCTCTCCTTGCGATTCCTTGAGAATCTCTAATTTTCCATAGCAAAAGGGAGTGGGGGTAAAAATATTTTCTTTAAGCTTGAAAGATTTTCTAGGATAGCGGAAAGCGCAAGGTGAAAGAGAAAAATCTTTAGCAAAAGCGACTGCTAGGGATAATGTCGCTAAATCGCGAGGGGCAAAGATGGTGAAATTTGGAATCATATTGAGATAGGCAATATCAAAGGCACCCTGATGTGTCTCGCCATCTTCGCCGACGATTCCAGCGCGATCGATGGCAAATTTCACAGGAGTTTTGAGGATTGCTACGTCATGAATGAGCTGATCAAAGGCGCGTTGTAAAAATGTGGAGTAAATTGCTACAAATGGCTTGAAACCCTCCTTTGCCAATGCACTTGCTTGAGTGACCGCGTGTGCTTCGGCAATCGCAACATCCCAGAATCTGTGGGGATCATAATCAATGAGTTTATCAAGCCCCGTTCCGCTTGGCATAGCTGCGGTGATTCCGACGATAAGGGGATCTTCTTTGGCATAATCAAGAAGTGTTTGGGCAAAAGTAGAAGTTGGCGATGGGATGTTGGATTTTGATGATGGCTCACTCTTTGCTAAGTCAAAGGGTCCCACGCCATGCCAATGCTCTAAATGTCCTTCAGCGGGGGAGTAACCCTTGCCTTTGAGTGTTTGAGCATGGACGACAATCGGTTTTCTTGTGCTTTTTGCGATATTAAAAGCGGTGATGATTTCTTTGAGATTATGCCCATCAATAGGTCCTATGTATTCTAATCCGAGTTCTTCAAAGAGGATTCCGGGCGTTATGAGCTTTATGGATTCTTCAAATCTTTTGGCAAGATAGGTGGCATTTGGCATATTATCAATTCTTTTGCTGATGATGCTTTTGATGCCTTGAACGAACTTGCCTGCAACGATTTGTGAGAGGTATTTGCTGATAGCACCAATGGGTTTTGCTATGCTCATTTCATTGTCATTAAGGATAATCACCATAGGATATTTGCGATCGCCTAACTCATTGAGGGATTCATAAGTCAATCCCGCACTCATAGCGCCATCCCCGATTAATATTATGGGTGTGTTTTGAAGTTTTTTGAGCCAAAAAGACTTTGCTGCACCAACGCCAAGTGAAATTGATGTTGAGCTGTGCCCAGCAATAAAATAATCTTGTGCGCTTTCGCTAGGCTTTGTGAAGCCGCTGATGCCATTGAGTTGTCGCAATGTCTCAAAGGAATCCCAACGTCCTGTGAGGAGCTTGTGGGCATAGGCTTGATGACTCACATCAAAAATAAAGGGATCATTTGGGCAGTCAAACACGCTGTGCATTCCGATGATAAGCTCTACTGCGCCGAGCGTTGAGCTAAGATGCCCACCATTTTGAGAGACGACTTTTAGGATTCTATCGCGTATGACTTGCGCTAATTCTTCTAGCGCATTGTAATCATCATCACTAAGGGTATTAGAATCTTTGCGCAAAATCTCTAAAAATCTCTCTTGCAGAGGCATTATTGCTTATTCTCCAAAATAGACTTTTTCAATGTTTCAAAACGTGAGAGAACATCTCCATCGATATTTCCCTCACTGCTTAGAATCACAACGCCCCCTTTTGTGATGGCTTGATCGGCTTCTATAGTTACGTGAGTGAGATCTTTGAGAGACTCTTTGAGATCTTCTAAATCTCCGGGGAATACTTTGAGTGTGACCTGTGTGTTTTGTGCGAGGCTTTGGAGGAGATTGCGTGCAAGTGAAGAGGCGATCTTCGCGCTGTTTGTGCTGACCTCTGCGAGAATGACCTCTTTTGCAATATCAAGGGCGATGGCGCTCAATTCTTTTTCAAGATTTAAAATGTGCGTCTTGGATTCTGCGATATTTGTGTCTATGCGCTGAATGCTTAGCGCATAGAGTTCTTTTTGGTTGTTGATTTGTGCTTCTAGTTCTTGCTTAGCTTTTTGATAGCCATCGTTAAAGCCTTGCTCTTTTGCCTCTGTCTTTGCGGTATTGACCTTTTGGTCAATTTCTTTTTCTTGCTTGTCAAACTGATCTTGAAGTTTTTTGAGGGATTCTGCAAGGACATCGCTCTTTTGTAGAATTTTATCTACGACCTCTGTCTCAAAAAGCTTAAGCGCAGGTGCATCAATCATGGGTTCGTTGTTTGTGGGAGTGGATTCTATAGGCTCTGCAGTCTGTTGGGATTCTACGATTTCTGCAGGGGATTCTTGTTTTTGCTCCTTTAGATTTGGCTCCTGTTTTTGTGAGGCTTCTTGTTTGGGGGTCACTTTCATGTCCCTAAAATTATACTTTTTGATGTCATGCCTGTTTTTATGCTCTTCTGTGATGATATTTTCGTGTTCGTTGATGTTATTCAATGGTATCCTCTTGTTCTCCGATTTGGATGAGTCCTTGCTCTGAAAGTGATTGCACAGTTTCAACGATTCTACGTTGTGCTGCTTCTACGTCTTTAACCTTCACAGCACCTAAGAATTGCATTTCCTCTAAGAATTGTTCTCCCGCTCTTTGTGACATATTGCCCATAAATTTCTGCTTCAATTCTTCGGGAGCGGCTTTGAGTGCAAGGGTCAAGTCCTTTTTATCAACAATCTTTAGAATCTCTCTGATTGCGTTGTTGTCAAGTTTCTCTATATCCTCAAAAGTGAACATCATTTCTTTAATCGCCGCAGCAAGTTGATCGTCAATTTGCTCAATATAGGCGATTGTAGCCTTTGCGGCCTTTTGCCCAAGGCGGTTGAAAACTTCCGCAACGGCACGGATTCCACCCACCTCTACTTTGTAGCTTGTGAGTGATTCAAGTTTGTTTTCTAAGACGGTTGAGACACGTTTGACGACATTAGGAGAGATGTCCCCTAAGTTTGCCATACGAATCGCAATTTCTGCACGCAAATCATCAGAGAAAAAGTTCAATGTCTCTGCGGCATTAGTCGGATCCATGTGTGCTAGGATCAAGGCAATCGTTTGAGGATGCTCATGGATAATGAAGTCTGAAAGTTGTTGTGGTCGTACACGAGAGAGGTAAGCAAAGTTTTGTGAGGATTGCATAGACTTTGCGAGTTTGTCTAAAACTTTCTTTGCGGCTTCTGGTCCTAGAGTGCGATAGAGAAGTTCTTTTGCGTATTCAAAGCCACCTGTTGAGATGTATTGATTAGATTGGAAAATAGCATAGAATTCTTCTAAAATTGCTGTAGCTATGACCTTATCTACGCCTGAATTTTGCGCGATATACTTTGAGATTTCTGTGATAGAATCCAAATCTAAGTGAGAGAAAATCTCACCTGTAAGTTCATCGCCTAGCTGCACGAGTAGGATTGCAATTTTTTCTGAAACGGAAAGGTCATCATAGAGTGCCTGTTGTCTTGGGCTTAATGAAACTGAAGGCATTAGCGTTTTCCTCCTCCTGGGGCTTCAATTCCTAGTTCATCATGGACTAGTGTTGCAAAGAGATTTGCAAGTTCGGCAGGTTTTTCTGTCGCGATCTCTTTGATTTTTTCTAATAAGACATTATACTTAATTTCATCTTCATTTGCGCCAGAACCAAAGCCAAGTTGGTCTTCAATTCTACGTCGCATTTCGTTGAGTCTGTCGCTGTTTTCCTCCTCGTCTTCATCGATCTTAATGAGAGATTCTAATTCCTCTTCTTCGTCTGTCTTGGCCTCTAGCATACGTTCGCTGAAAGGTACAATGACCTTTTTGTAGAAGAAAAACAAAATCAAGCCAACGACTGCATATTTAAGCAATGGCATAAAGGGTTCTAGGAGCTTTGAAGTGGCTTCTAGGAATCTTTCAAGAGGTGTACGAGGCTTGAATCCAGAGAGTTGCCCATTGAGTTGGAAGTTGCTGACAGAGACTTCATCGCCTCTTTGCTCATTGTAGCCGATAGCTTGACGCACAAGTGCCGAGATTTGTTGCATGTCTTCTTCGTTGAGGGCAAGGTATTTTAGACTCTCCACACCCTCTTCGTTGAGTTCTTTCTCGTAGCGTCCATCAACGACGACTGCAGCGGATAGTCTGCGGATTGTTGCAAATTCTCCTTTGATATTAGAGATGGTTTTGCTGATTTCAAAGTTTGTTGTATTTTGTGTTTTTTCGTATTTCTCTCTTCTATCATCTTCGTCAAGTCCCTGTACTGGTCCTATGTTGCTTACAACGCCCGGAACGCCTCCAATTTCTTTAGGGCGGAATCCCTCGCGCTTTTCTTCTAAGTCTTGACTGCTACGGACAACATTGTTAGGATCATAATATTCTTGCGTACTTTCTTTTTGTGCGAAGTCAAATTCTGCAGTAACCTTTGCGACAACGCCTTCTCTCCCGCCTGTAATGGGGGCTAGAATGTTGATAATTTTCTCCTCTAAGCTGTGTTCAAAGTCCGTTCTGTAGCGCAACTGTGCAAGCGCAAGCTCACGTACTCCTCCTAACTCATCAAGCTCACTAAGAGGCTCACCCTTTTCATTGACAACTTCAACATTGACAATGGTGAGATCGGGAACAGCAGAGGCAACGATATTTTTAATTCCAGAAATTTGCTTTGGTATGAGGATTTGTCCGGGCTTGAATGCAAGGACAACGGAGGCTTTTGGGGGGGTTTGCTCACTGACAAACACATTTTTTTCGGGTTGTGCTATATGCACGGTGGCTTTTTGGATGGGGGCTAGGCTCTCAATTGTGCGCGCCAATTCACCCTCAATGGCGCGCAGATATTTGACGCGCTGATCGAAGTCTGTTGCCCCAAAGTCTTTTGTATCAAAGATTTCAAAGCCGACTTTGCTGTTTTTAGGGATTCCGTTACTTGCAAGGCGCATTCTTTGTTCATAGACAAATTCTTGAGGAATGAGGATTGTATTATCCTTTGGAATCTTGTAGGGGATTTTGTCTTGTTGGAGCTGCTGAATGATGAGCGCACCATCTTCTGAACTCACACCCTCAAACAACACAGCATAGCCCGGATAGAGGATTCCAGCCTTATTATTGACAGAATTCCAAATGACAAGTCCAGAAATAAAGCCCACCACGACTACAATCGTGGCTAAAATGACGATCTTTTGCTTTTTGTTGAGCTTTTTGTAGAGGTTTCTGATTTGTTCAAATAATGCTTTTAAGTCCAATGTCTAGCCTACTTTTGAATGTGTGTTTTGAGTAAATTGAGTAACTTTTTATTTTGTGCAGGTGTGCCGATGGTTATGCGCACAGCATTGATTCCATATGAAGCCAAATCTCTAATAATCACTCCTTGTTTGAGTAAAAAATCTGCAATTTCTGTAGAATTAAGGGGACTCTCAAAATAATAAGTGATAAAGTTGGTGTAACTCTCGGTGTAAGAAATCCCACAATCCTTAGCAAATTGCTCAAAAAGTGGCATTTGCTGAAGATTGTTTTGCAGAGTTTTTTGGATGTGCTCTTCATCTTGCAAGGATGCAATTGCTGCAGCAAGAGAGAGGGTTGTGATGTTAAAAGGGGGGCGCAATTTTAAGAGGGCTTGAATGATTTCCGTCTGTGCGATTCCATATCCTACGCGCATACCTCCTAGTCCATAGGCCTTTGAAAATGTTCCTGTGTAAATGACATTAGGAAAGGTTTGTATGAGTGTCGCAGGAGAGAGGGCTTTGCTAGAATCTTTAGCTTTGGCATATTCTTGATAGGCTCCATCAATGACAACAAGACAATCTGAATCAATATGACCTAAAAAGTCAAAAATCTCTTCTGCACTCAAACACTCTCCCAGCGGATTGTTAGGGACACAGAGGAAGATGATCGCAGGATTGTGCGTGTGGTAGGCTTCTAGGAATTCTTTAATGTTGTGTGTGTGAGATTCTGTGCGGATAACCTGTGCGCCCACTGTTTTTGCATAAATTTCATACATGGCAAAAGTAGTTTTTGCCATAAGAATCTTGCTTGTTTTATGGGCTTTTGCATGGATGCAAAATTCTATAATCTGATCACTTCCGGCTCCGATAATGATTTCTTGTTGTTTGACTTTAAAGTGTGCGCTAAGCTGCTCTTTTAGGGCATACATAGAATCATCGGGGTAGAGATGGGCATCTCTTGCGTTTTGAATCATGGCTTCTATGGCGCGGGGACTTGCGCCTAATGGATTTTCATTTGAAGCAAGTTTGATTACATCTTGCTTAGGGATTCCAAATTCTCTTATGACAAGCTCAATAGGCTTTCCCGCTTCGTATGTCTTAATAGAATCTAGCGTCGCATTAAAAGTCATCTCTCCACCACCAAAACTTTTTCAAAACTTTTCTGCAATTGTAGCAAAAAAACTCTACAAAATAGCAAATTTATAAAATCATGCGCATCATATCAATAAATTGATCGATATTGCCCTTTGTTGCATAGTATTTAACACCACTCACTCTTGCGTCTGCTAAGAGCGTTCCGCTAATATCTTTTGGCGTGATTGCGCAAAATTTCGCACTATGGACAGAATCCCCAAAAACCTCTGTATATTTTTTCATAAAATCCAAGATAGTCATTCCCTTCACTTCCCATTCCATGACGATGACATGAAAATCTACAGGCTTTGAAACGATTAAGTGGTTGTGAGGATCATTAGAGGTTGTGATTTGCAAATCTTTGTCAAAATTTTTGAGGAATTCATAATAACGTTTGCTGTCGTCTTTGCTGTCTTGGATTAAGAGAATGTTTTTTGCAGAGAATGTCTCTAGATATTTTAAGAGTTCAAAGAGTTTTTTTGTATCATTGCGGATTTTATTGCGATCAAGGCTGTGTAAGAAGTATTTTAAAAAGGTTTTAGAACTGTAAGTTCCGGTGATTCCGGCTTTAACAAAAAAGCGTCTCACGCTTTGGCTGCCTTTAGCACGACTCCAAAGGAGTGAATCCAAATCATAAGCCTTAGCATTGAGCAACTTGATAAAATCCGCTTTGAGTTGTTTTGTGAGTGGCAAATAGTCCCTTAGAAATTCTTCAAAATATTGTTCAACAAATTCTTCATGTGCCTTTGTGATTTTTTTTAATTTTTCTTTTTGTTCTGAAAGATAGTGGAGGAGATCCACGTAACGTTTGCGCGTTTTTTTGAGATTTATGAGTTCTTGAGCATAGGATGCGCTCTTTGTGTCTGTGCGCTTGGCGAAGTGTTCCTCTGCGGCTTTGAGCCCGTTTCCTAATGCGATTTGCTGTGCTGTGGCGCTCTTTATAATAGTCTGTGTGCTTTGCATGAGTTCTTCGTTTTTGACAAATTCAATTTGACGCGAGAGGAATATCTTTTCATAGGAATATTGTGGGGGGTAAGAGACTTTTTTGATGAAAGAATCGTATTCTCGATCAAGGGCATTAAGTTCGGATTTTAGGTTGCTTAATGGGAGGTTTTGTATAGTGCTGTCTAATTCAAAGAGATCATTATAAGCAGTCAGCAAGAAACGTTTAATGCGTAAGAAATCCAGCTCTCTCTCGGAATTAATATCTTTTTCATATTGTTTCATGAGTTCTTCTACATTGCCGAAATATTCGTAAATGCAGGACTTGATGCTTTTTGTAAGATGGATGGTGTAGTCTTCTTTTAAGAGTTTTTTGGGGCGCACAAAGCTTACTTTTGATTTGTCATCTGTGAGTTCAAATTCCACTTCTAAGTTTGGTGCAATCTCTTTGAAATCCGCATCCCACACATCTAAGCTAAATTCAAAGCGCCTTTTATTGTGCGCTTGTTCAATCAAGCCAATCTTTGCTTCTGCGTTTAATCCGATTAAAAACCCAGTCATGCCTCTTTTTTGCCTTTGCCCTTAGAAAATCAGAATTATAGCAAAATTAGCTCTAGAATGGCATAAGGGATTCATACAAGATAGGCAAACAACCCGAAGCGACCACAAGAGGAATCGCTGCGATAGGAAAAATAAGAGGAGTCGCATCTCGTGCAATGTGGTGAGATGGTGAAGTTTGTGATGTCTTGTTCTTTAAGCTGTGCTTGAATCATTGCAACAAGATCAAGATAGAGTTTGCCATCCCTTAGTCTTTTGTAATCTAAGAAGACAGAATCTCTAAAAATTTCTTCTTGAACTTCATAACAACATGCGCGGATGGAGGGTCCTACAAAGACAAATAAGTCTTGTGCTTTTGTGTGGAATCTCTCTTTTAAAAGCGCAATGGCTTTTGGGAGGATGCCCTTTTGCAATCCTACACGTCCGCCATGCAGGAGTATCAAAATATGTTGTTTTGTGTCAAAAAGCAGAATCGGATTGCAGTCTGCAACCATAATGAGCCCGATAATTCCCTTTTGTATTATGAGGATTCCATCGCCTTTGCCTAAAAATCCACCTTTTTGCGCAAAAACGATGGTGTCTCCATGTTCTTGGTCTAAAAATGCGCAATCTTCAAGCAAAAAGGGTGCAATGAGCTGTTGGCGATTCCTTAGGGCTTGCTCTCTTTCAATATTTGAGAGTTTGCGCGTGTTGAGGGCTGTGGCGATATTGTGCGGGGAATGGCTTAAAAATGCACACATTCCATTGGGCGTATCAAGCATGGTTTTTTGTGGAGAATCTTGCTTGGACATTTTTAATTTATAAGGCTTTTCCAATGTATGTGTCGTAGTTTTGCATAATCAAAAAGGCACCCTTTGAGATGTCTAAAAGGGGATCTTCAGAGGGGTGGATTTTCATTTTCAACTCTTCTTCTAGGTAGTGTTGCATTCCTTGCATGAGGGCAAGTCCGCCCGTTAGAGTTGCGCCATCTTCAATCAAATCGGGAGCAATCTGTGGGGGAGCATTGTGAATGGCTTCTAAGATGATGTTTTTAATCTTTTGCATACTGCTTATGATGAGAGGTTTGAAGTCGTTTAAATGCAATTCATAGGCAATGGGAAGTCCATTTGTGAGGTCTTTTACGCCAATATTTAGAATCGGATTATCTGCAAAAACATTAATAGTCTGCTTGATGTTTTCTGCGATGTCTTTGCTGATTCCTATGTTTTTTTTGTGTTTGCAAAAGTCCATAATTAAGTGATCAATAAAATCTCCCGCCTCTTTTGTAAAAGCGCTTGTTATGAGTCCTCCGAGTGAAATGATGCTCGCTTCAACCAGTCCCCCTCCTGCATCAACAACCATTTTTGCGCGAGGCATATTGATATTAAGTCCTGCGCCGACACTCGCGCTAAAGGGATCTTCAATGAGTAAGACATCTTTAGCTCCTGCGAGGATTGTCGCTTCATAGAGGAAATGACGCTCCACTTGCGTGAGATTCTGCGGGATGCTTATGGCGATGTTTGGAGAGAGAGAGCTTGAATGTCTTGTTTTTTCAATGAGTGATTGCATAAAAATCTTTGTTGTTTCAAAATCGCCAATGGCACCATTTAAGAGGGGATTTATGACTTGAATCTCGGGAGGGACGCGTCCTTGCATTTTTTTTGCGCTATTGCCAATGGCAATAACTTTTGGTGTGCCGTATCCACTCTCTATGGCGATACAGGTCGCTTCATAAAAGAGAATCCCATCTGTACTATCGCGCACAATTGTATTAGTCGTCCCTAAATCAATTGCAATATCATCTCTCTCAAACAAGCCCATACTCACTGCCCAACCCGTTAATTTTTAGAATTATACACTATAAATGTTTATTGTGACACGCTTTTGTTATAATTTTGTTTTGATAAAGAGATAAAGGAAGTTTAATGATTGTTTGGACTGCTTATGGATTGTTTTTAACATTGCCGAAATTGCTTTTGTCATTTTTGCAGTTGAGATTCTTGCAACAAGAGAGTTCTAAGAAGCCCTATATTTTGACAAAAGAAAATTTCATAAAAGCCGCAGAATATGCAAACATTAAGGAAAAAATTGCAATCTTAAATGTTATTTTAGACTTTATATTGACGGGTTTTTGGCTCTTGTATGGATTTTCTACGCTTGATGCTTGGCTGGATTTGATCCCACTTTTTAAAGCGGTGGTTTTTGTGCTGTGCTATTTGGTTGTGTCGTTTTTGCTAGGGTTGCCTTTGAGTGCCTATGAGACATTGGTTCTAGATAAGAGATTTGGCTTCGCAAAGGGGGGTGTGAAGTTGTTTGTGCTGGATTCTTTAAAGTCTTTTGTCCTCTTAATTTTAATTGGTGGAATCCTCATTTTTGTGTTTAGTTTTATCATTATTAATGTCGCACAATGGGAGTTGTATGCCTTTATTTTAGGGAGTGTTTTGATTGTCTCTGTGAATGTTTTATATCCGCTGTTGATCGCGCGCATGTTTAATAAATTCACTCCCTTGCAAGATGGTACATTGAAAGATTCCATTAATGCGCTTTTAGAGCGCGTTGGCTTTAAAAGTAATGGTGTTTTTGTCATGGATGCTTCAAGGAGAGATGGGAGGCTCAATGCGTATTTCGCAGGGCTTGGAAGCGCAAAGCGCGTGATTTTGTTTGACACACTGCTAGAGAAAGTCCCTAAAGATTCCATCTTGGCAGTTTTAGGGCATGAGCTTGGGCATTTTAAACATTATGATATTTATAAAATGATGGCTTTAGTTGTCGGATTTTTCGGATTCTTGCTGTTTTTAATCGCACAGATTCCACAAGCGTTTTTTGAAATGTTACATTTAGAAGCAAACGCACATAGTCTCATTGTGATTTTGTTTGTATTGAGCTCACCTGTTGGATTTTATTTTATGTTACTTGTGAATTTTTTGAGTTGTAAAAATGAGTTTAATGCTGATAAATTTGGTGCGCACCTCACAAGTGCGGAGAGTCTTGCAAAGGCTCTTTTGATTCTTGTAAAAGAGAACAACGCCTTTCCCTTAGCGCATCCTTTGTTTATGCGCTTTTATTACAGTCATCCTCCCTTAATGGCACGGCTGATTGCACTTGAATGCAAAGAATTAGGGGAGAGTACAGACATTGCGGATTAAAGAAGTCTTAGAATCGGGCGTGAAAATTTTGCAAAAAAGCGGAATCGCACGACCGCGCCTTGAGGCGGAGATTCTGCTGTCTTTTGTTTTGAAGTGTGTGCGCACGGATTTGCATTGCCACTCTTTTGAGAATGTGGATGCGTTTTTTGCAGAATCCTTTATGCGACTTATTGCAAGACGTAGCGCCTTTGAGCCACTTGAATACCTCACAGAGAGCGTGAGCTTCTATGGAGAGGAACTCTATATCTCTTATGGCGCACTCATTCCCAGACCAGAGACGGAGATTTTGGTACAGAAATCTCTAGAGATTATTTCTGAAAATCCCTGTAAAAACATCGCAGAAATCGGTATTGGTAGTGGCGCGATTAGTGTGATACTCTCTTGTCACACGAGGGATTTGGATCTCTCTTACTTTGCGAGTGATATTTCACCTGAGGCTCTGTTTAACGCCTATGTGAATAAGGTGAAATTTAATGCTAGGAATTTGAGATTGTATCGCAGTGCGTATTTAGATTTTAATAAAAATTTAGGGCTTAAATTTGATCTCTTAGTCTCTAATCCTCCCTATATTAAAGAGGGGGAAAAACTGCCAGAATCCCTAAAATACGAGCCACAAAAGGCTCTCTTTGGGGGAGTGAGAGGGGATGAGATTTTGCTTCATATCATCTCTCTTGCCTCTGCAGAAAAGATTTCTTTCTTACTATGTGAAATGGGTTCTAATCAGCGCAAAAGCGTGGAATCCTTTATGCGAAAGATTCCACACAAGTCTTTGGAATTTTATAAGGATTTAGCGGGACTTGATCGGGGTTTTGTTGTGAGATTCTAGCTTGAGTGAGAATCTTGCGTGTGTGTTGTTATGTGTTCTTTGGTATAGATGTTTTCAATGTCTTGCAAAATCTTGTGCAGTTTTTTGAGTAATTTTGAAGCACTAAGAAGTTGCTCACCTGATTGGATTGCCATGTCTTCGCCTAAATGGATTGCGTTTTCTATTTCTTGGCGCTTTTTGTCATTGATTTGGATTTGTTGGAGTTTCTCATAAATGGCATCACGAATGTTATTGACTTCTTCGCTAATAGTCTCACTCAATTGAATGGCTTGATTGGAAGTTTCTTGTGTGAGTTCAATTTGCTGGAGGAAATGCGAGATGTTTTGTGAAGCGATGGACAATTCACTTGTACCTTTGATTTGAATCTCTTTGGCGAGGCTTGATTGTGGTTTTTTGCTTACTAGGAGTTCTGTTTTATGCAAGAATGCATTGATATTCTTGCGGATACTTAAGAGATGATAAAGGGAATAGATGGCTAATAAAAACATAATAAAGGCTGCGACATATTGGAATTTCTCTAAATAAGTTCTTGAGTGTATGGAAAGATCGGAATATAATCCCACCAACCAATCAATTTCGTTGAGAAGTTCTGTGTTTTGTTGTGTGATTTTGCGCATGTTTTGGATGATATTTTCTTGTGTTTTTAAAATATTATCAATGTGTGGAGAGTAGAGCAACCAAAATGCATAGGCTTCGTTGATAGCAGAAGAGAGTTGTGGAATCTTTTTGTAGGTTTGATTGCGATAGAAGTCGTTGATTATGGCATTGTAGAGATTGTAACTTTCTTTAAAGCCTTTGTAGGCAGAATCATCCCAATTGTTAATGTAATACATAAGCGCATAAGCCATGTTTTGCGTCAGCATTCTTTGTCGTCCTGCATCATCAATGAGTTTTGCGGACATGTTTTGATTCACCATAGCCTTGACGATTCTGTCTGAAAGATCCAGCATCTTAAGATTGTTTTCATAGAAAAAACTCCTGTCCTCATAGAGCACACTTGTTGTGTTTTTAAAACTTTTAACCAATGTTTTGAATTCTTCCCATTTTGCGCTTATGAGATTGAGTTTTGTTGTGATAATCTCGCGATTTTGTGTGCTGATATTTCTTTTTATATCGCCAAAGCGCAAGAGGGAGAGGTTGTCCTCAAATTCTTGTATGGAGGCGTCAAGCTCGGTGTAGTCTTTAATGTTTTGTGTGTTAATAATGAGTGTTTCCTTTGTGATTTTTTGTGTAAGCATTCGTTCCTTTCCTGCGATATTGATGATGTAGGCATCTTGTAGGCTACGTTTATTGATAAGAATCACAGAAAAAACCATAATTGCAGTGCAGAGTGTTGTCAAAACTCCAATCACAATGAGTCGCGTTACAATTTTTGTCATTTTTTGTCCTATTTAAAATATTTTTTGAGCTTTTGGGCATCTAGGATTTGAATCTTTCCCTGCGCGTCTGTTGTCAGAATCATATCGCGATGCAATTTTTTTAGAATCCTTGAGAGCGTTTCGGGTTGAATATTTAAAAGAGCTGCATTTTCTTGCTTTTTTCGCATATTGAAAAGTTCAAGTTGATAGAATAATGTGTGAGTGACTTTTGCCGTGCTGTCAAAGACGAGTTCCCTTTGAATCACTTCTTTAAAGAGCTTGAACTTTCTTTGCATACTTTGAAAAAAGAGCGCAAGAATTTTTGGATGTGTCTCTGTGATTTCAAGGAGTGTTTTAGTATTAAAGCAAGCGATTTTAGAATCTTTCGTGCATTCTAATGTTGCAAAGCTCATGCAATCATCATTCAATGGAAAGTCAGTCAAAAGCCCTGATTCTAGAATTCCTAAGATAATCTCATTTTCAAAGCGACTGACTTTGTAGAGTTTCACGGCACCATCTAGTAGAAAATACAAAGAATCTGTGCTGTCCCCCTCATAGAGAATGATTTCTTTTGCTTGAAACGTCTTTAGGGTTGCGATCTCTTGGAGAGTGAGCGCGTCTGCTTCTGTGAGCTGATTGAAAGGAGCAAAAGAAGTGAGATTTTCAAAAGTCTGCAAAGATCACCCCATCAATTCCGCAAAGAGCGATGTATTCTAGTTTGTCTTCTTGATTTTTCCAATCATTTTCTTTAAGGCAGAGCAGAATCTTTGTGTCAAACAAATAAGATTCTGCGAGTTTTTGCACTTTTTGTGCAAATTCCAAATTTACACAAAGCAAGAATCTTGCGTTGAGATTGACAAGAAACAGCGCTTCTTTAATGCTTGTGATAAAAGCGGCATAATCAAGATTGTTTTGGGAGCAAAATTGCGCAAGATTCAATGTCTCTTGAAAATCTTTGCAACAGAGTAAAAGAAAATCGCGAGACAAGGAATGCGTGATGGTCTCTTTAGAATCAGCATAGATAATCTTTAAAGGAGTGATGAGGGGGTGGTTTAAAATCAGCATTTTAAGTCTTTATTTAAGCGATGCGCATTCTTTTGAGCAATAATATTTTCCATCTTTAAAGATGGCCTCGTGGTTGGCGACATAGATTCCGCATTTGTCGCATTCTAGCATAATGGATTCTTTGCCCTCTTTGTTTGATTCCGTAGTGGTGTGTTTCCTAAAAAACAAATAATACACCACAAAAATGAAAAGCGCAAATACTAGCCATTTTCCCATATTAAATCCTTTCCCAAAATGACAATGTATTGTATCAAATTCTCTGAAAATTGCCTATATTTTAGATGATTTGGAATCTCATTTTTCACTCGAGAGCCTTTATAGAGCAGAAGTGTCGTCTGTGGAGTGATGAGATGCTGACATTTTTGCAGGAGTGTTTGGAGAGAAAATGTCGCTCTAGATGTGATAAGGAGGTTTGTTATGGGGTCTAAATCAAGGCTTAGAGATTCTATTTTTTGGTGCTTAATGGTGAAGTTTTCTAGGGGGATGCTTGCTTGAATGTTTTGTAGAAAAGCCGCCTTTTTGGCATTTTGCTCACAAAGAATGGTGGGAATCTCTAGTGCGATTCCAAGAGGAACGGCCGGGAAGCCATTTCCGCTACCGACGTCTAACAAAACAGAGGGCTTAGAATCAAGAAAGCGCAAGGGATAGAGTGAGGACTTAATGTTGTCTTGAATGCCACTTTTGTCTCTTGCGCCACTCAAATTATGAATCGCATTCCAGCGCAATAGGTTATCTGTGTAGGATTCTAATAGCGCGTTTTGTTTAGAGTTGAGCGCGTTTGTAAGCATTATAAAATCAGCATCCCATCGCCATAGGAATAGAAGCGATATTTTTTTGTAATAGCTTCTTCGTAGAGTGCGCGCGTTTTTTCTAGTCCGATGAAAGAAGCAACAAGCATTAAAAGCGTTGTTTTGGGAAGATGGAAATTTGTCAAAAGGGCATTGACGCGCATGGGTGGATTTGCTGGATGCAAAAACAAATCGCACTCTCCGCTTAAGGAATGATTTCTTGCAAATTCCTCAATCACGCGTGCGGAAGTTGTACCAATAGCCGTGATGTGTGGGGCGCTTTCAATTTGGTCTGCGGAATCTTTGGAGAGATAGAAGGATTCTTTGTGCATCTTGTGATTTAAAATATTCTCTTCTTGAACACCCACAAAAGTGCCTGCTCCGACATGGAGGGTGATTTCTGTGGTTTGAAAATTTTCTTGCAAGAGTTTGTAGGATTCGTGGCTAAAATGCAGGGAAGCTGTGGGTGCGGCAATGGCGCCAAGATGCTTTGCAAATACGGTTTGATAGCTGTCTTTGTCCTCTTGCGTGTCTGTGCGCTTGAGGTAGGGGGGGAGCGGAATGTGTCCGCATTTCTCCAAAAACAAAACAAATGCTTCTTTTTCCATGGGCTTTTCTTCGTGCGTTGCAGAATCTCTCGTGAAAAATTCTGCTTCTTTGAATCCTGCTCCTAGGTGATTTTGGTCATTGAGGATTCTTGCATACACATTGCAAGGAAAGGCTATGAGATGGCCACTTTTAATGCGTCCTTTGAATTGCAAGAGATAGATATTATCATGGAGATGTTTGTGAAATAGGGCTTCCACTCGTGCTTTGCTCTGTGGAATCTCTTTGAATCCATAGATTCGTGCGGATAGAACCTTTGTGTTGTTAAAGACGAGCAGGGTGTTTTTGGGGAGAAATGCAGGAAAGTCCTTGAAGGTGGCATGTGTGATTGTGTCTTTAGCTCTATCAAAAACAAGCAATTTTGCGGATTCCTTTGGGCTAACAGGAAAAGAGGCTATGCGATCCTTTGGGAGTGTGTAATCATAGCTTGAGAGTGCGAGAGTGTCCATTAATCTTGATTTTCTTTTGCGGGTTTGTGGGGGTTTATGATTTTAGCAATGAGAATGGATAGCCCATAAAGAAGTGTGAGGGGGATTGCCATGAGGAATTGAGACAGAACATCAGGGGGCGTTAAGAGTGCTGCTAGAATGAATATAAAAACAATGGCGTATTTGAAGTAATTTTTGAGTGTTTTGTCTGTGACAAGTCCAATCTTTGCTAAGAAAAATGTAGCCACAGGGAGTTCAAAGGAGATTCCAAATCCTACCATGAGTTTTGCAAAAAAGCTCACATAATCCCCGATATTTGGTAGAGCGGTGAAAAGCTGACTTCCGAAGTTAATCAAATATCCAAAACCAATCGGAAAGGCGATATAGTAGGCAAATGCACAGCCGCATAAGAAGAAAAAAGTCCCAAAAAACACAAAGGGCAAAACAAGTTTCTTTTCATTGTCGTAGAGTCCGGGCGCGACAAATAACCAAACTTGCCAAAAAATAATCGGAAGCGCAAAGATGAATCCGCTAAAAAACGCCACTTTAATGGCAGTAAAAAACGCCTCTCCTACTTGAGTGAATATCACACTCTCGCGACCCTTTGGGAGTGCCGCGCTCAAAGGAGCAATCATCCAATTGAGTATCACTTCCCAAAAGTAAAAAGAAGCCAGAAATGTAACAATAAGGGTGATGGTGATAACAATCAAACAACGTCGCAAATCATGGAGATGGGGCTTTAAATCTTCTAGCATTTACGCTCCTTGATTTGTAGAGTGTTCATTTTCTTTGAGATTGGCGCCAAAGTGCGTGTTTTGATGATCTTTGTGAGGCTCGATCGTGCTTATTGAAACTTGCGCATTTTGCGATTCTTTTGTAGTTTTTGTCTCTGTCTTTGAATCCTTTGGGGATTCTATGGGATTGGTGTGGGATTCCTCTTCAAATTCTAGTGTTTTGAGATCAAACTCTTTTGTGAGGCTCTGTGTCAGCTCTTGCGTTCCTTGTGTGATGCTGTTTTTGTAAGCGAGAGCTTCTTCTTTGATTTTATTGAGATTGATTTCGCGCTCTAAACTCTCTTTTGCATCTTCCATTGTCTTTTTGAATGTGCGAAAAAACTTAGCGACATCCACCATTGCCTGTGGCAATTTATCGGGTCCTAAGAATATGATCGCCACAACGACCACCATTATAATTTCAAAAAATCCCATTCCAAACATTAATAAGACCTCTTGTAGAGCTAAAATTCGGATTCTATCTAATTTTGGAATAAAGTGTGCTTAGAATCTATTGAGAATTGTAAAAAAATAAGGAATGAGCATGAGAAAGAATGTCTCAATTGTCTGCAGATTGGCTGTCTTTTGGTTTGTTGCTGTGTGCTTGGGGGGATGTATTTCTCCTAAAACGGACGCGTTTTTATTAGGTGCTGGAATCGGAGCGGGGACGACGGCGTATTTTTTGAATGGTGGAAGTATCGCAGGATACAGTATGCGATCCTTTCAAAATGGAAGCAGGAATCCTACAACTGCAATGTATGGTGATTATTCCATTCCGAGTGAATTAGAGTGGCATTATATGGGTGAGGAGATTTTCTCTGAAGCACAGCAACAAAACAATGCAACAAAGGGATTTTTTGGCTTTTAAAGAATTAAAGGGATTTGAATCTGGGATTTGAATCTAAGAAGTTTTGCGCAAAAGGGAGTTTTGTCTCAAAGGAGTCCTCCTAAGGATTCCTCTGTGGAGAGTGGAATCCCTATAGGCAAGGCAGTGAGAGAGTGCAAACTAAAGTCGCGGATCGGCGATACTCCCAACAATTGCACTCATTGCGGCCACAGCGGAGTTTGCAAGATAGACTTCGGAATTTCTTGCGCCCATTCTGCCGATAAAGTTACGATTGGTTGTTGAAACGCAACGCTCACCATCACCTAAGATTCCCATATATCCGCCAAGACATGCCCCACAAGTCGGATTAGAAATGAGCGCCCCCGCTTCTAGGAGAGTGTCAATGTAGCCAAGTCTGTGCGCGTCTTTGTAGATTTGTTGCGTACCCGGAGTGATGATAAGACGCACGTCTTTATGGACTTTTTTGCCTGCTAGAATCTCGCTTGCAATTTTCAAATCACTCAAGCGTCCATTTGTGCAACTTCCGATAAAGACTTGATCGATTTTTATTTTTTCCTTAACTGCTTGTGAGATTCCCTTTCCATTGCTTGGCAAGAAAGGAAAAGCAACGAGTGGCTCTAGTTTGCCTATGTCTATTGTAAGGATTTGCGTGTATTGTGCATCTTTGTCAGAGAAAAATTCCTTAGGCTCTGTGCGTAAATGAGATCTAGAGGCAAGAAAGTCTCGCGTGATGGAATCGGGCGCGATGATTCCGTTTTTTGCCCCCGCTTCAACAGCCATATTACAAAGGGAGAATCGATCATCCATGTTGAGAGACTCTATCCCCTCTCCGCAAAATTCTAAAGTCTGATACAATGCTCCATCAACGCCAATTTGACGTATAACTTCTAAAATCAAGTCTTTTCCATAGATGTGTTGTGCGGGTTTGCCTATGAATTCTACTTTAATAGAATGTGGAATCTTAAACCAATTTTTGCCTGTGATCATAGCATAGGCTAAGTCTGTGCTGCCCATTCCTGTGCTGAAGGCTCCAAGCGCACCGTGTGTGCATGTGTGAGAATCTGCGCCGATAATCACATCGCCACTGACGACAAGCCCCTTTTCTGGCAAAAGGGCATGTTCAATGCCCATATCTTTTTCGTCAAAGAAATATTTGAGCTGATGTTTTTTGGCGAAGTTGCGACTGATTCTTGCTTGATTAGCACTTGCGATGTCTTTTGCTGGAATGAAATGATCCATAACAATACAGAAGCCATCGGGATTTGCTAATTGTTGCGCCCCGCTTTCTTCAAAGGCTCTAATAGAAAGTGGTGTTGTGATGTCATTGCCTATGACCATATCAATCGTGGAATCCACAATATCCCCTGCATAAACCTCTCTTTTGACATGATGAGAGAAAATTTTTTCTGTGATTGTCTGTCCCATTTGCATCCTTTAGTTGAGTTTGAGTTGTGTTTTAAAATGTTTTTGAATCCTTAGGATATTTTCTTTCTGCCGATAGAAGCTGTTAGGATTCGCCACCAAATACGCGCTAATATCCATAATTTCTGCATCAATTTTCAAGTTATTTTGGCGCATTGTATCGCCTGTTTCCACCAAATCCACAATGGCATCGGCTAACCCAACAAGGGGAGCTAACTCAATAGAGCCATAGAGTTTAATGATTTCAACACTCATGGCCTTTTTGGCAAAAAAAGCTCTTGTGATATTGACCATTTTTGTTGCGATTCTTAAGTTTGGCTTGGAGTAATCAAACACATAATTGTTTGGTGAGCCAATGGCTATTTTGCATTTCCCAAAACCTAAGTCTAAGAGGCGTACAAGCGGACTTTCTTGCTCTTCTAAAACATCAAGCCCGACCACGCCAATGTCTGCTACACCGCGCTCTACATAGATGGGAACATCTTGATTGCGCACAAGCATGAAAGAAAAATCCCCCTTGTCTAAAATGAGTTTGCGATCCTCAAAATGCAAGGAATCTCCCAAAAAACTCTCAAAAATTTCTAAGGTTTTTTCTGCGATTCTGCCTTTTGGTAGAGCGACTTTTATCATAGATAGATTCCTTTTGATGTGAAATGGTCTTGAATGGATTTTTGCATTCCTTTAAAAACGAGCAAATCATCATAAAAAGAATTTTCAAAAAAATGAGAGAGGAATTTTCCATCGCCCCCTGTGAAATAGATTTTTTTGTTTTTTGAAGCATTTTTGAGCGTTAAGACTATGGATTTTAGCATTCCATAGCTTAGGGCGTCTCTTGTGTTTTGTGGAAAGACTTCCAAATCAATGGCCAAATTCATTTCACAATCAAGTATTGCTATGCAACTAAACATTTTGCGGTATTGTGCGATTCCGGGCATGATAAAGCCTCCTAAATGGATTCCTTGTTGCATAATGTCAATGGTTATAGCACTTCCTGCATCAACAATCACGCCATCATGAATCGCCATACAAGACGCGATTCGATCAACTCCGAGTCCCTTATAAGTCGTGTCTAATTCTAAATAGGGAGTGAGATCAAAGCAACGTGGATGGGAGCGCAAGAGAGCCTCTGTTGATGCTTCATTGACGCTAATGTAGAGAATGACCTCGTTAGAATCCTTTTGTGAGAGATTCTGCGCTTCTTCTTTCCAGATTCTACCGTGACAATAAAAATGCAAAAAACTATTTCCAATATCACAGAGAATCATTGCAAGACCTATTTTATGTTTAAAAATTTGTTGCCGATAAATATTTTGTTTGTCCCCGAGAAAGTTGGTTCATCAATCGCGCTTGGTAACGTGTAAATCGCGCTTTTTTGCAAATCTTCATCAAGTGTGATCAAATACCCCTCTGTTTCTAAGACGACAATGTTTTGTCCATGATTAACTGCCGAAAAATGCGCAAAAGGGAATTTAACGCGTCGTATTTCATTGAGATCTCTGTCGGTTAAAATCACCTCTCCCTCACTGCTAAAGATAAAGATTCTGTCTTCAAAGAATAGAATCTCTTTGACATTGGCATCAAAGGTATTTATGATACTTGGACTGACAGAAATCACGCGTTTTGGTGTGGCTGCAACCATGCGATTGGCGATGGCTTCTAGGAAAATGACATTATTAAAATATTTATCGCCATTGACAACGATGTTGCGAATGAGTTGCATGGTCTGTTTGTCAATGACAATGAGCTTTCCATCAAGTGTTGGTACAACGATAATGTCGGTGAGGAAATAGGGTGCGGCAATGAGTGTGTTGTTAGCTGTTGCGGGTGCATTGTCTTGGCGATAAATGATTTGTGCAGAGCGCGTGTCATACACCGCAATGGTGTTTGTGTCAAAAATGATTGCAATGAGATTGCCATCCATAGCAGCACTCACAGGAATGCTCTCAAGCTCAATCTCCGTCTCTTGCAAATTTTCTTTATCAATTAAAACGAGCGTTTTTTTGTTTTGAATCAAATAGTACTGCTCTGTTTGGTTGAGGTATTTGGACCCATAACTGAGATACACCTTTGGAATCTCTGAATTTTCTGTAATGAATTGTCCATTAGTGAGTGTTGCGCCATTGCGCACAACAGAGCTGATTCCAATGCGCGGTGCAAATGTCCCATCATAGGAAATTTCTCCTAGAATTTCTTCATCTTTGGGCTCAAAATAATATTTTGAACCACAACCGCTAAAAATAGCAAGGATTCCTATGCTAAGGGCAATGTTGAGAGAGAATTTTAAAAGATTATTGTGCATTTTTTATTCCTTTGATACTAAGATGTTCAAGCGCGTTTGCGAGATCCTTAATGGGGGAATCATTAGGTATTTTGGTTAAAATTTCCCTCGCGCTCTGTAAATTTCCCTTTTGAATCTCCAAAAAAGCAGCCTGCAAATGACCAAAATCCCCTGTACTCTGTGTGTTTAAAACACTAAAATCAGATTCCAAAGAAGCCTTTTGAATCTTTGCAAATTGTGCAATTAATGGATCTTTGGAGGATTCTAATGTCTTGAGGGCTTGTGTGTCATTGGTTTGAAGTGCCTTTTGGAATTGATAGAGATCATAGAGTTTGCTCTGTGAGTTCTTTAGGGATTCAATGGATGTTGTGTTGCCCTTTAGAGCTTGTGCGTAGTCGTTTGCGATTTTTTGCTCTTTGGCAGCTTGATAGTACTGATTCCCCACATATCCTGCGACAAAGATCACAATCAAAACAGCGATTCCAATGAGAATATTTTTATAACGTTTGAGCCAACTTTCAAAGCGCAGCAAACCCTCTAGCATCTTTTCATCGCTGACCATTTCCTCGCGTATGTAACGAACATTTTCTTTGAGATTCAACTTTTCTCCTTTGAGATTTTATTTTCCTGTGCTACCAAAACCACCGCTTCCACGTTTTGTTTTATTGAGCGCGGAGACGACTTTGAATTTTGCACGTTCAATAGGAGACAGCACTGCTTGAGCGATTCTATCACCAATCTTAATGGTGAAATCCTCTCCTCCGCAATTCCATAAAATCACTTTAATCTCACCACGATAGTCCGCATCGACCGTCCCTGGTGCATTAAGAACACTAATGCCATGCTTAATGGCAAGTCCGCTTCGTGGTCGGATTTGTATTTCATATTTTTTAGAAAAGCTAAAGCTTAGTCCCGTTGGTACTAACGCCCATTCTCCACGCCTTAAGAGCACCTCTTCACTTGCGCACAAATCAAAACCCGCGGCGCCCTTGCTCTGATATTCTGGGATTTTTGCGTTTTTATTTAAAAGCTTGATTTTGAGTGTTGCCATAGGAGTCCCTAGAAAACGATAGGTTTGTAGAGTATTTCTAGAATTTCATAATCCACGCGACCCTTTGGTAAGCTCACACTCACTTCATCGCCAACTTCTTTACCTAAGAGCTGTTTTGCTAAAGGGGAATGATAGGAGATGAGACCCTTTTCGGGATTGCTTTCAGTGGCACCAACTATGGTGTAGGTGAGGGTTTCTTCTGTGTCTAGATCTTCTAGCTTGATCGTAGAACCAAAGCTTACTTTGTCATGAGAGAGGCTTGATGGGTCAATGACGCGAGCCTCAGCAACGATTTGTGTCAGCTCGTTGATACGAGCATCTAAGAATAATTGTCTCTCCCGTGCGGCATGATATTCTGCATTTTCTTTCAAGTCCCCATGTTCTCTTGCTGTGTCAATTTCAATAATGTTTTGGGGACGCTCTACTTCTTTAAGATTCTTAAGTTCATTAATGAGCTTATTGTAGCCATATTCTGTCATGGGTTCCACAAAAGATTCCTTTGTCTGTAAAATAAACACTCACAAAACTGCGTTCATTGGGCATTTTGCAATTGTTTTAAGGGTTAAATTTCTAGAATTTTATATGCGCATTTTTGCATTTTCACACTTTAAATGTAATAAAACTTTTTATTTTTTGTAAAAATTATAATGCGCTCTAATTTTCTTTGTTTTCTGTTGCTTCTATCATAAGGATTTGCAAGAGTTTAAGCAATTCATTTTCTAGGAGTTTGCATTGAGATTCTATTTCTTCAAGCGCATTTGAAAGGATTTTTGCAGAATGAAATTCAACATATTCTTTAGCAGGATTGGCAAGGAGACGCTGATGTTTTTGGTAGGAGACTTCAAGTTTTTGCAGGGGCTTAAGTGCTGCTTTGGGGCTGTCTTTTATGATGGTTTGAATGGAATGTAGGATTTCTTGGAGTTTGGCACATCTTTCATGTAATTGTTCTGCATTTAAGCTATCCTGTATCCTAGAATGTGTGGAATCAGATTGTTTTGTGGTAGCATTAATGGATTCTTGCAGTTCTCTGTTTTTTTCTTCAAGTTCTTTGTTTTGTGCGTTGAGTAATGCGTTTTTTGCCGATGTTGCGTTGAATGATTCTATAAGGGACTCTTTATCCTTTTGCAGCTGTGCAAACTCTTCGTTAAATTCTTTTCTTGCTTCTTCAAATATCGCATAAATTTGCCATGATTCTTTGATCTCCTCTAGCTTTTTTGTGAGCGTATGCAAAGAAGTGAAATCTTGCATTAATGGTCTCCGTAGTTCTTAAGATACCAAAGGAATGCAAACATAATGCCCGATGTTTTAGGATAAGATGAATCCAAAATAAACTCATAGGCTGTTTGTCTTGGGATGAAAATGACTTCAATGTTTTCATCATCAATGCCTCCGCCATCATTTTGTCTGTAGGATTCATCAAGAATCGCAAAGAATAGCGTCTGTTTGCTTCCTGCAAAACCAACGGAGCTATAAAATTCTGTGATGATGTGGAGATTTTCTAGGGGGACTTTGTAGCCACATTCTTCTAAAATTTCTTCTTGCATGATTTCTTGCAAGGATTTATCTTTATCAGTGATTCCTGCACAAAGTTCATAGGTATAGCCCTTTTCTGCCTTTGTGGTGGGGGGTTGTTGAGAATCTTTTAAAAAGACAGCAGGGCGAAATTGTTTGACAATGACGAAAGAATCCTTTTCCCTATGGTAGAGTAGGGCTGCTACGCTATCATGAGCCTTTATGATATCCCAGCTTCTTTCCTTACCATTTTCGCAAAACAACATACGCATTGGCTTGATATATTGAGAATCCTCACAATTGCAAAAGCGAATGTTTGTGATGTTTTTTGATGACATCAATTGAGATTCTTGTTGTTTTGATTGAGATAGACGATGTGTGTATTTTGTAGTCCTTTAAAGGGTGCATTTTGCAACTCTTCGGTGAGTGCAACATTGAGGATGTGCTTGTAGTTTTGGGCATTGATAAGAAAAGATTTTTTTTCTTGACCTTGCAACTTAGAATGCGCTATTTTGAGATATTTGATAGGATTTACGGCGTTTCCATTTCTATAGAGTCCAAAATGCAAGTGCGGACCTGTACTTAGTCCTGTACTGCCAACCGTGCCGATACGTTTGCCTTGTTTGACTTGAAGCCCGGCGCGGATGCCCTTGTCAATCTTATGCATATGGGCATAGAGTGTCTTATAACCATTGTCATGCTGGATGATGACAGTGTTTCCATAGCCTCCCTTTCTTCCTGCAAAAATGACTCTCCCGCTACCAGAAGCGCGAATTGGGGTGTGCCTTGGCGCTGCGTAATCTGTCCCTAAATGCGGTCTTTTGTAGCCTAAAATGGGATGTTTTCTTCCCATAGAAAAATGAGAGGAGATTCTCTTATAATGGAGTGGTGTTGTTAAGAGGTATTTGGTGAGGTTATTTCCCTGCAGGTCATAAAAATGCCCATCATCATGACGTATGATATAATGGCTCTTGTTTTGGAGCTTGAGCGTGGAGGCCTTAATGTGAGGTGAGCCGAAATTTTTCCCTAAGCGATATTTGCGTTCATAAATAATCGCAATCTGATTCCCCTTCTTGACATTGCGACGAAAATCCACACTACTCTTGTAGGCTTGAATGATATCGTTTGCTAGGGAATTGTCTCCTGTAGAGCGCACAATGTCATGATAGAGTGAATTATCCACAGAGAGCGCAAGAGTGTGTTCTTTAGCAAAATACACAACAGGAATCGCGCGCATTCCATAGCCATTTTTTTGCTTAAATACATGCAGTTGAGAGGTTTCGTTGATTGGGATGAGGGCTTGTAGAAGTGTTTTACCCTCATAGAGTGTGTAATAAGTGCTCCCGCTAATGATCTCATCGGCAAGTTCTTTATCTTCTGGTGTCAAATCATAATAAGTTTTAAGAGGAATGGCGTTTTTCTCAAAGAACATAAGCAATGTTTGCCCCTGCTCCCATTTTGATTCTTGGATGGTTGCTGCATTGGCAGAGCATAGTCCAAAGATTCCAATTGCGCATAGGATTTTGCGTAATTGGAAAAAGCTTAAAAGATAAGGGATTTTAAAAACGGAATGCAAGAGGGATCTAAGAAAAGTAAAAGAGTCACAAAAGTGCCACTTCAAGCACCAAGAGCGCAAAAAACACATAAGAAAATCCTTAAGCTAGAGACAAAATTGGGTTTAAAAGTCAAAATTATACCAAAAAATACGCATTTTGTGGCGATAAAATACAAAAAATATGAAAAGTTTTAAAAAAATGATATTTTTATTTGTTTTTTTTGTTTTTTGTCTATAATCTAGAAGCAAAAAGCATTTTGCAGGTTTTAAGGATAAAAAATGAAAGATTGGTTTATTCCATCAGTTGGATTTGGGCTTTTTATTTATTTTATGTTGTTTGTGATCTTATATACAATTAAGATCGGAGGCCCTAATGTCCCCTTGTATGTAGAATCCAATCAAATTGCTCCTGCAAAGAGCGAGGCAGAGAAGTTTTTGCAAGATGTTGCAAAGAGTGTGCGCGAATCATTTTAGTTTTTTAAAAAATGTCCGATATGGATTGTAAGATTTGTTTTTTAGAAAGGAGTAGCAATGATTAGTCATTTGATGAATAATCCGAATTTTTCAAATGCTATTAATCAAGTGGGTAACGCAAATAACAAAAGTGCCACACAGATTAATGCAAAGAATGACTCTGTTGATGATAAGCAAAAAACCAGCGCAGACAAGAAGGTTTCTAGCTCTAAACTAGAGAGTCTTAAAGAATCCATCCAGAATGGAACATATAAGATCGATTTAAGGGGGAGTGCGGAGAAGTTGGCACAAGAATTGCTTAGATAAAAGTAACTTAACTTAAGGAGTTGCTTATGTCTTTGCAGTTTTTAGAAGGCGCGTTAGAAGATATCAAAGCTCTTATTGCAATTACGGAGCAAGATATTGCGGATATTAAGGTTGCAAACAACGATGCGATTTTTGCGCGGATTCCACAAAAAGAAGAATTGACACATTCTTTTATCCTCAAAAAAGAAGCTTATTCAAAGGAAATTGAGGAAAAGCTTAGACGCGAATTTCCTCATAAAGATATTACAGAACTCACCTATGAAGAGAAACAATGGTTGCTTGGAGAGGGGGCGAGTGAATACACGGCCGCTTTGCATGATCAATTGAGTCTCTTAAAAGAACTCAATTTGCGCTTTGGCAGGATGTCATTAGCGGTTTCTGAATTTTATGATTCACTTTTAAGTAAGATTGTTCCTATTGAAGAGAGAGGTTACAAGAAAAAAGCACTAGGTAATGCTTCCTTTTTGCAAACTGAAGTGTAAAAAGGAGTCTTTATGGGTGGCTTACTTTCTTCGCTAAATACTCCTTATACAGGTTTGACTGGACATCAAGTTATGGTTGATGTCACGGGCAACAATATAGCTAATGCAAGCAATGAATTCTATTCACGTCAAGTTGTCCGCAGTGCCGCAGAGACTCCACTTTGGAAGCAAAATTATGCGTTAGGGCAGGGTTTAGATATTCTAACTATTGAACGTGTGCATGATGAATACACTTTCATGCGCTACAAAAAGGCTTCTATGGAAGAGACTTACGCATATAATAGCTATTCTGGACTAAGAGAGGCTTCTTCTTATTATCCTGAGATCGATAGCGTTGGAATCTACAACGACTTGCAAGAATATTTTAATGCTTGGAAAGATATTTCTACAAAAGCGGGAGATCCTGCGCAAAAGATTGCGCTTGCAGAGCGCGCGGGGACATTAGCAAAAAATATTCAAGAAACGCGCAATTCTCTAGAATACTTGCAACAAAGATTGAATGATGAGATGAAAGTTGCTGTAGAAGAGGTGAATAGGCTCGGACAACAAATCGCGCAACTCAACAAAAAGATAAAAGAATATGAAAATCAAGATCTCAATAAAAAGGCCAATGACTTGCGTGATTTGCGCGATCAATATGAGTTTGAAATCAACAATCTTATGGGTTGTGATGTGTTCAAAAAAGACGTCAAAGGCAGCGCTTGTGTCAATAAGGACATTGCGGACTTTGATGAGGATTACACTCTGACAATCGGTGGGCGCTCAATCGTCGATGGAGATTCTTTTCATCCGCTTGTACTTGATAATTCGGAGAATCCGAGTGGAATCTATACAATCAAGTATGTGCGCGGAGATCATAAGCCCTACAATCTTACAAATGCAATAACAGAAGGCAAGGTTGGCGCACTTTTGGATTTGATCCGCACAGAAGATGTGATAGATTGTAGCGGAACGATCGGGAAGTTGCAAGTGTATATTAATGATTTGGATAGCTTTGCAAATGGAATCATTGAAGCGACAAATAACATCTATGCAGAATCCTCACAACGTAATGCAAGAAGCGATGTTTTGACGCTTTCTGCACAAGACGCGCTCACAACAAGTGGTTACAATATTCATTCAGGGACTTTTAAAGTCGTTATGTATGACAAGGCAGGAAATGAGCTTGGAGCGCGTGAGGTGAAAATCAACAATCTCACAAACATGATCAGCATCACAGATCAATTGAACGCCAATGTGGATGACAATACCGATGGGAACGCCCTCAATGACTTTGATGACTATTTTGTCGCCGTCTATAATAATGACACAAAGACTTTTTCTATTGAACCAAAGCCCGGGACAGAATCTCAAGATATTTACATCTCCATTCAAGATAATGGCACAAACTTCGCCGGCGCCTTTGGTGTGAATCGCTTTTTTGATGGATATGGGGCAAATGATATTGAATTAGCCTATCAATATCGCGATGATCCAACATTGATTCGCGCATTTAGAGAGGCTGTTGATGGGAACTTTGAAGTTGCAAACAAAATGCAACAATTGCAATTTGACAAAATCGTTTTTACCGATTATAAGGGCGAAGAGAGGACAGAAACCATTAGCGGTTATTTCCGCTATATCGCAGGAAAGGTTGCTTCTGAAACACAAGCCGCAGAGGCTACATTAGAGACAAAAGAAGCTGTTTTGCAATCAACAAAGAAAGAATACACGACGATTTCGGAAGTCTCTATTGATGATGAGCTTGTGAATCTCATACGATTTCAAAGTGGTTATTCTGCAAATGCCAAGATGGTGACTGCCATTGATGAGATGCTCACCACTCTACTAGGAATCAAACAATAAGAGCTTAAAGTCTAGTTTGTAGGGGTCTATAGCAAAATGACCTCTACAATTTCTCCCGCTTTTTTGCTGGATTCTAAGATGCAAAGTCCATTTTGCGCATCATCTAGAGGACAGAAATTATTTAATATCGCACTTTGAAAGTCTTTTTTGCCCTTAAAGTCTAATGTGAAGTATCCATCGCAGTTGCGGACATTACAGATGCGGAATTCTAGGCGCGTATCGTTTTTAACCACATCTTCTGAAAGTGGAATCTTAAGCACGATGTGTTTGTGCGCCGCTCCATTGAGGCGCTGTAAAATTTTTTTTGCGAAGAGTTCAAAGGTTGTGAGCGTTGAATTGGGGAATCCTGGAAGCCCAAAAAAATGCTTCTTATAAAAACGTGCATAGAATATATGCTGACCGGGCTTGATTTGCACACCAGCAAAGATGATGTCTTTTGGATTTTCAGCGCAGATCTTTGCAATGAAATCATAATCGCCAACACTCGCTCCACCACTACTTATGACCATATCGCATTCTTGCAGGGCTAGAGTGAGAGTGTTTTTAATCTCTTGTTGATTGTCTTTTAGAATCGGATAGAGTTTAGGGATTCCGCCATTTTCTCGTACTTTTGCGACAAGCAAGTGTCCATTAGTGTTGTAGAGATTTGCGGAATCTGTAGGGGATTGACCTAACTCTAAGAGCTCATTTCCACTCACAAGGATTCCAACTTTTGAGCGCTCAAAAACTTCCACAAAGACGCAATTGAGGCTTGCAAGCAATCCGATATGATTGGCATTAATCTTTGTGCCTTTTTTGAGTAATTTTTCACCCTTTTTGTAATTGGTACCAATTCCGCGGATAAATTGCCAAGTTTTTGGCATAAGAGTAACTTTGAGTGTTTTGCCTTGAATGATTGTGTGTTCAATAGGAATCAAAGTGTCTGCATTTTCTGGTATTTTTGCCCCTGTGAATGTTTGAATCGCGCATGGTTTATTAAGAGGTAAAGAGGGAGTTTTCGTGTTTCCTGCGGGATTTTTGCCCAGAATCTTAAAAGTCTTAGAATCCCTAAAAGATGAGTGAATCGCATAACCATCCATATTTGAGAGAGGAGCAGTTGGCATATCTGTAGGGGCGCAAATGTCTGTGGCGAGTATGCGACCAAGTGAATCATACAAAAAGACGCGCTCTGTGCCTAGTGGCTTGATTTTTTGTGCATTTAAGAGGGATTGTGCTTTGTTGAATGTGATTTTTGTCTGCATGAGATTCCTTAGAGTAAATGTCCCATTTTATTTTTTTTAACCTCTAAATAGTGGGCATTGTGAGCATTGCTTTGTGTGATAATAGGCTCACGTTCTAGTGCAATCATTTCTTCAAAGGCTTTAATTTTTGTCGGATTATTTGTGAGGAGGCGGATTTTGCGCAGTTTGTAATATTCAAAGATGAATCTGACAATCTCATAGTTGCGCTCATCTTCTTTGAATCCTAGTGCGAGGTTTGCTTCTATGGTGTCAAGCCCTTGATCTTGTAAGGCATAGGCATTGACTTTATTAAAAAGTCCGATTCCTCTGCCTTCTTGACGTAGATAGATAAGCATTCCTTGCTCTTCTTGGATTCTCTTTAATGCTATGTGCAATTCATTTCCACAATCGCACTTTAAACTAAGGAGTGTGTCGCCTGTGAGGCATTCTGAATGAATGCGCACAAGAGGATTTTCTGGTATTTCTTGCGTTTTTATGACGAGATGTTCTAGAGCGTGTGCTGTGTGATTGTGGATTATTTTTTCCCTAAAGGAGCGTATTTTAAAGTTCCCAAATTTCGTGGGAAGGTTTGCTTCATTTGAAATTTCAATCATTTTAAATTCCTAAATTTAAGATAAAATAAAAATTTTTAACCTAGCACATTTATCATAAAAGTGCGTTTAATTTATCGGTTTTTATGAAAAATGCGCTACAATGCGCCTTTAGTTTTAAGGAATGGATTTTATGGAAGTTGAAAAGAGTGCAATCAAAAGCGTTGAGGTACAGCAAAGAATCTTGTCTAAAAACGATAAAATTGCAGAGCAATTGCGGGAGATTTATCGGCAGGAGGATATGTTTGTCATCAATCTTATGAGTTCTCCCGGTAGCGGGAAGACGACTTTGCTAGAAAAGATCGCTGCGCATTGTTTGCTGGATTTTAGCGTTGTTGAGGGAGACTTGCAGACCAATCGCGATGCGGAGCGTTTAGAGAAATTTGGCATAAAAGCCCATCAAATCACCACAGGAGATGCGTGTCATTTGGAAGCCTCTATGGTTATGGATGCTGTGGAGAGCTTGAGGGAGATTCAAGGGCTTAAAGAGTATTTGTTCATTGAAAATGTTGGGAATCTCGTGTGTCCTGCAAGTTATGATTTGGGAGCCAATTTAAATATTGTCTTGCTCTCAACGCCTGAGGGCGATGATAAGGTTTTGAAATATCCGACAATGTTTTTGTGCGCCGATGCTGTCGTGATTTCAAAATTTGATTTAGCAGAAATTTTTGATTTTAAAATCAAAAGAGTGCAAGAGGATCTAGCAAAGCTCAAAAAAGACATTCCTCTTTTTGCTCTCTCTTGCTCTAATGTGGAATCTTTGGGCGTATTTTGTGAGTTTGTAAAAGAAAAAAAGGAGCAGAAATATGTGTCTAGCCATACCTTCTAAAGTGGTTGCTATTGATAAAGAAAACAATCTTGCCACACTTGACACGCTTGGTGTTATGAGAGAGGCGAGTTTGGATTTGATGGATGAGGATGTGGAGATTGGGGATTATGTGCTTTTGCACATAGGATATGTGATGGGCAAAATTGACGCACAGCAGGCGCAATTATCGCTTGAGACTTATGAGGAGATTCTAAAATCCATTGAAGAAGAGGAGAATCTCTGCGCAGATTTCACACACAGAGAAAAACAAAATTGAATGGACTTGTTGCGCTTAAGGTCTCACAAGAATGAGGAGTGATGCTCAACTTTTTGTATCACTTAGAGACATAAAAGCACAAATGCTTTAATTGGAATCTCTTATGATTTAAGGGATCCTAAGGGCTTATGAGTGGATTTGTATAAACACAAAACAAACGCCAATTTCACAGGAACAATCACCACAGAAGCCAGAGCTTCGCGTCAGTTCTTATGAATTCTGTGATTCAGGATGACCACCCGGAATATCTCTCTCTAGCGATTCAAGTCTCTGTTGAGAGAGTTCATCCAAACAACCCACGACACCATCGCTTGCTGTTTCGGCCTTTTGGAAATATGTAAAAATATTTTCTAGGCAGTCTTTAATACTGCCGTTTTGCTTCATCACCTCACAACCTGCAATGATGTTTTCATGGACATCTTTGTGGAATGGCTCTAACTTCGCATAGCTTGGCAACATAGAGAAGAATTGCTTTCCGCGACCTGAATCATACCATTTTCCTAAGCGACAATCATGATGCCCAACGAAACTTGCCTCCAAGTCTTCATTGAATATCGCACGATAACCATTTGTCTTAAACAACAAGTGATCAAGCTTCACAAGCCCAATAAATGTGGTTGTGAGAATCTTCTCTGTATTGAGATAGAGGACATCGGCGGATTGATTGATTTTTTCTAATGTTTCATTTTGTGCGCCTAAGACTTCCATTTCTTGAATGATTTCATCTGTGGAAGTTTGGACTTCAGAGAAGTTCTGCTTCACAACTTGGATATTCATTTCGATCTCTTTTGTTGCTTTTTGTGTGCGTTCGGCAAGTTTTCTTACTTCATCGGCGACAACAGCAAAGCCCCTTCCATGCTCTCCTGCGCGTGCTGCTTCAATGGCGGCATTGAGTGCGAGGAGGTTTGTCTGATCAGAAATATCTGTGATGAGCGCAATCACTCCTGAAATCGCATTGAAGTCGTTTTGGACTTGTGTGATCATGTTGTTAAATTCAGAGAGTCTTGCGCCGATGTTTGAGAGATTGTCTGTTAGGACTTGTTGTGTGTGAGAAGTGTTTGTGCGATTGTCATCGGCAATCTGTCTTGCGCTATTGAGGAGTTCGATGGACTTACCAAAGTCATCTTGTAGAATCTTTAGATTCGTCCCAGAGCCCTTCACAAGCGATAAAACCATGTTTTTGAAGGTTGTAATGGTACTCTCTTCGCCTGTTGTCTCTGTGGTTGTCTTCGCACTTTGAAGCTGTTCTTGTAAAGACTTATTCTCTGCTATAAGTCCTCGCAATTGCGCTCTTAAATGATCGTTTTCTTCTTTGACTTTTTCTAGCTCTGCCTTGTGATTGTTACCAAACATGAATTCTCCTTGCTTGTATTTGAATCGCAAATACTAATAAAATGGAAATTATAGAACTTATAACCTTAAATGCATATTGTAGCATTGTTTTTTGCCTACATTTTCGCAAAAGATATTCTTAATTGAAATTTATATGGAATTTTATTGTTTTTGTGTTAATTATTGTTTAAGTGTGTAAAAGAATTAACGAATTTTCAAAATTAACCTTTTTATTAATAAAAATTTTCTATCATTATGAAATTTTTATGACTTTTGGAGTTTTTATGCGCATCCCGACATTACAAGAGGCTTTGAAATTCAATAAAGAGGAGATTTGCGCCCTCAAAAATAACTTGAAAGAAAGCATTCAAAAAAGCGATTTGAATGCTTATGTGGGGGAATTGCAGGATTATTGTGCGGAATTTTTACCCATCGCCATTAAAGATAATTTAAATGTCAAAGGGTGGGAGATTACTTGCGGAAGTAAGATTCTGCAGGGCTATATCGCTCCCTATAATGCAACAGCAATTGAGAATTTATTGTCTCATAAGCTTGCGCCATTTGGTCGCACCAATATGGACGAATTTGCAATGGGCAGCACGACGGCGAGTAGTTGCTATGGCAAGACCTATAATCCTAAGGATAAAACCAAAGTTCCCGGAGGTAGCAGTGGCGGAAGTGCTGCGGCTGTCGCAGGTGGAATCGCAATTGCCGCGCTTGGAAGCGATACGGGAGGCAGTATCAGGCAGCCTGCAAGTTTCTGTGGCTGTGTCGGGCTGAAGCCAACTTATGGGAGAGTGAGCCGCTATGGGCTTGTGGCTTATAGCTCAAGTCTCGATCAAATCGGACCCATCACACAGAATGTGACAGATTGTGCGCTTCTATTTGATGCGATTGCGGGGTATGACAAAAGGGATTCTACAAGCGCAAACTTGAGTGCGCCAAATACTTTTGAGCATTTGAATCCTAAGCGTAAAATGAAGATTGCAATTCTACCCGATCTTTTAAAAGACGCGAGTGGGAGTGTGCAAAATGCCTATCAAAAGAGCATAGAAACCCTCAGTCGCAATGGACACACGATTTTAGAGAAGCAAATGCTAGAGACACGTTATATGATTTCTGCCTATTATGTGATTTGCACAGCGGAGGCGAGTTCAAACCTTGCGCGCTTTGATGGTGTGCGCTATGGGAATCGTGCTAAAGATTTGAAAAATCTCAGAGAATTGTATCTCAAAACGCGATCAGAGGGATTTGGTGATGAGGTCAAGCGCAGAATCCTCTTAGGGACTTTCGTGCTAAGCAGTGGATATTATGATGCCTATTATATTAAAGCACAAAAGGTGCGCACACTCATAGCACAACAATACAATGCGATTTTGGAGGATTGCGATGCGATTCTCTCTCCTGTCGCGCCGAGTGTTGCCTTTGGCTTTGATACTTGTAAAACCCCCTTGCAAATGTATTTAGAGGATATTTACACCATTGGCGTGAATCTCGCAGGACTTCCTGCGCTGTCTTTGCCCGTTGATAAAGAGGGGGATTTGCCTATTGGAATGCAGTTGATTGGCAAACCCTTTGGAGAGCAGGAGTTATTGGATTTGGCATTAAATTTAGAGCAAACATTATAAGGAGATGGAATGAAAATTAGAATGCGCGCATTGACTTTTGAGGATGTTTTGTTGGTTCCTGCCTATTCGGAAGTGTTGCCTAAGGATGTCTCTCTGCAGACAAAGTTTTCGCGCAATATCACTTTAAACGCTCCTTTGGTATCTGCTGCTATGGATACGGTGACAGAATACAGCACGGCAATTGCTATGGCAAGGGTTGGTGGAATCGGTGTGATTCATAAAAATATGGACATTGATACACAAGCAGGAATGATTAAAAAGGTCAAAAAAAGCGAGAGTGGCGTGATTATTGATCCGATTTATATTAGTCCGTATGCAACTTTGGCTGAAGCTAAGTCCATTACTGATAATTACAAAATTTCTGGCGTCCCTGTCGTTGATGATCATGGAAATTTGATAGGAATCCTAACAAATCGTGACATGCGTTTTGAAACGGATCTGACACTTCCTGTAAAAGATGTAATGACGAAGGCTCCCTTGATTACGGGCAAGGTTGGCACGAGCTTAGAAGAGGCACGAAAGATTATGAACAAACATAAGATTGAGAAGTTGCCCATCGTTGATGAACGCGGAGTTTTAAAGGGGTTGATTACGATTAAGGATATTCAAAAGCGCATTGAATATCCAAACTCTAATAAGGACGATTTTGGGCGTTTGCGCGTAGGTGCGGCGCTTGGTGTGATGCAGTTTGAACGTGCGAGGGCTCTGGTGGATGCGGGTGTAGATGTTTTAGTTTTGGATTCTGCACATGGGCACAGCAAGGGAATTTTAGAGACAATTAAAGCCATCAAAAAGGATTTAGCCATTGACATTGTCGCGGGAAATGTTGCAACAGGAGATGGAGCAAAGGCTCTCATTGATGCAGGAGCCGATGGCGTGAAAGTGGGAATTGGTCCGGGCAGCATTTGTACAACGCGTATTATTGCAGGTGTCGGTGTCCCACAAATTACGGCAATCAATGACGTAGCTAAGGTCTGTCAAAAGGCTGGAATCCCTGTGTGTGCTGATGGGGGTATTAAATATTCCGGAGATATTGCAAAGGCTCTTGCCGTTGGGGCTTCAAATGTGATGATTGGGAGCCTATTGGCAGGGACAGAGGAATCGCCCGGAGAGACAATCATTTATCAAGGACGTCAATACAAAAGCTATCGTGGAATGGGAAGTTTGGGGGCTATGAATCGCGGGAGTGCGGACAGATATTTCCAAGAGGGAACGGCTCAAGAGAAATTTGTCCCAGAGGGCGTGGAAGGACGCGTTCCCTATCGCGGAAAGATTTCTGATGTCGTGCATCAGATGTTAGGGGGATTGCGATCTTCTATGGGATATTTGGGTGCAAAGGACATTCCGAATCTGTGGGAAAAGGCAGAGTTTGTGGAGATTACACAGAGTGGATTGAGGGAGTCGCATGTGCATGATGTTATGATTACGCGGGAAGCTCCTAATTATCACATTCATCAATAAGAAGCTAGAAATGCCACATCTATTATTTTCATACAGCCTCTATCATGCAAATACAAGTGATTATGAGGGGATTTTGACACGACTGCGATTGAGATTCAAATCCAATCAACCCGATGTTTTTCTCAATAATCCAGAATATTTACTCTTTAAGCCCACAGAACAAGATTGGCAAAAGGAAATTTTCGCGCTCATTAAGGATTTAAAGGAATTTATTAATGCAGAGATTCAAACCTTGCGTACAAATGGAAGCCATGCGCATGTGGTTTATCGCTTTGGAATCTTAGAAATGGAGAGTGCGCTCTTTCAATTTCCGCCTGATTTGGAGGATGACGATGATGAATAGGAATGAAGGTCGGGTGATATGCATATTCTTTTTTGAATCTTAATTATAAAAATTAAAAGATTTTATTTATTTTTAAATAATTTCTAAAAGATTCTTAAACAAAAAAGGAATACACTTTCAAAAATTTAAAATAAGGAATGAGTATGCAAAGACCAGCAGTAGATACAAAGGCAGTTGCGGAGTTTTTTAAGTTTTGTGCTGAGCAAGAGGTGGAATTTGTAGATTTTCGTTTCACGGACATTAAGGGCGTTTGGCATCACTTGAGTTTTTCTATCAGTGCGGTGAGTGAGGAGAGTTTTGGTGGGATTCCCTTTGATGGCAGCTCTCTTCCTGCGTGGCAGCCTGTGAATCAATCAGACATGATTCTTATCCCCGATCCTGTGCGCTATTTTATCGATCCCTTCACTGCAGATACGACGGTTGTTGTGTTTTGTGATATTTGGGATATTTATAAAGATGAGCCCTATGAGAAATGTCCGCGCTCTATTATTAAACGTGCAATGAAATATTTGCAAGAGAGTGGAATCGGGGATGTGGCGTATTATGGACCAGAGAATGAGTTTTTTGTATTTGATTCCATTAAAATTAAAGATTCTGTGAATTGTCAATACTATGAGATAGACTCTGAAGAGGGCGAATGGAATCGCTCAAAGGAATTTGAGGGTGTCAATATTGGACACAGACCCGGCACAAAGGGGGGGTATTTCCCCGTTCCGCCTGTGGATTCTATGGTGGATCTACGTGCTGAAATGGTGAAAGTCCTCAATCAAGTAGGACTGGAGACATTTGTTGTCCATCATGAAGTGGCACAAGGGCAGGGCGAGATAGGTGTGAAGTTTGGTGATATGCTAGAGGCTGCAGACAATGTACAAAAGCTCAAATATGTCGTGAAAATGGTTGCACATCTCAATGGTAAGACAGCAACTTTTATGCCAAAACCGCTCTATGGCGACAATGGAAGCGGAATGCATGTGCATATTAGCATTTGGAAAGGGGGTAAGAATCTCTTCGCAGGGGATGCGTATGAGGGCTTAAGTCAGACTGCATTGTATTTCTTGGGGGGCGTTTTAAAACATGCGCGAGCCTTAGCGGCTTTCACAAATCCGAGTACAAATTCTTATAAACGCTTGATTCCGGGCTTTGAAGCACCGAGTATTTTGACTTATTCTGCGCAAAATCGCTCTGCAAGCATTAGAATCCCTTATAATAGTGGAGAAAAGGCAAAGCGCATGGAATTCCGCTTCCCCGATAGCTCTAGCAATCCCTATTTAGCGTTTTCTGCATTGCTTATGGCGGGTCTTGATGGGATTACTAATAGCATAGATCCCGGAAAGCCTATGGAGATGAATCTCTTTGAACTTACGCTTGATGAGATACGAGAAAAGGGCATCAAACAGCTTCCGCACACTCTGCGCCACGCGATTGAAGAAATGCTCTTAGATAAGGCATACCTAAAAGAGGGCGCCGTGTTTAGCGAGGAATTCATTCAAACTTACAAACAATACAAATTTGAAACAGAAATTTGGCCTTGGGAGGGACGCCCACATCCCTTTGAGTTTATCACAACTTATAGCTGCTAATTTACGAGGATTCTATGCTTCTGTGAAGGGGCTTAGAATCCTTACTCTCAAATCTTGGACTTTTGATTCCTTAGGGAATTACATTTTTTCACACTTAAACATTTAATTAGCAAAAGATTGTTAAAATCCGCGCAATGATTTTTATTTTAAGGGTTTTGTTATGAATGCTGGTAATGTTTTAGCGCAATTTTTGCCTTTGGTCGTATTTGTATTGATTTTTTATTTTTTGTTTATACGACCACAGCAAACACGTGCCAAGCGCCATAAAGAAATGATTGAAAGCTTACAGAAGGGAGATAAAATTGTTACAAGTGGCGGTTTTATCGTAGAAATCGTCAGTAGTGAAGAGGAATTTTTGCGCGTACGCCTCAATGATGAGACGATTGCACGGCTATCCAAAGAATATGTTGCAAGAAAAATGGATGAAGAACAAGCCACATCGGGAAAGACAGAGAGACAAAACGAATCTGGAAATGTCGCAAAAAACAGCAAAAAATGAGCAATAAATAATGAAAAAAACTTTTAACGCAAAATTACTTTTTTTCATCCTTGCTACATTGTTTGGGCTCATACTCTCTGCGCCGTCCATTTTTCAGTTGCAAGGACCAAAGATTGTCTTGGGCTTGGATTTGCAAGGAGGGTTGAATTTGCTTTTGGGTGTCAAGGTTGAAGAGGCGATAAAGTCGCGTTATGCCTCTTTAGCTACGCAAATCAACTATTATGCGCTTGATGAACAGATTCTGCTTGATGGATTGAGCGCACAAGATGACCATGTGAGTTTTGAGCTTTTGGATGCTAATGAAAAGACAAAGATTGATGATTATCTCAATGCTATTGCTGGATTGGTGGTGAATTCTGATAATTTGCGCTATACGCTTTCTTTCACAGAGACAGAAATTGTCAATCTCAAGAATTTTGCAATAGAGCAAGGAATCGGAAATATTAGGAATCGCTTAGATCAGTTTGGACTCTCCGAACCAAGCGTAACAAAGCAGGGCGATGAGGCGATTTTGGTGCAATTACCCGGAATCAAAACGCAAGAAGAAGAGCAACGTGCGCTGGATTTGATTTCTAAGGGTGGGCATTTACAGATGATGGCCGTTGATGAATCGCGCAATGCGCGGGTTTCTTCTATGACAGAATTAGAAGCACAATCCTATGGAGACGTGATTTTGCCCTTTGTCAATAATGCAGAACAAAAGATCTTGCTTAAGGCGATTCCTATTTTGGATGGTGCGATGCTCACAGATGCAAGAGCAGCCTATGATCAAAACGGACAGCCCGTGATTAACTTCACGCTCAACACGCAAGGGGCAAAGATTTTTGGAGATTTTTCGGGCAAAAATGTGGGGAATCGCATGGCGATCGTGCTTGATCAAAAGGTCTATTCCGCGCCTGTGATTCGCGAGAGAATCGGCGGTGGAAGTGGTCAAATTAGCGGTGGATTCAGCGTTCAAGAAGCAGGCGATATTGCAATTGCGCTAAGGAGTGGGGCGTTGCCTGCACCGATTGTTTTGTTGGAAAAAAGAAGTGTAGGTCCCTCTCTTGGTGCTGATAGCATTAAGGCTTCAATCATTGCGCTCATTACAGGTGCTGTGCTTGTCGTTATTTTTATGGTTTTTTACTATGGGATTGCGGGTTTGATTGCAGATATTGCAATGGTTGTGAATATCTTGCTTGTCATTGCGGTGATGGCACTCTTTGGGGCAACTTTAACTCTGCCCGGTATGGCGGGAATCATTTTGACTGTGGGCATGGCAGTGGATGCTAATGTGATTATTAATGAAAGAATTAGAGAGGGCTTTCGTGCGAAAGAAAATTTCATTAAATCTATGGAAAATGGCTATGCGAACGCTTCAAGAGCGATTTTTGATTCTAATTTGACTTCTTTAATTGCTGCAGTCCTGCTCTATATGTGTGGGACGGGGGCGATTAAGGGATTTGCGATTACAATGAGTATTGGGATTTTGGCTTCTATTATCACGGGAATCATTGGAACGCATGGTGTGTTTAGATTATTGCAGCAAAGAATCATAAAGTCTGGTAATTATGCCTTGTGGTTTGGTTATAAAGAAAAAAAAGAGAGATAACATGGATTTTTTCAAACACAATAAAGTTTATGATTTTGTCAAAATGTCAAGTTATGGTATTCTCGTTTCTTTGGTTTTATTTGTGGGATCTTTGGTTTTGTTTGTTAAGCCCGGATTCAATCTTGGTGTGGATTTTGCAGGGGGGACAATCGTGCAGGTTCAATATGAAAAGGCTGCGCCCCTCTCTGAAATTCGCAAAACGCTTGAGGCAGTAGAATCCTACAATGGTGTGCAAGTGAGTGAGTTTGGCTCACCAGAAGAGATTCTCATTAAGCTCCCAACGGCGACTTCTAATGTCAATCAAGACATTGGGCAAGAGGTTGCAAAGGAATTGGCAAAAACAGGCAATTTAAGTGTGCGACGCGTGGATATTGTGGGTCCAAAGGTGGGGAGTGAATTAAAAGAAAAGGGAAGCTTGGCTCTGCTCCTAGCCCTTGTGAGTATCATGCTCTATGTATCCTACCGCTATGAGTGGCGCTTCGCTCTTGCGGCAATTCTTGCCTTAGTGCATGATGTTGTGATTTCAACGGGGGCTGTCATTTTGTTTAAGATTGATTTGAACTTAGAGGTTATTGCGGCGCTTTTAACTTTGATTGGCTATTCCATTAATGACACGATCATTATTTTTGACAGAATCCGTGAGACAATAGGAGAGAGACTGAATTACACATTAGAAGAGGTTGTCAATGAGGCACTTTCTGCCACGCTTTCAAGGACGATATTGACTTCTCTGACGGTTTTCTTCTCTGTCTTTACGCTCTATGCCTTTGGGGGAGAGATTATTAAGGGCTTTAGTCTGCCGATGTTGGTTGGCTCCATCGTTGGGAGTTACAGCTCTATTTTTGTGGCAAGCAAACTTGTGATTTTATTTAAATTTGATTTAAAAAAATATCATCAAAAGGTTGCAGAATCTGAACGTAGGGCATTAGAAAGGAAGAAAATGAGACAAATGTATGAAAGAGGGAGAGTGTAATGGACTGGGGAAAGGTGATTTTTGTTTTTTTTATTTTAATGAGTTTGACCTCAACAGTTGGGTTTTTGTATGAGCAAAATTTGATTATGCTCTTTATTGCCGGTGGTGTGAATATCCTCTCAACCATTTTAAAAGTTGGCGTGAGGAGCTTTATGGCTGCTGAACTCATGGCGGCTTCGTTGGTTGCGGATTTGCATTTGATTCCAGCTTTTATTTATATGCAAGTTTTTGATGACATTAATATCGCAATCACTTTGGCACTTGGGGCATTGGTTGCAAACATCGTATCAATCGTATTTGTTTGTCTTGAGAGCATTAAGAGCTACAATAATTATAATTAGGGAAAGCAATGGAATACAATCCTAAAGCATTAGAGAAAAAGTGGCAGGATTTTTGGGAAGAAAATGGACTCTATGAGCCTAAAGAAGACAAGAGTCTGCCTAAAAAATATATCCTTAGCATGTTTCCTTATCCGAGTGGAAATATCCATATGGGGCATGTGAGGAATTATTGCATTAGCGATGCCATTGCGAGAAATTTTCGCAAAAAGGGCTTTAATGTGTTGCATCCTATTGGCTGGGATGCCTTTGGGATGCCTGCAGAAAATGCGGCCATTAAGCGTAAGATTCATCCAAAGAGCTGGACATATTCTAATATTGAAAACATGAAACAGCAACTCTATAGTTTGGGCTTTTCTTTTTCAAAAACGCGCGAATTAGCAACTTGCGATGAAAACTATTCCAAATGGGAACAGATGTTTTTCCTCTCCATGTGGGAGAAGGGGTTGATTTATCGCAAAAAGGGCTTTTTGAATTGGTGTCCGCATGACAAAACGGTGCTTGCAAACGAACAAGTCATTGAGGGAAAATGTTGGCGCTGTGATACGCCTGTCGTGCAGAAAGAAATGTATCAGTACTACATTAAAATCACAGATTATGCACAAGAATTGCTCGATGATTTGGAATCACTGGAGGGAAAGTGGCCAAATCAAGTTTTAGTGATGCAAAGAAATTGGATTGGAAAGTCGGAGGGGTTAAAGTTTGCCTTTGTATTAGAGAATCCTGTTGTTTCTGGAGAGGAGAGCATAGGACAATTGGAGGTTTTTACCACGCGTCCTGATACGATTTTTGGTGTGAGTTATTGCGCATTAGCTCCTGAGCATCCGCTGGTTAAGGCAATTTTAGAAAATGCAGAATCCTATAAAATCACGCAAGAGCAAAAAGAACAAATTCTTGCTATGCAAAACACGAGCGAGAGAGAACGCGCACAGCAGGAAAAAATAGGAATTCCTCTTGGAATCAATGCAAGGCATCCTCTAAGTGGTGAGTTGATTCCACTATGGGTGGCAAACTTCGTTTTAATGGGCTATGGAAGCGGGGCGGTTATGAGTGTTCCTGCGCATGATGAGCGCGATCATTCTTTTGCCAAAAAATACCATTTACCCATTATTCCCGTGATAAGACCAAAAGATTCTAGCGTGGATGGAGATTTTTATGCAGAAGATGGAATCTTAATAAATTCGGGAAAATATAATGGAATGGAGAGCAAAGAAGCACGTTCTAAAATCATTGCCGATTTTGAAAAAAGTGGAATCGGTGAGGCTGTGGTTAATTATAAGTTGCGCGATTGGGGGATTTCAAGGCAACGTTATTGGGGTACGCCGATTCCTTTAGTGCATTGTGAGGCTTGTGGAATTGTCGCGGAATCCTTAGAAAATCTACCGATAAAATTACCCGAAGATGTTGTAATTTCTGGAGAGGGGAATCCTTTAGATAAGCATTTGTATTGGAAGCATTGTAGATGTCCAAAGTGCGGGAAAAATGCCATAAGAGAGACGGATACGCTTGATACTTTTGTAGAATCTAGTTGGTACTTTTTGCGCTATACAACACCACAGAATCTGCGCGAAAAGCAAGCCATTAGCAGTGCGGATGCGCATTATTGGATGGATGTTGATGAGTATATTGGAGGGATTGAACATGCGATTTTGCATTTGCTCTATGCGCGATTTTTTACAAAAGTCTTGCGCTCTCTAGGCTATACGGATTCTAAAGAGCCCTTTGCGCACCTTCTCACGCAGGGAATGGTCATAAAGGATGGCGCAAAAATGAGCAAATCTAAGGGGAATGTCGTTGATCCAAATGAGATCATAGCGCAGTATGGTGCAGATACGGCGCGCTTGTTTATTCTTTTTGCCGCACCTCCTGTGCGTGAGTTGGAATGGAATGATTCTGCCCTAGAGGGTTCTTATCGCTTCATCAAGCGTCTGTGCGCGAAGATCGAAAAAGCGCACAAGATTCAAACATTACCACAAATCAACCCCCAAAGCCTCAATGAAAAAGAAAAATTAGCGCGGAAAAAAATCTATGAAGCATTGAAAAAGTCACAAGAGATTTTCTGTCATAGTAATGGATATACTTTTAACACACTCATTGCTGCTTGTATGGAAGCCCTCAATGCGCTAAGTGAGCAAGATAATGGTGCTGTTTGGACAGAGGGGTATTTCATACTCTTAAACATTCTAGAGCCAATTATACCGCATATTTGTTGGGAACTTAGTGCGCAATATTTTAATTTGAAGAATCTTAGGGAAATTGAAATTGACCAAAAGGCCTTAGAAGAGGATTCTATCACAATGGCAATTACGGTCAATGGAAAGAGGCGCGGAGAGATTAAGGTTGCGTTGCATTTGAGCAAACAAGAAATCCTAGAAATCTCAAAACAAGAGATTGCAAAATGGATAGAGGGCAAAGAGGTTATTAAGGAAATCGTTGTCCCTCACAAATTGATTAATTTTGTGGTGAAGTGATGCGCGGGGTTCTGCTTGGACTTTTTTTGATTTTTGGCTCAATGGGGCTTGTCTCTTGTGGATATAAGCCCTTATCCTATGGAATGCATGAAGAATTAGGGGATAAGATCTTTGTGGAGGTTAAGATTGATCCGCGCGATCCGCAAAATAGCGTAACCTTAAAAGACGAAATCTCAAAAAGCATTTTTAAACGACTGCAGTCCAATATCGTTGATAAAGACGAAGCGACTTCAATCATTGAAGTACAGCTCCATCACGTATTCTTTGCTGCTTTGGCAGAAAATCGCACGGGTTTTGCGACTTCATATCGTTGCGAAGTGAATGTAGAATTCCGCTATAAGAGTTTTTCTGATCAGAAAATGCACATTTTTCACAAGAAGGGATTCTATAATTTTTCTCTCAATGAGACCTCTATCATTACAGATTCTACGCGTTTAGAGGCGATTAATTATGCAGTATTAAATGCGCTAGATGGATTCATCTCACAAATTGGGATTAACATTCATTGATGCAAAATTCAAAGACGATCGCAAGGGAAGCCTTAAAGGAACTGCTTAAAGATGGTAGAGAGCCTACGCCCGAAGTCTATGCGGAAGTTTATTACACACAGGCTAAAAAAATGGGTGTCTCTGTGGAAGCAGATTTGAGTGTGGATAAAGTCTTAGAAATGCTTGATAAAGAGGCAAGGGAGGCAATGTTTAACAAGCCTTTTAAGAATAAAAATGAATTGCTCATCGCACTTATAAAAGCCATTAATGCGCTGTTTTTTTCTAAAAAAAACTTTGGCACTTCTTTAGATATTCTTAAGCTGCTCTTGCGCATCCTTGCAACATATCCGCAAAAAGATATAAACTCTCTAGCAAGGGGGCAATTGATTGAAATAGACAAGCTCAATGCGCAGATTATGCAAATATGGCGTGAACATTGGAACAATAAGGTTAAGCAAAACCTAGAATTAGACATTGTAGATTGTTTGAGAGGGATTGAGATTCTCAGTCAATTTGAGATTCCTAATGCAAAATTTCAAGAATGGCAAAGCAAAGCACGACAAGTCCTTAAGGGAAAGGACAATAAAGGAGAGCAGATTCAACTTTTTACTGCGCTTGGTGCGGTGATTGCAGAAATTTCTCAACAGGCGCAAAGCACACAAAACACACAAGATAAACAAACAAAAGAAACGCAAAGCACGGTCGATGCACAACAAGAATCTCTCAATCCACAGATTCCACCGCAAACACCAAAAAAAGCTGTTTTGCAATACAAAGAACTATCTGCATTACCCATTGATGCGACAACGACACTTATGGGTAAAGAGGGAATGCGAGAGGTTTTGAACTTCGCAGAGGATAATTTTATAAGAGAGGGAAAAAATTACTCCGTCATTGTATTTGGAATTTGCGCATATGATAAGCTCAAAGAACGTTTTGGAATTGATGCAGCAAAGAAAGTCTTAATCACGCTTGGACGCCTCTTAAAGCAGCACAGCAATGCGAGTGATTTAATTGCCTATTATGGCGAAGAGGAGTTTTTGGCTTGTTTGTTGGAGCGCGAAAAAGAAGAGGCGATTCAATTCATAAGACAGCTTGATAAAATAGTCAGCAACAGCAAATTCATGTTTCAGCAAATGCGCATAGAAATTTCTTTGAGTGCGCAAGTTTCCCATCGCGTAGAAGAGAAAGATTTAGAATCCATGTTGAAAATGAGCTTAGAAGAGTTTAAAAAACACAGAGATTCGCAGGGAATTATCCGTTATGAAGAATAGGGGATTGCAGGAATTTTTAGAAGAAAAGGGCGCAGAATACGCACCTTTTGACCCTAAGCGCGCACCAAAAATCTTAAGGAACTTGAATCTCTCCCTAAGACCCTCGCAAACCGTGATTCAGGTCATTGGCACAAATGGCAAGGGCAGTACGGGAAGATTTTTGGCACTTTTCTTGGCACAGCTTGGAATCTCTGTTGGACATTTCACTTCCCCGCATTTATTGAGTGTTTGCGAACGTTTTTGGAAAAATGGTTCTTTGGTGGAATATGAAGCGCTCAATGCATCATTTTTAGAGTTGGATAGGGAGAGTTTAGGGGAGGCGAGTTATTTTGAGATTCTAACTTTTCTAGCCTTGAAAGTATTTAGTGATTGTCAAGTGGTGATTTTAGAAGCGGGACTTGGAGGGGAGTATGACTCTACGACAACTTGCGCTAAATCTGATATGACGCTTTTCACACAAATTGGCATTGATCATCAAGAATTTTTGGGAAATTCACTTGAAGAGATTGCAGTAACGAAATTAAGGGCAATGGCAAAGGATGTGCTTTTGGGATTCCAATGCTATGAGGAAGTGGTGAGAATCGCAAAGAAAATCGCAAAAGAAAAGGATTCTAGGCTCAAAATTTTAGTACAAATTCCTAAGGAGATTCAAGACTATGTCTGTGCTAAGGAATATCCGCTCTATCAAGCAGAAAATTTAACGTTAGCATTTGAGGGTTTGTGTATGCTTACAGAACGGCTTGGTTTGTCAAACTTCACGCTTGAATCTCTGCTAAAATCCCTAGCCCCTCTAGATTTGCAAGGGAGGTTGCAGCGGCTACGTTTTAATGTGCTTTTAGATGTTGCGCATAATCTTGACGGGGCAAATGCCCTTTTAAGATCTTTAAAAAATGCTTGTTTTAGAAAAAATAAATATGTTTTAATCTATAATTCTTTCTCTGATAAGAATCCCAAAATGGTTTTGTCGGTTTTAAAGCCGATAATTAAGCGCGTGGAGATTTTGAATTTCTCACATCCGCGCTTAATCCAAAAAGAGAATTTAAAAGAAATTTTGCGCACACTTGAGTTGGAATATTGTGATTTTAAAGACATTAGCGATGATGAAAGTTATGTCGTGTGTGGATCTTTTAGTGTTGTCGCGGAGTTTTTGAAACAATTTAAGTAGAGAGTGGAAAAATGAAGAATCGCTTTGTTGTGACCATTACAGACATCAATGGCTCTAAGCAATACAATGTACATCAATACATGAAGCAGATTCTTTTGTATATTATTTTATTGATTGTTGTTGTTTTTTTCTTTAGTTTCATTTCTATTAAATTGCTTTTAAAAGAAGTCAAGCAGATCGAGACAAGGCGCGTTTTAATGCAACAAGAATATCAAAAAATCAATGAAAAAAATGAAAAACTTCAAGCATTAGTTGATGAAAAAACAGAAGAATTAGTGAAAGTTTCTGATAAAATAGAGGATTTAGAAAGCATTGTTGGTTTGAGCAGTAGAGTTGTGGAGGATTCTAAAGACTTAAGTTTGAGTGAGCGCGTGGATTTAGCAAGTATCACGGGGGCACAAAAGGCATTCGTGATGCAACTTATCCCCAATGGCGCACCTCTGCGCGACTCTTATCGTGTCACTTCAGAATGGGGGACGCGTCTCAATCCCGTCTTACAACGTTCGCAGTTGCATACGGGAATGGACTTTGGTGTGCCAATTGGTACTCCTGTTTATGCTTCTGCGGACGGAGTGGCATATTTTGTTAATAATGGCTATAATGGAGGTTATGGGATAATGTTGCGTCTGAATCACTCCTATGGATTCAACACATTTTATGCGCATCTCAATCGCATTGTTGTGAATCCGGGTGATTTCGTTAAACGTGGGCAGTTAATCGCGTATTCTGGGAATACGGGAAGAAGTACGGGCCCTCATTTGCATTATGAAATTCGCTATTTAGGGCAGGATCTCAATCCGCGTCCCTTTGTAGAATGGACGATGCGTGATTACACAAAAATCTTTGAAAAGGAGAAAAACATAAAATGGCAATCTTTGCTAACAATGATAAATCAACTAGTGGAAATTCGGGAAACACCAGCATTATTGCGCAAGGAACAAAAATAAAGGGTGACATTTATAGTGAGTGCAATTTGCACATCGATGGGCTTTTAGAGGGCGATGTGATTGCAAAGACGAGTGTGGCGATTGGCAAAACGGGAAATGTCAATGGCAGCATTGATGCAGAGCATTTAATGGTGAGCGGAGAGCTTATGGGAAATTGCACCTGCAATGTCGTTGAGATTATGCCTCAAGGCAGAATTGATGGCAGCATTGTCGCAAAAGAACTCATCATTGAAAAGGGCGGCGAGTTTGTCGGACAGAGTGTCGTGCATAAAAATAACGAATACAATAGTGGATATAATAATCTCAGCGTCAAGACAAAAACACCGCAATCTATCACATTGCAACAAAAATCAGAGGATGGCGTTGCAAAGTAGTGTTTATGCCTATTTAAACGCACAAAAAGAGAGCTTTTGGACAGATAAAAAAGACTTAATTGTTGTATGTGAGAATAAGCAGAGCGCCTTAAATGCAAGTGATGTTGCGAAATTCTTGGGTTTTAATGCCTTTGTTTTGGCGGATTTACGCGCACACTTTGCAGAAGATTTGCGCAGTTATCAAGAAGAATTAGGAGAGATTTTTACCACTCTGCGCTTATTCTATGCCTGTCCTAGTCCGAGGATTCTCTTTGCTCCTCTCTATTCACTTCTGCATCCTTTGCCTAAGGCAGAATCCCTGCGAGGAATCGTACTAAAAGTCGGGGAGAGCCTGAATCTCAAAAGCTTCAAAGAGACATTATTATTTTTTGGCTATGAATTTGTGGATCTTGTGGAGATGGGCGGAGAGGTCTCTGTACGCGGAGATGTGGTGGATATTTTCACAAATCACTTTGCACAACCCTATCGCATAACCCTTTTTGGCGATGAGATAGAGAGTATGCGCGTTTTTGATTTGCAGACTCAATTATGTGCAAAAGATGCGTTAGAATCTCTGGAGATTCCCCCTGCTTTTTTGAATCTCAATGAGGAGAGTTATGCTTTCTTGCAAGAAGAAATCCACAAATTTTCTTCTGCGCAATCTTCTGTGAGTAAAAACAGCGATTTAATGGGATTTGGTTTTTGGTGCTTGGATAAGATTCAAGCAGGAGAGGATTTTTTGCAAACCTATCCTTTCGTCATCTTGCCTGAAGCAAAGGAGTTAGCTAAAGAACTTTTGAGCTTCAAAGAGCAAAATAGAGGGAGTTTGCAAAGAATCTTAGAGGGTGCAACTTTAGAGGATTCTAGGGAATATCAAGACTTTGATTTTAACTTTGCCACATTAGGGAAATTTCTGTCTTTGCACAAGGACAAGCACATCACAATCCTTGCTAAAACAGAGGCTCAAGTGCGTCAAGCAGGAATCTCATTATCAGATTCTACCTATGAAGTTGTGCTTGGAGTGGATTTGTCCTTGAATCTCATAGGACGCGATTGCTTAATTCTCTCTTTAAACTCGCGACAAAAGCAAAAGAAGCGCACACAATCCAAGATTATTTTAGATGAATTAAAAAGTGGTGATTATGTCGTGCATTGCGATTACGGAATCGCGCTTTTTAGAGGGATTGTTCAGGCAAATATTTTTGGCGCGACGCGTGATTTTATTGAATTATGCTATTTTGGCGAGGATAAACTTTTGTTGCCTGTGGAGAATCTTGATAGAATCGATCGCTATGTTGCCGATGGTGGCGGGATTCCACTCTTAGATAGGCTTGGCAAGGGAACTTTTGCGAAACTCAAAGAAAAAGTGAGGGAAAAGCTCTTTTCTATCGCGCATAAAATCATTGATTTGGCCGCAAAACGTGAGCTTATAGATGGGATTGTACTTGATACACAAAGGGAGGAAATTGTCCTTTTTCAAGCACAAAGTGGATTCCAATACACACAAGACCAAGAGCAATCTCTTCGTGAGATTTTCAAAGATCTAAGCTCTGGGCATGTGATGGATAGATTGTTGAGTGGGGATGTGGGCTTTGGCAAAACAGAAGTTGCGATGAATGCAATGTTTGTTGCGTTTTTAAATGGTTATCAATCGGCAATGATTGCGCCAACGACATTGTTAGCTTATCAGCATTTTAATACACTGCAAGAGCGATTTGCGCCTTTTGGCTTGAAGTTAGCGCGCTTAGATCGCTATGTGGATGCAAGGAGCAAAAAACAGATTCTTAATGATCTCAAAAAGGGAAATTTAAACGCGGTAGTTGGAACGCATGCACTTTTAAATGTAGAGTTTAAGAATCTTGCCTTGATTGTTGTTGATGAAGAGCATAAGTTTGGTGTGAAACAAAAGGAGAGGATCAAGGATATAAATCAAAATACGCATTTGCTCTCAATGTCGGCCACACCTATTCCTAGAACGCTCAATATGGCACTCTCACGCCTTAAGGGATTCAGTGAGCTAAAAACTCCTCCAAGTGAGAGACAGCCGACGCGAACCTTTGTAAAAGTCTATGAGGAATCCCTGCTTAAAGAGGTGATTTTGCGCGAAATGCGTAGAGGTGGGCAGATTTTCTACATTCATAACAATATCGCAACCATCGCACACAAAAGAGATGAGATTTTACAGATTTTGCCACAGCTCAAAATTGCCATTTTGCACTCTCAAATTCCAAGCAATGAGGCAGAGGATATTGTTTTGGACTTTGCTCGGGGTGTTTATACGATGTTGCTTTGCACAAGCATTGTAGAATCGGGGATTCACTTGCCTAATGCCAATACGATTTTGGTAGAAGATGCGGATTGTTTTGGGATTGCCGATTTGCATCAATTGCGCGGACGTGTGGGAAGGGGCAACAAAGAGGGTTTTTGCTATCTGCTTGTAGAGGATTTTAAGAGTATTACAGAGGATGCGAAAAAGCGGCTTTTTGCATGTGAGAGGAATTCATTTCTAGGAAGTGGGGGTGTTTTAGCCTATCATGATTTAGAGATTCGTGGGGGTGGGAATCTTGTCGGTGAGGCACAGAGCGGACATATTAAAAATATCGGTTATGCGCTGTATTTGCGCTTGTTAGAGGAGGCTCTCTTTGCGCTTAGTGGAAATACGCAAGAAAAAGAGAGTAATGTGGAAGTAAAATTGAGCGTTGCGGCCTTTTTGAATCCTGCATTGATTGAGTCAGAGCGCCTGCGCTTAGAGATTTATCGGCGCCTCTCAAAGTGCAAAGAACAAAAGGAGGTTTTCGCGCTTGAGGGTGAGATCGAGGAGAGATTTGGGAGGTTAGATCTCTACACGAGGCAATTTTTGGATTTGATACGTATTAAGATTATCGCGCGCAATTGCGGGGTTGTGAAGATTATGAATTACCAGCAAAATGTAACGCTAGAGAAGTCAAGCGGAGAAAAACTCACATTAAAGTCTGCAAGTAAAGATGAAGATGATATTTTAAAAGCTGTGTTTGAGAGTTTAGAATCTCTTAGGACAAAGGGAATGTGATGCGCTTTGGGTTTATTGGTGATATTGTAGGTAGAATCGGACGTGAGCAAGTCGCGTTCTATGCGAGGGAGGCGCGGGAGAAATATCGGCTTGATATTGTCATTGCAAATGGTGAAAATGCAAGTCATGGCTTTGGTTTGGGGGCTAAGAGCATACAAGAGCTTAAGGAATCGGGTGTGGATATTTTCACAGGCGGGAATCACACTTGGGATAAAAGGGAGATTCTGCCCTTTTTGTCTTTAGAAAATTCTTTTGTTCTACGTCCGCATAATTATCCTAAAAATGTCGCAGGAAGCGGTATTTATCGCGGAGAGGTACGTGGTGAGAAGTTTGCTGTTTTGAATCTCATGGGACATTTTGGGATGCCACAATGTGATAATGCCTTTGTCTGCGCTAAAGAAACGGTAGAGGGTCTTAAAGATGAGGGTTTTAGGAATCTGATCTTGGATTTTCATGCAGAAGCGACGAGCGAGAAACGCGCTATGTTTATGATGCTAAAGGGAGAGGTTGGGGCGATTTTAGGCACACATACGCATGTGGGCACAGATGATTTGGAGATTTTTGCCAAAACCTTTGCAGTGAGTGATGTGGGCATGAGTGGTGCAAGGGAGAGTGTGATTGGAATGGAGGAGAAAGAATCCATAGAGAGATTTTTAACGAGTATGCCAAGTCGCCTCGCCGTCCCAGAGAAGAGTGGGATTCCAAGCATTTTTCAAATGATTGTCTGTGAGCTTGAAAATGGGGAATGCAAGGAGGCTTTCAAACTTAAGGCACTTGATAATGGAGAATTAAAAGAGACATTACGAGCAGTAAGGAGTGAGAAATGCGACAGACCTTAGATCTTTTGAAAGCAAACAATGCATTAAAAATCATCACAGAGCCTTTAGACGTTGAGCTAGAGATTCCTCATCTTGCGTATTTGGAAGTGAAAAAAGAGGATTCTAAAGCCTTGTTGTTTGCCAATCCTGTGGATAAGAGGAGTGGGGTTAATTATGAGATTCCTGTTTTAATGAATCTTTTTGGGAGTTTTGAGCGCGTGAAATTACTCATTGGAGATGTGGAGGAGAGTGCGCGAGAGTTAGCGGAATTTATCAAGCTGAAGCCCCCAAAGAGTGTTAAAGAAATGTCGCGTTTTTTGCTGAAACTTGCGCGTTTGCGCCATATCAATCCAAAAATCCTAAAGACAAAGGGATTATGTCAAGAGGTGGTGCTTCAAGGAGAGAGCGTAGATTTAGGACTTCTGCCGATTTTAAAGACATGGGAAAATGATGGGGGACGCTTCATTACAATGGGGCAGTGTTACACACAGAGCTTAGATGGTCATGTGCGGAATCTTGGAATGTATCGTCTGCAAGTCTATGATCGGAATCACTTAGGAATGCATTGGCAGATTCACAAAGACAGCGTGTGTCTTTTAGAAGAATATCGCAAAGCGGGTGAAAGGATGCCTGTAAGCATTGCAATTGGTGGGAGCCCACTCTACACTTGGTGTGCGACTGCGCCCTTGCCCTATGGATTGTTTGAGTTAATGCTCTATGGATTTTTGCGCAAGGATTCCGCAAAATTGGTGCATTGTGTGAGTAATTCCCTGTGCGTTCCCTATGATGCAGACATCGTGATTGAGGGCTTTGTGGATCCGAGTGTTTTGAGAGATGAGGGGAGATTTGGAGATCATACGGGATTTTATACGCCAATTGAATCTTATCCCGTGCTGGAGGTGAGCGCCATCACTTCTAAGAAAAATCCCGTCTATCTTGCAACGGTTGTAGGAAAGCCGCCCTTAGAGGATAAATTTCTAGGCTACCCAACAGAGCGCATTTTTCTACCACTCTTGCAGAGTACAACGCCCGATTTGGTGGATTATTACATGCCAGAAAATGGGGTGTTTCACAATCTCATTCTTGCAAAAATCAACTCACGTTTTCCTAATGAAGCAAAGCAGAGCATGCACGCATTTTGGGGGATTGGGCAAATGAGCTTTGTCAAACATGCTATTTTTGTGGATTCTGGTGCGCCATCGCTGCAGAGCGCGGAGATTGTCCCCTATATTTTAGATCATTTTAGTGCGGAGAATTGTCTTGTGAGTGAGGGAATTTGCGATGCGCTTGATCATGCTGCGCCAAAATATGCACAAGGTGGGAAATTGGGCGTGGATTGCACGATGGGGGAGTGTGAAAGAGGAGTTTGTGTGAAGAGTGATGCGCAATGTTTAGAGAATTTAGCACAATACCTGAGCGCAAGTGGCATGATAGAGTATTTAAGGCAGATTTACACAGAAACTAAGAATCCTATTTGTTTGGTGGGATTGAATAAGCAAGAGAGTTTGCAACATTCTTTTAGGAAAATCAAAGAGGCTTATACTAAGGATTCTGCACTTTTAAAAGAGCTTTTAGAGAGTGTGCGGATCGTTGTTGTCGTAGATGCTGTGAAAAATGACTTAGACAATCTCTATATGTTGCTTTGGCGCGTTGTGAATAATATTGATGCTAAGCGCGATGTTTGTATCGTGGGGCAAATGATTTTTATTGATGCGACAGACAAGGATTCTAGGGATTCTTACTTGCGCGAATGGCCTAAAGAGACGGATTGTTCTTTGAAAGTATTGCGCCATTTAGAGAAGCTTGGACTTTTGAGGGATTTTGGTGATTTGGATAAATTTTATCGCGCTTTTCATATTGATAAATCCTACGAAACTTTGAAATTGTGAAGAGCTTCTTAATAGTTTTTGGGCAGAATTTGAACACTTAAAATAGAATCGCTAAGGAGTTGCGATGGAAGTGAATTCAATGAGTAAGGCACGTAGGGCTTGGTTGAGTGGAATGAAGTCCGAAATTATGGAATTGCGCCATTTGGGAGAGAGCGATTTTTCAATCCGCAAGAGCATGTATGCAAAATTTCGTAATCTTTCAACAAAAACAGAGCGCATAATGGGCTGGGTGTGTTCTTTTGCTGTGATTGCGCTGGTTTGCTTTGGGTTACACATTAGCTATGTCTTATTGATGTTAGAAGCGCATGTCTATAGCTTTGGAGCTTATCTTTCGCCCTATGTGTCTCTCTTTATTTTTGTGCTGCTGTGTGTTGCGTTGCTTGGAATCTTTGCCTTTTATTTTGGTTATTTTGTAGATTTTTGTAGGTTTTATAAGAAGCTTGATGACACATTAGAAGAGCAGTTTTATCTCAAACTCTTTAAGATTCTTTTGATTTTGGGATTCATTGGGTTTGTGGTGTTTATGGTGATGGTATTTTTCATAGGATTGCAAGTTTCAGAGTTTTACAATATGCCCTTAGAAAATAGCTTGTTTGAAGTCTTGCGCGAGATTGTGGATTAAGGCAAACTTGCAAAGAATTTGAGATTGTTTTATACTTCTAAGTCTGAAAGGAGTAGGGATGCCAAAAATTTCAATTCTAGTACCAAGCTACAATCATCAAAAATATGTGGGTGCCTTCATAGAATCTGCCTTAGCACAGAGCTTTGAGGATTTTGAGCTGATTATTGTAGATGATGCAAGTACAGATGGAAATGTAGAAGAGATTCTTAAATACAAAGATGAGCGCATTATTTTAATCAAGCATCCTTATAATCGCGGAATCAATGCGGGATTAAACACTGCCTTTAAGAAAAGTCAAAGCCCTGTGGTTATATTCATTGCAAGTGATGATTTGCTGGAACATCATGCCCTAGAGCAGATTCATCTTGCGCATCAAAATCGCGAACTTGTTGTGGCTTACACGAAGCTCACACCAATTGATGAAAATAATCAAGTCATTCCTCAAGCCCTCTATGGATATTTGGATATGAAGCTCCTAAGCAGAGAGGAGTTTATTTGGACGACCTTTTTGCAACGCAATGTTTTTGTCTCGCCCGGAATGTCAGTCAAAAGAAAGTTTTTAAGCAAAATCATGCCACTTCCTTGTGCGATGATGAATTATCAAGACTATCTTTTGCATATTGAGCTTATGAAGTTTGGGGAAATTACGGTGTTGCCTGAACGCATTGTGCGCTATCGTCTCCCTCTTGCAATCTCAAACAATGCAAGCTCTCCTAATGAAGCGACATTTTGGCGCGAATGCTTGGAGACAGAAGCCCTGCTTGATGCCTTTTTGAGTTATGATGATATTGAATTTCTAGAGAGGACTTTTGCAAGAGAGATTGCATCTAGTGGTGTGCGACCCTATAGGGAGACATTGCCCTTTTTTTTTGGAGTGATGGCGCTGTTTTCTCCCGTGCAGGTGCGTAAATTTTGGGGTTATCATCAGATTATGAAGTTTTATAATTCTAAAAATGGACAAGAGATTCTGCATGAAAAATATGGCTTTACCTTTGCACATTTCTTAAAATTAACGAAGTTTTTTACGGGTGTGCAACAATGATTAGATTCTTAGATTTACAAAAGATTAATGCACGTTTTTCTGCTGCAATTGAAGCAAAAATGCAAGAAGTGTTGCGCAGTGGCTGGTATCTGCAAGGAGAGCAGAATCAAGCCTTTGAGAGAGAGTTTGCAGAGTATTGCGGGGTGCGCTATTGTGTCGGATGTGCAAATGGCTTGGATGCCCTGCGTCTTATCATTAAGGGCTATGGGTTTGGTCGTGGAGATGAGATTATCGTCCCTGCAAACACCTATATTGCCTCTATTTTGGCAATCACTGATAATGATTGCACCCCCGTGCTTGTAGAACCAAAGCTGGAGAATTACAATATTGATATTGATTCCATAGAATCCGCAATTAGTGCGAGGACAAAGGCGATTTTGGTTGTGCATTTGTATGGACGTGTGGTTGAAATGGAGAGAATTTGGGAGTTAGCACAAAAGTACCATTTAAAAGTTATAGAGGATTCTGCACAAGCACACGGTGCATTGTATCAAAAGAGACGTGCGGGGAATTTAGGAGATGCGAGTGGATTTTCCTTTTATCCGGGTAAGAATCTTGGTGCTCTAGGAGATGGTGGGGCTGTTGTAACAAATGATAAGGAGCTTGCAGACAAGATTCGCGCTCTTGCTAACTATGGCTCACACAAGAAATATGAAAATCTCTATCAAGGGCTTAATTCAAGGATGGATGAGATTCAAGCAGGAATTTTGCGCATTAAACTCAAAAAACTTGATGCAGACAATGCAAGACGTATTCAAATTGCACAAGAATATATTGCAAACATTATAAATCCTAAGATCACTTTACCAAGGCTTGATTCTGCGCTGGATTCTAATGTTTGGCATTTGTTTGTGGTGCGCACACAAGAGCGCGAAAGATTGCAAGAATATCTCACGCAAAAGGACATCCAGAGCCTCATTCACTACCCGATTCCACCTCATAAACAAAAGGCTTACTTAGAATGGAATTCCCTTAGTTTTCCAATAACAGAAAAGATTCATAGAGAGGTTTTGTCATTGCCCATAAGTCCTGTAATGAGTGATGACGAAGTACAAAGTGTGATAAACGCAATAAATGCCTTTTGAGTGGGCGCGTTTATTGATTATACTTAGGGAATGATTTTTTTGATTTTATCCAACCATTCTTTCAGTGTTTTTTCAAAGCCTTTGGGTTGCCAATGGACAAATTTCAAATCTTTTGCTTCTTTTGGGAGGTATGTCTGCTTGACATAGCCGCCAAAGTCGTGTGGATAGAGATAATCTTTGTGGAATTGCCTAATGTGCGAGGGAATCTCTTCGTTAGGATGCTCTTTGACATATTCCATTGCCTTATCAATAGCACAATATGCGCAATTTGACTTCGGAGATGCACAGAGGTAAAGCACACATTGGCTTAGAATGATTCTTGCTTCAGGATAGCCGATCTTTGCAACGCTCTGCATTGTGGAGTTAGCAAGATTCAGAGCGTTAGGATTCGCATTTCCGATGTCTTCGCTTGCTAAAATCACGAGGCGTCGGGCGATAAACTCTGGATTCTCACCTCCTAAGATGAGTCGCGCAAGGTAGTAGAGGGCTGCATTTTCATCACTTCCGCGGATACTTTTAATGAGGGCTGAAATGAGATTATAATGCACATCTAACTCGCTCGTGCCACTAAGAGAGGTTTTACGCAGTGTGGAGAGTAAATTAACATCAAGCGGGAGATGGGTCTCTAGCGCACAATCAAGCAGATTCAACATTGCTCTCCCATCACCTCCGCTTGTTTGGATTAAAAATGCGCGTACCTCTTTAGAGAGTGTGAAAGATTCTAGGATGCGCTCTAAATCTTGCCTTGTGAGCGCATAAAATTCAAAAACCATAGAGCGCGATCTGATTGCCTGTGTGAGCGCAAAATAGGGGTTTTCTGTAGAGGCTCCAAGGATGAGTGCGGTGTGATTCTCCATAATGGGAAGCAGAATCTCTTGCTGCGCTTTATTGAGGCGATGCACTTCATCGATGAAAATAATGGGTTTTACGAGCGCATTTTTGTGGTTTTTTAAGATATTACGGAGTTCTTCTGTTTTGAAACTTGTCGCATTGAGTTCAAAGAAAGGTGCGCCAATTTCTTTGGCAATAAGCAGGGCTGCGCTTGTCTTGCCACTTCCCGGAGGACCAAAGAAAAAGCAATGCGGAATCTTGTGAGACAAAATGAGACGCATAAGGGGCGCGTTTTTGCCAAAAAGATGTTTTTGTCCGACAAATTCTTGAAAACTTTTAGGTCTTTTATTGTATGCTAAGTCTTTCATTTTTGCCTCAAGGATAAATATGTCAAGATACGCCCCCTTACTGCTCGGATTGTTCGCTGCCTTTATGGTACTTTTTATGATGTATGGAGTTGGAAATCCGATTTTTTAGTATAAAAATTTTTTAGGATTTTGAGGACTTCTTTTGGATTGTTTGCTGTTTTTATGAGCTTTAATTCTTCTTTTGTGATGGCATTTTCTGCTAACATTGTGTGTTTGAGCCACTTAAGAAGTCCTTTCCAATAATGTTTTCCATAGAGAATGATAGGAATCTCTTGTTGTTTTTTTGTGGCAATTTGCACGAGAATTTCACTCAATTCATCAAGCGTTCCATACCCACCCATTGCGATAATGAATGCTGTGGTGTTGGAGTTAAAAACAAACTTGCGACTGAAGAAATTTTCAAACTGTAGCGGAATCTCTACAAAGGGATTGAAATTTTGCTCATTGGGAAGCTGTATGTTAAGTCCGATAGAAAAGATAGAATCCGCTTTTGGATGGGTCTTTTTGTAATGCATGATTCCATAGTTTGCTGCCTCCATAATGCCCGGACCTCCCCCTGTCATAATAGAATAATTATGTTTTGCAAGCTTATAGGTGAGTTTGGCAACGGATTGATAGGCGGGATTTTCCTTGCCGACTCGTGCGCCACCGAAGATGGTAATGATATTTTCTAGATTTTCTAAGGTTTTAAGTCCGTTTTGAAGCTCTTGTTTGAGAAGTTTAAAATCCATTGAAAATCCTTTAAGATTTCCATGCTCTAAGCAATTGTTGTACATTTTTCACAATGTCACCACTCCAAATACTGCGCACACAAGCAATCATCGTCGCATCTTTGAGTTTTGAGATATTTTGCTGATTGATTCCGCCAATTGCACAAAGTGGAATCTCCGTGAAAGCCCTTGTGTGTTTAAAAATCTCTAAATCAATCGTTTTTGCCTGTGGCTTTGTCTGTGAGGCAAAACAAGAGCCAAAGGCAATATAATCTGCTCCTGCTTCTATGGCATTATGTGCAAGTTCTAAATCTCCATAGCAAGAGACACCAAGGATTCCGCGAAATTGTGCGCGAATATGTCGGAGTTGTTGGGGGCTGTAGGGCTTGTCATTTTCATCTTTTCCGACATGTAAGCCTTGCGTTTGTAGTGAAATGGCAAGGGATATGTGATCATTTAAGATAAAGGGAATATTGTGAGAAGCGCAAATTTTAGCAAGTTTTTGACAGAGGAGGGATAATTCTTGCTTTGGGGTTGTTTTGTCACGCAATTGAAAGAGTGTGATTCCACCTTGTATGGCTTGTTTGAGCATAGTTTGCAAAGATGCGTTTGGTGTGAGTTCTGTATCGCTTATAGCATAAATTCCTTGCAAATTTTTTTGAGACATTCCTTATCCTCATCAAAAATATTTTAAAATTCTATACTTTAAATCTTAAAGAGAATTTGAAATGAATCTTAAAACTATTCTGTTGAGAATTCAAGGTGTCGTGCAGGGTGTGGGATTCCGCCCCTTTGTGTATCAAGTCGCGCAAAGGCATGGAATCTGTGGTTATGTCCGCAATGATTTGCAAGGCGTGTTCATTTGTGCTCAAGGTACAGAGGATACGCTAGAGAGATTCAAAGAGGATTTGAAGTGCGCACCAAAGGCTGCTAGGATTCTGTCTTTTGAGAGTGAGAGTGTGCAAACAAAGGAGATTTATAGGGATTTTAGCATTCAAAAGAGTTTGCAGGGAACAGATGTGATTGAAGCAACTATTCCAGCGGATATTGCTCTGTGTGAGGAATGCCTTAAAGAGCTTAGAGACCCGCAAAATCGCAGATATAACTATGCATTTATGAGTTGTGCAAATTGTGGAGCGCGTTATAGCCTGATTCACAGACTGCCCTATGACAGAGAGAGTACCTCAATGGCACATTTTATAATGTGCAAGAAGTGCAAGGAGGAGTATCACAATCCACGCTCAAGGAGATTCCATTCTGAAATCAATTGTTGCAAGGATTGCGGACCCAAATTGCTTTGGACACAGAATTTGGAATCTTTCAAAGATTTGCAAGAAATGGTAGATTCTGCGATACCTATTACAGAGAATCTGTGTGAAAATCCGCTTCAAAATGCTATTTTAGCACTCAAAAATGGCGCAATTTTGGCACTCAAAGGCATAGGGGGTTATGCTCTCATTTGTAATGCCTGTAATAGCGATACAATCGTGCGCTTAAGAAAGCTAAAACAGCGTCCGCGCAAACCCTTTGCGCTTATGTGTAGGGATTTAAAAATGGCGGAATCTTTCGTGGAATTAAGCGCTATAGAGAGGGAGATGCTCGCCTCACAGATTGCGCCCATTGTGCTTGCAGAGGCTAAGAATTCCATTGCCTTGCCCACACAAGAAATCGCGCCAAATCTCACGACTCTAGGCGTGATTCTACCCTATGCCCCTCTGCACTATTTGCTATTTTCAAAGCTTGATTTTCCCTTGATTTTCACAAGCGCAAATGTGAGTGGAGAGCCTATTATCAAGGATTTTTATAGAATCGTTCAAGAATTTAGCGGAATCTGCGATGGTGTGCTTTGGTATGATCGAGACATTTTAAATCCTATTGATGATAGTTTAATGCGCATCATTGGTGGCAAAATACAAGTTTTAAGACGTGCGCGGGGATTTTTGTGTGATTTACAAGATATGAATCTGAATAGAGAAAAAAAGGAGGATTTTATCGCATTTGGTGCGCAGCAAAAGGCGACTTTTTGTTTAAAGATTCAAAATAAGATTCTGCTTAGTCCGCATTTGGGAGATTTAGACACACTTGCAAGTGTGCAAAACTTCGCAGAAACAAGGAATCTTTTTTGTGGGCAATACAAGAGGAATCCTCAAGAGTTTGTGCTTGATTTGCATCCACAATATGCGCAACGTAGCTTTGTAGAGCATGAGAATAGCGAGAATGTCAAGGAAGTGCAACATCACTTTGCGCATCTCTTATCAAATATCGCAGAAAATTCCTTGCAAGGTACGGTTCTTGGCGTGATATTTGATGGCACGGGTTTTGGGAATGATGGCAAAATTTGGGGTGGGGAATTTTTGGTTTGGGATTCTAATAATCCTTTAGAATTTTCGCGTATTGCGCATTTTGATGATTTTCCGCTTCTGGGAGGAGAGAGGGCTCTTATGGAGATTGGGCGCTTAGCTCTTGCGCTGTTGTTTGGTGCCTTTGGGAGGGAGTATAGGGATTCTGGGGTTTTGATGTTGAGGGAATTTTCTGCAGAGATACAAGAGGTTTTTTATAAAATCAAAGACAAACAAGTCTTATGTCATAGTGTGGGACGCTTATTTGATGCCATAAGTGCGCTCTGTGGTGTGTGTTTGAGTGTGAGTTATGAGGGGGAGGGGGGGATGCTCTTAGAATCCCTAGCACAACAAGCAAAGAATCAGATGTCCTATTCCTTTGCAATTGCGGAGGGGCAAATCATTTGGAGTGAAATGATAAGGGAGATTTGCGATGATTTGAAGTGCGGAGTTTTACCCAATCAAATTGCACGAAACTTTCATTACACGCTTGCAAGAATCATAAAAGAAATCGCACAACCTTTTAAGCAAATCGCCTTGAGTGGAGGTTGCTTCCAAAATGCGCTTTTAACGCAGTTTGTCTTAGAAGAACTTTGGGACAAAGAGGTGTATTTGCATTCTAGCATTCCTTGCAATGATGGTGGAATCAGCTTTGGGCAAGCCTATTATGCGCTCCAATCTTAAGAGGTGTTTTATGGAATCTTTGAAATTAAATTGTTATAATGGCGCCTTTTAATGATTTTGAGGTGGGAATGTTTTTTCAGAGTTTTCTCCAGACATTGCCTGTGTTGATGGGGTATTTGCCACTTGGAATTGCCTTTGGAATCTTGTTTGCACAAATGCAATTTGCATGGTATTATGGAATCTTGTGTGCGGTGTTTGTATTCACAGGGGCAGGGCAGTTTTTGCTCATTTCTTTATTGAGTGTAAGGGCTGGATTTTTGCAGATTGCTGTTGCTTTGTTTTTGCTTAACATGCGGCATATGTTTTATTCCCTTGCATTGCTTGAAGAACTTAAGTCATTTGGTGTGCGCAAGTATTACATACTCTTTGGGCTTACAGATGAGACTTTTGCGCTCTTAAAGAGCAATCAAGCGACCTTAAATTTGAGTCCAAAAGAATTAGAAAAAAACTATTTTTACATCACATTGCTGAATCATTTGTATTGGATTTTGGGCTGTGGGATTGGAATCTTTTTGGGGGAGTTTTTACGCTTCTCATCAGAGGGGGTTGAATTTGTATTGACTGCTTTGTTTAGCGTTTTAACGCTTGTTTTGCTGAAAAACTCAAAAAATAAAAAGCCCTTTTTTATCGCATTTGCGCTTGGAGTTTTGGGGCTTATATTCTTTCCTAGCGATAAGTTTTTAATCTTGGCTCTGGTGTGTGGGGTTGTCCTTTTGATTGTTTTGAAAAAGTGGATTGTTAGAGTGGATTTTAGGGCAGATGGTGGAAACAACAGAGCTTAGCGCATTTTATTTTTTGGGTGCAATTTTGGTGGCTACGTTGGGGACAGCATTGACACGATTTTTGCCCTTTTTTGTTTTTAAAAGACGCACAAATCGCGCGTTTTTGGTGTATTTGCAAGAAACAATGCCTCTTTTGATTATGACACTTTTAGTGTTTTTTAGTCTCAAAGATGTTGCTTGGAGTGAGACGTATGGAATGTATGAGATTGCTGGAATTTTGAGTGCAATAATTTGTTTTGCGCTTTCTAGAAATGCGATTTTAAGCATGTTTGTTGCCATTGCGTTTTATATGATAATTTTAAAATGCCTTAAAGGAGTCTTATGGTGAAAGTTTATGGAATCAAGACTTGTGGGAGCGTAAGAAAAGCTCTTGCATTCTTTGAATCTAAGGGTGTAGAATATCAATTTGTTGATTTTAAGAAAGAAAAACCAACGCAAGATAAGCTGGAGTTTTGGCTTAAATTTGTGAGTTTGGAGCAGTTGTTTAATAAAAAGGGGACAACCTATAAAAAATTAGGATTGAAAGATTGCGCACTTGGCGCAGAGGAGATGAAGCAATGGTTGCTTAAAGAGCCTTTATTGTTTAAGCGTCCTGTGGTTGAGATTTGCAATCCATCGCCAAAAAGTGTCATTGTCGGCTTTAGCGAGGAAGCTTATGAGAAAATTTGCTAGAATCCTATTAGGACATTTTTGTTCTGCACTGCTATTAGGAACCCTTTTTGTGCTGTTTGGTTGCGCACAGAGGCAAGAAGAAATAATCCTTGATCTCCCTAAGCAGGATTTGAAGCCTTTTATCAAGGATTACAGGACGTTAGATGATGCGCAAATAGAATCCTTGAGACAAGAGTATTTGGAGCGTTTTTTTTCTCCCTTTAAACAAGAACCAAAACAGAGCGCGAGTGACTTGCAACGCGCTTTTCAAAGTGCTTATCAGAATCTTGGCTTTGGGGAAAATCTGCAACCCTATACCAAAGAAGAGATTGAAGCTTTAGAATTTGAGGCAGATTTAGCGCATTATCCGAGCGTTAAGAGAGTTGCGATTGTGACAAAAAATTCTAATTTGCGCACATTGCCGACGAATAAGCCACGATTTTATAATCCAAAACTTGCAGGAGAGGGCTTTCCCTTTGATTATTGGCAGAATTCTTCTGTTTATTTAGGGACGCCTATTCTAATCACACATTATTCGCATTCTAAAGAGTGGGCTTATGTGGAGAGTGGTTTTGTGAGTGGCTGGATCAGTGTGCTTGATATTGGGATTCTCGATCCTAAACAAGCGCGACATTTACAAGGGTGGCAGGATTTTTTGGTTGTGCAAAATGACAAAACTCCAATGTATAGTCTGCAGGGTGAATATTTGGAATCTGCACGTATTGGAATGATTCTGCCCCTAAAGAAACGCGCAAAAACGCATTATGAGGCGGAAATTTACTTGCGCGATGTGCATGGATATGCACAAGTTTCTACAATCAACTTAGATCAAAAGGATTTTTCAGAATTTCCAATGCGCTTTTCTAGTGCAAGTGTAGCACATCTCATACAGGGAATTTTGGGGGAGAAATATGGTTGGGGTGGAATATTTGAAAATCGCGATTGCTCGATGTTTTTACATGATGTTTTTGGGAATTTTGGATTTTATCTTCCGCGAAATTCACAGGCTCAAATCAATGACAAGAAAGCAAAAGAGAATCTGTATGTGGAAATCGGAGAAAAGAATGTGGGAGAAAAAATGAATTTCATTAGGGAAAATGGAATCCCCTTTGCTACATTTTTAGGAATGCGTGGGCATATTATGCTCTATATTGGTGCAATGAATGATGTGATTTATGTTGTCCATGATATATGGGGGTTAAGAACGTTACAAAAAGAAACACAAGAGGGACGTAAAATTATCGGGAAAATTGTTATTACTCCTGTAGATGTTGGAAAAAATATTCATGGAATCGCGCAGGATACATTGCTTATTAAACGCATTTATGGGATGCGGAATCTCTTTTTAAAAGAGGATCTTGATGAGAGAAATTGAAAAGGGCAAAAAAATCATTGAGTGCAAAAATGTCGATTTTTATTTTACCTTAGAACAAATTTTATATAATGTGAATTGGACGATTTGCGCAAACGACTTTTGGGCTGTGATTGGTCCAAATGGTGGTGGAAAGAGCACTTTGGCACGGCTTTTGGTTGGGTTGTTGAAACCGAGTTGTGGTGTGATTGTTAGGGACTCTGATGTGCGCATTGGCTATGTTCCTCAAAACACCTTTTTGAATCGCCATTTTCCTATCACTGCGCTTGAAGTTGTGATGATGGGGTTTTTGAAGCCGAAGTTCTTAGGAGGGTTTTTGCCAAAAGGCACACCAAAAGATGCAAAAGAAACTGCAATGCGGCTTCTGGAGCGTTTCCATTTGGAATCCTATGCACATAAGAAAATAGGGCAACTTTCTGGAGGACAGAGGCAGAAGGTTTTGATTGCTAGAGCATTGTGTGGGAATCCAAATTTCTTGGTCTTAGATGAACCAACGGCAAGTGTCGATCAAGAAAGCCAAAGAGAAATTTATCAACTCTTGCAACAAATCAACCAAGAAAAGACTATAATAATGATCAGTCATAATGTATCCGTTCTGCTAGGCTATGCAAGAAAAATCTTGTATGTGAATAAAGAAGTGATGATACATCATCTGCCAAATCATTTGAGAGATGCTTATGAGAAAAAGAGGCAGGATGAACATTTTTGTGAAGTAGAGATGTTGCTGTGGCAACATAAAGTAGGAGATGAAAATGAATAATTCTTATGATGTAGCGATTGTAGGAGCTGGAATTTCTGGATGTGCGCTGTTTTATGTTTTGACGCATTATACAGATTTGAAAAAGGTTGTCTTGCTGGAAAAATATGCACAACCTGCCACATTGAGTTCAAGCGGAAATAACAACTCACAAACCATTCATGCAGGAGATATTGAGACAAATTACACCTTTGAAAAGGCCAAAAAAGTCTCACGCTCTGCTAAGCTTATGGAATCTTATGCACTCTATCATCATTTAGAGAATAAAAGTATTTTTGAATTCCAAAAAATGGCAATTGGTGTGGGCGATGAGGAAGTTGAGTTCATAAAAACGCGCCATGAGGCATTTAAGGAGATTTATCCAAACTTGGAATTCTTCACAAAAGAGACTTTAAAGGAAATTGAACCAAACATTATTAAAGCAGCCCATGGGGGTGATAGGGTAGAAAATGTTGTAGGCTCTGGTGTGCGCAAGAGCTTTTGTGCGATGAATTTTTGCTCTGTAGCCCATCATATGATTGAGCAAAGTGTCTCTAGTGATCATAGGGTTATTTTTAATTATTATGTCAAAAATATCAAGCACGAAGATGATGGGAGATACACGATTCAAGCACAAAATGGAGAGATGATTTCTGCATCCTTTGTGCTTGTGGATGCGGGGGCGCATTCTTTGCTTTTGGCACAAAATATGGGGTATGGAATGGAGCTTGGTTGTTTGCCTGTTGCGGGGAGCTTTTACTTCATACCGGGCGATAAGTTACGCGGAAAGGTCTATACAGTGCAGAATCCAAAACTCCCCTTTGCAGCGGTGCATGGGGATCCGGATATTGTCGCACAAGGCAAGAATCGTTTAGGTCCGACAGCTCTGTCTTTACCCAAACTAGAACGTTTTAAAAGTGGCACGTATTTGGACTTTTTTAAAGTTTCAGGCTTTGGAGAGATGGCGACGATTAAAATTATGTGGGATTTGTTTTCAGATAGCGAGATACGCAACTATATTTTAAGAAACTTTCTCTATGAAGTCCCGGGCATTGGGAAGCGGTTTTTTATCAAGGAAGCACAAAAAATCATTCCCTCTATCCGCTTAGAAGATCTCACCTACGCAAAAGGATTTGGCGGGATTCGTCCGCAAGTGCTAGACAAGGTCCAAAGAAAGTTGGTTTTAGGGGAAAAAAGAATTGCAAGTGGGAAAGGCATTACATTTAATATGACACCAAGCCCCGGTGCAACGAGTTGTATGCGCAATGCATTGATTGATATGCTAGAAATTACAAAATATCTTAATGCGACAATCAAAATGGACAGGATTCAAGCGGAACTTAAAGAGGAGAGTTTGGAGTGGTTGCTTGATTGAAGCTCTCTCTTATACTTTTATACAAAATGCGCTTCTTGGCGCAGTCTTTACGAGCATAATTTGTGGAATCATTGGTTCGATTGTTGTTTCCAATCGCATGGTGTTTGTCGCAGGGGGGATTGCGCATAGCGTCTATGGTGGTGTTGGAATCGCGGCGGTGTTGGGTTTGCCGATTCTTGTTGGAGCGGCCGGTTTTAGTGTGGTTTGTGCGATTGTCTTGGCTTTTATGTTGCTCTATGCAAAGGAGAGGTTGGATTCTCTCATCGGTTCGTTATGGGCATTTGGCATGGCTCTTGGGGTGATTTTAGTGGAGCTGATACCGGGCTATAGCAAGGATTTTATGGGATATTTGTTTGGAAGTATTTTAAGTGTAACGGATGGGGATATTGTTTTAATGATGCTTTTTAGTGCGCTATTGATTGTCTTTTTAGTTTTCAATTATCGCGTGATTCTTGGATTTTCTTATGATAGTGAGTTTGCGCGATTGCAAGGGATTAATACGCGTTATTTTAGTCTTGTTTTGATGATACTTATCGCTCTTGGAATTGTTATTTCTATGCGCTCTGTTGGAATTATTTTAATTATTGCGCTCTTAAGTATTCCATCTTATTGTAGTGAGATTTTAACGCATTCTTTTTCTAAAATGATCATATTGTCTGTTTGCATCTCTTTCATCTCTATGTTGGGCGGTATTTTGATAGCCTATCTCTATGACTTACAAGCGGGAGCAAGTATTGTTATGCTCTTGTCAATCTTTTCGTTTATATTAGCCTTTGTGCAGTATTTGAACAATGCAAGATTGCAATCTAGGGGAACTTATGGAAAATGAACTAAAAAGGGCGCAGGACACTGCAAAAAGGGCGGTAAAAATCGCATTAATAGCCTGCGTGATTACAATCTTGTTTGCTGTTTTGAGTCTGTGGGTTTTGCTGAATGAAATCACCGCTACTGCACATCTTACAAAAGCTCAAAAATCACAAGAAGAACGGCTGGAGAGATTGGAAAAAGCACTGCCTTAGGTTTGGGATTCTAAAAAGTAGGTTGTTAAGCTAATATTTTGTTTATTTGAGATAAAATTGGGCTTCTTTTTTTGGAGCCGGGGTGGTGAAATTGGTAGACGCGCTAGACTCAAAATCTAGTGGGGGCAACCCCGTGTCGGTTCGATTCCGACCCTCGGCACCATTGCATAAAGTCTTTTAATATTTCTTTGACTTTTCTTAAATAAGAGCTTAAATGAATAAAAATCATATAAATATTATGCTATTATGCGCTTTGGGATTCTCATTACAAAGGACTTAGCATTAGAAACGGAGCAATATTTTTTTTCTTATTGTTTGTGAATGTAGCATACGCCCTAGAATTCTATGTCCATAGTGGCAGAGAGTCCAATCATAATTTTGCGGTGTTGAATTTACTTGATGATAAGCCCTTTGGTTGCTATGAGGAGTTTAATAGAGAATCTGAAGTGAGTGCGGTGATTTGCCGCTTTGATTCCCCTTTGCTCTCACGATTCCAGCGCAGTGAGACGTTGTTTTTTTCTATCATGCCAGAATCTTTGGAGGATGATGGAGAAGGATTTTATTTAAAAATCACTCCAAAATCAAATAAAAAAATGAAGCTTTTCAATACGGAATTTAATTTAATTTCCCAAAAAAATATTCCCCTTGAGCGCAATGTGAAATCAAAACGTTGGCAGATTCTTGGCTTTGAAGAAAATATTCCTTTTGTGGATGATAAAGAAAGCCATGGGATTAATTTTCCCTTACGATTTGAGGGGTTGCCAAGCATTGGTGTTTTGGATGCGCAAATGCGTCCCATGAGTACTCAAGTTGGCAGAGACAAGGATTATTTTCTAAACATTCAATCCCTTGTGGATAGGCATTCTTACAGAGAGGCGCTGAATTCTATTGACGAAGTACTTGGACTTTATCCTGAAACGATTTTTAAACGCGATATTTTATTTTTGAAAATGGCGGCATTAGATGGAATAGCAAGTGAAGAAAATTATGAGGATATTATTGCGCTTGGTAAGGCGTGGATTGGTGCGTATCCGACAGATATTCATGTGCCACAAGTGCTTTTCATTCTTGCCAAAACCTATGCGGCTATGCAGTTTTTTGATGAGGGAAAGTATTATTATGAACGCTTGTTTAATGAATACAAAGGCGACAAATACGAACTTCTTGCGCGACTTGATTATGGTGAGCAACTCTATGGCAGGGGGGATCGTAAGGTTGTGCTTGAGATGTATGAATCTGTCCTTAGAGAGACAAATGACATTGAAGTGGCTTCACTAGCCTCTATCTTGCTTGGAGATTATTGGAGGAAAGCTGACAATAAGAGTGAGGCAGAAAGGTATCTTAATAACGTTTTAGACGCGAATCCACAATTCTTTTTAGAACACATTCAAGAATACTATCCCCTCATGCAAGCATGGGCGGAATCTGGTATCTATGAAGCACCTGCAGAGGTGGTGGAGATTATGTTTCAGTCCCTTGAAGATAGAGTTATTCCACTTTATATGCCTATGCTAAGAGATATTGCGCGGTGGTTTGATCGGGCTGGGAACTTGCAGAAGGCACACAAATATTATCAATTGCTCCTAAGAGAAACAGAGAGTGAGAGTGAGCGCAAAGAAGTCCGCAGTCTAGATGATGCGCTCTTGCTTAATGATACAGAAAGCAATGCAACAAAGCGACTTGAACACTATGAACGCGTCTTGGAAAATTATAAAGGCAAAGAAGAAGAAAAAATCGCATTAGAAAAAAAGGCACAGACCCTCTATGAAGAGGGAGCATATGAAAAAGTCTTTGCCATGCGCGAAGAGTTAGATAGACTGCTTGGTAAGGATAATGAGATTCTTTTGAAAGCCACGCAAGAATTAACAAAAAACGCTCTTAAGGCTGGAGATTGTAAGATTGTTGCGTATTATGGGAATCTCTATGATATTAAGATTCCTTTGGAGGATGGTGAGTATTTGCGGGTTTTTGATTGTTTGTATGAAAACAGACAATACGCACCTGCATTAAAAATCGCGCAAACAAGGGCTGATGCAACCACAAATGCCGAAGAGAAAGCAAATTGGCTCTATCGACTCGCTTGGGCTGAATATAATTCTCAAAATTATCCACGCGCCGCGCTTGCAGCACGTGATGTTTTGAAGCTCTCAAAAAATCCCGAACACAACGATAGTGCGTGGGTACTCTTTATGGCATATTATCAACAAAATAATTTTGAAGAGGCCTTTAAATTGTTGCCAACTTTAGAATCAAAACTTGAAAATGATGATAAAATGATCGAAGTGTATCGAGCTGTTTTGCAAAATGCATTGACACGCAAAGATGATATGGCAATCAAGGTCTATGCGAATAAATTAATGGAATTGCAAACCTTGCACAAAAGGCATGAGTATTCTCCCTGGGTGGAACTTAGCATGGTGGAGGCTTTAAATCGCGAAGAGAAATTTAAAGAATCCTTAGAGATGTTGCAAAAGGCAGAATCTTATGCTAATGAGGATGTACAAAAGATTCAGGTTTATTATTTGCAGGGCTATTTATATGACAAACTCAAAAACAGAGATTCCGCGCTAGAGTCCTATGGACGATGCGAGAAAATAGAGGCTCAATCTCCTTGGAAGAATTTATGTATTGATGCTAAGAAGTTGCTAGAAAACACAAAATAAAGGATTGTAATGCAGACATTAAACTTTGAAGAATATTTAGATAATATTTCATTGATATTAGAAAAACTTGGCAATGATGATATTGGATTAAATGAGAGTTTAGAACTCTACAAAAAGGGAATGGAAGATCTCCAAAAAGCGCAGAAAATGCTAGAAGAAGTGCAACTTCAATGCGAAGAACTCAAAGCGCAATACAAAAAGGAAGAAGAATGAAAATCTCTGCATTGCAACTTTCAGGCATCAAAAATCAAGGTGAAATAGAATCCTATCTCAAGGAAGCCTTGAGGGCAAAGGTAAAATTAGTCCTCTTTGGGGAATATTTGCTGAATCCGTTTTTTAAAGATCTAGAATCCGTTAAATCAAAAACACAGCGATTTGGAAAAATTGAGAGAGACAACGAGAATCTTGCGCGTTTGTCAGCACAATATAATTTGATTATGGTGGCGCCGATTTTTGAGATTGTTAAGGGGAGGGTTTATAAGACCATCACGATTCTTAATAAAGGAAAAGCTCTCAATTATCGCGCACAAAAATTAATGCCCTATGAACACTGGAATGAAGTGAAATTTTTTTCTAATGCGATTCCAAAACTACCTAAGATTCCACCAATTTTCAATGTGGGTGGGTTTAAATTTGCTGTATTGTTTGGCTATGAGTTGCATTTTGATGAATTTTGGCTCAAGCTCAAAAACGAAAATGTGGATTGTGTCTTATTGCCAACAGCCTCAACATTTGATTCTTCTTTGCGTTGGCGCAGCATCATTAAAATGCGTGCATTTTTGAATAGTTGCTATATTTTGCGCGCAAATCGCATTGGGAGATATGAGGATATTCCGACAAAAACTTCTTGGAATTTTTATGGTGATTCTTTGTTTGCCTCACCAAGTGGAGAGATTTTGGATTGTTTGGGGGATAGAGAGGAATTATTGATTGTGGAAATGAATAAAAAATATCTCAAAGACATTAAAGAATGTTGGCGTTTCCGCTAGAGAGAATCATATAAGCAAAAGTTCAAAAACTTTTGCTATAATGCGCAATTTTTATTGACCAGTTGGTAATTGAATCATTAAACCACCACCTTGTTTTAGATAGCTATCAAATGCCAGAAATGTGGAGCTCCAAAATGTCAGCAAAAAATATCAATCAACAGCTTGATGAATTATTTCGTAATGCTTCAAAATATGTTTCTTATGAAAAGGTTGCACAAGTCTTAGGCAAACCTCCAACAGCCACTCAAGCTAAAAAAGTGAGTGAGCTTGCTAAAAAGTATAAAAAACAACTAATGTCTGCCTCTGAAGTGGCAAAGATTCTTAATCAAGATGAAGCGCGTAAAATCAAAGAAGATAAAAAGCGTCTCTTAGATGAAGAATTAGAAGATGAATTTGACTTTATGAAAGAGAGAGAGCTCTTAGAATGGAGTCGTAGTGATAGCCCTGTGAGAATGTATTTGCGTGAAATGGGACAGATTCCACTTTTAACAAGAGAAGAGGAGATAGAGCTAAGCAAAAGTATAGAACTTGGTGAAAACATCATTTTAGATGCAATTTGTTCTGTCCCCTATTTGATTGATTTTATTTTGGATTATAAAGAGGCACTCATTAATAGAGAAAGACGTGTTAAAGAACTCTTTAAGAGTTTTGATGATGAAGAGGAGAGCAAAGAAGAAGAACTTGATGAAGAGGAATCAGATGAAGAACAAAATGAAGATGAAACATCAGAAGAGGCTAAAAAACCCATTGGCAAAAAAGATCAAAAGAGGGTTGAAAAAGTCTTAGTGAGTTTCAAAGCCTTAGAAAAAGCCAAAAAGGATTGGTTGAAAACTTGGGAACAAGAAAAGGGAAATGAGAATTGTGGAGATATGCTCTATCTTTTAACTCTTGCTCATAAAAAGCAATTCCTTAAAGAAAGACTTCTTGATTTAGGTCCAACAAGCAAACTCATTAATGAGCTTGTTAAGGCTATGGAAAACACCATTAAGAGTGATGAGGGATTTGATAAAGAACTTAAAAGACTAGAATATCGCCTCCCTTTGTTTAATGAATTCCTCCTCTCCAATCACAAAAAAATTCTAGATAATATCACAGAAATGACTAAGGCAGACATTGCAGCATCTGTTCCAGAGGCTACAATGGTCTCAACCTATATGGAGATTAAAAAACTCTTTCAGACAAAAGTTGCAAGTGAAGACAGCTTTGATTTAGAACCAGAAAAATTGCGTCAAATCCTAGAGCAAATCAAACGTGGAAAAGATATTGCTGATAAGGCTAAGACAAAAATGGCAAAATCTAATTTGAGGCTTGTTGTAAGCATAGCAAAAAGATATACAAATCGTGGATTGCCCTTTTTGGATTTGATTCAAGAGGGTAATATTGGACTGATGAAGGCTGTGGATAAATTTGAATATAAGAGGGGCTATAGATTTTCTACTTATGCGACTTGGTGGATTAGACAGGCGATCTCACGCTCTATTGCCGATCAGGCACGTACCATTAGAATTCCTATCCATATGATTGAGACGATTAATCGTATCAATAAGATTATGCGCAAATTCTTACAAGAAGAGGGCAAAGAACCCGATTTGGAAAAAATCGCAGAAGAAGTCGGATTGCCTGTTGATAAAGTCAAAAATGTCATTAAAATCACTAAAGAACCCATTAGCTTAGAAGCTCCTATTGGAAATGGAGAGGATGGAAAGTTTGGAGATTTCGTAGAAGATAAGAGTTCTATTGGTCCTATGGAACATATTTTAAAAGAAGATTTAAAGGGACAAATTGATGATGTTTTAAATCAACTCAATGAAAGAGAAAAAGCCGTGATTCGTATGCGCTTTGGATTATTAGAAGATGAGAGTGATAGGACATTAGAAGAAATTGGCAAGGAACTTAATGTTACAAGAGAGAGAGTGAGACAGATTGAATCAAGTGCAATCAAAAAACTCAAGCATCCAAAAGTAGGGAGAAAGTTAAAAAATTATATTGAGGAGTAGAAGGTTAAAATGTCAGCAAAAAATATCAATCAACAGCTTGATGAATTATTTCGTAATGCTTCAAAATATGTTTCTTATGAAAAGGTTGCACAAGTCTTAGGCAAACCTCCAACAGCCACTCAAGCTAAAAAAGTGAGTGAGCTTGCTAAAAAGTATAAAAAACAACTAATGTCTGCCTCTGAAGTGGCAAAGATTCTTAATCAAGATGAAGCGCGTAAAATCAAAGAAGATAAAAAGCGTCTCTTAGATGAAGAATTAGAAGATGAATTTGACTTTATGAAAGAGAGAGAGCTCTTAGAATGGAGTCGTAGTGATAGCCCTGTGAGAATGTATTTGCGTGAAATGGGACAGATTCCACTTTTAACAAGAGAAGAGGAGATAGAGCTAAGCAAAAGTATAGAACTTGGTGAAAACATCATTTTAGATGCAATTTGTTCTGTCCCCTATTTGATTGATTTTATTTTGGATTATAAAGAGGCACTCATTAATAGAGAAAGACGTGTTAAAGAACTCTTTAAGAGTTTTGATGATGAAGAGGAGAGCAAAGAAGAAGAACTTGATGAAGAGGAATCAGATGAAGAACAAAATGAAGATGAAACATCAGAAGAGGCTAAAAAACCCATTGGCAAAAAAGATCAAAAGAGGGTTGAAAAAGTCTTAGTGAGTTTCAAAGCCTTAGAAAAAGCCAAAAAGGATTGGTTGAAAACTTGGGAACAAGAAAAGGGAAATGAGAATTGTGGAGATATGCTCTATCTTTTAACTCTTGCTCATAAAAAGCAATTCCTTAAAGAAAGACTTCTTGATTTAGGTCCAACAAGCAAACTCATTAATGAGCTTGTTAAGGCTATGGAAAACACCATTAAGAGTGATGAGGGATTTGATAAAGAACTTAAAAGACTAGAATATCGCCTCCCTTTGTTTAATGAATTCCTCCTCTCCAATCACAAAAAAATTCTAGATAATATCACAGAAATGACTAAGGCAGACATTGCAGCATCTGTTCCAGAGGCTACAATGGTCTCAACCTATATGGAGATTAAAAAACTCTTTCAGACAAAAGTTGCAAGTGAAGACAGCTTTGATTTAGAACCAGAAAAATTGCGTCAAATCCTAGAGCAAATCAAACGTGGAAAAGATATTGCTGATAAGGCTAAGACAAAAATGGCAAAATCTAATTTGAGGCTTGTTGTAAGCATAGCAAAAAGATATACAAATCGTGGATTGCCCTTTTTGGATTTGATTCAAGAGGGTAATATTGGACTGATGAAGGCTGTGGATAAATTTGAATATAAGAGGGGCTATAGATTTTCTACTTATGCGACTTGGTGGATTAGACAGGCGATCTCACGCTCTATTGCCGATCAGGCACGTACCATTAGAATTCCTATCCATATGATTGAGACGATTAATCGTATCAATAAGATTATGCGCAAATTCTTACAAGAAGAGGGCAAAGAACCCGATTTGGAAAAAATCGCAGAAGAAGTCGGATTGCCTGTTGATAAAGTCAAAAATGTCATTAAAATCACTAAAGAACCCATTAGCTTAGAAGCTCCTATTGGAAATGGAGAGGATGGAAAGTTTGGAGATTTCGTAGAAGATAAGAGTTCTATTGGTCCTATGGAACATATTTTAAAAGAAGATTTAAAGGGACAAATTGATGATGTTTTAAATCAACTCAATGAAAGAGAAAAAGCCGTGATTCGTATGCGCTTTGGATTATTAGAAGATGAGAGTGATAGGACATTAGAAGAAATTGGCAAGGAACTTAATGTTACAAGAGAGAGAGTGAGACAGATTGAATCAAGTGCAATCAAAAAACTCAAGCATCCAAAAGTAGGGAGAAAGTTAAAAAATTATATTGAGGAGTAGGTGCGCTTTATACTACTTTTTAAGACTCTAAAATGATTCTTGCTCCAGCGTAGGGCATTTCTAGGCTTTTTTTGACCACTTCCCCGAGGATTAAAATTGCGGGTTTATCGCACAAATTAGACATTTCTTCTAATTTTCCCAGTGTCCCAATAATTGTTTTTTGTTCCTTAGAATCCACTTTGGAGATAAAAGCAGCGGGAATTTCAAGAGAGATTCCAAGTTCTTTGGCGTTTTGAACTATCTTTTTTGCAAAGCTGTGAGACATGAGTACAATGAGTGTATAGGGGGAATCTTTCAGCCAATGCAGCCATTCTGTGTGAAAAATATTTTCCCGCAAATGTGCAGAAACAATCAAAACACCAGAGCTTATTCCGCGCAAAGTCGGAGCGATTCCGCTTGTGAGTGTGCCATTGAGGGCAGAGCTTAGTCCGCTAATGCATTCCACTTCTACATTGTGAGAGTTCAAAAAACTGCATTCCTCAAACACTCTTCCAAACACAGCAGGATCTCCCCCTTTAAGCCTTCCAACATTTTTTCCTTCATTTGCGAGTTTCAGCATAAGCGCATTGATTTTGTCTTGTGTGAAATTTTGCTTACCCTTTTGTTTGCCAACGCTAATGCATTCTACATTAAGGCTCTCTAAGAGATTCCAAATCTCTTTCCCAATGAGATTGTCTAAGAGTGCGACATCGAGTATTTCAAATGTTTCTAGAGCTTTGAGTGTTAGGCTCTCTAAGCTGTTTGGACCACAGCCGATTATAAATACCTTTCCTAGAGATTTTATACATTGTGTTTGAATGTGCTTTTTGTCGTAATTTTCTACTCTCTGTGTTTTTCTTAGATTCTGAAGTGTTTTGACAAGCGGAGTGAAACTTCGTGGTAGAATCCGAGTGATTTTATCGCGCAATGTTTGCGACAGAATCGGACTAGCACCATTTGAGCTAACCAGAATACTCACTTCCTCATAGCGCACCAATGCTCCAAAATAAAAATCACAAAGCTTTGGAGAATCAACAACATTGAGGAGATAACCAAATTTTTTGCGATTCTCCCACAGGAAGCATCCAAGATTCTCATCGCCACTTGCATCAATGATGATTTCAAAGTGCGATAAATCCGATTCTGCGATTGTACCGACATTGACATCAAAATCTGCAAAATAGGAATCCTTGATTTCCTTGCTTATAATCTCCACTTCCCAATGCGCCTCTTGTAAAACCTTGTGTTTTTGTTTGGCTACGTTTCCAGCCCCAATGAGCAATGCTTTTTTAGGAGTTAATGCGATGGGTAGAGTGAAAGGCATTTTATGCATCCATTCTCTTTAATCATTTGTTTTGCTTTTTAGTGAGTTAATTTTATTCCTAATTTTCTTCACCGATTCCATTTTTCTTAAGCGATTCTGAAAATAACTCCTCACTGCTCCAATCATAATAGGGCTTTTGATTCTCTTCAAAAGTCGGAATCTCTTTGAAAGATTCCGCCATCTCTATAATCTCTGCTTCTCCACTAGAATCCACCCAAGATTCAAAGGTTTTAAATTTGTTTTGGACTTCAAGGAATCTTAGTAAAACTTTAGAGACAAATTGTGGCAGATAAAATGCCGCAATTTGCGCAATTTTCTTTGCAAATCTTGTTTCCCCCTCTTCTACAATTCCGCCTACAACGACATTATAGGCAGGATAAGGAATTCCACCTTGTCTTTGGATTTTACCAAAGAATCCTAAATTTGCAGTGAAGTGATTCCCACACGAATTTGGACAACCAGAGAGTTGAATCCGAAAATTTTGCAATTTATCCAAATCAATGTTTTGTTTAAGCAAAAACTCTTCTACAGCAATGACCGCTCCACGTGGTCGTGCGATTCCCAATTGACAAGTTGCCGCACCTGTACAAGCGACCATATCACCAAAAATTGTTGGTTGTTTGCTTTGTGGTGAAAATTCAATGAGAATCGGATAAAGCCTTAGCAAATCCTTAGCATTCAAATTTCTTATGTAGAGATTCTGATTTTGTCCAAAAGAAATGCAATTTTTGTGCTTACTTAAGAAGTTTGCGAGTTTTTTTGCGCTCTTGTAAGGAATGTCTCCTAAGGTGAGCGGGACTTTGGCATAGAAGTAGTTTTCTTGCTTTTGTTCCTTCACAAAGCGATTCCACCAAAGTCTCTCTTCTGTCGTCATTTTTGGCAATGCAGTCTTTGGTATTTGTGGAAGATTGTTTGAGCGCACTCTGACATTCACCTCCCAACCTTTCCCCGATTCCCTAATAGATTTCATTTCTTGCAAAATAAGCTTCATTAGTTCATCGATCCCTATTTTATCGGCTAAAAAGCGCAATCTTGCAGAATGTTTGTTTTCACGATTGCCGTGTTTGTCAAAGACTTGCTTGACACTTTGCGCAAACAAAAAGCATTCTTTTGCGGGTAGAAAATCTAGCACCTTATGTCCGAGACGACTTTTAGAGCCCATTCCACCAGCGATATAGACGATAAAGCCCTTTCTGTTTCCGCGCTTTGTTGCGATAAATCCCACATCGGTGATGGTTGCTGTGGCTCTGTCGGCTTTAGAACTTGAAAATGAAATTTTAAACTTGCGCGGGAGATCGAAAGAATCCTTAAGGGCTAACATTCTTTCTGTGAGTGTATTTGCATAGGGTTGAATGTCAAAAACATCATCTTTTGCGATTCCTGAAAGTGCGTCCCCCACGATTCCGCGTACACAGTTTCCACCACTACCACGTCCGCTTAAGCCCAATTTGTGCAGTTCTTTTGTAACCGTGCAAAGATCGTCAAAATTCACATAATGAAGCTGAATCCCGCCTCTTGTGGTGATATGCAGACTCTTATTGGCATATTTTTCAGCGAGATTTGAGATGCCAAGAAGCTGTTTTGGTGTAATTTGTCCGCCGTGCGTTTTGATGCGAATCATATAGGTGTTTTTCTCGCGCTGCTCATAGATTCCATAGGGGACACGAATGGATTTAAAAGTGGCCTCATCAATCTTTCCAGCCTTGAAATTTGCGCAACTTTTGACTAAAAAGTTAAAATCATGTTCTAAAACAGATTTTGGGATTTGATAAGAGTTCATTGTGATTCCTTGAATGTCTCTAAAATAGGGTTTTTATAATTTCTAAAATCCAAAATTGCGTGGCATTATAGCACAGTTTCTTAAAAACACAACTCGCAACAAATTCAAAGTAATTTAAGTTTATCCCGCTATAATTCTAATCCTTTTTGCGCTTTGTAAAGTTTTGGTTGTGTCA
>CANQAN010000008.1 GCA_947588965.1 uncultured Helicobacteraceae bacterium
AAAAAAAAAAAGAAACTCCAAGAAAATAGATATAATTCTAAAAGACGAGGAGTAAAATGTCAAAGACAACTGAAAAACAAAGCAAAAGTACGGAATTTGGGGCACAAAATTACAAGATTTTCAAGCAAGATTGTCGCAGTGGTTTGCGGGAATTAGAGGATTATAGTATTGATTTTATCGTTACAGATCCGCCCTATTTTATTGATGGAATGAATGATGAGTGGAATGACAGAGAGCTTGAAAACAAGGTGGCAAAGTCTGGTGTCATAGGAGGTTTGCCTGTAGGTATGAAATTCCATAGACAGCAAGGTGAGAGATTGCAAGAGTTTATGAGTCCCTTAGCAAAAGAATTTTATAGAATCCTCAAGCCGGGCGGATTTTGTGTCGTGTTTTCTCAAGCAAGACTCTATCATAGAATGGCTATGAGTTTGGATTTAGCGGGGTTTGAAATCAGAGATATGCTTGCTTGGAAATATGAGGGACAAGCAAAGGCATTTTCGCAGACGCATTTTATCAAAAAAGACAAAAAGCTAAGCACAGCACAAAAGCAGAGCTTGATACAAGAAATGCAGGATTTAAAAACTCCGCAGCTCAAGCCACAAATTGAGCCTATGGTCATGGCACAAAAGCCAAAAGAGGGGACTTTCGTGCAAAATTGGCAAAAATACAAATTGGGCTTGATTAACACCAAAGAAAGCCTCAATGGAGGTTTTCCAAGTAATGTTATGGAGCTTTCAAAACATGCAAGAAAAGCGGAGAGCAAGGAAAAGATAGAGCATTTGACAAGAAAGCCTATTTTGCTCATAGCACATCTTATTAAGCTATTCACACAAGAAAATCAAGTGGTGCTTGATCCCTTTATGGGAAGTGGCTCTCACGCCTTAGCAGCCTTGCAAACTCACCGCAAATTCATCGGTTATGAGATTTGTGAAAAATATTTTGAAATCACAAAAAGAAGAATTGAGCAAGAGTTTGGACATGAATGAAAAGCAAATTTTAGAAACTTTTGAGCTTGTGAGTGGGTATATGAAAAAATATGAAAGATATTTAAAGCAAAGCCAAATAAATATGATAAACTAATGTATATTTATTGCTCTCCCATGTTTTCTTTTTTCAAAAATTCCATAAAATTATCCATCATATTATCACGACATTTTTTTGTCAAATTTTTCATTTCTTTCTCTAAGGATTTATTTTTTTCTTGAAGTGCAAGAACTTCCCTTTTTAATCGTTCATTTTCGCGTATGAGGCTATTTGCCTTGCAGAGATCTTCATATCTCTTGGAATTAATCAGAGCGTTCATGAGTTGCTTTGCATAATGGGGGAATTCAATGCCTGTACCCCAATTATTGACACTCATCTGATGCATTCCCATAAACTCGGCAAATTCTTTTTTTGTCTTAAAACCCGCCTCATGCAAGAGTTGTAAGAATTCCTCTTTCGTCAATCTCGCTTTGTTTTGTGATTTTGTCTTTGTTTGAGCTTTGATTTTTGCTTGAGTTTTTTCTTGTACCTTTGCTTTTGTCTGTGTTTTTGCTCTTTTCATATATTTTCCTTAGATTCTCCTTGTGAAAGCTATAGAATTATTATATCACAAAAGTCTAAAATATAATGCATTATATTTGTGTTTATTTTGTGAATTCTTGATTCAAAGTTTATGTTTTTAAAGCTGTGGAATGTTTTTTGCTGTATAAAAGACAAAGGGGTGCTCTATGAGAGTTTTATGTTTGATTTTAATGTTTGTTTCTTGTGGTTTTGCGCTTTCTGTGGATTTTAAGAATGCGTGTGTGCCTTTGGAACAGTTTAGCACTTCGCAAAAAGAGGTTTTAAGACGATCTTATCTTGCAGGCAAGAGCAGTGGATTAGGATTGACACTTGCTGCAATTGCGTGGAAAGAATCTTGTGCGGGTGTGTATAAAATGAATTTTCAAGATCCAAGTGCAGGGAATTTCCATGCTTACATTCCCGGCGTGATTAACAGATTCCCTCAACTCAAGCAAAATGGCTTCACACAAAACATGGTTGGTGCGCTCTTAGTGCAAAATGATAATTTCGCAGAAGAAATAGCAATTTCAGAGCTTAAGTTTTGGGAGAGGGAACACAAGGGTGATTGGAAAAAGGTTGTTAAATCCTATAATAAGGGTTATAGTTGGCAAAAGGATGCCTCCGCAAACGCTCTGGCTGAAAAATATTATCAAGAAATAGCATGGCGCGTAAGACAGCTAGAATCCTATTTTGACACCTCCTCCTTTGTCATAAATGCCACGAATGTCGCAATGCCTTCTAAGGTGGGGAATTTGCAACCACACACATCTCCTGTGAATCCCTCCTCTTCACCTAAGGTGCAGAATCCTAGTATTCCTAAGAAGTCCCAAAAATATGATTATTATGCTTATGGAGAGGATCATTTGCAGAAAGATTCTAGTTTTTTGCCCATTTATCAAATTGGGAATGAGTTTGCTATGCCCTATGAACCTAAAAAGACGATTATTAAGGAATTTGAACTTATGGAAGTCTATTGATGTTTTGCTAATAAACCCGCTTCATAGAGGAATGTAGAGCCCTCATAGGCTATTTTTTTGAGGTGATCATTTTTGGCATAGCTCAAAAAGAGATTCTCTTTAGCGCGTGTAACAGCGACATAGAACAAGCGCCTCTCTTCTTCTAGGCTTCCGCCTTTTTGGATGAGTGTTTTGTTTGGGAAACGTCCTTCCATTAAATCCACAATATACACTTCTGCAAACTCTAACCCCTTGCTTGCATGAATGCTTAGCAGATTGACACCACTCCCTTCGCTCATTTCACTAGAGCCTAAAATCATGGTATGCAAGAATTTCTCAAGATTCTCATAATGACTTGCAAGTTCTTTGAGTGTGGAAACTCTACGTTCAATGCGCTCTTTGGCATCTAGGAGCTTTTCTTCTAGTAAGATTCCACTTTTTGATATGGAACGTTCTTTAGCGAGTTTTTGTGCGACATTTGTAAATATCGGAAGTGTTTGTAGTTTTGCGATGATTTGAGCGGGTTTGTCATGGGAGTGAAATGTCTTAAAGAAGTGATAGAGAGCATTGAGAGATTCTGCGCCCTCTTCTGTGAGTTTGGGGTGATTTAAAATAGGATTTTTTAAGAGGGATTGTTCTAGGGGGAGCTTGTGGAAACGGTGAGGGCTGCTGAAGTCCATAAAGTCATCAAAAAGCCCTAATTGTATGTTTTGAGGTTGTTTTTTATAGGGATTTTTAATGCTTTCATCAGGTTTAAGCAATCCTTGTGCTAAGTTGCCATGCCCTAAGAACAATAAGCCCTCGCAAATATCCTTTGCGATGACATTTCCGATTCCTTTTGCATAGCTTAGAATGTGTACAAAGGACATCATATCCTTTGGATTCAACAAAAGAGTGCATAAGTCAAGCAGATAAATGATTTCTTTAGAGTCAAAAAAGCTGATTCCGCCCCTGCGCTTTGATGGGATTCCAAGCTCCCTAAGATGCGATTCAATCCCATCGGCACTAGAATTATTGCGGAAAATCACTGCAATGTCTTGATAGGGTCTGCTTGAGAGTTTAATTTTGTTTGCGATTCCGCTATATTGTGAGGGTAAATCTTCATAGGTGAGCAAAGAGGGTGTGCCAAAATTTTCTGTTTTCACCACTTCTAGTTTCTTTGGATAAATGCGCGGATTCTTTTCTATCACGCGATTGGCAAGATTCAAAATGGGCTCTGTGGAGCGATAATTCTTTGTCAGATTAAAGACATTGCCGTGGGGATAACGTTCTTTGAAGTTTGCAATAATGCTAATGTCCGCGCCATTAAATGCATAAATGCTCTGATCGTAATCGCCGACACAAAAGAGCGATGGTGGATTTAGAGCGCATAAAATAGAATCTTGCAGAGGGTTTGTGTCTTGATACTCATCAACAAGTACTTCTTTGTAGAGTGTAGAGGGATTTTCTAAAAGCGCACTCTTGTAGTTTAAGAGCAGATCGTTGTAATCTGCATAGTGATATTCTTGCTTGAGTGCGTTAAATTCCTCCCAAATATCTAAGTAAATGTTTGCATGTTGTAATTGTTGTGGATTTTTGCGCTCCAGCCATTGTGTGAAATTCTCATTAATCGTTGCATTAAAATAAAGGGAAAAAATATCATAGAGATAGCTTGCGCCATAGGGTTCTACTTTAGAATCCCCTAAAAAAACGCGCCGATCATAGAGACTCTTAAACAGCACTTTAAGCTCTCTTGGTTGCTTGAGAGTGATGGGTCCTTTGGATTTGAGATAGCGATAGGCGACGGCATGAAATGTTCCCGCTTCAATGGATGTAACGACTTTGGTATCAAACTTTATGCTCAGTCTTGTTAGCATTTCTTGAGCGGCTTTGTTGGTGAAAGTGAGCAACAAAATCTCGCTAGGAGAGACACCACTTGCGAGTAAGTGAGAGATTCTGCCCACAATCGTGGAAGTTTTCCCTGTCCCCGCAGAAGCGATGATGAGATTGTAACCGCTTGGGGCTAGGGAAGCTTCTTTTTGTTGAGGGTTGAGATTTGAGAGAGGCAATCCCTATGCTTTAATGTAATTTTTAATGGATTCTGCGACACCAAATGTCGGATAGTCTTTGTTGTTTAAAACGACTTGTGCTAATGTATTGTTGTCGCAATTAAGAATGATTGGCGCAAGGAAATTGATAAGAATTTCTGTCTCTTTATCGCGGACGAAAACGCAAAAGACTTTTATCTTAGAGCTTGCCTTAATGTCAAGCAATGTCTGAATCGCTGCGGGAACTTCAAAGGAATATTCGCGTACTTTATAGGGATTAATCAAAAGCAACTCTGCCTTATCACCCATACCTAAGAATGCTAAGGCACCATCATCCACTTCTGCAAAATTCACATCTGCAACGTCCTCAAATCCTAAGATGGGGGATTTTACTTGGAACTTTTCACTTTTCATCTTAACTCCTTTTGTGTAGTTTCGTGATTCTACCATATTTTTATAAAATGTTTCTACAACTAGAGCCTTATTTTGTCCAATTAGCAACATCTTTTAAAACGCTTCTTTGCGTATTTCCCGCATTTTGCATTTTTTTTGCGTTTTTTATTTTTTTTGGTAGAATTATGAAATCCTAAATTGTTATCACAAGTAGTTAAAGCAAAAAATATTCCAATTTCAAATAAGGACTTTTATGCAAGAAAATTTGCAAGACAAAGAAATGCCAAAAACAAATGCTTATGAGCCAAAGGAAATTGAAAAAAAATATTATCAATTCTGCGAAAAGTCCGGTTATTTTGAGGTTGATGGAAATAAAGAGATTCAAAAAGAGGGCAAGAGATTCTGCATCATGCTTCCCCCGCCTAATGTAACGGGAAGTTTGCACATAGGGCATGCCCTCAATCACACACTCATTGACATTATGGTACGCTATAAGCGCATGGATGGTTATAAGACACTCTGGCAGCCCGGACTTGATCATGCAGGAATCGCCACGCAAAATGTCGTAGAGAAGCAACTCCTTGCAAAAGGAATCAAAAAAGAAGCATTAGGCCGCGAGAAATTTGTAGAAAAAGTGCAAGAATGGAAAGAGGAGAGTGGTGGGGTCATTTTAGATCAAATGCGAAGACTTGGCAGCTCTCCTGCTTGGAGTCGGACACGTTTTACTATGGATGCAGGATTGCAAAATGCAGTGAAAGAATCCTTTGTGCAACTCTACGAAGAGGGGTTGATTATTCAAGGCACATATTTGGTGAATTGGTGTACACATGATGGTGCGCTTTCAGACATTGAGGTGGAGTATAAAGAAAACAACGGCAAACTCTACTATCTGCGCTATTATTTGAGCGATTCTAGAGACTATGTGGTGGTTGCTACGACACGTCCTGAAACGTATTTTGGCGATACGGCGGTTATGGTGAATCCGCAAGATTCACGTTTTGCGCATTTGATTGGCAAAAAGGTGGTTTTACCACTCTTAAATCGCAAGATTCCGATCATTGCAGATTCCTATGTGGATATGGAGTTTGGGACGGGGGTTGTGAAAGTAACTCCCGCGCATGATGTCAATGACTATGAAGTTGGAGAACGTCATCATTTAGAACAAATTGTTGTTTTTGATAAACACGGAATCCTCAATGAGCAAGCAGGAGAGTTTGCGGGATTGGAGCGATTAGAAGCGCGAGAAAAGATTGTTCAAAGGCTGCAAACAGAGGGTTTTGTAGAACGCATTGAGGATTATAAGAATCAAGTTGGACATTGTTATCGCTGTGGAAATGTCGTAGAGCCTTACATTTCTAAGCAATGGTTTTTGAAAAAAGAAATTGCAAAAAAAGCGATTGAAAAGATTAATGCAAACGAAAGCAATTTTTTCCCTCCTCAATGGAAAAATAATTATAATGCTTGGATGAGAGAGCTGCGCGATTGGTGCATTTCGAGACAACTTTGGTGGGGACATCAGATTCCTGTGTATGATTGCGAGGATTGCGGGGGACAGTTTGCAAGTGTGGAATCCCCTCAAGCCTGCAAACATTGTGGCTCACAAGCCATCAAGCAAGATCCCGATGTGCTGGACACTTGGTTTAGCTCGGCACTTTGGCCATTTTCTACGTTGGGGTTCAAAAATGGACAATGGGGAGAGGGAGAAGTGTGGCAAAAGAGCGATATGCAGGAGTTTTATCCTAATTCCTTACTCATTACAGGATTTGATATTTTGTTTTTTTGGGTGGCAAGAATGTTAATGATGGGAGAGTATTTCCTCTCTCAACTGCCCTATCCCGATATTTATTTACACGCACTTGTGCGCGATGAGCATGGCAATAAAATGAGCAAATCTAAAGGAAACATCGTCAATCCTTTAGAGGTGATTGATAAATACAGCGCCGATGTGTTGCGCTTCACCCTAGCGATTCTTTGTGCGCAAGGTCGCGATGTGAAGCTCTCACCAAATCAGCTAGAGATTTCAAAAAACTTCACAAATAAACTCTACAATGCGACAAATTTCCTGCTTTTAAATGCGGAAAAATTTCCTCATTTAGAATCTTTAGGGACAATCAAAACATCTCTTGGGCAGTATTTTGCGCATCTCTTTTCAAAAACCGTGCTTGAAGTGCGCGAAAATTTGGATTCCTATCGCTTTAATGATGGTGCAAATGCATTGTATCGCTTTTTGTGGGGAGAGTTTTGTGATTGGGGGATTGAGTTAAGCAAGGCAGACAAAGATTCCATTATTGAGCTTGGAGCAATTTTCAAGGAAGCGCTCAAATTGCTTCATCCTTACATGCCCTTTTTGAGCGATTATTTGTGGCATAAACTTGATGGGAGTTGCTTAGAAGAGAGCGGATCTATTATGATTCAGAAATATCCACATTTCAGATATGAGAATAACGAAAATTCTGCAATTTTTGCGTTAATTGTGGATTCTATCATCTCTATACGACGTGCGAAAACAACGATTGAACTTGCCAATCAAAAAATCGCAAAGGCCTATGTCAATGTGGAGATTCCACCTGCTATGCAAGAGCTTTTTGTGAGTTATGTCTGCAAAATGGCAAAGGTGGAATCACTAGAGATTGTATCAGAAAAGATTCCAAACTGCATTGTGGATATTACAGAAAAGCTTGAGGTGTATTTGCCAATTTCAGAGATTGATCTCTCTCCTATCGTTTCTAGACTAGAAAAACAAGCACAAAAGACGCAAAAGGAAATTGACAAGCTAGAATCCATGCTAGGCAATGAGAAATTTCTCTCTTGCGCACCTCAAAATGTCTTAGAGTCCAATCAAAAGGCTCTTAAAGAACAGCAACAAAAGCTCACAAAAATCATGCAAGAATTGCACACGCTCAAAAATCACTAAGGAGGCACAAATGGGACAGACACCGAAATTTACGCATTTACATTTTCACACGGAGTATTCTTTTCTTGATGGCATAGGAAAGGTTAAAGATCTTGCAAAGGCGATTAAAGATTGTGGAATGGACAGCGTGGCTGTTACGGATCATGGAAACATGTTTGGGGCGATTGAATTTTATAAGGTTATGAGAAAAGAGGGGATCAAGCCGATTTTGGGGATTGAAACATATTTGCATAATGCAGAGGATTTGAGCGACAAAAATCCGCAGAGATTCCACTTATGTCTGTATGCGAAGAATTTAGAGGGCTATCAAAATCTCATGTATTTAAGCTCACAAGCTTTTTTGCATGGATTTCACAGTAAGCCACGTATTAATAAAAAAATCTTGCGTGAGCGCAGCGCGGGACTTGTTTGTAGCAGTGCGTGTTTGAGCGGCGAAGTACAATGGCATCTCAATGCTAAAATAAATGATGGTAAGGGCAGAGGGGGATATGAGAGGGCAAAAGAGGTTGCGCTTGAGTATAAGGATATTTTTGGAGATGATTTTTATTTGGAACTTATGCGCCATGGGATTGAAGATCAAGAGTATATAGACAAGCAGATCTTGCGATTATCGTTTGAAACGGGCATTAAAATTATCGCTACAAATGATACACATTACATAAAACAAGCTGACGCAAAAGCGCAAGATGTCGCATCATGCATTGGGTTTGGACGCAAGATTAATGATCCAGATCGTAAGCCCCATACGGTCTATGAGTTTTATATTAAGACTCCAGAAGAGATGGCAAAGCTCTATGCAGATTTGCCAGAAGCCCTAGAAAATACGCAAGAGATTGTCAATAAATGCAATTTAGAACTTCATTTAGGGAATCCAACACCACCAAGCTTTAAATTCACAGCAGAATATGCAAAACGTGAGAATCTCCCCTACACGCAAGATAGCGAATATTTTATGCACAAATGCCGCGAAGGGTTGAAAAAGAGGTTGCTTGATGTTGAAAAGCATAAACACAAAGAATACGAAGAGCGCCTAGAATACGAAATGGAAGTGATTAACAAAATGAAATTTCCGGGCTATATGCTCATTGTATGGGATTTTGTACGTGCCGCAAAGGAACGTGGAATCCCTGTTGGTCCGGGACGTGGAAGTGCGGCAGGGAGTTTGGTTGCCTTTTGTTTAGAGATTACCGATATTGATCCGCTGAAGTATGATTTGCTCTTTGAGAGATTCTTAAATCCTGAGCGCGTGAGTATGCCCGATATTGATATGGATTTCTGCCAAGCCCGACGTCAAGAGATTTTGGACTATATGTCCGAAAAGTATGGACAATACAATGTCGCACAAGTTGCCACATTTGGGCAAATGAAAGCAAGGGCTGTGATTAGAGATGTCGCTAGAGTTATGGAAATGCCCTATAGTGATGCGGATAATTTCGCAAAATTAATTCCAAAACAAACTGACATTACACTCAAGGAAGCCTTTGAGCAAGAGCCAAAAATCGCAGATTTAATCCAAAGAAATGCACTTGCAAAAAAGGTGTGGGATTTCGCTTTGTCCCTAGAGGATACGAAGCGCCAAGCGGGGATACATGCCGCTGCAGTTGTGATTGATTCAGAGCATGAGTTGTGGCATAAGGCTCCCTTGTATGTTTCACAGCGCGATAATATTGTTGCTGTGCAGTACTATAAGGACCTCCTTGAAGACGTGGATTTGATTAAATTTGACTTTTTAGGACTCAATACGCTCACAGCCATAAATCACGCCTTAGAACTCATCAAAAAGCAACATGGCGTGAAACTTGACTTTTTGAAGGTTGATTTGAATGATAAAAAAGTCTATGAAACTTTGCAAGGTGGAAATACGATAGGGATTTTTCAGATAGAATCTAGAATGTTTCAAGAAATGAATCGTCGCATACAACCCAATCAATTTGAAGACATTATTGCCACAATTGCACTTGGACGTCCCGGTCCTATGAAGTCTGGAATGGTGGATGACTTCATTAATAGAAAGCACGGTAAAGAGCCTATTGTCTATATGTTTCCGGAATTAGAACCCATTTTGCGCTCCACTTATGGGACGATTGTCTATCAAGAGCAAGTGATGCAAATCGTTCAGCGAATCGGAGGATTCAGCTTAGGAGAGGCAGATTTGATCCGTCGTGCAATGGGCAAAAAAAACGAAAAAATCATGGCAGACAATAAGGTTAGATTTGTAGAAGGAGCGCAAAAACAAGGCTTTAATAAGAAAAAATCCGAGGAACTTTGGGATTTGATTGTCAAATTTGCTGGATATGGATTTAATAAATCACATTCTGCTGCTTATGCGATGATTACCTTTGAGACAGCCTATTTAAAAACATACTATCCTGTGGAATTTATGGCAGCTCTCCTCACTTCAGAAAAAAGCAATTCAAAGAAAGTTGCAGAATATGTTGGAGATGCGAAGAGAATGGGTATTAAAGTCTTACCTCCCGATGTTAAAAAATCGGAATTAGAATTTGCAACCATGAAGAACAATGGGGAATCTTGCATACTCTTTGGGCTTGGTGCGATTAAGGGCGCGGGGGAAGTTGCGATTGATATGCTGTTATCACTTAGAAAGATAGATGAATCAGGCCGTGATTTTGATAAGACAAAGAGTTTAGAGGATTTTCTCTCATCAATCAACCCCACAGTTGTTAATAAAAAATCACTTGAAGCCTTTATTAAAAGTGGTGCGATGGATTGCTTTGGCTATTCGCGAAAGACACTTTTGCAGCAGGTAGAATCTCTCACAGAATATGCAAAAAGGGCTCGAGATATAAAAGAACAAGACAAAGATTCTCTTTTTGCTGCTTATTTTGATTGTTATGACACCTTACCCAAGTTGGAACTTGAGGATTTAGGGGAGTTCAGTCAAGCTGAGATTTTGGAATTTGAAAAAGAAAGCTTAGGATTCTACGTCTCTGGGCATCCACTAGATTCTTATAGAGAGATTTTGGATGAGATTGATTATGTGGAGAGCAAGTGTAGTATTGAGGAAGTGCAAGAGGGCAGCAAGATGCTCATTGTTGGATTGATCGAGGATGTGAGCGTGAAGACCTCAAGGAGTGGAAAACGTTATGGAACCTTAAAAATCCAAGATTTTTATGGAAGCTTAGAGTTGACGATTTTTGAGCAGATATTAGCACAGGTAGAATGTTTAGACAAGAGGATTCCAATTGCCGTAAAATGCCTCGTCCAAGAGCAAAATGACCACAAAAGCCTCAAGGCAGAGAAAATCTTAAGCCTAGAGGAAGCAAAGAATGAAAAGACAGATGTTTCTTTCATAGAGGCTGAACGTGGGTTAATTTTGTTGCTTGATGATGAATTACCAGTGGGCATGATGCAAAAGTTGCGCTTGAGTGCTATGGAAAATAGTGGCGATAGAGTGTTTAAGATTGTTTTTAAGACAAAAACGCAAGAATTGGAAATGGTGAGTGATTTTAGAGTGAGTCCCAGCTTCAAGCAACACTTTAATGAATTGCAGTGGCGCGAATATTAGGAGATTTTAGAGGTTGAGAAAATCAGAAATATTGGAAGGCTTTAAAATTGAGGCACGATTTGAAGAGTCTGTTGATTGTCTTTGTAAGAAATGTGGGGAATTGCAAAGCTCTTGCCGATGCAAAGAAAAAGAGATTCTAAAGAATAGAGGAGATTATTTCCTAAGAATCAACGAAGAAAAGGCATCGGGGAGAGATGTAACGCGCTGTGGAGTGTTCTATGAAGATTTTCAAACAATGCAGAATTTTCTCAATCACATCAAAAAGCAATGTGCAAGTGGTGGGGGATTAGAGATAAAAGAGGGTGGAATCTGGCTTTTTGTGCAAGGAAAGCATAGGGAGTTTTTAAAGCAATTTTTTAAAACAAATCACTTCAGATTTAAACACTAATGCGTCTCAATCAGTACATAGCTCATCATTCTCAATACTCAAGGCGTGAGGCTGATAAACTCATTAGCGCAGGAGAGGTGAGTATCGATCATAAGGTGGTGAGGGACTTTGCGCTTCAGATTAAAGAGGGGGCTAGAGTCTATTTGCAGGGCAAACTTCTAAAAGAGCGAGAGAATTACACTGTGATTGTCTATCACAAGCCTAAGGGCGAGATTGTCAGCAAGAGAGATGATAGGGGTCGTAGAGTGATTTTTGACTCAATTCCAAAGAAGTTTTCGCATTTTATGCCTGTAGGGAGATTGGATTTTGCAAGTGAGGGGTTGCTTCTGCTTAGTGATAGCACGAAAGTCGTACGCGCACTTATGGAGAGCAAGTTAGAGCGCGTGTATTTATTGAAACTATCGGGCAGGATTCAAGATGAAGTGTTTTCTGCTATGGAATCAGGAATATATCTAGATGATGCGCGTAAAGGTGGGCATCATAAGAGCAAAATCACAGAAATGGAAATCGCCCCCTTTTTAGGCTATACATGCATCAAAAATACTCAAAAATACTCAAAAATCAAAGTAAGGATCGCAGAGGGCAAGAATCGAGAATTGAGGCGTTTTTTTGCGCATTTTGGATTAGAGGTTTTGGATTTGCGTCGCATTGAATTTGGATTTGTGCGTCTCAATCAACTCCCTGTGCAAAAAGTGCGTTTTTTAGAAAAAGGTGAATACAAAAAGCTCCACGCACTCATGCAAGGAGATTGATGTCCTACTGTCAAGATTCTAAAAGAGGCTTTGCAGACTAGAGAAAAATGGGAAAGTTCAGAATTGGTTCTGTAAGGGCTCTTAGGCTAAAAGCCTAAGATTCTTAAGACTTTGCATCTTCTACGATATTAATAATCGTGTTTGCCACTCTTCTTGCGGTTTTATCAAGGAATTCTGCAGGTGAAGTGAAGCCGACGCAAGAGCAGTTAATCTCGCCTAAGACATATTTGTCTTTGCCATTTTCATCGGTATCAAGGATAAAATCCGCTGTCCAAATGAGCGGTAAGTCGTAGTTACCGAGTTTGCTTTTAATCTCGGGCAAATTAGAGAGGAAGTAATCCACAAGTTTGCTCCATTGTTCAGGCTTATCATAGCGGTATTTTGCTCCGCTAAAAAGAGTCGCAGAAAAGGCGTCTGCACCTTCGGCTGGTTTTTTATGCACCACATAAATAGGGTCTTTATAGAGCATAAGAATACGAATCTCACCCTCTTTAATACGTGGCAAGAAAGTCATATCCACGAGCATACCATTATCGCCTTTAAGATATTTTTCACAAAAATCCATAAACTCGCCAAGTTTGCGTTCCTCTACGTGATTATCCACCGCTTCTGTGCAGCGAATCTCTGCATCAAGAGGCAACTCACTCACGCCTTTGTATTTATCGGGATTTTTGATTTGCACACGCCAAATTCCCTCGCCGGTTGAACCACGATTTTGTTTTAAAACCCTCTCGCCCTTTGCAAGTGTTTTAGGGAAATTCTTTTTAAAATCATGCTCACCACCTGCTTCCCATTTAACTCCGATTCTCTTTGCTTCTGCAGGGTCATAATATGCCAAAGTATCCGTTGGGACAAGTTCTGTGTTGCGCAGTTTTGTAAGAGCGTCCTTTGCCCCATAGCCTATCATGGCATCCGGATGAGGCATACCAATCACGCCATTTTCGCAAAGTTTGCGCAAAACATCAAAATAGAGTTTTTCCTCTTTAAGATTTCCCGGATTAACACGTGAAACATACGCATCGGCAGACTTTTTTACATATTCGTAAATTTCATTTTTTTTGCTCTCATCGCGTAAAATTTCATCTGTGAAAAACACAACTTCTGCATTCCAACCAAGTTTCTTAAGATAGTCCATCATAGGCACAGTGTCTCTTCTGTGTCCATCGCGACCCTTATCGCTACCACCTACTGCTTCAAAAAACACGACATGCTTTTTCATCTATGCTCCTTTAGAAAATAAATGTTTAATTATAATAGAAATAGCCTTATAAAAAAGAAAAAGATTCAAAACTTCGCGTTTTAAAGGGAGTCTTGTTACAAATGCGCCATTCGTGGAGACTTAAAATGTCCGCTCTTCCCTCCGCTTTTTTCAAGCAAATAGATTTCATCTAAACACATCGTTTTATCAATCGCCTTAACCATGTCATAAATCGTTAGCAGTCCGATATTGACACCCATTAACGCTTCCATTTCAACGCCTGTTTGTCCGCAAGTCTTTGCGCTCACTCTTAGGATAAAGGCATTTTCCTCTGTGATTTCTTCTATCTTGCATTCTATATTTGTAAGATACAGCGGATGGCACATAGGGATTAATTCTGAAGTGCGCTTTGCACCCATGATTGCAGCAATGATGGCTGTTTGCAGCACGGCTCCCTTTTTTGTACGTTGTTCCTTGATAGCCAAAAAGGCTTCTTTGGACATTGTGATTTTTCCTTGAGCGATAGCCTCGCGCTCTGTGGAATCCTTGCAAGACACATCAACCATTTTAGGATTCTTTGCTTCATCAAGATGGGTGAGTTCCATGTTAGTCCTTAGAGTAGTTTGTAAATTATAATTTTGTCATTTTTTAAGACTTTTTGGAATAAGTTTTTGTCAAGTTTTTCAAAAAATAATCCCTGAAAATAAAAACTTTCTAAATAAGAAATATCACACAGCACGATTCTGTCATCTAAGAGGCGCAGAGCTACTAGAGAAGAGTTGTGATTAAAAGTTTTTGTCTCTCCGTCTTTTAGGTTAATGAATCTGTGGATTTGTATTTTGGAATCCCTTGCGGAGAGGATTCCGTTGGATGGTTCTAAGGAGAGATTGTCTTTAAAAATAGCTTGATTGGAGTTTGCGTGCTGTGAGATGGCAAAGAATTTTGGAGATTTGAGTTTGTTTTCTCTCAAATCAAGTGTGCTAAAGGCGACGACATTAGGAAAAATCTCTAGTAAGCTTAGGGGTAAAATGACATAAATTGTTCCGCTAGAGCTGATATTAAGAGGCTCTGATTGCAAAATCTCTAGAGATTGCTTGAATCCTAATTTTTCAAAATATTCTTGCTTTAAAAAATCTTTGTGAGATTCTTGATAGAGCAGGAGTTTTGCAAGATTGTAGCTTAGAGTGTTGTTGGAATGGCTTAAAGCTAGGCTGATTGGGAAATTCTGCTTTCCTGAATGCTTTCCGCCATCAATAAACACATTGAGATCGCTAAAATAATTAATCAAATAGCCATAGTCCCACCAAGAGAGCGCAAAATCTCCCTTTTTTGCAGGAATGTTCTCTAGAATTTGTGCTTCAGAGCTTTCTAAAATAGGTCGCACAAGGTAGTTTTTGATATGCAAAAGATGGGGAGTGATAGCAAGGAATGCTAATAATATCATAACCATATATTGTGTGGATTGTTTTTTGAATAGACATGAGCATTGCAGAGCGAAAAATCCAAATCCTATAGCGGCAATGGGAATCGCATAAAAGCTGAAACGTAATCCCTGCAAGAGCGCAAAGAATCCTAAACACAAAAGAGGCAGAAAAATCAAAAAATTTCTGTGTTTTAAAATGAGCCAAAAGTACCCCACCAGACTTAAAGCAAATAACGCAGAATTCCCACTTATACGATAGGCAAGGGTTGTGAGATCGATTTTTGAAGTCTCCGCGATAGAGTGAAGTGTGTTGAGGTAAGAAAAGGATTCTGTGTGTGTGGAAAATAAGGATTGCAAATAGGTTGTCTGAATAGCTAGGGGAATGACGAAACCAAAGAGGATTCCTAAAAACAGCGCAAAGGAAATGATTGGCATTGATTTGAATCTCTGCAAAAAGGGCAGTAAAAGTCCAAGTAGGAATCCTAAAGGAATCCACAAGAATTTTGAATCTAAAAGGAATGAGAGACAGAGGATTAGGATTAAGCCTAGATTTGCGGTTTTGTGGCTCCTTAGAATCCATAGAATCAAACAATAGGCAATGAGAATGTAACGTGAGTTTGCGTAATAGCCTAGTGCAAATGCGCTAAGGGTTGTAAGAAGTGCAAAATGTAAGGGCTTCTTAGCATAAATTGCAAGAATGGCTATACAAACATCAAATGTTACGAGCAACATGTCGGTATCATAGTATCCAAACATCGTGCGATTGTAGTAGCTGATTCCTATTCCGCTTAAGATTCCACTAAGAGTGCAAACAATCATGCCAAAATTTCTTGTTGCAAATATCACGGGAAAGACAATGAGGCTTCCTAAGAATCCGGGTAGGAAAAAGAGAATCTTTTCTAGACTTAAGGGCAACAAAAAAGCAAGAGAAGCCGTGAGTATTGAGAGATATTCAAACATGGGAGCATTGAATGTGGTTTGGAAAGATTCTAGAGATTCTAATGTTAAGAGATTTGCAGAATCGGATTTGAGGAATTCTAAGAGATTTTTTGCACCTTGGGCATAAAAATAGCCATCGTGTGTGTTGAGGAGAATCGCGCTTTTGTGAAAATATTGCGGAAAGGATTCTAAACAATAGGGATAATAAAAGCGCAATATTACACAAATGCAATACACGCATAAAGCAAGAATGAAAAACGCTCTCATATGCATCCCAGATTCAGATTGTAAAGTTTAGATTGATAGAATCAACGCTAAGCTCTTACTTAATCTCACTTTGCGCCCATGCTTTTGTCATTGAGGGATTCTTAGTCATATCAAGAAGGTGCATAAAAGCCAATGAGACTCAAAATGTTTGAACGTTAATTGAGGGAAATGATTTAAAAATGCTCAAATAAGGGCAACAAGTCAAATTTGATAACCATGCACCCTTATTGAGACATTTTTAGGTTATATTTACTTTTTATACCTTTGCCTCTTCGCGTCTTTGTAAATATTCCCAATATTCATCGACCCTTTTTTGCCATTCTGTGATTAAATACTCATTTTCGGGTTTAAATAAATGCTTAAATCGTGCCTGAGCACCTAAGTAATCGCGCACAGGAATGATATTTTTGGGACGATAGGTGATTTTTAGCTCACGTCCATTGATGATTTCAAACAAAGGGAATACTAACGAATCTACAGCCAAATCGCTTATTTCTATGGTTTGATTTGCAGGAAATCTCCATTCAGTCGTGCAGGCACTCATCGCATTAATGAAAGTTGGTCCCTCTGTTTCAATGGCTGTTTTGATTTTTTTGCTCATGTCTTTCCATTTATTTGGAGCCACTTGTGCGACATAGGGGGCACCGTGCGCAGCCATAATGAATAGCAAATCTTTCTTTTTGTCTTTTTTGCCATAGCTCACACGTCCTGATGGGGTTGTCGTGGTGGAAGCACCAAGCGGTGTAGAGCCACTTCTCTGTCCTCCTGTGTTCGCATAGACTTCATTATCCAAGCAAACATAAGTGAAGTTATGCCCCCTTTCAAAGCAGCCACTAATAAATTGGAATCCAATGTCATATGTTGAGCCATCGCCACCAAATGCTACAAATTTCGGCTCTTTTTCGCTATAGAGTCTGCCCTTTCTTTTGAGTGCCTTATACATTGCCTCTGCGCCAGCGATTGCAGTAGAGCTGTTTTCAAAGCCAATATGGATCCATGGCACATCCCAAGAAGTGTAAGGATAGACGGCGGTGCTGACTTCCAAACAGCCTGTGGAAGTTGCAATAAGCAAAGGGTGGTCTGTCGCATTGAGGACTTCGCGCACAATCATTCCATGCGCACAGCCCGGACACAAAAGATGCGAACCCTCAAAGCGTTCGCTTGATTTTGAATATTGTTTGAGATTCTTAATTTCGCTCATGTTCTTTCCTTTGTCATTACCTTTCAATTAAAGCCAAGCTTAGGACCTCTAAGTCCGATGAACTGCTGTGTTGGATGTGTGAGTTTGCCAGATTTTGCATTATTTTGCAATTCTTTGAGAATCTCTTGCAAATGCCCTTGAGTCAAATCTCTGCCACCAAGCCCATAGATATAATTGCTTGCAATGGGCTTATTAGAGCCACGATAGAGTGCGGCAACGCCCTCATTAAACAACATTCCCATAGCTCCAGCAGGCAAACTTCTGTCTAAAAATGCCACAGCTCTAACCTTGCTTAATGCTTGAGAAAGTTCTGAATAAGGGAATGGTCTAAGGACATGAATGCTCACCACACCTGCTTTGATGCCATTTTTCCGCGCTTCCTTAACAGCAACGCGCGCAGATTCCACAGTTGTTCCAAGTGCCACAAGCGCCACCTCTGCATCATCCATATCGTATTTTTCTACGATATTGTATTTTCTGCCCGTGAGTTTTTCAAACTCCTTAAACACTTTTTCAATCACGGGCATGGAATTCATAATGGCATTATGCAATTGAGCTTTGTGTTCAAAGTGCCAATCTTCTTCTGTTTGAGAACCATACGTTGCAGGACGTTCAAAGTCTAGCATGGCGTTTTTTGGTTTGTAGTCCCCAATGAACTTATAAGCCTCGCTGTCCTTTAGCGGACGCACACTTTGTGCTGTATGTGAGCAAATGAAACCATCTTGATGTACCATAACGGGCAGCCTCACATCATAATCCTCCGCGATTTTAAAAGCCATAAGATTGAAATCATAAGCCTCTTGAGGATTATATGTGCATAGATTAATCCAGCCCGCATCGCGACCGAGATACATATCAGAATGGTCTCCATTGACATTGAGCGGACTTGCAAGCGCACGATTGACGACATTAAGTACAATGGGGAGTCGCATACCGCTTGCTTGATAGAGTACTTCGACCATAAGTGCGAAACCTTGCGAGCTTGTCGCAGTTGCGACACGTCCACCAGCGGCGGCAGCCCCGACACAGCCACTCATGGCCGCATGTTCAGATTCTACCATGACAAATTCGCCATCAATATAGCCATTAGAAAGAAAAGAGGCGTAATTTTGCACAATTGGTGTCGATGGAGTGATAGGGTATGCGGAGACAACGTCAATTTGTGCTTGTCGCATTGCGTGGCTTGCCGCCATATTTCCATCCCATACTTCTATTTCTTGTAACTCATAAACATCTGCCATTATTTATCCTTTTTGCTCTCTTCTTTTTTAGGCCACTTTGCAAGTGCATTTTCCTCGCTCTCATAATCATTGAACATTAAAAGCGATTTTGGATTGGTCGGACAGACATCAACACACACGCCACAGCCCTTGCAATGCACATAATCAACGCCACTCATTTTTTCATCCCTCACCAAAATAGAGGAATCTGGACAATACACCCAGCAAAAATAACAATTAATGCAATGATCATGGTTAAATACAGGCTTTTCTACGCGCCAATGTGCGACACTTGCTGTATAAGAACTATCATCACGATACTCCCTAGCATCCGCGTGTTTTTCTAACATCTTTTCCCCATTTTTTTCAAAGGGAAACAACACCGAACCCGCTTCAAACTCATTCCAGCCTTTATATTCCATACTTGCCTCCTATTTTACCGCATTATAAGCTTTTCTTATGACTTCCATATTGGCATCAATGACTTTTTGTGGGAGTTTTTTGCCTAAAACCTTTTTGAAAGATTCTAAGAAAAAATCCAAATCAAGCGCACCCGAAATTTTCAAAAATGCGCCAAGCATTGGGGCATTAGGAATAGATTTGCCAAAAGCCTCAAGTGATAGAGCAATGCAGTCTAAAAGATACACTTCTTTATCTTTTAACTCCGGTTTACTGTCTAGAAATTCCTTTTTGCTCAAATGTGTCGTAATGATATATTTTGTCGTATTTTTTGCATTTGCGCAAATGTCAGTAATATAGACAAGTCCCGGGTCAATCACCAAAATATAATCGGGATTCATAAATTTCTCATGATTGAGAATAGGATTGTCATCAATCCTGTTGTATGCAGTCATTGCCGCGCCTCTTTTTGCTGAACCATAAAATGCAAATGCTTGCACTTCCTTACCTGTGCCTGCAATAACATCCGCTAAACCTTTCGCTCCAGTTACTGCGCCTTGTCCTGCACGGCTATGCCATCTGATTTCAAGCATAACGGTCTCCTCAATTAATTTTGTTACGGTTTGATTTTAAAAAAAACGCACTTAAAAATTCTATTTTTGTTACAATAAGACAAAAATTATTGCTTTAAATGTGTAAAAATAACCCAACTTAAGTTGTTGCTTTTTGCGTCTGTATTTTCTTTGAGAGATTTTAGGGGGTTTGAGTGAGAATCTCTCGCTTTAGGCTTATCTAGGAAACTTATATCCCTACAATAACCAATGCGCAAAGTGCTGCTAAAAGCACGGGCAAGGTTACAACAATAGCCACGGCTGTGTAATGTAAGAATCCAATGGAGATTCCATAACGTTTGAGATTACTCAACCATAATAATGTCGCTAGAGAGCCTATTGGTGTGAGCTTTGAGCCGATATTGCAACCTAAGAGATGTGCAAAAGTTAGAATCTCATGGCTTTGCATATCTAAGAGTGCAAGATTCCCCAAAACAACCATGGGTAAGTTATTAATGAGACTTGAACCAATGCTTGAGAGGATTCCAACCCAAAACACTTGCTCCCATATTTGCAGATGCCCCTTTAATTCTAAAAAGGATTCATGTTTTAAAATCTCCAAAAGTCCGGCATTTTTAAGCCCAAAGACGACAATAAACAAACCCAAACTAAAGACAACAATACTAAAAGGAGACTCTCTTAAGAGTACAAAGAGACGTATTTTGCCTAAGAGGATTCCATAAAGCGCACAAACAAAAGCAATAAAAAGTGTCCAAAGGCTCAAAGGAATCTTAAGGGATTCACCACAAACGATTCCAAGCAATAAACAAAACACGAGAAAAAAGCAGAAAATAATGACATTCTTAGAGGGCAAAATATTGTGTGTCAGGGAGATTTCAAGCTGTTGAGGGAGTTTTCTACCAAAAATTATCCAAAACATTATAAAAGTGGCTAATACAGCCAAAATTTGTGGCGCAATCATTAAAAGGGTGAATCTCAAAAAGGAAATTTTGAAAATGTCTGCTGTGATGATATTTGTGAGATTAGAAAAGACAAAGAGATTTGAGGCAAAATCGCTCAAAAAAACCATAAAGAGCAAGAAAATAATCAAAGGATTGCGCACAAAAGAAGCGTTCTTGAAGCCCTGTAGAAGCGCAAAAACAAGCGGTGTGAGAATTAAGATAGCTCCATCATTTGCAAAGAGTGTTGCTAAAGAACTTGCAAAGATTCCAAAGAATAGGTAGAATCTCCAGACCTCTAGTGTATGTGTTCCTAAAGAGAGAGAAAAGCGCAGAATCCAATGTGCTAAAACCTCAAAAAAACCCAATTTTTCTAAAGAGAGGGCAAATATGATAAGCCCTATGAGTGTCAAAGTGCTGTTTTGTACCATCTCCCACACAAGTGCAACATCGCTGAATGTTACACTTCCAACTAAGAGGCAAACAAAAGCCCCCGCAATACTAGAGAACCAAATAGGAATCCCAAAGGGACGTACATAAATAAGCAACATAACGACAATAAAGACTGCAAAAGACATTAGGAATTTTTGGCGATAAAAAGTGTGCAAACACCTGCAGAGAAGGACTTCGTATAGAGTGGAGTGAAGCCGTTTCCTTGAAGTTCTGCATTGAGCTTTTTTGCTGTGAGGAATTCTTCAATAGAATCGGGTAAATAGCGGTATGCGCGATAATTTTTAGAAATGATTCCGCCAATGAAAGGCAAAATGTGCTTCGTGTAAAATCCCATAATGTGCTCTAAGAGGCTTTTGTCTTCACATTTTGTGAATTCTAAAATCACTAAAATCCCTCCCTTTTTAATCACTCTTGCAAACTCCTTTAATGCCCGATCTCTCTCTATGACATTGCGGATTCCATAGGCTATGCTTAACACATCTGTGCTTGCATCTTCTATGGGGATAGAAGTTGCTTCAGAGCGGATAAATGTGACATTTGGAAGTTTTTTACGTGCGATCTTTAGCATCTCTTCACTTGGATCAAGCCCGATAATATCCTCTATAACGACATTTTCTTTTGTGGCATTTTTCTGCCAATGACTTATCATATCCCCCGTGCCACACGCAACATCAACGATTCTTAGATTTTTTAGTGTCTCTTCAGAAAGATTGCAAAAGGCAAGTTTGCAAGCCTTTTTTCTCCATGCAATATCAATGCCACAACTCATTATGCGATTGGCTAAATCATAACTCTCCGCAATCTCATCAAACATCGCGATAATTTTTTGTTGTTTGCTTTCCATTGCGTTCCTTAAGATTTTTTGTCTGCAGAGTTTTGTGAGTTTTTAACAAGAGAATTTTGCGCTAAGATGAGCCAAGCGCGTAAGCTTTCAATCTGCTCTAAAGTCGCTCGTGTGGAAGTGCCACCATAGGAATTGCGTTGATTCATGGAGCGCTCTAAATTAAGACTCTGATGGGCATCGGGTGGAATCCTAGAATCCACACTGCAAAGCTCGTTTTCGTTGAGTGCGCTTAAATCTTTCCCTAAAGATTCTGCATGGGCAACCGCCTTGCCCGTTATATGATGGGCTTCTCTGAAGGGAATCTTACAGTGTAAAACGAGGAAATCCGCCAAGTCTGTTGCTGTTAAATGTCCAATTTGGCACGCTTTTAGCATATTGTCTGCGTGGATTGTCATAGTCATGAGAGCTTCTTTGAGGATTCTTAGGGAAATTTCTAAGGTTTCAAAGCTGTCAAACACACATTCTTTGTCCTCTTGTGTGTCTTTATTGTAGGCAAGGGGAAGCCCCTTTAGAACGACTAAAAGCGAGATGAGATTGCCATAAATGCGCCCACTTTTACCACGTAAGAGTTCGGGTACATCGGGATTTTTCTTTTGTGGCATGATGGAGCTTCCTGTGGAATAGGCATCGCTTAAGGTGATGAATTTGAACTCATAGCTACTCCATAGTACGAGTTCTTCGGCAAGTCTTGAAATGTGCATAGCAATCAATGAGCAATCATACAAAAAATCAAGCGCAAAATCCCTATCACTCACAGAATCCATAGCGTTGAGAGTGGGAGCTTCAAATCCTAATTTCTTCGCACTAAAGAATCTGTCTATCTCATAGGGTGTTCCTGCAAGGGCTGCTGCGCCTAGAGGACAATAATTATTGCGCTTAAAAGAGGATTCTAACCTTTCAAAATCGCGCATAAACATATTGGCATATGCACACATTACAAAGCCAAAATTCACGGGTTGTGCATGTTGCAAATGCGTCATTCCGGGAAACATACTCTGTGTGTGTGCTTGAGCGATCTCCAAAAAAGCTTCAATGAGTTCTAAAACAAGCCTACGCAATGTGCAGTTAGAATCCAGCACAAAGAGTCTAAAGTCTAGTGCGACTTGATCGTTGCGACTGCGGGCGGTATGGAGCTTTTTGCCTGTTTCACCAATGAGTTGTGTGAGGCGCTTTTCTAGTGCCATATGAATGTCTTCATCGCTGAGTACAAAGGAAAATGCGCCCGATTCTATCTCGGTTTGAATCTGTGCGAGGGCATCGCAGATTTTTTGAGATTCTTCTGCGCTTAGGATTCCACATTTTGCGAGCATTTGCGCATGGACTTGTGAGCCAAGAATGTCTTGTTTGTAAAGTTTGCGATCAAAAGGCAGAGAAGCATTAAAGACATCTAAAATCTCTGCAGTATCGGATTTGAAGCGCCCTCCCCAAAGCTTTTGATGAGAATCTTGTGTCATAGGATTCCTTTAAAATGGTCTTAAGACGGCAAGAATTGCAATGACAATCAATACAAGCGTTGGAATCTCATTATAAGCGCGGAAAAATTTTCCACTTTTATTGCAACGATCTTCCCTTAAACTGATTAAAAAGCGATACAGGCTGTAGTGATAGAGTGCTAAGAGGATAACAAGGAGAATCTTGACATGCAGCCAACCCGACTTCAGTAAGCTCGGCTCTAAAAGCACCAACCACACTCCCGAAAGCAGTGTGCAAACAAGCGCAGGATAGCCGATGAACTTAAATAGCTTTTCTTCTTGGATTTTTACAACTTCAACAAATCCCGCATTCTTAATGTGTTCGCTGTGATATACAAACAGACGCGGCAGATAAAAGAGCATCGCCATCCACGAGACAAGCGCGACAATGTGAAAGATTTTGACATACAAATAGACCATTGCAAACCTTTAAACTAAAGTGCAATTGTAGCAAAACAGACTTAAAAGTGAGAGAAAATCATTAATTTTTGCGTATAATTCGGAAATTTTTTAAAAGGATTCCTATTTGCTGTCCCTTGATTTTTCGTTTATACAAAGTGCGTTTCCAATTTTTATGAAAGCCCTTGGACTCACATTGCATCTTTCATTTTTTGGAATCGTGTTTTCAATCCTTTTGGGGGGATTGATTGCCTGTTTGCAGCATTTAAAGAATCGCTTTTTAAACGCATTGATACAAGGATACATTGAGCTTTCACGTAACACACCCCTTCTCATTCAAATTTTCTTTTTGTATTATGGATTGCCACAAATGGGGCTTAAGCTTGAGGGCTACACTTGTGCGCTTTTAGGTGTTGTGTTTTTAGGAGGGAGTTATATGTCTGAATCCTTTCGTGCAGGAATAGAATCGGTTGAGAGGATTCAGCTAGAATCTGGGCAGAGTTTAGGGCTTAATGAGCAACAGCTTATGCGCTTTATTATTTTGCCACAGAGCTTAATGGTGAGTTTGCCTTATATCGCTGCAAATGCGATTTTCTTGCTTAAAGAGACTTCTGTTGTGAGTGCGATTGCTCTTGCTGATGTGCTGTATGTTAGCAAAGATCTCATTGGGAGTTATTATAAGACAAGCGAAACGCTCTTGCTTCTTGTTTTGTGCTATTTGGTGGTTTTGTTGCCTCTGTCTTTCTTGTTTGCTCTCTTAGAGAAAAGATATAAGAGATTTCTTTAGATTTTTAGGGGTTTATGTGGAGATTCTTTTTTTGCCTCAAAACGTCCTAAGGATTCTGCAAGGAATGTTTGTAACATTCCAAATTGCGCTTATTGCGATTGCTTTTTCCTGTGCGTTTGGTTTTGTCTTAGGATATTTAATGACTTTGCGCTCTAGAAGTGTGCGCTTTATTTGCCGGGCTTATTTAGAATCCATTCGTATCATTCCGATTTTGGCATGGCTGTTTATTGTGTATTTTGGATTTGCGAGTGTGGTTAATTTGAGTGGTTTTTGGGCATGTGTTGTAACATTTAGCTTTTGGGGGATTGCAGAAATGGGCGATTTGGTGCGCGGAGCAATTTCAAGCTTGGCAAAGCATCAAGAACAAAGCGCAAGGGCATTGGGCTTGAAAGAATGGCAAGTGCAGGTTTTTGTGATTTTTCCACAAAGTTTTAGGAGGCTTCTCCCCGGACTTGTGAATCTCTTTACAAGAATGATTAAGACCACTTCTTTGGCTGCTCTCATTGGAGTGAGCGATATGTTGAAGGTCGGACAGCAAATCATTGAGGTCAATCTCATTGATTATCCTGCGGCAAGCTTTTGGGTCTATGGCGGAATCTTTGTGCTGTATTTTGTGCTGTGCTATCCGCTATCGTTCATGAGCCGTCATTTAGAGAAAAAACTCGCTTAAAGGATTTGTGTATGATGTTGTTAAAAGTAGAAAATCTTACTAAAAAATATGGCACAAATCTCGTATTGGATAGGATTAATTTAGAGATTCCAAAGGGTGAGGTTTGCGCGATTTTAGGTCCTAGTGGTTGTGGGAAAAGCACATTTTTGCGTTGTATTAATGGGTTAGAATCCATACAGGGAGGCAAGATATTCTTTGAAGAATTGCAAATTGCGGGTGAAAATGTGAAAACAAAGTGGTCGCAAGTGCGCCAAAAAATTGGCATGGTTTTCCAAAATTACGAACTTTTCCCGCATTTGAGTGTATTAGAAAACATCATTTTAGCCCCAATGAAAGTGCAAAAACGCAAGAGAGAGGAGGCGACCGAAGAAGCCTTAGGGCTTCTCTCTCGTGTGGGTTTAGAGGATAAAAAGAATATGTATCCTAGAAGTCTAAGCGGCGGACAGAAGCAACGCGTTGCGATTGTGCGCTCACTTTGTATGCATCCTCAAATGATGCTTTTTGATGAGGTGACGGCTTCACTTGATCCTGAAATGGTGAAAGAAGTCTTAGAAGTGATTAGGGAATTGGCAAATGAGGGAATGACAATGTTGCTTGTAACGCATGAGATGAAGTTTGCAGAAAATGTCGCGGACAAAATTGTGTTTTTTGACAATGGAAAAATCGCTGAAATTGCTACACCACAAGAGTTTTTTAAAAATCCAAAGACGCAACGCGCCAAGCGTTTTTTGAGTGTTTTTGAATTTTAGTCACTCATATAATGCGCACCTATGGAAAAATCGCGCTTGAGGGCAGATTCTATGATGTTTTTTGCACTCATTAAACGCAAACGCAACAGACGTCCCACTCCGCTTTGCAACATCACTTCAACACCGCCTAATGCCTCATTAAGTCCCGATTTTTTGCGGATGATTCCAACTTTATTCCACATAAGATTCCTTAGGATCTTTTTGAGATTCTCATCTTGCTCATTTTGTAAAGGCTCTGTGTGGAGCAAAAACTCTCTTGTTTTTTTGTTTTGATGGCTTTTTCCTAAAATGTCTTGTGCGCTACGTCTTGAAAAGACTAAGCCCTCTAAGAGAGAGTTTGAGGCGAGGCGATTGGCACCATGGACTCCTGTGCAAGCACATTCACCCACGGCATAGAGATTCTCCATGCCAACGACTTTTCCGACATAGTCTGTTTGGATTCCTCCCATAGAATAGTGAAATGCAGGGGAAATCGGAATCTTATCTTTGGGCAAATCAAAGCCAAAGGCACTAAGATTGCGCGCGATGTTTGGAAAACGTTCATAAAAAAAATCCTTTGAAAAGGCACTAAGATCCAAATACACTTCTTTGTATTCTGGCGCGGAATCTTTATATTGGGATTCTAGTGCGAGCTTGTATTCAAAGATGCTCCTTGCGACTTTGTCACGTGGTGCGAGTTCGCCTTGTGCATCATAATCAAACAAAAAGCGTTTGCCAAAATAATCCACAATCTGCGCCCCCTCTCCGCGCAAGGCTTCGCTTAAGAGCATTTTACGCGCATAGGGCGTTTTGACAAATACGGTGGGATGGAATTGCAACATTTCCATATCTTTGAGTTTCAGCCCATTTTCTAAAATCATTCCATGCAATTCGCTAGAAATCGTGTAGGCGTTTGTGTGATATTCAAAGAGCGCACCAACGCCACCATTTGCAAGAATGATGTGGTTGGCATAGAGATTGTAATTGCCCCTTTTTGTTAAAACACTCACGCCATAGCAATGCCCATCTTCAATCAAGAGTTGTGTGACTGTGGCGTTTTTCCACAATGTATGCGAGACTTGCGCGATGAGATGCGTATGCAGTACGCGTCCTGTGGAATCTCCACCTGCATGAATGATTCGTGAAGTGCTGTGTGCAGCTTCTTTTGTGAATAGTAAATTTCCTTGTGCGTCTTTGTCAAAGGGAATGGCACGTTCAATCAAATCATCTAAAATCTCTAAACTCTCTTTGCTAAGAGCCTTCACTGCCTCAATATCGCACAATCCCGCTCCAGCATTGAGTGTATCTTCTATATGAGAGGTAATATCTTCTGTATTTTTTGCAACAGCGATTCCTCCTTGCGCATAGAATGTGTTGCATTCCCAAGGCTGATCTTTACAGAGAATGAGGACTTTAAGGTGTTTGGGGAGATTCAAGGAAGCATATAATCCCGCAACACCGGCACCGACAATAATCACATCAAAATTCATGGTCATTGTCCTGCAGATTCTTGTGTGTTTTGTTTGGCTCTGAAGGGATCGTCTTTAAAGCCACAGCCTGTGCTGAAGATTGCAAGAAATAAAAGGAATAAAATCTGTGCTATAATAAGGACATGAAAAGTGCTTCGGAAGTCTTGGGACATGTTTTAGAATCTCCTTTGTTTGAGAAAATGAATGATTACAGAGCGATAGCGTATTTTATCCGCTTAATGCCCCCTAGCATAAAGATGGGAATCGCATTTGGTTATCGCAAAAATAATGTATTGTTTTTCGCCCTTAAACGTTCTGGTTTTCAGCAAGAATTTTACAATAAAAATAATGTTCTGAATCAAATGCTCAAAAAATATCAAGAAGAAAAAGGAGTTCTTGTAGGGGTTGATAAAATTCAGACGTTTGTAAAGCGCTCACTCTATCAAGAGGAAATTAAAAAGAATGCAGCAAACAAGCCTACACAAAATTATGGGGAATTAAGCGCGGGTACATTTGAAAATTTAGCCACAGTGGAGAAAATTCATGAGATTTTTGAAGAAATACGAGAGATTATTTTGAGGAATAAAGAGCGCGACGCACAAGAGGCGTCAGATTAAAATGGATTCTGCTTCACTCCAACCTCTATCACAAGCACTTTTAGAGACGATTAAAAAAGTTCCTAATAAGAGTGGCGTTTATCATTATTTTGACAGCTCTGGTCGGCTCTTATATGTCGGAAAGGCAAAGAATCTCAAAAATCGCATCAAGAGTTATTTCCGCTTCAGTCCGCATCTCGCTCCCGCTCCAAATTTGAGTTTGCGCATAGCAAAAATGGTGTCCCAAATCGCACAAATGCGCTACCTTATCGTAGAAAATGAAAATGATGCGCTCATTTTGGAAAATTCCCTCATTAAGCAACTTAAACCCAAGTATAATATACTGCTGCGCGATGATAAGACTTACCCCTATTTGTGTGTGGATTTGCAAGAGGATTTTGCGCGTATCAATCTTGTGAGGAAAATCAAAAAAACACAGGGATTGCGCTATTTTGGTCCCTTTTCAAGCGGGGCTAGGGAGCTTTTGGATTCCCTCTATGAGACTTTTCCGCTTGTGCAAAGGGAATCTTGTAAAAGGGGCAAAAAAGCCTGTTTGTTTTATCAGCTTAAAAGTTGCTTGGCACCTTGTGAGGGGAGGATTTCTAAGGAAGCATATAATGAGATCTTACAAAAGGCTATTGAATGCATTGAGAATCCCAAAAAGATTCTTGTTAAACTTGAGGAAAAGATGCAATCTCTCTCCGATGAATTGCGCTTTGAAGAGGCGTTGATATTGCGCGATAGAATCGCAAAGATTAAACAACTCAATCCTCTCTCATCTGTGGATTTTGCAGAATTGCTTGATTTGGACATTTTTGCTCTTGTTTGCGAGGAGAAAAATGCTGTTTTAATCAAGCTCTTTATGCGTAATGGAAAGATTATCTCCAGCGCGACACACAATATTAGAAGCGAAAATGGATTTGATGAATGTGCCATCTACAAACAAGCTATTTTGAATTATTATTCAAATTCCCTGCCCATTTTGCCAAAGCAGATTCTTATTCCTCATGATTTAGGAGAACATAAAGAAGAATTGGAGAATTTTTTACGCCAACAAACGGGGAAGAAAATTTCTATCGTCTCTCCAAAAAGTGGAGACAAAAAACATCTGTGCGATTTAGCACTTCAAAATGCCAGAGAAATTTTGCGACTGGAAAGAGACACAGAAAATGAGATTTTTCAAGCCCTAAAGGATCTTTTTGCATTACAGAATGTACCCTATCGTTTTGAAGTTTTTGACACCTCGCATCACAGAGGGATGCAATGTGTCGGAAGCATGATTGTTTATGAAGGAAATGCTTTTCAAAAAGATTCCTATCGCCATTATATCTTAGAGGGGAGAGATGAATATGCTCAAATGCAGGAAATGTTAGAGCGCAGAATTCGAGATTTCAAACAAGAATCCCCGCCTGATTTATGGATTTTAGATGGAGGAAGCGGACAAATTAATATCGCCAAAACATTGCTAGAGAGTGTTGGAATCAATCTTCAAGTTATCGGAATCTCAAAAGAGAAAATAGACAACAAGGCGCACCGCGCTAAGGGAAGCGCAAGGGATATTTTGCGCGATGAAAGCGCAAGGGTTTATAGGCTTCCTCCGAGCGATAAACGACTGCAGTTTGTCCAAAAACTGCGCGATGAGGCGCATAGATTTGCCATCACATTCCATCAAAAGCAAAAACAAAAAACAATGCGACAATCAAGAATTCTCGCCATCAAAGGTGTCGGAGTAGCGACACAAAACAAACTGCTAAGTTTCTTTGGTAGTTTTGAGAGCTTACAAAATGCTTCTTTGCAAGACTTAGAAAAGGTGCTATCAAAGCACTTAGCACATGATGTGTTCTTAGCTTTGCATTAAAAACCGCCAAAATACCTAACCGCACCGACTTTTTGATTCACTTGATTGAGGAGTTTGAGGCTCTCTTGCGTGAGATTTTGATTCTGCAAGAGGGTCTTTGTCTGCCCTACATCAAGCTGTGGATTGAAGCGATACAATACATCAAAGCCCGCCTTTTCTTCTTGACTTAAGATTCCATTTTCAGCCATGGCATTTCCGAGATTTTCCAAAGTACCACTAAAATTGTATGCAAACTTCTGAAGTGTTTTGAGATCGTTGCTTAGAGTGAAAGAATCCTCTTCAAGCTGTCTGATTGTCTGGTCTGAAAAATCAAACAAATCCTTGATTTCTTGCGTTTTTTCTGTTTTTTGTGTGTTGAAAATCGCGCTTGAATCTCTATTGAAATAGCCCGAAATATCTGTCTGATTTGTCGTTGTTTTATCATAAGCTTGACTCAACAATCCCCAAGTTTGATTGCTTTTACTATCAACATTCATTGCTTTTCCTTTAAAGTGAAATCACTTGAGAAAAAGCAAATTGCGTTCCAAAAACAACTAAAAATTCCGCTTAGAATCCCAACACCATTTTTGATATTGCTTAGAAACCTTGCATAAAGGGATTCCAATAATTTCTGGAAGAGAGTAAGAGTGATGTGCTAAGATGAGTTTCTGGAGTTTTTTGAAGTCTTTTTTAAATACTTTAAAATGAAGTAAAATTTCCTCTTCACACACTGCCTTAGGTTTGGAATCTCTGTGCTTAGAATCATTTTGTTTGAGAGATTCTTCACACCAAAAATAATGGCTCTTAATAGTGCTTTGATGGACACACGCGCTCAAATGGCACTCCAAAGCGATTTTAATGAGAGTCTCTGCGTTTTCTCGTGTCGTTGTGGTTTGTAAGAGCATTAATTTAGACATTAATCTTCTTTGTTGCGCTCACCAAGACGTTTTTTCTTTTCTTCTAGAGCCTTTTTTTTCTCTTCTTGTCGCATTTTTTCAAGATTGCGTTGGCGTTCTTTGGAATGTCTGTATTTTTCTATAAATTCTTGTCGTTCTGTTTGACTTTGGTAGGCGATAGGGCGGATAAAAAATATCACAAGCATGAGGACAAAAAAGAATATAGCAGTCTCTTGATTGTTGGTTAGGTGATACCAAGCCATCGCAACAATGAGCGATAAAAAAACCTTTAATGCATTAACCATAGAGAATCCTATAACATTAATGGTGGGATTTTATGCTGAGCAAATCGCAACTCTTGTGCGCTTATTTGTGGGAAAAGAGCCAAAATGACTTGTGGTATAAACAAAATAGGAATCTCGGCTAAATCCCTTCCTGCTGTGCTTTGTAGTTTCTTGCAATGTCCATCTAGAAGTTCAAATTGACTGATGTTTTGTGTGAGAATGAAATCCACACCGCAATCCACCATGGCATAATAATCCGTCGCTCCCATTTTGTAGGCAAGATGCGGATTCGTCTCTAGGAGATAGGCATAGCTCTCTTTAAAAAACGGCAAGATTTTTAATCCCGTGAGATCCTCTATGCGCTCTATGATCTGCGATTCTTTGAGCCCGTTTTCAAGCTCTCTGTCTATCAAAAATGCACACCTAAAGCCACTCCAGCGACGTGGCTTAATCTCTGCTCTCTTAAGAGAGCTTAGCATGATTTCTGGCGCGAAAGCAAAGGTGTTTTCTAACTCTAAAATGTCAATTTCTCTTGTGGATTCTTTCATTAAGGATTCCCTGAATTCTGAATTTTCATAGAATAATTTAAAGAAATGGGCAAAGGACAGAAGTGTCTGTGAATCGCAGACGAATAGTTTTTGTTTGTCATTTAACGCATTTTGAAAGACCCTTAAAAGATTTTTGTGAAATTCTAAGGGCGCAAGAAAAGGCAAAAACTTCTCTTCTAAGGGGAGTCTTTCTGTCTTTACAAAGGAGATTCCTAGCTTCTCGCACAATAACTTAACATTATGTGTTAAGATTTCAGAGGATTGATAGAGTGAATTCTGCACTAAAACATAAGATTCCATTGTCTGTCCTTTATTTTGCATATGCTTTTAAGATTTTTGATTTGAAGTTTTGAATCTTTTTGTCCTCACAAATATCAAACAAAATCATCTTAAACTCTTGGATGCACACATCAAATTTCGCATCTTGTGGGAAAAGGTAGGTTTGCAAATTTTGCGCATTGAGGATTCCATTTTCCAGATCGCAAACTTGCTCTAAAATCTCTGTTGTCTTGTGTTTTGCATACAAAGAGGCCGCTAGGATAAAATAGGCTTCACCTAAATAATCTTGATTTTCCACACTCAATGGAGTTGCATAGGCAAAGGGCAAAAACGAGAGCAAAAACGTCTCCACCAAGTCTTGAGTGTTCATTTTTTCTGTTTTGATTTCTTTGAAATTGAAGTTTCTAAAAATACTGTGTGTTTCATCGGCTGCGAGTTCATCAAGCCCTAATCTCCTAAGTGGCGTGAGTTTTTGCAGAAAATAATCTGTGTTGATTGTCAAATCTTTGAGTGCAAGATGTGGATTGAGTGGCTCTATTTTCCATTCTTTACCAAACCTTTTATACAAGGCATCAATAGGTAAATCAAAGTCAAAAACCACCACATCGTTAATTTTGAATCCATAGGCACTGTAGTGATACTCATAGAGTTCGTGCTGTATGATTTGTAATAGTTCTAGCAGGGATTTTTCGAGATCGATTTCAACAGACAATTTCGCAAAATAGGGCAAATAATCTGTTTTAACATCAAAACGAAATAACTCCAAATCAATCTTTTTTTCCATCTTTTCCCTCCTGTCTTGTCAATAAAATGCGCAAAAAAGTGCAGTCAATCATTTTTTAAACCTTTTATTTTTGGGATTAGACAATAATGCACGCAAGGAATTATTAATGCCATCTTTTTCTTTTTTTGTCGCTTTGGGCAGAATTTCTTGATTGTGCGCAAACATTGCGAGTAGATTCACATATAAGACAAAATCAGATGACAATTTTTCAACCAAATGATCGGTATTAGGCAACAATATCTGCACGATACATTCTAAAGGCACTGTGACGAAACTGCCCGTATTGTCTTCTCCAAAACCAGCCTCAAAGTAGAGATTCCCCATGCTTAATTCCAAACTCTCAAAAGTGTAGCCTGCAAGAATAAAAACGGTCAAATCACTAAAAGAGTTGCTAATGGATTCTGGCAATAAGGGGTCAAATTTCACGCATTTTAAGTTGCAGAGAATGGAAAAATTGATTTTTTTGCGCATTAAATAGTCCAAAATTTCTTGACAATGCTTGGTGCGCATGGTTTGAAATTTTCTGTCTTTTAATAAAGCATCCATATTATCCCTCTAATAAAGCTAAGATTCATTCAAGATTGATTTAAAATTTTCTAACAATAATCTCACTTCACTCATTCCGATCTCCCAAAAATTGCTATCCTCAATATCTAATCCAAAAATCCTCACCAGCTCCTTAGGTGATTTGCTCCCTCCTAAACTCAAAAATTCCTCGTATTTTTCTATGAAATCTGTCTGATTGTTCCGATAGATTCCAAACAAAGCGCAGACTAGAAGCTGTCCATAGCTGTATGCATAGCAATAAAAGGGCGTGTGGATAAAATGTGGGATGTATGACCACCATAGCTTGTAATTGTCTGTTAAAATAACGCTTTTGCCAAACATTTTTTGATTTTCTTCTTGCCAAATCGCCTTTATGGTTTCTTTGTCTAATTCTCCTTCTTTTAAATGTATGAGACGCTCAAAATTTGTGAATACGTTTTGACGAAAGAGTGTGGCGAAAATATCCTCCAGCTTCCCAGAATAAACTTCTATTTTTTCTTCTCTGCTTAAATGTTTTTGAATTTTATCAAACAGCAACATCTCTGCGAAGACTGAAGCTGTTTCTGCTGTCGTTAAAGGTGTGTCCGCATTCAAATATCCGACTTTGTAGGAGAGTTTTTGATGGATTGTATGCCCTAGCTCATGAGCCATAGTGAATACATCGCGCCTCCTGTTTGTGTGATTGAGCATAAGATAGGGATGGGTACTTGGAGTGGCTCCGTGGCTGAATGCGCCGCTTCTTTTGTATTCGCGCGGATGGGAATCCACCCACCCCTCTTCAAATGCGCATTTTGCGATATTATAAAATGTCTCTGAAAACTCTCTGAAGGTTTCTAGGACGATATTTTTAGAATCTTCATAGCCAAAAGTCGCTTTATCTTTGCTAGAAAGAGGCGCATAGCGATCGTAATCATAGAGACAATCAAGTCCTAGAATTTTGGCTTTTAAGAGATAATATTCTTCTACGATTCCGACATTTTTGTTGATGGTCTCCACCATCGCATCGACACTTTTTTGAGTGGTTTGATTACTGATGTGTCTTGATTCTTCTAATGTTTTATAGCCACGTAATTGTGCAGTGATTTTGAGATCTTTTCTGATGACATTATAGATATAGGTGAGGAGGTCTAAATTCTCTTCTAGCACTCTACTTAGCGATTCTTGCGCCATTTTGCGCACCTCTCTATCGCTTTCATAGAGTAAGCTTAAAACTTCCTCTTCGCCTACAAGCTTAGGAATTCCATTGCTGATAATCTCAAAACGTAAGCGACTTAAATGCTCATCAAACAAGCGTTTGAAGCTATCCACACTCACGGGCTGTGTTTTAAGCAGAATTTGCTCTTCTTTTAATGTTAATTGATGTTGGGATTCTTTGTCTAAAAGCTCCAAATAATAGCGATATTCCTTAGCGCATTCTATGAAATGGCGCTTGACTTCCGCTTTGATGGTGTTGAATTCTAGTGTAAAAAAGAGCAAATGTTCTGTGGCGCGATTTGTTTGCATTTCACATTCTGCATAAAACGCACCCTCTCTTGTATCTTGTGCAAAGCACAAAAATGCATAGGTCATAATCCTAGAAATTTTTGCACAAAGCTCTTCATAGCGACGCACACTTTGATAAAAGGATTCTGTATTAAGCTCTTCTAAACGACCCTTGTATTGCTTCTCGAAAGACTGTGCTTCATTAAGTGTTGTTTGCATGGATTCTTGCAGGGAATGCTTGTTTTGAAAAAGGGCTGTAAGATTCCAAATATCTTGCGCATTAGACATTAAAATCCTTTAATCAAAACTCAAAAGAAGCGGTAATGAGTGCAGTAACATTTGTTAAAAGTCCATCAACAAAGAATGTAGAGAGGCACACATAGACCGTTGCGATTCCAATGACAATTTTGAGTGGCAATGTAACATTGCGCAAATAAATGCTTCCATCACTCACCAAAGGCTCCTTGAGGAACATATAGACGACCAATTTGAGATAGTAGTATGCTGCAATTGCGCTATTGACAGCCATAACAACAACCAAGAATAAATATCCATTATTCATAGCAACGCTCATAAGATAGACCTTGCCCCAAAACACAGAAAAAGGCGGAATCCCTGCGAGGGAAAACATAAATAATCCCATAATCACTGCAGCCATAGGACAAAGCTTGATAAGTCCAGAAAATTTCGTGTAGGTGTGATCGTAACGTTTGTCCCATAATTGTTCTTTTGTGCGCGTGATCCAGAGCATTGCGAAGACTCCAAGATTTGTGAATAGGAATAAAAACCAATAGGCAAACAATGCAACAGATTGCACTTCACCGATAAGTATTGCGCTGAATGCAAAACCGGCGTGCGAAATGGAGCTGTAGGCCAACATCCTCTTAACATCTTCTTGAACGAGAGCGACGAGATTGGGCAATGTGATGGTTAAAATGATGAGCAAATAGACAATATTATGCGCAAAAACACTTCCTTCAATAAAAAAACCAAGAATACGTATGGCAACGACAAATGCTGCAATTTTGGGGACAATGGACATAAATCCTGCTAAAAAGGAGTTAGAACCCTCATAGACATCGGGAGTCCAAGTATGGAATGGCACCAAAGAAGCCTTAAAACCAAGTGAGGCGACAAAAAACACAAATGCACAAGGCACCAAAAGAGATTCTTGTGGCTTCATGGATAAAATATTTTTAACTCCCTCTAGCTCCAGATGTCCTGTAGCTGCATACAGAAGCATTGAGGCAAATGCAAAGCAACCCGCAGAGAGTGCGCCCATTGTGAAGTATTTTATGGCTGCTTCAAATGCAGTTGCGCGATTATGCATGGCTATGAGCGCATAGAGTGCTAAAGAAGCAGTTTCTAGCCCTAGAAAAATCACAATCAAATGATCGCTACTCACCATAAATTGAAATCCTGAACACATAAGCAAGAATAGGGCGTAATATTCGGGATATTGAAACTCATGGAATCTCTGATAGCTTAGTGTTAAAGGAATAAATAAAATAGCTGCGGTAAGAATAATGAGCTGTCCGAGTATTGAGATTCCATCAATGAGAATTAAGTCAAAAAATGCCCTTTGAACATCGCTAATGTTAAAGAGCAAGAGATAGCCCAAATCTAAGATTAAAAAGAGAATCGTTAGCATCGTATAGAGCTGTTTATTAGGTCTTTTGAGTCCCATATCCACAATCAAAATCACAAGCGCACCCACGATGGCTATGAGCATAGGGAAAATGCCAAATATATTTAAACTCTCCAACGATATGTTAAAAGTTTCTAACATTTTATCTTCCCTCCTCTTTAGTGTCTGTTTCATTGAGATTTTCTTCTTGTGGCTCTAAACTTTGCAGTTCCTCTAGTGCTTCTCCTAGTGGCATAAGTCCAAAGAAATCCAATGCTTCCTGCGCGACAATTCTTGATTGCATGATAGCTATCATATTTCCTACACTCTTATTAATAGGTTCCAAAATAGGCTTTGGATAGATTCCAAGCCAAATGACGATGGCGACAAGTGGTAATAGGGCGCACAATTCACGTTTATTGAGATCGCGCAATTCACGATTTTCTTCTTTTATGACTTGACCAAAAAACGTCCGTCGATATAAATGCAACATATAGGCCGCTCCAACGATAATACTGATTCCAGCGATTGCCGCTATAATATGAGAGACTTGAAAGAATCCCAAGAGGGATAAAAATTCCCCCACAAATCCCATTGTAAGAGGCAAACCAGCCGAAGCCATAGCCATAATTCCAAAGATCGCTGCATAATTTGGCATAACTTTTGCGATTCCACCAAATTCCACAATCATCTTTGTATGCCTACGTTCATAGAGCATTCCAACCAACATAAACAGCGCACCACTAATGATTCCATGACTGAGCATAAAAAACACAGAACCAGAAATCCCTTCAAGATTGAGTGCAAACACACCAATCATAATGACGCCCATATGTGAAATGGAGCTATAAGCAATCACCTGCTTAATGTCTTCTTGAGCAAATGCGACAAATGCCCCATAAATAATCATTATGAGGCACAAAATCGCAATAGGTGTTAAAAGCGCAACACTCGCATCGGGGAAAAGTGGCAGAGAAAAGCGCACAAAGCCATATGTCCCCATCTTTAAAAGCACAGCAGCAAGAATGATAGAACCGATCGTTGGAGCTTGTCCGTGCGCATAAGGTAACCAAGTATGGAAAGGAAACATTGGAACTTTAATGGCAAATCCTGCAAAAAATGCGAGAAACAACCAGAGTTGCAAATCTTTTGGAATCGCGCTTAAACTGTACCATTCTAATAAAGAAAAAGTCCAAACGCCACTCACGTCTGCATAATAATAGACTAAAAACAAGATTCCAACAAGCATGAGCATTGAGCCCAAAAAGGTGTATAAGAAAAATTTAACCGCCGCATAGATTCTGCTTCCACTTCCCCAAGCACCAATGATGTACAGCATAGGAATGAGGGATAATTCCCAGAAAACATAAAATAAAATCACATCAAGCGCACAGAAAACACCAATCATAATGCTCTCAAGACACAAGAGTGAAATGATGAGTTTTTTTGTTTCGTATTTTTCATTAAGGTAAATGAATCCAATCAAACTAATGAACGCACTCAAAAGAACTAAAAATAGAGAGATTCCATCAATACCTACAAGATAGCTGACTCCAAATGCCCTAATCAAAGGAAACGCGGTGATAAATTGGAACCCGTCTAGAGCTGTAGTGTCAAAGTTGTACCACAGCAACAATGTCAATCCAAATTCAATGGAGCTGATGACAACAGCATATGTCTTGAGATTTTCCTTAATGGCAATCGCTAGGATAGCACCTAATAGGGGAAAAAAGATAATTAAATTTAAAATATAATCCATGCGACCTCCCAATAAAAAATAAACAACAATACCAGCAATGCCACGATGCCAAAAAACATAACCTTAAGCATTTTTGATAGATTGCCACCCTGTAAAAAGCGCATATTTACGCCACCACCCTGCAGGATTCTTGCAATCATATCCACTATGAAGTCAATGACACTCTTATCAATATTCCATGATACTTTTGAGAGCCTGAAATAATTTTGAATGAATAGCCAATTATAAAAGGCTGGAATGTAATATTGATGGCTTAGGACTTTATAGACGAATGTTTCTTGCCATTTTGGAGAGAATCCTCCGCTCTTGTATTTAAAAATCGCGAATCCGATTCCGCTTAATGCCACAATCAAAGCAACAGCAATCAAAGTCCAAAGTGTCTGTGATTCTAAATTTGCCTCAAAATTGGGAAGGGTTTGGAGGATAAAATGATGGAAACTCTTTTCAAAAAATCCAGCAAAGACGGCCAAAATGCCAAGGGGCAACATGGCATAGAGCATGTAAGAATAGGCCTCATGGGGATGACTCTCATCATGTCTTTTGTCTCCAAAAAATACAAGCATAATCAGCCTGAAGCTGTAAAAAGCTGTCAAAAATGCACCAAGCAATAATGCAACATAAAGCACATAGGCACCACTTCCAAATGCAGCTTCTAGGATTTTATCTTTTGAGAAAAATCCAGAAAATGGATAGATTCCGGCAAGGGCGATGGAGGCTAGAATCATTAAAATAGCTGTATATTTGAGGGGTGCATACAGGGAACCCATTTTGGTAATGTCTAATTTGTCATGCATGGCATGCATGACATTTCCAGCACCTAAGAACAGCAAAGACTTGAAAAATGCGTGTGTTGCGAGGTGGAATAGGGCAATCCAATAAGCCTCTAATCCTGCGGCAACAAACATGTATCCAAGTTGTGAAAGTGTGGAATAAGCGATAATGCGCTTCAAATCGCGATTGACTAATGCCATTGTTGCGGCAAAGACAGCAACAAAAGCTCCCAAACAAGCAATCGCAAAGCCAATTTCAGGGATCATAGCATAGAGGGGGTTGGCACGAATGACGAGATAGACGCCTGCTGTAACCATTGTTGCGGCATGGATTAATGCCGAGACGGGTGTGGGTCCCTCCATTGCATCTGCTAACCAAGTGTGGAGCGGGAATTGTGCGCTTTTACCCATTGCGCCGATAAACAATAAGACCCCCATAGCAATTAAAATTTCCTTAGGAGCTTCATAGACATTACTGAGAACCTCTTCGTAGTTCAACGACCCAAAAACCCAATAAATCAAAAAGATTCCAAGCAACATTCCAAGATCGGCTATGCGATTCATAATGAAAGCCTCGTTTGCGGCAAAGGAGGCTGAATTGCGCTCATACCAGAATCCAATCAACATCCAAGAACACAGACCAACGCCCTCCCAGCCGATAAATAATCCTGCAAAATTATCACTCATCACAAGAATAAGCATAGAGAAAACAAAGGCACTCAAATAGACAAAAAAGCGATTAAAGCTCCTGTCATGGCTCATATAACCTATAGAATAGACATGTACACATAAAGAGACCAGCGTCACCACGAGCATCATTGTTGCGCTGACACTATCTACGAGGAATCCAAAGGGAATGTAAAGCCCTCCCGCGCTAATCCAATCCATAAGCGTCACTTTTAATGCGATTCCACCTTGAAAGATATAGATAAACAACAGAAGCGATGAAATGAATGAAACACCAAGCATAAGCGAGGCAAACACACCAACACCAATAAATTTTTCTTTAGAGGCAAAGGGAATCCCAAAACAAGAACCAACAAGAGGCGCAAACAGCGCACTATATAAAATGACTTCCATGCGCTAACCTTCCATAATCTGTAGATTATCTAAATCCAATGTGTGGTATTTTCTATACCAAGCTATCAGTAGCCCAACACCAACGGCAACTTCACTTGCGGCAACTGCAAGAATAAAAAAGGCAAATATCTGACCGTCTAAATCATTTAAATACCTTCCCACAGCGACGAATCCAATGCTCACCGCACTCAAAATAATCTCTGTGGAGAAAAAGAGCATCAGCAGATTTTTGCGTCTTAATATCCCAAAGACACCAATCATAAACATAAGACTTGACAGAATTAAATAATGATTCAGTGTTATCATTCCAAATCCCCCTTAGGTTCTTGTTCATTGAGTGTTAAAGAATAACGCATTCCTTTCCCTGCTAAGACGATTCCAGCAATCATAGCGACAAGCAACATAATCGCAGCAATTTCAAAGGGAATCAGAAATTTTGTGAAAAGTACATATCCAATCATCTGCACATTTCCGACATTTTCTTTAATAGGTGTGGTGGCTGCCAAGTTTTGTGTGAGATTATCAGCAATCACAGGGGCAATCACAATCAACACTAGCAATAATGCGCCAAGCAAGGTTAGAGAAAACAACATCTTAGGATTTCCAATCCTTTCTTTTGCCAATTTTTCACTATCAAAAAACATCATTGCAAAGGCATACAGAGCAACGACGGCCCCAGTATAGACTGCGATTTGGACAACTCCTAAGAATTCCGCTCCAAGCAAGAAAAAAAACGCAGAAATAAAAATCATTCCCGCTGCTAATGCGCTTAGAGCATACAGAATATCGCGCGTGGTTACAACCACCAAAAAGGCACTCAAAGTCAATGCGCTAAAAACATAAAATGCAATCGCTTCAAACATTATCTCTCCCTTTTATGCGTTAGATTCTGCATTTTCTAGTGGTTTTTCTAGATATTTTAGAGGTGTCGCTTTGATGCGTTTGTCTGCATCTTTGCTTATGCTGCCCACACCATCAAATTCACAATCTTTACCACTCAAAACCCTGTCTATTGGTGTGAGCATATCGCTCTTTAGGGCAAACGAAGCACGTTGCTCACTCGCGTTTTCGTAACGTTTTCCATGTACAATGGCAAGTTCTGGGCAGACCTCTGCACACAATCCGCAATAGATGCAACGTCCAAAATTGATTGTGTATTCAAAGATATGTTTGCGCTTATCTTCGCCATAACCCGTTTCCATGCGAATGCAATTTGCAACACAAATTTTTTCACAAAGTCCGCATCCTATGCAACGTTCATGTCCGCTCTCTAGCAGTCTTTTGAGCTCATGTACGGCGCGATAACGTGGGCTTAAGGGTAATTTTTCAAAGGGATAGCAAACAGTAACTTGTGCCTTGCATCCCTCCTTAAATACGAGCCAAAGTCCTACAAACAATTCCCCTTTCAATGCACGTTCCCAAAAACGCACAAATTTTTGCGCATGGGTTAAGGGTGCGGTTTTTTCAAAAATCTTAATGTAGCGACTCATTGAATCCCTCCTAGACAAACAATGCCCGTGATGAATACATTGAGAAGTGCCAAAGGAAATAAGACTCTCCAGCATAATCCCATTAATTGATCAGGGCGTACATGTGGGTATGCAGCCCTTGCCCACATAAAAAGAAAGATAAAAAACGCAACTTTTAAAATGATTGCGATTCCGCCGGGAATGAGCCATAAAGGATTGAATCCCCCTAAAAAAATGAGAGAAACGACAAAGGAGAATGAAAACATGCTTGCATATTCACCGATGAAAAACATTCCCCATCGCATTCCTGCATATTCTGTCGCATAGCCCGATACAACCTCTGCTTCATGCTCTAGCAAGTCAAAGGGCGTACGATTCAACTCTGCATATCCCGCAAATAAAAATAAAAGAAATGCTAAAGGCTGTGAAAATATCAACCAATCCGTGATGCCGCCACTTTGATAGCGGTTAATCTCCACAAGAGATAGAGAACCAACGAGCATTAAAGGGGACAAGAGAGACAAGCCAGAAACCACCTCAAAGCTTAAGAGTTGCACAGCCGTCCTTGCAGCACCTAAAATTGACCATTTGCTGTTTGCACTGATTCCACCAAGTAGAGGACCATACATTCCTGCAGCTCCAACGCTTAGGAAAAACAGAATCCCCACATTAATGTCTGAAATAATAGGCGTGATTGTGCGACCTAAGAATTCAAAATTTGGCAAAAAAGGAATCGGTGCCATCGCAATAAAGGCCGTCGCGGCTGTGATAACAGGGGCGATTCTGAATATTAAGCGATTTGCGCCGCTTGGAACAATGTCTTCTTTTGTGAATAGTTTGATCCCATCTGCTAAGATTTGTAAGAGCCCAAAAGGTCCCACCACAGAAGGTCCAACGCGCTGCTGGAATCGCGCCAAGACCTTGCGTTCTATATATGTCGCAAACCCTCCAAGCATCGAAAATACAAGCACAACAAGTAAAATTTTAACGAGCACTTCAATCACATCCACTATCATTTTACAGCCTTTAAGGAAACATTTGCATAGCGCGAATGTGGGAATAGCAAATGGGCATCCAAGCCACACACGCCAAGTGCGCCAAACTCTCCCTCCATTCCCTCATCAATCACAACATCAACTTCTAAGCTCTCTCCATTTTCAAAACACAATTCTACTCTGTCTTTAATCCCTAGCTTTTCTGCGTATTTTGGACTGACTTGAAAGCCATTTTTTGCATCCAAATGCGGACTTGCTAGGGTGCTTTTTGAGAAATGTGAGACGCTGTCTCTGGCATAGACATTGTAGGGCTTGAGTGTCTCTAATGAGATGTTTTCAGTTTCTGATAAAATCTGTGTGTATTGAATGTCTAAGAGATAGCCACGTACCTCTGAACCATCATTTAAGAATCCAAATTCTAAGGAATCATATTCTACATTTTTGAAGCCCTTGTCTATGGGCAATTCTTTTGTGTAATCGATGGTATTTTCAAACTCTAAGCCTAATGCCTTAGCAATATCATTGAGTTCATAGCCATAATAGGGTGTTGCGGGGGCGATTGGGACGACCCTTCTGTCGACATTGACTAATGTTCCCTCTTGCTCGCTCAAATAGGGCATACGCAATGCGCTCTCCTCTGAAGTGCCAATTTTGTATTGTCCATCGACATTATAGCCGATACTGTAGCCTACAGGCTCTTTTTGCAATTCACAAATCAAAGCAATCCCCAAAGCATTCGCAGTCGGCGGCAATAACAGAATCTTAACTTGGCTCAAAGCTTCGATATAGCCTAGAATCTTAGCGATATTTTGGGCATTCTTCGCACGATATACATCAAATCCAACGACAAGAACAGGATTTTGCGCTCCTTGTAAAGCTTCTTTGGCTGCGTTGATGGCATTCTCTATGGATTCTCCACAATATGCACTCAAATCACTACATATCACTTCAATTTCTTCGTTAATTTTTTCAACCTTTTCTGATTTTATCAACTTTTCTTTCCCATTTTCATCTAAAATCACATTTCCATTTTCATCAAGAGCTTTTTCTGTGATGGTCTTTTTCACCTCTTTTGTCTGTGTTTTTTGAATCTTTTTTTCATGGCTTTCAATCTGCTTTCTTAGGAAGTTTGGCATTTTGTCTCTTTCTATGCAAATGCTTGCTAGGAGTAGAGCCATAGCCTCTTCGGTATCGGGCTTGTAGATTCCATTAATTGGAGACTTGACGAAGCGATTGGCAATCACATCTTGCATGGTGTGGAAGTAGGCGAGGTTTGCACCCTTATTCTGCTTCATTGCGTTATTAATAGAATGTGTTACGACAGGCATATCATAGCTCAATGCACCGCCAAAACATATGACAAAAGTACTCTCCGTGATTTCTTTTTGATTTGTATTTCCTAGTGTTCCGGATATTTTAGAATAAGTCTGCAAAAACTGCCCAAAAGGATAGACACTCTCGCAGACTAGATGATAACCAAATTTTTCTCTTAAAAGCTGTAAGATATAAGCCTCTTCATTGCTAATATCACCAGAAAACTTAATTGTCTGCGCTTCTTTGAAAGCGGCAATGCTCTTATTAAAAGATTCCTTGTCTTTTTGAATGTGCTGATTATTTTGTGTGAAAGCAAAGCGCCCTGCAGGGCATAAAGTGGAGAAATTCCAATCACTGATAACGCGATACACCTCTCTCTCATTTCCGCTGATTCCTTTTTGCTTGACTTCATAGGTTAATGCACAGCCATTCCCACAATGTACACAAGTGCTGTGAATTTTCTCTAATTCCCATGCATTAGAGCGATATTGAAAATGTCCAACACCAAGCGCACCCACAGGACACACGCTGACACATTCTGCGCAGTCTCCACAAGCACTCGCATCGACACCATTTAAGCCAATGAGAGATTTTTTAAACTTTGTCCAAACGCCATAGGCATCCTTTGGCATGGAATCTTTATAGGCTTTGTCAGGCATTTCACCATCGCGCTTGATGGCCTTGATGTTTGTTCGTCCGATTTTGTCCTTACAGAGAGTTACGCAACGTTCGCACACAATGCAGAGATTCGGATCGTAGAGAGCTTTCCCCCATTGATCAAAAGACTTTGCTTCGTCTTTAATGGCATAGTTTTGCTCTTCTACTCCCACATAATGCACATAGTTTTGTAGTTCGCATTCTCCGCTCTTATCGCACACACCGCATTGTAAGGGATGATTGACAGCATAAGTTTTCATGATTGCCAAACGTTCCTCTTCAATCTCGGGTGTATTGACAATGATTTGCATTCCATCTTTGACTTTTGCATTACAGGCATACACGCGTTTTCCGTCCGCTTCTACCATGCACATTTTACAAGCAAGTGTCGGCGATGAGCAAGAGAGATAGCAGATTGCTGGGATAAATTTATCATGTGCGCGCGCGACATTAAGGATGCTTTCTCCCTCTAAACAAGAGATTTCGCTTCCATCAATTGTTATTTTTATTTCTTCCATTATGCCACCTTGCTAATAAGTTGATAGCAAAAATCCTTTTGCAATTCAAAATCACGCGGAATCCAAAGGATTCCAACCATTCCCTTGATGTCTGCATTGCATTTAAGCAGTACATCCACCTCTCTCTTAGAATCCAAAAATCTTATATGTATTGGTAGATTTTCTTGCATTTTCCCGACTGTACAAAATTGCTTTGAGGATTCTAATATCATTTGCCCTTGTGTGCTTTTTTGGAGATAGACGACAAGTCCGTCGTAGTTTTCTGGCTCTTCTAGTGTTTCAATTTCTTCGTTTTTGTCAATAGGCTTGGAGGGTTTAGAGTCTTGTGTGGATTCTAAGAATACAATTTCCACACTATGACTTAGGAATGCTAAGATTTTTGCGATATTTTTGGATTTTTTGTGTGTGTTTAAATCCGTGCCAATTATAATTGCATGGCGACCCTGCTTGAAGCTGTGAGCGATACTCTCTAATTCTTCTTCGGAGAGATTGCATTCTGAGCTTAGATGTCCTACATCAAGATTTTCTAGCGTCTTTGAATCTTTTAAGTTTTCGGGGCAGAGGGCATGGGCAAGTAACGCACTTATGGATTCATCGCAACCCACTTCATAGAGAAAGTGCGTGATGCAAGGGTAGGGATTGAAATGTAGGGGATGGAGCAAAAACACCTCTCTTTGCCTATGAATATTATTGCTAGTGAGGTCAATATTGACTGATTTGAGCTTTGTAACAAAATCCTGAATGAATCCGCCAAACAATAGGATGTTTTTGCCCTCTATCGCACATGGAAAAAATTTCGCATTTCCGCCATTTTGCAAGAAAGTCTCCACTAAAATACTCATTGCTCAACCCTTTTTGTTTCTTTTCTCACAACAATCGTCCAATCCACTTCGTTGAATCGCAATGAATTAAGGAGTGTATTGCCACTTTCCTCAACAATGTCCGCGCTTTTTTGCACATTGGTAAAATCCAAAACTTCAAACAAAAAGATGCCGACCTCCCCTTGCTCTAATTCCACATTGAGGATGCTCTGTAAGCGTTGGCAAAAATCGTTTTTCAAATGTCTTAAATCAAAACGTTTCATCGATCGATCTCCCCAAATACGATATTTGTGTTTCCGATAATGGTTACGACATCGGCAAGATAGTGTCCGGGCAATAAATCTTGCAAGACTCCTGTATGAAAGAAACTTGGAGTGCGCATTTTAAGGCGGTAGGGATAGGGTTCGCCCTCACTTCTAATGAAAAATCCAAGCTCTCCCTTAGGGGATTCTGTGGGGACATAAATCTCGCCTACAGGAGGACGCATACCCTGTGTCACCAAGACAAAATGTTGCATTAATGAGTAGTTTTGCGTCATAATTTGCTCTTTTGGCGCAGAAAAATAGCGCGTGTCTTCACACATTAAAAGCGTGTCAGTTTTAGGGTATTTCTCAATGAGTTGATGGAGAATCCTAATGCTCTGTCGCATTTCTTCCATATAGAGCAGATAGCGACCATAGCTGTCATTGCTCTCGCTAATTGGGATATCAAATTCTAATTCATCATACAATTCATAGGGCTCTTCGCGCCTAATATCCCATTCAATGCCACTTCCACGTAGCATCACGCCACTCAATCCCCAGCTTTTTGCCATTTCCGGAGTGATGATTCCAACATTTTCTAAACGCATCCTCCAAATTCTATTTTCGCTCAAAATTCCCTCATAAGTCTGAATCTCTTTAGGAAGCAACTCCAAATAGGATTTTAACTTCTCAATCCAGCCATCGGGCAAATCCAAAGGGACACCGCCGATTCTTACACTGGAGTGTGTGAGTCGCGCCCCGCAGTAATCTTCAATCAAGTCGATTCCGTATTCTCTCTCTCTAAAACAATATAAAAAGATGCTCATCGCACCGACATCAAGGGCATGTGTCGCTAACCAAAACAAATGCGAAATGATGCGATTGAGTTCTAAAAGCATTGTGCGTATAACCTTAGCACGACGCGGAACGGTCACGTCTAAAAGTCTTTCAACCGATAACGCAAAAGCATAGTTGTTAGAGCTTGCGGCAATGTAGTCCATTCTATCTGTGGTGGGCAAAAATTCATTGTAGATCATATTTTCTGCCATTTTTTCCATACCACGATGCAGATAGCCAATATCGGGTGTTGCCTTGATGACTTTCTCACCCTCTAATTCCAAAATCAAGCGCAATTGTCCATGTGCACTTGGATGCTGTGGTCCGAAATTCACCACCATGACATTGTCATTAATGCGATCAAATGCAACATTTTCATAAAAAGGCATAAGTTTGTTTGCTTGTTGCATTGCTATTTCCTTTCTTTGAGTTCTTTTGAATGTTGCAAAGTTGCCTTAGATACAAACAAAACTCCATCTTCCTCTTGATAAGTGATAGGATGGGGTTTTTCTTCCTTAATCTCTTCTCCATAGCCCACTTCATACCCTAAATGTGAGAAACGTGTAGAATCGTAGCGATCAATGCGCGCAGAATCCCTTTGCTCCGCTCCGATAATATCGCGATATTCTTTTCCAAAAATGGTATCCACCTCATACCATTGCGCCGCTTCATCGCCGTGCAGAGGATAACTCTTTAAAAGCGGATGTCCAACCCAATCATCAGGCATTAAAATACGCTTAGGATAAGGATGATTGAGGGGGAGGATTCCAAACATATCATACATTTCGCGCTCACTCCAATTCGCACTGCTAAAGAGTGCGCTCACAGACTCTATGCGCGCTCCTTTTTTGAGAAAAGTCTTCACACGCAATCGCTTGGCTCTTTTTAAAGAAAGCATTTGATAAAAAATCTCAAATCCCCCCTTGTTTTGCAGATAATCTATGGCACTCATTTCGCTTAAAATATCATATCCCATAGATTTTAGCATTTCTAGTGTCTGATAAATGGAATCTTTATCAACCCACAATACAAGTGTTTTGCGCTCAATGTAGGATTCTAAGATGTTAATGTGCGTACTCAAAGATTTCACATCAAGAGCGTATGTTTCATCGCTCTCTACTGCTTCCTTCGGGATGCTTGATGCGACATAGAATCTGTCTTTGTATGAAACTTGCTTTTGTGCATTCTTTTGAGGTTTATGCTCTCGCATGGATTTCCTTTAACTCCAAAATGATTTAAATCAAACGTTTCGCTGTGCTGGAGCGATTTGATTTTTGTTTGCGAATTTTTTGTTGGAGAACCATTAGGGCGTATTCTAGCGTCTCTGGACGTGGGGAACAGCCGGGCAAGTAAATATCCACAGGAATGATTCTATCCACACCCTGAACAGTGGCGTATGTGTTAAACATTCCGCCCGTGTTTGCGCAACTTCCCATAGATATTACCCATTTAGGTTCGGGCATCTGATCATAGAGTCTGCGCACAAATTGCGCATGTTTTTTGGTCACCGTTCCTGCAATAATCATTACATCGCTCTGTCTTGGGCTTGCCCTAAATATTGTCCCAAATCGATCGACATCGTAGCGACCCGCACCCGTTGCCATCATCTCGATCGCACAGCAAGCAAGACCATAAGTCATAGCCCACAACGAGTTGCTACGTCCCCAATTCAGCAATTTATCAACGCTGGTAAGCGCAATGGGTAATCCACCACTTTGTAGGTAATTTACTTCATGCTCTGCCATTGTAGGGCTCCTTTTCTCCATGCATAAATAAAACCAAATAACAAAAGACCGATAAATAAAAGCATTTCTACAAAACCAAAGACTCCTAAAATTTGGAAATCAATAGCCCAAGGAAACATAAAAATAATCTCTATATCAAAGAGGATAAAGAGCAATGCCATGATATAGAATTGCGATGCGATTCTATTGGGTTGTTTTGTCGGTGCTAAGCCACATTCATAGGGGGCTAACTTGAGCTTTTGTGTGTTTTTGTTTGCAAATCTCCTTCCGACAAAACGCGAAAGAAAGGTCGTGGCCAAAAATGCCACAAAAGTAAAAATAAATATAGCAAAAACGCCAAAATAGGGATGTGAGACACTTAATTGAGATGCGAGAGACACGATTTGAAATCCTCCAAAACTTTTTGCATATCTTAGCACAGTTTGCTTAAAAATCTAAGAATTTTAAAACACAAACATGAACTGAGTAACAAAACTGAATAGTTATCTTAAATTCAATAAAAATATTCTTAAAAACAAAGAATTTGCAGAATTTAAAAGTGTGAGAGTGTTTAGAAAAAATATTTTTTAACTCTCTAAGCTTGTATTTTAGGGCAGTATGATGTTTTGAGTCAAAGAGAGGCTTGTGGCTAGAATTTTTTATTAAGTTTTTAAAGGGCATAATAGCAAACCATTTTTGTTTGTAAGGGAAAGAATGCAAGAGATTAGGAATATCGCGGTGATTGCGCATGTTGATCACGGGAAAACGACACTCGTGGATGGACTTTTGAGGCAATCAGGAACATTTGCAAGTCATGAGCAAGTTGATGAGCGCGTGATGGATAGCAATGAGATTGAAAAGGAAAGAGGAATTACGATTCTTTCTAAAAACACAGCCATCCATTACAAAGGCACGAAAATTAATATCATTGACACACCCGGACATGCCGATTTTGGCGGTGAGGTTGAGCGCGTTTTGAAAATGGTCGATGGCGTGTTATTACTTGTTGATGCGCAAGAGGGCGTGATGCCACAGACAAAATTTGTTGTCAAAAAGGCTCTAGCCTTAGGGATTCGTCCTATTGTTGTGGTTAATAAGATTGACAAACCTGCCGCTGAACCTGATAGAGTGGTTGATGAGGTGTTTGATTTGTTTTCTGCAATGGATGCCAATGAGGAACAACTTGACTTTCCTGTCGTTTATGCGGCTGCTCGTGAGGGATATGCGATAAAGGAATTAGATGATGAAAAAAAGAATCTGGAGCCTTTGTTTGATGCTATTTTGGAGCATGTGCCATTGCCAAGTGGTGAGGATAAAAATCCCTTACAGATTCAGATATTCACACTTGATTATGACAATTATGTGGGGAAAATCGGAATTGCTCGAATATTCAATGGGCATGTCAAAAAGGGTGAAAATGTCATGCTCGCAAAGAGTAATGGAGAGAAAATCACGGGTAAAATCACAAAATTAATCGGCTTTTATGGACTTGCGCGCACAGAGATTGAAGAGGCTCAAGCAGGTGATATTGTCGCACTTGCGGGATTCCATTCTATCAATGTTGGGGATTCTATCGTCGATCCAAATAATCCTATTCCCCTTGATCCTATGCATTTAGAAGAGCCAACAATGAGTGTGAATTTCGCTGTGAATGACTCTCCTTTTGCTGGGACAGAAGGCAAACATGTGACAGCAAATAAGCTTAAAGAGCGTCTTGAAAAAGAAATGCAGACAAATATTGCCATGAAAGTAGAGGAACTTGGTGAGGGCAAGTTTAAAATTAGTGGGCGCGGAGAGTTGCAAATCACAATTTTAGCAGAAAATTTGCGCAGGGAAGATTATGAGTTTAGCATTTCGCGACCTGAAGTGATTGTTAAAGAGATTAAAGGAGAGAAATGTGAGCCTTTTGAATCCCTTGTTATAGATACTCCACAGGATTATTCAGGAAGTGTGATTGAAAAACTTGGGCGCAGGAAGGCGGAATTAAAAGCCATGAATCCTATGGGTGAGGGCTATACGCGTTTAGAATTTGAGATTCCTGCGCGAGGATTGATTGGCTATCGGAGTGAGTTTTTGACAGACACAAAAGGTGAGGGCGTGATGAATAACAGCTTTTTGGAGTTTCGTCCTTTCAGTGGAAACGTGGAAACAAGAAGCAATGGAGCGTTGATTTCTATGGAAAACGGAGAGGCGACCCCTTTTTCTTTGGGCAATATTCAAGAACGTGGTGCTTTGTTTATCGCGCCGCAGACGAAAGTTTATGTGGGAATGATCATCGGTGAGCATAGTCGCGAAAATGACTTAGATGTGAATCCTATTAAAGCAAAACATCTCACAAACATGCGTGCAAGTGGAAGTGATGAGGCAATTAAATTGACACCACCACGTGATTTGAATCTGGAAAGGGCCTTAGAGTGGATTGAAGAGGATGAGATTTTAGAAGTGACACCAAAGAATATTAGAATCCGCAAAAAGATTCTTGACCCAACGCAGAGAAAACGAAAGAAAGGCTAGTCATGGAGGGAAAGTATGAATGAATTTTTGAAATCAATAGAATTTCGGCATGCATGCAAGTTGTTTGATACAAACAAAAAGATTCCACAGGAGACTTTTAAAGAGATCTTAGAAGTGGGGAGGTTAAGCCCGAGTTCTTTTGGTGTGGAGCCTACAAGAATGGTTGTTGTGCGCAGTGAAGCCACTAAGGCTGATTTGAGACCTCTATGCTGGAATCAAGAGCAAATCACAAGCGCGAGTGAAGTTGTGATTTATAAGACTTTGCAACAGCAAGTTATTCCGCCAAGCGCGTATTTAGAGGGTATTGTAAAAAGAAAAACATCAAAGCAAGAAGTGCTTGAGAAGTTTTATCAGACATTAAGAGGGCATTTAGAGTCGCGGGGATATTTGAATGGAGATTGCATTAAGCATTGGGTAGCTCTGCAGGCTTACATTATGGCAACTTATATGGTTGCCTATGTGAGTTATTTGAATATTGATTCTTGCTATATTGAGGGATTCAATCCGCAAGAAGTGGAGAAATATTTAAATTTAGATACAACAAAGGAGCGCGTAGCTCTTATTGTGTGCTTTGGTTATAGAGCAAAGCAACAACAAGAGCGCTATCGTTTGAGCTTAGATGAACTTGTAGAGTACAGATAAAGGGGCAAAAATGCTAACAGTAATTAAAAGAGATGGGCGCATTGAGCCCTTAGATGTGACAAAGATTCAAAAATACACACATGATGCGGTAATGGGGTTAGAGGGTGTTTCGCAAAGTGAGCTTGAAGTGGATGCGAAATTGCAATTCCGCGACAAAATCACTACACAAGAGATTCAGCAAACGCTCATTAAAACAGCAGTAGATAAGGTTGATATTGATTGCCCAAATTGGACATTTGTCGCCGCAAGACTTTTTTTGTATGATTTGTATCATCGCGTGAATGGATTCAATGGTTATAAGAGTTTGCGCGAATATTTGGAACGTGGAGAGAGGGAGAATCGCATTATTTGCGGTATGAAAGAGAAGTTTGATTTAGATAGATTGGATAAGAAAATTGATGCGACAAGAGATTTGCAGTTTAATTATTTGGGAATCAAAACACTCTATGATCGCTATTTGTTAAAGAGCAAAACGGGTGATCCTATCGAGTTACCACAGCATATGTTTATGGCTATCTCAATGTTTCTTGCGCAAAACGAAAAAGACCCTAATGCTTGGGCAGAAAAATTCTATGATCTCATTTCTAAATTTGAAGTGATGGTGGCAACACCTACACTCTCTAATGCTCGTACACCACGACACCAATTGAGCTCCTGCTATGTGGGCAGTACGCCTGATAGTATAGAGGGGATTTTTGATTCCTATAAAGAAATGGCTCTTTTAAGCAAATATGGTGGAGGAATCGGCTGGGATTTTTCCAAGATTCGTGGTCTTGGGAGCTTTATTGATGGGCATAGGAATGCAGCAGGTGGTGTGATTCCCTTTTTGAAAATCACAAATGACATTGCCATTGCAGTGGATCAGTTGGGGACAAGAAAGGGAGCAATTTCTGTCTATTTGGAGCCTTGGCACAGCGATATTTTTGACTTTGTAGATATTAAGAAAAATAGCGGTGAAGAGCGACGTAGGACACATGATTTGTTTCCTGCGCTTTGGATTCCCGATTTGTTTATGAAGCGCGTAGAAGAAGATGGACTGTGGAGTTTATTTGACGCGCTCACTTGTTCAGATTTGACTAATCTCTATGGTGAGCAATTTGAAGCACGTTATGTGCAATACGAGCAAGATTCTAGCATTGCCAGAGAAACGATTAAGGCAAAGGATTTGTGGAAGAAAATCTTAATGAGTTATTTTGAGGTGGGTTCTCCCTTTTTATGTTTCAAAGACAATGCCAATCGTGCAAATCCCAATTCACACGCAGGAATCATCAGAAGCTCAAATCTCTGCACAGAGATTTTCCAAAACACAGAGCCTAATACGATTTTTATCCGTGTAGAATACGAAGATGGAACGATAGAAGATTTTCCAGAGCATCAAGAAGTCATCACAGATTGTGGAATCAGAAAGCTATCAAACAAAATCACATCCACAGACACCATTGGCGACAAAAAGGTCTTTATTGCACAAAAGGAATCCAAAGACGGAAAAACTGCAGTGTGCAATCTCGCTTCTGTAAATCTCTCTAAAATCCACACAAAAGAGGACATTGAGCGCGTCATACCTATTGCTATTAGAATGCTTGATAATGTCATCGATCTCAATTTTTATCCCAATCGTAAGGTCAAAGTCACGAACCTTGACACACGTGCCATCGGATTAGGCGTTATGGGAGAGGCACAAATGTTGGCAGAATCGCGTATAGAATGGGGAAGTGATAAGCATTTAAAAAAGATCGATGAAGTGATGGAAATGATCAGCTATAATGCCATTAAATCCAGCTGTGAGTTGGCGCAAGAAAAGGGTGTGTATAATAACTTCGTCGGTTCTCTTTGGAGTCAAGGGATTTTTCCGATTGACAATGCAAACAACGAGGCAAAAAAGCTTGTTGATCGGGGCGGATTGTTTGGGCTTGTCTATGATTGGGATGCTTTGAGGGAGGAAGTGAAAACAAAGGGAATCCGCAATGGTTATTTGATGGCCATTGCACCGACAAGTTCTATTTCTATTTTGGTTGGGACGACACAAACGATAGAGCCAATTTATAAGCGCAAATGGTTTGAGGAGAATTTGAGTGGATTGATTCCTGTTGTTGCGCCAAATTTGAGCTTGGAAAATTGGAATTATTATGCTTCTGCCTACGAGATTGATCAGAGATTGCTTGTCAAAGCTGCAGCGGTGCGACAAAAATGGATTGATCAGGGACAGAGTACAAATATTTTTATGTCCTTGAATCTTGTGAGCGGAAAATATTTGAATGAAATTTATATGCTTGCTTGGAAATTGGGACTTAAATCAACTTATTACCTGCGCTCACAGAGTGTAGAAGCAGAGAGCGGGACGGAAGCCGTTGATAGAAGTATAGAGTGCGAGGGCTGCCAATAAGTGAAAAAATCCTATTTGGTGGATACTTCAATCCTTTTAGACGATGTGGAGAATCTTTTCTTTCTCTCTCAAAATGGTGAGAATGTGATTTTTATCTGCGATGTAACCTTGAGTGAATTGGATAAAAAGAAAGATTCAGACAGCGAGATGGGGTTTTTTGCACGAGAATTTTTTAGAAATATTCTTAGTGATTCTGCTTGTATTTCGGAATTTAAGGCCTTGAGAGACGATGTGATTCATACGATATATTTTTGTATCAATCACTCTAAGATTCCTCTACAAATCATTCATCGTCCGCTCTATGCGACAAGAGTGCAGGATTATGGGCTCAATGATGCAAGGATTCTAGAGATTGCACGAGATTATTCTTTAATTTTACTGACAAATGATATCTCTTTGAAAGTCTATGCGCTCTCTTTGAGTGTTGCCTCACAATCCCTCATGCGCGACAGAATTGAGAATCTGCAAGAGATCGATTTTTTGACACATTTTGAGATCCATAGGGATAATATCAAGGAAAATCTAGAAAAACAAGAATCCTTCAAAGCCCTTAAAAATTGGAGTTTGATAGAGATTTCTGAGCTTGATAATACGGAAAATAGCCTCTATTTGACAGGCAAAAAACATTATGGCTTGAAAGTTGATGACGCGCTAGAAATGCTTGACTTTGACGCACGTTTAGAAGAGGATTCTTTTTATGTTAAGCCCATTAATTTGGAGCAGAAATTTCTCTATACACTCCTCACACATCCTAAGAATAGAATCACAATCTGTAGCGGAGCCACAGGGAGTGGCAAAACTCTCATTGCACTGCAAGCGGGATTGCATTTACTGAAAAAGGGAGAGGTGAGCGGAATTGTTTATTTGCGTAACACCATCACGGCAAATGACAAAGAAGCAGAGCTTGGATTCCGCAAGGGAGATGAAAATCAAAAGTTGAGTTATTTTATGTATCCCCTCTTTAGCGTGATTAACTTTATGATCACAAAGTTACAAAAGGAATCTTTAGCAAAGCGCATTGAATATCGTGGCAGTGCGGATGGCATAGAGAGTAGGGAGGCGACAGAATATTTTCTCAATAAGCACAATATTGAAATGCTAGACATTGCCCACGCAAGAGGCGTGAGCATCGCAAGGAAGTTTGTGATATTTGATGAGGCACAAAATGCTTCTAATGCGACAATCAAGCTTATTGGGACGCGTATGGCAGAGGATTCAAGGATTGTTTTTTTAGGCGATCCTATGCAAATTGATCATCCCTATTTAAGCAAATATCGCAATGGTTTAGTGAGTCTGCTTAAAAAGGCCAAGCAAGATCACTTCCTTAGCGGAATCGTCTTACATCAAACGATTCGGAGTGAGATTGCGGGTTGGTTTGAGGAAAATTTTTGAATTAGGATTTTTGTGTGTTGATGTGAATTAAAACACTCTCCAAAAGTGCATCAATATCTCCATCTAAGACTGCATCGGCATTTGTAGAGGTGGCTTTAGAACGTAAATCTTTAACCTGCTGATAGGGGGTTAGGACATAGCTTCTGATTTGATGTCCCCAGCCAATTTCACTTTTTGTTGCGTTATTGCTCTGCTCCTCTCTTTTTTGACGTTCTAATTCATAGAGCTTTGATTTGAGCATTTTAAGGGCGCTTGCCTTGTTTTTGTGCTGACTTCTGTCGTTTTGGCATTGCACCACGATTCCCGTTGGAGTGTGCGTGATACGGATCGCGGATTCTGTTTTGTTGATATGCTGTCCCCCTGCACCAGAAGCGCGATAAGTGTCTATGCGCAGGTCTTTTTCTTCAATCTCAATCTCGATATTATCATCAATCTCGGGTGTCACTTCTACTGCGCAAAAACTCGTATGTCTCTTTGCGTTGGCATCAAAGGGAGAGTTGCGCACGAGGCGATGGATTCCACTTTCTACCTTTGCATAACCATAAGCATTTTCACCCTTAATGATAAAACTTGCATCTTTGATTCCCGCCTCTTCGCCCTCTTGATAGTCAAGCAATTCTACCTTGAATCCCCTGCGCTCTGCCCAGCGCAAATACATGCGATAGAGCATACTTGCCCAATCTTGCGATTCTGTTCCTCCTGCTCCTGGTGTTATGGTAAAGATTGCGTTGTTTGCATCAAGCGGATCGCTTAACATCACTTCAATCTCTGCATCTTTAATGAGCTTTTCTAGGTCTTTGGAATCTGTAAAGAGCTGCTCTAAACTCTCTGTGTCATCTAAGGATAATTCAAAAAGCTCTTCAGTATCGCTCAATGCCGATTTTGCAAGATTGTATTTTTCTAGCTTTTGGAGGCAGAGTTTTTTTTCTTTTTGCAGTTCCCCAGCCCTTTTTGCATCTTCCCAAAACTCCTTTTCTTGCTCCAATTTTAGAATCTCTTCTATGCGCGTTTGCAGAACGTGAGGTTGCATAATTTTTTCTATATTTTTGCATTTGGCATTTAGATCTTTAAGCAGTGCGCTGTATTCATAGGTGTCCAAAGTTTTCCTTTATTGATAAAAATTTTTTGCAAATTCCAAAATCTCTTCGCGAACTTGTTCTTTGGAGTGATAAACGATACTGTGGCAAAAAGATTCCTTTTTATAAACTTTGTCATAATATTGCACAAGTAGAATCTCAACGGTGTGACTCAAATTACCACGATAAAAAGAATCTTTTGCTTCTTTCCAAAATTTCTTTTGCATAAAAGGTGCGATTTTTTGCATAGAGATTTCAAAAAATTCGGGTGCTATTTTACCATATTGTTGCAAGATTCTTTGTGTGCGTTGTTGCAGGGGGGCGACAATTAGAATCTTCGGGGCATTTTGGTAGGCTTGATAGAGCTGTGATGGCAAAATGAGTTTTCCGATTTTCTTTCCCTCACCCTCTACCAAAACAAAAGGGGCATTTTCTAGGGATTTTAGTCGTGCAAAGAGGAGATTTTGGAACATCTTAACGCTTGGCTGTTCTCCATAGATTCCGCCAAAGTTTGAGCCACAATGATTGGCCATCTCCTCCAAATTGAGCGCATTTTCAAAGGTTTGCAGAATCTCACTTTTGCCACTTCCTGTTTGTCCAACAAGAGTGATAAAGCGGTGTTTAGGAGGGATTTGCAGATAGTCTAAAATATATTTGCGATAGGATTTGTAGCCTCCATCTAGGATTGCGACTTGATAGCCGATTTTATCAAGCACGACGGCAAAGGCATTGCTACGCATTCCACCTCTTGCGCAATGGATTCCAAAGGGCTTTTTGGGACTTATAAGATCTTTGAGATTCAATAAATGTTGAGAGATATTTTTTGTGATAAAGCTTGCTCCTAAGACTTTTGCTAAAAAATGATTTTGCTTATAAAGTGTGCCAATCTCTTCAAATTCTTCGTTGTTTAAAACAGCGCAATTTAGGGCATTTGGAATGTGAGATTCTGCAAATTCTCTTGGGGAACGTACATCAAAAACATGGGAAAAATCCATTTGTAAAAATGTTTCAATGGGAAGTGTTTTTATCATCTAAAGACTCTAAGGGATTTTAAAAGATTTCAAAGAAACCCTTTTTAAGATACTTGCGGCACACAAATTTTCCAGAGGCTCTGCTGTGTTCCCACCCTGAAGCATTATCCAAAAAACTCATTGCACAAGTCTCAAAAAGGGCGTTGAAATTATATTTTATTCTCGCAAAAAAAGCAAATCCTAGTCTCTAAGGAGACAGGAGTGCAAGAGATTCTAATTGTTCTAAAAGTCCAACGAGAATCAATCCTAACAATCCCGCAAAGAATCCTGCCAACAAATCATCGCCCATCACCCCCAATCCTCCTTGTATTTCGCGATCGATTTTTCCAATGACAGAGGGCTTCCAAATATCAAAAAGCCTAAAGAGTACAAAAGCTAAAATAAGCTCTAGCATTCCATGCCCAATCATAGAAATACTCATCCAAACCCCCGCCAATTCATCAATGACAATCTCGCTTCTATCATGTGCTAAGCCCTCTTTTTCGTAGGCATTAATGACTTTAATAGCGATTACACTCACAAGCAAAGAGCTTAGAAAAAGTGTGTTAGGAGCGATATAGTGGGCAATAGCCCAACCAAAGGGAAGGGCTACAAGCGTACCAACGGTGCCGGGCGCGACTTTAGAGATTCCGCTAAAAAAGAGCGTTAAAAACATTTTTTTAAAAAAATCACGACTGTCTTTGAATGTTGTGAAAAAAGAATCCCTCATAGTGTGCCTAGCTTAAAGAATGGATTTGATAGAGGGCAATGAGTTTGAGATAGAAATCCTCATCATCTTTTTCTTCTATCATTCCATGGTTTGCAAACATCGCTCCAAACTGCTTAAGAAGCGGACTGAAACGTTTAGGAAAGAGTGAGCTAAGAATCTTTGCAGAGATTTCTTTGCGAATCAGAATTGTCGGCGGAATGAGCCCTGCACGCAAAATTTCTTGCAAGAATCCAGAATTATAGCGAATGTGATGATGGCTCCCATGTGGGCAAGTTTTAAAGCTTACAATCGTGCTGCATTGACTGCAATAGACAAACTCATGCAATAATTTGACATTGATTTTAATATCCTTAATGGTGTCAAAAATAGAATAAATTTTCTGATTGTCATAATAGAGTGTGAGATTAGGATAATTTTCTCCAATGATAATTTTATCACAGCCAAGATTCTGCGCCAAAATCGCATCCAAAATAATCCCATGTGCCCCTGCAAAGAGATAAATATCATCAAGGGGGTAAATGACAATGCGACTTGTTGGCAGGTAATTTTCTACGACAAACTGCAGACACATTTTACGCAAATTAAAATCCAAAAGCCTCTCATTTTGATGTCTTAAAAGCAGAAGGACGAGCAAGTCACTCTCATCAAGTGCGAATCTAAAAATCCTCTCATGAATGCGCGTTACAGGTGAGGCGTCAATGACCATTGCGGTCACATTTTCGGCTTGCATATGTTTTTTAGTGTGCAAAATAGCGTCTTTGTTAATGTGTTGCATAAAGGGAAATTCTGAAAGCTCTAATGTGTATTCTCCACAAATTGCGTAATTTCCAAGCCTTTGATTGATGTTTTGTGCTTTTTGTGAATAGACATCTCCGCCCATAATCTTAAAGAGTCGCTCTTGCTTATTAATCGCAAAGGTTGAATCCACAAGCAATTCTCCACATGGCTTACCTGCACAAATGAGTGTGATGTGCTCACCTTTTTGCGCACTCTTAATAACTTCTTCGTTGCGCCTTCCCGCAGGGGCTAAAATGAAAGAAAAAGGAAAGCTCTGTCCTCTAAAGATTCCCGTTTGATCTACTTCTTTCATCTCCTCTTCGTTCATCAAATGTGTAACAGGAGAGAGCAATTTCTCTTGACACAAAAGGAGTGCAAAAACCGCTTCTTGATCGATAAATAAGGTGCTATTTTTTCTTTGTGATTCCATATTTTTTACGCTTTTCCCATAAACTTTTTCTTGACATTCCTAAACGCTTACTCAGCTCCGTGTCAGGATATCGGTCTTCAAATTTCAAAATCATAGCCTTAATGTATTCATCAACACTTAAAATGTTATCTTGAAGTCCGTGTGAAACCTCTTTGACATTAAGCTCAAAGACATTTTTGAAATCACTCAAATCGCCGCTAAGGCAAGAAAACACGACGGGAATGTTTTTTAATCTTTTCATGCAATCTTCCTTGTCTTCTTTAGAGAGGATTTCAAAGCCAATGACATAAGTAAGCTGTGTCTTGGGGAGATCTTTTAAGAGCTGTACGTGGTTTGTAGAATCCTTGTAGAGCGAAATAAAATTGATTGTGAATTTTTTATGAATGGCGTAATTCACAACACACATATCAATGGACTTTTGAGAGATGCTCTTAATAATGAGTGGAAAAGAGACTTTTGTATTAATCGTATAGGTGGGCAGCAGGAGGGAGTTGCAAAAATAATCGCGATAGAAAGCAATTTCTTTTTTGAGTTGGTGGAATTCTATGTAATGCTTGATTTTTCTCACAAGCTCATCAATCATAAAGGGCTTGACAATATAATCGCTTGCCCCCGCTTTTATCGGATTTGTAACCATATCATCATTGACATAGGGAATCATCATTATGATAATGGAATTTTTGAATTTCTCAATCACGGGATAAAAGTTTTGTCCGGGAATGTTTGCAGATAAAAGGATAATGTCGGCATTTTCAAAATGAAGTGCCTCATCAATGCTAGAAGTACTCTCGCAAGTGAAGCCAAATTGTCCGAGTTTAGAAGTGATACTCTGTGCCAAATAAATTTCATTTTCAATGATTAAAATTTTCATGAAACAATCCTTTCTGCAATCTTTTCCAATTAAAATATTCTAAAACCACATTTGCCTGCGCCAAAATCCCCTCTTCTCTGCCAATAAAACCTAATTTTTCTGTGGTTGTCGCTTTGAGATTAACCTTAAAGGATGGGATTCCTAAAATCTTTGCGATATTTTTTTCTATGGCAGATTTGTAGGGAGCAATCTTTGGTTTTTGCGCAAAAATTGTAATGTCTGTTTGCAAGATAGCATAACCCACTTCTGTGCTAAAGGATACAATGGTTTGAAGCAACTCTTTAGAATCTGCCCCCTTATAATTGTCATCATTATCGGGGAACCACTCTCCAATGTCTCCTGCGCCTATCGCACCAAGAATCGCATCGCAGAGGGCATGCAAACAAACATCGCCATCGCTGTGTGCAATAAGCTTGAAAGGACAAGGAATGGGAATCCCGCCTAAGATGATTCCATCCCCCTTATCTAATGCATGAATGTCGCTCCCTAAGCCTATGAGAGTTTTTCTGCTTGGGGATTGTAGGCGCATTCCTTCTAAATCTTCTAAAAAGGTGAGTTTTTTTGCCTCTTTATCTCCTAAGACAAAGCCGATTTGTCCTCCATGCGCAGAAATGGCACTACTCTCATCGGTGAAATCTCCCTTATCTAAGGCGGGTTTGAGTATGGAAAGTCTGCTTAGTTGCGGCGTTTGAATAATTTTGAGAGAATCTCTTTTGAGATATTGTAGTCCGTCATTTTCTTGATAGGCGATAGTGTCGCATAGAGACAAGTATGGTACGACACAATCATAATTTCCGACTTCTTTGAGAATTCTTTGGCATAATGCTTCAGAAACAAGACAACGTGCAATGTCATGCACAAGAACAAAATCAACATCTGCATTTAAGGCGTTAATGGCATTTTGTAGGGATTCCTGCCTTGAAGCGCCACCCTCTATGAGCTTGTAATCTAGGGCGTAAGAGTCCAAATACTTGTGCATATAGGGGATTTCATTGCCCTTTGCAGTCAGAATGGATTGAGAGAAGGGATAAACATTGTGTAAATCTATTGCAACCTTGAGCCACAGAGGAATTGCGCCGATACGAATCCATTGCTTTTTGGGTAGTTTGGTAACATTTTTTGTGTGGTTGCAGAGAGATTCTTGTGTAGAATCTCTAAAGCGACTGCTATCACCCGCACCCAAAAGAATTAAAGCAATTTTTAACACAGAATATCCTCATAAAAAACTGCCTTCATTGTATATAAAAAGCCCTTTAGAATCCATTAAGGATTCTTATTAAATCTTAAAGTTTCCAATATGTGTTTTTAAGACACTGGAAATATCCTTGAGTATTTTTGCGGCTTCAGTGTTGCTCTCCATAGACTGCGCGGTATTTTTGGAATCTTGCGTAATTTCATTAATCTCTTCTGCGAGTTTTTGCATGTTTTCTGTCTGGTTGTTTGTCGCCTCTACAACTTCCTTTACCTTTGTGAGGGAATCGCTTGCCTGTGCTTCAATCTGGTTGAGGAGCTCACTTGCTTCATTGGCGAGTTGCATGCCCTTTTCTACTTGTGGGACGGCATTTTGGATAGCTTCTACTGCTGTTTGTGTTTCGTTTTGAATCACGTCAATCATTCTGGCAATTTCCGCCGTTGCAACACCTGTGCGCTCGGCAAGTTTGCGAATCTCATCAGAGACAACGGCAAATCCACGTCCTGCCTCTCCTGCACGGGCTGCTTCAATGGCGGCATTAAGAGCTAAGAGATTTGTTTGATCGGTGATTTCTTTAATCAATTCCGCACTGCCACCAATTTCTTGAGAATGTCTCTCTAGCATACGAATGTGTTCAGAAGATGATGTGACTGTTTGTGTGATTTTTTCAATCTCTTCAATGGTGACGCGCATAGCCTCTATACCCTTATTAGAGAGTACTGCTGTGTTTTTTGAGTTTTCTTCGGTTTGCTTAGCGATATCAGAGACTTGATTGACTCCCTCAACGACTTCTTTAATGCGCACCGCAGAATATTCGGAGCTTTGGACTTGACGTTGAGAGGACTTTTTGGATTCCTCTGATCTTTGAGTGACTTCATTGGCACGTTCATTGAGACTTTCAGAAGACTTCATAATCTCCAAAACAATGGAACGTAATTTTTCTTGCATTTGTGCAACGGATGCCAACATACTTCCTTGAAATTTCGTTTGAACATGCGTGTTGAGATTTCCGCTTGCTATGCTTAAAACAGCCTTGATTGCGTCTTTTGGCTCTCCGCCTAGATTGGAAACAATGAGGCGCGTGATGTAGATCACATCAAAAATGGCTAAAATCAACGCAACGACAGAAAGCCATAAGGTGATATCAAGGTAAGAGGTCAGTTCTTTTCTTGCTGTAACTGTGAGATTGTGATTTTTTTCTTCTTGATAATCAATAAATTCATTAATCACATTGAGCCATTCTACAAACGCACCACGTGCCTGTTGAATGAGAATTTTATGTGCATTTTGTATATCGCCTTGCGCCTTTTTGTTGATAACTTCCGCAATCATTGGCATAGTTTTGGATTCTATGGATTTGATACGTCCGAGAATTTCGTTGTCTTTTGTGTCAAAAAGAGCAGGGTTTTTAAAGATTTCATCCATTTTAATAGCGGAATCTGCATAGAATTCTTCAAGTGTTTTTATGAGCCGCAAGGTTTTTTCAATCTCTCCTACATCCTCTAGTATGACAACATCACGTAGGGCAATCGCGCGATCATGTACACTTCCGCGAAAGTTAATGGCATAACGTTGTTTGACGGCATTGACATCGGTCACAGTGGAGATTGTTTTATCAACAAAGCTTATCTTGCTGTATCCCACAAATGCAATGACCAAAATAAGGACAAAAAGAAGCCCAAAACCAATTAAAAGTTGAGATTTCAACGACAAATTTTTTCCAAACATAGCATACCTTTCATAGAATTTCCTAAAATGAACCCAACAAATGCTTTATTTAATGGAACTATTTTTTTGCATTAAATAACCGCGCGAATTCTACTATGATGAAAATTAAAAAACAATAAGAAAAGCTTTTGTGCGGTTTGTCTTGGTTTTTGTCTTTTAATGCTTACAAAGTCTGTGCGCTAGGAATGCAAAGAGGAATCCTGTGGAGATTCTTTTGAGGATTTAAGAGTTTTTTTGAATATTTTAGAATAGAATTTGTGCGATGAATGTTTAAATAATCTCTATCATAAAAAGGAATCAAAATGAGCGCAATAGATCTACTCAAACAACTCATTGCCTATCCGACAATCACTCCTAAAGAATGTGGAATCTATGAGCTTGTTTGTGAGATTTTGCCTGATTTTAAAGTCTTAAGATTAGACAAAGATGTAGTGCGGAATCTTTTTTTATATAAGGATTTTTCTCTTCAAAATGCGCAGTCCTTGAGGGATAAAAAAATGCATTTGTGTTTTGGTGGGCATATTGATGTCGTTCCTGCAGGAGAGGGTTGGGATAGCGATCCTTTCAGTCCGACAGAAAAGGATGGTTTCCTCTATGGGAGAGGCGCACAAGATATGAAGTCGGGAGTTGCGGCATTTTTAAGCGCGATTGCCCATTTTAATCACAGTGCAAAAAACTTCAATGGAATCCTCTCTGTCTTATTGACAAGCGATGAGGAGGGGGATGCTGTTTTTGGGACAAAATATGTGTTGGAGAAGCTTAAGGAATTGGATTTGGTTCCGACATTTGCTGTTGTTGCAGAGCCTACTTGCGTAAAAGAAGCGGGTGATACATTAAAAATCGGCAGACGCGGTTCTATCAATGGAAAAATCCGCATTCAAGGAAGACAAGGGCATGTAGCCTACCCCCAGCAATGTGTGAATCCCATTCATCTTTGCGCACCACTCTTGCCAAAAATTGCAGATTATCATTTAGATGATGGAGGCGATGGGTTTGAGCCAAGTAGAATCATTCTAACAGACATACGCGGGGGAATGGAAGTGGTGAATGTAACCCCCAATGATCTGAGGATAATGTTTAATGTACGTCATTCCACAAAGACGGATGAAAAGAGATTGCGCACTCATATAGAGAGTGTGTTTAGGGGGCTTGAATACACCTTAGAGCTTAAACAAAGCTCCAAGCCTTTCTTGACTAATGCAAAAAGTAAAATTGTGCGAGACTTAGAGGAGATTCTGACTTCACAATATGGACATCCTCCGATTCTTAGTACAAGTGGCGGGACATCAGATGCGCGATTCTTTGCGGAGTATGGCGTTGAGGTTGTGGAATATGGCGTGTGTAATGACACGATTCATTCTGTCAATGAGAGAGTGCGCATAAGCGAACTAGAAGAATTGCAAGAGATCTTTGAGAGCTTGTTAGAAAAATTCTGCAGCGAGGGATAAAATGGGGGATTTTAGCGCATTTTTGGAGGTTGCAAAAGAGATTTTTAAAGACAGAATTTTCACGGATACCTTGAGGAGGTTTGCCTATGGGATTGATGCATCTTGCTATCGCTACATACCAAAGGCTGTTATTTGGGCTCATAGCGAACAAGAAGTCGCTAGACTGATTTTAATTGCACATCAATTTAAAGTTCCCCTAACTTTTAGGGCAGCGGGGACATCGCTAAGTGGGCAAGCTTGTAGTGAAAGTGTTTTGGTACAGTGTTTTTGGAGAGAGATAAGGATTACAGAAAACGCAAAGAGCATTTGGTGTGATTGTGGTGTCATTGGTGCGCGTGCAAATGAGGCTTTGAGTTCTTTTGGAAGAAAAATAGGTCCCGATCCCGCGACGCTTGCAAGTGCGCAAATTGGTGGAATCTTTTCTAACAATTCAAGTGGAATGTGCTGTGGCGTGAAGCAAAACAGCTATCACACTATTAAGTCTGTTAGAATGATTCTTTCTGATGGAAGTATTTTAGACACATCAAATGCGGAATCTTTTGAGGATTTTTGCAAGACACACGCGCAACTCATTACACAATTAATGGAATTGCACAAAGAAGTCAATTCTGATAGGGAGCTAAGGGAGTGGATTTTAAAAAAATATTCTATCAAAAACACCACAGGATACAGTCTCAATGCCCTCGTGGATTTTAGTACGCCAAAGGATATTTTAAATCACATTTTTATCGGTGCGGAGGGGACTTTAGGGTTTGTCAGCAGAGTGGAGTATGAGACCATTGAAGATAAGCCTCACAAGGCTTGTGCGCTCTTGTTTTTTGAGGATATTTATGCGGCGACAGAGGCGATTTTGTTGTTTGCAGAAAATGAGGATAAAATCAGTGCCGCAGAGATTATGGATTCTGCTTGTTTGCAGAGTGTGAGGCATTTAGAGGGATTGCCAAAGGAGATCTTAGAAATCAAAGAAGGAAATTGTGCAATTTTGATTCAGTTAGAATCTGATAGTAGAGGGGTTTTAGAGGATAATATCGCCTATTTAACGCCTAAGATTAAAGCCTTAAAGACGCTTTTTGATGTGCGCTTTAGCTTTGATAAGAGTGAGCAGGATTCTTGGTGGTTGATACGCAAGGGGATCTTGCCAATAGTCGCTGGAAATCGCCCTAAGGGAAGTACGGTCATTACGGAGGATGTTTGTTTTTTTATACAGGATTTCACACATGCAATTGCGGAGATTATGGAGTTGTTTAAAAAATACAATTTTCAAGGAATTGTATTTGGACATGCATTGAGTGGAAATGTGCATTTTATCATCACGCCAAATCTTAATGACAAGGAAGTTGCCCGAATCTTTGCGGAGTTTATGGAGGAGTTGGCACAAGTTGTCTCAAGCTTCCAAGGCAGTATTAAAGCTGAACATGGAACGGGTAGAATGGTCGCACCCTTTGTGGAGTTAGAATGGGGCAAGAAAGCCTATAGAATCCACCAAAGAATTAAAGAAATTTTTGATGCGGAGAATCTTTTCAATCCCGATGTCATTTTGAGTGAGGATAAGGAGATTCACAGAAAGAATCTCAAGCCCTCTTTGGAGCATTATGACGTCATTAGTGAATTGATTGGAAAATGTATGGAATGTGGATTTTGTGAGAAATATTGTCCGACATTAGCTTTCACGCTCACGCCTAGACAGAGGATTAGCGTCTATCAAGAAATAAGGAGGTTGGAGACAAAAGAGGGTTTGAGCCTTGAAGAACAATCCTTTTTGGAGGAATTAAAACTTGGGTATCAATATTTTGTCCTAGAGACTTGCGCAACTTGTTCAATGTGTGCAAATCTCTGCCCGTTGCAAATTGACACTGCGAAAATTGCGAAACTTGCAAAAATTGGCAAACATGAAAAAATTGCCCAATTTGTTGCAAAGAATTTCAAGCCCTTTTCTGCGACACTTAAACACACTGTGAAGGTTGCAAATTTCACACAAACATTTTCAAAAACGCTCTCAAAATCATTGAATCAATGGATAAAGACGCCCGTTGTGTTGGATTATTTTCCAAGAGAGAATCAAAGGGATTCTTATGAGGGTTGTTTGCGCAATTTTGAAAAACAGGTTGTTTATTTCAGTTCTTGTTTGAATAGAATCTTTGCGCCCCCCAAAGAAGCGCGAGATAAGCGCAGCATTCAAGATGTGTTTGAATCTCTGTGTCTTAAGGCAAAAATTGATGTGATTTATCCACAAAACATTCAAAATTTGTGCTGTTCAAAGGCTTTTAAAGATTATAGAGAGACTGCAAAGCAGGTTGCGCTAGAGACATTCAGGCAGTTGAGACTGGCTAGCAAGGATGGGGAGATTATGATTGTCTGCGATCATAGTGCTTGCGCACTAGAATTGCTTGAGAGAGCGCGTGAGTTTGGTGTGCTAGAAGGTGTGAATCTGAATATTAAAGACATGCCGATATTTGTGCTAGAAAATATCATTCCGCAACTGACAATCACAAAAAAGGATTCCACAATCGGACTCTATGCGCCATGCTCAACGCGACATTATTCCCAAAGAGATGATAATGAAAAGGCACTCTTAGAGATTGCAAAAATGTGTGCAAGAGAGGTGAGAATCCATTCTGATACAAAATGCTGTGGATTTGCTGGAAATAAGGGATTCTTAAATCCTACGCTCAATCAACATGCCCTTAAGGGATTTGTGAGATTCTATGCTAGGGATTCTATAGAAGAAGGCTATTCAAGCTCTAGCACTTGTGAAGTTGGCTTGAGCGCAAACACGCAAAGAGTTTGGCAGCACATTGTCTATTTGTTGGATTCTTGCACATAAAGCGATAAAAGTATAAAATTACATAAAAAATATAGGGCTTTAATGGAAAAATTTACAAGCGATAAAATAGAATCTTTTATCACAACACTTCTTTCTGCAGAAAAGTGCTTGACCTATGAATTTTCAACGCCGGCGAGTTTTAGTTTGGATGAAATTTGTGAAAATCTCAAGGGCAGGGAATTTTTGCGACAAATTGGTGCCTTTGTTTGTACAGATTCTCCTTTAGGACGTTTGAAGCACAGCGCACCTTTTGCGAGTTTAAAGCTACAAAATCTCTTTGGAATTCCGAGCATTACGACCGTTTCGATGCGCGATAGAAACACACTTGCCTTGCAAAGTGAGCTTATGGGAATGAATAGTTTGGATTTGAGGTTGATTTTGGCATTAACAGGCGATCCTCTGCGACTAGGGAATCAGCCACAAGCAAAGGGTGTATTTGAGGGGAATAGTCAATTGCTTTTGAAAATCATTGATTCTCTCAATCAATGCAAGGATATTAATGGTGAGGGTTTGCAAGGGAAGTATCAGAGGATTTATCCCTTTTGCGTGATGAATTCTTATGCGAAAAATAAGGAGGTTCTCTATAAGAAAATGCAAGATAAAATTTGCGGGGGCGCGTTGGCGCTTTTTACGCAACCTATTTATGATGTGAATCTTGCAGAGGAGCTTTTGTTGTGGTGCCATAAGATTAATGAAGAATATCAAACGCATTGTGTGCTGGTGTTTGGATTTTTCCCTATTTTTAGCTATAAAACTGCGCAATTTTTGCACAATAGGCTACCCGGTGTTTTTGTACCGAAGGAATGGCTCTCTGCGCTTGAAGAGGCAAATAAAGTGGGCAATGAAATGCAAGTGGGAATGCAAAAAAGTCAAAAGCTCTTTTGCAAACTGCTCTCCTTGCACAATAAATTCCATTTAATGAGTGCAAACAAGCCTGATTGCATTGAAAAAATCTTGAGTTAATGGGAGTGAAATGGTTGATCGTCCTCTGTTTTTAGTCAGCTTGAGCCTCATAACAATTGGGATTTTATTTTCTTATTCCCTCTCGTCTTTTGCTGTTTTGTATTATGGTTATGGGGAGTTCCATTTTCTGTTTCGGCAGTTAATTGCAGGGATTCTTGGAGTTTTTTTAATGTGGGGAATTTCACGTTGTGAGCCTGATCGTTTTATTTTGCGCTTTGGATTTATTTTGTTTTTTGGCGGAATCTTTTTGATGTTTATTATGCATTTCTTGCCTGAAAGTTTAGCAACAAGTGCGGGAGGAGCGAAACGTTGGATTCGTTTGCCCTTTTTTTCTCTTGCACCTGTGGAGTTCTTTAAAATCGGCTTTGTTACATTCCTTGCTTGGAGTTTTTCGCGCAAATTTTCACTCTTAGAACAAAAGACACTCAAAGAAGAATTTGTTACATTTCTACCCTATGTTGTTGTATTTTTGATTGCTGTGTATTTGATTGCGATTTTGCAAAATGATTTGGGACAAATCGTGCTTTTGGGGACGACGTTAGCAATCATGATGATTTTTGCGGGATCTTCTTTTAAGCTTTTTTTGTATCTTTTAAGTGGTGCGTTTGTGCTGTTTGTCGGGGTGATTGTAACAAGCACACATAGGATTCAAAGAGTTAAGACTTGGTGGGCAGGTGCGCAGGATTTGATTTTGTCCATATTTCCACAATCCATTGCAAATTCCTTGCGCGTGGAAAATTTGCCCGAACCCTATCAGATTCAGCACTCCTTAAATGCAATCGCTAATGGGGGATTCTTGGGAGAGGGGCTTGGAAATGGACTCATTAAGCTTGGATTTTTGAGCGAAGTGCATACCGATGTCGTGTTAGCAGGAATTGCCGAAGAAATTGGGGTATTTGGGTTGATTTGCATTAGCCTTCTGTTTGTTGTTTTGATTTTTAGAATCCTAAAAATTGCCAATCGTTGTGCGACGAATATGCATTATCTTTTTTGTTCGGGAGTGGCTGTGATTTTGGGGTTTTCATTTTTAATCAATGCATTTGGAATCTCGGGATTGATTCCTATTAAGGGGATTGCTGTGCCGTTTTTGAGTTATGGAGGAAGCTCAATTTTGGCAACGAGCATTATGATTGGAATGGTTTTGTCCATTAGTAAAAAAGCAAAGAGAGTCTAAGATGGTTTTAAAGAATCTTTGTGAAAATTTGGCTAGAATTTACAAAATGATTTTTTAGGTTGTCAATGAAAAATATTCTAAGAATCTTAAGTGTTTTTTGTGTTGTTGCTGTGATTGGTGGCATTATTTTTGTCGCACAAGTCTATTCGGAGATTCGCAATGACACAGATAAAATTGTCAATTACAAGCCCCCTGTTGCAACGCAGATTTTTGACAGACAAGATCGCTTGATTGCCAATTTGTTTGATAAAGAATTCAGATTTTATGCGACTTTTGAAGAGATTCCACCACGTTTAATTGAGGCTCTTTTGGCGATTGAAGACACATTGTTTTTTGAGCATGTGGGTGTGAATTTGGATGCCATCATGCGTGCGATGATAAAAAACATCCAAAATGTGCGCTATGCAGAGGGTGGAAGCACAATCACGCAACAACTCATTAAAAATGTTGCGCTCACAAGAGACAAGACGATAGAGAGAAAACTAAAAGAGGTCTTATTGGCTCTGCGCTTAGAAACGATTTTAAGCAAAGAGGAAATTTTAGAACGTTATTTGAATCACACATATTTTGGACATGGCTTTTATGGTATAAAAACTGCAGCGGGTGGATATTTTCGCAAATCAATGGATGCCTTGACCTTAAAGGAAATTGCGATTCTTGTCTCTCTTCCGCGCGCACCGAGCTTTTATGATCCGACGCGTAACTATGAGTTTGCTCTTGGTCGCGCAAATAGTGTCTTACAAAGAATGAATGAATTAGGCTGGATTTCACAAGAAGCTTTGCAGGATGGATTGCAGGAGCGTCCTAAGGTTTATGATGATACATTGACACAAAATGTCGCTCCTTATGTCGTTGATGAGGTACAAAGACAGCTTGCAGGGTTGCAGGATTTAAAGACAGCAGGTTACAAAATCTATCTTAACATTGATTTAGATTATCAAGAAATTGCACAAGAATCCTTGTATTTTGGTTATGAGCAAATCCTAGCGCGGCACAAAGATGATGAATCTCTCAAAGAAAAACTCAATGGTGCTTTTATCGTGCTAGAGAGCAAAACAGGCAAGATTCTTGCCCTTGTTGGTGGGGTGGATTATCAAAAGAGCAATTTTTCGCGCGCAACACAGAGCAAAAGACAAATTGGCAGTAGCGTTAAGCCCTTTTTATATTTGAGTGCCATTAATTCTGGATTGTCGCAAAATTACCAGATTCCCGATATTGCAAGGACATATGAATACAGAGTAGGGGGGGAACGTAAAAAATGGCAACCTAAGAATTATGGCAGCTCATTGAGTGGTTTTGTGTCGCTCAAAACAGCTCTGACAAAGTCTCTGAATCTTGCAACGATCAATTTGGTTGAGGAAGTTGGCTTTGATAGAATCTATAATGAAATTCTGCGCTATGGCTTTATGAATGTGCCAAAGGACTTATCTATCGCTCTTGGTAGTTTTGGGGCATCACCGATTGAAATGGCAAAGAATTTTATGGTGTTTTCTAATTATGGCAAGATTGTTGATCCGATGCTTGTACATTCTATCGTTGATGAGAGAGGCGATGTGATGTATTTTACGCCCGAAGAATATGTCTTGACAGAGGAAAAACAGAGCTTTTTGATTGTGGATATTTTGCGCAGTGTGGTGAATAGTGGAACGGGCAGACGCGCACATGTAGATGGAATAGAATTAGCAGGGAAAACGGGGACGACAAATGACAATGTTGATGCTTGGTTTTGTGGGTTTTCTCCGAGCCTTGAAGCTATTGTATGGTATGGGAAGGATGACAACACTCCTATGGGCAATAGTGAAACAGGCGGAGTTGCGCCTGCGCCTTCTTTTTCTTATTTTTTCAATAAAATCATAGAAATTGATCCGGGCTTGGAACGTAAATTTAAAGTCCCAGAGGGTGTGCGCTCTCAAAAGGTAGAAAATGAGCAGGTGTATTATACGGACAAGTCGCCCATCAAACCTCCTGCTAGAGTTAATTATGATGAGATTGTCTTTTAGTTGAGTGAGGGTTAGGAGTTGAGAGTTTTTTTTGCGCGTTTGGTACCATATATGAAAGAGCATAAGTTGCATTTTTTTTATGCGATTTTTGGGACAATCCTTGTTTCACTCTGTACGGCGCTTAGTGCCTATCTCGTCAAGCCCGTTTTAGATGATATTTTTCTTGCTAAAAATGCGCAAATGCTAGGGATTCTACCCTTTTTGATTATTCTTGCGTATTTTGGCAAGGGGGCTGGAATCTACATTCAAGCTTATTATATGAATCTTGTTGGGCAGGATGTTATAAGAAGACTTAAAGACGTTTTGTTGCAAAAGATTTTGAGATTTGAGATGGATTTTTTCAATCGTTTTCGCAATGGTGAGTTGATTTCGCGGCTTGTGAATGATGTCTATGTGATACAAGGAGCTGTCTCTATTCATTTTATTGAGGGGATTAGAGAGGGATTGACGATGGTGGGACTCGTTGTCGTTGTCATTTATCAGAGTCCCGAGTTGGCATTTTATGGGCTTGTTGTTATGCCAATTGCCTTATATCCCGTCTTGTTGATTGCTAAAAGAATGCGCAAAGAATCAAAAAGAATGCAAGAAAAATCTGCAGATCTTGCATCAAAATTGGTTGAGATTTTTAATAATATAGAATTCATTAAGGCAAGTGCGGGTGAAAATATGGAGTATCAGCAATTTTCAAATCACAATAAAGAGTTTTTTAGGATCTCTATGAGGACGGTGAAAATTTCAGAACTCACAAGTCCTTTAATGGAAGTTTTGGGGGCTATCGCCTTGTCTGTTGTGATTTTTGTGGGGGGTTATAAAGTTATCAACAACGAAATAACGGCGGGAGCCTTTTTTTCCTTTGTGACGGCTTTGTTTATGCTCTATACACCACTTAAACGTATTAGCGGACTTTTTAGTAAGATTCAAGTCGCCTTTGCAGCGGGAGATAGAATCTTTGAGATGCTTGATAGAAATGTTAAGATTGAAGATGGCAAGAAAAATCTCATTGAGCCTGTGCGTGAGATTCGTTTTGAGGGGGTGGATTTATACTATGAGACTAAACAGGCACTAAAGGGGATTGATTTAGAAATAAAGAGTGGAGAGAGCATTGCGCTAGTCGGTAGTAGTGGAGGAGGAAAGAGCTCTCTTGTAAATTTACTTTTGCGACTCTATGAACCAACACATGGTAAGATATCCATTAATGGTGAGGATATTAGGGATTTCACGCAGAGTAGTTTGCGCTCTAAAATAGCCATTGTCACGCAACGTATTTTTATTTTCAACGATAGCATTGCACACAATATCGCATACGGAAATGCAATAGATGAAGAGCGCATAAAGTTTGCCTTACAACAAGCGCAGATTTTGGAATACGTAGAATCTCTGCCCAATGGAATCTATACGGTGCTTGATGAATTTGGCACAAATTTGAGTGGTGGGCAAAGACAGAGAATCGCAATTGCACGCGCTCTTTATAAGAATCCAGAAATTCTTATTTTAGATGAGGCAACAAGTGCATTGGATAACAAAACAGAAGAGGAATTCAGAGATGCGCTGAGTGGATTATTGCATGACAGAATCGTCATTATCATTGCGCATCGTTTTTCAACAATTTCTTTGGCGCAGCGCATTTATTTCTTCCAAAATGGAGCAATCCTTGCAAAAGGTACGCAAGCAGAATTGTTTGAACAATGCACCCCTTTTAGAGAATACTATAAGAATATCTAAGCAAAAATATTATCAAAGGGTAAGTTTAGATGAAGTTCTGAATCTTACGCAAAAAGAATAATTAACGATTCACAAAACATTAATTATAGTAAATATCTTTTAAAGAATAAAGATAAGATTATTTTGGAGTTTGAAGTAAAAAATCTAGAAATACAATCTCTTGTATCTAAAACAAAAGAATTGACTCAAAAAATTAAAAATATAATTGATAATAACACAAATGAGATTTTACGTCCTGCACCCATCTTTGATAATGGCTTTAGTATGATAAATATTCTCATTGAAAAGAAACTAAAAGACATAAATGCTGTATTGAGCGATAAAAGAACTTATTTTGATTTTACTTTTAATGAACAACTCAAACTTTTCGTACAAGAGCGACACAAAGAAAATTTAGAAAAACTCACAGATTTTACTTTCAAAAGACATTCACAATTTAATTTGAGTGAAGAATGGCTCATCCCTATTGAAAATTGTATAAGAACACGAGCTAAAAGGGCTTTAGAGTTCATAGAAGAGAAGAATAAAATAATGCAAGAATCACAAGATTCTTTACAACCTAAAGATTCGCATTTGCAAGAGGAAAATTTAGAGAAAGATTCTAAACAAAAACAAGAATCCGCATAAGAAAAACAAGGTAAAAAAAAGAAGAATGTAGATTTTAAAAAAGAAATATATAGCGAGTATGGCTAGTTTCCTAGCCCTTTAGACCTTCCTATTTAGCATGCAATTAAGCAAATTAATGCCACAATTGCGGAGTAATGCTATAATTACAAAGATATACACATTTGACAATCCTTTCAAGGAAGCAGATTTTTCTTAGTGAAATCGTAATTCACTAGGGAATTAAATTTCACTTCATTTTTACAAAATAAATCTTTATATAAAAATCCTAAATTTTACAAAATTAAATATTATTTTTAAGTATTGATTTATTTTTTGTACAATGCTGCCCTTGAAATTTACAAACTAAACTCATAAATAAAGCTTTGTTATAAAAAGTGAAATTTATCGGAGATTTTTGATTTTAAGGAGAGCTTGTGAAAGGTAAAATTTTAGGTGCAGGTGTGATTAGTGGTGATTGGCAAACGTTATTATTATGAAGAAAATGAGTTAAAAACGAAAAAGAAGGGCAAAATATCGAGGGACTTGAGGTTGATTTTGAAGTGATTGATGGTAAGGCTGTAGGTGTTTTTATCCTAAACAAACCTAGCTTTTCAAGCAATTTTAGCTCTTTAAACACCTCTTTTAATGCATCTATGACAAATCTACCAAATATCGATACAAAATTTGTATTTTTAGATTTTAATGCGGTAAAAATTTTATCTTTGCTCCAAATATCCATTCAATGAAGTTTTTTTGCACTCTTAACCCTTATATGTTATCTCATTACAAATTTGTTGGCTAAAAGCTTTGTATATGGATGCGGTGCAAGTGCTACATTTTTTATATTTTTGGAATTTTAAGTCTTGTGCTTGGGCTGTGGGTGAATTATTTGCTCTTTCAAACAAGTAGCGACAAAAAACCGCTTGTATATTTTATTTCTTGTGTGATTGTCGTTGCGGTTTATGATTTTGCAGTTATTTGTGCTATTGTCTCCTTTGCTCTTTTGGCTGTAGCATGGCTTAAATTTAGAGAGATTCACGCTATAAACTAAATCCTAGCTTGGATTTCAAAGCCAAATTTTATCAATCAATTTCTCAAAAAAGCTCTTTAAGACTAATGTTTGAAAGAGCTTTTTGCTTATAATAAAAATCATAAAAATTATTGAATCTCTTATTCTATATCGTAAAATTAATTGTCTATAATAATGACTTTTGCATAAATTTAGTGGGTTTAGATGGGCTAATGTGCGCGATTTTGTAACATTTTGATTGAAATTTTTCATTTTTTTATGCATAAATCCTTTAAGTCTATCATTCTTAGATATATTATATCTTTAAAAGATTAATGTTTAAAAGGATTATATATGGAAAAACAAGCTTTAAGCAAGGCTCAAAAAATTCGCTCCATTGTTGCAGCAAGCAGTGGAAATTTAGTAGAATGGTTTGATTTTTATATCTATGCTTTTACAGCGACTTATTTTGCTCACACCTTTTCAAGCTCTGATAATCCCATCATCCAGCAAATCAACGCCTTTGGTGTTTTTGCGGCAGGGTTTTTTATGCGACCTATTGGGAGTTGGCTCTTTGGCTCTTTAGCCGATAAATTTGGACGTAAAAAATCTATGGTCTTTTCTGTGGTTTTAATGGCTTTAGGCTCTTTTATGATTGCAGTCTTACCGAGTAAGGAACTTGTAGGCGATTTTGCGATTATTTTGCTTTTGATTGCAAGGCTCATTCAAGGCTTAAGCGTAGGCGGAGAATACGGAATCGCAGCGACTTATTTATCCGAACTTGCAAGTGAAGGAAAACGGGGCTTTTATTCTTCTTTTCAGTATGTGACGCTCATAGGTGGGCAGCTCTTGGCTGTGGCAAGCATTAGCGTTATGCTTTTATTCTTTAGCGATGAGCAAATGAAAGATTTCGCTTGGAGGATTCTTTTTGTTGTGGGAGGAATTTTAGCCTTAGGTTCTTTGCTTGTGCGTAAGGTTATGGATGAGAGTGCGACCGAACTTCACAAGCACGAGGACAGAGGCACACTCAAGGCTCTTTTTGCTTCTTACAAGCCCTTTTTGCTTGTTGTGGGCATTACAGCAGGGGGCTCTTTGGCATTTTATACCATTACCACTTATACGAAAACCTTTATTGTGAATTTAGGACTCATTGATAAAACACTTTCAAATCACATCTATCTCATCGCTCTTTTTGTTTTAATGCTCATTCAACCTTTATTTGGCTTACTTGGTGATAAAATTGGACATAAGAATTCTTTAATCATCTTTTCAGTCCTTGCCTTTTTAGGAATTTATCCTGTTTTTGAGACTTTAAAAAGCGCAACGAGTGCTATAGCTGTCTTGTCTTTGGTTTTGATTTTATTTGTGATTCTTAGTTTTTACACCTCTGTGGCTGGAATCTTTAAGGCAAAGCTCTTTCCCGAGCATATAAGGGCTCTTGGCACGGGATTAGGATATGCTATCCCTAATGCCATATTTGGCGGTTCAGCTCCCTTTGTCGCTTTGCAGTTTAAAAATGCTCAATTTGAAAATGGCTTTTTTATTTATATTGCACTCCTAATGGCTGTGGTCTTTTGCGTTGCCCTTTGTTTGCCTAAAACATCGCAATTAAACTAAAAATTTCAAGCCTTTAAAGAAAGGCTTGAAAGGGATTAATATTTTAGTTATAATTTGTCTGTCATAAAATGGGGTGTCATGGTAAAATTTATTAAATATTATGCTTTAGAAAGTTATACGATAATTTCAATGTTTATTCTTGTTGTAGCAGGAATTATCGGTGATTTATCCCTTATTCAAAAATTTGTTTTAGTGTATATTTTCTTATTTGTTTTACACGAATGGGAAGAAATGAAATATCCCGGAAGCCTTACAAAATTAATTGCAAATATGCTTGGTGTTGATATTAATATTGAGCAAGAAAGAGCAAGCAGAATTCCAACAAGCATTTTGCTCTTAACATTTACAATAACACCTTTTATTTTTCACAATTATCCGATAACCATTTTACCACTTGCCTTTTTAGGACTTTTTGAAGGTCTTGTTCATATTTTTTTCATAAAACTTTTTAAATGTCCTAAATTCTATTCTCCCGGAATGGTTACAGCGGAAATTCAAGCCATAGTTACAATCATATTATTTGCATATTTGATTGAAAATAATATTTTATCAGGTTTTGATTATTTAATAGGTGCATTAGTAATGTTTGCTTGTTTTATAGTAATGCAAAAAACTTTAACAACAATGATAGGTTATAAATATAGCGATGTTTATAAAAATCTCAAAAAACAACTTGCTAAAAGATAATTCAAGCTGTGGCTTTGGGCATGCATTAAACAATAAAAAGGAGTTTTATTTTGGATAAAATAAATTATTTACTTCTACCTGATGTATTTTTCTTGAATGAGTATAAAGATAAGTGATAAATCGAAAAGATAAAATTTTCAAAACCCTCTAATAAATTTTGTGCTAATATCTAACTATAAATTATTGGAGTTGAAGAATGATTAAATTTATTAGATATTATTCATTAGAAATTTATAGTGTCATTTCAATATTATTTTTGCTTACAGCTGCAATTATGGGTGATTTATCATTTATTCAAAAGGCTGCTTTAATTTACACCGTTCTTTTTCTTTTGCACGAATGGGAAGAAGGAGTTTATCCGGGCGGTTTTTTTGATAAATTCTCGGAAGTTTTAGATGTTAAATCAAATGAAGAATTAAGAAGAATAACAAGAGTTCCCGTTGATATTCTTTTATTAATTATTACAATTACTCCATTTTGTTTGGATAATTATATGATTCCGATTTTAATGACTGCAACGTTAGGAATAATGGAAGGCGTTGTTCATATCGGTTTTATAAAATTATTTAGAATGGATAAATTTTATTCCCCCGGAATGGTAACAGCTGAAATGCAATTTATTGTAAGTGTTTTATTTTATATTTATACTATAAAACACAATATGGCGACAGGTTTAGAATACTTATTCGGGGCATTACTAATGATTATTGCATTTATGATTATGCAAAAATCATTAGTAAAAATCATAGGAATAAAAAATTATAGCCAAGTTCCAAAAATGGTTTTAAAAAGAATAAAAGAAAGATAAATGTAAAGAAATACTTAGACGTAATTATTTTTATGATTTTTTGACGGTAAAGCTATGACTTTCTTCTATTAATTCCATAATCTCATTATCAGATAAACTTTCATCAAGAATAACTGTTATCCAATATTTTTTATTCATGTGCCAACCGGGGTAAATATGTTCTTATTTTAATCGTTTTTCGACATTGTCAGCACTTAATTTTATTAATGCAATTTCAACAAGTCCTTTTTTATTTTTTTTGAATTTTACTTCTATCTATATCTAAAATTGCGAGATACCACTTTTTTGTTTCTGGGTTTCTGAATACTCCTGTCCCCGGTGTTGTTTTCCATAAAAATTCGGGAGCATTTCCGTATTTTTTAATAATCAAATTTGTTATTCTGTTTGATTGAGGAAATATGTAATATTTTTTTTGAAAAACAATTATCTCTTATATTTTCAAGTAAATTTTCATATTCGGCTCTAACTTCGCCAACAAATTTACCTTGATTATTTTCAACTCGCAGGGGCAAAAACTCATCATTATTTTCAAGGTCATAAACAATTCCCGATATATTTCCATCTGAATTTATGCTAATAACAGCTTTGAATAAATTATCTTTAAACAATGTTTCTAACATAAAGCTGTTATTAACTTTTTTAAATCCATAATCCTTTAATTTTTTAAAATCGGGTACATACCTTTTAAATATGTTTTTTTCTATTGTCATAAAATTATTATACATCAAAATAGCCTTTCGGGTAATTATCGTTTTTTACTTTGATTTCAAACAAATCGCCATTTGTTTTGTTTGCTATAATTTTAGCAATTATTGCGGTATTACCTTCTTTGATATTACCTACCGAATACTGTTCGCCTGTTCTTGAAAAATAAGCTACTAAAACTTTTTTATCCATTCCGATATTTAGCCTTCTTTTACCATACACATGTTAATTGTTGCAGTTAAAATTGCCCCATTACTTAATAAATTACTTAATAAAATCTTTGATGACATTTGCCAGATTTTCTTGCGAAATACCATTTTTCCTCAATAGTTCATCAGGATTAAAATCTGTATGGAATGCCTTAGATACGCCGTAATTTAAAACCTTCATATCACTATTTCCATAGAATGATGCAATGTTTTGTCCGAAGCCTCCCATCAATTCGCCATCTTCTATTGTGATAACCAGTTGATGTTCCTTTTTTAATCCATTGAGCAGTTCTTCATCCAAGCCTGTTAAAAATCTCGGATTTACAACCGTAATGTCAAACCCTATTTCATCTTTAACTTTTTGTGCAGTTTTCATAGCTAAGGGCATTAAGACACCCACTGCAAATAAAGCGACCTTAGACCCTTTTTTCTCGATTTTATTTTTATTGTATTTTGAATAATCGGTCGTGTCTTTAACGCCTGTCTCTGGCAGATTTGCAGGGACTCTTATTCCAACGGGATGTTCTTTTTGCGTGGTTGCAAATTTAAACATTTGAAAATATTCTTCTTTTGTTGTCGGTGCTAAATAGATTAGGTTAGGAATATGAGCAAACATTTGAATATCGCATAAGCCGATATGTGTATTAGAATTCAATCCATACACTCCGGGGTGCAATACAAGCATGGTTGCAGGAATGTCATTTAAGCATAAGTCGTGAGATACTTGATCATATGTCCTTTGAAAGAAGGGTGCAAAGGTGCTAAAGACAACCGTTGCACCATTTTTTGCGATGCCTGCACTCATTGCAACCATATTTTCCTCTGCAATTCCAACATCAATAAATTGACCTCTGTTAACGTATTCTTCCCTGACTCCTTTAACCATTCCAAGCCCCATAGGAACAGATGCATTGACAAGTATTGCCTCTGGATTTGTATCAAGCAATTCTTTTATGCTGTCAAATACGGGATCATCAGCCTCTTGTGCTTTAAACTTAGGACTTCCGTCCTCTACATTAAACGGACCTCCTGCATGCCAAGATTCTCTGTCTTTTTCGGCATAGGGTAAGCCCTTTCCTTTTATTGTATGGATATGCAATACTATTGGGCGGTCAATATCCTTTACACTTTTGAATAAATCAACAAGGCTTTTTATATCATGACCATCATCTAAATATTTGTAATCCAAGCCGAAAGATTTGAAAATATTATTTGAGGATTTGCCGTTAGTTTCTCTTAATTCTTTTAATGTTTTATACATACCGCCATGGTTTTCTGCGATACTTTGGTCATTATCATTGAGGATTATAATGAGATTTTTATTATATTCTCCCGCATAATCTAAGCCCTCTAGTGCCTCACCGCCCGATAATGCACCATCTCCGATAATTGCGATTACATTGCCATTTACTTGCCTTAAATCCCTGCCCTTAGCCAGACCCAAAGCCAAAGAAATAGAGGTTGAAGCATGTCCTATGGTGAAGAAATCATGCTCACTTTCAAGAGGGTTAGTGTATCCTGTTGCATCACCAAAATGCTCACTATCTAAAAACGCCTCTTTTCTGCCCGTTAAGATTTTATGCGGATAACACTGATGCGAAACATCAAAGACTATTTTATCCTTAGGAGAATCAAAAACATAATGAAGTGCAACCGTCATTTCAACCATTCCTAAATTCGGTCCGCTATGACCACCCGCCTTACTGATTTTGTTTATCAGTGCCGCTCTTGTTTCATCGGCTAAGACTTTCAACTCCTCCGTCTTTAATTTTTTAATGTCTTTTGGACCATTGATATTTTCTAAATACATAGCCATCCTTCTTTTTTACTTTTTTGCAGTGTTATTATATCAAAAAAAAAAAAAAAA
>CANQAN010000009.1 GCA_947588965.1 uncultured Helicobacteraceae bacterium
TGGTGGAAGTTCGGCTGCTCCCGATGCGATTTTTGGGATAAGCTTATGGAAAAAATTCTAAGCATTTTATCGTTTTTGTTAATATTATTTGGTTGTTTTAAAATTTCAAATAAAGACTTTTGATGCTCATTCTTAAATTCTTGGAGTATTGATTGCTATAGAGTTCTTAGCATTTGGAGTTGCATAAGAATCTACCGCTCTGCGATGATTTGCATTTTGGAATCTTTGAGCTCCACATAAATTTCCTTAGGTCCGCGGAATGTGTAGCCCGGCGCCTTGTAATCTTCAAAAAATGCGATTTTAAAAAGATTCCTATTTTTGTCATTAGGATAGGGAGAAATGTTAATGTCAGAAAAGGCAATTTCCTTGCGCTCATTCTTTCTGAATATTTGGCGCTTCATTTGAGTGAATTCATCATAGAGCATCCCATCAAAGCGAATGAAATCCCTGCCATAAAATCCAAGATATTTGTCAATGTCATTGACTTTCCATGCCTGCTTCCAAGCATTTAATGCGGCAAGCAATGTGCCGAGATCTTCTTTGCTGACTTCTTTGATTTTATTGTCTTCATATGTGATTAAGAGGGTGTTTTTGTGGTTGATAATCTTGTCAATATTTGCGAGAGTGTCATTTTCAATCGCTATGCAGCCACGTGTGTTGAGGTCTTTGCGATTCCCATCAAGGGGCATTCCATGAATCCAAATGCCATTGCCCGTGCGATGTTGCAAACGATCGAGGAGATTAGGATAGTTTGTCGTGAAGGCAAAGGGTCCATAATACTGATCGAGATTTGTGAGACGCGCATCAAGCGTATAAACGCCAATAGGTGTGGCTAAATCACCCTCTTTTTCCTTGTGTCCGCCCTTAGAGCCAACAAGGCTTGTCGTGCTGATTTTTTCCTTCCATTGATTGTTTTCTAGCGCGTATAATTTCAATGTTGGCTCATTTTTTGTCGCGATAAAGAGGTATTTGAGATGCTCATAATAACCAAAGCGCGTGTCTTTTTCTTGCAAGGCTTGAGTCCAATAAGATGGCGTTTGCATGATAGAATCTATTTTGTTTTCTATGGCTTTAATGCCACCTTCTTGATATGTCCTAATCCACTCCAAGTCGTCTGCATGAGCAAGAACAGCCCACAAACACAAACACAAGATTCTTATGATTTTCATTTGTTTCCTTTCTAATCCTCAAAATTATAGCCAAATTTTTGCAAGTTTTCTTTTTCTTTATTCCAATTTGGAATAACTTTGACAAACAATTCTAAAAAAACTTTTTGTTGCACAAATTTTTCAATCTGCAAACGCGCCTCTCTACCTATGCGCTTGAGAGTTGCGCCATCTTTGCCAATCACGATGCCCTTTTGACTTTCTTTAAGGACAATGATTTTTGCTCTAATGACGTGCAGATGTGCCTTTTCGGTATAGCGCGTAATGAGTACATCGCTCTCATAAGGCAATTCATCGCTAAGATTTTCAAAGACAGATTCACGTATCATTTCCTTGACAATCTCCTTTGTGCTGTTAGGACTTAGAATCTCGGGGTCATAATAGTAGGGATTATGAGGCATGAGCCTTTCTAATTCTGTTATGACACGTATAAGGCTATTTTTGTCTTTAGTAGAAATAGGAATGAGGGCTTTATAGGAATCCTTGAATCTTTCGTATTTTGCAATGATTTCTAAGAGAGATTCTTTAGGTATCAGATCGGACTTTGTGAGGAGCAGAAGATGGGGCTTTTTGGTGTGTTTGAGGAATTCTTCATAATGGTGTGTCTTGTCTGTTGCAGGGGACAAAAATAGTAGAATATCGCAGTCATTGAGAGCCTGCATTGCTTCTTTAAGCATGTATTGATTGAGCAATTTTTCTTGTTTGTGGATCCCGGGTGTATCAACAAAGACAATCTGTGTCATCCCGTGCATTAAGATAAGATTCATTCTTTTGCGCGTGGCGTTTGCTTTGTGTGAGACAAGGGCGAGTTTCTCTCCTAAAAGAGTGTTTAAAAAGGTGCTTTTTCCTGCATTAGGTCGTCCCAGAACAGCGACAAATCCGGCCTTCGTGTCTTTTGGATTCATCTTAGAGAATGTAGCGCGCTGTGTCGGCATCTTGCACGAGGGATTCTAGCTTTTCTTTCACGAGAGATTCTGTGATCTCTATCTCCTGTCCTTGATAATTTTCTGCATTGAAGCTAATCTCTTCAATCACCTGCTCAACGACAGTGTGCAGACGTCTTGCGCCGATGTCCTCCGTCTTTTCGTTGGCAATTTGCGCATAGTGTGCTAGGGCGCGAATCGCAGAATCGCTGAATTTAAGATGCACATCTTCTACATCCAAGAGGGCTTCATACTGCTTCAAAATAGAGTTTTTAGTCTGCGTGAGAATCTTATAGAGAGCTTCCTCATCAAGTGTGTTAAGTTCCACGCGCAAAGGGAATCTCCCTTGTAATTCCGCGATTAAGTCACTAGGCTTACTAAGGCTAAAGGCACCTGCTGCGATAAATAGGATGTGATTTGTCGCAAGCATTCCAAACTTCGTATTGACAATGCTGCCCTCCACGATGGGCAACAAATCGCGTTGCACTCCCTCTTTGCTAGGATCCTGACGACTTTGATTTTTTGCACTCACTGCAATTTTGTCAATCTCATCAATAAAAATGATTCCGCTATTTTCGGCGCGTTTGAGTCCCTCATGCTTAATGGCATCCAAATCAAGCAAGGCCTCACTGGCCTCAATTTTCAAAAGCTCTTTTGCCTCTTTAATTGTCACCTCTCTCTTTGGAATCTCTTTGGAGGGAACAATGAATATCTTTGAAATGGCTTCTTGTGCTTTTGCAAAATCTGTTGGCAGACCTCCATCCTCAATCTCCGTGCTACGTTTGGGTAGTTCAATTTCAATTTTGAGATGATCCATCTCTCCATTTTTGACTTTTTCGCGCATTTTTCCTGCGGCCTTTTCATATTCTGCGATTTTTTGCTCACTTGCGCCCTTAGGTAGAGGTGGAATGAGTTTTTCTACGATTTTATCCAGAACATATTTTGCAATCTCTTCTGCATTGCGTTCTCTGTACTCTTCTCTGACGAGATTGATAGAGGCGACAACCAAATCGCGCACCATAGATTCCACATCTCTACCGACAAAGCCCACCTCTGTGTATTTGCTCGCCTCCACTTTGACAAAGGGCAATCCCATAATCTTTGCCATTCTTCTTGCGATTTCTGTTTTTCCAACACCTGTTGAGCCTATCATTAGAATGTTTTTTGGCATCACTTCTTCTTGGATTTCTTTAGGCAATTGCAAACGTCTGTAGCGATTCCTAAGGGCGATAGCCACGATCTTCTTCGCCTCTTGCTGTCCGATAATGTATGCGTTGAGATATTCTACGATTTCCTTTGGTGTCATTGCGATTACATTTTCCACACTTGCTTCCTAAAGTTCTAAGATTTTAATGTTTTGATTGGTATAGATACAGATTTCTCCTGCGATTTTTAGGGATTCTAGCACCAGTTCTTTTGGGGATAAATTCTCCGTGAAACGATCCAATGCACGCGCCGCACTCAAGGCATAATTTCCTCCGCTTCCTATGGCTGCGATTTTTCCGTCTTCTGGTTCTACGACATCTCCTGTCCCACTTAGAATGAAAATGTGTTCAGCATTTAAGACAATCATCATAGCTTCTAAGCGCCTTAAATATTTGTCTTTGCGCCATTCTTTTGAAAATTCCAGCACGGATTTGAGCAGATCGCCTTTTTTATTCTCTAAAATCCCCTCAAACATATCAAAGAGCGTGAAAGCATCGGCAGTACTTCCTGCAAATCCGCTCAAAACCTTGCCCTGATAGAGTGTGCGAATCTTTGTTGCATTGCCCTTGAGGATGCAATTCCCAAATGTTACTTGCCCATCTCCGCCGATGACCGCTCCCTTCGCGCTTCTGTAGGCTAGAATCGTGGTCGCTTCAAACATCATTGTGCCTCAACATCAACTTTGAGCATCGCCGTGATTCCGCCCCCGAGTTTGACTTCCACTTCATAGATTCCTGTTGCTTTGATGGGGGATTTAAGCTCTATAGTTTTTTTGTCAATCTCTATGCGATGCTCTTTGGAGAGTGCTTCTGCAATGTCTTCTTTGGTGATTGCACCATAGAGAGAGCCATTTGCACCTACTTTTTGGAGGATTTTCACGGTGACTTCTGAAATTTTTTTTGCTGTCATTTCTGCGAGGGCTTTTTCCTCTGCTGCGATTTCCTCTGCCTTTTTCTGTGCGGATTTGTAGCGGTTAATCACGGCATTTGTTGCAAAATCTGCCATTCCTTTTGCGATCAAGAAATTCTTTCCATAGCCATCTTTGACTTCGCAGATTTCACCCTTTTTTCCTAATCCTTTCACATCTTGCAATAATAAAACTTTCATTATCTCTCCTTAACTTTTGGCATTTTAGCAAAATTTTACAAACATTAAAATAATGCACTAAGTTTTTCGCGCATCGGCAAGAACAAAGGCATTTAAGACTTGTGCGCCCTTATTTTCTAAAAATTGTTTAGCCTCAAGCAATGTCAATCCTGTCGTGATAATATCATCAATCAGAACGATTTGCTTCCCTTTGACCTCTCTTTTGAGCGTGAAATTTCTAGGATTCTCTTTGCGGAATTGCAGGGTTTTTCCCGCATAAGAGACGGGATTTGTGGCGTGGATGGTGCCATAGAGTGGCTTTAATCCTATGGTTTTAAAAAAGTGCAATAAAATTGCATTGTGTGCATAGCCCTGTTGGCTTATCTTATCATCAATTCCTATGGAATATGCACAATAGGGGATTTTGAGAGATTGCTTGAGATGCGTGATGGCGATTTTAGCAAGCATTGCGTAAATCTTATCGCCAATGACTTGATATTTTGCGTGTAAAAGGGATTCCACCACTTCCCATTCAAAGAAGCTATAGACTTTAAAATCCTCAATTTCCCTGCATTTTGGTGTAACGATGAGTTCTTGTTCGCATTGTATGCAAACGGTTTTTAGGGTGAGTTTGCCACAAATCAAACAGCGCATCGGATAAAATCCACGATTTTGGCAGTGATTTCTGCTTGTGGCAGACTTGCATTGAGAATGAGAGATTCTAGTTTGAGGGACTTTATGGATTCTTTGAGCCTTGTTTGTAGGGATAACAAATAATCAATGCCACGTTGCTCAATGGAATCTTTATTTTTATTGCGCAATCGCAATACCAACTCTTCTGCGCTTAATTCTAAGAGCAAAACGCGATCGGGCAGGATTCCTCCTGTTGCAAATTTGTTAAAAGATACCAGAGTTTTAAAGTCAAAGTCCTTTGCGTAGGCGATTCCAGAAACGAGACTTCTATCGCTAATAATGAGTTTGTCGCGATGTTGGCTTAGGATTTTTGCGCTGTGTTCGGCCCTGTCGGCTAGAAACAACAACATTTCGGCCTGTGGGCTAAGGGAGAGTTGTTTGTGAAGTAGAATCTCTCTAATTTGCTTTCCAAGCGGTGTTGCACCCGGTTCAAAAGTGAATATTGCATCGGGAAATTCCTTTTTGAGCTGTGCAATTTGTGTGCTTTTCCCTGCTGCGTCAATTCCCTCTAGTGCGATATACATTGAGATTCCTCTTCAATGAAATTTTTGACGGACAGAGGGACGAGATGTGCGATTCTACCACCATGCAATAAAATAGAGCGCACAACGGTTGAACTAATGAAGGCGTTTTGCAAAGAGGGCATAAGGTAGATTGTTTCAAGCTCTTTATTGAGTGAGGCGTTTGCATAGCCCATTTGCAATTCATATTCAAAGTCGCTCACAGCCCGAAGCCCCCGCACAAGAATCTTTGCATTATGCTCACGGGCAAAGTCGGCAATGAGATTTTCAAAAGACAGAATGCAGACGCGCGTGGCAATATCTTTTGATTCTTCAACGGCGCGTTTGACCATTTCAACACGTTCTTCAAGGCTAAAGAGCGGATTTTTGTTTGTGGATTTTGCAACGGCAATAATGAGCCCATCAAAGAGCTTACAAGCGCGCTCAATCACATCCAAATGCCCATTGGTGATAGGATCAAATGTTCCGGGATAAATGGCTATTTTTGGCATTCATAACTCCAAGATAAGGTCTCACCTGCAAAGAGCGGGACGATTCCATTGAGGATTTGTGGGATTTGCATGGGTTTTTTGCAGAGGCAAATTTCCTTAGAATCCTCTTTGAGCTGATAGATTTTTTGCGCATTTTTACTGATAAAAGATTCTAAATTTTCTAGTTTTTTATGTCTTTCAAAAAGCTCTGCAAGAGCGGGAAGTAAGAGCGGTGCGCTAAAGATTCCAGCAGAACCCTTTGAGCTTTCTTTAGAAGTTTTGAGATGGGGGGCAGAATCGCTCCCAAAGGAAAATTTAGGATGCGCACTGAGGGCTATTTGCTGCAGTGCGTCCCTGTCTTTTGGTGTTTTCAAAATAGGTTTGCAAAAGACATGCGGATTGAGTGCGTTGCCTATGACATCATCTAACGTGAGTGTGATGTGGTGAAGTGTGAGGGTCGCATAGAGATTGTCGTATTTCTCTACAAGAGCTATGGAGCGACGATCGCTTAGGTGTTCAAAAATAATCTTTAATCGTGGAAAAGTTTGTGCGAGTTCCTCAAAAATCGGGTGAAATTCCGCTTCGCGCTCTAAAGAGAAGCCATGACTCTCTCCGTGTATGCTTAGGGTCATTCCAAGCTCTTCAGCGCTTTCTAGGATTCCTAGAATCTGCGCATCTAAAACCGCACTCACACCGCTTTCACTGCCCGTTGTCGCGCCCTTTGGGTAGAGTTTGAGAAATGAGATTCCACTTTGTTTTGCTTGGAGCAATTCCTCTTTATTGAGATTTGAGGTGAGATAAAGTGACATAAAGGGCGTAAAAGAGGTATTTTGAGAAGCCTTTAGGATTCTTTCTTTGTAGGATTGCACAGTTTTTGTACTGCTAAGGGGTGGATTTAGATTTGGCATCACAAGCGCACCGCTAAAATATCGCGCTGTGTAGGGAATGACTTGTTCTAGCATGTCCCCATCGCGCAGATGTAAGTGCATATCATAAGGGGATTTTAAAATGATACGTTCCATCTTAGTGTCCTTGTTTGAGAAGTCCAAGAAGTGCGTTTTCGTAGCGTTTGCAGGATTTTTGACTTTTGGCTTCAAAACGTGCAATGAGTGTGGGGGTTGTATTGCTTGCGCGAATGAGTCCCCAGCCCTCTTCAAAGACAACGCGCACACCATCGATGCAAATCACATCTAAAATCTTTGGAAAATCCCGCGGCAAATCCTGTTTTAAAAGTTGCTTCAGCACTTCTATGCGGGAGAATTTTTCCTCCTCTGTGGTTTGAATCTTAATCTCATCGGTAGAATAGAGTTTGGGCAGATTTTCTAACACTCTATCAAATTCCAATCCATCTTCTTTTAAGATTTCTAGCATTCTAAGCATCGCATATGTCGCATCATCAAAGCCAAAGTAACGATCGTTAAAGAATATATGTCCGCTCACCTCAAAGGCCATATGAGCGTTTTCTTCTTTGAGTTTGACCTTGAGATTGCTGTGCCCTGTTTTATACATAATAGCCTTGCCGATTTTATTGAGAGAATCATACATGTTTGCAGAGCATTTTACTTCGCCAATAACGATGGGATTTTGAATTTTTTGGGCAAAAATAATGGCCAACTCATCGCCCTTGTAGATTTTGATTCCATTTTGAGTTTTTTTCAAAACAGCAAGCCTGTCTCCATCGCCATCAAAGGCAAATCCGATTCCACCGTTTTTAAGTACCTTTTCCTTGAGACTTGTGAGATTCCGCTCTTCACTTGGATCGGGATGGTGGTTTGGGAAGGTTCCATCGGGATCAAGGAATAATCCCTCATAAGAGATTCCTAAGTTTTCTAGGATTTTTGTGATTCCAATTCCCGCGATTCCATTTCCGCAATCTATACTCATTGGAAGTGCAAGTCCCCTTAAATGCTGGAATTCTTGCGTTAAATATTGAATGTATTTTTCAAGCGCATTGAGGGGCTGCGTGTTTAGATTTTGTGGAATCTTAGGTTTTATTGTCTCGTATTTAAGTGTATAAAATTGCTCTTCAAGCGCATAAATAGAATCCCCAAAAAAGGGCTCTTTTAAAAGTGTGATTTTGAAGCCATTATATTTTGGGGGATTGTGTGAGCCTGTAATCATTACATTTCCATCTAGCGTGAGGGAGTTTTTGTTCTGTGTTTGGAATGTGGTAAAAAGTGAGAAATACCCCACAGGCGTCGGAATGCGCCCTAGATTGTAAGCGACAATCCCGCTTGCAAAGATGCCCTTGCAAAACCAATCAAAAATAATATGTGAGTGCAAACGCGCATCATAGCCTATCCCGAGCGTTTTCCCGCCACGATTTTTGAGCTCTTGTCCTATTAAATATCCTATGCGCACGACATTTTCTTCAATCAAATCCTCACCATAGATTCCGCGAATGTCATACTCTCTGAAAATGGCTAATTTTTCTTTCATTGTATTCCTCTTAAATGTTCTAAAACCTCTTTTCCGCCGATGTAGAGGTGATGCGCTTCTTTAGCATATAAAATGAGATTATAGGCTAGAAATTCTTGCATTTTTGGGAGTTTAAAAACAGCAAAATCTGCGTAATTGCCGCTTTCTAAGACGCCTAATTTAAGGTTTGTGTGAGAGAAAACATTACGCGTTACACTTAAAAGCAATGTACGCGCAAGGGATTCTAGCGGAATGTCTGCGTAAGCAAAAAGGGCTGTGCGCAACTCATCAAGCAGCGAAAGTGTATTATTAGAGCTTTTGCCATCAGTGCCTAAGCAGAGGGGAATCTCTTTTTTTAAAACACATTTAAAGTCTAGAAATTTTGCGTTTAAGAGGCGATTGGAGCGTGGGCAGGTGATGATTTTTCCTTTTTGGGATTTAATGATGTCTAGAATTTCTGAATCTGCTTCTAAGACATGCGTAAAATAAACATTTGGAATTTCTTTTAGGGATTCTAAAAAGCCCTTTATGCTATAGAAAGATTCCATTTTATTATGGAAAAATCTCTCATAAAAGGACTTGAAATAACCGCGACTAGAAGTGAGCCATTCCCTCTCGGCAGTGGATTCTAGGAAATGCACACTAAGGGGAGTTTGGTGTGTGTTTGCAAGTTCTAGAGATTTTTTAAGCAATTGTGGATGCACAGAATAGGGTGCATGGAGTGCGATAGCTGGGATAAAGCGATCGTTTGCTTTGGCTTTGGAGTTTTGGAATCTTGCAAGGAAGTCTTGAAAAATGACATCAAGAGCCTGTGTATTGGCACCCATGATTTCGTTAAAATACATGACGCGCAAAGGTGATTGCACTAAGGATTCTAGGTCGTATCCATGACTTGAAATAGCGCCAATGAAGCCCACACCACTCTGTAGAGATTCTATGATTCCTTGCTGTATCGCAATATTGAGGTTTGCATTCATAAGTTCTTCACGATGGATAATGACGGAATCAAGCCATTCTTCAAATGTGCCAAAGCGCAATTTGCCCTCATTTTGACTGAACTCCAAATGTATGTGCGGGTTTGCTAATGCGGGTGTAATGACGCAAGATTCATAATAAATCGCTTCTGCTTGGCTGTATTTTTTGCGCAATGAAAGGTAGGAATCTACATCTAAAATCTCTTGTTGATTGAAGCAGATTCCGCCTCTCTTAATCACTCTAAAGGACTCATCGCAACACACAACAAAATCAGCCCCAATAATTTGCATATTTACAGAGCCTTAAGCGGAGCGTTAAAATTAACATCAAGTTTGTTATAAGGAATCTCAATGCCCTCTTTATCAAAGCGCGTTTTGACTTTTTGGAGTAAATCCAATTTTGCATCGACGACTTCTTTGCTATGCACCCAAAAACGCGCAAGAAAATCTATGCTGCTTGCATTGAGAACTTCCACGCCGACAAGTGGTGCGGGGTCATTAAGAACAAGCTCTTCGTTTTTGAGTTCTTCTTCTAAAATTTTTTTGACCATTTCTAAATCGCTATTGTAAGCAACGCTGAAGGTTAAATCCACGCGACGCGTTGGGTTTGCGTTGATATTGATAATCGGAGCAGTCACAATCATGGAATTTGGTAGAATGACGAGTTGATTATCTGGCGTGGTGAGCTTTATTTGGAAAAGATTGATTTCTTGCACAACTCCTGTGATAGAGCCAAGCATCACTAAATCATCCTTTTTAAAATGGCGCAAAACAACAATGAGGATTCCACTTGCAAGGTTTGAGAGAGAGTCTTTTAAAGAGAGGGCGATGGCTAATCCCGCCGTTCCTAAAACGGCAATGATCGAGGTTGTCTTAACGCCCAAATTTGTGAGGGCTGTGATGATGGTGAGGATAAATACAGCCACAAATATCACGTTTTTCAAAAATCCGCCGAGTGTTTCGTCTTTTGTGGCTTTAATGATGAGCTTAGAGATGTATTTGCCAAGTATTTTAGAGAGATAATAACCAAAAATCAAAATGCACAGTGCGCTAATGATATTGGGCAAAAAATCAAAAAACCACACTTCAAACTTATCAAGCATTAATAAAAACTTTTTTTCCATTTTAGAATCCTTTGATTAAAGTTTTAAGATACTCTTTCCGCCTACAAAGACTTCTTTGACCTTGCTTTGTAAAATCCAATCATAATAGGGAGAATCTGTATTATCAATCGTCTGCGTGTCTTTGGTGTCTAGTAAGACTAAATCCGCATCATAACCCACTTCAATGAGCCCCTTTTTATGCTCACCAAGTGCAAGGGCGGGATTGAGGCTGATAATGCGACTGAAATCCTTGAGCGTGAGATGCTCGTTTTTCACCAAAAGGGTGTAGCACATGGGCATAAAATACGCAATCATATCAATCCCAAATGCCGCTTCTTCAAAGGCCAAGTCTTTTTGCGCGATAGATTTTTCTGATTGCAAGGCGGTGAGGAGAGTGATTTCGCCTTGTTTGAGACTTTTGAGTAATTCTTTGCGTGTGGATTCTGATTTGAGCGGGGGTTTGATTTTTGCCGCGGTATTGTAGTGATTGCATAAATCTTCCGTAAGCATTAAATGATGGATGGAAGTTTGGAGGTGTAAGCCCTTTGTTTTTGCGTGTTTTTCTGGATTTTTCTTAATGTGTTGCACGATTTCAATGCTACGTTTTGTGGCGATGGCTAGAAAAACAGCCTCAATTCCCATAAATCGCGCGACTTCACTCATTTTTGCCACTTCTTTTGTCTCGCTTAAGGTCGGAATCGCTGGAAGCCCAAGCAGAAAGGAGAGTTCGCCATCATTCATTACACCATTGGCGCTTAGGGATTCATCTTCGCAAGCAAAGAGTATCGGCATGTCAAACATTTGGGCAAACTCGCATGTACGTCTTAGTAGGTTACCATCAATATTGGAGCGCACAAATATGCCCTTTGCACCTTTTTTGTGTAGGAGTGCAAGTTCGCTCAATGCATCTTTGGATTCTGCGCTTGTTGCCTCTGCGATTCCTACAATTTGCGCATAGAAATCATCTTTGAGTGCGTTGAGAAGTTCTAATCCTAATTCATTGCTCAATGTTGGCTGACAATCGGGGATTAGGGCTGCTTGTGTGATTCCACCCATTGCGGATTTGTGAGAAAGAATGAGTAGATTTTCTTTGCTTAGGATTCCATTCCCAACGCGCACATTGAGATCGATAGCCCCCGGAAGCAAGACAAGATTTGAAGCATCTAAGATTTCTTCATTGTCCTTTGGGATAATACTCTTACTTACAGCAGTGATTTTCCCATCCTCAATCCTAACATCGCCTCTTTGCTCACCATTGGCATCACAAACCATTGCTCCTTTGATAATCATCGCGCATTTCCTTAAAGCAAAAAATTTAGAAATTATGGCAAATTTAAGGCTAAAATGGAATAAAATTTTGTAATTTAGCACAAAAAATAAAAAGTGCGTCTTGTGTGTAAATTGAGGATTCTTGTTGGATTCTTAATCTTGCAAATAATATTCCACCGTAGAAACAACGCGAATGGTTTTAATGTGTGGTGTGTTTTTATCGCGATTGCTAATGCTGAATTGCCCCTGTGTGGCGCGCTTGATTTTCCCAAGCTTACTCTTAGAATCTTCTGCGAATTTTTGTGCAGCTTCCCTTGCATTAATGGTTGCTTCTTCAATCATTTGTGGCTTAATGGAATTGAGTTTAGTGTAAAGGTATTCAATTTCGTATTCTTCAATTTTCACAACGATTCCGTCTTTACCAAGTTTTGCGATTTTTTCTAGAGCTTCTCTTCCATGAGCAATGTCTTTTGTGTAGAGCAAGAGCTGTCCAACTCCGACATAGCGGTATGTTGAGAGTTTGTTGTCGCGGTATAAATCGCTAAGCTTGTCATTCACGCTGGGGGGCGCGGGAGTGATGTCGTTTTTATCAAGCCCGACACTCTCTAAAAAGTTAGAAATTTTTTCTGCATCACTCTCTAAGTCTTTGTATAAGAGATTCAAATCATCGTTTGCTCTTGTAAATTTAATGGGCAAAATCATCACATCGGCATCCACTTCTTTTTCACTCAATCCCTTTACAACCACATTACGTTCGCTCATTTTCCATTCTTTGATGATAGCATTGAGCCCTAAGCTCAATATTGCACTACTCAATAAAAGCGCGATTCCTATGATGGTTGCGGCTATTTTGTCCATAATGTTCCTTTGAATCTCATAAACTCTTAAAAATTTTTGGATTCTAGCGCAAAATCATTAAGGGCAAAATTAAACTTCATTTCCTTACAATTGCAATTTTAAATTTTCTAATCAAGGAAATGCAATGCAAGCAGTGATTGCGATTGGCTTTGCGGCTTTTATTTTTAACACTTCAGAATTCGTTCCCGTAGGACTTCTCTCATTGATTGCAGAAGATCTTGGAATCACGGAAGCAAGAGTGGGTCTTTTAATGAGCGTGTATGCTTGTGTCGTCGCACTCTCATCTTTGCCACTTATGCTTATGTGCTCAAGATTTGATTTGCGCAGACTTTTGCTCTGCGTGGTTGCGCTGTTTATTGTCAGTCATGTGGGTTCAACACTTGCGGTGGATTATTGGACGCTGATGATTTCTCGCATTGGCGTGGCGTGTGCACACGCACTATTTTGGTCAATAGCAACGCCTATGGCCGTACGCGCTGCGCCTAGCGGGAAAGAGAGCTTAGCAATAAGCTTTGTCATAGTGGGAACGAGTATCGCTCTTCTTGCGGGATTGCCTATAGGTCGCATGATTGGGCTGTTGTTTGGTTGGCGCATGAGTTTTTTAGTGATTGGAGTGATTGCCTTTTTGGTGCTTTTGGTGCTTGGAAAAACATTGCCCAAAATGCCAAGTGGTGGCGCAGTTTCTTTGCGTACTCTGCCAACGATTCTTAAGATGCCACAATTGCTTGGAATCTACGTGATTACAATGTGTTTGGTGACGGCGCATTTTATCGCTTATAGCTATATTGAGCCCTTTTTGGCTCAAAGTGCGCATTTGAGTCAAAATACCATCACAATAACGCTCGTAATTTTTGGTGCTATGGGGATTCTTGGTGGATTTTTATTTTCTAAGTTTCATGATGGGCATGAGAATTCTTTTTTAAATTTTGCACTTTTTGGTGTCTGCGTCTCGCTCCTTGCTTTAAGAATCTCTAGTATTTTTGCGTGGAGCGTGATTGCGGTGTGTGTGCTTTGGGGATTGTGCATTATTATGTTTGGCTTAGCTTTTCAAGCAAGAATCTTAAAGCTCGTGCCTGTGGGAACTGCTATTGCTATGTCTATTTTCTCTGGAATCTATAATGTTGGAATCGGAAGTGGGGCGGCTTTGGGCGGATTGATTACGGAGAGGATTGGGGTTGAGAGCGTGGGTTACTTTGGGGCTGTTTTGTCCTTTGCTGTGTGGGTTTATTATAGGGGTTGGTTTGTGAGGGATTCCACTCTTGCAAAGAATGAGGAATCTCAACTCAACTAATAAGGCTGTTTTTTGCTTCTTCTGGGAGTTTTGCAAGGAAGTTTGCGAGATTGAAATCCACGCCCTGACCGATGGCCTCATTGACAAGGGCTATGGCCTTTTTGGAATTGAATTGGCTCAAGGGATTGTAAGGCTCAAAGAGGCAACTTGTCACAGCAAGTGCATAGGAATTTTTCTTCGTCTCATCTGAGGCGGCATGGGGATTGTTGATAAAAGTGATGCTCTGAATGAGACTCTCATCAAATTTCCAATAATCAAACAGAAAGCTCAAAAATGAAATGCTATCAACGCCGCAATATTGATTTTCTAGTTCTTGTACATCTTGAAAGTTATTGGCTTGATTGGCCGCTAGAAATTCCTTGTCTTTTCCCGACTTTATGAGCATATCAGAGAGCAAAATCATCCCCAGTCGCAAGAGCATAGCGCATGGCACGAGTTCGCTTGAGAGGTGCTTGTCTTCTTCTTGTAACCAAGAAGAGATGAAATCCACCTCGCTTGAGCAGTTTGCCAAAAAATCGTTTGTATCTAATCCATAGGGAGAGACGTTGATAGTGAAATTAGAGCGGATAGAATTTGCTAAAGCAACGTTTTTAATATTGTTAATGCCCAACAGTGAGCAAACTTGCTGAATGGTAGAAACCTGTCTTGAAAGTCCATAAAAAGGGGAATTAGCAAGTCTTAAAAGCTCTGCAACAAGCAAGGGATCTTTTGAGACAATAGAAGCAACTTTGCTAATCTCTAAATCAGCTCCACTAGAATCTATGTAATCGCGTAGCTCTATGACTGTCTTAGGCAACGGAGGAAGATTGTTAATCGTCTCTACGAGCAAAGAATTCATTGTAATATTCCCTATGAGGTAGTTATTTTTGTGCTATTTTATAGAATCTTATATAAAATATAATTTAAGCAGAGGAGTTTCGTTTTTATTTTAGAGTGGCAGAATAAAAAATGTGTTAAAATTGACACTCAAACCTATAAGTCTTAAGGAGAATCCATGCGCTTTGGGAAAATTGATTATCTGAATCTTTTGCCTTTTGAGGTTTTTATGCGTCAATATCCAAAGCCTTTGCGATTCCAACTTTTTTATCATTATAAAAAATCTTATCCTGCACATTTGAATCGTGAATTTTTATTTGGGCGCATTGATGCGGGGTTTGTTTCATCCATTATGGCTTTAAGGGCGCAAAAGGAGAGAATTTATGCCTCAAAGATGGGAATCATTGCGCATGGTCAGGTTATGAGTGTGCTTTGCCTCTTAGGAGAAGTGGGCAGTGATTATCAATCTGCAACTTCAAATGCACTTCTGAAAGTTCTTGGGCTGAAAGGTCGCGTTTTAATCGGTGATAGAGCCCTCAAAGAGTTATTGAAACAAAGAGCGGATGGACAATGCAACTATATAGACATGGGGGAATTTTGGTATAAAAGAGAGCATTTGCCCTTTGTTTTTGGGAGGTTGTGTGTCAAAAAACACAAAAATTTCTATCAACGTCTCATTTGTGCCTTTGACAAAAAGAGCGTTAAGATTCCGCAATTTTTGTTGCAAAGAGCTTCGCATAAGAGCGGTATTTCAAGGCAAGAGATATTAGAATATTTGCGGTATATTTCCTACAGGATAGGTCGGAAGGAAAAAGAGGGCATGGAACGTTTTTATAGGAAATTACGACTTTTAAGGGTTAAGCCTCCCGCGCGTTTTTAGATGATAACTTTAAAGGCAAAAATTTTATTTGTTAAAAGTCTTTAATTTTATATTTATATAGGATTCGTTATTATTCCTAATTGATATTTTTTATCAATGGATTATTTTATTTAAAAGGATGAGTATGTTAGTTACAAAAAAGGCTCCAAACTTCAAAGCACCCGCAGTTTTAGCAGATAATACAATCGTTGAGGATTTTGAATTATCACGTAATTTAGGTCGCAATGGTGCTGTTGTATTTTTTTGGCCAAAGGATTTCACTTTCGTTTGCCCATCAGAGATTATCGCTATGGATCACAGGGTTAAGGCGTTTGCAGAAAAGGGATTCAATGTCATCGGGGTTTCAATTGACTCTGATGTTGTGCATTTTGCGTGGAAAAACACTCCCGTAAATCAAGGGGGAATCGGAAATGTTCAATTCCCAATGGTTTCTGACATCACAAAGCAAATTTCAAGAGATTATGAGGTTTTAATCGGCGAATCTGTCGCGCTTAGAGGTTCATTTTTGATTGATAAAAATCAAGTTGTGCGCCACGCAGTTATCAATGATTTACCACTTGGAAGAAACATGGATGAGATGCTAAGAATGTGCGATGCTTTGACATTCTTTGAAGAGCATGGTGAGGTTTGCCCTGCTGGTTGGAATAAGGGCGATAAAGGAATGAGAGCCGATGCAAAAGGTGTTGCAGAATACCTCTCACAAAACGCAGACAAACTCTAATCAATAAAACTAGCATCCTCTGCGATGCTGGTTATGCTTCATTGTGTTTGTATTGTTTCTGTTTTGATTTGTAAAACAGGATTCCACAGAGCTTTTTAAAGTCTTTTTGCTTGAGAAATGCCCAAAAAAAACACAAAAAATATCGCAAAACATCGCTTGGTTATTGAAAAATCAGTAATTTTTGGATAAAATAAACATTCACTTTCTTATTTTTCATTAAGGTATTATTAATGGTGCGCTTTGTCGGTATTTTTCTCTGTATCGTGACTTTTGGGACTTTTTGTTATGCGCAATTTGACGATTTGGGCTATGATATGCGCAATGAAGAGGTTTTAAAGACCTTTGATGTTGAACCTGAATTTTTGAATAACGAACATTTTGTGAGCGTTGGAAATTCATTTTTGACAGAGGCACGACAAGATTATTTGCTAGAGACATTCAAAGACGGGCAAGCATTCATTCCAACACTCAAAGAAATGTTTTTAAAAGAGGGAATCCCACAAGAATTTTTATATTTAGCAATGGTGGAATCAGGCTTTTCTCTCAAAGCAAAATCAAGAAAACGTGCCACGGGAATGTGGCAGTTTATGCCAAAAACCGCGAAGTCCCTAGGATTATCCATCAATGCACAAATTGATGAAAGAAAAGATCCGATTAAATCCACACAAGCAGCCATCACCTATCTGAAATCTCTCAAGTCGCTATTTGGCAAATGGTATCTTGCGGCCATTGCTTATAATTGCGGTGATGGTCGTTTGAAAAAGGCGATTGAGGAAGCGGGGAGCGATTCGTTGAGTGTTTTGCTTGATCCCGATGAAAAGTATATTCCCCTTGAGAGCCGTATGTATATACGTAAGATTCTCTCCGTTTCTCTATTATTCCATAATGTCAGCACCTTAAAAATCAATGATTATGATTATTTCCTAAATCGTGGGGCAAACTCCCTGCTTGCGACAATAGAAGTTCCACCGGCAACTCCACTCAGTCAAGTTGCTTCAAAAGTGGGCATAAGTTTGGGAGAATTAAAGAGCTATAATCCGCAGTTTAAACGTTCTTTGACACCGAGTTATGCAGGAACTTATAGTGTGTATATCCCCTATCAATTCTTGGCTCATTATAAGGAGAGTCTGCAAAATCAAGGGCATCTTAAATCAAAGTCTTATCTCGTACATCGTGTGCGCAAGGGCGATACAATCCATTCTATCGCGAAGCATTATGGTATTTCAAGCCAACAAATTGCACAGCACAATGGAATCAAAAACGCACGTACACTCTCTATTAATCAAGAAATTGTGATTCCGCTCAATAAGGGCTAGAGCGTGAGAAAAGTCCATAAGATTCTTGGCGGTTTTGTCCTTGTAGCCCTATTTCTTGTCGGATGTGGGCAGAAGGGAACAAACATTACTTATAATCCTAAAAACTATGGACAAATGAATAATAGCGCACAATCTCAAAAAGCGACAATGCGTCCCTATCAAGTCAATGGTAAGTGGTATTATCCGACAACCGTGACGCTAGGGCAGACTTATGATGGAATCGCAAGTTGGTATGGACCGAAGTTTCATGGCAAAAAAACTTCCAATGGAGAAACTTACAATATGTATGCGCACACCGCTGCGCACAAGACATTGCCCATGAACACCATTGTGCGCGTGACAAATAAAGAAAACAGCAAGACAACCATTGTGCGCATTAACGACAGGGGTCCCTTTGTCGCGGGACGCATTATTGATTTGTCAAAAGCTGCCGCAGATGAGATTGGAATGTCAGGAATTGCACACGTTAAAATTGAGGTGATCGGGTTTAATGGCACGATTTCTAATGCCATGCCACTCAATCAAGAAGTCTTTGCACGTAGTGAATATAAGGTTGCTAACACACAGCAGAGTGTGCAACTTTCAAAATTCCTTGTTCAAATTGGTGCATTCAGAAAACAAGAGGGTGCAAAGACATTTCAAAAAGAACATGCAAACATCAAGGGCTATTCTACGGTCATAAAAGAATACATTTTAGATGATGCCCCCATTTATCGCGTGATGCTCACGGGATTTCAGAGCGAAGAGGAAGCGCGAGACATCATTTCTTCTTTGAAAATTTCTGGTGCTTTTATCACCACAGAGTAGGTTAGAACTATGGAAACATTGACGCGCAACACAAAAGAAACGCAAATCACAGCTTCCCTTGAAGTCTATGGGAGTGGAATCGCAGAGATCACAACGGGGATAGGTTTTTTTAATCACATGTTAGAATCCCTTTGCAAACATGCCAATTGGAATCTTAAACTTGAATGCAAAGGGGATTTGGATGTGGATTGCCACCACAGTGTTGAGGATTGTGGAATTGTCATTGGCAGTTTGCTAAGGAATGCGCTGTTTCCGATTCAGAAAATAGAGCGTTTTGGAAATGCTGCGATTGTTATGGATGAGGCTTGTGTGGAGTGCGATTTGGATCTCAGCAATCGTCCCTTTTTGGTCTTTATGCTTGAAGACATAGAGGGAAAAGTGGGAGAGCTTGATTGTGAGTTGGTTGAAGAATTTTTCCGCGCCCTTGTTGTGAATGCTGGAATCTCTGCACATATTGTTGCTAAAAGAGGAAAAAACAAGCATCACATCATAGAGGCTGCTTTCAAGTCTTTTGCCGTTGCGATGCGTCGTGCATGTGCGCAAAATGACAAGCTTGGAATCCCTAGTACAAAGGGCGTGTTGTGATTAAGCTCATTGTGTTGGATGTCGATGGGACACTTAGTGATGGGAGTGTCATCTATAGTGATAGTGGAGAGGAGATTAAGTCCTTTAATGTCAAAGACGGATTAGGAATTGCGGCTTGGATTCGGCTTGGGAGAGAGGTTGCGATTCTCACAGGGAGAGAGTCTAAGCTTCTAGAAAAACGCGCAGAGGAGTTGAAAATTACGTATCTTAGACAGGGTGTTGAGGATAAATTAAAAGCCCTAGAGGAGATATTGGAATCCTCTAAAATAGCGCTTAACGAAGTTGCTGCAATTGGCGATGATTTGAATGATTTAAAATTATTGCGCCATGTTAAGATGTCCTTTGCACCTAGAGATGCTGCCAAAAAGGTACGCAAAAACGTCACAAAGGTACTTAAAAAGAAAGGGGGCAGGGGGGCGGTACGTGAAATGATTGATAAAATCATCAAAAAAGAATATTTGAGAGCTAAGATGTATGAGATCTTTTTTTAAAAACATTCATTTTGTCTCATTGTTTTTCATTGCGCTCTGCTTTTTTAGTATTGCTATGACCTTTATTTTGGGGAGTTATCGGCTTAAAAGTGCAGAATCTCTAAAGAATGTTTCGCGCTTTGAAGTTTGGGATTTTAAATATTTTAAAATCACGCAAAAGGGCGTTTATACCATTGCAAACGGGAAAAAAGCGCGTGAAAATGAGCGCAGAGAAAATGAGATCGAGCAGTTGGATGTGAGCAACTACACACAATCAGAGTCGCGTCCCTTTGTCGCAGAGCATTTGAGGGCGGACTTTGCACTCTATGATAACCAAAACATCTTTTTCCCACAGGGTGTGCATTATGAGAGGGATGCCATGCGCTTTTGGAGCCAAGAAGCCATGTATAATCCGAATCTAAAGGCACTAGAGGGTTTTGGGGAATTTGTTATTTTGGAGAACAATTACAAAATTCGTGGCAATAATATCGCCTATAAAGATGGCAAAATCACCGCAAAAGACATTCACGGAATTCTTAAGGAAAGACCATGAGAATTTTGTTTTGTCTCTTGTGCGTCCTTTTTTGTGCTTTTGCAAATGAAGTCAATGAGATTGAAGTGAGGGCTAAGGAGTTTATCGGCGATGAGAAAAAGAAAATCACGCAACTCAAGGGAAATGTAGAGATTCTACGTGCGACAGATAAATTGAGAGCCGATGAAGCCTTTGTTTATTTGGATTCAAACAACAGACCCGACAAGATGAAAGCCGTTGGGAATGTGCATTTTTGGCTCACTCTCAAAGATGGTCGCCAGATTGAGGGAGAGTCCAAAGAAGCGCTCTATCTGCCAAGCACACAGGAGTATCAGATTCTAGGAAATGCGACAGTTAAGGAGTTGGGTAAAAGTAATGTCATACGCGGTGATAAAATCATTGTGCGCCACAAAGATGGCTTTATTAATGTCGTTGGGAATGAAGACAAGCCTGCACGACTTATTTTTAAGCTTGAAAAGGGACAAGAAATAAAAAGGAGCAAAAAATGAGCACTTTTAGATTAAAGAGTGCGCATTTTCTAACATCTGCGCAAAATCTTTCGCAATGTCCGCCTCCTATCATATCTGAAGTCGCATTTCTGGGACGTAGCAATGTGGGAAAAAGCACTCTTATCAATCTTTTGTGTCATCAAAAGCAACTTGCAAAAAGCTCTCAAACGCCGGGCAAAACGCAGTTGATTAATTTCTTTTTGACGCAATGGTATTCTCATAAAAAGCAAGAAACTAGAGATTCTAAAGTCTCTAAGGATAAAGAATCTGCAGAGCTTTTGAAAGTCATTTTTGTGGATTTGCCGGGCTTTGGCTATGCGAAAGTCTCTAAGGAGCAAAAAGAACTTTGGAATCATAATTTGGTGGAATTTTTGCAAAAGCGCGATTGCATAAGGCTTTTTGTCCATTTGGTTGATAGTCGCCATCCATATTTGGAGATTGATGAGAGTCTTATTGTATTTCTTGAGCGATTTTTGCGTGAAGATCAACGTCTTTTGCGCATTTTTACGAAGTTTGATAAACTCAATGCCAACGAGCAAGCGCTTCTAAAGAGAAGCTTTCCCAAAGCCCTGTTTTCTAGTGCGCTAAAGAGGCAAAACACAGAAAAAATTGCCAATTGCATTCTTGCAAACACTTTAGGAAGTGAGGAGTTGCGATGATTGTGATTCCACCGAAGCTAGAGGATATTGTAAAAATGCGCGAAATTGTGCGTCCTCAAGTGGAGCTTGGCGTGATTTTGGATCGCAGTGTTGAGGTGATGGCAAATATGATTCGCTCCTATCGCATCGCATGGGAGGAAGAATCCGTGCTTTTGGATTTGAAGCGCGGAGGCTCTAAGGTAAGCTTAGAATCGCGTCCCTTAGAGAGTTTTCAGAATCCTATAATGCTGGGATTTTGTGCATTACACATTCATTCATTGACTTTAGCAGAGATTCGAAGTTTGATTGTGATTGAAGAGGCGCGAAATTTAGGTGTTGCGAGTTGTTTGATTTCAAATTGTGAGCAGGAGGGTCAAATTTTAGGTATAAAAGAGATTTTAGTTTTAACTTATCAGCGCTTCTTGTTTGAGAAATTGGGTTTCACAGAAATCAGTAAAGACAAGATTCCAAATCAAAAAATATGGGCAGATTGTATCCTATGCAAACATTTTCCACAATGCGACGAAATAGCACTCATCAAAGTTCTTTAAGAATCTTTTTCTTCAGTCTTTTTTGTGTCTTTTATTTTTCTTGTGCGGATATTTATGTATTCTTGCCTCCGCTTTTTGGAGCACTCTATGTCATTGCACAAGAGAAATACGAGGCGGAATCTTATGAGGTGTTTTATTTCTTTGTTCCTCTTTTGCTTTATTTTGAAGCAAACAAGGGATTGCCACTTTCAAGTACACTCTTGTTTTTGGCATTTTCTTTTAAGATAATTTTACCGCAGTTTCGCAAGTTTTTTGGATACTCTAAGACATTCATTCCGCTCTTTGTATTTTATGCGTATTTTGGTTATTTTGTGTTTTTGGCAATTTTTGCTCTTTTGTTTGATGTGAGGGGCTTTGAATTTTCTTGGTTGTTGTTCTTTTATTGTGTGATTGAGAGTATTTTAGTTCTACCTTTAGTGTGGTTTTTCCGATGAATAAGCGCATTGTATTGATTTTTGGTTTTTTTGTTGTCTTTTGGCTTGTGCTTGTGGTGAGAATCTTTATCATAAGCGTGATTGATAGTGAGGATTTAGAGAGTCAAGCCCTCAAAAACATTCTCCAAAAAGAGCCTATTGTGCCAATCCGTGGGCAGATTATAGACAGAAATGGTGAGCCACTTGCGACAAACACAGTGGGCTTTAATATCGCCTTGCCCCCACATTTATCACATCAGGCAAAAATGCCTATTCTAAGGCAAGAAGTGCAGAATCTTTTGAAATTTTTCCCCCATCACACAGAAGAGGATTTGATAAACGGTTACAAAAAGAAAGACTCTCCCTATAATCACGAATACATCCCGGTTATTGAATTTGTGGATTATGAAACGCTTTTGAGAATCTATCCACAGCTCATTCAAAATGACGCTTTGCGGATTGTTCCCTTAGCGCGGAGATTCTATCCTAATGAAACTTCCGCATCACATGTGATTGGTTATGTCAGTCGTGCCAATCAACAAGACATCACCAATCAGCCGATTGCAAAATGGACAGGAAATATCGGAAAAGAGGGCTTAGAGAGAGAATATGACGAATTCTTGCAAGGAGAGGTTGGTACAAGAACTGCAAAGGTTACAGCGCTCAATCAAGAAATTGAAGTGGTTTCTTATGAGGAGGCTATTGAAAATCACCATTTAACAACGACATTAGATGTGAGAATCCAGCGCGCAATGGATGAGATATTCGCAGACAAGAATGGTGCGGCTGTGATTATGGATGCAAACAATGGCGAGATTCTTGCTGCAGGGAGTTATCCCGAATACAATCTCAATCATTTCATCGGCGGCATCTCTCATGAGAATTGGAGTGCCTTACGCGAAAGCCCCTATAAGCCACTTATTAATAAAATTATTAATGGGTTGTATCCGCCCGGATCTGTTGTGAAAATGGGCATGGGTTTAGCTTTCTTAGAACATACGGGGATTAATGAAAAAACAGAGCTTAAAACACCGCCTTTTATTGAGCTTGGAGACAGAAAATTCCGCGATTGGAAGAAGGAAGGGCATGGAAGCGCGGATTTATACAAGGCTATCAAACGTAGCGTGGATGTGTATTTCTACACACTTGCGCTTAACACAGACTTTGAAAAAATCGCAGATGTGCTAAAAAAAATGGGCTTAGGGCAAAAAACGGGCGTGGATTTACCCAATGAATTCGTAGGAATCGTACCATCGCCAAAGCTCAAGAAAACGCGCTACAAGCAGGATTGGTATGCGGGAGATAGCGTTGTGAGCTCTATTGGGCAGGGATTGTTTCTGACAACCCCCATGCAGATTGCAAATTACACCGCACTCATTGCAAGCGGGAAGCTTCCGATTCCACATTTTGCAAAGAAAATCGGAGAAGAGGAGGTTGCAAAAGAGCCAAGAGATGTTTTGAATGAATTTGAAAAGAGCAAGTTAGCGGTCTTGCGCGAGGGAATGCGCCAAGTCTGTAGTGAAGTGGGGGGGACGGCGAACTATGCGACACGAGAGTCTAGAGCTTACCTTGCTTGTAAGACGGGAACTGCACAAGTTGTCGGAATCTCTCAAGAGGATAAGGCACGTATCAAAGAGTCTGATATGGACTATTTTCATCGCTCTCAAGCGTGGATTACGGGATTTTTACCCGCAGATGATCCGCGCTATGTGATTACGGTTATGGTTGAGCATGGGGGAAGCGGTAGTGGCACGGGCGGTCCTGTGTTGGCAAGATTGGCTAATACGCTTGTGGATTTAGGATATGTGAAGTCTAACAGAAAAGATGCTAGAAGCGCAAACAACGCGGATTTGGAATTTGAATCTCAAGCGGAATAAAGGATTTTAATGCAAGAAACAGTGCGCTCTCTACCCCAGCTCTTAAAAGGAAGGAGAATCATACTTGGTGTTTGTGGAAGTGTCGCAATCTATAAATCTTTAGAGATTTTGAGAATCCTGCAAAAGTGGGGAGCCGATGTACGCGTAGTTATGAGCAAGGGCGCACAAGAGTTTATCACTCCTTTGCTGTTTGAATCCCTCTCACATCATCAAGTCTTAAGGGCAGAATCGCAAAGCTGGAGTGAGAATCCACACAATCACATTGAGATTGCAAATTGGGGAGAATTGTTTCTTGTCGCACCTTGTAGTGCAAACACCCTTAATAAAATCGCACATGGAATCGCGGATAATGTCTTGTTGGAGAGTTTTTTAGCCTTTGATGGTAAGAAAATTATCGCCCCCTCTGCAAACACAAAAATGCTAGAAAATCCCGCAAGTGTAGAGTCTCTAAGGATTTTGGAGCAAAGGGATATTTTAGTAATCCAAACACAAAGCAAAGAACTTGCGTGTGGAAGTGTCGGAAATGGTGCGCTTGCAGAGCCTTTAGAAATTGCCTTTGAAGTGGTACGCACCTTTTTGCAAGAATCTTTTTGGTTGGGAAAAAGTTTGTGTGTGAGTGGGGGTGGAAGCAGTGAGGCGCTTGATTCTGTGCGTTTTCTCTCTAATTTTTCTAGCGGGAAAATGGGTGCAAGTTTGGCGCTTGGCGCGTATTTCTTAGGGGCACAAGTGTGTTTTATCACCTCTCAAATGCCTTTTATTCTTCCCTTAGGAATCAAAATTCAACGCGTAGAATCCACGCAAGAGTATTTTGAAGCGATTCAACATTGGCAAAATGCACAAACACAGCTTAAGGATTCTTATTTGTTCATGGCAGCAGCCATTAGTGATTATGTCCCAAAGAATCCCTTAAAAAAAAGCGAACAAAAGAAATTCAAAAAGAGTGAAATAGGCGCAGAGTGGAATCTTGCATTACGTGAGAATCTTGATATTTTAGCGACCATCTCAAAGGAACAAAAAACCATAGGATTTAAGTTGGAATCGCAAAATGGCATAGAGAGCGCAAAGAGTGCGCTAAGGGCTAAGAATCTCCATGCAATCTGTCTCAATACGATTTCAGAAGCACACAACCCCCTATCATCACAAAACAATCAAGTCTTTTGGATTCAGCCTAAACTTGTTAAAGATCTAGGAATGTGTGATAAGTTCAGTCTTGCTTTGAAAATCTTGCAACAGGCTAAAGAGCTATGATTAAGCAACTCCAGCAACTCACGCAGGTTCAAAATGCCATGCAAAACTCCTCTAAAGCGACGCAGTTTAATGCGACATTGCCAATTAAGCTGGAAGTTATGGAGAAATTGCAGGGAATCCGCTACATGTTGAAGGTGGGCAATACGGCTATGGAGACAAAAAGCTACAAAGAGCTTGAGATTGGCGGGAAATATTGGGCAATGATGGGACGTAGTAGTGTGGGTTCCATCACACTTTCAAATCTTATCAAACAGCCGAGCCTAATGAAAGAGACCAATGTCCCGCTTAAACTTAATGAGAAAATGCTTAAGCAATTTTTAGAAAGTGGTGAAAATCCCTTTGATGCGATGAAGGGATTTTTAAGTGAGCAGCTCTCTCAAGCGGAGTCCAAATGGGAATTTGCCTTTTTAAGCCACATGCTCATGTCGCTTAAACACAAGGTTTTGACGCTTCCTTTGCGCTATGATGAGGACAAGGATGGATTTATGCAAATGCGCAAGAAGCGCATACAAAATCAAGAATGCCTAGAATTTTATTCCGTATTTTCAAATCTCGGGGCGACTTGGGGGGTTCTTTGGAATCTCAAAGAGGGTGTGCGTTTGGATATTAGTGTCATGTATGAGAGTGTCGCAAGCCTCTTGCGCAGGAATCTTAATGAGCTTGATTTTATCAGAGAGACGCATATTATCGTTGATAGTGAGATTGTTCCGCTCTATGAATTTAGCGATTCTTTGTTGGATTTAGAGGGTTAGATGGTTAAGCATTTAGCAGTCATTATGGATGGTAATGGAAGATGGGCTAAAAAACATCTCAAAGTGCGCACTTTTGGACATCAAGCAGGTGTGGATAGAGTGCAGGATATCACAGAATTTTGCGCCAAAAAGGGAATCTCTTATTTGAGCCTCTATGCCTTTTCTACAGAAAATTGGAAGAGACCTAAGGCGGAGATTGATTTTTTAATGAAGCTTTTGGAAAATTATTTGGATTCTAAAGTCCCGATGTACTTGGAATCTAACATCATTTTTAAAAGCATTGGCGATTTGAGTATTTTTAAAAAAAACATTCAAGAAAAGATTCTCGCGCTAGAAGAGCTCACACAAACAAAATGCGATGGCTTGACACAGATTCTAGCTCTTAATTATGGCTCAAGAGATGAGTTAAAGCGCGCCGCTCTTAAATCGCAAAGTGAGCATCTTGCGCTAGAAGATGCGCTAGATACAGCAGGAATCCCCGATGTGGATATGCTGATACGCACAGGTGGGGAGCAGAGGCTTTCTAACTTTCTTTTGTGGCAGAGTGCCTATGCGGAATTGTTTTTCACACAAACTTTGTGGCCAGATTTTAACGCAAAAGAGCTAGAAGAAATGCTCTGCGCGTTTGAGAACAGGAATCGCCGTTTTGGTGGATTATAGAAAAATTTGCTATAATTTGAGAAGTTCTAAAGAGAGGTGAATTGATGTTGCGATTTGCGCCAAGTCCCACAGGAGATATGCACATAGGAAATTTACGTGCTGCTGTGTTTAATTATCTCCTCGCAAAGCAAAAAAAAGAAAAATTTTTATTACGTATTGAAGACACCGATATGGCAAGAAATATCGCAGACAAGGACAAAGACATTATGTTTTTGTTAAATCTCTTTGGAATCACTTGGGACAATCTTGTCTATCAGAGCCATAATTTTGAGCGCCATCGTCAATTTGCAGAACATCTCATTCAAAAGGGTTTGGCATTTTATTGCTATTGTTCAAAGGAATTTTTAGACAAACAGCGCGAGAGGGCTAAAGAGAGGCACGAGGCCTTTCGCTATGATGACACTTGGGCAGAGTTAGAAAAGGACACAAACAAGAATCCCGTTGTGCGCTTAAGGGGAGCGCGCGAAGAGATGCGCTTTTATGATGAGATTAAAGGTGAGATTCAGTTTGCTCCCCATGAAGTGGATAGTTTCATCATTCTCAAAGAAGACGGGGTTCCGACTTATAATTTTGCTTGCGCTGTAGATGATATGCTCTATGATATTGATTTTATCGTGCGCGGAGAAGATCATGTGAGTAATACGCCTAAGCAAATACTCATTCATAAAGCCTTAGGTTATGATAAAAAGATTCGTTTTGCGCATTTGCCTATCATTCTTAATGAAGAGGGAAAAAAGATGAGCAAACGCGACAGTGCTTCAAGTGTGCAGTGGTTGCTTAATGCGGGATTCTTGCCTCAAGCGATTGTGAATTATCTTATCGCCATAGGAAACAAAACGTTAAGCGAGATTTTTACGCTCAAAGAGGCGATTGAGTGGTTTGATATTACAAAGGTAGCAAAGGCTCCCGTGCGCTTTGACATTGATCGATTGAAATTCTTAAACCGTGAGCATTTTAAAAGGCTTAATGAGCAGGATTTAGCCCTGCTTTTAGACTACAAAGATTCCGCTATTGGCGCATTAGCGAAGCTCTATTTGCAGGAGGCAAGTACGCTCAATGAAATGCGCACGAAGATTGATAGCATTTTTGCTAAAAAATCCTTGATTTTTGAAAAACTCAAAGCAAATGGAGAAAATGCGGAATCAGATGCGCAAAGTCAAGAGATTTTGTCTTTTGAAAATGAGATTAAGGCATTACAGCGCACACTTTTGGAGATGTTGCAAACACAGGATTTTAGTCATGTGAATTTTGAGGAGTTTAAAAATGAAGCCATGCAAAAAAGCGCATTGAAAGGAAAGGGCTTTTTTAAGTCCCTGCGATTCTTGCTTACAGGCTCTAGTCATGGTCCAGAATTAAGCGATTTGTTTCCGATTTTGAGATTTTATTTGAAAGATATTGTGAGAGATTAAAATGATTTTAAGCACTTTTATACAGGCATTAGCACAGATTTTAAGCATGGTGATTAATATTTACATTTGGATTGTGATTATTGCTGCCCTTATAAGTTGGGTGCGTCCCGATCCCTATAATCCGATTGTGCAGATTCTTTTCAGGCTCACAGAGCCTCTGTATGCAAAAATAAGGCGCGTGATTCCAACGACGATTAGCGGGATTGATTTGACGCCAATTCTTGTGATTTTACTCTTGCAGTTTATTGAAACTTTTTTGGTGAAATTGCTCTTTGAGTTGGCGCGCAGTGTGTAAAGGAGTGAATATGCGGAAGTTTTTGTTGTTTTTGTGTTGTGGAATTGCTCTGTGTGTCAATGTTTTGTGTGCCGAAAATGTCAAAAAGCCTCCACACAAGACGACAAATATTCCCATTGGACAAGAGATCACACTAAACTATCTCAAATCACAGCCAGCAGGAATCTCACGTGATTTTTATATTTGGTTGTTTCTGCAACAAAACATTAGTGCTAAAGAAGCAAAGGAAGCTTACAATCTCGCAACACGTAAAAATGCGCAGTTGTTTGGTTTGTATTATAAAAAGGGAGACAACAAGACACTCTCGCGCAAAACAATCTGCCAACGTATGCGCACCGAAACACTTCTCAAAGAAGACCCAAAATGCATAGCCCTCGCCCTTACGACCAAAAGAGCAGAATCTTTTGATAGAGAGACGCTAAAGAGGCTCTCTACTAATGTCAAACCCTACAATCAAAAGCTCTCAAAAGACTTGCAAATCCTCGCTTCAAAAGACCCTTTTAAAACTCTCATTACACAGGATGCAAGGACTTTTGCAGGATTTTATTTTGCGATTTCACAGAGCTATCGTGAGAGGCTTAACTTTAAGATTCCACAAGAGACTTTTGTGCGCTTTATTAATGAGCACAACAAGAATTTTGAACGCGCTTTGAGGCACATTATCATCACACCAGCACTTGAGAGATTCAACCATTCATTGGCAAAGATGGATCCTAAAGAGATTCTAAAGTCCATTGATGCGGAAGTTTCATTTTACCTGGGGCTTAATGCCATGCGCTTTGGTGAGAAGCAAAAGGCATTGGAATATTTTTTGCACTCAAAAGAAACTTCAAAACACAGCTTCAATCGTAATCGCGCGACTTTTTGGGCATTTTTGGCTAGCAATGATGGGCAATACTTGGAATCTCTTAGCAATTCTAGAGTGGTTGATGTCTATACTCTAGCAAGTTTGGAGATGACAAACAAAGAGCCAAAGTTCAATATCGCCTATGATGTCCAAACACACAAAAAAAAGGCACATTGGGATATTAAGAATCCTTTTGAATGGGTGAAAATCCGCGATTCTTTCAAGGCAACGAAAGACAAAGAGGTTTCTAAGCAGCTTCTTTTAAGTGTCAATAACGAGAACACGAAACCACATTATGTCTGGTTGAATCGCGAGGCGGGAGTGGAATACTTTCTTATGCCCTATCAAGAGGTGTTTGCGACATTTTCTAATGACAAAAAAGCTCTATTGTATGCGCTGGGACGACAGGAGAGCCTTTTTATCCCAACGGCGATTTCAACTTCCTATGCGCTTGGTGTTATGCAACTTATGCCTTTCAACGTCAGAGCCATCGCAAAGGAACTCAATCAAGAAAATAAGGTGAGCTATCTTGATATGTTTGATCCAAACATTAATATATCTTATGCGGAGTATTTTACGCGTCCTTTAGAGAGGGAGTTTAGCCATCCTTTGTTTATCGCCTATGCTTATAATGGGGGTCCGGGATTCACGCGACGTTTGCTTTCAAAAAACTATTTATTCCAAAAGAGCAACGCTCTTGATCCATGGTATAGTTTAGAAATGATACCCTATGAGGAATCTCGTGTTTATGGGAAAAAGGTCATTGCAAACTATGTGATTTATCAAAAGAAACTTGGGAAAAATATCAGTCTCTTGGAGTTACTCAATCAGACTTTAATGCATTAGTCAATCAGTCTCCATTGAAAGTGAGAATCGCAGAACCCCAAGTCAATCCACCACCAAAGGCATCAAGAAGCAGTTTGGAGCCTTTTTTGAGCTGTTTGTTTTCATAGAGATGATTGATAGCCATTGGGATTGAGGCTGCCGATGTGTTGCCATAGTGTGGTAGAGTTAATGCGATCTTTTCTTTTGGGAATCCTAGCGCGTCTCCGACAGCAGAAATGATGCGCAAATTGGCTTGATGGGGGATAAAAAAATCAATGGTGTCTTTTGAGAGATGATTGTTTTTTAGAATCTCTATGACATCTTGCGTGAGTGTTTTGATAGCGAGCTTAAAGACTTCATTGCCTTTCATTTTAATGTATTGTGATTCTTGTTTGAGGGATTCTGCATTGGCAGGTTTGTGATTTTTACAGAGGGGTGTCATTAAGAAATCTTGATATTGCCCATTGGAAGCACAATGCACATCTAAAATCCTGTGAGATTCATCGCTTGTCGCACTAATAACGGCAGCACCCGCACCATCGCCAAAGAGAATGCAAGTGCTTCTGTCTTGCATATCTAAGATGTTTGAGAGTTTTTCTGCACCTATGATGAGAATATTTTTGTGTGCTTTGGATTCTATGAGGGATTTTGCAAGGGATAAAAGATAGATAAAGCCACTGCAAGCAGCCGCAATATCAAAGGCGGGTTTGCCCACAATCCCTAAATTATGCGCAACAATGCAAGCCGTTGATGGCATACAGAAAAAATCAGGCGAAATGGTCGCTACAATCACCGCATCAATCGCGTCGGCTTTGAGGTTTGCCCTTTGGATTGCGACTTCTGCTGCCTTTGTTGCTAGAGTGCTTGTTGTCTCATTTTCACGTGCAAAACGTCGCTCTTTAATGCCTGTGCGCTTAGTAATCCACTCATCGCTTGTATCAACAATTTTTGAAAGATCGTCGTTGGTTATGATATTTTGGGGAATGTATGCACCAATGGAGCGGAAACTTGCATACACTTTCTCCATTGGGATTCTCCTCTTTTTAGTTTTTGTATTGCTTGATGGCACTTTGAATCTTATGATTCACATCGCTCTCAATGGACGCAATAGCTTGAAAAATTGCATTTTTCATAGCCTTTGCATTGCTTTTTCCATGACAAATAATGACATTTCCATTCACGCCTAAAAGCGGTGCGCCACCATATTCTGCATAATCAACCTGTTTTTTAAGCTTTTTGAAAGTATTTTTCATAAATAACGAACCAAAGATTCCAACAGGAGAGGCTTTAATGTATTTTTTAAGCAAAAAGACAATGGAGTTTGCAACCCCCTCGCTTGCCTTGAGGACTGCATTGCCAACGAAACCATCACAAACAATCACCTCCACGCTTCCATCAAAGATATTATCCCCCTCTACATTGCCAATAAAATTGGGATGCTTTTTGAGTAGAGAAAATGCGCTCTTTGTTAATTCATTACCCTTGCACTCTTCTTCACCATTAGTGAGTAATCCAACACGCACATCGGGGTATTTTAGAATCGCTTTTGCATACTCATAGCCCATAATTCCAAATTCAAAGAGATTTTCTGGCTTACAATCCACATTTGCCCCCGCATCCAACACAAGACTTTTGTTTCCATCAACGCGTGGCATAAGTGTGCAAATTGCGGGACGTGTAATGCCCTCTAGTCTCCCAATAATGAGTGTAGCAAGGCTCATTGTCGCACCACTATGCCCAGCAGAAACCACCGCTTGAACTTCTTTATTCTTAAGCATTTCTATTGCGACGTAAATAGAGCTTTCCTTGCGCCTCAAAACAGATGTTGCGCCATCTTCCATTGTAATGAAATCCTTGCAATGCTTAATTTCTACCTTAGAAGATAGCTTTGCAGGAATCAAGGGGCTGATGACTTGCTCATCTCCTACAAGCACGAGAGAGAAGTTACGCTCTTTAAATGCTTGCAGGGAACCAAGCACAAGGGGTAAAGAGCCAAAGTCCCCCCCCATTGCATCAACAGCGATCTTCATTGTCTCAATCTTGCTCAATTAGCGATTCTTGTAGTTTCCGGTAAATTTATTGACACGATGGGGCATTCTCCAAGTCCCATCTTTGTCCCTCACAGGAACTGCTAACGTGAGTTTGTAATGCGTTCTTCTCTTTGCCGCTCTTGTCTTACTGACGCGTCTCTTTGGTACTGCCATTTTTACTCCTTATTCTTTTATATGATAATCGCAACGAATCATCTCTAATTCATTGTCTAAAATTTCATTAAAATCAATGACTCCCGACAGACATTCATAAATCTCTTCAAAATGCTCACAATCCAGATGGACAATGCCATCGCTAAGATAAAAGCGCAGGGATTCATTGAGTGACTTTTCATACTCCTCTCCGCTTCTGTCGCAAATAAGTGCAATTGCGCCCTTTAGGATTCCTTGCAACTTCAAGAGTTCAGGATGGGTCTTGCTGTGAGATAGGGAGCCATCCAAACAGACTTTTTTGTCTGCACTCTCTATGTGAAATGGAATCTCTTCCCCACTTTTGCAAGTTTGCAAAGCTTTGGAGAAAGATAGTTTGTGCATAAATTAGCAAATTTCTCTTGTAGAAAAGAAAAATGCAATTTCTCTTTGCGCATTTTCTAGGCTGTCACTTCCATGCACTGCATTGGCGTCGATGCTGTCTGCAAAATCTGCACGAATTGTGCCGGGAGCGGCTTCTTTTGGGTTTGTTGCGCCCATTAATTCGCGATTTTTTGCAACGGCATTGAGTCCTTCAAGAACCATAACAACAACAGGTCCGCTCACCATAAAATCCACCAAATCCGCAAAGAAAGGGCGCTCCTTATGAACTGCATAGAATTCCTTAGCATCGCATCTTCCGAGTCTCACTTTTTTCATTGCTGCGATTCTTAATCCATTGCTTTCAAATCTATCAATGATTTTCCCAATGACGTTTTTTTGTACCGCATCGGGCTTGATGATAGATAATGTCTGTTCCATTATAACTCCTATAACTAAGTAATAAGTTTTGCCACTTGAAATTAAAGCGGACTATTGTAGCGCATTAAACCTATATTTTTATTTAATTTTCTAAGGATTCGTTTCAAAATGAATGTTTTGTGAGCAACGTTAAAGAATCCCTTTCATAAGGGATTCTAAAATATCATTTGTGTTTTGAGACAATTGCGCAAGTGTCGCGAGCAATCATTAATTCTTCATTGGTTGGAATCACACAGACTCTTACTTTAGAATCTTTTGTGGAGATGATTCCCTCTTTTCCAACTGTTTCAAGATTGGCTTTTTCATCAAGTGTGATGCCTAAGAATTGCAAATGCGAAACAATCTTGCCGCGAATGAATTTTGCATTTTCGCCTACCCCTGCGCAAAATGAAATCGCATCAACTCCAGTGAGTGCCGCTGTGTAAGCACCAATATATTTTGCGACACGGTATGCGAAGACCTCTCTTGCAAAACGTGCCTTTAAATCTCCCGCTTCATCGGCTGCAAGCAAATCTCTAAAATCGCTAGAAAGTCCAGAAATTCCGAGAACTCCAGACTTTTTATTTAAAATATTTAAGACCTCTTTTGTGCTGAGATTTTCTTTTTGTGCGATGTAATCAATAATAGCAGGATCAATGTCTCCACTGCGTGTTCCCATAACAAGACCTTCAAGTGGTGTGAGCCCCATGCTTGTATCCACACTCTTGCCATTTTCTACCGCACAAATGCTAGAGCCATTTCCTAAATGACAAGTGATGATTTTAGAATTCTCAAGCGGAATCCCTAAGAATTCTGCTGTCCGTTTGGAAACATAACTGTGGCTTGTACCGTGGAATCCATAGCGACGGATTTTGTATTTTTCATAATATTCATTGGGCAAACCATAAATATAGGCACGTGGGGGCATTGTTTGGTGGAATGCAGTGTCAAAAACAGCGACCATTGGTGTTTCGGGCATTAAATGCGCACAGGCACGGATTCCAAGTAAATGCGCAGGATTATGCAATGGTGCCAAATCTGCGCACTCTTCAATGTGACGTAAGACTTCATCGTTAATCAAAGCAGAATGTGTGAAATGCTCACCCCCATGCACGATTCTGTGTCCGATTGCTTTAATGAGGTCAAGAGATTTTATGATTCCGTCTTTTGGGTTTATGAGTGCATTGAGAACAATTTTAATTGCAACTTCGTGATCGGGCATGTCTATGTTTTGCTCAATTTTGTCTTTACCCTTTGGTTTGTAGCTGAATTTACCATCATTGATTCCGATTCTGTCGCACATTCCAGAGGCTAAAACCTCTTCGGTATCTGTATTAATGAGCTGATATTTGAGTGAGGAACTTCCACAATTAATGACTAAAACGTCCATTTTTTCTCCTTTTAATTTTGTTGCTGTGCTTGTAAAGATGTGATGGCAATCACGCCGACAATATCTTCGCTACTGCAGCCACGAGAGAGATCATTGACGGCTCCCGCAATCCCCTGTGTGATTGGACCGTAAGCCTCTGCATTGGCAAGACGTTGCGTGAGCTTGTAGCCGATATTTCCAGCATCCAAATCAGGAAACACAAGGACATTAGCATTTCCTGCAATCTTACTATCGGGTGCTTTTGACTTCCCGACACTTGGCACGATTGCCGCGTCAAGTTGAAACTCACCATCAAGAGCAATATCGGGAGCTTCTTCTTGCGCGATTCGTGTGGCTTCAATTACTTTATCCACATCGGGATGTTTTGCGCTTCCTTTTGTTGAATGTGAGAGCATGGCGACAACAGCCTTTTTTCCAACAAGGGATTCAAAGCTTTTTGCAGAATCAATTGCAATAGAGGCTAATTCTTGGGGATTGGGATTTTGGACTAATCCACTGTCTGCAAAAACAAAGATTCCTCTCTCTCCATAGTTACAATTTGGAACAATCATGAGGAAAAATGTAGAGACAAGTTTTGAACTTGGCTTTGTGCCTAAGATTTGCAAAGAGGCACGTAAAACATCTGCAGTGGAATTCACGGCCCCTGCGACCATCCCATTAGCGACTTTTGACTTCACGAGTGCGACGCCAAAATAGAGTGGATTTTCTAAGAGAAGCGCACGTGCTGAAGATTCACTCAAACCTTTGTGTTTGCGTAATTTCACAAACAATTCCACATAGGATTCTAGTTCATCGCAACTCTTTGGATTGATAAAAACAGCATCTTTGAGGTCTAATTGCTTCTCACTTGCGCGCTTTTGAATCGCGACAGAATCGCCAATCAAAATAATCTTAGCAATTTTTTCTTTGAGTGCAATATGTGCTGCTTCTAATGTTCTTAAATCTTCTGTTTCGGGCAGAACAATTGTTTGCAGATTTGCCTTTGCTTTTTCCTTAATTTCTTGAATAAAGTCCATCTTGTGCCTTTTTATTAAGATTTTATCTATTGTAAGATTTTTTAGAAAAAATCCTATTAAAAAGGGTAAAAAATGCAAAAAAAAATTATAAGTGTGTAAATTTTTCTCTTAAGATCTTTTTGCCAAGTTCCACTCCCGGTTGGCTATATGTATCAATTTGTAACAATATACCCACACAAGAGGTGAGAAGTTCATAATAAAAAATCAAGGCTCCAACGCTTTCTTCGTTGAGGTTGTCAAGTGTGATAGAATCAACGGGGACATTTTGGGCGATAATGCTTTCTTTCGTGGAAATGCATTGAAGCTTTAGAAGTTGATTAAAGGATGTTTGATTGACAAAGTCGGTGGATTCTAGTCCTTCTAGGCTAATATCGGGGATGTAAAGCGGGGTTTGCGAGAGATTTTCCACACTAAGAAAAGTGACGGTTTTGTTAGCGGGACCTTGCATGATGAGTTGCAAAAATGAGTGTTGATCGATGCTACCAATCAGAGCAATTGGTGTGAGTCCGCGCTTTTGCTCATAGACATCAAGTTTGCCAAGAGATTCCCCCCATAGCTGTACATACCAAGCGTTAAAATGCGCAAAAACACTTCCATAAGAAAAGAGGACGTTAATAGGGTAAGTGTTTTCGTTTTTGGTTAAAAATAGGGCTTTTTTTAGGATATTATCTCTTCTTTCATGAAAAAAACGGTGGCTGATGGTTGCGGCTCCCTCTAAGATGGCTTGAATATCATAACCTAGAATTGCTAAAGGTAGAAGCCCAATAGCACTCAAAACAGAGAATCTCCCGCCAATATTTGGGGCAATGGTTATGTGATTGATATTTTCTTTTATGCTCCATTTATGAAGGGGGGAATTTTCGTCAGTGATAGTTAATAGATGGTGTTTGCGATCGCTTTTAAGAAGTGAAAAACGTGCAAGAATGTACTTAAAAAGCGAGGTTGTCTCAATCGTAAGCCCCGATTTAGAAATGACAATAAATAGTGTGTCTTCATATTTAATGCGTCTCATATCCTTGCGAATCATAATTGGATCGGTGTGCTCAATGAAGCGCAATTTGATCTTTTTGCGTGAGGTTTGATGAGACAAGAGAGAGTCTATCGCCTTTGTCCCAAGAGAGCTTCCACCGATTCCTATAATAATGATATTATTAATAGAATCTAAAAAAGATTCTTGCTCTCTAAGGTAGGCAAAAATCGCGTCATTCTTAGCAAAAGGCAAGTCATAATAGCCACTTAATTGGCTGTTGCGCTCTATGAGGACTTTTTGGAAAAATAAATCCAAATTATCCTTAGCAAAGAGGCTTGGTTGTGTGTGTAAGAAATTCTGGTAAGTATTGGATAGGTGGAGCATTAAAGGTGTTGCCCTACGAAATGCGCCATATCAACTAAGCGCATAGAATAGCCCCACTCATTATCATACCACGCAATCACCTTGAGTTGATTCTCTCCGACAACGGCCGTGCAGTCTGGCACAAAGATGCTACTATAGGGGCTTCCAATAAAATCTCCTGAAACACGTTTTTCTTCATCAATGAGGATTAAATCCTTAAAGTCTGTCTGCGCTGCTTGTTTGAAAGCTGCATTAATAGAATCTTTACTCACGGACTTTTGTGTGATGCAAGTCAAATCCACAACGCTTACATCGGGTGTTGGCACACGAATCGCAAAACCATTGAGCTTTCCTTGTAATTCTGGCATGACAAGCCCAATAGCCTTTGCTGCACCTGTGGAAGTGGGAATCATATTGAGCGCAGCAGCACGTGCGCGACGCAAATCTTTATGTTTAGAATCTAAGAGATTCTGATCGTTTGTATAGCTGTGGATTGTCGTCATTAAGCCACTAAGGAGAGTGAAGTTTTTGTGAATAACTTTGACTAAAGGCGCAAGGGCATTTGTCGTGCAACTCGCATTAGAAATGACCTTTTCGTCTTTGTATTGCAAATGATTTACGCCATAGACAAAGGTTGGCGTGTCTGTCGCGGGGGCAGAAATAACGACACGTTCAACGCCGCCATAGAGATGCGCACTTGCTTTGGTGATGTCATTGAACGCACCTGTGCATTCTATGACGAGCTTTGCGCCATATTTTCCAAAATTCAATTCTTTGATATCGCGAGAGCTTATGAGTGTAATATTTGTTTGTTTTCCGATTCTCAATGTGGTTTCATTGACTTTTTCTACATCGCTACTCTTTTGCACAGAATCGTATTTGAGTAAGTGAATGAGCGTGTCAATGGGCATTGTCGTGTTAATGGCAACAAGTTCTAAGTCTGTGCGATTACCCAAAATTTTGCTGACGCATAACCCAATTCTTCCTGTTCCATTAATCGCAACTTTTAAAGCCATAAACTCTCCTAATACAATCTGTTTATTGTCAATGTAAAGTGTGAGATTAATGGAAAAATCCTTAGAATTCCATATAAAAATGCAAAATCATTGGATTTTTGACTTAAAAAAGCAAGAAAATTGCCTATTTTTTTAAAAAAATTTTTAAAAATTGTAAAATTATGCTACAATAATGAGTTTTTGAAACTAATAATGGAGGTTCTTAAAATGAACAAGGCAGAGTTTGTTGAGTTGTTAAAGGAAGTTGGAGACTACGACACAAAGAAAGAGGCTGAAAAAGCAATTAGCGCATTTACTGCTGCAGTTGAAAAAGCACTTTCAAAAAAACAAAGCATTGAGCTTGTTGGGTTTGGTAAGTTTGAGACTGTTCTTCAAAAAGGAAAAGAGGGGACAGTTCCCGGTACAAACAAAAAATACAAAACAAGCGACAAGTATGTTCCAAAATTTAAGGCTGGAAAAGGTCTTAAAGATGCAGTTGCCCCTGCTAAAAAAGGCAAAAAATAATTCTTCTTTCCCCCTTTCTTTTTCTTTGGGGGAATTTCTTCTTTATCATTAAATTTTATTGATTTGTCTTTGTAGCTCAGCTGGATAGAGCACACGATTCCTAATCGTGAGGTCATGCGTTCAAATCGCATCAGGGACACCATGGTTTAAGGAAGTTTTGCGGAAATTCAAAGAAACTGTTTTTATGAAAAATTTAAAGCATAAATTTTACTTTTGTGCGTTAGAATGCTTCTTGCAAAACTTCAGTGTTTTGGATTATAGTTAAAAGGAATGAATATGTTTAAGTTAAGAACATTGCCATTTACAGAGATTGCAGGGTTAATCAGTAAGGAAACCTGCGAATATCATTATGGAAAACATCACCAAACTTATATCAATAATCTCAATAATTTGGTGAAAGGGACGGAGTTTGAAGCTCAAAGTTTGTTTGACATTATCACAAAGGCGCAAGGAGGAATCTTTAATAACGCTGCTCAAGTGTATAATCACGATTTTTATTGGGACTGTGTGAGTCCAACACAGAGCTCAAGAAGCGCAGAGTTAGATGGAGAGATTAAGGGCTCTTTTGGTGGATTTGATAAATTTAAAGAAGCTTTTTTGAACGCTGCAACAACACTCTTTGGATCGGGTTGGTGCTGGGTTGTGTACAATCCAAAGGATAAAAAGCTAGAAATTAAACAAACAAGTAATGCGCAAACACCACTCACAGATGGTTTGATTCCGATTCTTGTGGTTGATGTGTGGGAACATGCCTATTATATCGATCACAGAAATGCGCGTCCTGCCTATTTAGAAAAATTCTTCAATCACATCAATTGGGAATTTGTCTCTAAGTCTCTAGAATGGGCTAAGAAAGAGGGGTTGAGTTCGGTGAATTTCTACATCAATTCCTTACACAAGGCTTAAGAGCAGTCTTTTGCTTTTGCGTTGCCTTATGGATTAGTCCATTTGGCGTCGCAAAAATGCAGGAATATCTAAAACATCTTCATTGGCAAACTCATCGCCACTAACTTTTTTTCTCGCAGATAGTAAGCTTTCTTGACTGATTTTTTGACTCATGTCTTTTGGATTGACAAGTTTGAGTGTGGAGCCATCTTCTGTATTGGTAGAATTTTGCGCATCGTCGGTGCTTTGATGGGTATTATTGCGCTCAAAGCCTGTAGCTACGATTGTGATTCTCACCTTGTCTTTATCAACACTTGCATCTGTGGTTGTTCCGAATATAACCTCTGCTTGTTCATCAACACTATTGTAGATAATCTCCATAGCACTAGTGATTTCGGCGAGGGGATAGTCGGGATTGATGTAGAAATGCACCAACACCCCTCTTGCACCATTGATTGACAAGTCATCAAATAAGGGAGATTCAATAGCAACTTTAATCGCCTCTTTAGCGGCATCCGTGCCACTTGATTCGCCAATGCCCATAAGAGCCATTCCTTTATGACTCATAACGGTTTTAATGTCTGCAAAATCAACGTTAATGTCGCCCTTATTGTGAGATAAAATCACTCCGCTCATTCCATTAACGGCACGTGCAAGGACATCATCTACGATTCTGAAGCTGTCCTTTAATCCAAGATTTTTTTCAACGATGCTTGTGAGCTTCTCATTAGGGATTACGACAATAGAATCACTCTCTGCTTTAAGCTCTCTATAGCCCTCTTCTGCAAATTTTGCACGTGGTTTTCCTTCCCAGCGAAATGGTTTTGTGACAATAGAAATAGTGAGTGCGCCGACCTCTTTTGCGGCTTTAGCGATAACAGGAGCAGCGCCTGTCCCTGTTCCACCTCCAAGCCCTGCAGAAATGAATACAATGTCCGTCCCATCTAAGAATTGTTTGAGTTCCTCATAGCTCTCTAATGCCGCATCTTTACCAACTTGTGGGCGCATTCCTGCACCTAAGCCCTTTGTAAGTCTGGCACCAAGCTGAATCCTAATTGGCGCATTAGATGCACTAATGGCTTGTGCGTCTGTGTTGGCAATGGCAAGTTCAATTCCCTCATGAGTGCCTGTAGCAATGAGATGTTCTATCATATTTCCGCCGCCACCACCGACACCAATAACCTTGATTTTTGCCCCCATACTTAAATTTGCTTCTTGTACATCAACCATCTTTGCTCCCTTCAAAAATTAAAACATTTGTGTTAATTTGTCCCATAATCTGCTCAAAACATTTCCGCCCTGATGATTAGGAATCTTTTTGATTTCTGTGATATCACTCAAGTCTTGCTTGATGTCTGCTGCGCTTTTTGGCACACTATTGACAGGATTTGAGAGATTCTGCGAACTCTCTTGTAGAGGATTGATTAAGGGAACACCTTTATATGACATAGAATCCTCTTCTAATTTCTCATCACAATAGCGAATGTGTTTTTCAGAATCAATCTCGTATCTTGTGTATTTTCCGGATGCGTAGAGAATAAGTCCGATTGCCGTTGCACATTCGGGACCTTTTAATTCCGTAAATGATCCATCAATCTCCACAGGCTTTGCAAGTCGTACAGGCATCGCAAATAAGCCATTTGCAAGCTGCTTAATTCCATCAAGCTGAATCATTCCTCCTGTGAGTACAACTCCACCACCAAGCTGTTCTTTGAGATTGCTACGCTCCAGAGATTTAGCAAGAATCATAAGCGTCTCTTCAACGCGTGCATAGACGACATTGTGTACCGTTGCTAATGAAACTCTATGTTTTGAATCCTCATCGCCACCAATGCTTGGAATCTCTATGGAATTTTCCGCATCATCTATTGTATTTGAGAAGCCACCGTATTGAATTTTGACTTGTTCTGCGATAGATTGTGGTGTGTGTAATGCCATCGCCAAATCGTGTGTGATGTGATTTGAGCCAACACCCAAGAAGTCATTATAGCGCAGGGAATTTCCTGCATGAATCATCAACTCACAAGTGCTTCCGCCCATATCAATACAAGCGACACCTAAGCTCTTCTCATCTTCGCTTAAAACAGCAATAGAAGAGGCATAGGAAGCCAATACAATGTTTTCAATCTCAATCCCTGCTGATTTGATGGCTTTTTTTAGATTTCCTAGACTTGATTTTTGCGCTGTGATTATGCGCACGGAAACTTCAAGTCTATTCCCGCTCATGCCCATAGGGTCGTCAATGAAGTCTTGATCGTCAAGTTTGAAATTATAAGGTAGAATATGAATCACCTCATATTCACTCGGAATTGATGCGTTATAAAGTGCTGTTTGAATGGCTCGATTGATTTCTTTGATACCAATTTCGCTATTTGGGATATTGACGACACCAGAGCTGTCTGTACTCTTTGTATAGGCACCAGAGACAGAAATGACGGCTTTGTTGATGTTTGTTCCAGCGACGCGTCTTGCGTCATTAAAGGCGTCTTTAATGGCGCGACTTGCTTGTTCAATATTCGTGATTGAACCCTTTTTTAAGCCTTGCGATTTGTGGAATCCTGTCCCATTAACGTGTGGAATGCCATCTCTACATGTAGCGATAATAACGCAAATCTTTGTAGAACCGATGTCAATTCCTAAAATAGTTCGCTCCAAATTCCTACCCCTAGTTTTGCTCAACTTCTTTAAAATCTACTAAAATTTACCTCTAAAGCCTCTTTAAACGCGCTACAACTTAGATTTTCTGACAATTTTGTAAAGTTTTGATAAATGGTCCATGAAAGCCATTTCTACGAGTCTTGACTTCATTTGTGTCCCATTTTTTGTGATGAAATCTAATTTTTCCGCTATTATAGCAGAATTTTTGAATTTTTGGCTAAGAATTTCATATAAAACTACTTTATCTTTGAGTAAAACATAGCCTCTTTCTTCGGTTTTATCAAAAAGCTCTCTCATAAAATCCCGCGTTTCTTCGGCATTCAACCCATCAATCTTAACATCATCTTCGCGCCCGATATATCCAATATCTGTGCCTTTGAAATCTGCAAATTCTGCCTTTGCTTTTTCTTCTAAGAGCTGTGTCTTTTTAAAGGTGATAAAGTCTTTTGTCGCTTCAGGTTTGGCTGCCTCGTAAGTTTTTGGATGGCTTGGAATGATTTTTAGAATCTTAAGAACGATAAAGCCGTTTTTTGTTTTAATGGGCTTTAGTGTGTCGTTTTCTTTTGCTTGACTAAGGAGGTTGAATACCTCTGCATCATAGCTAGAATCGCCCTCATAAAGCTCCAGTGTTTGCTCATTTTGGTTTTCTCCCTTACGCAAGGAGATGTATTTCTTTAGGGATTCCTTTTCGGCTTGAGAGAATCTATAATGTTCTAAAACTCTATCTTTAGCCTTTTCAAAGGGAATGAGTTGCCCCTCTGCATCAAGAAACTGATTTTTGAAATCTTCATAATATTTTTGGAGATTTGCATTGCTAACTTCTGTTTTTTCTAGGGGGATAGAGATTTGAGCGATTTTATAGCCACGTTCAGTTTGGTAGATGTCTTGATTTTCTTTCCAATATTGCTTTGTCTCCTCTTCTGTGGGCTGAAATGTGATTTCAGATTGATGGAATATATGAATCTTTAGGTGATCGGTGCTGAAGATTGCGGCATTGATAGTGTCTGTTTCTAGCGGTGTGAGGGGAATATTGAGTAATGCATCAAGCTTTTGCAGCAAGATTCCCTCTTGCAATTCCTCTTCAAAATCTTTGGGTCGCAATTGATTGTCCGCTAATGTGCGCTTGTAGATTTCTTCATCAAATTTTCCATTATTTTGAAAGGCTTTTGTGCTTGTGAGTGTGTTGATAACTTCTTCTTGTGTTGTGCGCAAACCTAAATCATGGGCGTAGTTAAGCATTAATGCGCGTGAAATGAGTGTGTTGAGAGCCTGCTCCTCTATGCCGATTTTCTTAGCCTGTTCATCATCAAGTGCGCCATTAAACATTTGATTATAAACGCTATAGAGCCTTGCATATTCGCGTTGCAGTCTATCAATTGTGATTTGTCTGTCGCCAACAACGGCGACGGCATTGCTTGTGCTAGAGAAGCTAAAGCTCCCCCAACCAACAAATCCAGCGCCCAAAAATGCAAAGGAGCTAATCCAAATCACCACCATAAGATATTTTTTGTGTTTTTGCATAAAGCCAATCATTGCTAAACTTCCTTATTTAAACGGTGCAAATGTCCTAAAATCTCTCAAATAATGTTTGTAATTCTACCCTAACAAATCTTTAAAAAGCAGTAAATTGTGGATTCAATCTTTAAACAAAGAAGAGAGAATCTCAATGCTATTACTCTGTGTTTCTTGCGTCGTTTGTGTGTCGGTATTGTCAATTTCTTTCAACTCTATGGTATATCCTGTGAGCATAGAGGCAAGACGGATATTAATGCCACTCTTTCCAATGGCCTTTGGTTTTTGGTCATGTGTTATGCTTACAATAGCCTTTTTATCATCAGCGATAGTGACGTTAATGACAAGAGCAGGAGAAAGTGCGCGCGCGATATAAATTTCTGGCTGTGAGGCGTACTCCACGCAATCAATGCTTTCATGATGGAGAGCTTTGCTGACGGCATTGATGCGCACACCTTTAACGCCAACCGTTGCACCCACAGGATCAATCTTCGCTACAGAAGTCATCAAGGCGACCTTAGCGCGTTCTCCCGGGATTCTAGCGGAATTGACAATTTCTATATCACCATCTTTAATCTCGGGAACTTCTAGTTTGAGGAGCTCTTCTAGCATTTTAGGAGTTGTGCGACTAAGCTCAATAGTGATTCCATTTTGCTTGTCAATCCCAATGTGTTTTAAAATCGCATTGACAACATCGCCAACATTGAATTCCTCTCCTTTTATGCGATTCTTTTTAGGGAGAACTGCACGAATCTCATCAATCTCTATGTAAGTGTTTCCTAAGTGGTCGATGCGCACAACGTTGCCACTCACAATTTTACCCGTTTGTGATTTGTATTTGTCAAAAAGCTGTGCTTCAATCAAGCGTTGAATCTTGTACTCTAGCTCTTTAAATAGAGAATTGACAGCATTTCTGCTCATATCCTCTAGGCTCAACTCATAGCGCAATTCATCTCCAACTTTAATTTCATTATCATGCTTTTGCGCTTCGCTTAGAGAAATAAAGTTCTTTTGGTTTTGGTGTATTTCCTTCTCTTCATCGGAGCAGACACTAATGACTTGATAGAGATGCAAAGTTTTGTTTTTTTTGTCAATCTCTACATCATAATGAATCTCGTCATCTAAGCTTTCTTTTGCGACCTTTATGACAGATTCTTTGACAGCTTCTGAAACATTTTCAATAGGAAGTCCCTTTTCATAGGCGATCCCTTCAATAATATCAAGTATTTTTTCCAAAATTATCCCTTAAAGATTTTTAATTGCAAGTTTGTTTATTCTAGCTTAATTTTTCTTTATAAGGGCTTACTTGATTAAAATCTAAAAAATAAAAACTCAAAAGCACTAGATTGTCTTTTAAGAAAAAAAACATTATAATGATCTATTTTTCAAAGTTTAAGAAAAGCAATGCAAGGATAGAAGCTATGGATATTAAGTTAGCACGTGCGCATTTGAATGATAAACCGACCAAAGTAACCATTAAAAAGCTAGAAGAGATGTTAGAAAAAGACAAGATGGACATTTTTTATTGCGACAAGGAAAACTCTCATAAGGATATGCAATCCCTCCTCAAATATTTTGAAAAAAAGGGAAAACGTGCCTATTTTAGAGAGGTACGCTATGGGCTTGATGAGGGTGATTACATGTATGAAATTCACATTTTATGAGTGATTCTTTGCGTAAGCTCTATATTGAAACTTTTGGTTGTGCGATGAATGAGCATGATAGTGCGCACATTATCGCAGAGTTAGAAGAAAAAGAAGATTATTTCCTTACAGAAGACCCGCGTGAGGCTGATTTGATCCTCATTAACACTTGCTCTGTACGTGAAAAGCCGGAAAAGAAGCTTTTTTCAGAGATTGGTCAATACGCTAAGATTAAGAAGAAAAATGCCAAGATAGGCGTTTGTGGCTGCACTGCAAGTCATTTAGGAGAGGCACTTTTAAAACGATCTCGGGCTGTTGATTTTGTCTTAGGAGCGCGCAATGTCTCTAAAATTTCACAGATCATTTACAAGGAACGCGTTGCTTGGGTGGATATTGATTATGATGACAGCTCCTATGTGTTTAGCACGAATCACCATTCTCAACTCAAAGGAATGGTGAATATTTCTATTGGTTGTGATAAAAAATGCACTTATTGCATTGTCCCACACACACGCGGGAATGAGATTTCTATCCCTGCAGATTTGATTTTAAAAGAAGTACAAAGAATGGTGGATTCTGGTATGAAAGAGGTCTTATTGCTTGGGCAAAATGTGAATCATTATGGGAGATATTTTTCTAGCCCCCATCGCTCCATTAACTTCGCGCAACTTCTCAATGAAGTCTCACAGATTAACGGTTTGGAGCGCATTCGTTTCACTTCACCACATCCTTTGCATATGGATGATGATTTTATCGCAGAATTTGCCCACAATCCTAAGGTTTGCAAAAGCATTCATATGCCTCTACAAAGTGGTTCAAGCACAATTTTAAAGAAAATGAAACGTGGATACACTAAGGAGTGGTTTTTGGAGCGCGTGGATAAAATGCGCTCTTTGATTCCGCAATTAAGCATAGGTACGGACATTATTGTGGGCTTTCCTACAGAATCCGAAGAGGATTTTTCTGAAACATTAGATGTCTTAGAAAAAGTGCGCTTTGATACACTCTATAGCTTTATTTATTCAAGTCGCCCCCATACAGAAGCACATAAATGGTTAGAAGAAAAACGTATCAAAATGACAGAGGAAGAGGTCGCAAAAGAGCGTCTAATGAGGCTCAAAGAAAGGCATAAAGAAATCTTAACAGAAGATAATGCAAGGCAAATTGGTAGAGTGCATTCTGTTTTGATAGAGAATTTTAATGCAGAAAATACATATTTAGAGGGTAGGACAGACACAAACAAGCTTGTGCGCATTAAGGCAAAAGAAGAATATAAAATCGGTCAAATCTGCAATGTGAGAATCTCAAAAATCAAGGGCGCACAGCTCATAGGTGAATTGGTGCAGGATTGATGTGGAAAATTTCAAAAAGAAAATCAAAAATCAAAAACGTAGAATCCTCATAAGGTTGCTTCCTCCTATTTTAGCCTTTTTGATTCGGTTTTTAGCGCGACTTGTGAGATTTGAATTTCATATTGCACAAGACGCGTTAGAAAGGTTCAATAAAGAAGAGCCTTTTGTGATAGCGTTTTGGCATGGAGAATTATTGCTTCAATCTAGGGTCTTTCAAAAATATGCACATAATAAAAGAATTTGGGTCTTAATCAGTCGGCATTTTGACGGAGAGATAATCAGTGCAACGGTGAGACATTTTGGGATTCGTTCTTTACGAGGCTCAAGTTCAAAGGGTGGAATCGGTGCCCTTTTAAATGCTGTCACAAAGATTAAGGATAAAGAATGTGTCGTCATCACTCCCGATGGTCCGCGCGGTCCCTATCATAGCATTGCCGATGGAATCATATTTTTGGCACAAAAGGCAAATGTTCCCATAGTTGTATCAAGGATTTTTTGTGAAAATGCTTGGGAGTTGAAAAGCTGGGATAGATTTAGGATTCCAAAGCCATTAAGCAAGGTGTGTTGTGTCGTTGGAGGACCCTTTTGTGTTAATGGAATGGATTTAGAGAGTGCAAAGGCATTTTTAAAAGACAAGATGGAGCAGGATAAATGCGCATTATTGCATTGATTTTTATTGTATTTTGTGTCGCTGTGATGAGCGTTTATTTTTCGGATTCCTATAGGCTTGGTAGGGAGGCTAATGAAGCTTTTGAAGGGGGGGATTATGAGGGTGCCTATCAACTCGCAACGCAAGCTATGGAAAAAGATCCCTACAATCGCTTTGCATATGGAATCTCAAGTCAAGCAAAGCAACGTCTGAATGTCCAAAAATTTCTCAATGCGACAAAGGCTAACTACACGGAGGCATTTGAATTGCTAAAGTCTGGTGTGTTGAGCCCACGAGAGTTTTTGCAGTTGCGCTGGATGGTGGAGGAATTTAATAGAAATTATAGAGAGCTTTTGATTCTCAATCAACCCACTGCGCAAGAAAATGAGCAATTAGAACAATACAAAAAATGGTTTTTGCAATTAGAAAAACGGCTCAATGAGGTAAAAAATGCCCCACAAAGTCAGAAAAAATGAGCTTGATATAGGGGAGAATCAGCAAAAAATTCTGCGCACATCTCTCTATTTACATATTCCATTTTGTGAGAGCAAATGCGGGTATTGTGCCTTTAATTCTCAAAGCGATAAAAATCATTTAAAGCTTCCCTACATGGAGAGGCTTACAGAATACATAGCGCATAAAGTCAAAATGTTACAGAATGAAGATTGGCAGATTCAAATCACATCTCTCTATATTGGCGGTGGTACGCCAAGTGTCATAGATGCGCATTTATATGAAAAAATCTTTGAGATTCTTAAGCCCTTTATCGTTAATGGAGCAGAGATGAGCGTAGAGGCAAATCCAAATTCCTTGAGCTTGGAATGGTTGCAAACAATGTGTGCATTGGGTGTGAATCGCTTGAGTCTTGGAGTGCAAAGCTTCAAAAAGGAAAAATTGGAATTTCTACAAAGAGATCATAATCTATCAAATGTTTTTAGGGCTATTGAGATGGCTTCAAGTGTGAATCTTAAGAATCTAAGCATTGATTTGATTTATGGTACACCACTTTGTAGCAAATCGTTGCTCAAAGAAGAGCTAGAGATCGCTTCTAAATTGCCTATAAATCACATTTCTACCTACCATTTAAGCATAGAAGAGGGAAGCAGATTTTTTCAAAAACAACAATCTTTAGGGTTGAAAGAAAAGGAGTTTGATGGGTTTTTAAGCATTGGTCATTTTGTCGCTATGCACATAGGATTGCCACAATATGAAGTGAGTAATTATGGGGAAATCTCACAACACAATCTTAATTATTGGCAGGGAAATAATTATCTAGGAATCGGAGCGGGTGCGGTTGGTTATGTGTTTAATGTGCGCACAAAGATGCCCGAAAGATTGGATGTTTTTTTGCGCGATTTTAGAGAAGAAAAAGAGTGCTTAAGTGCAGAAGATTTGAATTTGGAGCATTTATTTTTGGGATTCCGCTCTTGCGTGGGGGTTTTGGTTGATAGGATTCCAAATCAAAAGAATCTCGCCATCCTTTTAGAAGAAAATAAGGTGTACAAAAGTGGCGATAGAGTGTATGCATGTGATTATTTTTTGGGTGATGAGCTTGCGCTGTTTTTGAGCTAGTGTGCGAGGAAATAGACATCAAGGCGGAAAGAGAATGTGATTCCATCTCCTTGACGTTCAATATATATGGGGAAGTTAAAACGTGCGATTCCGGGCAAGATGCGCGTGAGCTCTAGAGCTTCTTTGAGCTTTGCGATATTTTCTAGCTTCCCGCTAATGACATAACGTTGCTTGTGATATTTGTCTTCTAAAACAGGATTCCCATCGGCTACAACTCCTGCGTTGTTGAATGTGATTTTAAGCTTTTCTTCAATTTCTTTTTGTGTGATTTTGTGATCAAAATAGGCCAGAGATTGCTTGTTTTGCTTCTGATAGTCAAGCAACTTTTCTGCTTCTGCATCGCGTTGAGATTCTATTTGGCTTTGGACATAGAGTTCTTTGCGATATTCAGCATTGCTCTTGCGAAAGCTTTCTAGTGAGGGCTGAATGATTCCAATAAAGACTCCAAGCACCATAAAAAAATAAAAAACAAAAAAGAATGTGTTTTGTACCCAATCAATTTGTGCCAAAAAAGCTCTCATCGCTCTGTTTCCTGAATATTGAGTTTGCTTTTAGATACAAAATTATACCAGCCATTTGGCAACATGTAAAAATCTGCACGGCTCTGATGGAATATAGAGCGCAAAGGTACTTCAAGCAAAAAGGTGTAGATCTGCTTTGATGGGGTTGTCCCATAGAGTGTGAGTTGATATTGCTCCATTTGGATTTTGTTGAGTGTGATTTGCTCAGGGATGAGATCAAAGAGATTCTTTATGCTGTCTTTGAGAAGTGTGTTTTGAGCGGTGATATGGCTTTCAAATTGTACCTTTTCTTGCTCTATGATGAGGTATTCTTGGAGGTCTTTAATCTCTTGTAGAGTTTTTTTCTGCGTGGAAATAGCAATTTCTTTGTTTTGTTGCATGAAATATTCTTGTACTTTTAAGATTGCGACAAAACCTGCAAAAATAAAGAGTGTCAAAAAAATATATCCCCACCAAATTCGAGAAACTTTCTTTAGAATCGTTTTTTTGCCTGGTGGTGTGAAGCTATAATTCATATCTGTCCTTTCCTCTCAAAAAACTTATAGGATTCGTAGCCTAACAATGCCAATTCATCTGCGACATCGCAACTAAAAATATGCACTTCAAGCATCGTGATTTGTTCAATTTGCTGCAAGGTTTCTTGAGAGATGTTGTGAGGATTAAAAATAACAATTTCATTGATAAATTCACTTTGATAATTGGCATTATTGTAGAATTCATTGACTGCGGATTGAATGAATTTTGCAGCACTATTAATGCGAGAAAAATCATCTAAGTCATCGGTTTTTTCTTCAGCTTCTGTCTCTGCCTTTTCCGCAGGGGTTTGTTCTGCGCCATCATCGTGTCTTAAAACTTCGATCAGTTCGTCATCACTCCCATCACTCTCAAGATCTAAATCTTCAATACTGCTTAATTCACTCTGCAAATCTTGCTCGACATCGTTTTTTTGGAGTTCATCTTCCTCGCTTAATTTGTTTTTGACAACAATCAATTCCGAATCTATCGTGCTTTCTAAAACATAATATCCTCCAAACATAGCCCCTGCATTTTGCTTTGTTATAAGCATTGTGATGTTGGAGCGCTGGAATAATACATAGAGCTTGCAAGAATCTTGAAAAGTGTCTTTTGCGAGACGATAGAGAACGAGAAAGGGGGAGATGATGAAATCTGCGCCAAGACCTAAGAAACGTTTTTTTGTCTCGGCGATTCCCTCGTTAGAGATATAGACAGACCAGTGGTTGTCAAAGCGTTTGTAGGTGATTTCTGCGCTATTTATGCCAAATTTTTTAAATTCTTCCTCGTTATCAGTGTTTAATATCCCCTGCACAATGGATTGAGAAAGGACGGTTATATATGTGAAAGGGTTTTTTGCGCGGATTTTACGCGCATAACGTATGGCTTGTATAGGGACTTCACCCGGGTTTGTACGGAATTCTTTTGTTTGAGCCGTGACACGTTTACCCCTGCGATAAAAATGAGATGCGACCCTACAAGTCTTGAAATCCAATTCAATGCTCACAATCACCGTTGCGAAAAGAGGGCGAATAGCGCGACTTAAATTCATAGTAACTCCGAAACTCTGTTGTCGTATGTTATGCAATTTTGCCTTAAAAAAAAGTTACTTTTAAGGACTAATTTTGTTTAGAATGTTCATTTGTACCTCTACAAATGCCTAAAATTGCATTAAAAATCCCCTTGTGAATGTTGTGAAAGGGGAATCTCATCTCCAGTTTGTAGAATCTGCACTCCTCTTTGCAACATTGAAGCTCCAAAAATGACAATTGCAATGGCGGCAAGATTTATCATTGCCTTGCGCAAGATGGGCTTTTGGAATAGGGATTTTTGGAGAATGATGTGGCTTAGCAATCCTAACGTGAGTAGCGCAGGAATCGTTCCTAAACCAAAAGCAAGCATTACCAATGCACCCTTAAGGGCGTTTGCAAAGCCTATTGCACTAAAGAGAAAGGCATAGACAAAGCCACATGGCAAAAGTCCATTGAGTGTGCCTAAAATATAGAGTTTTAATGGAGTTGCGAGGAGTAGAGCATTATGGAATCTGGTTTGATACCATTTGGAATTTTGGATGGCATATTCAATGAAATGGAGGAATTTAATCTGTCCAAAGAGCGATAGTCCTGCAAGAATCGTTATTGTCCCCGCACAGATAAAAAGAGATGCACGTAAAAATTCATTGAATCCCAAAAATCCTCCTAATGAGCCAACAATTGCCCCTAATAATGTGTAGGTCGTGACGCGACCTAAGTTGTAAAGCATGTGAGATGAGAATAATTTGCCTCCATGTTGTGCGCATTTGCTACTATAGGCTAAGACAATGCCCCCACACATTCCAAGACAATGCCCAAAACTCCCAATAAATGCGATAAAAAAGGGGCTTATAATCTCAAAATATTCCACTAACGCAAAGCCCTAAATCAAACTTTTTCCCACACACAACCTGCGGGAGTGTCCATAATTTCAATTCCTTGCAAACGTAATTCTTCGCGGATTTTATCGGCATTTTGAAAGTCTTTTGTTTTTTTATAATCAAGACGTTTTTGAATCAATTCTTCAATATAGGCACGTTGTGCGTCGCTCACGCCAAGTTTGAAATATGCAAAAGAATCTTTTAACCCAATCCCAAGAACTCTAGCGATAAGTGCTAAATTAGAGCGGATTTGTGGAATGATGTCCTTTTGTTTGGAATCCAATTTTTCATTTGCGGTATTGATAAAGTCGTCTAAGATACTTAGTGCTTTAGAGATGTTTAGGTCATCATTGAGAGCTTTGAGCAAATCATCTTTGAAAGAATCTGTGTTTGTCGCTTCGTTTTTATCAGAGTGATGGGAAATGTCAAGACGCTTTTTGAGGCGATAGAGTCTGTCAAGACGCTTTTTGCTTGCAAGCAAATCCTCTTCAGAAAAGTTCAATCCACTGCGATAATGTGTGCTTAGAAGATAGAAACGCAACACTTCACCATCATAATGTTTGAGAGCATCTTTGATAAAAAAGCTGTTTCCAAGAGACTTTGCCATTTTTTCACCATTGATAGTGACAAAACCATTGTGTATCCAATATTTTGCAAGGATTTGTCCATCGGCACAGCGCGTCTGTGAAGCTTCATTTTCATGATGGGGGAAGATTAAATCTGCACCACCACCGTGGATGTCAATAGCATATTTTCCGCTCAAGGCTAAGTGTTCTTTGATCATTGCACTGCATTCAATATGCCAACCCGGACGCCCCTTGCCAAATGGGGATTCATAGCCAATATCCCCAACACCCTTGTAGCTTTTCCATAATGCAAAATCCTTGTGATCATGCTTTTGTTCGCTATTTTGGATTCTGCTTTGCGATTCTGATTCTGCGATTCTTCCGCTTAGGATTCCATATTCTTTGTCTTTGCTGACAGAGAGATAAATGTCGCCATTTTGCGTTTGATAGGCAAAACCCTTGTCAAGCAATGTTTGAATCATTGCGCATATGCCCTCAAGGCTCTGCGTTGCCTTTGGCTCTATATCGGCGCGCTCTACGCCAAGCACAGACATTTCATCAAGATATCTTTGAGTGTAAGTGTGCGTGATTTCTTCAATGCTCTGATTGCTCTGCAGAGCTTTATTGATGATTTTATCATCAATATCGGTGAAGTTTTTTACAAAAAGCACATGATAGCCATTTTCTCTAAAAACTCTGCGCAACAAATCAAAAACGATTGCGCTTCTTGCATGTCCTAAGTGTGAATCATCATAGACGGTGGGACCGCAGACATAAATGCGTACTTCATTGGGGATAATGGATTCAAATTTTACCTTTTCTCTCTTTTGGCTATCATAGATGTGCATTATGGCTCCAAATAAACTTGTTTTTGTGAAAATTTTGAAAGACTAGAAGTATAGCAAAATTTATAAAAAATTCTAATTTTTCACTTATGACTTCTTTTGTAAATGGTTTCTATAAAGATTTATTGTAGATTTATGGATTTGCGCGTAAGCATTGCAGAATCCTTGCGGATTCCGCTTATGCGCTTAAGAGTTTTTGGATGGAATCGCTTAAAAAAGATTCTTTGAAAGCACTCTGTCGAGAATGAAATTGTCCAAACAAGAAACGATTGAGATCTTGATATTGTTGCATTAATAGAGAATCTCCTAAGTCTCTGTGATTTTTATCGTTAGAATCTGTTGTTTCTATCGCATTGAAACTACTTTCTAGCTTGACCCACATTTGTGAAACCTCTAAGCTAACACCATTATTAGCACTTTTCAAAGAGCTAAAACTCATGGAAATATTCACTTCAAGGCTAGAAAATTGCGCGAAATTAAGATTGCTATTTTCTAGGATTCCACCAAGGATTCCATTGGGACTAAAGATTCCGTTAAGAGTGCCACTCATTTGAGAGGAGAATTGACTTGAGAAATTTGCTTCAAACCCTCTGTAAGCTTTACCTGCAAGGATTTGTGCGACACTTTGATGACCTGAAAGAATTGCATCGTTTTGTGCTTGATTTTGTAGGGATTCCTCTTTGATTTTTTCAGAGACAAGATCGATATGATGAATCTCTCCGCTCTTACCATTATCATAGAGGAAATCTGCTGTTTTTTGCTTGATTCCAAGCAAAGCGCCATTTGAGCCTTTCATTAATTCTTTACTCTCTTCGGCATTGAGGTAGATGACGCCGATTCCCTTTTCTCCAAGTCCTACGAGCTGTCCCTCTCCATTAGCATCGGGAACCCAGATTCTGAGTTTGTCATAGATGGGATCTTCTCTGTCAATCTTGCCGTCTTTGTTGGCATCGTATTGACTTAAATCTTTGAATCCATCTCCGCTTTGTGTGCCAAAAAGCTCATTGCCATCATTAATCTTCCCATCGCCATTTTTGTCAAGCGCTAAAAATCCAGAACCCTCTTTGAGTGTAGAGATTTGATCGGGTGTACCATCGCTGTCTAAGTCAAAATGCATTTTTGTGTCACTGAGCTCTGTCCCACTTCCCTCATAGTCAATCACGAGGGGATCAACGACTTTAGAGTTTGAAGAAGATTGTGTGTTGCTTTGTGTGCTTCCCTGTGTGCTTGAGTTGAATTGTAAGTTTTGCATAAAGCTTTGTGAGATTTCAATATTCACATCCAGCTGTCTTACTGTCCCATCGTTTGCTACAATTGACCCATGCATAGAGAGTCGTAGTGTTTGAGAAAATCCTTGAGATAGGACGATTCCAGCTCCTAACTCCTTTTGTTGTAATTGGGCATCCACAACATCCAAGAAAGATTCAATGCTAAAACTTCCATTTTGTACTCCGCGAGAGCTTTTGTTGGAATGACTGAAGAGATTTTCCCATACCTCAAGCATCTCCTCTTTAACTTCAGCGACCTTTTCCATAGCCTTGTTGAGGATATTTTTTTGAAAATCACTCAAACGATCATTGAGTAATGACGTACTAGAGAGAACGCTTGAAGTTTCTCTTTTTCCATTCTCATCAATTGTAGATTGTGGAACACTATTTGCTTCACCATTTGTAATCTCTTCTCTAGCAACTTCGTTAGCGGCTTGTAAGTTTGAACTCAATTGCGTGGTGGCATATGAGACACTTGATTGCTGAAAAGTTTGCAAGGAAGAGAAACTTGCACCTGTTTGCATTGCTTGCATTTTCTACTCCTTTTGTTTAATGATAACACTTGCTATATCGGCATATTTTTTCAAAAATAAAGATGTGTGTTGTAATTAGAAAAATTAAAGTTATATAAACCCATTCATATAAGTGTGTAATTTTATGTTAAGTTCATTTTAGGTAGAATCCCGGATACAAAACTATTCCAAAATCAAGGAGATGTGAAATGTCTTATGCGCAACAAGTTATCCAGAGGGTCCAGAGTATTTATCCTGAGCAAGCAGAGTTTCATCAAGCTGTCAAAGAAGTGTTGGAATCCATTGAACCTGCATTGCAAAAAGATAAGAAATATCAATCTCACAAGGTTTTAGAGAGAATTGTCATTCCAGAGCGACAGATCAATTTTCGCGTTACTTGGGAAGATGATAAAGGAGAGATTCAGATTAATCGTGGTTATCGCATAGAATTTAGCTCATTGCTTGGTCCCTATAAAGGCGGTTTGAGATTTCATCCTAGCGTTACAGAGAGTATCATTAAGTTTTTAGGATTTGAACAAATATTCAAAAATGCTCTCACAGGCTTAGCAATGGGTGGAGGAAAGGGCGGAAGCGACTTTGATCCTAAGGGCAAGAGCGATCGCGAAATTATGCGCTTCTGTCAAGCGTTTATGAATGAATTGTTCCGACATATCGGAGCGCATACAGATGTTCCTGCAGGTGATATTGGTGTTGGCGGACGCGAGATTGGCTATTTGTTTGGGCAGTATAAAAAACTAAAGAATCGCTATGATGGCGTTTTGACAGGAAAGTCATTGCTGTGGGGTGGTAGCTTGGTGCGTACAGAAGCCACAGGATATGGAAGTGTTTATTTCGCACAAGAGATGTTGTCTCATAGCAATTTTGGTGGATTAGAGGGAAAAGTCTGTTTGGTCTCTGGAAGTGGAAATGTGGCCATTTACACAGTGGAAAAACTTCAACAATTAGGGGCTAAGCCCGTGACAATTAGTGATTCTAGGGGAATGATTTATGATGAGAGTGGAATTGACTTAGATTTACTTAAAGAGATTAAGGAAGTTAAACGCGAGAGCTTGGAATTGTATGCTAAGGAACGCAAGAGTGCAAAATGGACAAGCATAAAAGATTATCCCAAAGATCACAATCCCTTGTGGGCGATTCCAGCCTTTGCGGCCTTTCCAAGTGCGACACAAAATGAACTCAATGCAAAAGACGCGGAAAATCTCTTAAAAAATGGTTGCAAATGTGTCAGTGAGGGTGCAAATATGCCATCAACAGTAGAAGCTGTACATAAATTCTTAGATGCGAAAATCTGCTATGGTCCGGGCAAAGCAGCAAATGCGGGAGGTGTTGCGACAAGTGGGCTTGAAATGAGTCAAAATGCTGCGATGATAGCTTGGACTTTTGAAGAAGTGGATAGAAAACTCCATCAGATTATGAGGGACATTTACGCAAATGCAAGTGAAACAGCAAAGGAATTTGGTGATCCTACAAATTTGGTTCTTGGAGCAAATATCGCGGGATTCAGAAAAGTTGCCAATGCAATGATTGAGCAAGGATTATAAGCAAAATGAATGTGAATTGAAATCGGAGGAATGAAAGTTTCTCTTGATTTCAGAAATTCTAGAGGTTACAGATTAAAGAATGTGAAGTCCTCAATACCATAGAAAGATTAAAAAGTCGGACACTCTATAGAATCTCACATCAAGCTATAAAATTAAAGGATGCCCACACAGCCCTCAAGCTGTGGGTTTTAGAGTTAAGCCATAATATCCAATGTGCCTGTTGTAGAAGTTTGCGTTGGTTGTGCAGTTTGACTTGGTGTTTGTGTCTGCAAATTACTCTGTGTGTCTTGCATTCCATTAATGATTGAGCTCATTATGGTTTTCTCACTCTCTATTGCTTTCTTTAAAACACTCAAGTTTCCGCCTGTCGCAACTGCGCTACTGTCAATCCCAGAAACCATACAGACTCCTTTCTCGTTCCGTTTGTAATTCCTAAAGAATGAAGTTTATTCCAAAAATTGAGGAATTACAGAAAATATATCGGCAATTTTCAAAAACACTTAAGATGAAAGTTAAACAAATTGAAAATCTTTAATAATATTTTTGATAAAATGCTATACATTATATCGTCTCAAAGGTGTGTTTATGAAAAAAATCTTAAAAATATTGGGGGGACTTTTTGTTGGATTGATTTTGATTTGTGGTGGTATATTCACGTGGTTGTTTTCTGATAGCGGAAATGCCTTTTTGAGAGACAAAATCACACAAATCGCAAACGAAAAAGCTCCCATAGGTTTGGAATTTACGCATTTTAAGCTTGGCTTTAATTCCTATGCATTTGCCATAACAGACAAACAAAAATCGCAGATTGCTTTGAGTGGTGATTATTCTCTATTGACTCTCAATACACAAGCTAAGATTAATGCAGCCATTAAGGACTTGAATCTTTATGAAAGTCTCATTGGCATTAAACTTAATGGGGGACTCAATGTCAATGGTGATGTGGTTAAAGATGGTGGCAAACTTGTCATAAAAGCAGACATGAATGCTTTTGACAGCAATGTTCATGCCGATGTTGATTTGGACGATTATAAGCCCAAACGCCTGTTTTTAAGTAGTAAAGAGGGGATTAACCTAGAATCTCTCCTTACATTTTTGAATCAGCCAAAATACGCAAAGGGTAGAATCCTGCTTGATGCGGATTTAGACATTTCAAATCTCAATGCGCCAAGTGGGGGATTCCAAATTGCTTCCAATGCGATTTCCCCTAATGTGTCCTTGCTTAAACAATCTTATGGCTTGAATCTCCCTAAAGATGCGATTAAATTAGCTATTGATGGAAAGGCTCAAGGCGAAAGCATTATTGTTGCATTGCTTGCAAATTCTAGTTATTTGAATCTCACTTCTAAGGATTTGAAGTCCAATATCAAAGACTTTGCGACAAATGGAAATATCGGATTGCAAATACAAAATATCGGAGTGAATGATTTTGCACTCAAAACACCGCTTAGGGCAGATATTGCGCTCAAATCTAGCAAGATTACAGACCAAGAGGCGACTTTAGCTTTGAATCTCGTAAGCAACCCGATTTTAGCGCACATTATCATGCCAAACTACACACCACAGAGCGTTCAAGTGAATGCAAAAGACTTGAATCTGCAAGAACTCCTTGCTTTTGCGGCTAATTATATGGATGTGAAATCCTACGAGATGCAAGGAGCCTTGAATCTTAACGCAACAGCGGATAAAATCAATCTCGCAAACTTAAGTTATGCACTTAAAGCGCAACTTAATACACAAATCAATTCCTTCAAATATCAAGGATTGCAAATTGCGCAAAATAACTTCTTTAATGCCGATATTAACGGAGATTCCAAGTCATTAAAGATTCAAGCTAAGAGCGATTTGTTTGATTCTAACCTCAATGCTAATGCGCTTTTAAAGAATAACACTCCAGAGAGTGTGCAGGTGGATTTAGCAAATCTGAATCTCCAAAAACTCTCTAAAATCTTTGCTGCCAATGCGCAAGGTTCTTTGAATGCTAAGGCGGATTTGAAAAATTTTAAGGATTCTAGCTTTGATGGCATTTTTGAAGTGCAATCGCAAAACATCTCTCTTGATAAAAAGACACTCAATGCCCTAAGTGGAATGAATTTTAAAAATGATCTTTCCTTTGCTCTTAATGGCAATGGAAAGTTTAGTAATGGCGATGGAAGTGCAAATTTAACGCTCAATGGGCAGGACATTCAAGCAGAAATCAAAAACGCAAAAATCAATCTCAAAAACGAAAATTATTCTGCAGACTTTTTGTTAAGCACACCAGAAATTGCAAAGATCAATCCCCTAGACTTCAAACTCAAGGGTGCATTGACACTTAATGGAGATGTGGCATTTGCAAACAAAAAGCCCAATCTGTCTCTCCACAACAGGGACTTTGGGCAATTAGATCTTGCGCTTAAGGATGAAAAGCTCGTTATTGAAGGGGCGGAATTGGATATGAAGAAAATCGCCACTTTCATTGATAATGATAAAATCGTCAAAGGCGGTCAGGCAAATCTCAATACAAATTTAGTGATTAAAGGAACAGACGCAAAAAGCATTGTACATAATTTGAATGGAATCGTGGATTTAGATGTGCGCAATTTGGAGATTTATAGCATTGATATTGATGCCCTTGCAAGAAGCTATGAGAGCGCAAATAGCGTGAATTTACTTGATGTTGGCGCATTTGTTTTAGCGGGACCTTTGGGTGTCGCGGCGACAAAGGGAGCAGATGTCTCTAAGCTTGGACTTAATGCACTTGTGGAGTCCAAAAGTGTGATTAAGGATTTCAAGGCGCAATTTAATCTCAAAAATGGTGTTGCAAAAGCAGAAGATGTCGCTCTTGTAACGGGTAAAAGTAGAATCGCAGCCATTGGAGCGATTAATCTCAATAATAATGCGTTTGAAGAATTTGCTGTGGGGATTTTGGATGATAAAGATTGTGCCAAATATTCACAAAAAATCAAGGGAACATTGAGTAATCCAAAGATTGAAATCTCACAAACGACAATCAAAACAGCAGTTAATCTTGCAAATTCCCTTTTAGGAAAGCTCAAAAAGGGTTCAAAAATCGTCACAGAGCCAATTGTCGGAAAAAGTGAAGAGTGTAAGCCCTTCTATCAAGGCTCTGTGAAACATCCTAGCAATTAAGGGTTGCTATGCGTCTGATTTCATGGAATGTCAATGGGCTTCGTGCGTGTATGAATAAAGGTTTTGGGGATTTTTTTGCGGCAAGTTGTGCTGATGTGTTTTGCATACAAGAATCCAAAATGCAAAAAGAACAAGCAGAATTTAAATTTGATGGCTATAGGGAGTATTGGAATAGCGCGGAGAAAAAGGGCTATTCGGGAGTGGTGATTTTTAGCAAGAAAGAGCCTCTAAGCGTGCAAAGTGATATGGGAATCGCTCATCATGACAAGGAAGGACGCATACTCACTGCAGAATATGAGGAATTTTATCTTGTCAATGTCTATACGCCAAACTCCAAACGTGAATTAGAGAGGCTCACATATCGCATGGAATGGGAAGATGACTTCAGAAAATTTCTTAAAAAATTAGAATCCAAAAAGCCTGTGGTTGTCTGTGGCGATCTTAATGTCGCGCACAAGGAAATTGATCTCAAAAATCCTAAGACAAATCGTAGAAATGCAGGTTTCACCGATGAAGAGCGTGAAAAAATGACACAACTTTTAGAAGCGGGGTTTGTGGATACTTTTCGGCATTTTTATCCTCACTTAGAGGGGGCTTACAGCTGGTGGAGTTATATGGGAAACGCCCGTGCGAACAATACGGGTTGGCGGATTGATTATTTTCTTTGCTCTAAAATTTTAGAATCTAAACTCAAAAGTGCGCAAATCTACTCCGAGATTTTGGGAAGTGATCACTGTCCTGTAGGGTTAGAGATCGATGTGCATTGATTGGCAAAACAAAACAGATTTTGAGATAGCAGACACATTTTTGGAGCTTTTGGAATCCATTTTAGAATCCGTTTTACAACATTTGCATTTGAGCCCAAAGGGATGTGAATTGTTGCTTGTCAATAATGCAGAAATTGCAGGACTTAATGCACAATTTCGTGGGATTGAGGAGGCTACTGATGTTTTGTCTTTTCCCTTAGATGCGCATTTTGCGCCGATTTTAGGCAGTATTGTGATTTCTGTAGAATATGCAAGACAAGTGAGTTCTAGCCTGAAGCATTCCTTAGAAGATGAGATTGCACTTCTCTTTATCCATGGACTCTTGCATTTGTTAGGATTTGATCATGAGCGTGATAATGGAGAACAGCGCAATCTAGAAGCACAATTAGTTTTGCAATTTTCTTTGCCTCATAGCTTGATTGTGCGCAATGGAGAGGAAAAATGCTAGGGAAAACACACATTGGCTTGGCGCTTGGATTGAGCGCAGTTGGAATCTCTCTTGTCTCCCCCTTAGCGCAAATAACATTTCACACAAAGGATTTGAGCCTTTTTTATGGAGCAGTAGCGTTTGGTGCGTTATTGCCCGATATTGATGAGCCAAATTCTACTTTGGGACGTAAAACACTTGGAATCTCTAATGCCCTAAGGGCGCTTTTTGGACATCGTGGATTCACACACAGCCTTTGTTTTATAGCGATTCTTATGTTTTTGCTTGTTTTGCTTGGTGTTTTTAAAGGTGGAGTGATGAATGAGGCTTTGGGTGCGCTTCCCTTTTTGCAAAATTTTGTCTCACAATATGGATTGCAAGATATTTTGTGGGATTCTTTGGATAAAGGGAGTCTTTGGATGCTTGCTTTTGGAATCTTTTGGGGTTGCGTGTTTCATCTCTGTGGAGACATGCTCACTCCCAGTGGCGTTCCTCTGTTGCTGCCCTTTAGTACGCGGAGTTTTCATTTGACACCATACTTTTTGCGCTTTAGGACGGGGAGTGTGTTTGACTATGGAGTGGGGGCTTTAGGATTCTTTGTTTTTGCGTTTTTAAACGCAAAAATTCTGTTGTGAATCCAAAAAGACTTCACATTCTATTCACAGATAAATTCTAAAATGATGCAAAAATTTCAAAAGAGTTAAAATGCAAAAGAGGGCGAAAATCTTACTTCTTGAAGATGATATGATGTTGCAAGAAATCATCGCAGAATACCTAGAAGAAGAAGGCTATGAGGTGCTTTGCTTTGAAAATGGATTGGAAGCGGCAGAACGTGCTTATGAAGAGGATTTTGATATTTTGTTGCTTGATGTGATGGTTGAGGGGCAAAGTGGTTTTGAGGCTCTACGTGAAGTGCGACAAAGTGGCAAGGACACACCCGCGATATTCATTAGCGCACGCAATACATTAAAGGACTTGGAGGTTGGCTTTAAGAGCGGATGTGATGATTATTTGAGGAAGCCCTTTGAGTTGTCTGAATTATTGCTTCGGATTGAAGCACAACTCAAGCACAGACACAAACAGCAGATTTTTGATTTTGAGAATGGATACAGCTTTGATAGTTCTAGCGGGATTTTGTCTTTTAAGGGAAAGGTGCAACAACTGCCTAGCAAAGAGAGAGAACTTTTGAATATTTTGCTTGAATCTCAAGGGAAATTTGTCCCTTTAGAATCCATATATGCGCATCTTTGGGGTGATGAAAATCCAAGTGAGGGGGCTTTACGCGTGTATATTAAGCATTTGCGCCAAATTGTCGGAAAGGACAGAATCCTCACAAGACGCGCAGAGGGCTATTGTATCCAAAACATCGCACAGGATCGCAAAAATGGCTGACATTGGCAAAAAAACCGCGCTGAAAATTTTATCGCTTTATTTGCTGACAAATTGTGTCTTTTTGGCGTTTGCGTGTTATGGATGGTATTTGATTGAGAAAAAATCCATTTTGGAATTCAACGCAGGAATCTTGTATCAAGAAAATCACAGCTTGACAGCTTCTTTGTATGGGGGAGTGCAGACGCGACAAAAGGGATTTTTGGAGCTTTTAGACGCACTTTCTAAAGAGCTTGAGATTCCCTTTATGATTGTGGATAAAAATGGGCAGATTTTTTTTAATACACTCTCTTTTCTTAAGGATTCTGCGCAAGTTGAGGAGATTTTGCAGACAAAAGAGCTTTTTAGTCATTATCCCCTAAAGAGCCACCATGGAAAGATAGTGTGGATTGATGATGTTATGTACTTTGTCACACAACGTCTGAAAGGAGGATTTTGGCATTCGGTACGCGAGAAATTTGGAGATGAGATTCCAAAGGACGATTTGTTTCTTGTCATTGCAACAAGTGGAATCCAAGCGGAGATTAACGCGCTTTTGAGGATGATTTTTGGAAGTTTTGTGATAATCTTATCACTTATGGGGGTGGTTGCGTATTTTTTGGTTCTTTTGAGTCTGAAGCCCTTAGGGGAAAAGATTAATTCCCTCAATGCTTTTATTAAGGATTCCACACATGAGATTAATACGCCCTTAAGTGTTATTTTAATGAGTGTTGAGCGCATTAAGACTGAATCCTTGCCCCATGAAGAGCGACGTAAAATTTCGCGCATTGTCCTTGCGGCAAAGACATTAAAGAGCATTTATCAAGATTTGCTGTTTTATGCCTTTAAAGATGTGCAAGAGCCCCCCAAAGAAAGCATTTCTATGCCAGAACTCATAAGGGAGCGCGTGGCTTATTTTGAGCCTTTTTTTAAAAGCAAAAATATTGTTCTGCATTTTAAGGAACAAGAGCCCTGCAAGAATCCCTTGAATGCTAACTACAGCCACATTGTGCGCGTGGTTGATAATCTACTAGAAAATGCGCTCAAATACACAAAAAGCGGTGGATATGTGGAGATTACTTTAGGTGCGGATTGTTTGAGGATTGAAGATAGTGGTTGTGGAATCGCAAAGGAGGATTTGCCCTTTATTTTTAACAAATACTTTCGGGCAAACAATCAACACGGTGGTTTTGGAATCGGACTTTCAATTGTGAAACAAATTTGTGATTTTTATCAGCTGAAGATTCATTGTGAGAGTGCTTTGGGGCGTGGGAGTATTTTTACACTTAATTGGGCTTAATGTTTGTTGGATTCTTTATAAAGTGGAATCCTTTTTGCTGTCTTTTTAGAAAAATGATTCAAAAGGGATTGTGATGCGTATCTTAAAAACATGGGGACTGGGGATTCTTTGGGGATGGTTATTTTTAACTTCATTGAATGCAGCACAGCAAGGACTTCCAAACTCAAATTACACAAACGCACAACATCCGCTTTTACAAGAGAGAAAAAAGATTTTATTGGGCGTCTATGGTTCTTATGATAAGGCAGAATCGGATGCGGATTTGGAAGTTGCAGGTTTTGAGCCACAGACGCACAATCTTAGTGAAAAGCAATTGGGGCTTGGGATTCAAATTGGCTATTTGTTGAGTGAAAATCACAGAATTTTGGCAAATTTAGAACATCACTTTAAAGAGCATGGATTTTCCTATGAGCTCCTCACAATTGCCTATGCACTCACTCCGAGAATTCCTAATACGATGAATTGGAGATTGCTTTTATCGGCAAATGCGGGAATCACTTATGGACACTTTGATAGTGGAAGTTTTGTTATCAATGACAATAGTTTGAGCTCACTCTCTTATTTGGGATTCACCTATGGAGTGAAAGCGGGACTGATACGTTCTTTTCAAAATGGTGAGTTAGAGTTTGGAGTGCAGGCACGACGTTTAAACTTCGGTGAAGAAAATGGCTCATTAATGATTAATGACACTCCTAATAATGTCATGTTGGATTTGGGCAAGACTTCAATGCTTGGCTTTTATGTCGGATACAACTATTTATTTTAGGGATTCTTATGAGGATTTATGAATATCAAGCAAAAAGAAAAAAAGAAGTGTTTGTGTGGTATTAATGAGAGAGATTGTGACAGAAAGAAACTGAAATTTTAAGCATTTTAAGATAAGATTATAAAAGATTTTATTTGAAAAAGGCTTAGAATATGGAATTTTGCGGGAAGAATGTCTTAATCACGGGCGGAAGCAAGGGAATTGGTGCGGAGATTGCTAAAGTGTTAGCAAGAGAAGGCTTGAAGGTTTGGATTAACTATCGCTCTAAACCAGAACTTGCCGATGCCTTGCAAAAAGAAATCATAGAAAATGGTGGAAGTGCTGCTGTTGTGAGTTTTGATGCGACAAAAGAAGAGGAGTTTTTAGCGGGGATTGAAGCGATTTTGAGCAGTGATGGTGCATTGGCCTTTTTGGTCAATAACGCAGGAATTACAAATGACAAACTCTCTATGCGCATGAAAACAGAGGAATTTACGAGCATTTTAGAATCCAATCTCACTTCCAGCTTCATTGGTTGTCGTGAGGCATTAAAAATTATGCGCAAACAGGGATATGGTGCGGTGGTCAATATTTCTTCAATTATCGGAGAAATAGGGAATGTCGGGCAGTGTAATTATGCAGCAAGTAAGGGAGGAATGATAGCTATGACAAAGTCCTTTGCTAAGGAGGGTGGAAGCAAGGGGATTCGCTTTAATTGTGTAACGCCCGGATTCATTTGTAGCGATATGACAAAAGGGCTTAAAGAGGAGGTTAAGCAGTTTTATTTACAAAATATTCCGCTTGGGCGCTTTGGAGAGGGAAAGGAGATCGCAGAATCTGTCGCATTTCTACTCTCGCAAGGGGCAAGTTACATCACGGGTGAAGTCTTAAAAGTTAATGGTGGATTATATATGTAGTTAAAAAATCATTTAAGAATAATTTGACTACAATATATCTTATTGATTTTTTTAAGGAGATTTGCGATGGCAATATTTGAAGATGTAAAAGCTGTTGTTGTGGAGCAACTCAATGTCAATGAGGGCGAAGTGAAGCCAGAATCCAAATTTGTTGATGACTTAGGGGCAGATTCCTTAGATGTCGTGGAACTCGTTATGGCATTAGAAGAAAAATTTGAAATTGAAATTCCCGATGAGGAAGCAGAAAAGATTCAAACAGTCGGCGATGTGGTCGCATATATCGAGAAGGCAAAGGCTTAATTCCTGTATGCCTTCGCATACACAAATGACAACCAAAATCACAAGTTAAGGAAAGCATATGAGGCGCGTGGTAGTGACGGGAATTGGCATGATTAATGCACTTGGATTAAACAGAGAAGATTCTTTTAGGGCTATTATCGATGGAAAATGCGGGGTTAAAACAATCTCCTCTTTTGATGTTTCTGACTTTCCTGTGAAAATCGCAGCAGAAATCACGGATTTTGATCCAAACTCCGTGATGGATGCAAAGGAAGTCAAAAAGGCCGATCGCTTCATTCAGCTCGGGCTTAAAGCCTCTAAAGAAGCTATGCAAGATAGCGGACTTCTTAACACGCAAGGCTCCTTGCTAGAATCTGTCAATCCCGAGAGCTTTGGGATTAGCTCTGCTTCGGGGATTGGTGGATTGGGGAATATTGAAAAAAATTCTGTGGTTAATTTTGAACGCGGACCAAAACGCATTTCCCCCTTTTTCATTCCCTCTGCTCTTGTCAATATGCTGGGAGGCTTTATCTCAATTGATTATGCCCTCAAAGGACCAAATCTTGCGAGTGTTACCGCATGTGCAGCAGGCACACATGGAATCATTGAAGCAGCAAAGACAATTTTGCTTCATTGTGCTGACAGAATGCTTGTTGTAGCGGCAGAATCGGCGATTTGTGGAGTTGGGATTGGTGGATTTGCAGCAATGAAAGCTCTCTCGGATAGAAATGAAGAGCCACAACTTGCAAGCCGTCCCTTTGATGCAGAGCGCAATGGTTTTGTCATGGGCGAGGGTGCGGCTGCTTTAGTGCTTGAGGATTATGAGCTTGCAAAGGCGCGAAATGCGACTATTTATGCGGAATTGGTAGGTTTTGGTGAGAGTGGAGATGCGCATCATATTACAACTCCTGCACCAGAGGGAGAGGGTGCGTATCGTGCGATGAAAATGGCACTCCAGATGGCCAATGTTAAGATTGACTACATTAATGCACATGGGACAAGCACGAAGTATAATGACCTCTATGAAACGCTTGCGCTTAAAAAAATCTTTGGCACTTCTGTGCCACCTGTCAGCTCTACGAAGGGGCAAATCGGCCATTGTCTTGGTGCTGCAGGGGGATTGGAGGCAGTTATTTCAATTATGGCACTACAGAGGGGGACCCTGCCTCCGACGATTAATCAGACAGCAAAAGATCCCGATTGTGATTTGGATTATATTCCAAATGTTGCAAGGGATGCACACATCGATGCCATAATGAGCAATTCTTTTGGCTTTGGCGGAACCAATGGGGTTGTGATTTTTAAAAGAGTGTGATTGTGGCGACTTATTTGGATTTTGAGGTGAAGATTAAAAATATACAAGAAAACATCACAACAGCGCAACTCAAAAACGATGTCCATGCCATTGAGATTTTGCAAAAAGACTTGGATAAAGAAGTTGCAAAAGTTTATACCAATCTCTCTGACTATCAGAAATTACAACTTGCGCGACATCCCGATAGACCTTATGCGATGGACTATATTGAGTTGATTTTAGAGGATGCCATAGAGATTCATGGGGACAGACATTTTTGCGATGACAATGCGATTGTTTGTTTTTTAGGGAAGATTAGGAATCAAAAAGTCATGGTGATCGGTGAAGAAAAGGGTCGTGGGACGAAAAATAAACTTCATCGTAATTTTGGAATGCCTCATCCAGAGGGCTATCGTAAGGCTTTACGTGCTGCTAAAATGGCAGAGAAATTTCAAATTCCGCTTTTGATGTTTATTGACACGCCCGGTGCATATCCGGGTGTTGGCGCAGAGGAACGTGGGCAAAGTGAGGCGATAGCAAAAAATCTTCAAGAATTTAGCGCATTAAAGATTCCGACAATTTCTGTTGTCATTGGCGAGGGTGGAAGCGGTGGCGCCCTTGCTATAGGTGTTGCGGACAGATTGGCAATGATGCAATATTCTGTGTTTAGTGTCATTTCACCAGAGGGCTGTGCCGCGATTTTATGGAATGATCCAGAGAAAATTGAGAGCGCGACACAGGCACTCAAAATCACTCCAGAAGATCTAAAGGCAGCCAATCTCATCGATGCTATCATACAAGAGCCAAAAATAGGTGCACATAGGAATAAAGAGGAAGCTGCTCGGGCGCTTCAAGATTATTTTTTAGAGGCACTTGATTCTATCCGTAACGATCCCGATTATTTGCAAAATCGCTATAAAAAACTCATGTCTTATGGAAGTTTTCAAGAGAAGCTCTCATAAGACTTTGATTGATTTTGCGTTAATGAGAGCTTTTGTCTTGTGTGGCGCTTCAGTGTATCTTGCAGGAAATGAATAATAGGCATAAAGTGGTGTGCAAGGAGTCGTTATGCGTATTGTGATTACAGGTGGAGGAACGGGCGGACATTTAAGTGTTGCAAGGGCATTTTTAGAGGAATTTACAAGACGCGGATTTGTCTGTGCTTTTATCGGCTCACAAAATGGGCAAGACAGAATGTATTTTGAACAAGAAGAGCGATTCTTGCAAAAGGATTTCTTAGAAACTTCGGGTGTTGTTAATAAGGAAGGATGGGCGTTTTTTAAGGCACTTTGGAGGCAAATGTTTGCATTTTGGCAAGCCTTTGGACTTATAAAGAATTTTCAAGCAGATTTTGTGTTTTCTGTGGGGGGATATTCTGCTGCTCCAGCGGCTTTTGCTACGTTATTTTTAAGAATCCCTTTGATTATCCATGAGCAAAATGCAAAGATCGGCCGCTTAAATCAGATTTTAAAGCCTTTTGCAAAGCTCTTCTTTTCTTCATATTTGGAGAGTTCCCCGATTCGTTTTTATCCTGTTTCAGAGAGATTTTTTGAATGCGCACGGGTGCGCAAGGAGATTAAAAACATTCTTTTTATGGGAGGTTCTCAAGGTGCAAAGAGTCTCAATGATTTTGCTCTAACCGTTGCGCAAGATTTAAAAAATGCGCATCTTAAGGTGTTTCATCAGTGTGGTTTAGGAAATTTAAAGCACGTTTGTTTGGAATATTTAGAGCAGGGATTAAATGTCGGAATCTTAGGCAGTGAAGAGGAGTTTGGAGAGATTGTTGCAGAGATTTCTATAAAAAATGCGGAATCTTTACAGAGGATCGCAGAAAATTGGGATTCAAAGGGACTTGTTAAATTTGATGTCATTCTTTTTGGATTCAGCAAAGAGATGTTTAAAATATTAAATCTTTGCGACTTTGCCGTGTGTCGCGCGGGGGCGAGTTCTTTGTGGGAGCTTTGCGCTAATGGATTGCCAGCCTTGTTTGTCCCCTATCCCTATGCAGCGGGAAATCATCAATATTATAATGCGCATTTTATTGAGCAAAAGGGGCTTGGATTCTTGTGTTTGGAGCAGAATCTTTTTTGCGATGTTTTATGGGATTGTTTGGAATTGGCGAGGGAGAGAATCGCACAAATCAGCCAGAATCTACAACAAGAATGTGCCAAAGATGCCACCACACAAATGTGCGATGTGATTTTGGCGCATTACAAATCCAAAAGGGCATAGACAGGCGTGATGGAGCGCAATTTTTCTGCACCACCTAAGTCTTCAAGATTAATGATAAAACATGATTCTACACATTTGGCGCCCGCTTGTTTGATAAGATTAACTGCGGCCAATGCCGTGCCTCCTGTAGCGATTAAATCATCAATTAAAAGTACATTTGGAGTTGCATTTTGGGTATTTTTAAAGGCATCGATATGGACTTCAATCTCACTAAAACCATATTCTAAAGAATATTTTTCTGAAATGGTCGTGTAGGGGAGTTTGCCTTTTTTGCGTATGGGGACGAATCCGATATTGAGCGCGTAGGCAAGAGCGGAGCCAAAGATAAATCCGCGACTTTCAACGCCTACGATGAAGTCTAGTTTGTGATGGGCATAACGTTCTTTGAGGATTGAGATTGCCAGACAAAAGGCTTCTTTAGAATTAAGAAGTGTTGTTACATCGCGAAACACGATACCGGGCTTTGGATAATCGTTGATTGTGCGAATGGATTGTAAAAGAATCTCTTTTTGTGCCTGTGTCATTCATTCTCCTTTTTGAATGCAAATTATTTTGGATTTTACAATATTTGCATAATAAACGCACTTAAAAAGCCTAAAAATAAAAAAGGCACAAAAGGTACGGCATTTTTTGTACGTTTTCTCAATGAGCAAAAAGCAAAAAATATAAGGGCATAGATTGCTGCTAAAAAGATAGCAATCGCACCATAGGAGGCTTCAAGTCCTACTCCTAAAACACCAAAAACAATAATGTCGCCCTCTCCTAAGACTTCTTTTTGCAAGATTCCTCCCACAAAGAGTCGCAAAAAACTTGCAAATCCCATAAAGCTAAGCCCACTCACACAAACAATCTCAAAGGAATCATAAAACAAAAAGGCGCAAATCCCGCACAAGAACAGGTTGAGAAAATTCAAACCATCGGGGATGGCAAGAAAATCAATGTCAATAATGCTTAAAACATAAAAGGTTAAGAGAAAAAAGAAAAAAGGGATTCCGCTTGTGCCTAAGAATAAAAAGCAAAGAGCCGCTAGGAGTGTGCCAAAAACTTCGCTGATAAGATAGAAATTTGGAATCCTTGCGCCACAATATCTGCAAGAAGCGCGACAGAGTAAAAAGCTCAAAATTGGAATCTTGTCGCGCCATTTTAACGCTCTCTTGCATTGCGGACAAAAGGAATTGGGGCTTATGATGCTTAGATTGCGCGGGATTCTGTAGATTAATACATTTGCAAACGAGCCAAAAACAGCCCCAATGCAACAGACAAACAATAATTCCATTTTGAGATTCCTTGCGGGAAAGTTTTGCTAAAATTTTATCCATTTTTGTTTTAAGGGAGTCTATGCGACATTATCCGACAATAGGAATCTTTGGTGGTTCTTTTGATCCCCCACATTGCGGACATTTATCCATCATTAATGCCGCGATTCAGACATTAAAACTTCAAAAATTATTCATTGTGCCGAGCTTTTTGAATCCCTTTAAAGAGAGCTTTTATTTTGAGCCAAAGATGCGACTGGAGTGGTTAAAAATCCTGCAACAAGAAATTTGCTTGCAAGATTGTGAAGTGCTTGTCCTTGATTATGAAGTGGCACAACAAGCTCCAACGCCAACTTACAAGACTTTAGAATTCATTCAAAAGACCTATGCCACAGCGCAAGATTCCTTTTGTCTCCTGCTTGGTGCAGACAATGTGGCTTCCTTGCACAAATGGGCAAATTTTTCTTGGCTTCAAAAAAATGTAGAATTTGTTATAATTCCACGCAAAGGCTGTGTGATTCCGCGCAATTTCAAGCAACTTACAATAAAAGAGATTCCAATAAGCTCCACGCAGTTGCGCAAGATGCTTGAGAGCGGAGATTATTTTGCAGCATCAAAATGGATTCCACAATCTCTTTTAGAATCTGTCATAAAGGAAGCAAATTGCAAGACAAACAAGCATTAGTACAAGAAATTTGCCATATTATTGAAGATAAGAAGGGTGAAAACATCCAGACATTTGATTTGTGTTGCACAGATTATTTTGTGGATTTTGTCGTGATTGCAACGGCATTGATTGACAAACACGCCCTTGCCCTTTTAGAAGAATTAAAAAAACAGCTCAAGCAAAAAGGGGTGCAGTTTTTACACATTGATGATGAGAATCCCGATTGGATTGTCGCGGATTTGGGCGATATTGTCGTGCATTTTTTCACAGAAAATCAGCGCAAAAAGTTTAATTTAGAGGAATTTTTGCAAAAAATTTCAGAGGGTAAAAATTCACAAAATCTTATATAATTCTATCAATAAAATCAAAGGAGCTTCTTATAGAACCATTATTGGCGATTATTTCTGTCTTGGCTATGGCTGTTGTTTCGGGGATTATTTTGAATCGCTTGAAAGTCCCTGCGATTATTGGATATATCGTAACGGGAATCCTTGCAACTTATATTTTTGGATTCAATTTAGAGGATTCTGGTGATTTAAGGGAAGCTGCCGATCTTGGAATCGTATTTTTGATGTTTATGATAGGGCTTGACTTCAGTTTCAAAAAGATCACGCAAATGAAGCAAGAAGTTCTGCTCTTTGGGGGATTGCAAATTGGACTTTCTATTGCGGCCTTTTTTTCAATATGTCATTTTTTATTCTATTTTGATTTCAATACCTCTATCGTTATTGCAAGTGCGATCAGCCTTTCTTCTACGGCGATCGTCTTAAAGCATATCAATGAAACAAATCAAGCAAGAACTTCCTATGGAGCAGCTTCTGTTGGGATTCTAGTCTTTCAAGACATTGCCGTAATTCCGATTCTGCTTATGATTAAACTGCTTAGCAATACAAGCTTGAGTGCGACAGAGATGTTTTTAAACACAGGTTTATCCGCAATCGCTGTTTTACTGCTACTCATCTTGCCCGGGAGACTCTTAGCGCGTATGGCATTGGGCTTTAGTGCGCGCATGAAAACTGATGAAATTTTTGTTGGAAGTGTGTTTTTGATCGTCTTGGGGTCTGCGTATTTGAGTAAATATTTTGGCTTCTCGCTTTCGCTTGGGGCATTTTTGGCGGGAATGATTATTTCTAGCTCTCCCTATCGCTATCAAGTGGCAAGTGTTTTGGTTTATTTCCGCGATCTGCTTTTGGGTGTGTTTTTCTTAACGATTGGAATGCAAGTGGATATTGTGTTTGCTGTGAAATATTTTCTCATTGTTTTGGTTTTTTCTGTTTTGATTCTTATATTGAAGACACTCGTGATGTTTTTGTTTCTTGCTTTGTTTCGAGGTGTGAAAGTGGGGATGCGCATAGCCCTTTCATTGTCGCAGATTGGGGAATTTTCTTTTGCGATTTTCTTGCTTGCAAGTCAATACAAAATTTTGAATCTCAAGCTTGATGGCGGAGTTTTGAGTTGGATTTTAGGGGAGGAATTTCTAACCACATTCACTTCCGATGAAGTCTATCAATTTTTGACTTTAATGGTGATTTTCTCGATGGTTGCGACACCTTTTATTTTGGAACGTTTGGATTCTTATGTGGATTCTGTTTTGGGACTTTTGAGATTGAATGAGCAACCTCACAGAGAAGAGGGGTTGGGATTACAAGAAGAAAGAGATTGTGAGATTGTCGTTTGTGGATATGGTGTCTTAGGAAAAAAGGTCTTAAACTTTTTAAAAGATTATGATGTGAATATTCTTGTGATTGATTCTAACATCGAGCACGTAAGAGAGAGCTTGAAAGATGGGTATCACACGATTTATGGCAATATCACGGATAAAATGATCTTTAAAGAGATTCAGATTCAAAATGCTGCTGCGGTGGTTTTGTGTGTGGAATCCAGCAACACGGTTTTACAAGCAGCCATTCACATTATGAGCTTAGCCCATCATGTGAGAATTATTACTCAAACACGTGAGGATGCGCTGGAAGAGAATCTCAAAGGGCTTGGATTGTATGGGGTGATTAATAACGATCAAGAAGTGGCGTTGATTTTGTCTAATCTCGCGCTCAAAGCGGTAGAAGAGTATAAGAGTACAGAAGAAGCGGAGAGTTAGGAGAAAAACATTTTCTTAAACATAATGCAAAGCATAATGCTATACATAATCAAAAGCGCGTATTTGTGCTTCTTTGCATCGGTTTTAGAGAGCATGAATATTCCGATTCTCACGCCTATTAATGATGCGATTCCGACGATTGCGCCTTCCTTGAGGCTGACATAGCCATTAAGGGCAAGAGAAGCAGAACCTGCAAGAGATGAAAAAACAATGAAAAATAAAGAAACGGGTATGATTTTCTTACTGTCATATCCCAGATAATACGCCAATAAGGGAGACAAAAGCATCCCCCCGCCGATGCCCAATGAAATCGCAAAGATTCCGACAAAACAGCCACAACCTATGAGAAATAATTTTGTTCCTAAGCCCTTTTTTAAGCGACTTGTGCCGCCATAAGCGTTTGCTTTAAAGAGTTTTGCAAAGGAATAGAGAATGAAAAATGTAAAGACAATTTCTAAGACATTTGAGGGAATTGTGCGCAACACAAACCCACTTAGTGAGGCCCCAAGCAATCCGCCAACGCCAACATAAAGCCCATCTTTGAAGTCCAAGAGATGTTTTTTGTAATTCACATAAGAGCCATAGATTGATGAAAAAACCATCTGCATAATGGAGATTCCAATGGCGCTTTTAATGTCATTTCCTAGCATAATGACAAGTGGAACGAGAATCGCCCCGCCACCGATTCCAAAAAATCCCGCCAAAATTCCCGTGAGGATTCCGATTGAAAAAAGAATGATGTCATAAACAGGCTCTGTGGATAAAAGTTCCATTATTTCTATCTTGTGTCTAAAATTCGCACAATTTTACCAAAAAGAACGCGCTTTGAGAAAAATAATATCAAATATGTTAAAATTTCGCAGAAATTAGGGAGAGGATATGCGCATTAAAAAAGAAAAAACAGAGATTAAAATCACAAATTTTGTCAAAGTTGCGGGTTGAGCAGGCAAAGTAGGTCTGGAAGATCTCTCACATCTTGCAGGTCAATTGTGCAATCTTAAAGACAAGAATCTTTTAGTGGATTTTAAAGAGAGCGATGATGCTGGAATCTATCGCTTGAGCGATTCTTTGGCATTGGTGCAAACTGCCGATTTCATTACGCCTGTCGTCAATGATCCTTTTGTCTATGGGCAAATTGCCGCAGCAAATGCGTTGAGTGATGTCTATGCAATGGGCGGAATCGTCAAATGTGCGCTCAATCTAATGATGTGGGATTCTTGCAGGATTCCACAAGATTATGCAATGGCAATTTTAGAGGGAGGATTGTCTAAGGTTAAAGAAGCAGGTGGTGTTCTGCTCGGTGGGCATACCATTGCAGATAGTGAGCAAAAGTATGGTTTGAGTGTGAGCGGACTTGTGAATCCTCAAAGAATATGGCGCAACAACACGGCAAAAGTTGGCGATGCACTCATTCTTACAAAACCCATTGGAATGGGCGTTTTAACAACGGCTCTTAAGGCGGATTTGCTGAAAATAACCACGCAAAAAAAGATTTCTAAAATTATGGCGACTTTGAATCGCAATGCCTGTGAGATCGCGCAAGATTTTACAATTCATGCTTGCACTGATATTACGGGATTTGGGCTTTTGGGGCATTTGCATGAGATGTTAAATCCTAAGATTAATTTGCGCCTTGATAGCGCACAGATTCCGATTGTCAAGGAGACTTTTTCTTTCGCCAAAGAGGGCATTATTCCCGGTGGAAGTCGTGGGAATTTCAAGTCTCTCCAGCATGTGTGTGCATTTAATCTGAAAAGGGATTCTCAATTCAAAGGATTAGAGATACTACTCTTTGATGCGCAAACTTCGGGCGGATTGGTGTTTGCATTACCCAAAACAGAGGCAAACACATTCCTAAAGTCCCTGCAGGATTCTGGTGTGGAATCTGCACAAATCATCGGAGAGGTTGAACCCTATTGCAAAGGCAGAGCGGAAAGGATTTTGATTGAGTGAGGAATGTGTGCAGATTCGTGTTTATTATGAGGATACAGATTGCGGCGGAATCGTGTATCATGCAAATTATCTTAAATATTGTGAGCGCGCAAGGAGTGAGATGTTTTTTAAGCGCAAGATTGCGCCCTTGCAGGATGGAATCGGATTTGTTGTGAAGTCAATGCAGTTAGACTTTCTAGCTCCCGCGCGATTGGGCGATATTTTAGAGATCAAAACACAAGTCTTAGAACAAAAATTCACTTCTGTAGCCTTGCAACAGACGATATGGCGTCCTGCAGGGAAAGAGGCGGAGCGGACAAAGATTTTTCAAGCAAATCTCGTGCTTGTCTGTGTGGATTCTGCGACACAGAAAATCGTGAGGATTCCGCAATGGGCACAAGATGTCTTGGCAGAGCAAAAGGAGGAGTGAAATGGATGACACAAAAAAAGAGATTCAATACCCTTGCACTTGGCATTATCGCATTATTGGTGAAGACAGAGATGCTCTGCACAAAGCGGCAGTGGAGATTATAGAAAAAGACTTTGTTCATTCTGCGGGTTTGGTGAGTAAGGGGGGCAAATATCACAGCATCCATTTGGAAGTTGAGGTGTCGCATAAAGAAGAAAGAGATTCTATTTTTGTCGCCTTGCAAAAGGATGCTAGAATCAAGTTTGTCCTCTAGAAATTGTGCTATGAGAAGTGTGTTTTTACTCATGCTTTTGTGGGCTTCTCTGTCTTTTGGAGATGATTTGAAGATTCAAATTGCACGGCAATGCGTTTTTGAATCCTATCCTACCCTTAAAACAGATGCGCACTTTTTGGAGGATTTTTTGGGGAGTTTGGATTCTGGCATGTCTGTGTCGTATAAGACAGAGCAAGAGTATGAGAGGACATTACAGAATCCACGTTTAGTGGATACTTTTATCTATCCCTATCCGCTAGATTCTTTCGCTAATGAGCCTTTTGAGGATAGTGCGCGTTTGCGCGATTATACGCTTTTGGAGTTTCTTTATGGGGATTCTAAGTCGCATGTGGAATTGCATTTGAAGTCCTTGAAGTGGGTTGATGGCCACTCTATTTTATTTAATGTACAAAATGGTGCCTATGAATCCTTAGAGAGAGTACGGAATCGTTTGCAAGTTTTACTTGAAGAAAATCCGCAATATTTGGACTTTCTTAAAAATATCGGGGGGACATATTTGTGGCGCAAGATCGCGCACACAAAGCGCCTTAGTCCCCACAGCTTCGGAATCGCTATAGACATTAATGTCGCACATTCACGATATTGGCTTTGGGATTTGCAACGCCATCCCCCACAAAGAGTGCGTGAGTTTGGGATTCCACAAGACATTATAGAGGCTTTTGAGCAAGAGGGATTCATTTGGGGAGGGCGCTGGTGGCATTATGATAGTATGCATTTTGAATACCGCCCCGAGATTCTTTGCTATGCAGAGAGATTGAGGAGCATTGCGCATTAGTGGGTAAGTGTTTTTGCAAATTCTAATGCGCTTATGATGTTTGTTTGTGGGGATTGCATAATTTTTGCATTATGCAAGAGGGTTTGTGCTGCCTTTTTGGTTGTTGCACCGATACAGAGGGCTGTAAAGTTGGGATTCCACGAGAAATTTAATAAAAATGCGCGAATCTGTGATGGTGCGCTAAAGAATATCACGGAGTTTTGTGTTAGGGTTGGTGGGTTTTTGAGCTTTATGGGATGATTTTCATAGACAATGAGGGATTTTAGTGTGATTCCATTTTGTTTAAAGAGAGCGGGGAGGGGCGCGGCGATTTTTTTTGCGCGTATGAATAGGGGATTCTTATCTTTGAGATGCACAAGGGCTTCTTGGACAAAAATCTCTCCATAGGCAGAACTTGCGCTAAATGCGACTTTAAAGCCTTTGTTTTCAAGAGTAGAGGCGATTTTTGGGCTTAGGACATAATGGGGCAGTTTGTGCCAATGAGCTGTAAGGGATTCTGAATCTTTTGAGTGTGCAATATTTTCTTCTAATGCAGAGATTGCGCTCTTAGAAGTAAAAATCAAGCTATCACTTGCAAGAAAAATCTCTGCAAAGTTTTTTGGAAAAAGTGTCGTGAGGGTGATAAGTGGCAGAATTTCTATATCTTTATTTCTTTCTAAGCCCTTTAGGTCTGGAGATTCTAAGTTTGGATTGCTTTTTGTGATATAATAGATCATAGTGTATTTTAACGCATTTTTAGTCTTAAAGGCATTAAGTGTATATAAAAAACAAAAGTTTAGCCATGCCTGTGTCGCTTGATGGGTTAGAGCTTGATTCTTTTATTGTGATTGATTTGCGCTCAAGGGGATATTATCTCATAAGTCATGTTCAAAATGCGCTTAATATTGAATCCTTGCAGCGCATTGCCTACATCGCGCAAGAAAATCAAGACCGCAAGATTTTGCTTTATTGTCATAGTGGTGCAACTGCAGCGGAGTTTGGAAGTGAGCTTGTTGCTATGGGGTGTAAAAACATTTATTATGTTGATGAGAATTATTTTGCACTCAAAAAGCACAACATTCCCTTAGAGGGAGAGGGATTACAATAAAGCGCTTCTTTGGAATCCAAATTTCAATTTCATAGCAGACGTTTCATGCAGGGTTAAAGGGATTATCAAAACAAACTTCCTTGACTCCTCCCTCCAAACGAAAACAGCTCATAGGTTTTTTGCGTTGCGATGCGCCCCCGTGCTGTCCTTTCTAAGAATCCATTGACTAATAAATAGGGTTCAATCACATCCTCAATCGTTCCCTCATCCTCACTCATAGCCGCAGCAAGTGTGCTAAGTCCAATGGGGCGCCCTCTGCTTTCGCAAATGATTTTTAGGAATCTCAAATCAAGCTCATCAAATCCATGTTCATTGACCCCCAATTCATTAAGGGCGTATTGTGTTCTTTCTTTTGTAATGGTTTCATCTTCGGCAACTTCCGCGAAGTCGCGCACTCTCTTTAAAAGTCGCAATGCGATTCTAGGAGTTCCGCGCGAACGTTTGGCGATTTCTAGTGCGGCTTCTTTTTGGCATTTTTTTTGGAGTTTGACAGAGGCACTTGTTATGATTGTAGCAAGTTCTTCTTGTTCATAAAACTGCATGCGAAATTGCATTCCAAAGCGATCGCGCAGAGGATTGCTAATCATTCCCGCGCGCGTTGTCGCGCCGATGAGCGTAAAACGTGGTAAGTCTATTTTCACACTCTGTGCAGCTGGCCCGCTTCCAATGATAATATCAAGCCTAAAGTCTTCCATAGCAGGATAGAGAATCTCCTCAATGGCGGGACTTAAGCGATGAATCTCATCAATGAATAAAATCGCACCATCGCTTAAATTTGTCAAAATTGCTGCCAAATCGCCCGCCTTTTCAATCATAGGCGCAGCGGTTACTTGTATGTGGGCATTCATTTCTGTGCTGATAATGTGTGCTAAAGTCGTCTTTCCAAGTCCCGGAGGACCAAAGAGCAAGATATGATCTAAGACATCTTTGCGCTTTTTTGCGGCACTAATGAAAACTTGCAAATTTTTCTTTAGTTTTTCTTGACCGATATAATCATTCCAAGTTGAGGGGCGTAGCTTAAGTTCTTCTGCGCTCTCAAGGGACATTTTTTCAATTTCTACGATTCTTTCCATTAATAACTTTCATTTGAATTAGGGAAACGTGAATCTTTCACATCTTTGACAAATTCCCTCAAAGCATCCCTGATAAGATACGCCCCTTGCAAATATCTGCGCACAAATTTAGGCTGGAATTCTTCAAAGAATCCAAAGGCATCGCTCCACACAAGCACTTGTCCATCAACATTAACGCCACTTCCAATTCCAATCACGGGAATTTTAACACTTTTGGCTATAGATTCTGCACTCTTTGCGACAACCCCCTCTAAGAGAATGCTAAAGGCACCGCTTTTTTCAATGTCTTTTGCAAGGGCAATGAGCGTTTGTGTGTCTTGCTCACTTTTGCCTTGTATTTTGTAGCCTCCATGAGAGCGGACAAATTGCGGTTTGAGCCCGATGTGTGCCATCACCGCGATTCCATTTTCTACAAGAAGCCTGATGGTCTCTAAGCCCTCTTTTCCGATTTCTAGTTTGACTGCGTGGGCATCGGTGTTTTTGTAGATAGAGATTGCAGATTCTAGTGCGTTTTGTGGTGTTGCCGTGCTTCCAAAGGGCATATCGCAAACCACCAAACTCTGTTTTGTCGCATTGCACACAGCCTTTGTGTGATAAATCATAGCCTCTAGGGAAATCCCTAATGTGTCTTTTGCGCCAAAAAAGCTCATATGCAAACTATCGCCCACTAAAATCATATCCACTTCTCCATCAAAAATCTTAGCAAACAGAGCATCATAGGCGGTTATCATGGTGATTTTTTCTTTGTTTTTTTTGTTTGAAATGGTTGTGATTGTCGTCTGTTTGTTTGGTGTTTGCATACTCATTTTGTTTCCTTAAACTTTTAGCGCATTATAGCAAAATTGACAAAAAAAATATTTTTTGCTAGAATCAAGGGCATTTTTTGACTCATCTTTAAATGAATCAATTAAGATGTGGGAATTTAATGAGGCTTGTATGGGGCTGATATGAATTTCGACGAGATTTGAATGGCTTTAGTTGTATGCCGACTTGCGCTAAGTCGTTAAACTGGTGCATTAAATATAAACGCAAACAACGCGAATTACGTTCCAGCTTACGCTAAAGCTGCGTAGGTTTATCTGATTTTGGAACTGTTCTTAAAATGAGATTCTAGCTCTCTTTTAAAGAGCATCATTTTTGCTAGATGCGCCTTATATGACCGCATATAGGGTTAAGTTTTGGTTGCCTTTTTTGCAGAGTTTTTGGGTGTCTCTGTGGAGAAGAAAGATTCCAAGCCTAAGAAAGCATATAATCCAATTATTGTTGGTTTGAGTTTCGGACTGGGGTTTGATTCCCCACAGCTCCACCATTGATAGAACTTAAGATTTGTTGATGAGTTATGAGTTGGGAAGTATTAAAGTAGGGGGATAGGAATGTTAAAGTCACTTGTTTCAAAGTTAGCGGCGCTAAGCATTGCAATTTTTGCTGTCATTATGTTTGTTGTTATGTTTTTTAATTATCGTCAAACACTTTCAAATATGGAAAATATGTATCACACATTGCAAGATTCCATTTTAAAAGCAAGTCATACAACAATCAACATTACAATGAACATTGAGGCAAAGCAACATTTGGAATTTTTAGCAAGAAATCTTATAAGGCTTGAGAAAGACAATGTACGCGCACAAAGAGAGTTACTTTCGCATGTTGCAGAGGTCATTAAGTATCCGAGCGCATTTGTGTTTTATGAAGATGGTTCTTACATTGAGGAGGATTTCAGTGCCGAACCAAAAGTGAGCTTTGCAAATACTTGGGATGTCGATGATGTGAATGTCAAGGCGCAACAATGGTATCAGGTAGCGAAGCAAACGGGGCAGTTTTTTGTCTCTAATGTGTTTATTGGAAAAAAGGGTGATTTGAAGGATAAAAAGGTTGCAACGGCCGTTTTGCCATTGGTTAAAGACGGCACATTTATCGGAGTTGTGGGGGTCAATATTGTCATTGACAGCTTTCAAGAACGTTTCCAAAATTTCAACACAAAATCTTTTCCAAGTCTTGTTGTATTCATAATGGATTCTGGGGGGAAAATTGTCTCACACAAAGATTCAAGTCTCGTTCTTAGCGAACAAGGGGTTCCGTTAGAGAGGACGATAAGCAATCTCACTGCAAACAAAACAAACGGTGTTATCGCCTATAATGATTCTAAGGGAATTTCTAGAATCACGCATTTTAGGAAGTTTGACTTTGGTTGGATTATCGCCTCTGCTGCGAGCAAGGAGGATTATTCTAGAGCAGTCAATGCAGCCCTCATCCAAACACTCATCCAAACACTCGTTTTAATGGTAATTGGCATTGCATGTTTGTATCTTGCGATTCGTTTATTCTTGCGACCACTTACAAGCATCAAGATTGGACTTGATAGATTTTTCGCGTATTTCAACAATGCAACAAGAGAAGTTCCAAAGCCTATTCTTGTGAAATCTCGTGACGAATTTGGCGCCATGGCCAAAGAGATCAATCAAAACATTCAAAACATTCAAAAGGGCTTAGAACAAGATTCCC
>CANQAN010000010.1 GCA_947588965.1 uncultured Helicobacteraceae bacterium
CCCCCCGCAGTCAAATCGCTAGATTTATGTGAATTAAGCAAACGTGCCTTTTGCAAAATCGCATTAAATACTTGCGCATAAATCTGCTCTGCGCTAAGAGTGTAAAAATCTCCGCAATAAATCTCCTCTCCGCCACATTTTTTAAAAAACGCGCTAAGTCCCGTCGCACCACATGCATGACTTCTTAGAAACACGAATTTCAAATAGGGTGGAAGCGGGAGATTCAAATTCCAAGCATATTGTGGAGGCATCGCAAAATAATCCACACTCTTAGGGTCTAAAAGCGGAGGGTAGCGGTGATTCTTATAGCGCGTTTTAAACTCTTCGGATTTCACCCAAGCTAGAATCGTCTCTGCATTTTCTACCATTACAGCAATGAGTGCAGGTGAAAATCTCCTCAAATCAACAAGCTTTTCTAGCCCCTCATAGAGACGTTCAAAACGACTTAATTTTTCTGTGAATTGAATCTCTAAGGGCATCTTAAATCCATAAAAATTTAGAGATTCTCATGTCCTAACTCCTTAGCAAGAAATTTCCCCGTGTAACTGCCTGTTTTCTTATGACGTCGCGCCACTCTCTCTGGAGATCCGCTATCTACAATCAATCCCCCCTTGCTTCCACCCTCTGGTCCAATATCTACGATAAAATCCGCATTCTTAATCATGTCAAGATTGTGCTCAATGACAATCACGCTATTGCCCAAATCTGTCAAATGATGCAAGACGCGCACGAGTTTATCAACATCGGCAAAATGCAGTCCTGTGGTCGGCTCATCAAGCACATAGAGCGTGTTTCCCGTGTCTTTGCGGCTCAATTCCTTTGCGAGTTTGATACGTTGTGCCTCCCCACCACTTAGTGTGATGGCATTTTGTCCAAGCATAATATAGCCTAATCCCACATCTTGCAGAGTTTTTAACTTTTGATAGATTTTTGGAATCTTTGCGAAAAACTCACAAGCCTCATCAACGCTTAATGCTAAGACTTCTGCAATATTTTTTCCCTTGTAATCAATCTCTAATGTCTGTGGATTATAGCGCGTCCCTCCACAAGCATCACAACGTACCATAATATCGGGCAAAAAATGCATTTCAATCTTAAGTTCCCCTTCGCCCATGCACTTTTCACATCTCCCGCCCTTGACATTGAAGCTGAAGCGACTCACGCCATAATTGCGAATCTGCGCTTCTTTTGTTTGAGAAAAGACAAGCCGAATCTCATCCATAGCACCTGTGTATGTTGCAGGATTTGAGCGCGGTGTGCGCCCGATAGGACTTTGATCAAGATAAATCACTTTATCAAGCTTCTCTAATCCGACGATCTCCACGCCATCAACTTTTTTGATTTTCTTGCTGTTATTGAGTAATTCTTGAGCTACAGGAAGCAGAGTTTGCAGTATCAAAGAACTCTTTCCGCTTCCACTCACACCCGTCACGCAGACAAAATTGCGCAAAGGCAGTTTGAGATTCAGATTGTGAATGTTGTTGATATTGACATTGCAAATCTCAATCCATTCTTCTTGTTTGCGACGCACAAAATATTCTATCTTCTTACTTCCACTTAGATATTGCGCTGTTTGTGTCTTACTCTTTAGTAATTGCGTGAGATTTCCGCTAAAGACGACTTCACCACCAAATTTTCCAGCACCAGGACCAATATCTACGATAAAATCCGCATGTTCAATCGTCTCTTTGTCATGCTCTACGACAATCACGGAATTTCCCTTTTGTTGCAAACTTCTTAGTGTCTTAATGAGCTTCAAAGTATCGCGTTCATGCAGTCCTATGCTTGGCTCATCTAACACATACATAACGCCTGTAAGCCCACTTCCGATTTGACTTGCGATGCGGATACGTTGCGATTCTCCTCCGCTAATACTTCGTGCATCACGACCTAAGCTCAAATAACCCAGTCCCACATCATACAAAAAATACAATCTCTCGCAAATCTCCTTAAGAATCGGCGTTGCAATCGCCTTTTCTTGAGGATTAAACGTTTCAAAATTCGCAGAATTGGCAAAAAATCCATAGCACTCTTCAATGGGCAAATCCAGCAAATCCCCAATACTTCTGTGAGCAATCTTCACAGCAAGACTCTCGGGCAAGAGACGATGCCCACCGCAAGATTCGCAAACTTTTTCACTCATATAATCCCCTAAGTCCTTGTTGTCTTTAAACATCTCATAGGCAATAGGAATCACGCCATTCCAAGGACGTTTAAGTGTCACACCTTTCCATCTTAGCTCAACCTCATCAGCGCTCCCATACAAAATCGTCTTTTTTTGATGCTCTTCTAACTCCTCAAAAGACGTCTTTGGATTGATGTGTGAAGCAAGGCAAAAGGCGCGGAATAGCTCATTATAATAGCTTTTGTTGAATCCATAAAAGATTTTAATCCCGCCCTCTGCGAGTGGCAAACTTGGATTGATGATTTTTTTCACATCAATGGTGTAGCGGATTCCTAATCCATCGCAATTTGGACAGGCTCCCTTAGGGGAGTTAAAAGAAAAGCTCAAAGGCTCCAGTGCATTGAAAGAAACCTTGCAATCAAAACAAGCCAAATGCTCACTATAGTGTATGAGTGTCGGCTTAGAAGTGCCTAAAATCTCAATTTCCACTTCTCCATAGGATTCCTTGAGAGCCTTTTCAATGTCTTCTGCGATTCTGTCTTTGTTCGCGGCATTCACGACGACACGATCGATGACAACTTTTATCGTGTGTTTTTTTGTCTTAGCAAGTTGAATCTCTTCATCTAAGCGCACTAAGACACCATCAATTTGCGCTCTGACATAGCCCTTTTGGCGCAAGGATTCTAGCTTGTCTGCGAAAGTTCCCTTTTTCTCACGTATGATGGGAGCTAGAATGAGGATTTTAGAATCCTCTTTGATTTTTAAAACCTCCGTAATGATATCACTCGCACTCATTTTAGAAATAGGCTTCCCGCATAAATGACAATGCTGAATCCCTACACGTGCAAAGAGTAAGCGCAAATAATCATAAATCTCTGTGATTGTCCCCACAGTGGATCGGGGATTCTTACTTGTCGTTTTTTGGTCGATTGCAATTGCGGGAGTTAAGCCCTCGATCTTATCCACATTAGGTTTGCCAATCTTGTCTAAAAACTGCCTTGCATAGCTGGAGAGGGATTCTATATAGCGGCGCTGTCCCTCTGCATAGAGCGTGTCAAAGGCAAGTGTACTCTTGCCGCTACCACTAAGCCCTGTGAGGACGACAAGCTTATTCTTCGGAATCGCAAGATCGATGTTTTTGAGATTATTCTCTCTTGCATTAGTGATGAGGATATGTGTCAATGGGGAAATAGGATTCAAAACAGCCCTTTTGTCATAAAATCAAGTCTGTCATTATAACAAAAATGCAAGAAAAATAGGAGAAAAAGAATCTTTTAAATGCGATAAAAACGAAGATTCTTGACAAAACGAGATTTTAAAAGTATAATCGCAGTTCCTAAAGTTTCATCTGCTATGGAGTGTCGGGGCGTAGCGCAGTCTGGTTAGCGCACTTGGTTTGGGACCAAGGGGTCGAAGGTTCGAATCCTTTCGCCCCGACCATTGAGTTTTCTGTGTCATGGTGGGCGTAGCTCAGTCGGTTAGAGCATCAGATTGTGGTCCTGAGGGTCGTGGGTTCGATTCCCATCGCCCACCCCATTTTTGCGGATTCTTTTCTCGCTTTTCTTTTGATACAATACATAGATTAAAATCACGAGGCACACCAAAAGTAATAGCGCAAATGTAATGATGTGCAAATATTCCTTAAGTAAGTCTTCGTTCTGTCCTAAAAAATATCCTAACAAGCTTAGAATCATAACCCAAACTCCCGCCCCTAAAGAAGTGTAAAAACAAAAAAGAGAGATACGCATCTTCCCTAAACCTGCAGGGAGCGAGATGTATTGACGCACAACAGGAATCAAGCGCCCACTAAATGTGGAGATATGCCCATGTTTTGCGAAGAATGTTTCCATTTTTACCATTGTTTTTTCTGTGAAAAACACGTATTTTCCATATCTTATCAATATATCGCGACCAAAATACAAGGCAAGATAATAATTCAACAGCGCTCCGCCAAGAGAACCAAGAATCCCACACAGCACGACAATCCAAAAATTCATCTCTCCCTCATGAGAGAGATAACCCGCAGGAATCATCACCACTTCACTCGGGAAAGGAATAAAACTGCTCTCTAAGAACATCAAAAAAAATACGCCAAAATAACCAAAAGACTCTACTGATTCTAAGATGAATTGAATCATTGTTTGCAAAATTTCCTCATAATTAAATATTTTATAACGAAATATAAGCTATAATCGCTTCATTTTCGTTGAAAGGGAAAAGATGGCACAATGTCCCCCATGTGAATGCCCCAATGGAGTTCCGCTCTGGCTTGGAACTTATGGCGATATGGTTACGTTGATTCTGACTTTTTTTATTCTATTGCTCTCAATGGCGACTTTTGACACACAGAGAATCGCATTAGCTCTCGGCTCACTCGATGGTTCTTTGGCTGTGCTTGAAAAGGGTTCGCAAACACAAATCAACACTCCTGCCACGATTCAAGCAACTCCCATTGAGACAGAAGTGGAGATGGATAATGTCGTGAATATTTTTGGAAGCCTCATCACAGACTATAATGAGGTCAATCGTGTCTCTAATGGACCAAGTGTAGAGTTAGAAGAAGCCGAACGTGGCGTGATTTTAAGAATTCCAGAAGAATTGCTCTTTGAGAGTGGAAGTGCTGTCTTAAGCAATCCTAGCGGAATCGCATTTTTGAAGCGCATTTCTTTAGAGCTTGTCAAATTGCCTAAAGAAGTCCTTGTAAAAGCCATCGGACACACTGACAATGTCCCTGTAAGCAAGAATTCTATCTTCGCAGATAATCTAGAACTCTCTGTCATGCGGGGCGTGAATGTAGCGGATCTGATCATTGCGCAAGGACTCACAAAAGAGCGCGTTTTAGGCGGGGGCGAAGGGGAATTTTCTCCCATTGCTAACAATGAGATTCCCAGCATACGTGCTAAGAATCGGCGCGTTGATTTGTATGTGTATAGTGTCGGTGAGGATTTATCAAGCATAATGGGACATCTGACAACGACACAATAGGGATATCGATGGCACACAAGGATTCCACAAAAGAACAACAAACAACGATTGACGCGCTCTTTGATGGTGCGATTCGTTTTAAAGAAGAGAATTTCTTGTCCTACAAAGAGCTGTTTGAACATCTCAAAAAAGGGCAGAATCCCCACACGCTTTTTATAGGTTGCTCTGATTCTCGTGTTGTGCCAAATCTCATTACAAACACATTGCCCGGAGAGCTTTTTGTCGTGCGTAATATCGCAAACATCGTCCCCCCCTACCACACAAGCGATGAATATCTTGCCACGACTTCAGCCATTGAATATGCATTGGAGGAACTGCAAGTAGAAAACATCATTATTTGCGGACATTCACATTGTGGAGGATGCGCAGCACTCTATGAAGAGGAGCATTTTGAAAAAATGCCCAATGTGAAAAATTGGCTCAAACTCATTGAATCTGTCAAAATGCGCGTCCTTGCATTAAAACCAACCGATGAGACAATGCGCTCCTATTTGACAGAGCAAATCAACATTGAAAGTCAAATTGTCAATCTCTTCACCTACCCTAAAGTCAAAGAAAAATATCTGGCAAGAACGCTTAAAATTTATGGTTGGCATTATATTATAGAGAGTGGAGAGGTGTATAATTATGACTTTAAACTCCATGAATTTAATCTGTTGAAATACTAAGGAATAAAAATGATCATTATCGCAGGACCTTGTGTCATAGAAAATGAAGAGATTCTAGAGGAGATTGCAGAATCTCTCAAACCACTGCATTTGAATCCAAACATTGATTTTTATTTCAAGGCGAGTTTTGACAAAGCCAATCGCACAAGCCTAGAATCCTACCGCGGACCGGGATTAGAAAAAGGCTTAGAAGCCCTGCAAAATATCAAAAAAAAATTTGGCTACAAACTTCTCACTGACATCCATGAGACCTATCAAGCAAAGCCCGCTGCGGAAGTCGTTGATGTCTTGCAGATTCCAGCCTTTTTGTGCCGTCAAACAGATCTGATTGTGGAAGCAGCTAAGACAAAGGCGACAATCAATATCAAAAAGGGGCAGTTTATGAGCCCCAATGATATGCGCTACTCTGTCTTAAAAGCCCTCAAAACAAGAAATCCCCAGATACAAGAGTCGCATTATCAAACATCAAAAGAGCAGAAAGTCTATCTCACAGAGCGCGGAAACAGCTTTGGCTATGGAAATTTAGTCGTAGATATGCGCTCTCTAGCGATTATGAGGGCTTTTGCGCCCGTGATTTTTGATGCAACACATGCTGTGCAAATGCCCGGAGGACTCAATGGCAAAAGTGGAGGAGATAGCGCATTTGCTCCGCTTCTTGCAAGAGCAGCTGCTGCAGTTGGCATTGATGGATTGTTTGCAGAAGTCCATACAAATCCTAAGCAGGCCTTAAGCGATGGTCCTAATATGCTTACACCAGAGATTATTCTAAGATTATGTGCAACGATTTTGGAGATTGACACAATCATTTATAAGGAGGAATCATGCAAGTCATTGAAGGAAATTTAGCACTCATAGGAGATGAAAAAATCGCCATCATCTCCAGTCGCTTCAATCACCTCATTACAGACAGACTCGTAGAGGGAGCAAGAGATTGTTTCTTAAGACATGGGGGACGCGATGAAAATTTAGCGCACATTTTAGTTCCCGGTGCCTTTGAGATTCCCTTTGCTCTAGAGAAGATTCTTTCACAAGGCGATTATGATGGTGTGTGCTGTCTGGGCGCGATCATTCGTGGTTCAACACCACACTTTGACTATGTGAGTGCAGAGGCAACGAAGGGAATCGCAAATGTTACGATCCGCTATGGCGCGGCAGTAACCTTTGGCGTCCTCACCACAGATTCCATTGAACAAGCCATTGAACGTGCGGGAACGAAGTCTGGTAACAAAGGCTTTGAATCAATGGCAGGGCTGATTGAACTTATCAATCTCTACAGAAAAATTGGCGCATAAATGGCAACACGAAGTCAAGTGCGCGAGGTTGTAACGCAACTTTTATATGCCTATGGAAGCGGAAATGATGGTATTGCTCAATTTATTGATGAAATCTTGCAAGAACACAAAATCAAAAATGCTCAAAATGATTTTGCAAAAACTCTGTTTTTTGGTGCCTTAGAAAATTTAGAATCTCTAGATCTGCGCATAAAACATCAGATCAAAAATTGGGAATTTGAGCGCGTTGGGGCAATGGAACGCGCGATTTTGAGACTTGGGGCTTATGAAATTGTCTGCGCCAAAATAGACAAAGCCATAGCAATCAATGAAGCCTTAGAATTAACAAAGAGCTTCTGCAGCGAGACTTCTGTAAAATTTGTCAATGGAATCCTAGATGGAATCGCAAACAACACAAATCTCGCATTAGAGATTATCCAAGAATCTCTCAAGCAAGAATCCCTAAAAAAATCGCAAAAAAAATCACAAGAAACACAGGTCAATAAAATTACACAAAGACAAAATAAACCCCCGCACAAAAAGAGCATAAAAGCACAACCTAAGGATTCCAAACACAACAAGATACAAAATAAAACAAATGAGCACAAGACTCAAAGGAAGCGGTCATGAAGCTTTGTGTTGCGCTAGATTTACCAAACAAGGAGGAGAATCTAAGGCTTTTAGAATCCTTGAAAGATACAGAAGCGTGGGTCAAAGTCGGACTTCGAAGCTTCATACGCGATGGGGCGTGTTTTTTGCAAGAAATAAAGTCCATAAATCCACATTTCCATATTTTTCTAGACTTGAAACTCTATGACATTCCTAAAACAATGGGGGATAGCATAGATGAGATAACCAAGCTCAATGTCAATATGATAACAATCCACGCAAGTAGCGGTAAAATCGCTATGCAAGAGGTTATGCGACGCATAAAAGAGATTCCAAATCCCCCGCTTATTATGGCAGTTACAGCCCTTACAAGCTTCAATTCAGAAGAGTTTTTTGAGATTTATCATACGGGGCTTGAGACGCAAGTCTTGGAGTTTGCAAAAACAGCGCAAGAATGCGGACTCAATGGTGTCGTCTGCTCTTGCTCTGAAGTCAAAGCTATCAAAGAACAAACGCAAAAAGATTTTTTAACCTTGACGCCCGCAATTCGTCCCTTTGGCGAGAGCAGTGGTGACCAAAAACGTACCGCAACCTTAGAAGAGGCAAAGGAAGCAGGAAGTGATTTTATCGTAATTGGACGCCCCATTTATGAGGCAAAGAATCCCAAAGTCGTTGTTGAACAGATTCTAAAGAATCTCTAAAGTCAAACTCACATGTACGCAAAGACTTCAACGTATTCTAAAAGGCACCACTAGTTGCTTGTGCGATAGCGGAATTGCCCCTTTTTAAAGACCATATTAAGCCCTCCAATGCTGTAGAGCCATTTATTCTCAATGGTATTTTTCATAAAAGCGGCTAATTCTCCCTTGACATTCTTATGATAGACGATTCCTACACCATCTGTGTGTCCTATGGAACAAACTGTTCCGCGATGATTGAATTTGAAGGGTTTTTCAAAAGTACGTCCTTCTAATTTTTCACACAAAAGTTCTGCGACATAATCTCCCATTTGCGCAGAGAGTTGTGCAGTTGGCGCATGAATGGCATCTTTATCCGTCGCAATTGCGCAATCCCCGACAACGTAAATATTTGGAAATTCCTTGCATTGCAAATTTGCATTAACAGAGATTCTGCCATTTTTGTTTGGAATCTCGGAATTCTCCACAATCTCGCTTCCTTTTACGCCTGCACTCCAAATAATCGTGTTCCCATACACGCTTTGTGTGGCGCCATCTTTTTCTATCACGACCTCGCCCTCTTTAATCTCTTTAATTGTCGCACCAGAAAGAATCGTAACACCCAATCTTTCTAACTTTTCCTCTGCACTTTGCACAAGATCTGCGCTAAAAACAGGCAAAATGTGCTTTGAGCGCCCAATGCACGTGATTTGAGGAATCCTACGATCAATTCCACAAATCAAACAGAGTTCATCAAGTTGCGTTGCGAATTCTGCTGCGAACTCTATTCCTGTGAATCCCGTCCCGCAAACAATCACTTGCAAATCTTTAGGATTCTTTGTATGGACGAATTCTTTGAATTTGTTTTCAATATTTTTATCAAGTCTCAATGCTGCATTGAGTGAAGAGAGTTTATAGGCGTATTGTTCAACGCCTTTGATTCCAAAATTATTAGGTTTAAACCCAAGTCCAATCACCAAAATGTCATAAAAATACTCCCCTCCATTGCCAATGACTTTGTTCTCTTTAGGGCGCAATTCTACAATCTTGTCCTTTATAAAATGCACTTTTTGTAAATCTAAAACTTTCCTATAGTAGATCCGCGCTTTTCTCGCACTCAATGTGCCTATTGCTACTTTATGTAACAGGGTCGTTTGATAATGATAGTCATGCTTACTGATGAGTGTGATTTCCGCATCCCCCTTATACTTTCTTTGAAGTCCTAAAACTGCCTTTAAACCACCATAACCACCACCAATAACAAGAATCTTTTTAGGTTGCTGTGCCATAACCCGAATCCTTTTAAAAAACTATTTTGTATCTTAAAACAAAAATCTTTAATGTATTCATAAAAACAAAAATTAACTCCTTGCAATTTCTTTAAAATTCAAAACGAAACACGACAAATAATTGTTACATTAAGAAATTTTAGCTATAATGAGCGACTTTATTTGCGCTTTTCGCACTAGAAATAAGGAAGGGGGAAGTGGTGCAGAATCTCAAACGCTACATCTTAATGGCTGTTGTTGTTTTATTGTTGTACTTTTTGGTCGTGTTTCCAGAAGTTGCAAAAATTCTTGCTGGAGTTGCGATTTTACTCATTGGAATGATGAATTTGAGCAATGGATTCAAGGTTTTTAGTGGCGGGATTTTAGAAAATATTCTCACAAAATCCACAGATACACGACTAAAGAGTATTATTTTTGGTGTGATTACGACAATTTTAATGCAATCCTCCACGCTCGTCTCTGTCATCTCTATCTCTTTCCTTTCTGCGGGGCTTATTACACTTGCGCAGGGTGTTGGGGTCATTTTCGGGGCGAATCTAGGAAACTCTGCTGGTTCTTGGTTGATTGTTGGACTCACAAGCATTAACATTTCTATGTTAGCAATTCCGCTTATCGTGTGTGGTGCGCTTTTGGGATTCCAAAAGGACAATGCTCTCAAAGGTGCAGGTTCTATATTTATAGGAATTGGATTCTTTTTCTTGGGCGTGGATTACATTAAAGTGGGATTTGAATCCTATAAAGAAATCGTTGATCTCTCGCGCTTCAACTTTGAGGGATTCAAGGGTGTCCTCATCTTCGTCGGACTTGGTGCGCTCACAACAGGAATCGTTCAGAGTAGCCATGCAACCTTAGCGATTATTATCTCCGCGCTCATTAGTGGGCAAATCACTTTTGAAAATGCACTTGCAGCAACACTTGGAACGAGTGTTGGTGGCGTTGTTACCGCCGTTGTTGCTTCTCTTAGCACAAATATTGAGGGGAAAAAACTTGCCATTGCCAATTGTATTTTTAACTTCACCATCGCAATCATTGTTATCATTGCCTTTCCTTTCTTTGTCAATCTCGTCAATAGCACAGCTTCAATCATCGGAATCGCAGACACAAACTACGCGCTTAAAACCGCGCTTTTTCACACTCTATTTAATCTTGTTGCCGTCCTATTCATCTCGCTCTTTATTCATCAGATCGTCTCTTTGCTTAATAAATTTGTTAAAGCGCCAAGAGACAGGGAAATGGATGCACCATTATATTTGAGTCCTAACATCATTGAATACCCCGAAGTAGCCATCGATGCGATACATAAAGAATCTTTGCATTTATACAATAATGCCTATGCTATCATTGCGCACACCATTGGACTGAATCGTAGCGACATCCGCAGTCAAGAGAGCTTTGATGTGATATTGAAAAAGAAATGGTTTAGTGGCGATGTGGATTTGGATCATCTCTATAAACGTAAAATTAAAGTTTTATTTGATGCGATTATGGAATTCTCAACAAAAGCACAAAGATATGTAGAGGATGAGAGCAAGAATGAGCGCATTCACTCTTTCAAAATGGCAGCACGTAGTCTCACAGAAGCGACAAAAAACCTCAAACTCATTCAGGCTAATATCAAAGTCTATTCTAATTCCAAAAATCCCTATCTAGCAGAAAAATACAACACAATGCGTAGAGACTTAGGCTCACTCTTGCGCAGTGTAGAGGAACTCAAGGTTATGAAAGATAAAAATGCCTATTTGATCCTCAAACAACTTACTGTCGCAAAGGATATACCAAAAGAATTTGACAATGAAAATATGCGTGATGTTGAGAAGCTCATCTCTGAAGAAAAGATCACCGTCTCTAATGGAACATCAATCCTCAATGACAGCTCTTTTATCACACAAATCGTCATGCATTTGATTGAGGCTGTGAGCATTATCTTTATGAAAGATGAGTTTTTAGAAACATTAGAACAACAAAAGCAAGAAAGCACAGAAGAGGAATCAGCGCAATAGGACTTAGAGCTTTGGCTTGAGATAATTTTCTTTCACCAAAAGCTCTACGACATCTTTAAACAAGGGTACTGCTGTGTGTGCAGCAAAGTAGAGTTCCGTTTCATGCGGTTCAAACACGCTAATTCCAAGCGTGTATTCATTCCCCTCCCTGTCATCTGCGAATCCAAAAAACGAACTGTTATATTTGCGAATGTACTTTCCGCCTTGTGCAATGTGAGCTGTCCCTGTCTTGCCACCAATTAAAATGCCCGGTACTTGTGCGCTCTTGCCTGTGCCATCTGTCACGACTTTAACCAAAGTTTCCCTCACAGAATTTGCTGTTTGCTCATTAATGATTCTTATGGGTTGCTTGTGCTTTATTTTATAACGAATGGATTGAGAATCCTCTAGATATTCCACCAAGTAGGGCGCATAAGCAATCCCATGATTTATGATGGTATTATAGGCTTTTAACATTTGAATAAAAGTCGTGCGCATACCATATCCATAAGATACACTTGCGCGATAAACATCGCTGTGGAATCTCTTTGAATCAGGGACAATACCGACCCTCTCATAAGGCAAATCAATCCCGCTCAAATTTCCAAACCCAAAGGCTTGCAAACCTGCATTATATTCTTCTGGACTAAGACGTTGCGCAATCTTTGCCATTCCAATATTGCTAGAATACAGCAAAATTTCCTCTATCGTCGCAGATTCTAATTTATGCGTGTCTGTAATGGTGAAATTACGGAGCTTGAACTTCCCATTTTCTAAGGGAATCACCTCATTTTTCTTGATGAGTTGCTTGTCTAAAAGCATCGCATAAATGATGGGTTTGATAATACTTCCGGGTTCATAGGAATACTCAATGGCACTAGGATTCAGGTGCGCATAGTCGTTTTTTGTAATGGCATTAGGATTAAAACGCGCACTACTTGCAAGAGCAAGAATCTTGCCACTCTTGCTCTCAATAACCCCAACAAGAACCTCTTTTGCCCCAAGTTCCGTAGCGTATTCGTCAGCGAGGCGCTCGATCTTCTTTTGTAATTTCAGCGGAATAGAGCTTATGATGCTGTAACCATCGGAGCGCATTTTGAAAACAGAATCTTTATTCAAAATCACATTAAAGCCAATGTCCCTCTCGCCCACCATCAACAAATCACTATTGGGCTCTAGTTCGTCATTGAAGCTCTTTTCAATACCCTTAATACCATCAACGCGCGTAATTTTAGAATCATCTTGTTTATTGATATAGCCCAAAATAGGCTCCATCGTATCTCCATAGAGATAATCACGAGATTCCCCACTCTCAACGACAGAAAGCCCATATTTGAAAATATTGCCATTTTTGTCCTCATAGCTTTGGAAAACATCAAGTTGATTGAGTTTTAAATTGAGTTGCTTTAAATAACTCGCACTCTTAGAATCAATATTATAAGAGAGCGTAACATTTCCTTTCTGCTCTAGTTTTTTGCGTATTGCACTCTTTGGAATCTTACTATAGATACTAAAAAGATTGATAAAAACGTCTTTTTTTTGTGGATTGATATTGTAGGTATTGACAACTGCCTTATACACTTTCTTGCTAGAGGCTAGGAGGAATCCATCACTACTATAAATGTTGCCTCTGATTGCGCTTTCAACGCGCTTGGCTTGGAGATTTGGAAGAACGCGCTCGGTGAAATTACGATAGAAAATCGTCCCCAAAAAAATGCAGAATCCCACCACCATTAAAAGAAACAAAAGCAGGATTTTCCCTGCCTTTTTGGATTGCGCACTCTCCATTCTTACATTTGTGTTTTAATGAGTTCTTTGTATGCACTAATTGCCTTATTGCGCACCTCTAACATAAGCTTCATGCTGTTTTCTGCCTTGCCAATTGCGATTGCCGCTTGATGCAAGTCTTTAATCTGCCCTGTTGCCATATCTGCCATCACTTGCTCAGTCGTCTTTTGGTAAGCATTTGTTTCGTCAATGGCATCTTTAAGCATACTGCCAAAAGTTTTTTCGGGGGGATTCAACTCATGATTGGGAGAGAGATTTGGCACATTTTCTAACTTTGTGTTTAGTTTCTCTACATCTATCCCATATTTATTAATTTCCATACTATTCCTTTATAACCCTACGCCTGGAACATTGAAATCGCCGTAGAAGCCATATTCTTAGCACTCTGAAACACAGCGACATTCGCTTGATAGGCTCTTGTAGCCTCTATCAAATCTCCCATTTCCACAACGGGGTTGATGTTTGGATACGCAACATAGCCCTCAGAATTTGCATCTGGATGATGTGGCTCATACTTCATCCTAGGCTGCGTGTCATCGCGAACAATCTTATCCACATAGACACTCATTAGCGTAGGCTTCGGTTTGCGTTGCTCATCAAAAATATCCATTTCATCTAATGGATCTTCATATTCTAGCAAATTATTGCTTTTTTCATACTTTTGATTCAAAAATTTATCAAAATCAAAAGCTTTTAAAATGAGTTCGCGCCTTCTATACGGACCTCCCTCATCTGTACGCGTTGTATTTGCATTTGCGATGTTACTAGAAATCAAATTCACTCTCTGTCGCTGTGCAGAGAGCCCATAGCCACTAATATCAAAACTTGATAAAAACATTTTTCACTTCCTTAGATATTCTTTGAAGAATCCACGGCATTAGTGTAGATGCCACCTTGCTTACGCAATGCGCCAATGAGAGCTTGATACATCACATCGTTTTTGCCCATTTCACTTGTCTCCACATCCAAATCCACACTATTTCCATCGTTTCTTGCCAAATGCCCATCGCGATAAAACATTGTCGGTCTCGTGTCCTCCATATCTTCTGGTGGAAGCAAGTGATTCTTGTGTGTCAATGCCACAGCAAGCTTCAAATCACGATCGCGATTAAACATTCTATCAGCCTTGAGTGCCATCATTTGCTCAAAATTCATATCCTTTGGACGATACATAGGAGTTGAAACATTCGCAATGTTACTTGCGATCATATCACGACGCAATGCCCTATGATCTAATGCCTCTTGTGCTAAGACTCGCGCGGGACTCCAAGTAAAGATACTCATGACTCACTCCTAAAAATGAATTTACTAAGATACAAGCAAACATTGTTCCATTTTTGCCATAAAAATAATTGAATCCATTAAACACAGGTATTATCCAAACTCACAACTTGACAATTTTTGCACCAAATCCCCCATCTTTAGGGGCTGCATCGCTAAAATCAACCACCTTAGGATGTGATTTGAGAAAATCACGTACAACACTTGAGAGTTTTCCCGTACCGATTCCATGATAGATTAAAACCTCATCAAATCCTGCAATCAAGCTATTTGAAATGAATTCATCCAACCTCTCAAGTGCCTCTTGCGCACGCAATCCATGCAAATCTAATGTCACATGCGCACCCTTTGGAGATTCTATATGAATCTTTGTTTGCGCTTGTTTTGGCAAAGCATTGCTTAATTCTAACTCTTGGATTGGAACTTTCATTTTAATGCCCTCTTCAAGCTCTATGAGCGCATTTTCTTTTTGCAAATTCAAAACCACACCACGTACATTGTGATATTTTACGCGATTTCCCACCGCAAAATTCCGCTTTTTCTGCGCTTCCGTACGTTGTTGCACATTCTTTTGTGCCTCCTGCAAAAGTGCGTTTGCAACATTCATTTCCCTGTGCATCTCATTGATTGTTTGTGCTTTAATGACATTTTTCGCAGCGCGAATCGCGTCTGCATAGGAGGATTCTAGCGCATTTTGTCGCGTGACAAAGTCCTTTTCAAATTGTTCCTCTTTTCCCTTTAAGCGCAGAATTTTCTGCTCTAAGGACCTACTTTTCTCTTGTGTGAGCGCAATTTCATTTTGCAATTTCATCTCCAAGCGTGCAGAGTTTTCTATGAGCGCATTAAGCTTTTCTTTATCCTCTCCATAGAGTATTTTTGCCTCTTTTACAAGTGTTTTTGGGATTCCATAGCGCAACGCAGTTTCAAAGGCATAACTCTTTCCAATCGTTCCATCTAAAAAACTAAAGGTTGGCATTTCCCTTTTTTCATCAAAGAGGGCTGCAAGGAGCTGTACTTGAGGATTTCCTGCCATTAATGCCGCAAGACGTTTGTGATGTGTTGTAATGATGATTTTGTTATTCTTTTGCATGAGATTTTCTAGTAAAACCTTAAACAAACTCGCCGCTTCATCGCTATCCGTTCCAAGCTCAATCTCATCAATCCCTATGATTCCATCGTTCTCTCTTAAAATATGGCTAAACTGCAACATTCTTCCACCAAAGGTAGAAATGTCATTCTTGCTGTTTTGCGGATCTTCTAAGATTAAATGTAAATGCTTAAAGCTTCCAATGCTTGACTTTGCCGCATTTATTGGCATAGGAATCAAATGCTTAGACAAAAAAACTGCACTTAAAAGGGATTTTAAAAGCATTGTTTTTCCCCCCGCATTGACACCCGTTATCATTAACACTTGTCTTGTCAATTCAACGCGTATGGACTTTGGATTCTTTAAAGCGGGGTGTTTAAAAGAATCCAAAATAACATTTTTTGTCTTTGGATTTGGTGCTAGAAACTCCAAATCTCTCTCTTTGGCGAAATTCAATCGTGCCTGATAGGAATCAAAACGATCAAACTCCTTATTGATAAATTGCAAAAATAAAAAATGCTTCGTAAAAACGCTAGAAATCTCGCGACAAATTTCAAAAAGTTTGGATTCTTTTTGATTATTAAGTTCATTGTGTTTATCCTTGAGCTGTGCAATGCTTTGTGGAAAAACATAAAAAAAACCCGCCGCCGAGCGATTGAGAATCTGCCCCTTTAACAAATGGTGGAATCCAGCCCTTAGCAACAAACACTCCTCGCCATTAATGAGATGGATTTGCCGATCCACCAAGTAATTTTGGAGTTTGTTTTGGTGCAAAATACGTACTAAAGATTCTGCAATCTCCTTTTTAATGCGCTCTATTCCCGCATTGATAGAATCCAATTCCAAGTAGATTCCAACCCTCAAATCTCCTTGCTCATTGAAATTTTTTGCAATCTCTAAAAGGGGAGCTGGAATCACAATTTTATCAAACCACTCCCCCAAAATACCCTCGCATTTCAGGCTTTTTAGATAATTAAAATAGCGCACGATCTTCACAAACTCAAAAATCTCATCTAATTTTAAAAATCCAAACTTCTTTAAAAGCGCGAGTTGTGATTGGAGATTGATCACGGGATTTGGAGGAGTGAATACAATCTCACCGAGTGCATTAATGAAGCGCAAATGCAACTTTGCATCACCAAAGAGCAGAATCTCTTTAGGCCGGGCAAAAAACTGTGCAAAGCTCTCGCAATACTCCTCTAAATTCAAAGCTTTAATTTGATGTTGCATTATCCCCCTTGCACATCTTAAGTGGAATCGCAACACGCATATATTTGCCCTGCTCCTTTCCCATTAAAGTCAATGTCCCACTCACGAAATTAAAATCCTCTTTGTTGGCCAAAATTTCCTCTTGATTGAGCCGACAGCGCAATGTTTGTCCCTGCAAAAACATTTGCGCTAGAGATGTCAGCTGCGATTCACTCCTTTCTTGAAAAAAATTAAAAATCCCAATCCCAATGGCAACAGCGATTAAAAGGATTCCCATAAAAGAGCGCATTTTGCGAGAAATGAAATTGTATTGCGACAATAATTGCACCAAAAGTGCAAACAGCGCAATCCCAACAATCAATAAAATCCAAAAGCGCAACATCAGATTCCACCTCTTAGCGCATAGGTCAAATTCCCCGCATTAAATCCAATGAGGATTCCACTCTCTAAGCGCTCAATGCATTGTGCATCCTTAATTAAACGCAATGCATCCCCATCGCGCTCCACATTGTCTGCAAAGATAGGATTGTATCGCGCAAAAAGTGTGGCAAAATCCACCGCAATCTCACTCTCACCTGCCGAAAAAACAGGCAAAATCACCAAAGAATCCACGCCCTCAAAGCATTGCACAAAGCCCTCTAGATTATCTTGAACGCGCGAATATTTGTGCGGCTGCCAAATGACAATGATTTTTTGATTATCAGTGAGATCTTGGTATTTTTTCACGGCCTTAAGCGTTGCTGCAATCTCTGTTGGATGATGCGCATAATCATCAATAATCACGCATTTTCCACTTGTGAGAATATCAAAACGTTTTTTGATTCCACAATAGTCTTGAATGTTTTTTCTGATCTCATTTAAGGGCAGAATCTGTGCTGCTGCTAGAATCGCAAGGGCTGCGTCAATGGCGATATGTTCACCTAAGCCATACACATTAAATTCCCCATAATCCTTTCCGTTATTGACAAGCTCAAAATGCGTTTTTGGGATTCCATTTTCCACGAGATACCTAATCTTGCGCAAATCTTTGCTGGGATAGAATCTCACGCAAAGATTTCCTAAATCCCCTAAGGTACTCAAAAAAGAGTCTTCTGCGTTGATGATACAAATCTTAGCAAGGCGCAAAAATTGCTCATAGGCTCTATGGAATTGTGCCAAATCATGCCCATAAGTCTCCATATGCTCTGGCTCTGCGTTTGTTACAATTGCGCATGTTGGATTGCATTCTAAGAAACTCTTATCTGATTCATCGGCTTCAAAAACTACGCGATTTCCCGAGATTGCACGTGTATTAGAATGAAACTCCTTGCTCTCTGCGCCAATGAGCGCACTCGCATCCTTTAAGATCGCGCTCAAAATCGCTGTTGTCGTGCTTTTACCATGCGCTCCTGCCACTGCAAAGACTTCTTTATTGCCCAAAATCATCTTTAGGGATTCTTTGCGTGAAAGCACGGGAATATTCTGTCTTTTCGCCTCTTGAACCTCCACATTATCCTCCTTGATAATCGCAGAGTGTATCACTAAATCTTGCCCACAAATCGCTTCTTTAGAATGTGGAATCGCAACATTAATACCCATTGCCCTAAGTTCTTTTGTCACACAACCCTCTGCGATGTCAGAGCCGCTAATCTCCACGCCCTGTGCGCGCAAAAACTTTGCCAATGCAGAGATTCCGATTCCGCCAATTCCGATAAAATGAATCCTTTTAATCTTTATATCCATTTCTGCAACCTCAAAAGCGTGTCTTTAATGATATTCTCTTCATACACAAGAGCCAAGCGCACGAAGTTTTCTCCGGGATTGCGATGGTTGAGCGGATTCTTTCTTGAAAGAAAACTTCCGGGCAAAACTAAAATATCCTCTTCTCTTAAGACTCTGCGCACAAATTCCAAATCATTTTCCACAGGCAACCACACATAAAAAGTCTCTTGCGGGATGGAAAGATGCGGAATCTTTGTTTGGAAAATCTCTCTTGCACATTGCAGATTCTTTGCATATTGTGTGCGCGAAAATTCTGTGTGCGCATCATCACTCCAAGCATAACTTGCCGCCTTTTGCAATGGCAGAGGCGATGCACAGCCTACATAGGTGCGATATTGCAAATAATCCTTAAGCACATTAGAATTCCCTGCGATAAATCCACTTCTAAGCCCCGGTGCACTGGAACGTTTAGAGATAGAGTTGAGAGCCAAGACATTTTTAAATTCTGTATTTCCGATAGCAAGACTTGCCTCTAAAACAGAATGTGGCCTTTCCTTGCTATAAATTTCACTATAACATTCATCGTTGAGGAGCAAAAAGTCAAATTCCAAGGCGCATTCCACCCATTTTTTTAATTCTTCAAGGCTCAATGTCGCGCCCGTTGGGTTGTTAGGAGAGTTAAGAATTACCAAATGGCATTCTTGCATTTGCTCCTTTGTTAATAAGGGTTTGAAATGATTCTCTGCATTCAAGTCCATATAGATTGTTTTTGCCCTTGAGGCAATAGCTGCCCCCTCATAAATCTGATAAAACGGATTAGGATGGGCTATTGTGGGAGATTTTTGGTGGAATAAGTAAAATTGTGGAAAATTAAATAAAACTTCGCGCGTCCCAAAGGTTGGAATCAGATTTTGTGCTTCTAGCTCAACATTGAATCTGCGCTTAATAAAGCCTAACATGGCTTCTTTCAGATAATTTTCGCCTGAAGTTTTTGGGTATTTGTTAAGCAGGGCAACATTCTCACACAAAGATTCACAAAGGGGATTTGGCGTAGGAAATTGTGGTTCTCCTATGGTTAAAGAAATGCGATTCTTGCTTGACGGAATGTCTTTAATGAGGTCCTGTAATTTCTCAAAGGGATAGGGCTGAAAGTCCATTATCTTTTCCTTGTGTGCTTTTGTGCATGGCTTTGCTGTGTACCTTTAGCAGACTTGCCTTGTACGTTGTCTTTGAAAGCTTTTTTTGTTTTTGTTCTTTGAGATTCTTTAGTTTTGTGAGTTTTAAGGGATTTTTGTTTTTGTGATTCCTTAGAACTTCTGTTGCGCTTCGTCTCACTTGAAATATTATGAGACTTTCTGTTTTGTGGGATTTTGTGATTCTGTCTTTTGCTTCTTTTTTGCGGATTTGTGCCATCTAGCTGACTTTGCAATTGATTCAAATCTATTTGATTCAAACCAATTTGATTGGGACCAAGAACCTTAGAATCTTGCAAAATCATTGAGAGCAATTTACAGACAAGTTGCGTCATATCCGCACTACCACGAATCTGCTCATACATTCGCAAAGCATCATCGCTTATGGGGTGTTTGAGGATCTTTTCTAATAAATAAGAATCTTTTTTATCCATAGTGTCTTGAAGATTTGGAATCTCATAGAGCTCGATGCTTGCCTTTGTGTTTTCCTTGATACGCCTGAGTTCTTTAAACTCTAAAGGCGTGGCAAGTGTGATGGCAACACCCTTTTTCCCTGCCCTACCCGTTCTTCCAATGCGATGGACATAGGATTCGGGATTGAGTGGAATGTGAAAATTAAAGACATGGCTCACTCCGCTAATGTCTAATCCACGCGCTGCAATATCTGTCGCAACAAGAATGTTAATCTTAGCATCCTTAAAATCCTTGATAGACTTGAGCCGTTCACGTTGCTCCATATCACCATGTAAAGCACCTGCTTGGAATCCACGCAAGAGCAAACGCTCACACAAGATATCCGCCTCCTTTTTCATGCGCGTAAAAATAATTGCCTTATTGGGCATTTCACTATCAATGAGGCGCACAATTGCATCTTCGCGCTCTTGTTCATTAATGATGTAATAACGTTGAGCGATGTCTTGATTAGTCGCGCTCTCTGAAGCGATCTTAATGAGCTTTGGATTGTCTAGGATCTTTTGTGCAAGATGTTTAATGGGAAGTGGCATTGTGGCAGAAAACAGCAGTGTTTGACGATCGTTTGACAAATAAGTAAAAATCTCCTCAATGTCATCTAAGAATCCCATATCAAGCATTTCATCGGATTCATCTAAAACAACAATACGGGGAAAAAAATGCTTCAAGCGTTCATTCCGCAAGTGGTCCAAAAGGCGCCCCGGTGTTGCGATAATGATTTGGGGCTTCTTTTGAAGCAATTCTATTTGTCTGCGCACGGGCTGTCCGCCAAAGAGCGAGACGGTTTTGACTCCATTGTATTTCCCGAGCTTAAAGATTTCATCGCTAATTTGCATTGCAAGCTCTCGTGTAGGCGTTACAATAAGAGCCTCAATGTCTCCATTATGTTTGAGATGATTGATAATGGGCAACCCAAATGCCGCAGTCTTCCCCGTTCCTGTTTGTGCTTGTGCAATCACATCCAATCCATCTAAAATCACAGGAATCGCCTCCCTTTGAATCGGGCTTGGCTCACTAAACCCCGCTTCTTTAATCCCCCTTAAAACCTGCCTTTTAAACCCAAAAGCTTCAAAACCCAATCCATTGCCCCTACTCTGAAAGCCTTGTTTATTTTTCATATGCACCTTTATTTAAATATTTGCCGTGATTATAGCATTAAAATCACAAATTGCCTTTATCTATAAAGCCAAAACGATTTGTCTTTGTGGCTTCTTTTTGCAAAACCGCAAAGGAAGTATTGGCATTCAACTTCAAGGACTTTGTTTCCTTGACGAATTCCGCTGGAGTTTTCCAAATGTTGGAAGGATCGATATAAATCTTATCAAAACGAATCTCATTGATTAGTGAAAAATAGACCGTGTTTTTATAGGCTGTTTTGACGACATTAAATTTGTCCTGCGCTAGAATCTCTAGCTTCGCATCTTCGGCTCTTTTTTCATTTGTCGTGATGACAAGAAAGTATTTTCTGTGCATTTTCTTGAGCTTTTCCACATAGCGATAGAGCATGACATCTTTTTCGGTGAGATTGTTTTTATCAAGATGTTCTAAATACTGCTCCATAAAATACATAATATTAGGAATGCGATCATGTTCTGGGCTTTTGAAAAATCCCTTAGAAAATGCGACAGAATTGCAGACTTTGTGATAAATCTTATCATCTAAAATGGTGATACAGATATCCAGACCGCTTTTGACCTTTTTATAGATGCGCATATAAATCTTTTGATGCATCTCTGTAAAGTTCTTGAAATAAGAAGTTTCAAATTGCTCACCAAGTGTCGCTAATTTGCTGTAGAGAGCCTTATAATAAGCCTCGTTTTTTTGCATTTGTTGCAATTCATTCTTTGCTTTTTCTAGTTTCTGTTTGTTTTTGTCTAAATCCAAGCCAGATTGTATCCTGCGCTCAAAGAGCAAAATATCGCTTTTAAGGGAATTGACACGTTTTGTGGCGAGGCTTTGGCTGTCCTTTGTGTTTGTGATGGCATTAAGCAGGGCTTGATAATGGCATTGCTGTGAGAGAAAAAAGGTTTGAAAAATCTGCTTGAGATTGATGTTATTATAACGTGAAAAGTCATTGAATGCGGATTCTAGTCGTGTCATTACACCAAGCTCACCGATAAAATCATCCTTTTGAATCGTTTTGTCATGGAATAGTAAATTATCCAATGCCTTTGCCCCAAAGCGCTTTAAATGCGTATAATCAAGCAAAGATTGCTCTTTAATAAAAGGTAAATCATTCAAAAAAGAGACGGCTAAGAATTCTTGATGAAAATAACTTTTGATTGCATCCATGACTTTTAGATCAAGGGGAACTTCTTGAAGTTTTTCATAGTCTGTACTTTTATAAATCTTTTGCACAATCGCATCGCGAGCATTGCTTTGAAGCGTGAGAAGTTCTTCATCGGTATCATTGCGCCAGAAGTCCATTTCAGAAATCATCGTACTTCCGCCAAACTCTTGAAACTTAGAAACCTTGCAATCTGTGATTTGATTCATTTCATTGCAGCGGAATTCCACGTACATTCCCACCATCGGAATCACTTTTTTATCATGCCAAGTCTCTTTTGTGAATTCAAACAACATCTTAGAGCCATTAATCACAGCTCCTTTTCCATTACTATTGAGATAACGAACAATTTTTCCGTGCATTGACAATTCCTATCTAACTTCCAAATACATCTTAGAATATTCGCTTTGCATTTGTTCTTTAAGATGCTCATACCACTGCTCTCCTTGCGGGAGAAATGCGGGCAGATATTTTATATAAAAAGGGGAATTGCTAAAAGACACAGCACTCACATCAAGACAAGCACGTGTATTGCAAAGGATAATAGGCTGAACTTTAAGCCTAAAATGCTCCACCAAAATCTTCGCACCATTTTTAAAGGGAAGCAGTTTTTCCCCCCCTTGAGAACGCGTACCCTCTGGGAAAATGCACAGAGTGCGCCCCCTATCCAAACGATCTTTTGCCTCTTTAATGAGAGAAACGGATTCCCTTTTGCTCTCTCTGTCAATAAGAATCATCTTTGGGGCTTTGAGAGCATGTCCATACAAAAAATATTCCCCAAGCTCCCTTTTGGCAATCCAACACAAATCATTAGGATGAATCGCTTCAAAATAAATTACATCCATAAAGCTTTGATGATTCATAATGAGAATTTGCGCCGTTGGATCCAATGAGCCAGAAACATAAGCCCTAATGCGAAAAATCCCCAAAAAAGTCCGCGCAAGTCCATGACGAATCTTGCGCTGAAAACCATTAAAGAGATACATAAGTAAAATCCCAAAAGGTAACGCGATCAAAATATAGCAAAACGCGCTGATTGCTTTAATCTTGCACATCATCTTTCTTTATCCATCCTATGCGATCATCTTTTAAAATCACTTTGTAATATTGATTCCGTTCCCCGATAATCTCGGCAGACATCGGCTCTTGTGCTGTGAATACAATCGTGGAATTAAAAGAGGGTTGAATCCTAAGCGCAGCGTTTTTCTTTAAAATTACAGAAGTCTTTAGGGTTAAAAAATACACCAACGCACAGAGTGCGACAAATGCAAGAATCGCAAAAATAAATTTACGCTTGTAAAAATACAATCCCAAAAAGAGCAGCAAAAAGAAAAGAATCAGAGCAATTTTAAAAAATTGATAATTATTTTTTGGTTTGATGTCGCTCTGTGTGCTGATGCGTTCCTCACTTACGATATTTTGAACTTGCAAGGTTTGGTATTTTGAAGTGGTTGTATTAAAATAATCAAATGTCATCACAGATGCGCTTTTAGGAATGATCGCATAATAAAACGCCACAGCCTTTTGATAATCTCCGTTTTTACTCTCAATTCCCTGCTGTGTGTAGGATTCCAAATGAAAATCAAACAAATTTCCCATTGTACTTTGCAACTGCAACACAGCAAGATTAGAGTTTGCATCATAGCTTGTGATTTTTGTATCCAAAATCTCCAAATTCTGCGCTAAAACCTGCGAAAATTCTCCCTTGCGCTCTAGTTTAATAGCCTTTCCAAGTGTCCCCTTAATACTCTCAACAGCCTCGCCATCGCTTGTATCAACGCGTACTTTAATCTGTGGAATCATATAATGGGGTTGCTTGATTTTTAAATAAAATGTATTTCTAAGGCTTGAATCCTCCGCGTTTAAAGCCCAATTGTCATTAGGATTAAGCACCTCAACGCTGTCTTTATAGGATTCATCATCAAAGATAAATTCCGTTTTGATCGTCGTGTATTTTGAAAATACGAGCATTTTTAAATCTAGGGCAACAATTTGATGAACATACAGAATATCCACCAAAGGATTCAGAAGCTCTAAATAAACATTTTTGACAAGCAAATTTCCACCCTTTGCAGAATCCTGCAAAAAGCCACTTTCTTGTGCTGGATTTTCCTGCTCTAAGCCCTCCTCTGTCGTAGCAGCTTGTGGATTTTCTTGTATTTGCGTGTTTGGTGAAGCGTCTTTGATTGTCTCTTGTGTTTGTGTAATATCCTTTGTGTCGCTCTCAAAAATAGAATTTGGCAACGGATTTGTGGTGTTTGCAGAATCTTGCAGACTCTCCCTTATGAATCCCTCTTTTGTCGTTTTGTCAGATTCTTTGTGCGATTCTTGCAACAACTCTTGCGTGGAATCTTTAGGAAAAACGCGCGTCTCTGCCATGCATTGCTGGAGGCAAATCCACAGACAAAAATAAATCACACAACCAAAAAACTTCATAGAATCCCTAAAAAACCCTCTAGCATTTTCAATCCATCGGTACTGCCTAGAATCTTTTCCACCGCACGTTCGGGATGTGGCATAAGCCCAAAAACATTTTTTTGACGGTTGCAAATCCCTGCGATATTACGCAAAGAACCATTAGGATTTTCAACATATTCTAAGAGAATTTGCTGGTTACGTTCCAATTCTTCTAGTCCCTTTGTGTCAATATAATAATTTCCCTCCGCATGGGCAATGGGATTCCTCACAATTGCGCCAATTTGGAAATTTTTCAAAAACACATTGTCATTATTGACAACACGTAAATCGCTTACTTTAGAGATGAAATGTAAATTTTCATTGCGTTGCATTGCGCCGGGCAAGAGACCACTCTCTAAGAGGATTTGGAATCCATTGCAAATTCCAAGCACACAGCCTCCCTCCTTTGCAAACTCAATGACAGATTTCATAATCGGAGAAAACCGCGCTATCGCCCCACTGCGCAAATAATCCCCATAGCTAAAGCCGCCCGGAATCACAACGAGCTTCACATTTTGTGGCAAGGCATTTTCTTTGTGCCAGACAATTTGTGTTTGGACATTCAATAAAGAAAATGCGTATTCCACATCATGCTCACAATTCGTCCCTAGAAATTGTAAAATCGCAACCATCAGACAATCTTCACACGATAAGTTTCAATCACCGTATTTGCAAGCAGTACTTCACACATGGATTCTGCTTCCTTTTTGAGTGCATTAACATCATGCCCGTCCAATTCAAATGTAATGACTTTTCCCACCTTGACATCGCTAACACCCTCATATCCTAGAGCATTCAATGCATGTCCAATGGCCTTTCCTTGTGGATCCAACACGCCCTCTTTAAGCCCAATCACAACCTCCACTCTCATAAAACATTCCTCAACTTAAGATTCTTTTGAGAATCTCTTCATAAGCCATTTTCACATTGCCTAAATCTTGTCTGAAGCGATCTTTATCAAGCTTTTCTTTTGTGTTTTCATCCCAGAAGCGACAGGAATCAGGCGTGATTTCATCGGCGACCAAAATATTGCCCTCCTTATCTCTGCCAAATTCCAATTTAAAATCCACCAAAATTAAATGCTTTGAGGCAAAAAATTGGCGCAACACCTCATTGACTTTCCTGCCAATCTTGCGCAATACATCCAATGTCTCCAGCGATTGCACACATTTTAAAATCAAGGCATGTTCGTCGTTTATTAAAGGATCACCAAGATTGTCATCTTTGTAATAAAATTCCACAAGGCTAAAGGGCAGAATCTCCCCCTCTTTAATCCCTAATCTCTTGCTTAAAGAACCCGTTGCGACATTGCGCACAACAACTTCAATGGGGATAATCTGCACATATTTGCAGAGCATTTGATTCTCTCCTAATGTCTCCACATAATGTGTTTTAATTCCGCTCTTTTCTAGTAATTTAAAAATCTCTGAAGAAATCTTACAATTCAAGCTCCCCTTTCCCTGCTCACTTCCCCTTTTTTCTGCATTAAACGCTGTCAAATCATCTTTAAATTCAGAAATCACCAAATGCGCATCGTCTGTTTTGTAGAGTTTCTTGCCCTTTCCCTCATAAAGCAATGTTTTCTGCTCCATTTTTCTATCCTTATAGAACTTTAAAGACTTTTAAGACATCAATGGCGCTCTTTAATTGAATGTCCTCTAAGACCTGCGTTTGCATAATCGTATGCTTTGGATCTTTTTGCCTTTTGTCTTGCTTACTATCCACCTTTTCTAATTCTGTTTCTAAGTGTTTTTGTAAATCCGCCTCTTTAATGCTAAAACCGCTATTTTCATCGGGAACGGCACCGGGCATCACTTCAATATCAGGCGTCACACCGACAGCTTGAATTGTGCGACCACTTGGAAGATAATAGCGCGCAATGGTGAGACGCAAGGCCTCTTTCTTCTCTGTTGGCAGAATCACTTGCACACTCCCCTTTCCAAATGTTGCCTCACCAACAAGCACACCGCGCTTGTTGTCTTGAATCGCACCGGCGACAATCTCACTTGCACTTGCGCTTCCATTATTCACCAACACAACTAAAGGAATCGCTGCATAGGGCGTGTGTCCTGTCGCTCTATAGACGATGTTTTCGTCCTTGATTCTGCCCTTTTGAGAGACAATGATTCCTTCTTTAATGAATAAATCACTCAATCCAACGGCTTGATTCAACAAGCCTCCGGGATTATTGCGCAAATCCAAAATAATGCCATCAATCTTTTTAAACTTTTTCAACTCCTCTTCCACGCGTTCAGCAATCGTCTTATCAAAAGAAGTGACACGCAAATACACATAGTCTGTATTTTCAATGCTTTTTGCATAGACAGATTCCACCTTGATATTGTCACGAACAATCTCAAAGACCAAAGGCTTAGGCTCATTCTTGCGCACAATGGTGAGAGTGACCTTTGTCTTAGGCTTCCCACGCATTTTATTGACTGCATCATCAATGCTAAGATTCAAAGTACTCTCTTCGTCAATCTTTAAAATAATATCACCGCTCTTCAATCCCGCCTTATCTCCCGGCGTCCCCTCAATAGGAGCGACAATTGTTAGAGCATTATCCTTGAGAGCGATTGTAATTCCAATCCCGCCAAATTGACCATCGGTTTGAATCTTTAAATCCTCAAATTTCTTTTCATCCAAATAAGCAGAATGTGCGTCAAGATTAGATAATAATCCATCAATGGCCTTATCAACAATTTCGTTGAGTGTCAATTCATCAACATAATATTTTTCAACAGTTCCAATGACTTTGCGCAACTTGTTATACGCGTCCAAACGCGATTCTTCTTCGGCAAACGTCACGCTCTGAAGCCCTATCAAACCAATGATAACGAGCCCCACAAAACCTAATCGTTTCAAACAAAACCTTGTCATTTTTGCAACCTAAAATAAAGTTTTAAAAAATGCGATTCTAGCGCATTCACACTAAAAAAAAAATAATTTTTACAACTCTTTTGCAAAATTCTTTTTTTTGTGATGCAAATGAATGTAGAGCTGCAAGACCTCTAGACTCGCTGGTGTTACGCCACTAATCTCACTTGCTTCAAAGAGGCTCTTTGGATTGAATTTTTTGAGCTTCTCGATCACTTCTAAACTCAAGCCCGGAATCGCATCAAAGGCAAAATCTTTAGGAATGGAAATGGAGAGCATTTTATCCATATTATCAATGAGTCCTTGCTGTTTTTGGATGTAGTTTGCGTATTTTGCCTCAATAAGAATCTCCTCTAATGCGCGGGGAGAATAGTTTTTAAAGGGTGCATCCTCCACCTCTGCAATCTTTAAGAGCTTATGCACATCAAAACTGCGACGACTCGCAATCGTTGCCCATGGTGTCTTGTCTGCTATTTTTTCTTCACAAAGAGATTCTAAGAATCTCAAATTCTCTGCCGTTGGCGTGATTGTCTTTGTTTGCAACCATTCCAATCCCTCTTTAATGTCCTGTTTATCCTGCTTAAGCCTCTGAAATTCCGACTCTTCCATTAATCCTAATCTATAAGCCATCTCTCCAAGCCGAAAAATCGCATTTCCCTCGCGCAAAAGCAGACGATACTCTGCTCGTGAGCTAAACATTCTGTAGGGCTCTTTTGTCCCTTTTGTGACTAGATCATCAATCATGACACCAATATAAGCCTCATTGCGCTTGAGTGTGATTTCTTGCTTCCCTTGCGCACTCAATGCCGCATTGATTCCTGCAAAAATCCCTTGAGCTCCAGCCTCTTCATAGCCTGTCGTGCCATTGATTTGCCCAGCACAATAGAGATTCTTAATCTTTTTGACTTCCAATGTGTGCGCGAGTTCTGTCGGATTAATGTAGTCATATTCAATCGCATATCCATAGCGCACAATCTCCGCATTTTCTAACCCCTCAATACTGTGAATCATCTCTTCTTGCACATCAAAGGGCATGGAAGTTGTCAATCCATTGATATAATACTCATTAGCCTCCAGCGTTTGTGGCTCTAAAAACAACTGATGTCGCTCCCTCTCGCTGAAGCGATTCACTTTATCCTCTATGCTCGGACAATAGCGCGGACCAATGCCCTCAATTTGCCCAATAAACATCGGTGCGCGATGAAAATTTTCGCGGATAATCTTGTGTGTCTTAGGATTTGTGTAGGTGACATAGCAGGGCAATTGCACGGGATTAAACACATTTCCTTGCAGTTCTCTCTCTGTCCTTTGACTGAAAAACGGTGCGGGTAAATCTCCGCAATGTTGCTCTAAGGACTCAAAATGAATGCTACTTGCCTTAATGCGCGCACAAGTTCCCGTCTTTAACCGTCCCATATCAAGCCCTAAAGAGCGCAGATTCTCTCCTAGTGCCTTTGCAGGAGGCTCACCCGCGCGACCATTGCTTGAAATGCTCTGCCCAATGTGGATTTTCCCGCACAAAAACGTCCCTGTTGTGAGGATGATCTTTTTTGCGCGATATTCCTTTCCTACTGCCGTTTTTAGCCCGATTATTTGGTCTTTTGTCTGATTTAATATGAGGGATTCCACCATTTGTTGAGAGACTTCTAAGTTTTTTGTCTGATAGCACAAATTGCGCGCGATAATTTTGTAGCGATCCATATCAATTTGCGCCCGTGTTCCCCTCACTGCTGGACCCTTTGAGGCATTGAGGGTGCGAAATTGGATTCCACTCTTATCCGTGATATATCCCATCACACCACCAAGTGCGTCAATCTCTTTCACCAAATGACCCTTGCCAAGCCCACCAACTGCGGGATTGCAACTCGCCGCGCCAATTTGCTCAACTAATACCGTTAAAAGCAATGTGTGACAACCCATTTTAGCAGAAATAATCGCGGCTTCAATTCCTGCATGTCCGCCACCAACGACAATTACATCATATTCCATTTTTTCCTCTATACTGCTTGTCTCTTAAAAATCCAATTCATAGGTGAGATTCTTAAATTTAATATCCTCTAACTGCTTTTTAATGTGTTTATTCTCCTCATTGAGAGAATCAAGTTGCGCTTGAAGCTGGATGATGTTGCGACTTGAATAATAGATATTATTGCGCATATAAATTTTAGGCACAAACAAAAGCAACGCAAACAACATGCCCACCAAGGATAAGCAAACAAATCTCAAGGGAATCTCGCGTTTCTGCAAATCCATCTCCAAGACAGCCTCTTTTTCTTCTGCCCCCAAACTCGTGCTTTCAAGCCCTCTTTGCTCTTGCTCATCATTCCTTAAGACATCATTTTCTTGCAAAGCATTATTTTCTTGCAAAAAATCATCCAAGAACAAAAAATCATCATCTACGGATTCTTTTAGAGGCTCTTTGGGAGATTCTAACCGATCTTCCAAAAACTCCAAATGCTCCTCTGAAATCCTATGCTCACGTCTAAAAAGTCGTTGCCAAAAGCCAACCTTTGGAATCCTATCCTTGCGCTCTAAGCGCAGATCTTCGTAATTTTCCAAAGCTCTATCCTGCAAACTCAAAGCAACGCAATTTCGCGCTTCTTGAACGTGGATTGGACTGAATCTCTTGTCTGGATGCTCTTTGTGGTTTTTTTGTGAGATTCTTTCCTTTTTTGTGATTCCCTCCACACACACAACGCAATGCCTCTGTATCACAAATACAATCCCTCTCCCATTCCTTAAAAGCGCGTTTTATGATTCTATCTTCTAGGGAATGAAAGGCAATAATGCTCACTCTAGCACCCGATTGCAAGGGCTTTTGATAGAGTTCTTGCAAGAGTCTCTCTAGTTCTCCAAGTTCATCATTAACCGCGATTCTCAAAGCCTGAAAAGCCTGTGTCGCAGGATGATTACCAGAGCGTCTAAAATGTCGCGCAATCAAAGCACTCAAATCCCTCGCACTCTCAATGGGCGCTCTACCCCTTTCTTCCACAATCAGACGCGCCATTTTTTTATACTCTCTAATCTCGCCAAAATCTCTCAAAATGCGCTCCAATTCCCGTAAAGAATAGGTATTGACTATTTCTTTTGCATTCAAAGCACGTTCTTTATCCATGCGCATATCAAGACGAGTGTCGCTAAAGCCAAATCCACGCTCCTTTGTGTCAAGTTGCAATGAAGAAACGCCAATGTCTGCTAAGATTCCTATGATGTTGCAAAACAAAGAAGTGTCATTTAAAATGTGATGTACAATTGTGCTGTAGCGCCCCTTTCTTGCGCTAAATCTCGCACCAAACACACTTAATCTTTGCTCTGCTAAAGCAAGAGCCTCTTTGTCTTGATCGATTCCAATAACACTTAAATGCGGATAAGTCTTTAAGAGCGCGTAACTATGCCCACCAAGTCCCAAAGTACAATCAAGCAAAATCCCGCCTCTGTGTGTCAAGGCAGTATTGAAAGATTCTAAAACCTGCTCTAAAAGAACAGGAATGTGTACAGATTCCATAGTGTCCTCTATTCTTGCTTACGCATAATCTGCGCTCCGAGCCTAATAAGCTTTTCTTCTAGTCCCTCATAACCACGATCTAAGTGATAAATCCTATGCACAGCCGTATTTCCTATCGCAACCAAACCCGCAAGTACAAGCGCACTTGATGCGCGCAAATCTGTTGCCATCACATCTGCACCAATGAGGGTGGTGGGACCATAGATTGTCGCGGTGTTTCCGCGCAAATTAATGTTTGCACCCATGCGTTGCAACTCACTCACATGCATAAAGCGATTCTCAAAGAGCCGCTCTTCAATAATACTACTTCCCTCGCATTGTGTCGCAAGTGCCATAAACTGCGCCTGCATATCTGTAGGGAATCCCGGATATTCCGCAGTGGATAGCATAAAGGGATTGCGAGAGGATGCGGGATAGAGTGTGATAGAATCTTGATTATAGGTAAGCTTAAAGCCAATTTCTTCTAGCTTTGCAATGACAGATCCTAAATGACTTGGATTCAAGCTGTGCAATGTGATTTGTGAGTTTGTGATAGCACCTGCGCAAAGATAAGTTCCCGCCTCAATGCGATCGGGAATGACCTCAATGCGATCGGGGAGATTCAAGCCCTCTCTGTCTGTGCCATAGATTTCTATCGTGTCGCTACCGATTCCGCTTATTTCTATATTGCTCTGTTGCAAGACCTCACAGAGTTGCACAACTTCTGGCTCTTTTGCGGCATTTCTTATAATCGTGCGTCCCTTTGCCATAGCAGCTGCCATAAGGATGTTTTCCGTTCCTGTTACGGTGATTTTATCAAAGTTAATGGTCGTCCCTTTAAGCCCCTTTTCGGCTTCTGCGACGATATAACCCCCCTCTATGCGAATCTTTGCACCCATTTTTTCTAAGGATTTAATGTGTAAATCCACAGGTCTCGCACCAATCGCACAACCCCCGGGCAAACTCACAGCACAATGCCCAAAGCGCCCCAAAAGCGGACCAAGCACGAGGATAGAAGCGCGCATTTTGCGCACAATGTCATAAGTCGCCTTTGTGCTATTGAGCGATGAGACATTCACCTCTGCGCTGTGTTTGTCCTTTTGTACCGCACAGCCAAGCATTTTTAGAAGTTTGAAAAATGTCTCTATATCCACGACATCGGGGAGATTCTTAAGTCTTGCTTGATTTTTTGCAAGTAATGTGAGTGCGATTAAGGGCAAAGCGGAATTCTTCGCCCCAGAGATATTAATAGAACCCTGCAGACGCGCACCACCTTCTAAAGATAAATAATCCAAAACTCTCCTCCTATTTTTTCTTTTTCGTCTCTTCTCTATTTTTAAGTGCAGAGCCTATGACTGTTTCAATTTCTTTTTTGTAATCGGGATTGACCTTGACAATCTCCTCTCGATAGCGTACCACACGATCGATGTCCATATTAGGACACCACGCAAACGCTCCGATAAACTCAAGGCAATCTTGATATTCTTTGCTGTCCTTTGCAAATCCGCTAAAATTCATAAAATGCGCATTAAAAGCCTCTAGGGCCTCTTCTAGCAATTCTAACTCTGAATTTTCATCTTTGAAAATCTCAATTAAATAATTGATATTTTTGAATCTGCGCTCACGACTTCTTAACACCTCCAATCGTGCCTGTATGCGCTCATAAATCACAAAAGCAATAGCACTCAAAAAAAAGGGTAGAATTGAGCAACCAATCAACAAAAAAACAAAAAGATGGAATTTTAAACTATACATTCACTCTCCATTAGCCTTTGAGAGTTTTTTCATAAAACACATTAGTAGCCCTCACAAAGCCATCAATACTTCCACAATCATAGCGGATTCCCTTAAATCTATAGCCAAGCACCATGCCCTTTTTGCATTGCTCTAGCAGCGCATCTGTAATCTGAATCTCCCCATTTTTCCCTGGTGCGGTGTGTGAGAGAATCTCAAAAATATCGGGCGTTAAAATGTATCTCCCAATGATAGCAAGATTGCTTGGAGCCTTTTCTTTAGAGGGTTTTTCTATCATATCATCTATGACGAATACATTTTCATCCATTTTGCGCCCCGAGATGATTCCATATTTGCTAACATCTTCTATTGCAACCTCTTCTATTGCGACAATGGAACAACGGTATTTTTTATAGACCTCACACATTTGCGCTAAAACACCCTTTTCTTCACCACTATCACACAAATCATCACTCAAAATTACAGCAAAAGCTTCATTGCCTATGAGTGTTTCCCCACACAATATCGCATGTCCTAAGCCTTTCATTTCCATTTGTCGCGTGTAAGAAAAGTTGCAGCATTTAAGGAGATTCCGAATGTCCTTTAGATAGCCCTCTTTGTTTGTGTTTTTAATCTGATGTTCTAGCTCATAACTGATATCAAAGTGATCTTCTAGCGCACGTTTCCCACGTCCTGTAACAATTGCCATATTGTAGATTCCCGCTTCTATGGCTTCCTCCACGCCATATTGAATAAGGGGCTTATTGACAATGGGCAGCATTTCCTTTGGAATCGCCTTTGTCGCAGGCAAGAATCGTGTTCCATAACCTGCAGCTGGAAACAGACATTTTTTAATCATACTCTCTCCCTATAAAAATTCTAGCAACCCACTCTGATAGAGCGCATAAAACTGCGCAGCAGTGCGCGGATTCCTGCTTCCCTTTTGACTTGCATATTGCAGGGCGATCTTTGTGATATATTCCCAATCTTGCGGCAAAGCTCCCTCTTTGGTCTCAAAATACCCTTTGAGTATCTCCAAGTACTCTGTATTTCCGGATGTATAAAATCCAATGCACAGGGCAAATCTGTCGCTTAGGGAGATTTTATCTTCATTTCCTTGATGTCCAAAAATCTCATTTTCTTCATGAAATTCTGGCAATAAATGTCTGCGATTGCTTGTCGCATAGAATCTCACATTTAAGGGAAAAGATTCCAACCCCCCCTCTAAGACACTCTTTAGTGTCTTGTAGGACTTTTCGTCATTTTCAAAGCTCAAATCATCGCAGAATACGATAATTTTATGGGATTTTTGTCGCAATATGTCAAGCAATTCGGGCAACTTTTCTAGATCCTCTTTTTCTATCTGTAAAATCCTCAATCCTTTGTGGGCGTATTTAAGCAACAGCGCCTTAATCAAAGAACTCTTTCCACTTCCTCTAGCCCCCCACAAAAGCACATTAACCCCAAGATCTCTAAACAAAAACGATTCTGTGTTTGCACACAATAGCGCAATCTCTCTCTCCAATCCAATGAAAGATTCAAATCCCTGCGCTCTGATTGTCTCAATTGCATGTAAATACCCACTTTTGCGATAAATAGCAGCAACATGCGTGTCAAGATTCCAAGTGAAATTACACATTTTGTCGCTTTCTTTTGACTTGCTTTTTGTCCGCTTTCACAGAAGATGAAGTGTATGAGGAAATGCGATAGGACAGATGTAATTCTTGAGATTCCTGCGCTTTTTGCACATTTTCCGTCTGTTTGTTTCTGTGTTTTTTGAAGCCAAAAGACACGATTCCACCCTTGCTAAGCTCTCCAAACAACATTAAATCACTCAAAACATTTTTAATCTCTTTTTGAATCAAAAGTCCAAGCGGACGCGCACCAAGCTCTGCATTGACACCCGATTCTGCAAGATAATCACGCGCACTTTTCTCTAAGATCACGCGCACACCTTTGGGGGCAATTTGTGCATTTAAATCCGCAATGTTTTTATCCACGATCTTTAGAATCTCTTTATGCGTGAGGGGATTAAAGGCAATGATGGCATCTAAGCGATTCCGAAATTCTGGTGAAAAATTCTCTCTAATCGCACTTGAAAAACGCGCACTTGTGTCTTTTTTAAACCCAAGCGTTGGAGCCTCTTTAGAACCAACATTAGAAGTCAAAATCAAAATGACAGAAGAAAAATCTATGCTCTCTCCATTGTTATCTGTGAGCTTTCCATAGTCCATAACCTGCAAAAACAGATTCAAAACATCGGGATGAGCCTTTTCGATCTCGTCTAGAAGCAAAAGCGTGTGCGGATTCTTTTTAATCATTTCTGTGAGGATTCCGCCCTTTTCATATCCGACATAACCCGCCGCAGCACCGATTAATTGAGAGCTTGAAAACTTCTCCATATATTCACTCATATCAATTCTTTCAAAATTAATCTGCAATGCCTGCGCCAATTCCTTTGCCAATTCGGTCTTTCCGACACCACTAGGTCCGCTAAACAAAAAAGAACCAATCGGTCTGTGAGGTGCATTCAACCCCGCTTTGCTACGTTTAATCGCATTCACAACTTCACAAATAGCTTGATCTTGCCCGAAGATCCTCTTTTTCAAATGCGATTCTAGGTTCTTTAAGAGCTGTTTATCATCCTTTGTCGCTTCAATCTCTGGAATCCGCGCCATTTTTGCAACCATTTTTTTGATACTCTGCAAACTCACCTTGCCGCTTTTGTGATCTAACTTATAACTTGCACCAACCTCATCCATTATGTCAATGGCCTTATCGGGCAGGAATCTCTCGTGCAGATAGCGCACAGATAAATCCACAATCAAAGCAATCGCCTCTGCAGAATAAATGACATTATGATAGTTTTCATAATATTTTTTCACACCCTCTAAGATCAGTATCGTCTCCTCTGCGCTTGGCTCTTTCACCTCCACCTTTGCAAAGCGGCGCGAGAGGGCTTTGTCTTTATCCAAAAATGATCGATATTCTGCATAGGTACTTGCCCCTATACAGCGCAATTTTCCGCTTCCAAGCATGGGCTTTAAGAGATTGCTTGCATCCATACTGCCACTATTTGTAGCCCCCGCACCAATGAGCATGTGAATCTCATCAATGAATAGTATGACATTCCCGCGCTCTAAAACTTCATCGGTTAGGGTTTTTATGCGTTTTTCAAAATCTCCGCGATATTTTGTCCCCGCGACGAGTGCGCCCATATTGAGAAGATGGATTTCCATTTTACTTAGAGGACTCTCTCCCTCTGCGATTTTGAGTGCCAATCCCTCTGCAACAGCGGTTTTGCCAACGCCCGGCTCACCGACAAGCAAGGGATTATTCTTCTTCTTGCGCAACAGAATCTCAAAACATCTCCGAATCTCCACCTCTCTTCCCACAACGGGATCGATTTTCCCGTCCTTTGCCTCTTGCGTGAGATTTGTGCAATAGAGCTCCAATGCGGATTCTTTTCTTTCTTCTTGTTTGTGTTGATTGTCAAACTCTAATCCCTTTTTGGAATCAGGTATGAAGTTTTCTTGATGTTCTGTGATGTATTCTAAAATGCTCAATCTCGTGATGCCTTGCGAGTTAAGAACGCGCGCACAATAGGCCTTATCCTCTTCTAAAATAGCCGCAAGCAGATCGCTCACTTGTGCTTGTTTCCGTTGAGAGCCTTTGACATGATTTATCATTAATTCAATGACACGTGTCACAGCCAAAGTCTCTTGTGGAATCTCATCACTGCCTTGCTTCTCGGGATAAGAATACAAAAACTGCTTCAAATACCGCTCGATCTGTGCTTTCATAATCGCGATATTCCCCCCACACTCGCGCAAAGCCTTGACAATCTTAGGATTCTCTAGCAGAGCTTGGAATATATGCTCCAGTGTTAAATATTCATGTCCTAAGTTTCTGGCTTGATTTTGCGCACTTTGCAAAACATGATTTAATTCTTTGCTGATCTCAAACATAGCTCTCTCTTTTTAAATTTTTTCTAAAATGGCGCGCAAGGGATATTCTTGTTCTTTTGCCATTTTGCGCACTTGCAAAACTTTAATTTCTGCAATATCATAAGGATAGACTCCGCAGACACCACGACCATTATGATGAATCTGCAACATAAGATTCAAAGATTCCTCGAAGTCTTTGTGAAAAATCACCTGCAAAACATGCATCACAAAATCTTGCGTTGTATAATCATCGTTTAATAAAATCACCTTGTAGCGCACAGGCTCTTGAAACTCTTCTACAACCTCTGTAGCACCCTCTAACTGCGTTCCCTTTGGCACAATACCCCTTAGATTTTGAATTTTGTCGCCATTATAACCTTTTTTTGATAATTTTTAACTTTTAAGTTCCGTGCTTGACCTTTAAAAAGCTTTAAAATCCTCTTTCTTAGTGAAATAATTTAGAAAATATTAGCTTTAAGTCATTAGAAAACTTGACATACTTAGACTAAAGTTATATAATTGCGGCACATTTTTAATATTTAACAAGGAGTACTCAATGAATCTTTTAGAAAAATTAACCAATACATTACAAGAAACACTCGATCAAGGTGCTTCTCTAGCCCTGCATAACAAAAATCAAGAAATTGAAACCATCCATCTCTTTTGGGCGTTGCTGACAAACACAAATTCCTTACTCAATCAAGCGTTAAATCGCCTCAATGCTGATAAAAACGTGTTTGCATTGGAAGCAAAATCCCTTGCAGACAAACTCCCAAAGAGCAGCAATGTCTCAAAGGGCAGCCTCAAACTCGCGCATAATCTCGGGCGTACGCTTGAACTTGCCGATGGAATCGCAACCAGCAATGGAGATTCTTTCATCGCCCTAGACAGCTTCATTCTCGCAAGTTTGCAAGAAGAGAGCATAAAGTCTCTTTTCAAATCTCTTGACATTAACGAACTCAAAAAAACCTTTGAGACCATGCGTGGGGGGGCTAAGATTGATTCCAAAAGCGGCGATGAAAATTTAGAATCTTTGGATAAATTTGGCATTGATTTGACCCAAAAAGCTCTTGAGGGCAAGTTGGATCCAGTGATTGGCAGAGATGAGGAAATCACGCACATGATGCAAATTCTCATCCGCAAGACAAAAAATAATCCGATTCTCTTAGGTGAGCCGGGCGTTGGCAAAACCGCTGTTGTGGAGGGACTTGCCCAAAGAATTATCAAAAAAGAAGTCCCTCTCTCTCTCCAAAACAAAAAGGTCATTGCGCTTGATATGAGCGCACTTGTTGCGGGAGCAAAATATCGTGGAGAGTTTGAAGACAGACTCAAAAAGGTCATAGAAGAGGTGAAAAAGAGTGGGAATATCATTTTGTTTATTGATGAGATTCACACTATCGTTGGCGCAGGCGCGAGTGAGGGCGGAATGGATGCGGCAAATATCCTCAAACCCGCTCTTGCAAGAGGTGAGTTGCACACCATCGGGGCAACGACACTCAAGGAATATCGCAAATATTTTGAAAAAGATGCCGCCTTGCAGAGACGTTTTCAGCCCATTATGCTCAATGAACCCAATGTCAATGAGGCTCTGCAAATCTTGCGCGGAATCAAAGAGAGGCTTGAAGCGCATCACAATGTCACCATTACCGATGGCGCACTCGTTGCTGCAGCCAAGCTCTCAAACCGCTACATCACAGACAGATTCCTGCCTGATAAGGCTATCGATCTCATTGATGAAGCCGCTGCCGAGCTTAAAATGCAGATAGAATCCGAACCGAGCGAACTTGCAAAAGTCAAACGTGAGATAGAGTCTCTGCAAGTGGAAAGAGAGGCACTTCTTATGGAAAAGGACGACAAGAATAAACCGCGCATAGAAGAGATTCAAAAAGAGATCGAAAATAAAAATGAAAAGAAAAAGTCCCTAGAAGCGCAGTTTGAAAACGAAAAGCAAGTGTTTAATGACATCGCAAACATTAAGATTCAAATTGACTCTCTAAGGACAGAGAGCGATCTTGCAAAGCGCAATAGTGATTTCAATAAGGCAGCCGAAATTGATTATGGAAAGATTCCAAACCTTGAAAAAGAATTAGAATCTCAAAACGAAAAATGGGCTAAAATGCAAGAGGCTGGGACATTGCTAAGAAATGCCGTCATTCCGGAATCCATAGCCACAGTGATTAGCCGCTGGACACAGATTCCGATTAAAAAAATGTTGCAAGATGAAAAAGAGAAGATTTTAGGCATTGAAGAGGAGCTTAAAAAAGATGTTGTTGGGCAAGATGAGGCTTTACACGCTATTGCACGAGCGATAAAGCGCAATAAAGCAGGATTGAGTGAGCTGAATCGTCCTATTGGCAGCTTTTTGTTCTTAGGTCCCACAGGGGTTGGAAAAACAGAATCCGCGAAGACTCTAGCGCGATTTTTGTTTGATAGCGAGAAAAATCTCATCCGCATTGATATGAGTGAATACATGGAAAAACATGCTGCAAGTCGCCTTGTAGGCGCACCTCCGGGATATGTCGGCTATGAAGAGGGTGGACAGCTCACAGAGGCAGTGCGTCGCAAACCCTACAGTGTCGTACTGTTTGATGAGATAGAAAAGGCGCATCCCGATGTGTTTAATATGCTCTTGCAAGTGCTTGATGATGGGCGCTTGACAGACAATAAGGGGGTGACGATTGACTTTAGAAACACCATTATCATCCTCACAAGCAATATCGCAAGTAACGCTATTATGGAACTGCAAGACAAGCAAGAGCGCGAGAAGGCCGTCTCTGATGCGCTTAAGAACTATTTCAAACCCGAATTTCTCAATCGCCTTGATGACATTGTGATTTTCAATCCCTTAGGATTAGAGCAAATCACGCACATTGTGGATATTTTGTTGCTTGGAATCCAAAAGAAAGTGCATGAAAGAGGCATTGAAATCACGCTTGAAAAGAGCGCAAAGGAACTCATTGCAAAAATCGGCTTTGATCCCGTCTATGGGGCAAGACCACTGAAACGCGCCCTCTATGAAGAGGTGGAGGATCGCCTCGCGGATTTGATTTTAGAAGACAAAATTAAAGAGGGCTCTCGTGTCATTTTCTATGCACAAGATGAGAGCATACAAACGCGCATAGAATAGCAGAATAGCAAACAATAGAGATTCACACATAAAATCAAGCGCACATATTGGCAGGAGTTCATGTAAGAACTCTCTGTCCTCCCTAAAAATGCGCAGATAAACACCCCTTAGAGCACATTAGTTACGTTTGAGTTGATTGACTGTTTGAAGCATAGAATCCGCTGTTTGAATGGATTTTGAGTTGGCTTCATAGGCTCTCTGCCCGACAATCAAATCTGTCATTTCTTCAACAAGCTTCACATTGCTTGTCTCAATGAATCCTTGCGCAAGCTGACCAAAGCCGTTCAATCCCGGAGTTCCAACGATAGGATCGCCTGAAGCGTTTGTGTTGAGATAGAGATTATCGCCTAAGGCATGAAGTCCTGCGGGGTTAATGAAATTGACGATTTCAATTTGTCCAAGTTCATTAACTTCTGTCTCATTTCCTTGAACGACGGTGACCGTGCCGTCTTTACCAATGTTGAGCTGTGTTGCATCATCGGGGACGGTGATGTTTGGGACGAGTAAATAACCCTGTGAATTGACGACATTTCCCTCATCATCGCGTTTGAAAGAACCATCACGTGTGTAGGCGATTGTCCCATCGGGAAGCTCAATTTGGAAGAATCCATTTCCTGTAATGGCGATGTCAAAGTTCTGTTCTGTTTCTTTGAAGTTTCCTTGCGAGAAGATCTTTTGAACAGCGGTTGGGCGCACACCAAGCCCGACTTCTATCCCTGTTGGACTTAGAGTTGTCTCTGAAGTACTCGAACCCGCATATTGAATCACCTGATGAAACAAATCCGCAAATTCCGCGCGTTCCTTTCTGTATCCAAATGTATTGACATTTGAGATGTTGTTAGAAGTGACATCAATGTGCAATTGCTGTCCTAACATTCCTGTTGTTGCTGTGTATAATGCTCGCATCATGTTGAATCCTTTTTTATGCTTTTGCTGCTAATTTTGTGATGGCTTCATTGTTTAAGTCATCCATATGTGTTTTGAGGACTTTAGAATACGCCTCAACCAAACGATTTGTCTCAATGAGTCCTGTCATTTCCATGACGACATTGATATTGCTCTTCTCCAAAAACCCCTGTCTGACCGCTCCGCTCTGCTCTAAGGCTTCTCTCTCATCAGTGCGCTCTTCAGGATAAGAATAGAGATTGTCTCCGACTTTTTTGAGATATTTGGGATTCTCAAAGGAGACCACACCGATATTTCCCATGAGTGCCATTTCTGTGATTCCTTCATTATTGAGATCCCGCGTATAGATATTTCCATGCGGATCAACCTCAACTTGGAATCCATCCACAAACTCAATGTATTGGGGTGCATCAAGATATTCTCTAGGAAGCACGGGATAGCCCTCTTTATTCACAAGCCTTCCTTGCTCATTGAGGACAAATGATCCATCGCGCGTGTAGCGGATTCCATTAGGAGTTTCTATCATAAAAAACATATTTTCTTTACTCAAGGCAAAGTCAAATGTGTTTTCTGTCACAATCACACCGCCAAGCTTCTGGTCAGTGTATTCTTCTACGATATGAGGGACACGATTGAGGGATCGGTTGTAGAATTTAGCCGCATCCTTAGTCTGCTCTCTGATGGGCAAAAACTCCTTATGCTGCTCATAGAGACGCAAAAAATCCCCAATCACAACATCATCGCGCTTAAATCCTACCGTATCTGCGTTTGCAATGTTGTTTGCAATCACATCAAGGCGGTTGATTTGCGTGACCATTCCACCCACAGAACTATAATATCCACCTTGCATTTTTTCACCTTTTTTTGAACTTTTCTAAGGTTGAAGCAAAAGTCATTCCAACTTTGATTCACCCCAAAGCTCCCTTTTATACAAGGCACAGATCAAAGACATAAGAAAATCTCACAGCGTTTAAAAAGAAAATAATAATAAAAAAAAGAAAGAAAATGAAAGAAAAGTGAAGAAAACAAAAAGATTCCAAGCCCTTAGGCTTAGAATCCCATCCCAGACTACTGAAGGAGTCTTAGGATATTTTGTTGCACTGTGCTTGCTTGTGTGAGGGCATAGCTACCAGCTTGAGCGAGAATGTTGAGGTTAGTGAAGTTTGCACTCTCTTGTGCGAAATCAACCTCGCGGATTCCACTCTCTGCAGATTTAACATTGACCTGTGTCACAGTAATGTTATTGACTGTAGATTGCATTTGTTGTTGCACTGAACCCAAGTCTGAACGAATTGTGTCAAGTTGCTTAATCGCAGATTCTGCGATATCCATAACAAGCATAGCACCTCTAAGTGTCACAACACCACCTGCAAGTGTTTGTCCAGCAGTTGCGCTGTTTGCAGCATTTTCACCGATAGCTGATCGGACATCGGCATTAAATGAACCCTTAGTATTTCTAAGTGTGACTGTGGCTTGCGCTGTGCCAGAGAATCCACCGATACCTGTGATGCCTGTTCCTGTGACTTTGATGTCATTTGCACCCAATCTTGTGAGGACGAGTGTTCCTACAAATGTTGAACCATCACTACCCTGACCTGTGACGATGTTTGCAGCACCTGCAGACATACCGCTACCAACCACTTGAATCGCACGACCATCTGTAGAAGTCAAGCGCAATGCACCGCTCTCATCAATAGAGGCTTCGACACCTGTTTCTTCTTTCTTCGCATTGATGGCTTGAACAAGCCTTCCGTCTTTGTCATTATCCAAGACACCTGTTACATCTCCGATTCTTACACCATTGATGGTTAAGCTCATCACATCGCCACCCACGATTGGAGCTGAACCTTGTTTGACAACAATCGCCTCTGCACGAACTCCACCGAGAATATCGGAGTTTTTGTTAATCACTTCTGCAAGTGCTCCAAGTCCTGTCCCTGCTGAAGTAGAGATAACGACAGATTCTAGTGTGACATCGTTTTTATCTTTTGGTGTGATGAATTTCAATGCCACCTCACCCATGCTTTGAACTCTTGTTGATTCATATCTTGCATGTCCGATTTTATCAGAGCTTGTCGCACCGATACTTGCACGGATAGTTTGGTTAGAATAAGCACCAACTTGGAATTCTTTGTTTGTGAATCCTCCTGCAAGCAAACTCAAACCATTATAGCTTGTTGTCGCTGCGATGTTGTCCAAAGACTCAATCAAGCGGTTAATGTCTGCTTGAATCGCTGTTCTTGTTGTTGTTGTTTGTCCATCTTGAGCAGCTTGGACAGCTTTTGTTTTAATGGTGTCAAGGATTTTAACTTGCTCATCCATTGCTTTATCGGCGATTTGAATGATACCCATTCCATCGTTTGTGTTACGAATCGCTTGACCCAAAGCGTTTGCTTGAGATCTCAAACTATCAGCAATCGCCATACCTGAAGCATCATCTTTAGCAGAGTTGATTCTAAGACCTGAACTCAACTTTTGCAACGAACTTGCCAAACTTGTTTGTGTGAAAGTGTTTTGCGCATGTGCGTTGAGCGCATTGATATTGGTATTAACTTGAAAAGCCATTTTTAACTCCTTTTGTGTTTTGCTAAACCCTTCCTTGGAATTAGCATTGATTGAAATTTGGACTGACAGAATTGCGACCTAAACGCCTCATTTCTCGCTCTCTCCTTGCTTCCTCTGCTCTCAAAAGCAAGGCAAGATTGATAGAATCAGCACTTAGATTCAATCTTGTGCGTCAAGCTAAAGACCTCAACAAGTTCTCTTAAGAACCTTAGCTCTCAAAACCCTCTTTTCCTCGCAAACCCTTTAAAGAGGCAAACTCTTAAAGAGTCTTAAGGAACTCTTAGATTCTGCTTCACTTTGGATTCTTTCAATCCTTGTAAAGTTTAGCTATGCAATTATATCGGATAAAACAAAAAAAAGATTATAGTGTTTTCTAGAAATTTGCACATTTTTTGCGCAATTTCCTTGAAAGACTTGAAAAAGACTTAGAAAAAACCTTGAAAAACTTGAATCCCAAAGCCAACATCACTACAAAAATAAGCGCAAAATAGGTCCAACTAAGAATCTTTTGTGCCATTAAAACATGCAAAGTCGCACAAACAAGCGCAAAATAAACACAAAAAGACATTCTAAAGAGCCTAAAACAACCCCACAAAGACACCCCAAAGGCAATTAAAAGCGCAAAAAAGCTAAGAGAGCCAAATATGAGAGGAGTTTCATTGCATATCTTTTGAGCTATCAGCCCAAAGGCAAACTCAAAATCTAGCGCGACAAAAATCCAAACATGCGCACACAGCACAGCAAAAGAGAGCCACCCAACAAATCTTGCTAACAATTGTGGCAACCACAATCCACAAAAAAGCAGAGCAAATCCCGCCCAACCGCTGTAAAAATAAAGTAATTCTGGAGAATAATACACTCCCTTTATCACTTGATTTTCAAGCCGCGCGATTCCATAACAAAGCCCACTTAAAAGCCCCACAAAGCACAAGAGCGCTAGAAAAGAAAAGAAAATTTTGCGCATTAATAGAGCTTTGTCCTATCCATTCCCAAATAGAGATGCTCAACTTCATGCGCATAACCGTTCAAATAGAGTGTCTTAACCTGCCCCCTCTTGCCCATCACCCTCTCTGTCGCTTGAGACCAACGAGGATGCGGAACTTCTGGATCGACATTTCCATAGAATCCATATTCTTTAGGATTCTCCTCTTCCCAAGTTGAAATGGGCTTTTCTTCTAAAAACTCTATTTTTTTGATACTCTTTATGGATTTGTAGCCATATTTCCAAGGGACAACCAAGCGCAAGGGGGCGCCATTCTGTGCTAAGAGGGGCTTTTGATACATTCCGACTGCAATGATGGTTAAGGGATGCAGGGCTTCATCAAGTCTTAAGACTTCTTTATAGGGAAAATCAAGGCTAAAAAGATTCCCCTGCATTGGAAATTGCTTAGGGTCATAGAGTGTGGTGAAGCGTAGATATTGCGCACTAGAAGTGGGCTTGACAAACTCTATAAGCTCTTGTAAAGGAAAGCCAATCCAAGGAATCACCATACTCCATGCCTCCACACAGCGGAATCTGTAGATTCTCTCCTCTAAATGCATGTTTGTAAGCAATTCAGAAAGTTCTATTGTGATGGGCTTTTCTATTGCACCCTCTATTTGAATCTCCCAAGGCTTTGGTTTGAGCAAATGCGCTTGAGCCTTAGGATCGGATTTCAAAAATCCAAATTCATAGAAATTATTATAGCTTGTCGCAATCTCCTCTGGTGTGGATTCTAGCAGCTCTCCATTGAGGGCATAAGCTTCTTGTGGGTTTGTGGGCTTGAATTGAAGCGAGGATTCTTGCAGGATTTCTGCAAGGAGATTCTCCACAGCAAACGCACTCACTAAGCTTCCTGCGCCAAGTTTTAAGAATCTGCGCCTTTGATTGAAAAATATTTCGGGAGTGATTTTGAGATTGCGCATTTTAAATCCTATAATGAAATGCCCACATTATAGAAAATCAAATCTTACAAAACACTTCTTAACAATCACTTTTAGGATTTTTTAAAATATGTTTCATAGAGCATATCGCTTGTATTGAGGTATTTTAAAGCGCGCTGATAGTTATCTTTGATGGCTTCAAGTCTGCTTTCGTATTCTTCTTTTGTGCATTGCTTCAAGACTTCATCAATATTATCGCCATTTTTCAGTTCAATAATGCCATCTTTGTTGAAAAACTCACCAATCTTTGTCGCACCAAGATAAATAGGAATCGTCATTGAAATGAAGCAATCCAAAATCTTCTCTGTGAAATAATAGGCACTCTGTTGATTTTCTATTGCGATATTATAGCGGTATTCATCAAGGGCGATAGACACATAGGGAATGTGACGATTCACAAACTTGCCAAATATATCAACCCTATGATTCCCCGCAAGATATTTTGCAACAGCATTGCGGATTAAGTGCAGTTGCGTGAATTCCTTGCCACTTACGATCATTGAAATGTCTTTGGACTTGATTTGATATTTATCTTCACTCCACCAAAGTGGATCATTATTAGCAATATAGCAATAGATACTCGCACCGGCTTTGAATTTCGCATTAGGAAGCGCATCTAGGATCTGCTCATCATGCGTAAAGATTGCGCTAAACTCCTTGCTAAAGCCGTCTTTATTAGCCAAAATAAACTCACAGCCTTGAGGGAGAATACTTCTTGGCTCGACAAGCATCGCATAATTGCGCTGATTAACCCCCCCCCCCCCCGCATAACTTGTGGAATACACGAATCAATATAAAAATGTGTTTCCAAACCAAAATTGTATTGATCCCACAGAATGTAGCGCGGTTGATTTTTGTTAGAACTGATCATATAGGGGCTTGTCGTGCAACATTGCCTCAAGAAGAAAATCTCCATTCTCTCGCCATATTTATTATATATCTCGGGCTTCACACCGCCAAAGGGTAAGGGAAGATAATTTGGCGCATAGCATTTCCCATAAACAGGATGATCAAAAGCGAACATCGCAAATCCTCAACAGCCCTGAATCTTATCAACAACTAAATTGCGCATAGAAAGATAGCTGTTTAATGCCCCAATATACGCTCGTGCTGTTGCTTGCATTGTATCTAAATGCAATCCATGCCCTATAAATGCGGGTTTATGCGGCTCAAACTCTACACGCACAACGACCTTTGCTAACGCATCTTTGCCCTCGCTCACCGCTTCCACTTTATAGTCCTTGAGAATTCCATTGTAACCACTGATTCTATCAATCGTTTTTAATATCGCATCCACACTACCCTCGCCAATGGCCGCATCCATTTTGCATTCCCCATCCTTTTGAATCGCAATAGCCGCATAGGGAACGCCATTAGAATCACTGCTGATTTGCAAAGAAACAAGCTCAAAGACTTGCGGAATCTTCATGGATTCCTCTGTAAGAATGGATCGAATGTCCTCATCATAGATCTCTTTTTTCTTATCGCAGAGGACTTTAAACTTCTCAAACGCGCTCTCCAACTCCTCTTTAGAAATATTGCCAAAACCAAGACTTGTGAGCTTATCTTTAAAGGCCGCCCTTCCGCTGTGTTTGCCAAGAACTAAGCCGTTATTTTGCGGAATCCCAATGTCTTCTGCGCGAATGATTTCATAAGTCTCGCGATGTTTGAGCATCCCATCTTGATGGATTCCACTCTCATGGGCAAAGGCATTTCTGCCCACAATCGCCTTATTAGGCTGCGGACGAATCCCTGTAATGTCGGCAACCAACTTGCTGCACGCATAGATTTCTTTTGTATTAATGCGCGTCTCCAGATCGCCAAACAAATCTTTGCGCGTCTTTAAAATCATCACAACTTCTTCTAAGGCCGTGTTTCCTGCGCGCTCACCCAAACCATTGATCGTGCATTCTAGCTGTCTTGCGCCATTTTGGATTCCTGCAAGGGAATTAGCCACCGCCAAACCCAAGTCGTTATGACAATGCACAGACAAAATCACAGAATCCCCCACACATTCTTTGACCTCTTTAATGATTGCGCCAATTTCTTGTGGCAAACGGTATCCCACAGTATCGGGGAGATTTAAGGTTTGCGCACCTGCTTCAATCACGGCTTGTGCGACTTCTTTAAGGAATCCAACTTCACTTCTGCAAGCATCTTCACAGCTAAATTCCACATCTTCACACAAACTGCGCGCGAGTTTCACGGCTTCTACGGCACGTTTTATCACTTCATCAGGCTTCATTTTGAGTTTATGCTCCATATGAATAGGGCTTGTTGCGATAAATGTGTGGATTCTCTTTTGTTTGGCTCTCTCTAAAGACCTTGCAGCAGCCTCAATATCCTTAGGTAAGGCTCTAGCAAGTGAGCAAATCACGCTTTTTGACACGACTTCAGAGATTCTGCTAATGGCTTCAAAATCCCCCGGACTTGCCGCTGCAAATCCCGCTTCAATAATATCCACGCCCAAACGCTCCAATTGAAGCGCGAGTTTGATTTTCTCTTCTGTATTCATAGATGCGCCCGGGCTTTGCTCTCCATCGCGCAAAGTTGTATCAAATACCTTAATTCTTTCCATATCACTTTCCTTAACTCTTAAAAACTCTTAAAACACTTTTCCGTATTATACTCGTGTATTATACTTGCAAGATTATTAATTCTAAATAATAATTTTTATCATATTTAAAATTTCAACGCTTGATTTAATTTTTTAAATTTGCTACATTAAGCAAAAATTACAAGGAAATTTATGCAAACATTTGACACACCGCTTAAAATTGGAGATAAAACATTTCAAAGTCGCCTCATTGTAGGAAGTGGCAAATATAAGGATTTCAAAACAACTTACGAGGCAACACTTGCTTCAGAATCGCAGATGATCACCGTTGCAGTCAGGCGCGTCAATATCACAAATCCAAACGAAGAAAATCTTTTGGATTATTTCAAGGGAAGCGCGATTCAATTTTTGCCCAATTCTGCGGGTTGCACGAAGGCAGAAGAGGCAATCACACTCTTTAGACTCACGCGCGAGGCCACGGGAATCAACATGATTAAGCTTGAGATTATCGGGGACACACAAAAGACACTCTATCCCGATGTGATAGAGACGCTTAAGGCTTGTGAGATTCTCGCTAAAGATGACTTTTGTGTTCTTGCCTACAGCAATGATGACCCCATCATCGCAAAACAGCTTGAAAATGCTGGGGCAAGCGCAGTTATGCCACTTGCTGCGCCCATTGGAAGCGGTCTTGGAATCCAAAATCGCTACAACATCGCCTTTATCAAAGAAGCCATCAGTGTGCCTGTGATTGTTGATGCGGGAGTTGGTTGTGCATCCGATGCTGCGATAGCTATGGAACTTGGTGCCGATGCGGTACTCACAAACACAGCCATTGCTCAAGCCAAGAATCCGATCCTTATGGCACAAGCCATGCGTGATGCTGTACGTGCAGGGAGAGCGAGCTATCTTGCAGGGAGGATTCCAAAGAAACCCTATGCAACGGCAAGCTCACCAACGGTTGGTATGGTGGAATTTTAAGGACTTGCATAAAGAATGCGCAATTATTGGTATAATTGCACTCTCAAAAGGAGGGAGACATGAAAAGATTCAATATTTCATTTAAAAAGGGGGCTGGAATCCTAGTCCTATGCTTGTTTGGAATATTCTTTGCAAGCTGTTCAACGCAAGTCTATAGGCTAGAACCGGGCGCAGAGAGTGTGAGCTTCCTGCCAAGCATTCCACAAAACTGCACATATTTAGGAGAAATTAAGGCTCAAGATGGAGATCCTAATCTTAGAGGTTCTGTAGTGGGACCCATAAAAGACATGAATATTGAAAATAATGTGGATGTTCAATTGCGCAATCAAGCCGCAAAACTCGGAAAAGACACAAAAATCGTCATATACAACATAAAAACAGTCTGCAACAGGCTTAGAAACAGCTCTATCATCTCGGGTCGCGTATTCTTAGACTATGAAACAACGCTAGATTGCGCAACACTCAAAACACAATACCCCAAAGAAGCCTTTATGGTCTATTTGGAAGCTGCTGCTTACTTGTATCGTTGCCCTTAGGCATAGTTTAGCATTGCAAGGCTATATTTTAGGCACGGTGCGTATTAGGGATGAGGATCTGCTCGTGCGGATTCTCACTGCAGACTACCTCCACACACTCTATCGTTTCTATGGCGCAAGGCACAGTATCGTGCATTTGGGACACAAAATTGACTTTGTCATAGAAAAAGATCTGCGCCAAATTGGAAAATTGCGAGAACCTTTGCATTTGGCATTTGAGTGGGAAAGGGAAATGCAAAGGCTGTATTTTTGGCAGCAATATCTCAACCTCCTCAATACACATTTGCGCGACATTACAAGCTTGGATTCCTTTTATTTTGAGCATTTAGAAGAGGGTGCAAAGAGACTTTTAAGAGAAAATCCTAAGCGATGTATGCTGAATCTCTATGCGAAACTATTGTGCTTTGAAGGACGCAAGAATCCCTTGCAAAAATGTCTCATTTGTGAGCAGCCTTTAGGAGAAGAAATTATTCTTGGAAGAGGGCTTATTTGCGGACACAAAGGGTGCTTAAAGGGGGATTTGTTTCAGAGGATTCAAATCCAACAATGGCTCAATTTTAAAGGGGAATTTTTAGAAGACAGCGCAGTGGATAATCTCTGGAATCTCTTAATGCAAGGCATGTGATGCTTGAAATTAAGTTTGCTCCTGCTCTTTAAGAGCATTCTTATCCCTTGCACTAAGTAGAATCCGCACCCCCGCGAAGTCAAAATGCTCACGCAAGATATTCACCAAATAACGTTTATAGCTGAAATGCAGACTTTTAGGGCGATTCATAATGAGTGCGATCTGTGGAGGGCATGTCTCAAACTGCACAGCATAATAAATTTTCACAATCTTCCCATGATCGCTTGGGAGAGGATGCCGTGTCGTCGCCTCTTTGATAATCGCATTGAGTTTTGAAGTGGGAATGCGCATAGAGAAATTTTGATAAACTCTTAGAATCTCCTCCTCCAATCTTTGAATGTGGCGCCCGTTTTTTGCCGATATTGTGAGGATTGGCGCATATTCTAAGAATCTAAAGCGCATTTTAAAATCTGCCAAAATCTCCTTAAAATCCTTATGTGCGATGTCCCATTTATTTAGAACAACAATCACCCCCAAACGATACTCATCAATCAATCCCGCAATCTTTTCATCCAGCTCTACAAAGCTCTTTGAAACATCTAAGACCAAAAGGGCAATGTCTGTTTTCTCCAAAAGCGCCCTTGTGCGCTGCAGTGCAAACTTCTCCAATCCCTCAATCTTTCCACGTCTGCGAATCCCTGCCGTATCAACAAAGTTTATCACATTCCCCTTGATTGTCTTTTGCTCATCCACAGGATCGACCGTCGTCCCTGCAACATCAGAGACTACAGAACGTTCCTCTCCTAACAAAGCATTCAAAAGTGAGCTTTTCCCAACATTCACGCGACCTATGATTCCAACATTAATGAGATTTGATGTCTTTTCTTCTTTTTCTTCTAAAAACTCCTCCAAACTCTCCTCTTGTGAGCTTTCTGATTCCAAAAACAATTGCGATAAAGATTCGTTTTTCAAAGTTGCAACAATGGCATTTTCTAACTCCTTAATTCCAAGATTATGCGCCACAGAGATAAAAAAAATCTGCTTTGCGCCAAACTCCATAAACTCCCATGCATCCTGCTTTTCTTTCTCATTGTCAATCTTATTCACCACCAAAAAAACACGAGAATTCTTGCGCTCTAGGGCATAAAAATTTTCTTTGTCTTCCTTCGTAGGTGGATTCTTGCCATCAACAACATAGAGAATCAAGTCCGCGCTCTCTCCAGCCTTTTGCGAAAGTCTAAAAACATGCAAAAAAAGCGCGTCTTTCACATCAAGCCCCCCTGTATCAAGCAACAAAAAGGGCAAATCCTGCAAAGAGATTCTTGCCTTTTTCACATCACGTGTCGTCCCTGCGATTTCTGAAGTGATGGCAATCCTTTGCTTGCAAAAGCGATTAAACAAAGAACTCTTTCCTGCATTAGGACGTCCTATAATTGCGATACTTCCATAAACTTTATCCATTCTTTAAGCCTTTTTGCACTCAAGTTCTTAAGAATATACAAAATATCATTAAAAGGGATTTAAGCCCTTATTTAAGTTTAAGAATCAAATAAGCTTATTTCTATAAAATTTAGTCATCATACTTAAGGGAAAAAAATGGATTCCGCCTTAAAAGATCAAGAGAGCTCAAAAGATTCCACACAAGCAATCATCGCAATTTTATGCGCCGCCTTGCTTTTTACGATTATGGGAATGCTTGTAAAGACACTCACAAAAGATCTTCCTGCGATTGAAGTGACATTTTCGCGAAACTTTTTTGGACTGCTGTGGATTTTGGGTGATTTGATTTTGCGCCCACCAAAGCAACAAATTGGCGGACGTCCCTTTGTTTTATTCTTGCGCGGATTTGCAGGGGGAAGTGCTATGTTAGCCTATTTTTACAACATCTCCATTATGCCCCTTGGCACAGCCTATGCCTTTTCCTACACTTCACCGATTTTTCTGGCTCTCTTTAGCGTAATTTTCATTCATGAACGTGTGGCATTTAAGACTTGGATTGCAATTTTTATGGGATTTTGTGGAATCCTATTGATTTCAAACCCAAACACCATTAACTTAAGCTTCTTTGGTGTCCTCATTGGACTCTATAGTGGGATTGGCGCGGCACTCGCCTACCTCTCTATTCAGAAGCTTGCAACGCTCTATGATCCGCGCACAATTATTCTTTCTTTAATGTTGAGTGGTTCTATCCTGCCGATTTTGACACAATTTGTCCCCTATGAAGCATACCCCATCACACTCTTTGAGCCCTTTATGATGCCTAATCTTAAAGAATGGTTTTATATCTTCGTGCTTGGAATTGTTTCAACCTATGCGCAAATCTACCTCACCAAAGCCTACAGCTTAGGCGATGCACCAATCATTGGCGCACTCTCATACATCACAATTTTTATGGCGACATTTGCAGGGATTTTCTTAGGTGACCAAGTTCCGCATGGATTCGTCATAATCGGAATGTTGCTCATAGTCTGTGGCGGAATCTTGGCTGTTTGGCATAAAAGAATATAGAGCTTAAAAATCTTTCCTCTCTGTAATGTCTGCGAGTTCTAGAAACTTAATGTTTTCAATCGCGCTTCCCGCGATTCCCTTGATAGAACCATAGAGTCCCGTTGCCCCCTCCAACACTTTTTGGATTTGTTTTTCACGTTGCTTCCATAGTTTTTGCACGGCCATCTTTTCTCTTTCAAGATCGATTTGCATTTGTGTGAATCCCTCTACAATGGCTTCAATCTGCATTTTAAACTCCACACTTGTTAAAAAAGAATACAAGAGCTGCATTTTATCCTGCTTGTTTTCTTGAGACTTCTTGGCGAGATAAATCTGAATGATACCCTCGCGCAAAATAAATGACAAAGCTTTAAATTCTGTGAAAGTACAGACCCAGATTCCATCAAGCAGCCCCATCTGCTCCAATTCTTTAGGCATGGATTCTGTGATGAGAACGCCGACATCGACGCCCCTTTGGCGCATATCGCCCTTGAATTTTTCAATCCACTCGCGCTTAAATTCCTTTGTACGTTTGCTCTCATAATAAATTTTTCCGCAATTTTGCGCATCTCTTGTGTGGATAATCTGAATGCAATCCCCTCCGCTCTGTCCTTTGCGAATCTCTTCAATGGTATCAAAGGGAAAATGCGACTGCAAATACTCCTCAATGGCTAACTCCTGCACTTCCCCTTGCAACTGCTGTGAGCCTGATTGTGCTGTACGTTGCGCTTCTGTAAGCTGTTTTTGCATATCTTGGATTTTCTTGTCCTTTTCTTTGATTTGCAAGAGGATTTGCGCTTCTAGCTTTTGCTTGTAATCTTGCATTTGCTGTGCTAAAGAAGCCTGCGCTCGTGCTTCTATCTTGGATTCTGCTTCTTCTTTTTCGCGTCTTAACTTCTGAATCTCCGCTTGAGTGGCATAGAGTTCTTTTGTCTGCTGTGATTTTTCATCAAGCTCCTTTTGCATATCCTCTATCATTTTAGCATAATCCCCACGCACAGCTTCTTTGAGCCTCTCTTTGAGCTCTTGTTCTTTCTTTTCTAGCAACTCTTGCGCACCCTTTGTAATACTCTCTTGAATAGATTTTTCCCTGCGTTCTAAATCATCAAAGGCCTTTTTGTATTCCTCTTGCTTTTGCTGGATTTGATTTTGAAATTTTTTATTGATTTGATGATAAACGATTTCTTGGACATTAATCGCAACACCACATTTTGGACATTGGATGTTGTTTTCTTTGAGTTCTTCTTGCATAAACTTCCTTTTTGCACACTATTGTAGCAAAGATTTGAGAGATTTTAAAGAAAGATTATTTTTGCTATAATGCGTGATTTTAAAGGATAAATATGCAGACTCTTTTCAGATTACAGCCCTATTTTAGCGCATTGTATTTGTTGTTTGTAGGCGTCTCTTTGGGGACAATCTTTGCAAGTGGTGCCTTATGCGCACCGACAATCTTTCGTGCAGCAAGCATTGCTCATGGACTTGAAATCACGGTTTTTCAATCGGGCGTTTTAATGACAAATATTTTTGTCAAGCTTAATTTCATGCTCAATGCCCTCGCTCTAGTAATTCTGGTCTATGAGATGCTCTCTTGGCGCATCGGTGGAGCGAAACTTGCCCCTATTTTGGGATTTGTGAGCATTATTTTAATCTTTCTTTTTACGCTCTATTACACGCCCTACATATTAGAGGCACAAAAAATCGGGGAAGATGGAATCGCAAGTCTTGCCTTTCAAGGTATGCATGAGCAATCTGTCCTCGTCTTTAAAACCCTAATGATAAGCCTCTGTTTGCTCTTTATTGTTCGCGTTTTACAGATTTATGGCGGTTACAGAGGTAGATAAACTCACAATTTCGGCATTCATCCATGCGTTCTCTTAGACTAAAGTCTGTTGCATCTGCATTTTCTTGGATGGATTGGAGCTTGTCTTTGAGTATTTCTATCTTGTATTCAACATTGCTTTCAAGCTTTATATCTGCCCCACAAATGTCATAAAATCCCGCTTGAATCTCACAATGAGGATAGAGTTCCTTTGCCGCTAAATAATAAATTGGGAGCTGGAAATCTGTCTCTTTGTCGGGATTTCTATTGCTGTCATTTTCAACATTGCGCTTGTATTTATAATCCAACACAAAAATCTCATTACCACGTCTATCAATCCTATCTATGCGTCCATGAAAGATAAACCCCTCCAAAGAAAACGAAAAATTCCTCTCAAAGTCTGTCGGAATCCAATGCTCTCTCTCTAAACGCTTTTCTTCATACTTAAAAAATCCTTGCAAACGTTTCTGTGCCAATGCAACATCAAACAACTCTTGTGCACTTTGAAATTCCATGCTCTGAAATTTTTGAGAAACTTTTTGAAAGAGTCTGTTCGTGTCAAAATTGCGCTCATTTTGTGCTTCTGCATAGACTTGCGCTAATACTTCATGAACTTGCAATCCCAAATGGGCAGACTCACCAGATTCCTTGAATCCCAAAATATAGCTGTAATAAAATTTGCGCTTACAGAGCAAAAAACATCTTAAATGCGTTGCGCTCCATGTTTTTGTTTCTAGGGGGGCTATGATTTTTCTTTCTTTATAGACCAAAGGCTCTCCGCTCAAAAAATACGCGCTATAATCCAAATGCGCCTTAAGCATAGGAGTTTGATTAAATATAGAATCCTCTAGCAAGAAATGCGAGGGCTGCTCTTCGTCGTTATTGAGGCACAGAATCCTTACTTCCTTGCTGTTTGCTATGAGCTTAGCATAATAATGCTTTTGCAGATTTTCCCTGTCTTGTCGCGTGGGCAATCCCACCTCTTCTCTGATTTTTGAATTCAAAAAAATATCTTTATCGTTGAGGGTTGGCACATTTGTAGCATTAAATTCTGGAATGATAATGTGTGAAAACTTCATTCCTCGTGTCTCTAAGATTCCAATCACACGAATCCTACCGCCTCCAACATCATCTAATACAATATCCTTTAAAAGCTCCAAATACACAAGAATCTTTTCTCTCAAACTCAATGCATTCAAATAATGCAAAGAAAATTTAAAAACCTCTAATGTATCTAAAAAGGCTTTTTTCACGTTTTGAGATTCCTTTTTGCTCTCTTCAAAATCTCTTAAAAATTCCTCAAACGCGCTAAGGTCTTGAAACATCAAATCAGATTCCTGTTCTAAGGACTTTTGAATCAAAAGATAGAGATTTGTCGCAGTGATGGGATGTCCCATTGCGAAATTAAAATTGCGCACCCTGTCAAAAAGCTGCAAATATTCTACAAAATTTTCATTGGGTAAAATAACACAAATCTCTTCTGGCAAAACTCCTTGCGCAAGCCACAAATCAATTTGCGCAAACACTCCGCCAACCTCCGAGATTCTGTCTTGAAACTCTAAGGTTTGAATCTGAAAATGCCGCGCTCTAGGCTCTTCATAGGAGAGAATTTGAAACTTTGAATCCTCTAAGAGAATCTCATGTCCCCCCAAATTCAGTTCAAGATTGAAAATTTTACTATAATAGCTCCGATTAAAATTATCAATGTTAAGATTAAAAATAATAGGAATCTTGCAAGAAATTTCCTTGAAAATCCGCATTTCAAACCGACTTAAAAAGCCTGCAACATAAAAAATAATACGTTGGAATTCTGCCAAAAATTCAAAGGCAATTTGATAATCCTCCAAAAAATATTGATCAAAAAACTTTTCTTTTTGAAGAATCTCTTGATAGTTTGAAAATACCTGCTCTAAAATCTGCAAATGATCGTCATAAAATGCGTATGTATCAAGCTTCTTTAGGGATTCAATCTTCACGCATTCTGCGCAGAGTTCATCATAAAATTTCAAAAAGAAATCAGAATTTTTGAGGAATTGTGTGAAATTTTTCCCAAACGTGCCTAAGGGACTTATATCAACTCTCACAAGAGCTTGATACAGATAAACACTGCGCAAAAAGGCTGGAATCCTACGTTTAAAGCGCACATACAAAATGGAATCCAAAAATTCCCCAACATTTTTAGCATGGGGCAAAAGACTCTCTGCATAATTTTCCGCAAAAAAGCTCTTTATGGATCGTGTGTTTGAAAAGAGATATAATGTCTGCATCAGTTGCCTAGCAAATTCTTTGCAGTTTCTAAGACATTTTGTTTGGTGAAACCAAAGTGACGGAACAAATCCTCTCCCTTACCACTCGCACCAAAACGAGACATTCCAATCACCGCATCGGCAAAAACAAACCACTCTAGCGCACGACCTGCCTCAATAGCAATAATTTTGCCCACTAATAAAGAATTGCGATAATCTCTATCTTGCTCCAAAAACAAATCATAGCAAGGTGCGCTGATGACGCGCGTTGCGATTTTGTGCTCTTCTAAGAGCTTTGCGCTACTCAATGCAAGATCCACCTCACTCCCTGTGGCAATGAGTGTGATTTGCGGATTCTTTACATTGAGGACTGAATCGCGCTTGAGATACGCCCCCCTTAAAACATGCTCTTTTTTAACCTCTTCTAACAAGGGCAAATTCTGTCTGCTTAAAACAAACGCGCAAGGTCCTTGAATCTCCAATGCAACCTGCCAACAAGCGATATTTTCAAAGGCATCACAAGGGCGAAAAACTTTTAAATTTGGCATTGCACGAAAATGGCTGAGTTGTTCTATAGGCTCATGTGTTGCTCCGTCCTCTCCAACACCGATAGAATCGTGTGTCCAAATATAAAAAACCTTGCTTTGCATAAGACTTGCAACGCGCACACTTGGCGCCATATAATCACTAAAGACAAAAAACGTCGCACAAAAGGGCAGGAATAAGCCGTAATTTGCGATTCCATTGCTTATGGCTCCCATGGCATGTTCACGGATTCCAAAGTGAAAATTTCTTCCCTCTGGGAAATCGCCCTTTCCTTTCAATTCTGTATTGTTAGAAGGAGCTAAGTCCGCGCTCCCTCCAATAAAATTTGGCAGAGCGTTAGCAAGGGCATTAAGAATCATTCCATTGCTTACACGAGTCGCCATTTTGACATCTTTTGAGGGTTCAAAAACAGGATAGGCAATCTTAGAAAAATCAGGGGAGAGCATTTGCTCTAACAACTCTTTTTTAGGACTTTTAGCAAGAATCTGATTCCACTTCGTGTTGGCTAATTCTCCCAATTCGGCAGTATTTTTAAAGCGCAGGGCAACAGAATTTGGAATGAAAAATGAGGCTTCTGGATTCAAGCCTAGAGCCTCTTTGGACTGATAAATTTCACTAGCTCCCAATGGTGCGCCGTGAGCCTTATGAGAACCACACAGGGTTTTTGAGCCTTTAGCAATCTGTGTTTTTGCAATCACTAAAGTGGGCTTTGTGGATTGTTTTGCACACTCTAAAGCCTTGTCAATTTCTAAAAAATCATGCCCACTAATCTCTAAAACATTCCAATTTTGCGCTTCAAAACGCATACGTACATTTTCATTCCAAGCAATCTTACAATCTCCCTCAATGGTGATGTTGTTTGAATCATAGATCACAATCAAATTATCAAGCGCGTGTTTCCCTGCAAAAGAACAGGCTTCATAAGAGATTCCCTCCTCCAAGTCTCCATCTCCACACAAACAATAAACCTTATGCCCAATCAATGTGTCATCAAGCAGATTTTGGGCAAGTTTTGAAGCTGCAGCAAATCCTACTGCATTTGCAATACCCTGTCCCAAAGGTCCCGTTGTGATTTCAACGCCCGGTGTATGGCGATATTCTGGATGTCCGGGTGTTTTTGAACCAAGCTCTCTGAAAGATTTCAAATCTTCCAAACTCACATCAAATCCCCACAAATGCAAGAGAGCATAGACGAGCGCACTCGCATGTCCACCGCTAAAGACGAGTCGGTCACGATTGAGCCAATTTGGATTCTTCGGATTGATTCTTAAATGATAACTCAACACAACTGCAATATCCGCCAATCCCATAGGCGCACCGGGATGTCCGCTGTTTGCATTCTGTACCATATCTGCGCATAAAAATCGCAAAGAATCCGCCATCAATTGATATTCGTTGAGTTCTTTTTCATCTAACATTTCATTCCTTTTATTTTAAATGCACTTATTTGAGGGGTTTTACCATAATTTTGTATCTATTGAATGACTTTTTGGACCTTGACTAAGTAAATGTTCTCTTTGCAAGTCTTACATCGGAATTTCTCGCCCTTTTCTATGCGACGATGGACATCAGGCGGGACATCATGGAGCCTTCCTGAACAAGCACAACCATAATAATAAATCGCAGATGAAATATCACAAAAATTAACATTATCTTTTTCTGCGCTTTGCTGTCCCATGATTGCATTGCGACGAAACCTTTCAATCTTCATATCTTCTTTTAAAATATGCTCTAAGAGCCATTTTTTCGCAATAAAATGCAATTTCTCTTTCATATCATTGACATCTTTAACACCCTTGACAAGAGTAACAAGACTGTTAGTGATTTCTCTATGAATTTTCTTGTGTGCTGGCAAATCGGGATAGCCGATTTTCTCCATATATTCCTCTTCATCATGGAAATGTTCTTTGACATAATTAAAAAATTCAACCAAAATTTCGCGCAATTCATCTGGTGTTACGCGTTGATTGAGCATGAAGAAGGCCTCTTTGGCAAGCAAAAACAGCTTTTTGTGCTGCGCATCAATTAGCGCATTATGAATGCTATAAGCATCATCCCATTCAATCACCATAAATCTATCTCCCTCCCCTCATTTAATGTTTAATATTTAAAAATTCCCCATACAAATCCTCTAGCATTTTCAAGGATTCTGCACAATTATCGTCTTTTGGCAATTTTGATTCTAACAATTCTAGACGTTTTTGCAAATAAGTAAAAAGCTGATAGGAAATGTCGGGAATTTTGTTGAGATTATCACTTCTGCCCTTAATGATATTGCGCGCAGGATTCCCAACTGCTGTTGAGTTTGGTGGAACAGAATGAATGACAACAGAGTTTGCGCCAATCTTAGAATGTGCTCCAATTGTGATATTTCCAAGCACTTTAGCCCCCGCTCCAATGACGACATAATCCTCTATTGTCGGATGTCTCTTTGTTTTCTCCAAACTCACTCCGCCAAGACTCACACCCTGATAAATAGTAACTTCATTCCCAATCTCTGCCGTCTCACCAATCACAACACCAATTCCATGATCAATAAACACGCGATGTCCAATCTTACAAGCAGGATGAATGTCTATGTTTGTCAGCCATTGTGTGAAGCCCATCAAAATACGTGCCAAAACTCTAAAGCCGACGTTGTAGAGTCTGTTTGCGATTCTATAATGCACCAAAGCAATCAATCCGGGATAATTAAAAAATAGCTCAATTTTAGATTTAATGGCAGGATCTTTTTCTAAAATCACAGCAAAATCCTCTTTGATGGTGCCAAAAAATGAGTTTGTATAACTCAAGATATTTCTCCCTCACTCTTAAAAACCGTCCTCAAATATCCATTTTCGCTCAACATAACATAGAGCTGACCTAGAATCTCTTTCTTAGAATCTTCGGGAATCTCCTTGCTGTCCTCTAGACGTTGCTTTAAATTGCGCTCAATTTCTTTTGTATCATAATCCAAATCATCCAAGACATCCAAAATCGTTTGTGCTTCCAAAAGATTCTCAATGCTATAACCGCCTTTTTCTTCATCAAAGACAACACTAAATTCTGTCGGATGTGTGAAAAGATTGTGCCTCATACCAAGAACCTCTTGATAGGCACCAACCAAAAAGAATCCTAAGAAATATTCTTCTTTTGTCACATCAATGTCATGCAAGAATAAGGGGGCGTTTTTGTCAAATGCAATCTCTCCATCGCTATCGCAGGTAATGTCCCAAAGGCTCGCCGAACGTGTGGGACGTCGATTCAATCGCTCGAGCGGAATCACGGGGAAGTTTTGAGACAACCCCCAAGAATCTGGCAAACTCTGAAAAAAACTACAATTAAGCAGATAACGTTCCTGTACCTGCTCTTGAATACGGATAATATCGCTGTGATTCTTGTGTTTGAGAATCTTAATGACTTTTTTGATAATCAAATGCACTAAAACCTCCGTATTGCTTCTATCTTGTAGATCAATATAACCTAAATCAAAAAGTGTCAATAGCGATTCCATATGCTCCAAGCTGTCATGCAAATATTCAATAGCATAACGTTCGTTGATGGTGTTATACAAATCCAAGAGCTCCTCCACCAATGGGGGATTCTTGTCTTTGAGATGCAAAGCCTTCTCATCATACTCTTGTGAAAACAACTCCAAAACAGGTGCAATCAAAACAGCATGACTTGCCGAAACATAGCGACCCGATTCTATAAATATGTCTGGCTCTGGCTCTTTTTTATTCTTTGCAATCTCTTTGAGGGTAAAAACGACATCCCCGCTAAATTCTGATAACGTGTAATTGCGATTCTGCTGATTTTCATGCTGGGCATATTCTACTGCCAAGCCACCACCGATATTGACATTATTGAGTTTCTTAGCTCCCATTTTACGCAACTCTGCATAGATGTTTCCTGCCTCGCGTAAAGCCTTTTTGAGCGGCGCAATATCGCTAATTTGACTTCCAATGTGAAAATGAATCATTGTGAATTTATCAAGGAGTTTGTTTTTTTGCAAAAGAGAAATCGCTTCGACAAGTTCTGTTGCCGTGAGACCAAATTTAGAGTTGATTCCACCACTTTTTGCCCAAATGCCGATTCCTGTGCTGTGCAATCGGATTCTTAATCCGATATTTGGATAGGGTTTTCCCGAAGTTTTAGCAACCTCAATGATTGTTTCTAGCTCGTTGAGTCCCTCAATGGTTAGTGTAATGTCATGCCCCATCTTTGCTGCAATAAAGCCCAATGAAATCATTTCTTTATCCTTGAATCCATTTACAGTAATTGGTGCATTATCGTTTGTGTAGGCCATTGCAATGATAAGCTCAGACTTACTCCCTGCCTCCAACCCATAACAACGTTTAATGTTCTGCTCCATTAATGGCAGAATGAAATTAGGATAGTGATTGACCTTGATAGGAAAGACAGCCTTGAACTTTCCTTTGTATTGATGTTCTTTAATAGAAGCTTGAAAGCTGGCGAAAATTTTCTCCACCTGCTTTTTCATTAAATGCGGAAAACGCACGAGCAAAGGACCTCTATAGCCCTCCTCTCGAACTTGCCTTACAATATCAATGAGTGCTGGCTTACATTGATAATTAACCTTAACTTGACCATCTTCAATAATAAAATCGTCTTTGCACCAGTAATCAATCCCGTAATCCACCATCTCATAATGCCTCTTAAGCTACGATATTGAGCAGACTCTGTGTCATAGCATCAGCAGTTTGCACACTTTGAGCATTTGCTTGTGTGGCATTTTGTGCTGTGATTTGATTTGTTGTTGATTGTGTCAAATCTGTGTTAGAAGTCTCTAGCATTCCACTTTGCACACTTGAATTCGCACCATTTTGCGCGACATTTAACGCATCATAATTGCTATAAAACGCACTATTTGGACCAATTGTCATTTGCATCTCCTTATGTTAAACTAGAATAATATTCTAACCAAAAAAAACTGAAAATACCTAAAAATTATGGAAATTATAGAATAAGAGAATCAAATTCAACAGAGGAATTAGAAGCGCACAATCACATCAAGCGCACAAATATGCCTTGCATATTTGTAACACTTTAGAATTATCCTAAAAACTCACGTTTGAAGTATTCGCGCGATGCCTTACAGAGCGGACAAGCACCGGGAGCCTTTTTGCCTCTGTGGATATGCCCACAAACCTCACACACCCAAACATCTTCTGTGCCACTCTCAAAGAATCCCTCTTCATCAAGCATTTTCTTGAGTTCCAAATATTCACGTTCATGCTCAACTTCTACTTTACCAATCGCATTAAAGAGTCGCGCAATGTCCTTTTTGCCCTCTTCTTCAGCAATCTTAGCAAAATTAGGATACATAATTGTATGCTCGTAATTCTCCCCATCTGCCGCTGTTATGAGATTCTTTGTTGTAACTTCTAACTCATGTCCATCTATAATCTTATGATAAGCCTTAAACTCGGCTCTTGCATGCCATTTTTCATTCTCTGCAGCCTCTCTAAAATGTCTTGCCACAGCATGCCAACCTTCTTCTTCGGCAACATCTGCAAATAGATCATATTTATTACGCGCCATAGATTCTCCCGCAAAAGCTTTCATTAAATTAACCGCTGTTAAATCTGTCGTTACACAACTCATAGCCTCACCACAGCAGACAAGAGTTCCTCCGCCCACATTTTGAACTTCAACCTCATTGCCACATTTTTGGCATTTATAAGTTTCATATTGTCGCATGTTTGCTCCTTAAATTAATTTTGTGTTGCAATTATAGCATAAAATTATTAAACAATAATTATTATCCATAAATATTTTCTAAATTTTATTAAAAAGCTTTAAATATCAAATAAATCTTGACTTTCTTTACTTGCCTCTAGTAGCGCACTGAAATGTAAAATCTTGCAGGTATTTTCTAAAAGAGCAAAGAGTTTGGAGAGTATCTGTAAGTCGCGATGATAGACATAGACACCATAACCACGAATCACCATGATTTTTTTGTCATTTTCTTTAAAATAGCGATTGATTTCTGTATCAGCCCTCTCATACCAACTGTCAAAGTCTTTAGGATCATACACATCAAGTGTGCCAAGCAGTTTGAATCCAAAATAGTCTTTGGGAGCAATTTTATTGTGTGTTAGAGCATAAGAAGTCGTGAAAGGCGGCATTCCATAGGCGATATATTTTGCATCGGGGATATTTTGATAGATGAGAGAATGGATAAAAGCATCAATACTTGCCTCATTCCAGCGATAATCGCGCTTATGATAGAGTGTGATAAAAGAATTCCGCTCCAAATTATCAAAAATGGCATCTTTTTTATTAATAAGAAAATGTCCCTCTTCAAGCTTGGTTGAGAGAGAGCCATGAAAAATATCAAAGAAATTCTTGCGAAACATTGAGAGAGAAATGCTTTTAAGATTCCTTAGAATCGTTTCATCAACAATATAGTCCATGAATACCCTCTATTGTACGTCAGAGAAAAGATTGTTGATCTGTGCGACAAAATCAAGCGGATCAACTTGCACACCGCGCACAAGAATCCCAAAATGCAAATGCGGACCACTCACGCGCCCCGTTGCACCACTTAGAGCGACAAGATCGCCTTTTTCTACGATCTGTCCAACTTGCACTTTCAATTCACTGCAATGATAATACATACTAAAAATCCCCTCCCCATGATCCAACACAACAGAACCTCCCGCTAAAAAGCGATCTTTAGCGATCACGACCCTGCCGCGATTGCTTGCATAAATTTTTGTCCCCACATTTGCGCGAAAATCCGTGCCACCATGATAGCTCTTAATCTCTCCATTAAAAACGCGCGCACTTCCATATGGGCTTGTAATGACACTTTTCATAGGAAGTTCAAATGCAGAATCCCACAATCTCTTTGTGCCATAATTACTATAAATTTTATTTGCCTCATCGCGCTCTTTTTTTATGCGCTCTTGATTTTTTGCATTAGGCTTAGCCTTTTGCTGACTGACTTGAATTTTCTCTTTCTTATAATTTCCTTGCAAAATCTCTATTTCTGTGCCATCGTCTAAAACAATCTTACTTGGATTTGTATAGTAGGGAATTGAGAGGATTGCGATTTTTTTATTTGCATCTTGTGGATGCGAAATCCATTGATATGTTTTTTTGTGAAGGTGTACAGGTTGCGGATTTTTGTCCGTTGTGGTGAGAATGATTGTCTTTCCATTCTCCACAGACAGAGACTCATTGGTTTCTAACGCATTAAGGATTCCATAAGCCACAAACACACAGAGCAAAATCCTCAAACAAAATCTTTCAAGCTTCATTTTGTAACCTCATTTTTTAGTTCATCACTCTAAGAATAACAGAGTTTTACTTAAAAATCTCAACAAAAGCACAAAATGTCTTTTGCACCTCGTAAAAATGCTGTTTTTTACAAAGATTAAATTTTAATTTTTAAGAAAGTTTAGTTTATTTTATTAATTAATCTTGACAATAAAAGACTAAAGTTATATAATCTCACTTGAAATTTGAAAGAATAATTGTTAAAATGCGCTTTTAAATTATCAATATAAATCAATAAGGAGTGAATGTGCAAGAAGAAGAAAATGAAAATATTGACAAAACCGATGAATGCCAAGAGACTTCAAATACTCCGCAGGATTCTACAGAAAGTGTGGAGTCCAAAGATGCTAATGAAAATCAAACTGCGCTGGAATCACAGATTGCAGAGTTAGAAGATCGTTACAAGCGCGCTTATGCGGACTTTGAAAACACAAAAAAACGTCTCATACGCGATAAAGATCAGGCTCTAGAATATGCCTATGAGAAAATCGCCAAAGACTTATTACCCAATCTCGATGCGCTTGAAAATGCCCTCAAAACAATCAAAGACTCTAAAACAAAGAATGAAAATCAAGATGAGATTTTAGACAAAATTGAAGAGGGCGTTTCTTTGATTTTAGAAAATTTACTCAAAACACTCGCTAAGCACGGAATCGAACCAATTGCAACAGAGAGAGTGTTTGACCCAAACTTTCATGACGCAATTTTACAGGTTCAAAGCGATGAGCACGAGAGTGGCGAAATCGTTGCAGAAATGCAAAGAGGCTATAAATACAAAGACAGAGTTTTGCGACCAAGCATGGTGAGCATTGCAAAATAAATCACACACAAGAAAGGATAATTTATGGGAAAAGTATTAGGAATTGATTTAGGAACAACAAACTCCGCAATGGCGGTTTTTGAGGGAAATGAGGCAAAAATCATTGCTAACAAAGAGGGAAAAAACACAACTCCTTCCATCGTGGCCTTCACGGACAAAGGAGAAGTTTTAGTCGGCGATCCAGCGAAACGTCAAGCCATCACAAATCCCGAAAAAACAATCTATTCTATCAAAAGAATCATGGGGCTTATGTTTAATGAAGACAAGGCACAAGAGGCAAAAAAACGTCTCCCCTACAAAGTCGTTGATAGAAATGGTGCATGTGCGATAGAAATCGCGGGAAAGGTCTATACACCTCAAGAAATTTCGGCGAAAATCCTAATGAAACTCAAATCCGATGCGGAGAGTTACTTAGGAGAGGAGGTAACCGAGGCGGTCATTACAGTTCCAGCGTATTTTAACGATGCACAAAGAAAAGCGACAAAAGAAGCGGGAACAATCGCAGGATTGAATGTCTTAAGAATCATCAATGAGCCAACTTCTGCTGCACTTGCCTATGGTTTGGACAAAAAACATTCTGAAAACATCGTTGTCTATGACTTAGGTGGGGGGACATTTGATGTGACTGTGCTTGAAACAGGTGATAATGTCGTTGAAGTCAAAGCCACAGGCGGAGATGCGTTTTTGGGTGGAGATGACTTTGATAATGCTATCATTGATTGGACGGTTGCTGAATTTGAAAGTGAAAATGGAATCAATCTTAAAAACGATGTTATGGCTCTCCAAAGGCTCAAAGAGGCTGCAGAAAATGCCAAAAAAGAGTTGAGTAGCGCACAAGAGACTGAAATCAATCTTCCCTTTATCACAGCGGATTCTAGCGGACCAAAGCACTTGGTGAAAAAGCTTAGTCGTGCGAAATTTGAGGGCTTAATTGAACAATACATCAATCAGACCATTGATAAAATCGGTGCAGTTATTAAAGATGCGGATTTAAGTAAGGATTCAATCAATGAAGTTGTCATGGTCGGTGGCTCAACAAGAATCCCAAAAGTACAAGATCGTGTGAAAGATTTCATTGGCAAAGAACTCAATAAGTCTGTCAATCCCGATGAAGTCGTTGCTGTTGGCGCAGCCATTCAAGGAGGTGTCCTAAAGGGCGATGTCAAGGATGTCTTATTGCTTGATGTGACGCCTTTGAGCTTAGGGATTGAAACATTAGGCGGAGTTATGACAAAGATTATCGAGCGCGGAACAACGATTCCAACGAAGAAAAATCAAGTATTCTCCACAGCAGAAGACAACCAACCTGCTGTTACGATTCAAGTCTTGCAGGGAGAGAGAGAATTAGCAAGAGACAACAAAATGCTAGGAAACTTTGAACTCGGCGGAATTCCAGCAGCACCACGTGGTGTCCCACAGATTGAAGTTACCTTTGACATCGATGCCAACGGAATCCTCACTGTGAGTGCAAAAGACAAGGCAACAGGAAAGGCTCAAGAGATAAAAATCACGGGCTCTAGCGGATTGTCCGATTCTGAAATTGACAAAATGGTTAAAGATGCAGAACTCAACAAAGAAGAGGATAAAAAGAAAAAAGAAATCATTGAAGTGCGCAATCAAGCCGATAGCTTTGTATATCAGACACAAAAAAGCCTTGATGAGATGAAAGACAAAATTGATAGCAGCGATGGCGAGAAAATCCAAAGCGCAATCAATGCCTTGCAAGAAACATTGAAAAACGAAAATGCAAGCAAGGAAGAGATTGAAGCAAAAATCAAAGAACTCACAACCGTTAGCCACAAACTCGCAGAAGCAATGTATAAAAAAGAAGAAAATCCTCAACAAGGCAACAGCACACAAAACAACAAAGATGATGACATCATTGATGCAGAGGTTGAATAATGCCTAGAATCCCTCAAGGATTCTGGCACTCTCAACTCAACTCTAGCCTTTCTCTAATCCACTCAATACGGGCACAAAAGCACATTGCTCAAGCTCCTCTCTTTGTGTGAGAATTCCATTGAGCTTTGTGAAGCGCACTATTATCTGATGTTCATTGATAACGACAGGAGCCACGAGGATTCCACCTTCTACAAGTTGAGAGACAAGCTCATTTGGAATCTCTGTCAAGGAAGCAGAAAGCAGGATTCTGTCATAGGGAGCGAAAGCTTTCCAACCATTTTGTCCATCATCTAATTTTGTGCTGACATTATAAATCTCACAAATCCTAAAACGTTCTTTCGCTTCTAATAAGAGCTTTTCAATGCGCTCCACGCTAAAAACGCGACGTACAATCTTGCTCAAAATTGCCGCTTGATACCCGCTGCCACAGCCTATTTCTAGGACAGAATCCGCATTCTCACACTGCAAATATTCTGTCATTTTCGCCACAGTCAGCGGAGAGCTAACCCATTGACTTGCAAGCATCGGAAGCGCATCGAGCGCATAAGCAAGGTGCGCGAAACCATCGGGAACGAAGAGCTCTCTATTAATGCTTAAAAAGGCTTTTTCTACAGATGGACTAAGGTGGAATCTTTTGGATATTTCAAGCACCATATTTGCGGTTTTTATGTGTTCCACGATTCAAAGACCGATATTAATATATTTACGCACCTGTGTTATAGCATTGAAATCCGCAACTGTGCTAATCACTTCTTTGTTATCATCTTTAATCGCAACTCCAAAGGGTGTGATAATAGCACTTCCTCTCGCACAATTGTCATTGGCGCCACTGCTTGCTAACACGAAGCTTTGCGTTGTGATGGCAAGAGCTTTTGTGAGTGTCTCAAAATTATCCTTGCGCTCCTTACCCCATTGCGCAGGGACAAAAATCAAATCACAGCCCTTGACACGTTGCCACAGCTCAATGAAACGTAACTCAAAGCAATTCAACGCTCCACAGCTCAATCCATCTAACTTGAAGGGCGCAATCTCCGCGACATCTCCACTCTGAAAATGCACATGTTCATTTCCTAACGGGAAAAGCTTATGTTTGCTTTGTTTGTGCAAAAGCTCTCCCTTGTGAAAAACTTTAAGATTGTTGTAGAAACCATCGCGATATTTTTCAATCATTGTTATGGCAATGGTGCGATCATTTGAGAGTGCTAACAAGGCATCTGTAGCGACCTTTGCAAACTCACCAGCCTCCTCCATGCGCTGATAACAGAAATTTGTCAAACAAACTTCAGGTGCCAAAATAACAGAATCCCTTGCGCACTTTAATATCAAATCCTTAATGTGTGCGAGATTCTCCTCAAAATTTTGCTGCGTTTTGATTTGCAGAGAATAGAGTTGCTTAGAAATCATCAATATTTATACTCCCTTTTGCGTAATTTGTGACATTCCCCTCAAAGAAATTTGTCTTTTGCTCATTAAACGAACTGAAAGATTCCACCCATTTAATCGGATGTCTTGCGTTATAAAGCGTAGGCAATCCCACGCGCATAAGGCGATTATCCGCGAGATATTTAATGTATTCATGTATAATCTCACTCGTTAGTCCTAGAATCCGCCCCTGTGTGATGTATTCCCCCCATGAAGCCTCCACTCTCACAGCCTCTCTAAACATCTCCATAACCTCTTCAACAAGTTCTTTGGTGAATAAATGTGGCATCTCTTTTTTGAGAGCATTGATGAGATTTTGAAAAAGCAATAAATGCGTGACTTCATCGCGCTGGATAAAACGTATCATTTGTGCGCTTCCTAGCATCTTCCCACTTCTTGCAAGTGTATAAAAAAAGGTGAATCCGCTGTAAAAATAAATGCCCTCCAAAATTTGATTGGCAAACATAGCCTTAAGTATAGCGGATTCCGTAGGATTGGATGCTAATTCCTCATAGACGTTTGCGATATAGTCGTTTTTGCTCCTAAGCTTAGCATCGGTGCGCCACATTTCATAAATCTCATCGGTGTTTGCAGAAATGGATTCCACCATAACGGCATAACTTTGAGAATGCAAGGCTTCTTCAAAGGCTTGGCGCACAAGAATGAGATTAATCTCGGGACTCGTAATGTAGGGATTCACATTGTCAATCAAATTGTTTGTCTGTAAAGAATCCATAAAAATAAGCTGTGCCAAAGCCCTATCATATCCAATTTTTTCTTCCGGTGTGAGAGCACCAGAATAGTCGCGCTTATCTTGTGTCATATTCACTTCTTCGGGAAACCAAGTATTAGCTAACATGATTTTCCAAAGATTGTAAGCCCATTGGTATTTAATCTTATTAAGCTCAAAAATGCTCGTGGGATTCCCCCCGAAAATTTTCCGCTCATTGACAGATTCATCGGAATTAGGATTATAAATTTTTTTGCGATTGACCATGCGAATCTTTCCTTAAAAAAATAAAACTTATAATATTTTTAGGGGTGTTATTGTAAAATTTTTTTGTTTAAATTCGCTTGAGTTCAAATTATTTTCAAAGGACAAAAAATGGCTGTCGTAAAACTCGCCATTAGCGGTATGCATTGTAGCTCATGTGCTGGGACGATAGAAAGGAATCTGCAAAAATTTCCCGCCATTAAAAATATCAAAATCAACGCCATAAGCGGACGCGCAAAAATTGCCTATGATGAGACACAAATCCAAGAATCAAAGATTATTTCAGAAATCACTTCATATGGCTTCCCTGCGGGATTAGATAATGCAAAATCTTTAGAAGAATCCTACATAAAAGGACTCAAAAAGCGTCTTTACATTGCGCTTCCGCTGTTTTTGATGATTTTTGCCCTGCACATGAGCGGAATCCACGCCTTTTGGAGTAATCTTTTGCAACTTATCTTAGCAAGCATTGTGCAATTTTATTGTGGCTATCCCTTCTATCTTGGCGCAAAAAACTTTTTTAAGACAAAAAGTGCCGATATGAATGTCCTCATTGCGCTTGGTACAAGCGTGGCCTATATTTATTCCCTCACTCTCTTTTATACCCATCAGCATGGATTCTACTTTGAGGGAAGCAGCGCAGTGATATGCTTCGTGCTTGTTGGGGAATATCTTAAATCTAATGCCAAAAAAAGAGCTGGCGATGAAATCGCTCTCTTAACCACGATTTTGCCGACACAAGCACGATGTGTCAATCGCGCACAAACAGAATGGATTGCCACAGAAAAAATCAAAAAGGGCGATAAATGCCTTGTTGTGAGCGGAGAAAAGATTCCCCTTGATGGCATTGTTTTAGATGGACAAGCAGAGATTAGTAGTGCGCATATTAATGGTGAAGAATTGCCCAGAGTCGTAGAAAAGGGCGCGGAGGTCATCGGGGGCAGTCTCATCTTAAATGGCGAAATGACGATTCAAGCAACAAAAGATGCCAATGAATTTTTCGTCTATGAAATGCTGGATTTACTGGAAATTTCACAGACCACAAAGCCACCTATTGGGAGATTTGCTGATAAAGTCGTTAGCATCTTCGTGCCAAGCATAGTGATTTTGAGCGTGTGCGCGTTTATATATTGGTTGTTTGCTGGAGAGGGACTAGGATTTGCCCTCTCCATTGCGGCTTCCGTGTTTGTTGTCTCTTGCCCTTGTGCGCTAGGACTTGCCGTTCCTTTAGCAGTCGTATGTGCAAGTCTGCGCGCCAAAAAGGCAGAAATTCTTGTCAAAAATCCCGATGTGTATGAAAAAATCAAGCAAATCAAAATGGTCGTTTTTGACAAAACAGGCACTTTGACAAAAGGACAAATTGTCCTAAAAAACCTTAAGATTCTCACCACCACACACACTAAGGAGAGCATTCTCTCTCTTGCAAAAAGTATGCAAAACAACAATCCCCATCCTATCGCAAAGGCTATTGTGGAATTTGCAGGAGATGCGCAAATCTTACAACTAGAATCCAAAAACTATGAAATTGCAAAGGGTGTACAATGCGTTTTTAAAAGGGAAAGATATTTTTTAGGCTCTCTTAAATGGATAAATGCTCAAACACAAATCCCTACAAAAGACCTAGAGACACATGGGCAGACCATAGCACTTGCTAAAGAAAGTGAGATTTTAGCACTTTTTGAATTGCAAGATTCCCTTAGAGACAATGCTAAAGAAGTCGTGGATGCCTTGCATAAGCGCGGAGTTGAATCAGTGATTCTAAGCGGAGATGAGCAAAAAAATGTCGCAAAAATCGCTAAAGACTTAGGAATCTCTATGTTTTTTGCCAACGTAAATCCCACACAAAAGGCGCAAAAAATCGCAGAACTCTCACAAAAAGGAGACGTTTGCTTCATAGGAGATGGAATCAATGATGCTCTCGCCTTGAAAGAAGCAAGTTTTGGAATCTCGTTTGCAGAAGCCACACAATTAGCACAAGAAGCGGGCGATGTTTTGTTGCTAAAGAATGATTTGTGGGGTGTCATTTTAGTCTTTGACATTGCTCATGCAGCATTAAGAGCGATTAAGGAGAATCTGTTCTTTGCCTATGTGTATAATATTATTTTGATTCCTATTGCAGCAGGAGTACTGTATTATCCCTTTGGAATCATCTTGCAACCAGCATTTGCAGGGGCGGCGATGGCTCTAAGCTCATTGAGTGTTGTCGGAAATGCGCTTAGAATCTCAAAATTAAGATTGAAGTCATGAATATTTCAAAGGTTTTATTTTTATTGCTTTGGGTTTGCGATATTGTCTATGGGCTTGACTATTTGGTCTTAAAGAAAGAATATTCTTTCAAGGGACAGGCCGTTTATGCAAAAGATATTTTCCCAGAATTGGAAAATAATTTTTTACTCTTTGAGATTCCACAAAATATGAATCGCTATCAAATTAAGAGCAATCAACTCATCGAGCAATTTGAGGACAATGGCCTCTCTATTGGTGCAGAAACACCCATTATCACTTTCAAGCGCACCTTTAGCGGTGAAAAAGAAAGTATTGAAAACTACATTATGGCAGAATTTTTGCGCCATTATCAAAAAAACAAAATTCAAATCAAATCCATTCAAATAGAACAAATAACGCCTGTTGGATTCCAAAAAGAAGATATTAAGTCCATAGATTTTCATCCCAAACTCTTAAAACGTAACGAAGGAAGCTTCAATGTCGTCATACAAGAGAAGCTCAAGGAACAAACGCGCAATCGCAAAGTCTATTTCAAATACCTCCTTGATGCAGAGATTCAAGCCATCCAAACAACACAGCCCATAAATGGACGCCAAAGCGTGAATCTCACTAACGCAAGACTTGTTTGGATACCCTTTGAACGCATTGGTAGCGCACTTATGGAAGAAAATGAACTAGGAAAAGTCGCTGTGCGCTCCTACACCCCAAAAGACATTATCGTTACAAGGGACAGATTAATCCCAAAACGCGTTGTCAAAAAAGGCGATATGATTCTTGTTGATGTCATGGAGGACAATGTACTTTTGGAATTCACACTAGAGGCGCAAAAAGACGCAGCCATTGGCGATGTGATTAAGGCACGTGTCATTGATGGGAAAAAGGTCTATGATGTGGAGATTATAGAGGAAGGCAGGGGGAGACTGCTGTGAGGCTTATTGTCGGCATCAGTGGAGCTAGTGGCGCACAATTAGGAATAAAATTTCTTGCATCCATTCCACAAGAGATTGAAAAATACTGCATTATTTCTAAAGGCGCACAAAAGACCTTAGAGGAAGAAGGGACGGGAGAGGAAGAAAAAATCAATTCTATTTTACAAAACATCAAAAATCTTAGACTTTTAGACAACGAAAATCTCGGGGAATGCGTTGCAAGTGGCTCATTTATGTGTGAAGCTATGGCTGTTATCCCCTGCTCTCAAAACACTTTAGCAAAGATCGCTTGTGGGATTTGTGATAACCTCTTACTACGCGCTGCAAGTGTGATGCTTAAGGAGAATCGTAAATTACTCTTAGCTCCCAGAGAAATGCCCTTGAGCGCAATTGTATTAGAAAACATGCTTAAACTCTCGCGTCTGGGCGTTATCATCGCCCCTCCGATTCTAGGATATTATGCAGGAAATTGCACAGAAGACATTGAAAATCTCCTCATTGGTAAATGGTGTGACATTCTAAAAATCCCTTATGATTATCCGCGTTGGCATTAATCTCCCATTAAGTTTATCCCGCTATAATTCTAATCCTTTTTGCGCTTTGTAAAGTTTTGGTTGTGTCATTAATGATTTCATTGT
>CANQAN010000011.1 GCA_947588965.1 uncultured Helicobacteraceae bacterium
AAAGAGCAAACTCAAGGGGTCTCACAGATTAATGATGCCATAGCACAACTAGAATCTGTCACACAAGATAATGTCAGCGTCGCTAACAACACCAATGACATCACAAAGGCTGTCAATACCATAGCCGATGAGATTTTAAATGATGTGAAGAGGAAGAAGTTTTAGGGGTTGAATCTCTAAAAAGAGGTGAGTGATGAAAGGAGAAATATGTGGTCTAGAGAAAGCGATGTTGATGATTATGTTAAAGACACGTTAAAAAAGTTAGGATTAGTCAAGGGTGAGCATTTTAGGCAACAAGATGCAAGTGCTTATCTTAAGGAATCATTAAAAGGCTTTAGTAAAACAAAAAATGCAAAGGGCGGTGGAATCCCTGATTTTACTTGTGAAACTTTGAAATATGATAATCGCGTTGTTCCTGTCCTTTTTGAATGCAAATTTAGTGCCAACTCAAAAGGTGCTTTTGTTGATAGAATGGCAAGTTTTGATAAGGATAATAATGTAAGATTTGATCAAAATGCCATTTCTGGCTACGCTCTTAATGGAGCATTGCATTATGCAAGAGGGATTTTAGAGAGAGAGCAAGAAAAAGAGAAAAGAGAATACGAAAATTGCATTGCAGTGGCCATTGCAGGGAAAAGTCCTGAGGATATTGCCATAAAAGTTTATTTGGTTTTTGGAACTTCATCAAATGCTTTCATAGAAACCAAAACACAAAATTTAGACTTCCTAAAATCACAAGAGAGTTTTAAAGACTTCTTAGATAACGCACGACTCACAGAGATTCAAAAAAATGAAATTTTAAAAAAGCAAAAACTTATTTTAGGGCGATACAATAAGGATTTAAATAAACTTATGCATTCTCACAATATCACAGCACCACAGAGGGTTTTGTATGTTGCGGGATTGATACTCTCTATGCAGTCTTATTATGATGAAAAATACAAGAGAATCTGTTCGGGTTTAAAGCCAAATGATCTTGATGGGAAAAATGACGGAGAACGCATTTATAAGCAGATAGAAAAATACTTAGAAATGAAAGTGTCTGATAAAAAGAAAAGGGATTTAATGTTAGCTTCATTTAATGAGATAAAAAAAGATCCCTATAGAGATGAGATTCCAAAAAACTTTACAAGCAAACAGGGACAAAAGAAAAATCCAAACAACCAAATAGTCGCACATTTATTGAGTGAGAGTGCAAGTATTAATAAGCAAATTTTTGCTTATATTTATGAATACATTTATAAAGAGATTGATGGCTTCAATGCACACAGAGGGCATTTAGATGTTATGGGTGAACTTTATAGTGAGTTTTTGAAATATGCCTTAGGAGATGGTAAAGAACTAGGAATTGTGCTCACACCGCCCTATATCACTAAAATGATGGCAGAGATTTTAGAGATTACAGATACAGATAAGGTCATGGATTTAGCTACAGGAAGTGCGGGTTTTTTAGTCTCTGCTATGTCTTTAATGTGTGAAAAGGTTAAGGAAAAAGAGCAAAGAGGAGATTTAAAAAAGGATTATGGAGATAAATCAAGCGAAGAGTTGATTAATGAACTTAAGAAAAATCAACTTTTAGGCGTGGAACTTAATGCTGAAATGTTTGCTCTAGCTGTAACAAATATGATTTTACGCGGTGATGGCAGTTCTCAAATTTATAAGGGGAATAGCTTTGATGCAAGTATTGCTCAAATTATAAGAGAATTTGGTGCGGATAAGCTTCTTTTGAATCCTCCTTTTACCTTTGAAGAAAATGGAATGCCTTTTATCAAAATAGGGCTTGATAATATGTCTAAAAATGGCTTAGGAGCTATCATCATACAAGATAGTGCAGGGAGTGGTAAGGCTATTAACACAAATAAAGAAATCCTAAAGCACCACACCCTCATAGCAAGTATTAAAATGCCTCCCGATTTATTCCAACCTATGGCGGGAGTGCAAACAAGCATTTATGTTTTTCGGGCAAAGATTCCGCATGATTTTGAAAAGAGTGTGAAATTCATAGACTTTAGAAATGATGGCTTTAAAAGAGTCAAAAGAAACTTGCAAGAAGTGGATAATCCCTCTCAAAGATACGAAGACATCATTAGAATCTACAAAGGGGGATTAAACGCCAAAGTGGATTCTACACTATGGAATCTTAAAGAGCTTTATGTGGAGGATACTATCACGCAAAATGGCAATGATTGGAATTTTGACCAGCATAAGACAATAGACACCAAGCCGACTTTAGAGGATTTTAAAAAATGCGTGAGTGATTATCTCGCTTGGGAAGTGAGCAATATACTCAAACAAGAAAACAAGGCTTCTTTGGGAAAGTCTCAAAGCCCTCGTTTGAAAGAGCTTGATGAAAAATTCAAGCAAAACGGGGGCACTTGGAAAGAGTTTAAGCTTGGAGAGCTGTTTGAGATTAGCGGAACTCGTTCGTTAGATGAGGGAAATTTAAAGTTTAAAGACAGCGGTATAAACTTCGTCGGGAGAGTTAATGAAAACAATGGCATCAAAGGAAAGATTGATTTACAAAATTTTCCTCCTAATGAAAAAGACACCATAACAGCAACGGTGATAGGTTGCTATAAATATGTTAAATTTCAAAGAGAACCCTACTACACCTCCCAAAATATCAATAAACTAAAGCCTTTATTTGAATTCAATAAGCACATTATATACTTTTTTATTGCACATATTCAAAAATTTGTTTCACAATACAATGGGCAACAAGGTGGATACAAATTAGAACAATTGCAAAATGATAAAATTCTACTTCCCGTTTATCCCGCTTCCTCGTGCAAAAAAGAGCAGAACGCAGACCAAAACCACCAAATCGCCTTTGATTTTATGGAATCTTATATAGCGGAGCTGGAGGCGGAGCGTGTGGAGGAGCTGGAGGCGTATCTCAAAGCCACAGGCTTTGAGAATTTCATTTTGAATCAAAATGAAATGTTTGCTTTGCAAAGCTTTGAAAAGCTCTCAAATCCACCAAAGAATCAAAAAGCCTTAAATAAAGATTCTGATTTTATAGGGGGGGGGGGAATTAAATTATCCGCTTGATGATTTCACCAAAGAATCTTTCACGCAAACCCCTCAAATACAATCAAACATTTCAACCGCCCCCTTTGCAAATCTACAATGGAAAGAGTTTAAAGTTGGAGAGCTGTTTGAAAAAATAGGGGCAAAATTTTTAGGGCAAGGTAATAAATTTAAAGCTATATCTGGTAAGAAAACAGATGAATTTTGCATTCCTGTTGTATATGCAAAATTTGGAAATAATGGAATAATGTATTGGGCTAAAAATGGAGACTTTGAAACACACGAAAATCTTTTGTCTATTATATACAATGGTGCAATAGCAGCTGGAAAGGTATATGCACAAAAAGAAAAAACAGGAATTCTTGCGGAAAGCTATTTTATAAAATTAAAAAAATACAATGTTTGTTTTGAAGTAAATTTATTTTTGCAATGTGTTTTAGAAAAGGTTTTATATCCAAAGTATTCAAGAGATTATTTGGCAACTTGGGACAAAAAGGTAGAAAATGATAAAATTCTACTTCCCGTTTATCCCACTTCCTCGTGCAAAAAAGAGCAGAATGCAGACCAAAACCACCAAATCGCCTTTGATTTTATGGAAGCTTTTATCAAAGCCTTACAAAAAGAGAGTTTAAAGCAAGTTGATTCTTATAATCAAGCAAAAATCAAAGCCCACAAAGAAGTCATAAAGGCTTAAGCATTAGGAGAAGAGAAGGAGTTTTGCAAGGATGGCGATCCAAGTGAGACATGCGCTTAATATGCTGAAAAACACAGCGCTTGATGCGCAGTCTTTGGCGATTTTGGCTTGTTTGTGCCATTGTGTCGTGGTGAGATCCACACAGGCTTCAATGGCGGTATTGAGGGCTTCTGCAATGAGGATTCCAAGCAAAGTGAGGATTAAAAGTAAGCATTCAGCAAGACTCAAGGGTAAAAAGAAGCTTAAAATCACGCAAGGAATGATGATGCACAGCTCAATGCGAAAGGACGTCTCTTTCAACAACCACCTCACGCCCTCTAGCGCATAGTGCGTGTTTTTAAAGAAGTTGTAAGTTGGCTTCAAGAATCCTCCCTAAAGTTTGGGCTTAGGAAGTCATCATCGGCTTGATAGTCCTTTGTCTGCACACCAAAGAATCCTAAGAGCGTGTCAAAGAGGTCTCCATGCGAGAGTTTGGAATTCTTGTGATTGTTTGCGATTTGATTGAGTGCGTTATCATTACTCCAAAAAATCGCAGGAACATGCGTCTGCTCTCTTGGAGCTAGAAAATAGGGCATTCCATGCAGATAGATTCCATTTTCACCAAGACTCTCTCCATGATCGCTCACATAGAGCAGAGCTGTTGTGTAGTTTGGAATCGCTTTGAGGGATTCAATGATACGTGAGAGCAGAAAATCCGTGTAAAGAAGTGTGTTGTCATAGGTATTCACGAGAGATTCCTGCGAGCATTGCGCAAGTTCGTTAGTCTGGCAAGTGGGCGTGAATCTCTGGAATTCTTTAGGATAACGTTTGTAATAGGCTGGTCCATGGGAGCCCTGCAAATGTAAGACGATGATCCGTGATTCTGCGGGGGGGGGGGTTATTGATTCTTTGCTCTAAATTTGAGAGCAATGCGCCATCAAAGGCGTGAGAGAAGAGCTCAACATCATCGATCCGCGCACAAACACCCTTGCAACCACCGCTGTTGTTCCCAAGCCACGAGACGGAAATGCCCGTTTTTTCTAAGACATCAAGCGCGTTTTCCCTATGATCACTTGTGCTGAAGTTTTCGCGCTCTCTCAAACTAAACATGCATGGCAAACTCACGGCAGTTGAAGTTCCACAAGAAGAAAAATCGCTAAAGAATATGACATCATGCCCTTTGGTGTAGAGATTTGTGTCATTAAGCGCGTATCCTCCAAGCGAAAAATTCCGCGCTCGTGCCGTCTCGCCAACGACTAAGACGAGCAGTTTTTTTGCTTGATCTCCTTTGAGACTTGCATCTTGTGCGACACTCTCTAAAGGAGGGCTGTCTTTGACAAATCTTACATAATAGCGATAGAGTGCATAGACTTGATAAAAGGGTGTGTTATACATCCTTACTGCATTATGATTCCTAAAAAACGGCACATAATCCTCTGTCTGTGAGAAAAATATCGCACACGCAAGGACTGCGGCCGCAGAGATTCCAAGCGTCTTTTTAAAGAATGAAGCGTCTTCTGTGATTTTGAGCTTGATAACAAATGCGCTAAAGGCAATGCAGACAAGCGTAATTAAGAGTAAAGGGAGATTAAGAAGCTCGGAGACTTCCCTTTTGTCTGTTTGCATAGCGTTTAAAATCATATCGCTGTCAATGAGGATTCCATAGGAATGCATAAAATACACGCAAAAAAGCGCGGTGCTAAAGAAAAATATAGAAAGAGGTTTGGCAAGGAATCTCACAAAGAGTAAGGAGAGTAGGACATACAGAACGCAAAAGAAGCAAACAAAGAGCGCTACGCTTAAAAATGTGTCATTGAGATTCTTTTGGACAAATGAAAACATTTGAAAGTTTAGGAGTGTTAAGATGGTTGTATTTATGAAGACAAAGAGACTTCTGTTGATTTTCATTGATTTCCTTAAGTGCTTTTTGCGAGATTATAGCAGGTGTTTGGTTAATGATTTGTAAATGGGCTTAGGGCTTGAAGTGCTTTTGAGAAAGCTCTGCAATGCGCTTAAAAATCGCGTCAAAATCCACTCCATAGGCACGTGTGTCGCCAATGGTAGTGAAAAAGTTTGTATCACCAATGTAACGTGGGACTAAGTGCATGTGAATATGCTCTGGGATTCCTGCTCCTCCTGCCTTTTCAATATTTATGCCCATATTGATTCCCTGCGCACCAAATTCCTTTAAAAGCGCGACGCCCTTTTGTGCGTATCTCTGTAAATGCAACCACACTTCTGCATCCAAAAGCTCTGGTGAATGTGTGTGTATGTGGGGGATAATGAGGAAATGTCCGGGCGTGTAGGGGAATTTATTCATCACACAAAAGATGTGAGAATCCCTGTAAAAGATTCTGTTTTCTGTGTCAAATTCTGCGAGATTATTAGATTTAGCATGAGTTTCAAGAGAGATTCCAGAGGAGAGAAGGCAGAATATGCATTGCTCACTTTTGCTTCCGAAATATGCGCTGCGCCAAGGTGCGTAGGTGTGTTCCATATCTCACTCGCTAAATGTAGCTTGGCGCATCATTAGCAAAGAGTATCAAATCACCGCTACTTGTTGTTGTTTTGAGAATATGCTCTATGCTTGATTTGTCTTTGAGAATGATTTTTTGCGCATTGTGGATGTTGTTGCGCAGAAGATTTGAGTTGAGCTCTCCTGTGATAATGGCGAGATCAAAGACTTTGTCAATCGCGCTTGCAAGCTGTTCGTTAGCCTCTTCTGAACTCTCTACAAGTCCGGGTGTTACGATGATTTTCTTGCCTTGATGGAGGGAAGAGAGACGTATGGCTTCTAGCATTCCATCAAGATTGCCATTGTAGCTGTCATCAAGAATGATTTTTTCATTGACGACAATCTTGCTTAAGCGGTGATTGATTGGCTCTAGTTTCTGCACTTGGCGCACTAAATGATCATTTGAGATTCCAAAGTCAGAGGCGATCATAAGGGCTGCACTGATATTATCAACATTGAAACTTCCTAAAATGTGCGTTTGGAAATCAAGCTGTTTGCCCTTAAGCAAGAGGCTAAAGCTCGTTCCTTTGAGCGTTGCGGAGATATTGCTGACATTTTGTGGGAAGTTGGTGATAGGAATCGGGCAGTTTGTGGGTGGCTCGTTGTCTCTGTGAATATAGGCCTTTGTGAGATTCTTGCTCTCTAGGATTTCGTATTTTGCTGCATAGATATTTTCTAATGTCTTAAAATACTCAATGTGTGCCTCTCCGATCTTGCCGACAACGACGATTTGCGGGGCAATGAGATCGACGATCTCTTTAATGTCTCCTGCGCCTCGCGCTCCCGCTTCTACGATGTAAATGTCAATGAGCGGAAAGAGATTTTTGTTGATATCAGCAATGATTCCTGTGAGGGTATTGACACTGCGCGGGGTGGCATAGACCTTGAAGCTGTCTTGAAGGACTTGCGCGAGGAAGTTTTTGAGACTTGTCTTACCATAACTCCCTGTAACGGCAATGATAGTGAGATTCTGCATACTTGCTAGTTTGTCTTGTGCGAGTTTTTTGTAGCGATTGAGCAAAATCCCCTCAATGATCGAAGAAATGATGACAGAGACACAAAGAGGCAGTAAATAAATCATTTGAATGAGGCTTGAGTGTTCATCAAGTTTGAGGAGGAGAATCTCATTAAAGACGATAAAAATAATGTAAATTCCAAAGAATCTTAGGATTCTACCCGTTAAAACGAGCTTTTTACTGAGATTAAAAATCCAAATCCCAAGCGCTAAGATGTAGAGATACAAGCCGATATAAAAATACAGCCCATCGGGAATGAGTATGAAATACACAATGGGAATGACAAAATAATAGACATGCCACCTGCGCTTGTGATGTTTGAAAAGTACGCGTGAAATTTTGTAGTGATACCATTGTAGATTCACCATAATGTAATAGCCGAGTGCAAGAAGAAAAATCCAATGTGTCGCTATAATGAAAATGTCAATGTTTTGCAAGAAAAAGCCTTAAAAAAAATTGTGCTATTTTAACAAAAAAAACCTAATTACACAAAGTTTATTTTGATTTTGTCTCATTATAGAGGGCTTCAATGTTTTTTGCATTTTTTAAAAAGAAAAAGTGATCTCCACCCAGTGCGAAGAATTGAGAATTTTCAATGAGCCTGTGAATCGTCTCTCCAGAGCTCAAAGGCGTGGCATGATCGTCTCTGCCCCAAAAGATCCAGCAGGGCTTCTTAAAACTGCGAAAAATATCGCTAAAGTCTTCATCCACGACATTTTTAAATGTCTGATACATGATTTCATTCATGCCTTGAGCGTCCTTTGAGCGCAGGAGTGTTTTGAGTGCTGTACTTGCGCTTGGAATGAAGCGATTGAGGAATTTTGTGAGGGCGATTTTTGAACGTGTTTTGAGGGATTTTTGTGTAGGGATTCCCGCGCTACTAAGCAAAATGAGTTCTTTAGGATTCAAAAGTGTTGCGACTTTGCCCCCGAAGCTATGCCCTAGAATCGTGCAATTGTGTGCTTGGAGGGAAAGGGATTCTAAAAATAAGCGCACAATCTCTGCATAATCCTGCGTACAAAGTGCAAAGGGCGGAATCTGTGAGTTGCCAAAGCCCGGTAAGTCTATGTAATAATGCGTAAAATCTGCAAAGGTATCCTTAAAGGACTGCTCCATAAGCCTCTTCGTCGCACCCCAACCGTGCAAAATGACAAGAGGCTCTGCATTTTTAGAGGCGGATTCTGCGATGGTGTAGGAAATGCTAAGGGGTTGCTTATAGGACAGAATCGTTTGTGCCATCATTTGCCCTTTGCAAACTGAATCTGTCCTAAAAGTGCGTAATCCACGCGGATAGAATGAGGTTTAGGGAGAGCCTTAGAGAGCTGTTCTAAAGAAGCTTGAAAGTCTGAAAAGAGGTAGTTTGCGAGGCTACCGGGAATGGGATTGATTTCATTGAGATAGCATTGATTGTCTTTGACAAAAAAATCGCAACGAATCAAGGCGCCCTCAAAGAGATTGTCATAGAGTTTGGTGAAGTTTTCTTGCAAGTTGCGCTTCAAATCCGCGCTAATGTCTGCTTCTTTGGCATTTCCTGTACGTGAAAAGTCAAGATATTTCTTCTCAAAGTCCAAAAACTGCCCCTTTTCTGGCTCTTCAACGAAAGAAAACTGCATTCCCTCCTTACTCTTGTATCCTGCGAGATTGTATTCCTTGATTCCTGCGATAAAAGGCTCAATGATGACCTTTGTGTCGTATTCAAACGCTGTATCTAGCGCGTATTGCAGTTTTTCTGCGGATTCTGCAATGCTGATTCCAAGAGAGCTTCCAAGTCGTGCAGGTTTAATGATAACAGGAAAGGTGAGATTCTGCGGAAGTGGCATAGAGCGACATAAGACTTGATATTCTAGGCTTGAAATCCCGCGACTTTGTGCTAAAATCTTGCTGTATTCTTTGTCAAAACTCAAAACACAAGCGGGTGTGCGCGGTCCAATATAGGGAATCTCATAAAAATCCAAGAGGGAAGAAATCCCTCCATCCTCGCCATCTCCGCCGTGAATGAGGTTGATAATAAGGGGCAAAAAGAGGGGTTTTGTGCCAAAGAGTGTGCGCTTTAAAAAGCCATTTTTTTGGGGATAGATTTTTTGTGCTTTGAGGTATTCTTTAGAGCTAAAAAATTTGGATTGCATGTTGTGTTCGGGGATGAGATAAAAATTGTGTTCCGCGTCCAAAAAGATAAAATGCTGAATCTTAAGCAGTTTTTTGAGGGCGATTGCACTGACAATGCTGATTTCATGTTCATAGGACTTTCCGCCAAACAACAGACAAAAATTCATAGCCATTCCTTAATGGGTTTAGGGTTTTAAAATCCAAATTATACAAAAGTTTTGGAATTTTGTAAAAGTTCAAGTTGGGATTCAAACAACAATGCGCGGAATGTAAGAATGCAAATGTACGAGGATTTCATAGGGAATGGTATGGAAGGCTCTTGCAAAAGTGTTTGCATTGTTAAAAATGCAGACTTTTTGCGCATCTGTGGCAATGCTTATGCAATCCATACTCGCACGTGGTAGAATCCTAAAGCCTTCGGCGCTGTAGAGTTCCATTCCCTCCCTTATGCGAAACAATCCATCGCCATAGCCAATGTCATAAGTGGAAACGATGCTATCCTTTTCTAGCGTACTCACACCACTATATCCGATACTTGCGCCACTTTTAAGAGAGAGCGTGGAGATTTTCTCTGCATAGAGGGAAGCTATGGGCTTGAGGGGTGGAGACTGAAAGTCGCAACACAAATAACCATAAAATGCGATTCCAATGCGATAGAGATCATCTTGCAAATCGCTAGGGATAGAAGCGCAATCAGTGCGAAATGCGCCAGAGGAGCTTAGGGAATGGAAGCGCGGACGCGGGAGATTGTGGTGATTGCAGAGGGCTAGGGAATCTTTCTTTATCTCCAGAAATTCTATGTTTTGTGTGTAAAATGCGCTGTCTAAATCATCACCAAAGCCATTGTGTGTGAATATGCCTTTGAGTTGTAAGTTGTTTTTTGTGATGAGGGTAAAGGCTTCAGAGAGCGCGTTTTTGTCAATGCCATTGCGATTCATGCCACTATTGACTTTCAGCTCTATTTTTGTATTTGGGGGTAATTGCACAAGGGATTCCAAAGAAGGAGCGCAAAAATAGAGGTTTGGCGCAAGGAGAGCTTCTTTGAAGTTTGAATCCTTAGAATGGGGATAGAGTATTGTTATGGATTTAAAGAATTCCGCGATGGCAAGAGCTTCGGAGACGTTTTTTACGAAAGCATTTTGAATCTTAACGCGATGAGCTAGTTGCGCGATTTCTTTAAGTCCATGTCCATAGGCGTTGTCTTTTAAGACAATGGCGAGTTTTTCTGGGGCTTTGGGTGTGATGGCATTAAGAATGATTCTGTGATTGTGAAAGAAATTCTGTGAGCTGATCTCTAAATAGGGCATAATGAGTGGAATCCTCCCCGCACGGGAGAGGTGAGGGTTATTTCACAGGAGGAAGTTTTGAGATATGGTCTGCAACTGCCTCAATGTCTGCGTCTGTGAGTTTGAAGTTTTTCATATTTGCATACATGATAGCTTTTGCACCGCCATTATCGGCTGTCCCTGCTGCATAGCCCTTAAGCTGCTCAATGATTCTAGCTTTGTCCATACCTGCTAGTGTCACATCGCCCTTACTTCCGGGTGCAATCTTATCTGCATTTGGTCCATGACAGGCAATGCATTTTTTGAAGATTTCTGCACCATCAGCTGCCATAAGAGCACCTGTTGCTAAAACTAATCCAAGTAAAATCTTTTTCATCGTGAACTCCTTTGTATTCAAAGATGTCTCATATGGTACCTTGTTTTATCTTAAAATAATGCTAAAATCACAAAATTTTTGCACAAATTTGTGCGACTTGCACAAATTTGTGCAAAAAAAGGAAAAAAGAATATTAATACCCCCAACTAAATTGTGTTTTGTTTTTGTCCAAAAGGGCAATTTCATTCATTTCTGTCGCATTGAGGGTGAAGTCAAAAACATTGAAATTATCCTCCATATGTTTGCGATTAGAAGTTTTAGGAATCACAATGATATTGCGCTCAATGAGGTATCTCAAAACCACTTGCGCCACGCTCTTATTGTGCGCTCTAGCGAGTTTTTGTAAAGTGGGATGGTCAAAAAACCCGCCTTTGCCCGATATAAAGGGGCTCCACGATTCTAAAATCGTGCCATAGGGCTTCATGGCTTCTTGCAGAGACTTTTGTTGGTAGAAAATGTGTGTTTCGCATTGATTGACTGCGGGGGCGATGTTGCAGGTTTTGATAAAGTCTAAATAGGTCTTAGCGGTGAAATTTGAGATTCCTATGGATTTGATTTTGCCCTCTTTGTAGGCTTCTTCTAGGGCTTCATACATGGCTTTACTCTGCGAGTAGGGCTCATGAATCAAAAAGAGATCGATATAATCCAAATCTAGAGCTTTTAAGCTTGAGTCAATGCCTTGCTTGGCTTGAGCTTTGCTCATATTGCTTGAGAGCTTTGTTGTGATAAAAAGCTCTTCTCTAGAAAGACCGTTGCGCATGGCCTCCTTGCAAGCTTCCCCGACCTCTTTTTCGTTGCCATACATTTGTGCAGTGTCAAAGAGCCGATAGCCAACCTCAAGGGCTTCTAAAAATGTCTTTGTGCTGTGAATGCCATAAGTCCCAAAACCTAAAATGGGCATTTTGATGCCATTATTGAGTGTGAGATATTGCATATTTGTTCCTTTTGTATTGTTTGCAAAAAGTGGGATTCCACTCATTGCGAGGGCTCCTGTGAGCTGCAAACTCTTTTTTAAAAAATCCCTGCGCCCCTCATTTTTGCGCAGATTTTGAGTGAATGATTGTTGTTGCATTTTGCCTCCTTGTGATTTTGATATTATAGAGCATAAGAGTTACTCCGTGTCAAGTGAATTTTCATAAAAATTCTTGCAATAGAGTTCATCTAGGGGAATGACAATGCCATCTTCGCTATCAAATCTCTCCAAACAAAAAGAATCTTTCAAAAAATCCTGCATTTCTTGTGGCATGGGTGCATAAATGCGTAAAGTCTCTTGTGAGCTTGGGTGTTTGAGCTGAATCAAATGCGCATGCAAAAGGATTCTGCCCTGATAACTCCCCCGATAACCATAGAAAAAATCCCCTAAAATGTGGCGGTTGATTGCGTGGAGATGGACGCGAATCTGATGAGTGCGTCCGCTAAAGAGTTTCGCGCCTATGAGAGCGGAATCCTTATTTGTTGCGATATTAAAAAACGCGCTTTTAGAGGGTTTTGCGTTAGGATTTGTTGGGGTTGTGCATAGATATTTGAGACGTTTTTTAGGATGGCGCATAAGTGGTAGATCCACGATTTTAGGATTCTTTAGGGCTTGATTTATGACGCACAGATAATAGCGACTCATTGTGCGATCTCTAAGCTGTGCGCTTAAAAGCTCGTGAGCGCGGTTGTTTTTGGCAATGACAATCGCACCACTTGTGCCTTTATCTAGGCGATGGACAATTCCTCTGCGACTAGAATCTCCTAAGTGAGAGAGTGAAAAATGCTTGGATTGCAACCAATCTACAAGGGTTATTTGTGTATCTTCCTCATTTGTGCGATGGACGATGAGATTGTGAGGCTTGTTGAGGATTAATAAATCCGCATCTTCGTAGAGTATCGGAATCTCTAGGCTACTTATGCCTTGTAAAGTGGTGTTTTGTAAGGTTTGTGGAGGGTTAAATGTAATCTTATCGTCCTTTTTAAGTAATGTACCAAACTTCGTAAGCGGTGTGCCATTGCACAAAAAGCATTGTTTTGTGATAAATTGCTGAATCTTAGCGCGTGAGCAATTGAGTTGCTTTGCAAGAAAGACATCAGCGCGCAAATTTTGGGGGCAAATATTATCGGAAAAATTGGCAGAAGAAACGATGAAGCTTTGGGGGTTTGAGATGTTTTGTGTCTGCAAGTTTGTGTCTGTGAGATTTGCTAAAAGCTGTTTCATTTGCTATCTTTTATCCAAAAATATGTTAGAATTGCGCATTATTTTTGTGTTTTTAGGTTTGTTTTATGTTTGGGCTTGATCGCAGGATTCTAACATATTTTGATTTTACTTTGCCTTTATTATCCTTGCCGATTGTTTTGTTTTCGTGGTTTTTGATTAATGAAAATAATAGCTTTTTAGGCGATAAAGTCCTCGTGTATGCGCTGGTGGGATTCCTCATTTTTTGTCTGTTTTCTTTACTCTCTGTGCGCAAACTCTCTTGGTTTATCATAGGGTTTTATTGGTTGAATATTGTGTTGTTGTTGGCTGTGGAGTTTTTTGGCGATACGCGACTTGGTGCGCAAAGGTGGCTTGAGATTCCCTTTGTGCATTTCACTTTTCAACCCTCTGAAACAATGAAAACTGCGCTGATTTTAATGTTAGCCCATCTCATTAGTAAGAGTCCCCCTAAGAAAAATGGTTATGGTCTGATAACTTTTTTAAAATTCTCTTTTTTTGTTTTTCTGCCCTTTGTTTTAGTCTTAAAACAGCCCGATTTAGGCACGGCTCTTGTTTTGTTGTTGGTGAGTTTTGGGGTTTTGTTTCTCATTGGTGTGAATTACAAAATTTGGTTTGCGCTGGTGTTTGCAGTGGGCTTTCTCTCGCCCGTTTTATACACAAATTTGCATGATTATCAAAAAAAGCGCATCATGGATTTTATCCTTAAAGAACCCGATTATCAAGTCAAGCAATCCATTATCGCAGTGGGTTCGGGGGGATTTTATGGGAAAGAAAAAGAAGAAGCCACGCAGTCACTCTATAAATTTCTGCCGATTGCAACGAGTGATTTTATCTTTCCTTATTTTGCAGAGAGATTCGGATTTGTCGGTGTTATTGCGCTTTTTATTCTGTATGGAGCGTTGATTTTTCATATTTTTTCAATGGGCTATTCTGACGAAAAAGATTATTTTCTCAAGGTGATTGCTTATAGCACGGGATTGTTGATATTTGTGTATTCGGGCGTGAATGTTGCTATGACGGTGGGAATGGCTCCTGTTGTTGGGATTCCATTGCCATTATTTAGCTATGGAGGGAGCAGTTTTATCACCTTTATGGTTCTCTTTGGGATTCTTGAAAACTTATTTGTCTTTAAGCATAGATTTGTGTATAATCACGATTCTTTTTCGGGTTCAAATTCAAAGAGGGGTCCTTAGCTCAGCTGGTTAGAGCACTCGGCTCATAACCGATTGGTCATAGGTTCAAGTCCTATAGGACCCACCACAAAATGTTTGCAGAATGATTAATGAATAGGACAATCCATGGTTAGAATTCAATGTCAAAATATCAAATGCGATGGTTGTGTGAAAAAGATTAATGACGCGCTTTTAGAGAAATATCCGACTTTGCGCGTTGATAAAGCACAGCAATGCGTAGAGGTTGAAGCAGAAGGCAGTGAAGTGGAGTTGATTAAAGACAAATTACGCGCACTAGGATTCCTAGCACCAAGCGGGATTTTGGGCAAAATGAAAGGTTTTTTAAAGTTATAGGGAATGGAGATTTTATTACTCATTACAATTGTAATCTTGGCAATCGCATTTATTAATTTCAGGGAATATCTTAGCAATCCTAGCAGACGTCCGCAGATTCAAACAAGAGAGGAACAAGAGGAGATTAACTACTATAAGAATCCCTATAAAAGCGATGTTAGCGTTAATGAACGCGCTCTTAGCAAAGAAGAAAAGATTAAAAATAGCGAGTATGGCTTAATCGTCTCTTTGCTCTCCAAACTCGCACAAAGCGATGGCAAGGTGTGTGAGCTGGAATTAGAATTGATGGAAAATACGATTTTAGACATCACAGACGCGCTTTTATTGCAAAGCTCAATGTATCAAAAAGACGAGATTTTAGAGATTTTGCATCGCATTTTTGAGACAACAGATCGGAGTGTTGAGGAACTCACGATGTCTTATGCGTCTTTCACAAAGGGACAGTATAAGAGTCGCTTGAAGCTTGTAGAGTATATGTTTGCCCTTGCTTATGCGGATAATGAGCTTGGTTTGGGTGAGCGCGAGATGATTTTAGATGTCGCGGCCTATTTGGAGATTGATAATGCAGACTTTAACGCTCTCTATGATGCGTATGAGAGTTTTTATCAAAGCAAGAGAGAAGAAGCGACATTGCAAGAATCCTATGAGATTTTAGGTGTTAAGGAGGAGGATTCTTTAGAGGAGATTAAAAAAACTTACAAGAATCTCGTACGTCAATATCATCCCGATATTTTGCACCACAAGGGCTTAGATGAATCCATTATCCAAAATTACACGCAAAAACTGCAGAAAATCAATCAAGCCTATGAGGTGGTTAAAAAGAGCAAATCCAAAAAACTAGAAGTGGAATCTTAAGTTTATGAAAGAATCCATAAAAGAATCAAGGGAAAAATCAAAAAATCAGATTCTTAGTGATATTGCAGAAATTTATCATTTGTTAGAGAGGCAAAATGCCACGATCACTTCCCTCTATGAAGAAAAAAACTTAGAGTCCAAATTCCCCGCTCTCACAGAGATTTTAAATGAAATGGATGCAAGTGAAGAAATGCGTTTTGCTTGTGTGGATAGGATTGTCGGGCTTAAAGAGGCTTCATTGCTTAATGTGTTGCAAAAGTTAGGAATCTCCGAAGAGAGATCCACGCAGATCCGCAAAAAACTCTTGAGAGTGACGCGGGATTTTTATAGGCAAAAGCATGAAGAAATTTTAGACTTCATACAAGACAATCATCTCCTTACACCCTTTTTGCGTGAAGTCTTATTCTCTGTACATAGAATCGGACAGCATTTTGACACATTTTTTGAGTCTTGGCAAAAAAGATTGATTCTTGGAATCAATAAGGATTTGAATGAACGTTTTGGTGGGGATTTGAGCGCGATTTTAAGGGAGTTGGAATCCAGCATTGAAGTCAGCAACGAGGACTTTAGCGCACAAGGGGGATTCACACATAAGGGAGAGTTGAGCGACAGAAGCTATTCTGTGCCTGTTTTGAGAGGTCGGCAATATCAAGCGGTGTCCTATGCGGAATTTTTTGCACAAGAGTTTCAAGGACTGCAAGAGGCACTTGTAGAATCTCTGCAGAGGTTGGAGGAGATTGACACAGTTTGTGAAGAGTTAGAGCAAAAAGATGCACACTTAGAATACTTTAGAGCTTTAAAGAATGCGCTTTTACAGAGGGATTGTGGGCATTTGTTGGAATCTTGGAGACTTGTTGATAAGGCTTGGATGCAGATTTCAACGCCCCTGCAAATTGGGCATCCCTTAGAATATTATGAGGATCACTTTAGAAAAGCTGTCGCACCAGAGTGGGATTTGCGCATCGCACGAATCTATGAGGGAAAAGATTTGTTAGAAATAGAAACAAAGAGAGAGTTTAGTGTCTCTAAAGAATCTGTTTTGCGGTTTTATAAGTCCTTTAGTGCGACTTTTCCACAGACGCCCTTTAAGGATTCTATCGATCAATGTGTTGCGCAATCTCTTGCACAAACGCAGTGTTATGGTGGAATGCCCATGTTGTTTTATGGAGCGGAACTCAATGGGCTTTTTAGTGCGCAGGTTGTCCCTAATGACGAAAAGGTGAGCCAAAAATATGGCAAGAAGATCTTTTATTTCCCCGATCGTGTGCGGGAGCTGTCAATGGCAAAGCCCTTTATGCTGCTGACTTCTAAGACTTTTCCAAAGGATTTTTTGGATTTTGTGCGCACATTGCTGTTTTTTAGAGAGAGAGATTGGCATAGGGTCTATGAGATTAGCACAATAGGGCATGAGTTTGGGCATATTTTGTGGGTGGATTCAGAGAGTGAATTGCGACTAAATGAGAGTGGGGTCTTTAAAAACATTGAGGAATTCAAAGCAACAATGGGTGGGCTCGTGAGTTATTTTGTTCAAGAGAATAAAACTCTGCTGAAAGAAGTCATAGCAAGTGTGATTTCACGCGCTGTGGGGCTGGTGGCTTGGAAAAAGGAGGATGAAGTCCTGCCCTATTATTGTGAGGGCTTAATCCATTTAGATGTGCTGTTTTCTGCGGGTGTTTTGCGCTATAGGGGTGATTTTGAATCCCATGCGCTTGAGATTTCTTTAGACAAAGAATCCTTAGAGTCTTTGCAACAAGTCTATACAGAGGTCTATCGTAAGCTCGTTTTGGTGTATCTCAACAAGCAAGATGCAAGAATCTTTTTGGATTCTTTTATGCAAAAGGATAATAAGGGTTGCTATGAGCCTACAAGAGAGCAAGTGAGGAGATTTACAGAGGATTATTATGCACAATATGAACGTATAGGGCAGGTGAAAGATCCGCTCACATCGCAAATGTGGAAACAGAACCATCAGCAAGGACAAATGCAAGGACAAATGAATGTTTAATCAACACATTGGCGGGGGGGGGGGGGGGTAAAATGTCCCCATTAGTCAGCATGGAAAATATAGAACAAGCACGTGAACTCATTTATCAATTTGCCGGAATCCACTTGCCTAACAACAAAAATTCCACAATCAAAAATCGCCTTGAAAGGCTTGCAAGGGAGTTGCGCATAAGCGATTATATTCTGTTTTTCAAGGAATTGAGACGTGGCAAATATAAGCAAGAGTTTATCAATGTATTCACGACAAATAAAACAGATTTTTTTCGCGAGGGATTCCATTTTACGGATCTATTGGAGCGCGTTTCCCCTCATTTTTTAAGTGTAGAAAAGCCCTTTAGAGTGCTGTGTGCGGCAAGTTCTACGGGCGAGGAGGCCTATTCGGCTGCTGCGACATTATTGTTAGCAAAGGAAAAATATCACTCTAACGCACACATAGACATACAGGCAGTGGATATTGACACTTCTGTTTTAGAGATTGCAAGGGCTGGGAAATATCTCGTAGATACGCACTTGAATCCCTTGCCCAAATGGATTGAGTTGCAACATTATTTTGACATAAAAGAAAAGAGTGAGCATGAGATTTCAATGTGTGCAAAGCAGATTCTCAAAGACATTATAACATTCAAACAATGCAATCTCTACACGCATGGCTATCCCTTTGGTGTGAGTGAGTTTGATGTGATTTTTTGTCGCAATGTGTTGATTTACTTTAAAGTTGAAGACCAAAAGAAAATCCTCTACAGACTTTTCAGACACTTAAGGCTTGGGGGGACGATTTACCTTGGGCATAGTGAGAGTATTTTGGATCTCGCTCCTAAGGTTAGGAAGCTTGGGAAAAATATCTTTGTCAAAGTGGTTGAATGATGCAGATTAATAGCGAAAAATACCATCCCGATGAATTGTTAAAATCTACACCTTACAAGGGTGACTCTAAGAAGATCATCGCCATTGGTGCAAGCACAGGAGGAGTTGATGCCATAGCAAAAGTCCTCTCGCAATTGCCACGTGATCTGCCCCCGATTCTCATCACACAGCATATTCCTGAGGGCTTTTCTACGTCTTTTGCAAAACGTCTCAACATGTATTCTCCTATTGATGTCTTTGAAGTGCATGACAGAATGCAACTGCGGCAATCTTGCGCTTATTTAGCTGCGGGTGGATTGCATATGATATTGGAGCGATCCTATAGCGAATGCTATGTAAAGCCACTTGAGGGAGTGCGTATTTCAAGGCATTGTCCAAGTGTGGATGTGATGTTTAGAAGCATAAACAATACGGTGGGCAAAAACACGCTTGCGATCATTATGACGGGAATGGGCGATGATGGAAGTATCGGAATCAAGGAGCTTTATGACAATGGAGCCTACACAATCGCGCAAGATGAGAGGAGCTGCGTGGTGTTTGGTATGCCAAAACAAGCCATTGCAAAAGGCGCGATTTGTGAAACGGTGGAACTGGATAGCATCCCTAAGAAAATTTTGGATTTTTCTTGTGGGGAACTCAAGCGCGGATGCAGGGAATGAGGTTGCAAGAGCTGTATTGTCCAACAGAAAATGTGGAATCGCGCTTTGAGGTTAAGGGTTCGGAGTTTATCTCTTATTTGGTTGCAGAGGAGTTTTTGAATTTCGTTGCAAAAATGCGCAAAACACATCCAAAGGCTGTGCATTTTGTAACAGCACACCGCTTTTTAAATGATCAAAAACAGCTCCAAGAGAGCTTTAGCGATGATGGGGAGCCTAAGGGGACTTCGGGGATGCCGACTTTAAAAGTGATGCGTGGATATGGTTTGATAGAATGTGGAATTCTTGTTGTGCGCTATTTTGGGGGGACATTGCTTGGCACGGGAGGGCTTGTGCGCGCTTACACACAGAGCGCAAAAGATGTGATTTTGAAGTCTAAAGAACAGGGGAAATTGGCGCCCTTTATGCTTAAAGAAAAAAGGCAAATCACTATTGACTTTTCTTCTCTGTCGCAATTGGAATATTTGGCACAAAAAAGCAAAATCGCAATTGTACAAAAAATATTTTTAAATGATGGCATAAGGCTTGTTTTGCAAGCAGAGTGTGAGTGTTTGGAGGAGTTTTTATCTCAAGCTTCTGCGGTGATTAGAATCCATAAGGATTGATTGTCTTTTTGTTTGTCTTAATGTGTTAAACTCGTACTATGAAAAAGAATGTGATTTTGTTGTTTTATTGTATGCTGTGCTTTGCAGAGGAAAAACCTCCGCTAAAGAGCGACATTGCAGAATACTTAAAGCTAGAGATTCCAAGAAAGAATCCCTTTGAATCCCTTAAGCCTTTGAGCGATAAAATGGGAATTCCTCTGCCGAGTTTGCAAGATGAAGAAGAACTTGCAAAAACTTCGCAAAAGATGCAACAACCACAGCAAAAGAAGTTTGAGGGAGATGTCTTAAATGACTATGTCTTAGGATCGGGATTTGGCGAGATTTCTACACTTCTGACACAGCATATCTCTGAACTTTTGCGCGATAATGACAAGGGTGAGATTCTTAAAATAGAAGCGCGACTCAATGGTGAAATGGGAAAAGAAAATGAAGTGAGTGGAGAGACTTCTGTGCTGTGGAAAGTGTATGAGGACAAAAATACGACTTTAGAATTGCTTGGGACTTCAAACTTACAGAGCAATCAAGATTGGAGCGGGGATTATGGATTTCAGCAAAAGTTCTATGTGGAATCGCTAGAAAATATGTATTTTCAATATGGATTGCAAAGGACAAGTGCCCTCATTGATGATTCTGTTTGGAAGTATGGCATAGGTTATGCGCCCTTTAGAAACTTCTCGGCCATCATTGAAAAAGAAGAGAGTGAAAAACAGCAGGACAACACAAAGGCAAGTTTGTATTATCGGATTCTATTTTAGGGGATTGAGCCAAATTTTTGCAATCTCTTCAAGCTTAGAGAGAGAATCACTTGCATAAAAGGAGAGATTTGGTTTGTCTGTGAAATTTTTGAGCGTGTAGGAGCTGTGTAGGTATTGCATAATCGCCTTGCCCGAATGAATGAGGAGGGGCTTGTGGGAATAAAATTCTGCAATGGCATCTGCAATGAGCGGGAAATGCGTACAGCCTAAAATAATGGCATCGGGAATGTGTGCATAGGTGCTGAAGTAATGTTGCATTGTGGATTCTAAAATCGCGCCTTGAAAAATGCTCTCTTCTACGATGGGCACAAAGAGGCTCGTTGCGATTCCAAAGGTGTTGTGATAGCCCTCTTTGGCTAAGAGTTTTTGGTAGAGCTGACTCTTGATTGTCGCCTTTGTACCAAGAATGAGAATCTTTGCATCCCTATTGCGAATCTCGTTTTTGAGGGCTAAAATTCCTGGTTCAATCACGCCAATGACAGGATAGGGGGCGACTCTTTGCATGGCTTCTAATCCATAGGCACTCACTGTATTGCAAGCAACAACGAGTAAATCAAGACTAAAGGACTTGAAAAAATCCAATGCTTCTAGCGCGTAATGTTCAATGGTCTCGGGACTTTTCACACCATAGGGGACGCGCGCCGTGTCGCCATAATAAATGATTTCTTTGAAATTGCGCGATTCTATGAGATTCTTTAGGACACTGATTCCCCCTGCGCCACTATCAAAAACACCAATTCTCTCTGGAGTCATCTCTAGTCTTTTGCGCTGTCATTCATCATATTGAGGAATTCTTCATTATCCTTGCTCTTTTGCATTTGTGAGTAGAGGAAAGTGAGGGCATCAATCTCATTGTTCATTTGGTGAATCGCATTTCTTAACACCCAAACTTTTTGCAATTTATCCTGTCCTAAAAGCAATTCTTCTTTGCGCGTTCCACTCTTTAGAATATCCATTGCAGGATAGATTCTGCGTTCTGCGATGTGTCGTGCAAGGACAATCTCGCTGTTTCCTGTGCCTTTGAATTCTTCAAAAATCACTTCATCCATTCTTGAGCCTGTCTCAATGAGGGCTGTTGCGATAATCGTTAAGCTTCCGCCTTGCTCGATATTTCTTGCCGCACCAAAGAAACGTTTGGGTTTGTGGAGAGCGTTTGCATCAACGCCACCACTTAGGACTTTCCCACTACTTGGCGTTGCGGTATTGTACGCACGTGCAAGGCGCGTGATGGAATCTAGGAGTATCACAACATCTTTGCCCATCTCTACCATTCTCTTTGCCTTTTCTACAACAAGCTCTGCTACGCGCGTGTGATTGCTTGCTGGCATATCAAAGGTGGAGCTATACACTTCGCCCTTGACACTTCTTTCCATATCCGTAACTTCTTCGGGTCGCTCATCAACAAGCAAAACAATGAGAGCGATCTCAGGATGATTTTTTGTGATTCCATAGGCGAGTTCTTTCATAAGCTCTGTCTTGCCCGTTCTTGGAGGGGCGACTATGAGAGCACGCTGTCCCTTGCCAATGGGGGCGAAAAGATCAAGCATGCGACCTGTGATTTTGAGGCTGTTATATTCAAGTCTGATTTGTTCTGTTGGGAAAAGGGGCGTGAGATTGTCAAAGAGGGGGCGATTTTTCATCTCTTCTGGAGATTGATAATTGATGGCCTCGATCTTCAAAAGAGCGTAGTATTTTTCTTGATCCTTTGGAGAGCGCACTTGTCCTGTTACAATATCTCCATTCCTTAGGGCGAATCTCCGAATCTGTGTGCTGCTGACATAGGCGTCATTTTGAGAACCTGAAAAGTTTTCGTCAATGGCGCGTAAGAAGCCATAACCCTCGCTTGTGATTTCTAGGATTCCTGTAAAGAGGATAAAACCACCTTTGCTGACCTGTGTCTTTAGAATCTCAAAGATTAAGTCTTGGCGCAAAAACTCTTGAGGATTTTCAATACCTAAAGAAATGGCAATCTCTGCGAGTTTGTTGATAGGACTTGCGCGTAAATCTTCAATCGTGTGACCTTCTACGGGAGTGTGAGTGCGGTTTTTATAATCTTTCTTGTTTGTTGAGTATTCGCTCATTTTTAGCCTTAAGACATTTGATTCTTGCAAAATAAAATATTGTCAAAACATTTAAGGGATTTTGAGATTTAAACAACCATTTAAGCTTTTGGTGGTTTTTGATTTTGCAATGAAGTGTCGGAATTTTAATCTAAAAAGCATTAACTTGTCAAGTTTATAGGGAAAATTCATTCTCAAGCGGATAAAAAAGAATGATAACTTGCGCTAAAGAGCAAAAATGCAAAGACGGCAAAAATCACACTACAAGCCCTGTCAATCTTGTCAAAAAAGGCATTGCTGATAAAACTTCTAAAAAATGCCCCGCAAATAATGACGACAATAAAGGCAAGGCAGAGCGTAGAGAGTAGCACAGCAAGGCTTAATTCTAAATTGTGAGACATAAAGGGCGCAATGATAATGGCAAAAAACAAAATCGCCTTAGGGTTAGAGAGATTGAGAAAAAAGCCCTTGAAAATCAAGCGGTAAAGATGTGTTTTATCGCTTGGATTTTGCGCGTTAAGATTGATTGCGTTTTTAGGCTTACGAGCAAGGAGATAGGCAATATAGAGCAGATAAAATCCCCCAATACAGTTTAGGATTCCTTGAATGAGGGACCCATAAAGCAAGTGAGAGAATCCAAAATAAATGAGGGATAAAAAAACAAGCCAACCACAAAAGATTCCTAGCAGACTCAAAAAACCCTCTTTGATTCCAAAAATAAGGGTGTTTCTAAGCACAAACAAAATATCAGGACCGGGCGTAATGGCTGCAAGGAAGCTCACGCAAAAGAGCGCAAAGAGCTCTAAAAATAGAGAATCCATAGGCTTAAAAGTAGGGGAAGTTTTTAGGAATCTTTATGTGGTTTTGGTGAATGAGTGTCTCTAAAACTGCCATTCTAATAGCAACCCCATTGGTTACTTGCTCCAACACCTTGCAACGCGGATCTTTTAACATAGAATCGCTGATGTCAATATTGCGATGCACAGGTCCGGGGTGTAAGAGAATAATGTCTCTATCTCCAAAGGATTCCTCTGTGATACAATAATCCCTCGCATAATCTTTCAAGCTTGAATAAATCGGGTAATTGTGACGCTCTGTCTGTGTGCGCAAACTCATGACCGCATCCACTTCCTCTACAACTTCTTTGAGAAATAAGCAATGGCGCAATTGTGTCTTTGGGATAAAATGCGGGGGTCCCACTAGAATCACTTCCATCCCGAAACGTCCTAAGAGCTCAATATTGCTATTTGCTACGCGAGAATTGCGAATGTCGCCGATGATTGCGATCTTTTTGCCCTCCAAATGTCCTAAATGCCTCCGTAAAGTCATGAGATCCAAAAGGGCTTGTGTCGGATGAGAGTGCGCTCCATCACCTCCATTGATAATTGAGCAAGAAACATATTTAGAAAGAATGTTAGGGACGCCCGCGTTTTGGTGTCTCACGACAATAGCACTTGGTTGCATAGCGTTGAGATTTGCTGCGGTATCAAAGAGTGTCTCACCCTTTTTTGTTGAGCTTCTTGAGACATCAAGGCGCACGACATCGCCTCCTAAACGTTTGGTTGCAAATTCAAAACTAGAGAGTGTGCGCGTGGAATTTTCAAAGAAAATCGTAATGACAATGTGTCCATTGAGTGTGTTTCTTGGAACTATGGAGTTTTTTGAATCAAAATAACTTTGCGCTAAGTCTAAAAGTTGCTCTATTTCTGTCTTGCTGAAATCCTTTGTCTCCAATAAATGCCTTGCCATTTTACAACCTTGACTCTAAAATATTCGCATTATAATTTTATTTTGCTTTAAGTTTCCTTTTTGTCGTCTAATTCTAGCGATAAATATGCTAGAATGTCAAAAAATTTCAAGGCTTATGTGAATGAATATTGCAATGATTGGTGTGGGGTATGTGGGGTTAGTGAGTGGCGCATGTTTTGCAGATATGGGAAATAGAGTTGTCTGTATGGATAATGCAGAATCCAAAATCGCGCTTCTTAAAACAGGCAAGATTCCGATATTTGAGCCTAATTTGGAAGAAATGGTTGTGAGGAATTTCCAAAGCGGAAATTTGATTTTTACAACATCTATAAAAGAAGCCTTAAATCATTCCGAAATCGTTTTTATCGCAGTTGGGACGCCTATGGGGGATGATGGGGAGGCTAATTTAGAATATGTGTTCGCTGTGGCAAGGGAAATTGGGCAAAACCTAGAATCTCAAATACTAATCGTCAATAAATCCACCGTTCCCGTCGGCACAGCAGAAGAAGTGCGCTCCATCATACAAGAAGAATTGCATAAGCGCAATGTTTCTGTGAGCTTCACTGTGGCGAGTAATCCGGAGTTTTTAAAAGAGGGCGATGCGATTAATGACTTCTTGCATCCCGATCGCGTCGTGATTGGTGCTGAAGAGAAGTGGTCAGTTGAGATGTTAAGAGAGCTTTATGCGCCCTTTTTGCGCACGCATGACAGATTTGTTGTTATGGATATTAAGAGTGCGGAAATGACAAAATATGCCGCAAATGCGATGTTGGCGACAAAAATCAGCTTTATGAATGAGATGGCAAACATTTGCGAGGCGGTGGGTGCTAATGTCAATGATGTGCGCGTAGGAATCGGAAGCGACAAGCGCATTGGCTACAGCTTCATCTATCCGGGATGTGGATATGGGGGGAGTTGTTTCCCAAAGGATGTCAAAGCACTCATTCATACAGCCCTCAAAAATGGTGTCAAACCAAAGCTCATAGAAGCGACACAGCAAGTCAATGACGCACAAAAGCGCATCTTAGCTCAAAAAATCATCAAGTATTTCGGAGAGGATTTGAGTCAAGTAAAAATCGCAATCTGGGGACTTAGCTTCAAGCCCGGTACAGATGATATGCGCGAGGCTACCTCTGTGGTCTTGATACGAGAATTATCACAGCACAAAGCACAGCTTCAAGTCTATGATCCACAGGCGATGCAAGAGGCACAAGAGGTTTTTCTTAAGGACATTCCGCGCTTGAATTATGCAAAAAACAAATACGATGCACTAGAAGATTGTCATGCGCTTGTTTTGGTTACAGAATGGAAAGAGTTTAGAAGTCCTGATTTTCTAGAGATGAAAGCGCGTCTTAAAAGTCCGATTATTTTTGATGGACGCAATCAATACAACGCAAAGAGGCTTAAAGAGCTTGGATTTTCATATTTTCAAATTGGAGTGTAGATGTTGAGAACTTTCTTTTTTGCTTTTGCTCTATTCTTTGTGGGTTGCGGCAGTCATCTTGGTGTGACATTCAAGCAACAAGAGGAATCTTACATTCAAGCGACGCGTAAGACGGAGCTGATTGTCGCAGACAGAGTGCAGATTGTGCTGATAGCGACACATCTCAACGCCTTTAATGCGCAAGATTATCCGCACCAAAAGGGTGAGTTTTTCTTCATTGATGCTTATCAAAGCCGACAAAATGGCAAGACATTGTTTGAAAATGGCTACACATTAAGCTTAGAAAATGGCGAGAAACCCCTTAAAATCACGCAACTTTCAAGAGAGGAATTGCAGGATTTCATGCAAGAAAATGCGACAAAATGGGGGGAATATTATCTGGTGGAGTTTGCCCCACAGAATCAATTTGTGCAAAATAGTCTGCAACTTTTCATTACTCACAAAGAATATGGCTCAAACTTTTTAAAATTTGGATTCAAGGCTCTCAATAAGGAATCTTTAAGGGACAAAAATTAATGCAGGATTCTGCACTTCAAGCAAAAGAATGGCGCTTAGACTTGGCCTGTGTGGAGCTTGGACTTGTACAAACGCGCAATCAAGCGCACACTCTTATCAAAAAGGGCAAGATCTGTGTCAATGGAAATGTGTGTCTGAAAAACGCACAAAAAGTGAGCACAAAGGATAAAATCACAGCTTTAGAGCCACAACGTTACATTAGTCGCGCAGGAGAGAAGCTTGATATATTTTTAAATCGGCATCCTAAGCTCCTCTCTCTGTGTGGAATCTCTGCGCTGGATATTGGCTCAAGTACGGGCGGATTTTCTGGAGTTTTATTGCAAAGAGGAGTGGGGGCGCTTGTTTGTGTGGATGTTGGAAGGGGGCAGTTGCATGAGAGCTTGAGACAAGATGAGCGCGTGAGATTCTATGAAGGCACTGATATTAGAGACTTTGCAAGGCAGAGTGATGGGAGTTTTGAGCTTGTGCTTTGTGATGTGTCGTTTATCTCAATCCATAAGATCTTAGAATCCCTCAAAAAGCTCTCTAGGGGGATTGTGATTTTGCTATTCAAACCACAATTTGAAGTGGGAAAGGAAGCAAAGCGCAATAAAAGGGGTGTTTTAATGGAATCTCAAAGTACAAAGAGGGCGCTAGAGCAAACCCTAAGCACACTAGAGAGAGATTTTAGGATTCTTGTTTGTGAGGAATCTCAAGTTTTGGGTAAGGAGGGGAATCGTGAATTTTTTATCGCTTGTCAAAAACTCTGAAATTGCCCAGAGCTTCACAAGTATCGCGCTTGGAAAGTTTGATGGATTCCACTTAGCCCATCAAGCCCTCTTTAGATCGCTTGATGAAAAGGGGTTGATATTGTGCATTGTCAATGCAGAGAGTGAGGACAAAGAGGGTGTTTTGCTGCCTAGAAAATACAGGGGATTCTATGCAAAATATCCGATTTTTTATTTGGAGTTAGACATTATTAGACATAAAGACAATAGGGAGTTTATGTGCTTTTTGCTTGATGTTTTGCCAAATCTTAAGCGCATTGTTGTGGGTTATGATTTTCGCTTTGGTAAGGACAGATATTATTATCCCTTTGATTTGTCTTGCTGTTTTGATGGTGAGGTTGTCGTTGTGAGTGAGGTGTTTTATAAGAAGCTCTCTGTGCATAGCGGATTGATTAGGGAATTGCTCCTCAATGGAAATGTCAAACAAGCAAACAAGCTCTTAGGGCGTCCCTATGAAATACGTGGTGCAATCATTAAGGGACAGGGCATTGGCAGAAAGAATCTCTATGCGACAATCAATCTCAAAAATGATGGATTCTTGTTGCCACAAGAGGGTGTTTATGCGGGTTGGATTCAACTTGGAGGACAGAGTGCTGTGAGTGCAAAGCATCCTGCGGTGATTTTTGTAGGGAATCGCTTAAGCACGGACAAGTCTTTTGCTATTGAGGGGCATTTATTGGGAGTTAGTTTAGAAGTGCAAGAAAATGAGGCGGGATTCTACTTTTGTAAAAAGATTCGCAACAATCGCAAGTTTGAAAGCTTGGATTTGCTAAAAGAGCAAATTTCTAGAGACATTACAGAGGCACACAGAATCTTAAAACAAGCGCGTACTTAAAATTAAGAGCTTTTATAGTAAAATGCGCAAAAACTAAATGAAGTGCAACAGAGAGAATGGATAAAATTTTCACGCAAGAGCCACAGAAACAATTTGAGTTTGATGCGAAAGTCGCGGGTGTGTTTGATGATATGCTTGTGCGTTCCATTCCTCATTATAGGGAGGTTTTGGGGCTTTGTGCGGACTTTGCGCTGATGTATTTGGATAGGGATTCCACGCTTTTAGACTTAGGCACAAGCACGGGGGCTATGCTTGTTGAGATTGCTTCTAAGGCGCAATTCCCCTTGAATCTCTATGGGATTGACAATGCGCAATCTATGTTGCAAAAGGCAAAAGACAAGCTCAATGCCTATGAAATGAGCGCAAATCTCATTTGTGGTGATGTCTTAGAAGTGGAATTTCCTAAGAGTGATGTTGTGATTGCAAACTATACTTTGCAGTTTGTGCGTCCCCTTATGCGCGAGAAATTGGTCTCTAAGATTTATGATTGTCTTAAAAGTGGCGGGGTCTTTATCCTCTCTGAAAAGGTGATTGTTGAACATAAGGAGTTGGATTTTAAGATGATTCAGTATTATTTAGAAAATAAAAAAAAGCAAGGCTACAGCGACTTTGAGATTGCAAGAAAACGTGAGGCGCTAGAAAATGTGCTCGTCCCCTATAGCGAGAGGGAGAATCGTCAAATGCTCTTAAATGCTGGATTTGCACACACAGAAACGCTCTATCGTTGGGTGAATTTTATAAGTCTCATTGCGATAAAGGAATAGGAGGAGTTGAAATGATTTTACAAGATTATCTTAAGAGTATAAAAAATATGAAAGAAAATGACAGAGAGCTTTCGCACAGGCCGGCACTTGAAAATTTCTTAAAAGCCTTAAAGGATGAGCTTTCTTTAAAGCATAAGGAGTTTGAAAAACTCAACATTAATCACGAACCAAAAAGTAGAGAAAAATTTGGAATGCCCGATTTTGAAGTTACAAGAGCAGATATGTTGGTGGGATTGATTGAAAACAAACGCATCAATACGGATTTAGAATCCATTGTGCAAAGTGAGCAGATTGCAAAATATATGCAAATCAAAAACAATATCATACTGACAGATTATTTGCATTTTTATCTTGTGCGTCAAAATGATAAAAATCAAGCAGAGATTATCCAAGAATGTAAGATTTGTGATTTCAATGAGCTTAAAAGCCTTGCAAATGCTAAGTCTGGGGGGGCATTTAGAGGATAAAGAAAAAGAGCTTAGTGAGCTTTTTGAACTCTTTTTGAGTTACGAGCCAAAACCTATTGCCACCGCATTAGAATTTGCCTCCGCTCTTGCTGGACGCACAAGAATCCTTAGAGATTTTTTAGAAAGATGCGAACAAGAAAAACATATTAAGGGTCTTTACAGTACTTTTAAAAGAGAACTTTATGAAAAATTAGAATTTAGTGAATTTTGCGATTCTTTTGCACAAACGCTCACTTATAGCCTTTTTCTTGCAAAGCTTAACAATAATAACAATAAAGAAATCGAGCTGAGTACAGCAGCAGATTTCATACCTAACAATTTTCCTTTAGTCCAAACTATGAGTGAATTTTTAGGAAAACTTAATCAAGTGGATTCTATAGAGAACATAAAATGGCTTTCAGATGATATGCTCTATATCATCAATCACATTGATATTGCAAGCATTATTAAGGAACTTAATAAGACCTTTGAAAATGATTTATCTGGAATTCCCACAACCGCCTTGCATAAGGATCCCTATTTACATTTCTATGAGACCTTTTTGAGATATTATGATCCGCAATTAAGAGAGCTTCGCGGTGTGTATTATACCCCTGCAAGTGTTGTGAGCTTCATTATCAATGCTATAGATTCTGTGCTTAAAAAAGATTTGAAATTAGAACGAGGCTTAAGTGCGGCATTAGACAATGAAAATATCACTTTGCTAGACTTTGCCACAGGCACAGGGGCCTTTTTGTTAGAAGCCTTTAGAAAGGCTTTAGGGAACATAGAATACAAAGATAGTGACAGATATAGCCCCAAAAAACTCCTTAAACGATTTTTTGGCTTTGAATACCTCATCGCTCCCTATACTATTGCTCATCTTAAGCTTCATCAAAGTTTCAAAGAGGAATTTGGACAACCGCTAAAGGATGAAGAAAGGGTAGGAATCTATCTCACAAACACGCTTTATTTTAAAGATATAAAGCAAGAACAAAATGACAGAAGCGAAGTCTCTAGCGAACATCCAGAACTCATAGAAGAAGCTATAAATGCCCAAAAAACTAAAGAAAAACAAATCCTCATCATCACAGGCAATCCACCCTATAGTGGTGCAAGTGCTAATAAGGGCTTATTTGAGGATAATGTACGCATAACTTATGGATTAGAGCCAGAATCACAATTAAATGAAAAGCAACAAGAATATATAAAACGCTATCTTAATGCCAAAAATAGAGAAGATAAATCATATTTAGACCTTAAATCAACTTTTAAAGCAGCTTTTGAAAAGAATAAGCTCAAAGATGAAAAAAATCCTAAATGGCTCTTGGATGATTATGTGAAATTCATTTGTTTTGCAGAATCTAAAATCAAAGAGCAAGAGAGGGGAATCTTTGCTTTTATCTCTAATAACAGCTTTTTAGACAATCCTACCTTCAGAGGAATGCGTTACTCACTTCTTAAGAGCTTTGATGCCATTTATATTTTAGACCTGCATGGCAACACAAGGAAAAAGGAAACAACTCCCGATGGAAACAAAGATGAAAATGTCTTTGACATTATGCAGGGCGTTTCTATCAATATCTTTATAAAAAACACATCTTGCAATGATAACTTAGCCACACTTTACCATTATGATTTATATGGCAAACGCAAGGATAAATACAAATTTCTTTATGAAAATTCCTTAGATTCCATTGAGTGGAAACAATTAAATCCTCAAAATCCCTTTTATCTGTTCATTCCACAAAATGATAATTTGAGGGCAGAATACGAGAAAGGCTGGAGTGTCAAGGATATGTTTAAGGTTTCAAGTGTAGGAATTTGCTCTAAAAGAGACAAGATTGTTTTCCAAAAATCTAAAGAATATTTAAAGAGATTACTCAATGATTTTATTGAAAAATCCAAAGAAGAGTTATATAGAATCTATGATATTGGGGAAGATTCCAGAGATTGGAAATTAGAATCTGCAATAGAATGTGTTAAGAAAAATAGAGATGATCTGGATCGATTCATAATACAATGTCATTATCGTCCCTTTGATTTTCGCTGGACTTATTATGTTAATAAATCCCGAGCTTTTATGGCTTATCCTGTTTATGAAGTTTTTCAGCATTTTCTGCAGGGTGAGAATCAAGCCTTAATCGTGTCCAGACAGAACTATAGCACTAGCAATAAATTTGATACCGTTGTAGTTACCGATAAAATAGTGGATTTGAATTTTTACCGCACTGGTGTTAATGGTGGGAGTTCCATAATGCCTCTTTACCTTAAAAACACAGAATCTCCTCAAAATAAAAACTCTAAAATTCTAAAGAACACACAAGAAAGAGAAAAAGACGCAGAAAAAGGTGGGTGGGTAGAAAATTTCACGCCAGAATTTCGTGAGTTTATTGATAAAAAATACAATGAGCATTTTGAGCCTCGTGTTATTCTAGGCTATATTTATGCTGTGCTGTTTCACAAGGGCTATAGGGAGAGATACCTTGATTTTCTTAAAATTGATTTTCCTAAAGTGCCTTTTGTGGATTCTAAAGAGAAATTTTTAGAACTTAGTCGGTTGGGATCAGAGCTTATAGATGTGCATTTAATGAGAGAGAGAACAGAGCATAATGAGAATGACTTGCACAATAATGCAAAATATCGGCTTGGTGTGTGATAGAGGGTGTAAATTGCAAGAAATAAATAATATTTTTATCACACAAAATATTATAGACTTGCATTTAGTCGGCAGTGGAAGTTATGTTTTTCCACTTTATATTGACAAAGGAGTCAGCAATGAGTGAAATCGGTGAGGGTCGGTTTAAAAACAACAAGAGGGATAATAAAAAAATAGAAAAAATTTCCTATAATGAAAAAGAGCAAGAGCTTTTTGTCAATGATTTTTTGTATTTTATAAAAGTCTCTAAGGAAGTGTGGGAGTATAAAATCGGGGGTTATCAGGTTTTAGACAAATATCTCAAATCACACAAAAACGAGGAGATTGACACAGAGTATTTTACAAAAATCATTCAAGCTCTGCATAAGAGCTTAGAGATAGAGAGTAAAATTGCTGCGATTAATATCTTTGAAAACACTAGGGATTCCTAGCATTTGAGATTCAAAAGCTCCAATTTAGTAAAAGTGGAATGAAAAATGCTTGAATCTCACAAAAAGCAAAAGGAGTTTTCATGCAATCATCAGTCAATCCCTATGGAGTGGGGTCGTATCAGAATCTGCAAAATCTACAGAGGGTCAATCCTGCTCAAAACATAGAGAATCCACAAGTTGCGCAAAACATTGCACAAGAGCAGGGGAACACAGAGGTTCAAGAACTGCCCAATATCTCGCAAACTGCGCTAGAGATTCGCAAGTTCAGCGATGGAATCAAGGGAGCCAATGAAATGATCGGCGCCCTACAGATCGCCGATATTACCCTCAATGCGCTTGGAAATCAGCTCAAAAGTGGCGCGACAGACTTAAGCGCACTTGATGCAACGGCAAAGGCTGCGCAATTCAAGGGTGAAGCACTCTTTGGCAAGGAGTTAAGAATCTCTCTAGCAGATGAGAGTGTCGCACTTTCACTTCCATTACCAAGCCAGATTCAAGGCGATGTGAGTGCGGGAATTGCTAACAAACATCAAGAGATTTCCGAGACAATGACGCGCATGAGTGGTTTGATCGAGAAAGCAAGTCTGCCCTTTAGCGCACCAAATGGAGAGGGCTTTGACTTTGAAAATTTCAATCCCGCTTCCTTAAAGGGCTTGTTTGGCTAGAATAGGGAATCGTATATAAGTAAATCCCTAGATTGCGAAGTATTTGGCATCTTTGTGAGGGACGATGAATGCAGAAGTCGTGGCTTCGGGAATCATTTGATAAGTGTCTGTGAGTGTGATTCCTAGAGATTCGGGCTTAAGCAGTCTAAAAAGCCCGGCGCTAAGGGATAAGTCTGGACAAGCAGGATAGCCAAAGGAATAACGCTCTCCGCATTTGGAATCCAAACCAAGCTCTCTGCGCACTCTAGCGTGAATGAAGTCCGCTAAGGCTTCTGCGAGATTCATACCAAGCGCATGGGCAAGGTAGTATTTGTGATATTGCGCTTGTTTGTAGAGATTTTCCTCATAAGAAGCAAGATTGTGTCCGCTAGAGACGAGATGCAGAGCGCAAACATCGCCTTGTGGATTAAAATAATCCGCGATGCACAAATAGGGTTCTTTTGTACTTCGTGGGAATAGAAAGTCCTCTTTTTGCGTGAATGTGGAATCTGTGCTTAATTGCAAAATCAAAGCCCCTGTGTCCTTGTCCTTTGGAATCCTTGTGCGCGTGTGGAAATATCCATAGAGTATGACGGGTTTGAATATTTCTTGTGTGATAAATTCCTCTTTGAGAGTGTTAAAGAGGGGCATTAATTCATTTGTTTTGAGGACTTGATAGGCTTCTTTTTTAGGCTCTTTGTAGCCCCAATGATGTTTGAATAGCAAATCCTTGTCAATAAAATCAAAAACCTCTTGCATTTCTTTGGGATTCAATTCCAAGTGTTTGCATCCAAAAAATGGGGGATTTCTCACTTCATAAGTGAAGGTCAATGTGCTTTTTGTCGGCTTTGGTGTGGAATCCTTAGTTTTAGATTCTAATGTTTTTTGCGTTTTTTTTGCAAGTCTTTCTTCTGATTTGTTTTGTATATTTTGTTTGCTTTTTGTGTTTTTTTGACTGGGCAAGGTGAGGTCGCTAAAATCGCCCTTTTGAATGATTTGCATAGCTGCAACGCTATCAAAGGCATCTTTGCAATAAAACACAATCCCATCATAGCAGGGGCGGCAATATTCCTCTACAAAATTCCGATTCAGCGCAGCTCCACCAAGTAAAATAGGGATTTTGATTCCACGATTTTTGAGTTCCTCTAGATTTTCTTTCATAACGAGCGTGGATTTTACGAGAAGTCCGCTCATGCCGATACAATCAACCTTTTGGCTCTCTATGACTTCTAGGAATTTTTCTAACTCCGCCTTGATTCCGATGTTAATCACATTAAAGCCATTGTTTGTGAGGATAATATCCACGAGATTCTTACCGACATCATGCACATCACCCTTGACTGTTCCTAATACAATGGTTGTTTTTTGCGTGTTTTGTTTCTTTTCAAGGAAAGCATTGAGATAATCCACGCTTTTCTTCATCACTTCAGCACTTTGTAAGACAAAGGGGAGCTGCATTTCACCTCTGCCGAATCTATCGCCGACGATTTTCATGGCATCTATGAGAATCTCATTGATAATTTGTTCTGGGCTTATGGAATCTTTCGCAGTGGGCAAAAGATTCTGCATAGCAGTCCAATCACCATTAATGAGGTATTTTTGAATCCTCTCTTCTGGAGTGAGTGCGCTGTCCTCTTCTTCTTTATCTTTATTAGTGGGCAGATTGCTTTTGTTTTCAAAATGCTTGATAAAGGCATAGAGCGCGTCGCTTGTTTGAGCATGATTGAATATCAAGTTTTCACAAACGCGAATGTCTTGTGCGTCAAGTTGCGCATAGGGAATGATGTGTGAGACATTTACAATGGCCGATGTCAAGCCCTTTTGAATGGCATGATGGAGGAATACAGAATTAAGACAGATTCTACCCTCTTTGCTGAGTCCAAAGGAAATATTAGAAAGTCCAAGTGTGCTTCCGGCCTTTGGATAGAGCTTGTTGAGCTCTTCTATTGTTTTAAGTGTTTCAATTCCTGCTGTGAAATATTCCGCATCACCGCTTCCGATTGTAAAAGTGAGCGGATCAAAGATAATGTCCTCTTCGCGCATTTTATGCACACAAAGGGCGCGATCCATCATGCGCTTTGCGCATTCTATCTTGCGCTCAAATGTCTTGCACATGCCTTGTTCATCGATGGTTAAGCAGACAAGGACAGCACCAAATTTTTTGGCAAGTTGCGTGATTTTATCAAACTTTTGGACACCTTCTTCTAAGTTTGCAGAATTGATAATGACGCGTCCCCCGCAATGTTTAAGGGCAATTTCTAGTGTATTAAATTGCGTGGAATCGGGCATGAGAGGGAGGGGAATCTTCGTCGCATAACGTGTGATAAGTACGCGCATATCCACACTCTCATCGCGTCCTGCAAAGGCAACACTCACATCAAGACAATGCGCTCCACTGCGCACTTGCGCACTTCCAACACTCAAAGCTCCTTCGTAATCTTCGGACAAGAGAAGCTCTCTAAAAGCCTTTGAGCCTGTGGCATTAGAACGTTCTCCAATGAGGAGCGGGGCGGGTTCTTGCTTTAATTCTTTGGATTCAAAGAGGGAGGCGATGCTTGGTTTGTAATCTCCCTTTGGTGCGCGGGGCCTTAAGTGGGCAGTTTTTTGTGTGAGTTTCTTAATGTGTTTTGGTGTCGTTCCACAGCAACCTCCAAGAATCGCAACACCATCAATCTCTAAAAATTCCGCTTCAATGGTGCTAAATTCTTCGGCATCCATAGGATAATAGGTGATTCCGCCTCTGTTTTGTGGCAATCCTGCATTGGCATGGACAGAAATAGGGAATTTGCAGACTTGAGCTAAGGAGAGGAGATGTCTTTTGACCAAATCGGGACCTAAGCCGCAATTGATTCCAAGCGAGAGGATCTCAAAGGGTTCTAAAATATAAAAAAGTGTGGTGATGTCTGTGCCAATAAGCATGGTGCCCGTTGTTTCAATAGTTACGGAAACCATGAGCGGAATCTCGGGAGCGACAGCTTGTGCGGCATGTAGAGCGGCCTTGATTTGCAGGGGATCTTGTGCTGTCTCTAGTAAAATCGCGTCGGCTTTGGCTTCTTTGAAGCCCTCCACACACAGAGAATAGCCCTCAAACATCGTGTCATAATCAATATGCCCTAAACTTGGCAGTTTCGTTCCTGGACCTAAAGAGGCAATGACAAAGAGGGCGTTTTCTTGATTTTTTTGTGGTGTGTGTGATTGAATGCAGGATTTTGCGAGTTCCACGCCGATTTTTGCGATTTCTTTTGCTTTAGATTCCAATCCATATTCGGCTAAAACCCACGGCATAACCCCAAAAGTGTTTGTTTTGATTCCATTTGCTCCCGCATTCAAATAGCTTGTGTGAATGTTCTTTATCACTTCTGGATCAAAAAGATTCAAGGCTTCAGAGCAACCATCTAACTTCACTCCTTGCGCATTGACACCCCAATTAATACCCTCATGCTTTTGGATTTCCGTCCCCATTGCACCATCAAGGATGAGGACTTTTTCTTTAATGAGTTCTTTAAGAGACATGGGGATCCTTTTGCTTTGGTGTTGTGGCATCCTTAGACTTTATGCTTGAGCCTTGAGAATCGTCATTTGCGTTTGAATGAGTGTTTTTTAGGGATTCATAGAAATTATGCTTTTTTGTTGCTTTGGTGAGCCAAAACCACAATCCACCAAGCAAACAGAGAATAAAAAGTGGTGTGAGCAGTGAAGAATCCTCTATGCTCTTAAGAGCATTCATAAGAATCTCTCCGAAAAAATATCCTAAAAGTCCTATGCTAAGCCCCCAGATGACAGCACCAATGAAATTATAGAGGCAAAACTTCAAATAGGGGTAAGAGGTGAGTGCAACTGCGAGTGGAACGAGTGTTTTGAGACCGTAAATGTATTTTTTGAATATGAGAATGACAGAGCCATGTTTGCGCATTAGAATATGGATAAGAGCGAGTTTGCGCCGCTGCTTCTTCAGATAGGTGTGTATTAAGGCTCTTTGATTGTGCGCGAGATAAAAGAGCAGTAAATCTCCTAAGAAATTTGCAAGAATGGCGACTATAAGGGTGAGGCTTAAATCAAGTTTATCAAAGGAACACAGCACACTTGCGACAACAAGCGCGACAAATCCCCCTCCAAGCGAGTAGAAAAATAAAATCACATAACCATATTGTATGAGCAAGTCAAGTATCTCTTGCATTCTATTCCTTTGTCCCTATTTTTGACAAATCACAGAAAGGCTTAGCGCAATGCATGATTTTCTTTAAAAATGTGCAAATTAAGTACTCAAACAAGAATGTCTGTGATTTTGTCTCCCTGCTTTATGGAATCCAAAACTTTCAGACTTTCTTCATCTTCAATTTGCCCAAAGACCGTGTGCTCACCATCCAAATGCGGTTGAGGAGCAAAGCAAATAAAAAACTGACTTCCACCCGTGTCTCTCCCTGCATGGGCCATAGAGAGCGTACCGCGCAAATGCTTGTGAGGATTGTTTTCTAACTCACAAGCGATTCTGTAGCCCGGACCTCCTCTTCCATCGCCATTTGGACAACCTCCTTGAGCGACAAATCCCGGAATCACACGATGAAAATTGAGTCCCTTGTAGAATCCCTCTTTGGCAAGATGTGCGAAGTTTGCAACAGTGTTTGGTGCCTCTTGTGAAAACAGCTTGACTTTGAGATTCCCCTTTTCTGTTTGAATCACTGCGTATTCAAGTTTGGCCAACTCTTCTTTGGATAAATTGAATGTTTTTAATTCCATATTCTGTGTCCTTAGTGTAAAATAAGAGCGCATTTTATTCTTTTAAGAATTAAAAAACGCAAAAGGATTGAAAAATGATGAGAATTGTGCTTTTTTTGCTTCTCGCACTCAATGCCTATGCAGAATATCCGCAGTGGCTCAAATATGGCATCAAGGTGATTTCAGAATTCAAATCCCCCAAAGGAACGCAAAAATATGTAGAAGGATATGGACTTATCATTAATGATGGCTTGATTTTGACAAGCTCACGCAATGTCTATCGCGACAAAAAGGCAGAGGAGATTACGCTCTATCATACAGAAATGTTAGGAGAGCCTATTGCATGTCTGTCCCATGCGAGAATCTTGGCTGTTGATGATAATTTGGATTTGGCTGTACTTGAAGCAGAGAGATTTACGGATATTTACTGCAATATCCTGCCCGAACCCAATTTGCGTGAAGAAAATTTTGCAAAAGTTTATTTCAATCTCTTGTTTGCGCCGCTTGATTTGCCTCTTGATGAACGTTTGGAGATTTCATATTTCAAGGAGCAAGATTGGTCGCAATTTTCACGTCAAAGAATCGCTTTAAAGGATTTTTTAAAAATATCAGACAAAGAGAGGGAGGCGATGCTTGGAATGCCATTGTTTGTAGAAGATGAATTTTTAGGCTTAGATGTGAGAAAAACTTCAGGCTCTAAGAATAAAGGATTGCAAATTGGAATCCTAACGCATAGTGAGATTTTGGAGTTTTTATGCAAACTTGAAAGCGAGACTTCTGTATTCAAAAACAGGCGCGAACTTGACTCATTCTGCCCTAAGTTTTTGGAATAATTAAGGTTTATTAGCAAGATTAAAGTAAAATAAAGTTAGAATCGCACAGCGAAAGTTTCATTAAAGGGAAGGAATGTCAGATTTATTAAACGCTAATCAAGATATTCAAAACGTCAATATTGAGGATTCCATTAAGGAGAGTTACCTCGATTATTCAATGAGTGTCATTGTGGGACGCGCATTGCCCGATGCAAGAGATGGTTTGAAGCCGGTACATCGGAGGATTTTGTATGCGATGTATGAGTTGGGGGTAACTTCGCGAACAGCTTATAAAAAGAGCGCGAGAATCGTGGGTGATGTCATTGGTAAATACCATCCTCACGGAGATACAGCGGTTTATGACGCGCTTGTGCGCATGGCGCAGGATTTTTCAATGCGCTTGGAGCTTGTTGATGGGCAGGGGAACTTCGGAAGTATTGATGGAGACAGTGCGGCGGCTATGCGTTACACAGAAGCGCGAATGACGCAGGCTGCAGAGGAAGTTTTGCGCGATATTGAGAAAGATACAGTGGATTTTATCCCTAACTATGATGACACTTTGCAAGAACCAGACATACTTCCGAGCCGTTTGCCTAATTTGCTCATCAATGGTTCAAATGGAATCGCTGTGGGAATGGCTACAAACATTCCGCCACACAGAATTGATGAAGTCATTGATGCTCTTGTGTATCTTATCGATCATCCTCAAGCAGAACTTGAAGAGATTCTGCAATTCATACAGGGACCTGATTTCCCCACAGGTGGAATCATTTGTGGTGCAAATGGATTCCGCGAAGCTTACAGAAGCGGAAGAGGTCGCATTAAAATCCGCGCAAAAACACATATAGAAAAGACAAAAACCAAAGACATTATCGTCATTGACGAACTTCCCTATCAAGTCAATAAAGCGCGACTAGTTGAGCAAATCGCGGAGTTAGCACGAGAAAAGGCGATAGAGGGAATTTCAGAAGTGCGCGATGAATCCGATCGAGAGGGGATTCGTGTCGTGGTTGAACTCAAGCGCGATGCAGGAAGTGAGAGTGTTTTAAACAATCTCTTTAAATCAACGCCTATGGAAAGCACATTTGGAATCATTCTTCTAGCGATTCATAATAAAGAACCAAAAGTCTTTACGCTTTTAGAATTGTTGGATTTATTCCTTTCGCACCGCAAGAGCATTGTGATTCGGCGCACGATTTTTGAATTAGAAAAAGCAAAGGCACGAGCGCATATTTTAGAGGGCTTGAGAATTGCGTTAGAGAATATTGATGCCATTGTCGCGCTCATTCGCTCAAGCAGTGATCCAAAAGTCGCTAAAGAGGGGCTTATCGCACAATTTCAATTGAGTGAGATTCAAGCACAGGCGATTTTGGAAATGCGTTTGCAACGATTAACAGGACTCGAGCGCGACAAAATTGAAAATGAATATCAAGAACTTTTGAAAGAGATTGAGCATTTGAGTGCAATTTTAAAGAGTGAGAGCCTCTTAAACTCTATCATTAAAGAGGAATTGCTTGAGGCTAAAGAGAGGTTTTCCACAAAGCGTTTAACGGCGATCGAAGAGGAATATGTGGGCTTTGATGATGATTCTTTGACACACAATGAGACTGTGGTGGTTACAATGAGCCATAGAGGCTATATGAAACGTGTCCCTGTGAGAGAATATGAGAAGCAAAATCGCGGGGGCAAGGGCAAAATTTCTGCCAATACACACGATGATGATTTCATTGAGAATTTTTTTGTCGCTGACACGCATGATACGATTATGTTTATCACAAATAAGGGGCAGTTGTATTGGTTAAAAGTCCATAGAGTTCCACAAGCAAGCAGGGTGGCAATCGGTAAAGCAGTGGTGAATTTAGTCACAAGCCTCCAGCCCGATGAAAAGATTATGGCAACCATCACAACAAAGGATTTTAATTCCGATAAATCCATTGCGTTTTTTACGAAAAATGGGCTCATTAAGCGCACAAATTTGAGTGAGTTTAAAAACATAAGAATGATTGGATTGAGGGCAATTAGGCTTGATGATGACGATGAGTTGGTGACAGCTAAAATCATAAGCGCAGATATCAAGGAGATTTTGGTCGTAACTTATGAGGGGATGTGTGTGCGCTTCAATGCAGAGCATGTGCGCGAGATTGGGCGCAATGCACGTGGAGTGACGGCGATTCGCTTTAAGATTCCTAAAGATTATGTGATTGGTGCGGCTGTAATGTCAAGTGAAAACGAAGAGATTCTAAGCGTGAGCGAGAGGGGAATCGGAAAGCGCACAGAAGTCAATGAATATCGCATTACAAATCGTGGTGGTAAGGGTGTGATTGCTATGCGCCTCACAGAAAAGACAGGAAAGTTGGTTGGAATCGTCAATGTGGATGAGAATATGGATTTAATGGCTCTCACAAGCAGTGGCAAGATGATTAGGGTTGATATGCAAAGCATTCGCAAAGCAGGACGTGCGACGAGTGGCGTGATTATCGTTAATGTTGATGATGATAAAGTGGTCTCTATCGCACGTTGTCCTAAGGAGGACTTGCAAGAAGATGGAAGTGATGCGATAGTCAGTGATGTTTAGGATTCTGTGTGTGTCGCTCTGTTTGTCGCTGTTCGCGGAAGCTTCAGAATACATATTCACCTACAGAGTGACCGTGAAAAATGGAATCGTGTTAGGAGAGAAATATTACTTTTCCCCTTCAATGTTGAGTGGAAATCTCTCGCAAAAAACTAAGAATCCCTCTAAAAAATGCGAGATTTCACACGAGGCAAAGACAGAGAAAGACTTTATTAACCGCTATAAAGAAAAGATTTTGGAATGCTTTTTTAATTGGGGGATTCGTTTAGAAGACAGAAGCGAGACACAGAATCTGCGGGGGAGGTCTGTAACACTTCTGTCAATTCCGCCCACACGCATTGAAGTGGAATATGCAAATGGGCTAACAACGATTTATGCAATGATGCGCAAAAAAAAGTGAGTTTGAAGGAGCAAGAGATGAAATTGGCTGTTGTTGAAGATGATATCAATATGCGCAAATCCTTAGAAATCGCGCTTGGAGAATATGAGGAGTTTGAAGTTGTGAGTTTTAAGAGCGCAAAAGAAGCCCTCAAAAAACTAGATGACAGCATCGATCTTATCATTACAGACATTAATATGCCACAAATGGATGGAATTGAGTTTCTAAGGACGCTCAATGGGCGCTATGAGGCGTTGATTATCACAGGAAATGCCACACTCAATAAGGCCATTGACTCCATACGTTTAGGGGTGAAAGATTTTTTGACAAAGCCTTTTGAAATTGAGACGCTTGTAGAGGCGATTCATCGCGCTAAAAAGGCTCAAGAAGTGATGTCTGTGGTTGCAAAAGACAGAACTAGGACAAACAAAAGCGCAGAATCTCAAGCCTTTGTTGCTCATTCACCCGCACTTGAAAACGCTCTGAAACTTGCAAACAAAGCCGCAAAAACCGACGCTTCTGTTTTGTTGCTTGGTGAAAGTGGTGTAGGAAAGGAAGTTTTTGCGCGGCACATTCATGCAAACTCTCCAAGATCCCATGCCCCCTTTATTGCACTCAATATGGCAGCCATCCCCGATAATTTACTAGAATCTGAACTCTTTGGCTATGAAAAAGGTGCATTTACAGATGCCACAGAGGGAAGGGCAGGGAAGTTTGAAGCGGCAAATGGGGGGAGTATTTTTCTAGATGAAATTGGCGAAATGCCCCTCTCGCTTCAAGCAAAACTGTTACGTGTCTTGCAAGAACGTGAAGTTGTGCGCTTGGGAAGCGCGAAGCCTATCAAGGTGGATGTGCGCTTTATTGCTGCGACGAATGCAGACATTCAAGCAAAGATTAAAAAAGGGGAGTTTAGAGAGGACTTGTACTTCAGGTTGCAGACGATTCCGATTCGGATTCCACCTTTACGTGAGCGCACAGAAGAGATTATTCCGCTTTGTGAGTGGAAATTAGAGCAGGTCAATCAACAATATGGAATCGGCGCGAAAAAATGGGGCAGTGGAGCAAAGGAACAGCTTCTGTCTTACCGATGGCCAGGAAACATTAGGGAGCTTTTGTCTGTGATTGAAAGAGCAGCGATTCTGTGCGAGGAAGATACGATTATGCCAGAGGATTTGTTTTTGAGCTCAAGAGAGAGTGGAGGGGAAAAGAAAATTGCAAACTTAGAAGAGGAGCTCATTTATGAGGCTTTAAAGAATTGCGATTCTGATGTGGATAATGCAGCAGAATTGCTTGGCATGAAAAAAGAAGTTTTGTTGAGTAAAATCAAGCATTATAACATTAAATTATAGGGAGCAGATATGAAAAAATATAATATTGCTGTTGTTGGTGCAACAGGCGCTGTTGGTGAGGAGATTTTTAGAATTCTAGAGGAGAGGGATTTTCCCGTTGGCAAACTCGTGCCTTTAGCAAGTGCAAGAAGTGTGGGGAAAGAGGTAGAATTTAAAGGCACAAATTATAAGGTTCAAGAATTGACGCACACGGTTTTTGACGAAGAGAATGTTGAGATTGCTTTCTTTTCTGCAGGAGGAAGTGTGAGTGCGCAATTTGCACCAAGTGCGGCAAGAGCGGGAGCTGTTGTGATTGACAATACAAGTCATTTTAGAATGCAAGATGATGTTCCTCTTGTCGTTCCAGAAGTGAATCCTAATGACATTGCTCTGTGGGAAAAAACAGGAATCATTGCCAATCCAAATTGCTCTACAATCCAAATGGTGCAGGTTTTAGCCCCTTTACATCAATCTTTTGGGATTCGTCGCGTTGATGTGAGTACCTATCAAGCTGTTTCTGGTGCGGGGAAAAAGGGAATGGAGGAGCTTGTCTTGCAAATGCAAAAGTTTTTTGATTTCAGCCTAGAATCGTGTGAATCAAAGGCTTTTCCACATAGAATTGCATTGAATCTGATTCCACAAATTGATGTGTTTTTGGATAATGATTACACCAAAGAAGAAATGAAAATGGTGAATGAGACAAACAAGATTTTGCACAGCAACTTCGCCATAAGTGCCACTTGTGTGCGTGTCCCTGTGCTTAGAAGTCATAGTGAGGCTATCACAATTCATTTTCAACAAGAAGTGAGCGCAAAGGAAGCGCGAGAAGTCTTAGCGAAGGCAGAATCTGTCGTGGTGATAGATAATCCTAAAGAGAAGCAATACCCCATGCCACTTATTGCTACAGACACCGATGAGACCTATGTGGGCAGAATCCGCGTTGATAATTATGATAAAAAAATCTTGCATTTGTGGTGTGTGGCTGACCAAATTCGTGTAGGTGCAGCGACAAATGCAGTAAGAATTGCGCAAAAATGGATTTCTATGCAATGAGGACAATGTGAATCTTTGAGGATTTTAAAATTTAAAAACTAATTGTTAGATTTGAGATTAGAGGAATCTTGTAAGAATGCTTTAGAGGGTAAGGGTGCAAAATAGACCTTGAGGTGTATGTTTGGATTTTTATTTACATCTTGTGAATTCTCTGCTTGTTTGCAAGTTTCTTGTTCCTCATTAAAAACCCATTCTTTTTGGGATATTTTTTCTTTTAAATCCTTTGTTCTCTCACAAAATGGATAAATGAGCCAAACTTCTTTTGCACCATAAAATTTCGCATAAGCAAAGACTTGATACAAATCACTTTGGGAAATGCCAAATTTCTCATCATTGTTTGGAATTTTCCATTTTGTATCTGCGATGATTTTTTTATGATTTTTTTTTATCAGTAAATCTGGCTTTAAAGGAAAAAGTCCTTGTTTGCCATCTTCTTGTTTGTCATCATTAACATCAATAAGCATGTTTTTACGACGCACTTGCGGTTTTATTTTTAAAGCGGGATTGCTTCTTTTAGGGTTGCTTCTTTTAAACATAGCAGCCACATAATCCTCAAAAAGCTTCTCCATAGGAAAGAGCAAGGCATAAGCTTTGTCCTCTCCTTGATAGGGTGTGAAAGTCTTTCCTTTTAAGAAAAGCTGACACCAAGAAAGCAAGTTCTTATAATAATCATAATGCCTTGTTTGCTGACATTGCAGAAAATCCTTTTTGAAATTTTTTGAAAATTCCACGCATTCTAATCTTTCTAAAAAATTTTTTATATCGGATTCGTAATTTTTTGTTTTAGTCTTTAATAAAGCAAGAGTGGATTTTATAAGGCGATTTGCGGGATTATTTAGGATAAATTCATCGCTTTGAGTGAAAAATCGCTCTTTGTGAATGAAATTGTATCTTAAATTTTGAGCAAAAAGCAATTTGCCCTTAAGAAAAGTTCTATTTTCCTCAATGCTTACATAATCGCGTTTAAAACCCTTTTTAAAAATCATTTCAAGCTCTTGTAAAAACATAGAGATGAAAATATCAAACAAAGGCATTTTTTCGGATTTTAAAGAAGAGAGCCTGCTCTCTTTAAAAGGGCTATTTTTTAGAGTCCTAAGAAGTTCAATTAAAAGTAATTTGGGATTTGTTGATTGAAATTTGTTAGTTGGAATTTTATCAAAAGATGGTTTTAAATTTTGAGTATCGTTTAAATATTCAATCTTATAGGCTTCTTTGAGTTTCTCCTGCAGTTCTTGTTGTGCATGATTTTTTAAGTTTTCTGCTTTAGAATTTTTTAAGCTAGAATTATCGTTTTTGTTTTCTAAAACTACTTTTGGATAAATCTCCAAAACACCGCTTTTTGTTTCTATCAAACCCACATAATTTTTAACTCTTAATCTCTCTTTGCTCTTAAAACCCAAAAAAGAAGAATGATTCTCATCTTTTGCAAAGCTTTCAAGCTCTTTATAAAATTTTTCAACCCGATTTTCAAGTTCCTGTTTTTTAGCTTGACGCACTAGCTCCTCTTTGTCAAAGGCTTGATATTCAATAACTTTAGCTCTTATTTTCTTCATTTGCGTCTTTCATATCATAAATTTTTTGATACTTCTTAGCATTTTTCCAAATTTCATTATTGATTTTTTCATCATCAAAAGAAGCGATTTTATAAATTGTTTTATCCTCATCGCCTAGTTCTTTAATTTTTGATGTAAGAAAATCTTGACTCTTTACTTCTATCATACCATTATCATTTAAAACAGCCTTTATCTTTGCATAATCCTCATAAAAATACTCTTGCAAAAGAGGGATAATCTTGTTTTTAAAGACCTGTTTTAAGTCCTCTAAATTTTTTATATCCATAAAAAAGGCATGTCCTAGCAGGTGTTCTCTATCAAGCAAAAATTCTATGCGTTCATTCATGGCTTTTAAGAGTTCATTGAGTTTAATTCCCTCTATTTCTTTTAATTTTTCTGGCTCCGGCATCATTTCAATGAACTCAAAGCGTCTGCGTAAAGCTGTATCCATGAAAGCTATGCTTCTGTCTGCTGTATTCATTGTACCAATGATATAAAGATTCTTTGGCACTCCAAATTCCTCTTGACTATAAGGCAGTTTAAGCTTTATTTCCTCTTTTGCACCCATTCTTTTATCTTCTTCAATCAAAGTGATAAGCTCACCTAAAATTTTAGAAATATTTCCACGATTAATCTCATCAATGATTAAGATATGGTGTTCTTTGTCATTTTCTGCTTTCTTACAAAGTTCTTTAAAAATTCCATTTTTGATTTCATAGCTGATTTGTCCACTATCATTGCTTAATTTAGGCTTAATTCCCTCAACAAATTCCTCATAAGAATAGCTTTGATGAAAGGTGATAAATGCAATTTGTCCTTTTTCTTTGAAGTCATTGAATAATTTTCTTGCCTCATTTCTATCTTCTTTGCTATAACCCAAAATCTCTAAAGCCCTATCAATAGTGCTATAGGTCTTTCCTGTCCCGGGAGGTCCATAGAGAATTTGGTTAAGGGGAATAGAGTTTTTTGTATTTTGCTTTTCCTGCGAAGTTTTTTCTGATTGAGTTGTTTGTTCGGTGTTCTTTTCATATTTTTTCCATAAAGGAATACTTTTTTCCATGCACATTTCCTCTAAATTATATTTTTTATCTTTTAAAAGTTCTTTGTAGATTTCATAGGTCTTTAGATTTGCATTTCCAAGTTCTTTTTTTGCAATTTCTCTTAATGTTTCTCGTTTAAAAATACACACAATTCTTATGTCGCTTATATTTTGATAATGAAAAGCTATTTTCCACTTAAACACATGTCCTAATTCATTAATGTTTTCAATAATTTCTAATTGATTGTTTTGACTTGCTTCAATGATTTTTATGAGAATTTGCTTGACTTTTTCAAAAGCCTTTTCTTTCGTGTTGCCTAATTTTTCAGTCCAAGCATAATCATCTGTATAAATTTTTCCCTTAGTGTCTTGTTGTTCTTTTTTATCTTTTCTGTGATAAATTCCAAATTTAAAGGAACTCCCTCCTCTTATCCGTCCCAATGTATCAAGCCTATGCTCAATCCAATAAGTAAAAGTATCTTTTGATCCTTCTTTGCTGTATTCCTCTAAACTCATCTTTCTAACTCTATCAAGCGTCCATTGTCTTTGAAAATCCAAAAATAATTCTTTTTCTTCTGGTGTAACTCCCATTCAATGCCTTTCTTTTAGAAATATTTTGCATTATAACAAAAAAAAACAAAATCAAGCAAAAATATTAGAAAAAATCCAAAAATGTTAAGAGTAAATGGCAAAAATAAGCAGAATTTGTAGAGCCTCATAGAATCTCTAAGAGATTCTATGAAAGCATAGAGTGAGGCTACAAATATAGCCTTTAATGAAGCTTAAAGCCAAGCGTGAGCGACGTATTTCACCCAAGGAATGCAGATAACTAAGGTTGCAACCAAATAAATCATACCAAAGATGAAGCCAAGCTTCCAAAAGTCTTTTCCACTCACATAGCCCGAACCAAACCACACAGGCGAAGGTCCCGTTCCATAAGGTGTGAGGATACCCATAACACCGAGTGAAAGCATAAGATAGAGTGTGACCTCCCTCACATAAGCAGGGTCGGGATTTACACTTGCAGCAATGGTGATAAACAAGGCTAAAAGTGCAGTAACATGAGCTGTTGTGCTTGCAAAGAAGTAGTGAAGCAAATAGAAAAGCACGACTAAGATAATCATCGCTGTGCTTGGATCAACACCTTGCAAATTTGCTTCACAAAGTTTGCCAATAAATTCCAAGAATCCGACATTTTTCAAGCCTCCCGCCAAAGTTACAAGAGAACCAAACCACGCCAAAACATTCCACGCTGCTTTATTGCCGATAATATCTTGCCAAGTTACGATTCCAAGCAGAACCATAGCAATCATTACAGTGAGTGCAACAGCGGTGGCGTTAATGAAACTGCCTCCAAATATCCAAAGCACAAGGGCAAACACAGCCAAACCTAGCATAAGCCATTCTTTTAAAGTTGTTTTGCCAAGTTTTTCTAACTCATCTCTTGCCCATTGTGCCGCTTCTGCAGAACCTTTAGAAGTTGGAGGATAGAAAATATAAGTCAAAAAGGGAGTGGCTAAGAATAAGATAATCCCACAAGGTAAAAATGCCATAAACCAGCCCATCCAGCTTATCACTTCAACGCCTGATTTTTCCGCTGTTGTCATCGCAAGGAGGTTTGGTGCAAGTCCGGTAAAAAACATTGAGCTTGTGACGCAAGTGGCAGCCAAAGACACCCAAACTAAGTATCCACCCACTTTACGTGGCTCTTTATCGGGAAGACTTCCAAGCATAGGAGGAATCGAGCTTACTATAGGATAGAGAGTCCCACCACTTCTTGCTGAATTTGAAGGGATAAAAGGAGCTAAAATTCCATCGGCAATTGCGATAGCATAGCCAAGTCCTAGAGTTGTCTTGCCTAAAGCACGAAGCAAAATGAGGGCGATTCTTCTACCAAGTCCGCTTTTTTGGTAACCAAGTCCTATCATAAAGGCTGCAAAAATCAGCCAAATGGTCGCATCTGAAAAGCCCGCTAAGCCCCAAGATATGGCTGCAGCAGGTTTGACATTTGCATCAACTGCCCCGCTTCCCGCAGGTCCTATTCTAAACCAAATACAAATCCCAACGCCAATGAGTCCGACCAAAGCCGGTGGTACAGGCTCTAAAATAAGCCCTACAACAACGCCCATAAAAATGGCAAAATAGAGCCACGCATTAAAACTAAGCCCATCGGGTGTAGGTAGGATAAAAATCACTACAGCCACGATGATCGGTAACAATAACTTCACATAATTCATAACCCTGGAGTCTCCCTTTGATTTTTGTTTTATTTTTTAAAGTAATGCACTTTAAAAATTCGCATTATATCTTAATTTTATTGAGAGAGATTCTAAGATGTTAAAAAAGAAATGAAAAATTGCAGTCTGTTATAACTCTATTGCTTAGCTTAAGCTAAGCAATAGAGTGTATTGTTCTGAATTTAAGCCATGCTATAGTCAAAAGGGCAGAGGAGGCAATATTGCAAATCAGTGCAAAATCATACCAAATCATAAATTCTGCTTGACAAAGAAGCATAATAGCCATAATAACAAGGCAAAGGTAGCCTAGAAGCTGCACATAGAGGCTGTAGATGAAAAACTTTTCGTTTAAGACTTTGCCCACTCGTGAAAACCATAGAAAAGTAAGGAGCGCATAGGTGATGAATAAAAAGCAAATGAAAGCCATTTTGAAATAGGGAGGCTTCCCTCCAAACAGACTCATCATTAAGTCCCCCACCAGCGTCTTTAATAAGATGCCCATAATCACGCTAACAATCACACAAGAAGTAAAATAAACAAGAGGCTTTTTGTCATGGCTTGTTTGGAGCAGACAATAATTGACCCACAGACCAAATAAAAGGCTTAGAATCCCAAAGATATAGAAAAATACAGCCCCCGCTCCTCCACTATGTTGCTGCGAAATATAGCTCTCAAAGAGTAGATTTGTAATGAGAACACACGCAAGCGTAAGGATAGCAAAAAACTTGATAGAATGGATATGGGGCGCAAAAATATGAGTTTTAATTGCATTGAAATCCAAAAATACAAATTTCGTATCAATGCTAGGGAGATTGGCTACAGAGACATTAAAGGTGTTAAAGTTGCTTGAAAAGCTTGGCTTAGAGGTGATATAAACACCTACAGCCTTACCTTCAATCACTTCAAAATCAACCTCTAAGCCCTCAATATTCTGTCCTTCTTTTCTATTTTTTAATTCATTTTCATTATAATAATAACGTTTTCCATCATCACCGCTAATCGCACCTGCGCCTAAAATCTTGCCTTTCACAAACTCTCCTTTCAGATTTAAAATTCGCTAGAGTCCATTTTAATGGAATCTATGCATTTTGTAGAATTTGAAAGGCGCCATTATAATAAAAAAAAAAAAACAAAATCAATAAAAAATCGTAAAAAATCAAAAATTTGTTTTGATAAAAGGCTTTGCGCTATAATTTTAGAGCAAAACAGCGCAGAGGGGAATTATATGGTGAAATCTATACTTTTTGTTTGCTTAGGGAACATTTGTCGCTCCCCCTTAGCAGAGGGAATCGCTAGAGAAATAGCACAAAAAGGTGGCTTAGAAGTCAAATTGGATTCTGCAGGTACGAGTGGTTGGCATATCGGAGAGCATCCTGATGAACGTTCCATAGAGGTGGCACAAAAACATGGGATTGACATCTCCAAACTCAAGGGTCGCAAGGTGAATCCCTATGCCGATGATTCTTTTGATTTAATTGTCGCTATGGATAGACAAAATTACAAAGACCTGCAAACGCTCGGATTTTCAAAGGAAAAGTTGGTTTTAATGGGGGATTTTGGATTGCAGGGCAGGGAGATTCCAGATCCCTATCATATGGGATTGGATGGCTTTGAAAAAGTCTATGAGATGTTGGAGACTGCGATGGAGAATTTGTTTTCTGCGCTGCAGAGAGATTCTTAGTGCAGAAAATGCCTCCTGCCCGTGAAATAGAGAGCAATTTTATTTTCATTGGCACAATCAATCACTTCTTGATCTCTCACACTTCCTCCGGGCTCTATAATCGCACTCACACCGACTTTTTGCGCTTCTTCAATGCTGTCTTTGAAAGGGAAAAACGCCTCACTTGCTAACACACAGCCTCTTAAGTCAATTTGCATTTCTTGAGCCTTTTTTATAGCTGCCTTTGTGGCATCCACGCGACTTGTCATTCCCATGCCCACAGCAACCATTGCGGAATCTTTCACATAGACCACGCAGTTAGATTTCACCAAACTTGCAATTTTATAGGCAATTTTTAAATCTCGCATTTGTTCGCATGAGGCGGTCATTTGACTGACACATTTTGCGTCTTTTACCTCATTTTCTTCAATCCAATCGGAATCTTGCAAGACGAATCCCCCTTCAATGTGTTTAAAGTCCTGCGCATCTTTTGGAAATTTCAAAAATTCTTCACCACAGATGCAGATTTTGAGTTTTTTCTTTGTCTCTAGGAATTCTAGGGCGTCATTTGTGATTTGTGGGGCAATTAAGACTTCAATGAATGTTTTTCCTATTTCTTTAGCAAGTTCTAAATCTATGGTTCCATTGACTGCAACCACACCGCCAAATGCGGAGATAGAATCGCATTTGAGAGCTTCTTTGTAGGATTCTAGGAGTGTGTTTTTGATTGCGCATCCGCAGGGATTTGCGTGTTTGACGATACACACACAGGGTTGCTGGTTAAAGCTTGAGGCAATTTTTACTGCGCTGTTAATATCTGTGAGATTGTTGAAACTGATTTCACCTTTAAGCGCCTTAAAGGTCTTTGAATAAAAGTTTTCAAACTCATAATGCGCTCCCCTTTGGTGCGGATTCTCACCATAGCGTGTGGGGGCGACAAGCCTTCCGGCGATAAAATGCCTCTCTCCGAAGCCCTCATTAAAACGTTTGTTGAAGTAATTTGCAATGACACAATCATAATTTGCAGTGTGTTCAAAGGCCTTTATCATCATTTTTCTGCGGAATTCTAATGTGTTTTGATTGTCTTTGAGCCTCATAAGCACTTCTTTGTAATCACTAGGATCTGTGAGGACAAGCACGGATTCAAAGTTTTTTGCCGCTGCTCTTATCATTGAGGGTCCGCCAATATCAATATTCTCCACAATCACTTCAAAGTCATCTGTGCGCTCTATCGTTTCTTTAAAGGGATAAAGATTGACACAGACTAAGCAAATATCGGTGATTCCGAGTTCTTTAGCTTGTTTTTGGTCTTCGGGGTTGTCGCGACGATAGAGGATTCCGCCATGAATCTTTGGGTGCAGTGTTTTTACGCGTCCATCAAACATTTCTGGACTTTGTGTGTAGTAAGCAACTTCTTCTGCGCTGATTTTATGCTCTTGTAAGGTCTTTAGTGTGCCACCTGTAGAGAGGATCGTATAGCCAAGAGATGTAAGTTCCCTTGCAAATTCCACGATTCCGCTCTTATCACTCACACTTAAAAGTGCCGTCATGCTAACTCCTTATGTTTTTGAGATTCTATAGAATGAAAATAAGCTCACAAGAAAGAGGATTCCAAGTGGCACAAGAATGCTGAATTCTGGTTGCAAGAATCCGCTAATGGAGAGCTTAGAGAAGCTAAAGAATATCCCCCAAGTGATTAAAACAGACAGAATCATTGCGAGCGTCATGAGGCTCAAATTTGTGTAGCGACTAGAATTTGGTACAAAGCACACAAGTGGAATCATAACAAAGGGCGCAAAAAGCGGAAAAAAAAGCAAAGAATAGAGAGAACTGCGCACTTTTTGTGTGTTTGCATTCTGCTCTTCTAAGAGCGTAATGGCTTCATAAGCATCTATAATGGACACATTTCCCTGTTTTTCGTAGATGTTTTCTAGAATTTTTGGCTTGAAATTGTGCAAAGTCGTGTAAGTCTCCTCTTGTGAAATCTTAAGCGGACTTTTTCCGATTTGCAGATTGTCATCTAAAGAGGTGATTGTCGCATTTTGTAGTGTCCATTCATCATTATGAAATATTGCCTTTTGGGATTCTATGATGCGCAAGAGTGCATGATGGCTCTCGTCAAACTCATAGACAATGATTCCTTCTGCAGTTTGCAGGAGCGGATAGATTTTTTGGAAATAGACATAGCTGTTGTTGTATTTGACAAACAAGTCATTTTTGTAATTCCCTATGAATCCTTGATTTATGATTAAATCAACGCGTTCTTTCGCATATGCAAAGGGCGTTGCATTGAGGGCAATAAAGAGAAGTGTTATAAAAAAGCTCAAGGTAAAAAGAGGCATAAAAAGCTGAATCTTAGAATATCCTATGGCTAAAAAGGCCGTAAAACTGGAGTTTTTGAGCAAAACAACTATAAGGACGATTTGCGCTAGAATCAAAGAGAGTGGCAAAATGAACTGACTTGCATACATGAAGTCATACATAAGCAAGAGGATGAGTAAGTTTGCAGAATTAGGGAGGCTGCTTAAAAATTTCACAGAATCAACAGCGACGAAAAAGCATTCCAGTGCGACAAATAAATAAAAAAAATATTTGAGATATAAAAGCCCAATATAACGAGAAAAGAGGCTCATTTGGAATCTTTGGGAAGTTTTTGAGCAAGATCCATTATTGCAGATTTTGCCTTGAGGGAATATTTTGCAGAGATTTGAGAGGAGAGTTGCAAAGGAGAATCAAGCTTTGCAATCTCTAGAGCAGCTTTTGTGCAATGCTCTATAATGGAGGCATTTTCGCGCTCTTCTTCGGAGCTAAAGTCACTTAAAACCCAATGAATGACTTGTTCTTTAGAATGAGGCTTACCGATACCATAGCGGATTCTGTAATAATCCGCCCCACATAAGGTATCAATAGATTTGAGACCATTATGTCCTCCATTGCCCCCGCCAAATTTAAACTTCACAGAGCCAAAGGGCAAATCCAAATCATCATGGATGACTAAAAAGTCTGTGATTTTATAAAAAGAAATGACATTCCTCACAGATTCTCCTGAGGCATTCATAAAGGTGAGAGGCTTTAAGAGTAGGATTTGACCGCTCTTGTAGAGTGTACTTTGAAAATTCTTATCACTCTGTTTTGTGGCACTAAGCGCACAAATGAGAGAATCAATAACTCTAAAGCCGATATTGTGTCGGTTTTGCGCATATTTTTGCTCGGGATTCCCTAGTCCGACAATCAAAAACATTCAAATTAGCGTGATTTAATCACGCCAACAATCGCAACATCATCACGTTCTACGATTTTCACTCCATTAAATGCTGGTAGATCGCGCACAAGTACGACATCACCGACATCAAGGTCGCTTACATTAATCTCGTAATTTTGGGGGAGATTTTCGGGGGCAGATTTGACTTTAATGCGCTTTTTAGAGACCATTAAAACCCCTTTGTTCTTAAGCCCCTTTGGTGTCCCTATGGTGCTGACTTTGACAGAGTATTTTGCCTCTATGCCTTTTTGCGCCAACATTAAATCCACATGAATGATTTCGTTTGTTACAGGATCTTTTTGATATTCTTGTATCACAACGGGATACTTTTGTGTGCCAACTTCCACGTCAAAGATGAGATCGGTTTTCTTTTTAACCGCACGGATAAAATCATTACGTTTAAATGCGCAATGAATGTTTTCTTTGCCTTTTCCGTAGATATTGGCAATTAGATAACCATCTTTTCTTAAAGTCTTCGCACTAGACTTAGAAATACTCTCTCTAATTATTCCACTCAACATTGAATGTCCTTAAAAATGAAATTAAAAGTTGCAATTATAGCATCTTTTTAGAAAACTTCATCTAAAGCTTGGAATTTCTATAAACTTTCTAGAATGAGCGCAAAAGATTTTTTAAAATCTTCTAGCCCTTGTTGTAAGAGTTCTTGGCTAATCGCATCAAGATTAATTCCAGCTTCTTTGATGGTTTTTAGAAATTCTTCTAGTTCTTCTATGCTTGGAAGATAGGACTCTTCTGCTTCATTGAGATTGAAAGCATTGATAGATTTAAGTGGTGCTGTGTTGATTGCGTAGGGATGATAGAGTTCTTTAATGTAGTAGGCGGGATCCATTTCGGGATCTTTTGTGCCTGTGCTTGCAAAGAGTATGCGCACACAAGGGATTGCGTAGGAATTGAGAATGTGATAGAGATATTGAGCATTTTTAATGCCAAGCGTTGCTGTTGGGATTCCTTTTTCTTTCAAAATAGAATCGCATTTGCGATCAAAACGTGAGACAAATACACTCACAACTGCGCGTGGGAAGTCCTTTAGCTCACGTTTATCGTTTGCCTTTAGGGATTCATAGCCCTTAGAAAAAGCCTCCATGCAACCTTTCACTTGCGCCTTGTTGAAGACAAGCGTGGCATTCACAGAGATTCCATGTGCAATAAGCTCCTCCATAGCGGTAAAACCTGCCTTTGTCGCGGGGATTTTAATCATAACATTAGGATATCCGATGTCTTCAAACAGGCGCTTCCCCTCTTCAATCGTTTCTTTGGCGCTTTCACACAAGTTTGGATCAACTTCAATGCTGATATAGCCATCGTTGGGATTGTTTTCATAGAGTGGCTTGAGTAATTCCGCGGCGCGTTGAATGTCGCTTTTTGCGATGGTTTCATAGATTTCTTTTTTGTCTTTTCCTTGCAAAGAATCCTTTTGTGCTTGATAGCTTGGACTCAATAAAACCTGCTGAAAAATCGCTGGATTGCTTGTTGCGCCATTTATGATTCCATCTTGAATCATTTTTAAAAAGTCGTTTTCTAAAAAATCCCTTTCAATAAAATCACACCACAAAGAAAAAGAAATATTTTCTTGCATACCACCCTCCCTTTAGTTGAGATAATCCGCAATGAGCATAAGATTCTTTTTGTCAATAATAATATTTGCAGCCTCTTTTAATATGGGTTTAGCACAAAAGGCCACCTTTTGTTTTGCACATTGAAACATAGAAAGATCATTGGCGCCATCTCCTATGGCAATTGTATCTTCATAAGAAGTACCAAGCAAGGCTTGAATCTTTCTAAGGAGGCGCCCCTTAGAATAACTAAACATCATCTCTCCGCCCACTTCACCTGTTAGGATTCCATCTCTATGGTGGAGTGTGTTGCTAAAATGCGCATGGTAGCCCAATTTCCTTTGTCCAGCACTCACGCTTTCCTCAAATCCACCACTAAAGACAACGATCTTATAGCCCCTTTCTTTGAGTGTATCAATAAATTCTTTCGCACCGGGGTTGTATGTGAGATGATCGCAGACTTCTTGCACTCTCTGTAGGGACATGCCTTTAAGTGTCTCCACGCGCAGTTTTAAACTCTGATGAAAGTCCATATGCCCTTCCATAGCTTCTTTTGTGATTTGTTGTACCTTCTCTTCACTTCCATGCGCACGGGCAAGGAGATCGATGGTTTCACCATCCATTAAGGTGGAATCAAAGTCAAAAACCGCTAGTTTCAAAAAGTCCTCACATTAAGTTAAAAAGTCTCTATTCAAGAGATTCAAATCCTGCCAATTGTCAAATTAAGAGATTCCAAGTTCTTTTTCTAGTTTAACAATCCTATCCCACGTCTCGATGATAGAATCGGGATTCAAAGAGATTGAGGTGATTCCATTTTTCACTAAAAATTCCGCAATCTCGGGATAATCACTCGGCGCTTGTCCGCAGATTCCGCAATATTTATTTTGTTTCTGACAAGCTTCAATGGACATTTTAAACATTTTCAAAAGAGCGGGATTGCGCTCATCACCCACATGCCCTACAAGCTCACCATCTCTGTCAATTCCTAATGTAAGCTGTGTGAGGTCATTAGAACCTATGGAGAATCCATCGAATAGTTGCAAAAATTCATCGGCTAAGATGACATTGACAGGAAGCTCACACATAACATAAATTTCTAATCCATGATCGCCTTGTATAAGCCCGTTTTTGCGCATAATTTCTAGCACCCTGCGACCTTCTTCTGGTGTACGCAAGAAAGGAATCATAATTTTCATATTCGTAAAACCCATTTCATTACGCGCCATGGCGAGGGCTTGGCATTCCCATTCAAAAGCTTGTCGGTATTGTTCAGAATAATAGCGACTTGCCCCGCGATAGCCAATCATAGGATTTTCTTCATGGGGTTCATAGCTCTGTCCGCCGACCATGCGACAATATTCATTGGATTTAAAATCACTTGTGCGCACAATCACGGGCTTTGGATAAAAGGCAGCGGCAATCATACCCACGCCCTCTGCGATCTTTTTGATAAAGAAATCTCTAGGATTTGCATAGCCTGACATGATTTTTTGCACACTCTCAACGCCCTCAAAACTCTTGTTTCCATTATGTAAATCAAAGAGCGCGAGAGGGTGAGCCTTGATATAATTGTTGATAATAAATTCCATACGCGCAAGTCCCACACCATTATTTGGAATCCGAGAGAATGCAAAGGCTTTTTCGGGATTACCGATGTTCATGTAGATCTTTGTTTTGGGTTGCTGAAGGCTGTCTAGATCGATTTTTTCTATTTCAAACTCGTGGATTCCGCTATAGACGAATCCATCTTCTCCCTCTGCGCAAGAGACGGTGATTTCCATTCCTGTCTCCAGCGTTTTCGTCGCGCCAACTGCGCCGACAATCGCAGGGACACCAATCTCACGTGCAACGATTGCGGCATGACAAGTGCGTCCTCCACGATTTGTGATGACTGCAGAGGCTTTTTTCATCGCAGGTTCCCAATCGGGATCGGTATTGTCTGTTACAAGAATCTCTCCCTCTTTAAGCTCTCCCATGTTAGAGATATTGTCAATCACGCGGACTTTTCCAATGCCAATTTTCCCGCCAACAGCCTTGCCTTTTAAAATAGGATTCCTCTCTGTTTCTGTATCTTTAAAAGCGTATTTTTCAAGCGTATTGTTTGCTTGATTCATCTTCTGACTTTGCACGGTCTCTGGTCTTGCTTGAACGATAAATATCTCCCCGCTATTGCCATCTTTGGCCCATTCCATATCCATAGGACGATATTCTCCCGCCTCTTTAGAATAGTGTTTTTCAATCAATAGGGCATAACGTGCTAAGGTGAGAATCTCATCGTCATTTAAAGAGAAGCTGTTGAGTTCTTCTTCTGTGGTTTCAATGTTTTTTGTCGGATGAGGCGCACCGGGAGCGGCATAGACCATTTTAATATTTTTGAAACCGAGCTGTCGTTTGAGAATGGGACGTTTGCCTAATTCTAGTGCGGGTTTAAAGACATAGAATTCATCGGGATTGACCGTTCCGCCGACGACATTTTCCCCAAGTCCCCAACTTGAAGTGATAAAAATAGCATCCTTGAAGCCTGTTTCTGTATCAATGCTAAACATAACGCCCGAACTTCCCTTGTCTGAACGCACCATCTTTTGCACTCCTACAGAGAGCGCGACTTTGAAGTGATCAAACCCCCTTGAAGCACGATAGCTCACTGCTCTGTCTGTGAATAGGGAGGCAAAGCAGGATTTGATGTAGTGAATCAACTCTGTCTGCCCCTGTACACTCAAATAAGTGTCTTGCTGTCCAGCAAAGGATGCATCGGGCAAATCCTCTGCTGTCGCAGAACTGCGCACAGCCACATCGGCTTCTTCCATTTTGTATTCTGCGCTAAGGATTTTATAGGCTTCTAAAATTTCCTCACGCAAATCCTCCGGAAGAGGTGTCCCAAAAATCATATCGCGGATTTTCTTGGAGCGCACATTTAATACATCAATCTCTGTAACATCTATCCCTTCAAGCAATTCTTTGATTTTTTCGTGGATTCCTGCGCTATCTAGCAGATACCAATACGCATCACTTGTGATTGCAAATCCATTTGGCACCTTGATTCCCATTGGCACAAGCTCTTGAAACATTTCGCCAATGCTCGCATTCTTACCACCAACAAGTGGAATGTCCCTATTGTTGAGCTCCTTGAAAAACTTGATGTATTTCATTCTGGCTTCTCCTTGTTCCTCGCCTAAAGTTGTGTAAAGCAAATTGCGTAATTTTACTCAATGTATTTTTATTTCAATCTTAAGTTTATTTTTGCTTTATGCGTGATTTGTTAAACTTTCATTTGGTTTTGTAAATTTTACACATCTTAAACTTAAGAAATCTCAAGGGGTCTTATGGAAAATTGTGCGCAAATTCTTAGCCAACACAAACTCACGCAAGAAGATTATGAAAAAATCTTAAACATTTTAGGACGTAAGCCAAATTTGGTAGAAATCGGAATCTTTTCGGCTATGTGGAGTGAGCATTGCAGTTATAAGTCAAGCAAGATTTATCTCAAGGATTTTCCGACACGTGCGCCTTGGGTGATTCAAGGTCCGGGTGAAAATGCAGGTGTGATTGATATTGGCGGGGGTTATGGTGCAGTGTTTAAGATGGAATCGCACAATCATCCAAGCTTCATTGAGCCCTATGCAGGAGCGGCAACGGGCGTGGGTGGAATCATGCGCGATATTTTTACAATGGGCGCAAGAGTGGTTGCGAGTTTGAATTCAATCCGCTTTGGTGAAATCACAAAAGGGGATTCTATAGGCGCAAAACACCGCTATTTATTGCGCGGTGTTGTGGCAGGAATCGGAGGCTATGGAAATTGCATGGGGGTGCCAACTGTTGGGGGAGAAATGAGCTTTGAATCAAGCTATGAGGGGAATATTCTTGTCAATGCCTTTGCTCTTGGAATCGTCAAAAAAGATGAAATTTTCTATGGCCGCGCAGATGGTATTGGGAATCCTGTGATTTATGTCGGCTCTAAAACGGGTCGGGATGGATTGGGAGGGGCGGTTATGAGTAGTGATTCTTTCAGTGAGAATTCTAAGTCCTTGCGCCCGACTGTGCAAGTGGGGGATCCTTTCACAGAAAAGTTGCTCTTAGAGGCATGTTTGGAGCTATTCAAACAAGACTTAATTGTCGGAATCCAAGACATGGGGGCTGCAGGCTTGACAAGCTCTAGTTTTGAAATGGCTGGACGTAGCGGAAGCGGAATGAAAATGTACCTTGATAGAGTTCCCATGCGTGAGGAGGGAATGACGCCCTATGAATTAATGTTGAGTGAGAGTCAAGAGAGAATGCTGATTTGTGCAAAAAAAGGTGCAGAATCAAAAATTGCAGAGATTTTTGCAAAATGGGAGCTTGATTGTGTGGTGATTGGAGAGGTTACAGACAGCGGGAAAATGGAGCTTTTTTGGCAGAATGAGAAATGTGCAGAGATTCCTATTGCACCTTTGAGTGAGAGAGCTCCGATTTTAAAAAGACCTGTGAGTGAGAATCCGCATTATTTGGATTCTATAGGGACTTTAGATGAAGAAGTGCTTATGGCAAAGAATCCTAAAGATGTGTTTGAAGCACTTCTAAGAAGCCCAGAGATTTGTGATAAAGCATGGGTGTATTCGCAATATGACTGCAGTGTGCAAACAAATACGATTGTTCCTAGCGGAGCAGGGGGTGCAAGCGTGATTCGTGTGAAAGAAAATAACAAGGGGCTAGGCATGAGTGTGGCGGCACCTGTGAGGTTGTGCTACCTCAATCCTAGAGAGGGGGCAAAACAAGCTGTGGCTAAGGTCGGGCGCGATATTGCATTGCGTGGGGGAAGAATGCTTGCTATCACAGATTGTTTGAATTTCGGAAGCCCAGAAAATCCAGAAGTTATGTGGCAGTTTAGGGAAACTTGCTTAGGAATCAAAGAGGCTTGTAAATCCCTAAATACGCCCGTTGTGAGCGGAAATGTGAGTTTGTATAATCAGACAAATGCTAAGGATATTTATCCTACCCCGAGCATTGCGGGTGTTGGAGTGATTGATTTCATTGATAATGTCTTACAATCTGTTTTCAAAGAGGAGGGTTTGGAGATTTATCTCCTCGCACAAAAGGATTCAAAACCGCAATTTGGCGCAAGTTTGGTCGCAAAGTATTTTGGGAATTCCATTAAGGGAACGATTGCAGAGATTGATTTGCAAAATGAGCTGTTTTTGTGGAGTGCGCTTTGTGTCGCCAATGAACATGGAATCCTAAAAGCCGCTGTGGATGTGTATCAAGGGGGGGTAGCGATGTCTCTAGCTAAGGCTTGTGTGCGCGGAAATATAGGGGTTAAGGTTGTGAAAGATTTGAGCTTTAAGGAATTGTTCGCAGAAGCACCCACGCGCGTATTGCTTATGCTAGAATCGCAAAATGTGGAGAAAATGAGGGAATTTTTAAGGGATTCAAACTTAACTCTGACAAAAATCGCAATTCTAGGCGGAGATTTGCTGGATTTGGGTTGCATAAAAATGCCTTTAAAAGAGGCGCATAAGATCTTTTTTGGGGAATTTCAAAAGATTGCTGAAACACTTTAGAATCGCAAGAATGGTGATAAAAGTGTAAAAATGTTTGCAGAATCTAGGGGTTTAAAGGTGCGAGATGTTTGGGAGATTCTTGTTTTTGTGCTTATTGAATATCTCTGTGTGCGTGATATTTGCAGAGGGTGAGGGTTTGCAAATATCACAAGAGGAGGGCAATCAAAGCAGGCGTCACTCCTACATGAGCTTTGAGGAATTTTATGCTCAAGTGCATAAACAGGCTTTAGAGCGCAATTTTGTGCGCTTTCGCAGGAGGATTCTTGTGAGTCGTGAGTCCTATCATTTGCTGTCTGATAAAGAAAGGGAGTTTTTGAATGATGTCCATGCGCTCGTGCTTGTTTTTAGCAAGATTGATTGGTTTATGTATTTCAATGAAGAAAGTGGGGTTGGGCTCTCAACACAAGTGGGCAGTCATTTGCAATTTGACATTAAATATTATGAAACGCTTAGGGACATTGGTGTCGGTGGGCAAATCCATGCCATGTGTGTGTTGCCTGCCTTTGATAAATGTATTTTATTGGGCTATGAGGCTTTTAGGTGAATTTAATGTGGAAATTTTGGAGATTCTTAAGTGTTTAATCGGCTACGTTTTTTTTCTAAACAAAGAAGTCGTAAAATCTTAGATATTGCGATTCCTGCGGGATTGAATTCCCTCTTAGATATTATCAATCTTAGCATTGACTTGTTGATGATTGGGACATTTGGTGCAAGTGCGATTGTGGCCGTTGGGGTGAGTTTGAATTTCATTATGTTGCTCTTTGCTTTCACCACGGTTGTTTTTGTTGGGAATAGTGTGCTTGTCGCGCGATTCCTTGGAGCAGAGGATAAAAAGAGTGCAAACGAGGCTGTTTTGAGCTTGACATTTGCCGCATTTTGCTTTTCTTTGCCTCTTATGGGTGTTGCTTTTTTGAGTTTTGAGAGCTTTTTTTCTTGGATTGGAATTGCTAAAGAAGCTTACAAAATAGGCTGTGAATACTTAGAGATTGCGCTCTTTAGCGTACCATTGCTTCTTACAAAACAAGTAGCCATCTCTGCATTTTCTGCCTCAGGTTCAACAAAATTTCCCTTTTATATCAAGATTTTTATCACTCTTGTCAATCCAATTTTCAAATATGCCTTTATTTTTGGATTCTTAGTGATCCCAAAATTTGGAGTTGTGGGGGCGGCACTTGGGACATTAGTGATTAATTTTTTGGAAACTCTTGCGCTCTTTTGTGTCTTGTTGTTCTATCAAAAAAGTCCCGTTACATTGAGGGGACGGATTAATTTTGACTTCATTAAACGTGCTTTGTGGGTCGGATTTCCAAGTGGTGTGGAGAGGCTTTTTACCTTTATAGCAATGCTTTTAATGACAAAATTTGTTGCGCTCTATGGGACATATGATCTCGCGGGCTATCAGATTGCAACGAGAATTGAGGGCTTTGCCTTTATGCCGGGATTTGGTTTTATGATTGCAGCCATGGCACTTATGGGGCAGAATCTGGGTGCCAAAAAACCGCTAGAGGCGAAATATTCTACACTCAACACATTGCTTCTTGGTGGGATTTTTATGAGCGTGATTGGTTTGGGCATGAGTTTTTTTGGGCAATTTTTCTCTAGTTTATTTAGTGCCGATGAAGAGACGATTTTAGCAAGTGTGCGCTATCTGTTCCCCATTGGCTTTTCGCAAGTGGCTTTTGCGTTTATTTGTATCTTAGATGGAGCCTTGCGGGGGGCGGGCATCACAAAGGTAACCTTAGCTATTAATAGCGTGATGATTTGGGGGTTACGCGTCGCCCCGTGTTATTGTATCGCTGTGCTGGGTTATCCTGTTGTGTATATTTATCTGTGCATCTGTGTGGAGACTTTTTTACGTGCCTTTGTGTATTGGCGCATATTTCAAAGTGGAATCTGGAGGAAACAAAAGGTTTAGCCTTTAATGAGGGCAAAAAAGAGCTCAAGATTGGATAAAATGTAGAGTATAATCGCCCCAAAACAAACTGCAAATACGACAAAAAACAGAATCTTGCATTCAAAAGATGTTAATTTATCTTTATTCTTACTAATAGAAATAGCTGTAATCAGCAGAATCAAAACAGACGCACCGCAAAGGATTCCGAGTATTAATGTGAAATGGGCGACCATAGTTGTCATTTGTCCTTTTTTGCTCAAATTATACATTAAAGTCCTTGAAATTTTAAATGAATTTTAAAAATTTTTAGTATGTTTTAAAAAGTGCTGTTGTAAAATCCGCTTGAGTAAGCTTGTTGTTTGAGGTTGGTTATGATTGATTTAAAGATTCTTGTTAGAGAGTTTGAAAGTACGATAGAAAAGCTCTCTAAGCGCACTATTGATATAAATTTTCTTAATGCGCTAAGAGAGGCAAGTGTGTCTTATAAACAAAAAAAAATCGCTCTAGAGGAATTGCAAGCTGCCCACAATGCAAAGACAAAAATGTTTGCACGATACAAGCAAGAGGGTGGAAATATAGAGGAGTTGAAAGCAGAATGCGATGCGCTAAAGACAAAGATTGACTTGCATTCTAAAGAAGTGGAATTGTGGGAGGAGAGGCTTGAGAAACTCGCTCATAATATCCCTAACATCCCAGATTCTAAAACGCCTTTTGGAAAAGATGAGAGTGAAAATGTGGAGATTAAAAAAATCTTAGAGATTCCACAATTTGACTTCACTCCTAAAGAACATTGGGAATTAGCACAGCAAAATGGCTGGATAGACTTTGAGCGCGGGGTTAAACTTGCAAAAAGTCGCTTTAGTGTGTTTATGGGGCTTGGCGCGAAGCTTGAACGCGCTCTTATTAATTATATGTTAGATTTTAATTGCAAACGTGGCTTTAGTGAAGTTGGCACACCTGCGATTGCCAATGCACAGACACTCTTTGGGACTGGACAACTGCCAAAATTTGAAAACGATTTGTTTAAAATCGCGGATTTTGAAGATGAAGAAAATCAAGATGAGACACTCAAAAATAAGCATTCTCTCTATCTGATTCCAACAGCTGAAGTAACATTGACAAATCTCTATGCAGACGAGATTCTAAGCGAGGAGGACTTGCCCTTAATGCTCACTGCCTATACGCCTTGTTTTCGTAAAGAGGCTGGAAGTGCAGGTCGCGATACGCGCGGAATCATTCGCCAACATCAGTTTGACAAAGTGGAGTTAGTCGCCATCACTACTCCAGAGGATAGCGAAATGATGCAAGAGCGCATGATTGCGTGCGCTTCGGACTTGCTGACTTCTTTGGGGCTTCCTCATCGTCTTGTTCAGCTCTGTGGTGGGGATTTAGGCTTTAGCGCGAGCAATACGGTGGATATTGAGGTGTGGTTGCCGAGCCAAAATTGCTATCGTGAGATTAGCTCTATCTCTAATACACGCGATTTTCAAGCAAGACGTGCAAAGATACGTTATAGGGATTCTAAGAAAAAGAATGTTTTGGTCCATACGCTCAATGGCTCAAGTCTTGCAGTGGGACGTACTTTGGTGGCAATTATGGAAAATTATCAACGATCTGATGGAAGCATCCGTATCCCCGATGTGTTAGAAATGTATTTGAGGTAATCTATGGAGTTTAAAGAGCCAGAAAAAGAACAACGAGAACTCAAAGAAGAGCAGGTCATACAGCTTGATGAGGGCTTTAATATCTTAGATGATATTTTAAAAAAAGAGCCCGAAGAAGAGAAGCCAAAGACGCGGTTAGATAGGTTTTTAGAATTCCTTTCTGAACATAAAAAAACAACGATTTTCTTGGGATTCTTATTTGGGGCATTATTGATTGCAATCATCTACATAGTGGGGCTGTTTTTAGCAAAAGAAGTGGAGCTTCCAAAAGATGCGAGTGCGGCAATGATTCCACCCAAAGACTTTCAAATCAATCGTGGAGAGGAGCTCATCACTGATGCAGAAAATCTAGAGGCTCTGATTCAAAAGGCAAATTTCCTTTACACAAGTGGCAATAAACAGGAAGCTTTGGATTTGTATGGCAAAATTTCCAATTATTCAGAGGTTTTGTCAAATTACAATTTGGGTGTTGCGCAAATGCAAGAAAAATCCTATGCAGAGGCATTGGAATCTTTCCAAAAAGCGATTGACATCAACGAAGATCGTGCCATTAGTGCATTAAATGCTGCCATCTGCGCTCTGCAACTCAATGAGCCTTTGAAATATCGTTATTATTTGCAATTAGCACAGACTTACTTGCCTTATTCTGGTGATTTGCCACTCTATTCTTATTTGTATTCTCTTGTGAATTTTTATTCGGGAAATTATTTGGAGGTGTTTTCTTCGCTCTTGCATAAGACTTCACCCTATTATGAAGCCGAAAGCAATGAGCTATTAGCCTCTGTGTATGCGTATTTTGGGAATAATTTTAAAGCCATCGATGCATTGAGCAATAATGCCACGGATTCTAAAAATTGGTTCAATCTCGCGCTTTTGTATGCAAGAATCGGGGACTATGCGCATGCAAACACACTTTTGTTACAGATTATCGATAGTTTTGGACATACCTTAGAGACTGATATGGCACTCATGCTTGTAAAAATGCAGTTGCCTGATTATCTGCAAGCTGCAAGCATTGCTAAGCAGTATGCAAACAACAAAGAAGCTATTGATAAGAATCCCTATCCCGTGAGAATCACTCTTCGCGATGAGTTTTTTGATGTCAATGTCGCGCAACAACGTTTTTGGGGGAATTTTACGGGAGTGAAATTGAATGCCTATAAAGTTTTATTTTATTTTGCACCCTATAAAGTCTTTGATGCAAGAGAAGCCTTTAATGTCATTCAAGAAGGGGGGATCAATATCCACATTGAAAATCTTCAAGAGGCAAAGGAGGTGTTGCTTAGAGGGCAGACAATTTCGCGCGTGAATCGCAACATCGCAAATGCGATTTTAGAAACACTCAATGGAAATGTGCGCACGGCAAACGCTCTTTTAAAAAAAGCTGTGGAGACATATCCAAATCACTCTATTTTACATTATAATCTTGGGCTTAATTATGCACAAATGAATGACTTTGACTCTGCTTATCGGCATTTTTTGCGCTCATTTCACTTGAATCCTATGGATTTGAACGCGGGGCTCTTTGCATTGATTGCTGCAAAACTCACCTATCGCGATTCTGTGCGCTTAGAAGAGGAGATTGGGCGCGAGATTGTTAATTATCAAGGAAATGCGACAGAGCAGGAATTTATTCAGACATTGCTTAACTATATACGCGATGGAGTTCCGCAAGCTATGGGTTCTTTAGAAGAAGCAAAGAGTAAAGTTGCAATCTATTATGCACTTGATTTTGCTCAAGGCGTACAGCTTAGCGATCAGAGTCTTATGATAAAGTCAGCACAGAATCTCAAAGCTCTCTCTCCTAATGATCCGATTGCAAATCTCCTAGAATTACTCGCGCTTAATTTTAAAGACGACCCTAAGGCGCTTTCTTTAAAGATTCAGCATTATTATCAAGATAAAACAATCAATAAAGATTCCTTTTATTATGGTGCAGCTATCGTACGTGAAATGTATATTGAGATTGCACACATTATAGGGACATTGCGCTATATTGAGCAAGATTTAGACACGCGCCTTATCACAGAGCAAAAAGACGTGCGTGGCGTGATTCAGTCTTTAGCTCTGACTTATTTGTATTTACAGGAGTTTGAAAAGTCTTTCACGCTCTACAATAGCCTCATTGATGACTTTAAAGAGCAAGACACGCAAACATTATTCCTCGCTGCAGTGGCCGCAGTGGGATCAGGGCATACAGAAAACGCGGCTGTCTTATTGCAACTTGCTAAACTAGAAGCCCCAACGCATTTTGAGACAAGAATTGCTAATGGAATCTTGTATCTGCAAGAAAAGAATTTTGACGGTGCGGGGGCGCAATTTGGAATGATTGGCGATAATAAGGTGCAATCCAAATATTTTGACTTTAAAATTGACACAGCACAGCTTCTGCAGAATCCCTAGAATGCTTGAAATTCCTAAGAATCCGACAAAGAAGTTCTTGCGCGATTTTTTGGATGAGCAATACATTCTTTTTAATAAAGAGAATGCTATCAATCAAAGTCTCCTTGATCCTCTGTTGGTGGCAAGAAGGTTTAAAAATGACAAGGTTGCGCTTTTTTGCGCACTTTTTGCCTATGGAAATGTGAGGGCAATGCTGAAGTTTTTGGATTCTTGTTGTTTAGAGATTCTCACACGAGGGATTCCAAACAAAAAGGATTCACTCATACCTCCTTGCACAAAAAACGTCTATCGCTTTCAGAATAATTCAGAGATTCAGCAGTTTTTTGAAGCACTCTTGAAAATGGAATCTTTAGAGCAAATCTTTAATCTTGGTTATCAAAAAAGCGGAATTCTAAGCGGAATCGCAGAATTACAAAGTGCGCTTTGGTCTTACATTCCGCACAAGACAAGGGGACTTAGATTCTTAATTGGCACACCAAAGATAAAAAACACCTCGCCGCTTAAACGTTGGAATCTGTTTTTGCGCTGGGTTGTGCGGAAAGATTCTTTGGATTTAGGATTATGGAGTTGCGTCAAAAGGAGTGATTTGTTGCTTCCGCTTGATACGCACACCTTTAAAATCACAAGAAGACTCGGACTTTTAAAGCGCAAGACTTATGATTTCAAGGCGGTTTTAGAGGTATCAAGGGCGTTAAGTGAGTTTTGTAAGGAGGATCCGATAAAGTACGATTTCGCACTCTATCGGATAGGTCAGCTTGGACTTATCAAATAGTCCCTAACGTTTGAGTTGGATAGCTTCTTGAATGAGTTGGTCAGCTGTGGTTATGGATTTTGCGCTCATTTGATAGCCTCGTTGGTAGATAATTAAGTCTGTGAGTGCAGTCGCTGTGTCTGTGTTGCTCGTCTCTAGCATGTGGTCTAAAACGCGTCCGAATTTCAAACGCGCAAACCCATCTTCTTCCCATGCAAGAATCGGAGGACCACTCACCACAGCAGTCTCTCCATTGACAGTGCGGGCATTCATCTCAAAAAGATTGCTCCCAACTTTACTCAACCCCTGATCATTGACAAATGCTGCGATTCCGAATCTCCCGATGGGTTCGACCTTCCCATTGGTGAAATTCACAAAAATAATGCCCTCGCTGTTAATGACAATGTCTTTTAAGATTCCAGCTTCTACGCCATCTTGTGTTTCTGATTTGACAGCTGATTCTGTGTAGGCGTAATTGCTAGAGATTTTACCATCGGCAGATTGTGTCAAATCCACATTGATAGTACCTTGATTGAAAGGCACATCAAAAGGCTCTGCATTAGGAGTTCCATCGGCATTGAAAGTCATTTCTGTAATGACAGGATTCTCACTAATGAGTGTTTTTCCACTGCTATCATAAATCTCTGATCTCACTTCCCAACGTTCTAGCACGGGTGGAGTTGCTTCTGCATCGGCTTGTTCAACGAGTATATATTGATTCTTCAAAATAAATTTTTCGCCTGTGTCGCTGAATATCTCTGTGTTTGACTCAAAGGCTGGAACTTGCAATTTTGTGCTACTGATACCATTGACGGCTAAGGCTCTCCAATCTACAGAATCTTCTGCGGGATTCGTTTCTCCAGCTCCATTGACCTTTTGGTAGAGTACGCCATTGTAGCTGACGATAGAATCTTGTGTGTAGTTTGTACCCGCTGTGTATTCTTCAACGCCACCCATCACTGCATCGGCAACTTCTTCCCAATTGGTTGTGTCATTAGCGGGGGATTCAATGATCGTATCACCTGTGTCGGGATCGGGCGTTTCTGTGACATTTTTTGCGTCTGTGAGCTTTCTGTAAATCTTGCCATCTACGACGACAAGAGCGTCTTTTTCGTAGGTTTTTGCGTTGTTTTCTTGATATGTGGGGACAGAACTGCTATCTGTTAATGTCCAAGCATCGGGTTCATCAAGTGGATTTCCTCCTGCTGCAGCTACATCACCATTTTTCTTGAAAATCAAGCCCTCATAATTCACATAATCGCCATCTTTATAGGTTGCAGCATCAGAAAACTCATGGATTCCATTCTTAAAGGCAGAATCCAAATTCGCGCTTGTCCTTAGACCCAACTTGTCTGCTAATTTTCCACTCACACTAAGCTTCATATCTTGCATTCCTGTGTTGCTAAGGTAGAGTGAGCAATCTGACGGATTCCCCTCGTCATTGAGCTTTAATCCAAGTGTCAAACCTGTTTTTTCTTTAATCGCTGTGATGAGTTCGTTGATTGTCTTAAAATCAGTCCCATAGGTGAGCGTGTATTTTTCTTTTATCGGATTGCCATCCTTGTCCTTTTGTCCCTTGTCAAGCTCAAAGGTAATATCTTTAAAATTCTTTGCATCAAGGGGCTTTCCGCTAGAATCCATGAGGGAATTTAAGTCATAAGAGAGGAATTTCTCTAGGCTGAAATTGTTATTCTCATCTTTGATAGCGCCAATGCCTTTTGGATTCTGCGTACGATTGAGATTGATAGCAAGTTGCACTTCTGTGGTGAGCGTGGGTTGATAATGAAGTTCTTTTGGGATTTGCAAGGGCTGGAGATTTGAACCTGCAAGTCCTACATAATCGGCTTCTAGATTGTTTGTATTCAGCATTGTCCCATCGGGAGCGATTTTGCCAAGATTGATTCCATACATGTAATATCCGCTAGAATTTACCAAATAGCCCTCACCATCAAGGCTAAAAGAGCCATCGCGCGTGAAATAATTGAGCTGTGTGCCATTATAAACAGGGGCGTTAATGTCAAAAGAACCCGCCTTGTTTAATCCGACGACAAACCAGCCTTTTCCGCTATAAGCGACATTAAAATCAGCATCGGATTTCACATAAGAGCCATCGTTTGCGTTGATAGCATTTGCCGCAACAGTTGCACCATAGTTGTAGTCATTTGCAATGGGTGAATTTGAGTTGATATAATCTAAATTCGTCGCAAAAAGGCTCTTAAATTCGGGCATATTTGCGCGATATCCCGTTGTGTTAATGTTAGCAATATTGTTTGAGGTGGAGTCAATCCCAAATTGATGAGTTTTGACTCCGCTGATTCCGTTATAAAATGACCCCATCATGATAGATCCTTCTAAACATTATTTTTGTCTTTTTCGCCATCAAAAGCACTGTGATCGCCCTGTGGATAGAAAGTGTGTGCATAAGTGATTGGCAAGACGAGTTTTCCAAGTTTCAAATAGGGAACTCCATTGTCATAAAGCACACTTTGGACTTGACCGATTCCTAGATGTGTCTCTCTGTATTTGTTCGTAGCGGGATCAAGATTGTATTCGGCTGAGATTGTGTAAGTTCCTTCTCCGACATAACCTCCGCTATTATCTGTTGTGTCCCAAGTGAAGTCAATCCAGCCACTTTGTCCATCATAGTCCTTAAGACTGATTTCTTTGACAATTGTTTTTGTAGCAACCTCCCCGTTCTCATTGGTTGTAGGATTGCCATTCTCATCTGTGATGGGCACTTCTCTAGTGATAGTGATTTTTGGATCTCCTTTACTTGCATCAATAGGCTCATCAAAATACAAGCTAAATTCTGTGGGATCATTGCTTGTTACATCTATGGCTGTGGCGGCTGTTTCTACGACTGAACCTATGAGTCCAACAGCATTATAGCCTGAAAGGATGTTGCTGTCTTGAATGCTCCCTGCAAGATATTGCAACGACTCTAGCATCGCTTGTTGCGATTCTATCATTTTCTCTTGTGATTCAATGGTTTTTGCATTGGTTTCTTGCATTGAAGTCATGGCTTTTGTCATTTCTTCCATAGTCTCTTTCATTTTGTTTTGCGATTCTACTTGCGTAAGCTGTGCTGTTTGCTCCAAAATCTGTTGTGTCTCCATAGGAGCCGTTGGATCTTGGTTTTTGAGCTGCTCTAAGAATAACCTCATAAACGCTTCGCTGTTAAGCTCATTGCGTTGCGTTGCCTCATCGGTTGGAATCGGATTGTCGCTTAGTGGGTTACTATTGGTATTTTCTGTTTCTGTCGTGGAATCCGTAGTCTCTGTTGCATCCGTGCTGCTTGAATTTGTCTGTGAGGCAATAGGATTAATGCCTGAAGTGATGGGATTTATACCATTTGTCTGGTTGATGTTTGATGTGGCTGACATTGTCGCTCCTTTTACGCATAATATGAGAAACTCACTTCCACAAGGGCTACTTTTGTGTAAGGGTTGTTTGTCTCTCTATGAAAGTGTAAGCTATTTTCGTTCCAATTTTCACTCTTTTCATTCTTTTGTGCGAAATTTTGCTGGAAATTTTCGGAATTTCTGTTTTGTTGTTGGAATCCTCCTTGTTGATTTCCGCTAGAATCGCCAAAGCTTCCCCCACCAAGCAAATTTCCTTGAATGTCTTTGAAATCAAGCTCTACATTTTGGAATCCTAGTCCATTGAGGCTGTTTTTAAACTCTTGAGAATTTTGCATAATAAGTTGCAAGGCGCCTTGATTGGAGCTGATTTGCACAGAGAGTTTGTCGCCGTTTTTTGCAATGGTGAGTTCCACACTTCCTAAATGCTCAGGATTTAACTCAAGGCTTAGCTTCGTCACAGGCGGACGATAATTTTGAATGGCTTCTTTGAGTTTGTCACTGAAGTGCAAAAAGGTGTTTTGTATGCTGAATCTGTTTTCACTCTGACGCTGGATAGAGCTTTGGAAAATCTCCTCTCTCATTTTTTCCTTTTCTTTTTCTTTGGTGAGGACATTGAAGTCCTTTTGCGCTTCTATGCTAGGCTTCTTTTCTGTTTTAAGAAAATTATTGAGGAAATTTTCCTGTGAATTTGTTTGAGAATTTTCTTGATTGAATTGCGCAAAATCCTCGTTATTTACGGGCTTGAAGGATTCTGCATTCTGGATGGAACTTTTGAGCGAATCCCTAAAATCTCGCAATCCTTCGCGCACATCTCTCTTGATCGTAGAATCCCTTTGGACATTTTGTGCATTTTCTTTGGTGAGATTTTGCTGAATCGTCTTTTCTTCCTTAGAGACTTGTTTGCTTTGAGCCTCTTTAGGTTCCTTAGACACTTCAGCTTCTTTTGTCTCTTTGGATTCCTTTAGTTCTTTTGAGTCTTGAATCTCTTTGAGAGTTTTTGATTCTGTGTCTCTTTGCGCTTCTTTTGAGCTTTGTGAGCTT
>CANQAN010000012.1 GCA_947588965.1 uncultured Helicobacteraceae bacterium
TTAAGATTCCTAATGTGCATTTTGTTTTGAGCTTTTTGAGTGATAAAAGCATTGTTGTGAATTTTTTAAATTTCATTTTGACAAACAAAATCTTTGAAGACATGATTCCAATTCTCACCTACATTAATGGAAATTTGGAGTTTTTAGAATCTATAAAGGACGCAGAGGATAAATGGAATGGATGGAATATGATTTTCAAGCCAGAAAGTGAAGGAGATGCAGATATAGTAGAGTGGAGCAGGGGGTTGGGGAAAGAGTGAGAGAGGTTTATTTTCTAGGTAAAAACAAGAGAGCGATCATTGTTCTTGCTTTTCTATGACCTGCATTATGATATCTAGACAATAGTTAATATCGTCTGGAGATTTTAACACTATCTCCGTATTACCACTTCCCCAATGCCCTACATTACTCACATCTCGTAATAAGTTTTTTGGGTCTGTGAGCCTATAAGTGTCTGAGTTGATAAATAATTTAAGACTTTTAGCCATAGGCTCAACGAATACAATATCAAAATTAAACTTGCTATAAACAATATAATGCTTAAGATATCTTTCTGTAATGTTTTCGTCTAGATTAAGAATTTCTTGATGCAATCTATCAAATAGGCTTCTGGATTTTCCTCCTGATCGTAAAAAATGGTATTGATTAGGATTAGACTCTTGTTTTAGTTTGTATTTTTCTAAGGTTTCTCTAGGAAATTTTGGGTATTGCCAGATTTGCAAGGCTTTGTCTGCAAGTTGTGAGGCTCTTTGATTAATGCTCTTTTCGTTAAAATTTTCTATGTTTTTAAGCATAGAATTTAAACGTATGGGGCTTTCCTTGAAGCCTCCCCTACAATCGCGCTTCTCCTTGAATGGTTTATTGGAGTATTCGGTGTTATATCCTGTGAGCGTGAGGTTTCCTAAAGTGTGTAAATATTTTTCATGGATTTCTTGCCAATTTTCCCCAAGCTCTTTTTGCCATTCTTTGCTATTTTTAATATTTTGAGGCATAATGTGTTCTATAGTGTAGGACTTCGTATTGATATTTTCTTTTTGTTCAAAATTTTCTAGGCTGTCAAGTAAATATTGCTTTTTATTGAAGCTGTGATATAAGTCTCTACTTATGAGTTTTTGTTTAAATTCCTCATCATTAGGAAATCTTTGTGAAAACTCCAGAATACACAAATGCACCAATACACTTTCTAAATAATTTTGCTTATTAATTTTTTTAGAAAATGTAGCAAAAGTTTTATTGAGGGCATTTGTCGGCACTTCACAAACTGCGCGTCTGAAAATATAACTGCGGATTATTTTGATAATATCTATAAAATCCTTTTTCTTTAAAATGCCTTTTTCATAATCATCGTAGAGTGTAAGCAAAAATGGATAGATAACCTCTGCTTCTAGCTGTAGCAATTCCTCAAAAGCCTCCAAAAGTTCTTTGTCTTGTTCTTTTTTAAAGGCGATATTACAATAATAATTGCAATATTTTTTCAACTCTTCAAGGAGTGATTTTGCGTTGATATTTTGTCTTTCTTTATACTCTTTAAAGCTTTCATAGATTTTATTGATATTTGGGGTTTCTCCATCTTTTCTGATTGTGAGGAAATGCCTCACAAAAAGATCGAATTTTTTTTCATGATTATTCTGATTGAAATTTGTTTCTATAACTCTCCAATATTTTTCATAAAATTCTTCCTGCTCTTTTTGTGGTAAATTCATTAAAATATAATTGCGAATTAAATCTGTTTGATTTAAGGTTTTTCCTGTGGAATTCATGCTTTCAAAAATGCGCTGTGCATCGTCTTTTTCTCTGTCAAGTGAAATGTCAATAACGCAAAGTTTATTAATACCCCTGCAAACTATTTCCATTTTATCTTTATTGACTTCAAGTTGCTTTTTGAAAAAAATGAAATTTTCCATAATCCTAGCGGAAGGATCTTTTGGACGCAACTTGTCTTTGTCAATCAATGCCAATAAAGTATCTTTATCAATTTGTGAAAGTATGAGCCTAAATTTTTTGTCCCCATCTTCATGAGTATTTGTCAGATAACGTTCTATAATTTTTGTTCTTGTAAATTTTTGATCCAAAAATGACTGGTCTCCTATGGATTCACTTAAGGCTATCAAAAGTAGAGTGATTGTCGTAATTCTTTGTTGTCCATCAATGACACAAAGTTTGTTGATAGAGGATTGAGAATAGCTATCGCTAATATACATAACAGAGCCCATGAAATGAGCATACGCTTTGTCGTTGCTTCCAATATTTACAATATCTTCCCATAATTTCTTGCAATGTTCTATTTCCCAGCTATACATTCTCTGATAACAAGGAATGAAAAATTGCGTAGAGCCTCCTCCTATAAACTTAAGTACGTCTGTTGGTTCTGCTCTCATATCCCCTCCCTCTTTTCATTAAACTCTAAACTCTAAATTCTATCAAAAAAAAAAAAAAAACAAGTCAAGAAAATGCCAATAAATAAGGGAGATAACGCATTTAGAGAGGTTGGTAAATGAGGGTTTAGGTAAAATCAGAATCCAAGTCACAAATACGTTTGAATCAACGCACTTGATAATCTCCACGTATTTTGTATTTGTAGCTTGTGAGGGATTCCACACCCATAGGACCGCGTGCGTGGATTTTAGAGGTTGAGATTCCGACTTCTGCGCCATAGCCAAACTCACCCCCATCGCTAAAACGCGTGGATGCATTCACATAGACACAGCTAGAATCCACGCGATTCAAAAACAGCTCAATTGCACAATAATCTTCGCTCAAAATCGCCTCGCTATGACCACTGCCAAAGATTCTAATGTGTTCTAATGCCTCTTGGATTCCACTCACAATGCGCAAATTAATCACATTATCACCATATTCTGTGTGATAAGCTTCCATCTCAATTTGTTCACAAGCAATCGCGCAATCTTTTAAAATCGCGCAACTCTTCGCGCATCCCTTAAGAATCGTGTTTGCATTCCTTAGAGATTTGGCGACTTTGGGCAAGAATTCTGTCGCAAAGCTCTCATCAATCAGCAAGGTCTCACAAGCATTGCAGACACTTGGTCGCGAGGTTTTTGCGTTGATGATCACGGAGATAGCCTTGTCTTGATCACAAGTGTGGTGGGCAAAAATATGGCAAACACCCTTATCTTGCTTAATGACAGGAATCTTTGCATGGGTGCTGACAAAAGAAATCAATCCCTCCCCCCCGCGCGGTATAATGAGATCAATGAAATCTTTAGCCACTAAGAGTTCTTTGAGTTCATCGCGACAAGACATTGCAGGGAGCAAGACCATGCAATCACGTGACAAATCGTGCTTTTGTAGGCATTCATAAAAGACGTTCATAATAGATTCGTTGCTTTTTTGCGCTTCTTTTCCGCCCTTGAGAATGCATGCATTGCCACTTTTAAAGCACAATGCGGCAACATCGCTTGTAACATTGGGACGCGATTCATAAATGACGGCAATCACGCCAAGAGGCGTACTGACCTTTTCTATCTTCAATCCACAATGATTTTCAAAGCCACCAAGAATCCGATTGAGCGGATCAGGGAAATCGGCGATTTTTTGTAGAGATTCCGCCATTGCATTAAGTTTTTTGGGATTCAACTCTAAACGTTCTAACATCGACGGACTTAGATTCAGTGTTTTTGCATTTTCTAAATCCTGCGCATTGGATTCTAAAATCGCATCTTGTTGTCTCAATAAAAGCTGCGCACAATCATGTAAAAATGCAGAGCGCACACCATGAGAGAGCGTGGCAAGAATGTCTTTTGTGCGATATGTCTTTTGTAATTGTTCTTGGAGATTCATTTTGATCGCTTTTTGTGTTTTTGAAATTATAGCAATAAATCACACAAATAGGGTACGCGATGAAAGAGGTTAAGAATGAAAAGTTTTTTAAAGCGCAAAACAATTTTGATTTATAAAACAAATTTAAAGCATAATTTGCTAAAATCTGAAGTTTATTTGATGAAAGAAAAGCCAAAAAGGGAGTTGGGATTGCTAGAGTGGAATGAGGAGTTTAGCATCAAAAATCAGCATCTAGATGATCAGCATAAGACGTTTATGCAGCAGATTTCAGATGCTTACGCGCTCACCAAAGACACATCTGAAAATAAGCTCAAAAACCTTGAAGCACAAATGAATGGCGCCATAGAACATGCCCAAGAGCATTTCAAGCACGAAGAAGCCTATATGCAAAACATCGGCTATCCCTTCTTAAACAAGCACAAGACGCGTCACAGAGAGTTGATATCTAACATCTCTATGCTTATGATGGATTTAGAGGACATAGATCATGCCACACAGGAGTTCTATGAATGTTTGCATCATTGGCTCTTAGATCATGTTTTGACAGAAGATAAGCAGATTGAAAGCTATAGGACGCGTCTGCATGATATCAAGGAGATTCCCTATAGCCTAGAGACAAGGACGAAAATCCTCGCCGAGAGAGTCGATGTGAATAAAGAAAAAATGCACAAATACATTTGCTTGTGCCATTTGAAAGAATTTCAAGTGTGTGATTCTTTGCATAAGCTTATGCAAGAGGAGGGTACGTTTTTGCGTTGCAAGATCTGCAAACAGCCCTTAGTGTATCGTGATCCTGGTTTGGATGATGAAGACAATTTTGAAGCATTGGCGCAAAAATATTTCAAGCAGTTTTAGGAACGAGAGTGATGGAGTTCAAATCGCGTGGATTTAAGGTTTTTAACGATGTGAAAAACTTAAAGAATCTCTTAATCACTGAACGCAATAGCTGTGGAGAGGATGTTGATTTTTATCTGTTAGGATTCCGCACATTTTATAGCAAACGCGGGGAGAACAAATATAAGCCCGTCAATAATGTAGGCTTGTTTAATAGGAATTCTAATTTTCTAGCAGATATTGACATTAAGCAGATTTATAAGGTTGAGGTTTGCAAAAAGGCAGAGAAGCCTGAAAGGTCTTTTGGATTCAAGTTGTTTCCCACAGATGGCACGATGTTGCGCGCGGTTTTGTTGTGCAATAATAAAATCAAATTTCATGACACAATCAAAGAAGAAATCTACCAAGAGCTCTACAGAACGATGATTTTGCACGGTTATTTGGTCGGAATCCGTGAATACAGCAAACTCTCTGTGCAAATTGATGCCTTTGTCAATGCTCTCAAACAAGGGAAAATCGTGCCTAAACTGACATTAGACATTGGTGTGGGTGTTGCAAGTGTGGAGGGTAAGGATGGAGAGGTGAAGATCTTTCAACCTATGCAAATTGAACCAAGCGCACAAAACATCAAAGAGGGATTCCAGCCTAAAATCTGCATAAGGGCCGTGCGCAAGGGCGATGAGTTGATTGAATACACAAAGCCTGTTTTAGGGAGTATCGGGCGTGATTTGAAAGGCGTTGTACTTCCGATTAAGCCCATCAACAAAAATACCGTACAAGTTGATGCAAGCATTCGTGTGCGTGAGGATTCCACGACTATCAAATTCCAAGCCGCAAGAGACGGCTTTTTAAAAGAAATCAAACCCTTGCATTTTGTCATTAGCGATGAATTGAAAACCTCTCTAGGACAAACTCCACAGAGACAGCAAGATGTGGATCATAAAGAACTCAATATCGATGGACAAACGCACAGCACCTCAAAGATTCAAACTGACATAGCTTTCATTGGCTCACATCGTGGTGAGGTGAAAGCACACACAGTTGTTATTGATGTGCTAGAAAAGGGAACGGTGGAGGCAAAAGTCGCCTATATCAATAGCACATTAGGTGGCACAATCATTGCAGATTATATCTATATCAAAGAAGTGCGCTCTTATAATGAGATTTATCCGCGCTTTAGTTTAGTGATTGATAACATTTTAGGGGAGCATAATACATTAGAGTTGAATCCCGCTAAGTTCGCATTTACAAGGCGTGATCGTATAGAATATGTGATGCTCTCTGATCAAATCAAAATACGTCTGCGCCATTTGAGAAAATCAATGGATGAGATCTATGCCTATCTCCTTGCACAGCAAAGCAAGGCGCATAAGATTCAGCATGATGCAGAGGAGAAGCCTAATGAGAAGTTGCCTAAGAATCTGCAGAGTATCTTAGAGCAGTATGAGAGGAGTTTGGAGCAATACAAACATCTCTTGGTGGAATACAATGACATTATCAATCTCTATTATACCAATGAAGTGCGTCTCAAAAATATCGATGAGGGCGCTTTGTTAGCTAAAATGATCATACGCGATGAAATTTCAGAGGCAGAGACGATGGTGAAATTTAAAGCCTACACGGGCAAACACGAAGAAACACTCAAAACGATTCTAAGCAAGGCGTCTCCTGCACATTTTTTTGAAGTGATTAAAGAGGGGGATTTCTTCCGCTTAAGGAGCAATCAAGACTATGATCCTGCTTTGCTTAATTGGATGGAAGAAATGCGCCCCAGAAAGCAAAGTTAAAAGCACATTCTTTGAATATAGTGATTTAATAGAATCCTTTGTGTTGAGAGACAAAATAGGACCATGGTGGATAAGATATCAAGAGCGACGGTTTTTGTTTGTACTCTATACTTTATTCTTGTGTTGCTTTTTTGGTTCATTTTTTGTGTTTTGTTTTGAATATCTTTTTGGTTTTTCGCGGCTTACATTATGACTTTAATGCAAATTTTTGGCTGATAATGTTTTTATAAAGCAAGAGGAGCTTTGTTTGAGTTATATGCCCTATGAGGACAAATATGAGCAAGGATGTTTCATAGCATTGAAACTAATATTCCTATTCATTATGCCCTTTGTGTGTGTATTTTTAACATCACTACTTAAGGATTTGCAAAAAACTTATGGATATGAGTTATTTTTGGCTTTGCTCTATTTTGTTGCGATTAAAGAGACATTTTGTTTTATTTATTTTGATTCTTACATTCTCTTTAAGGCTCTGCTCACAAGGGCTGTGGAGTCGCACCATAAATTACACTTTTTGTTTTTTGTGAGTACCTACATTTTGTTGTTGGCTTATATTTTACTCTGCATTTCCCTCTTTTTTTGGGCTAATTTTGCCATAGTTTGGTTGCTCTGTCTCTTGCTTTTTTAAAGTGCTGCGCATAAAATAACTCATTTTCATATTCTCACAGGGATTCCGCATTCTTTGAGGTATTTTTTGAGATCCCCTATAGTGATTTCTTGGTAATGAAAAATAGAAGCCGCCAAAGCCGCATCCGCACCATTTTGAAAGGCTCTTAAAATATCCTCTTTAGATCCCGCGCCTCCACTTGCCACAAGGGGAATCTCAAGATCTTTAAAAGCCCTTAGTTGCTCCAGATCATAACCGCCCTTTGTTCCATCGCAGTCCATGCTTGTAAGCAGAATCTCACCCGCACCGCGCTCGTAGGCTTCTTTGACCCATTCTTGCAAATCGATTCCTGTAGGATTCTTGCCCCCGTGCGTATAGACTTCCCATCCCTTAGAATCCCCTTTTCTTTTCGCATCGATAGCAACGACAATGCATTGTGAGCCAAATCTTTTGGCACCTTGCGTGATTAAATCGGGATTCTTGATGGCTGCAGAGTTGATACTGACCTTATCGCAACCTGCATTAAGCAAATCATACATTTGTTCCAAATGTGAGATTCCACCCCCAACGGTGAGAGGGATAAAGACCTCTTTTGCTACAGCTTTGAGGATTTCAAGCGTTGTTTGTCGTGCCTCTAATGTCGCTGTAATGTCTAAAAAGGTGATTTCATCGGCACCCTCATCATTATAACGTTGTGCAACTTCCACAGGATCACCTGCATCTTGCAATCCTAAGAAATTCACACCCTTAACCACACGCCCGTCTTTAATGTCTAGGCAGGGAATGATACGTTTTGCCAGTGTGCATTCCATCTCTCTCCTTTGAATCCTTTTTGGAATCTTAGCAAATTCCGCTTTAAACAAATGCTTTTGCGCTATAATTGCGCTTTATTTTTATAAGGATTTCTATGCAAGAGTCGCAAACATCACAGAGACAAATTCCGCGCGTGTTTTCGGGGATTCAACCAACCGGAGACATTCATTTAGGAAATTATTTAGGTGCGGTGAAAAATTGGGTGGATTCTCAAGATTTGTATGACAATATCTTTTGTGTCGTGAATTCTCATGCAATCACCGTCCCGCAAGACCCAAAGATTCTGCTTCAAAAAACCTATGATTTGTGCGCAATGCTTCTTGCTTGTGGAATCAGTCCTCAAAAGTCCATTTTGTTTATCCAATCGCAAGTGCAAGAACACACTTCGCTCTCATGGTTGCTAACTTGTATCACGCCAATGGGCGATTTGAGCCGCATGACACAATTCAAAGACAAGAGTCAAAAGAATCCTAAGCAGATTCTATCGGGACTCTTTAATTATCCCATTTTAATGGCAGCAGATATTCTGCTCTATCAAAGCAACTTCGTGCCTGTGGGCGAGGATCAAAAGCAACACATAGAATTAGCGCGCGACATAGCCCTGCGCTTCAATCGCGACTTTGGAGAGACCTTTGTCATACCCGAACCCTTGATTCAAAAGGAAGGTGCGCGCATTATGGGGCTTGATGATCCGACGAAAAAAATGAGCAAATCAAGCAGTGATAAGCCTAATCACAGCATCGCTCTGACCGACACTCCAGAGGCAATTGTAAAAAAAATCAAGAGGGCGACAACAGACAGTGAGGGCGTGATTGCCTTTGATAAGAATCGCGCAGGGATTTATAATCTGCTGACTATCTATCAATGCCTTAGCAAACAAACAAAAGAGAAGATCGAAGCGGAATTTGCAAATCAAGGTTATGGGAAGTTCAAAGAAAGGCTTGCTGAAGTGGTGATTGAGGAGTTGCGCCCAATTCGCAGTGAGTATGAGAGGCTCATTAAAGAGAGAGAGTATTTGCAAGGGATTCTAAGCAAGGGTGCAAATATCGCACAAGAAATTGCTAGAGCAACCTATGCAGAAGCGAAGAATAAAATGGGGCTGCTCTAGGGGAATCAAGGGAGATGCAAGTCTTTATCGCAGGAAGTCATACTGATGTGGGGAAAACTTCAGTGAGTGCTGCGCTGTGCTATGCCTTTGGATTTGAGTATTTCAAGCTTGTTCAAGCGGGGATTCCAACCGATAATGAAAAAATCCACGCTCTTGCGCCAAAGACGAAAATCCACGCAAGTGGAATCACGTTGCAAACTCCGGCAAGTCCGCACATTGCTATGCAATTAGAGCAAAAAAGCTATCAAGGGCTAGAGATTCCGCTTCCAAGCTCAAAAGCGCTTCTTATAGAGAGCGCGGGAGGGCTTTTTAGCCCACTTGATGCAGAGGTGTGCATGATAGATTATTTGAGGGATTCCAAACTGCCTTGCATTCTAGTTGGCGGGTATTATTTGGGTGGAATCAACCATATTTTGCTAAGCATTCACGCTCTAAAATCCTATGGAATCCCCTTGCTTGGCGTGATTGTTAGCAATGTTTTAGATGAGAGAATGGATGCCTTCATACAAAATTATTCTTGTGTTAAAATTGCACATTTTAAGCCCTTTAGCGATTTGCGAAGTTTTGAGGTTAATGCCCTTTCATTGAGGGAAGAAATTTTGTCTTTAAAGATTTTGAGTGCCACTTAAGTAAGGCGAGATTTAAGCGATAAAAGGTTAGAATTGCATAAAAGTTCAAAGGTGTATTATGAGATTCAAACTAGCACACGCATCTTATATGGGAAATAAAATTGCATTAGACTTGTCAAATTGTGGCTTTGTGAGTATTTTGCACGGCTTAGAAGGAATCGCAAATGTCGCTCAAAAACTCATCACAGAAAACATTCAAGAAGAAATGCGTATTGAAGAAAAAGCAAGAGATCTTTTAGAAGAAAACATTGATGAGATTGAATTTATGCAAGCCGATGAACACCAGCTGTTTTGGCGCATTAAACAAAAATTAGCTGAGCAAGAGAATTTTATCTTGCGCTTTGAGGATCGTTACAATGACCTCGCGCACAAGATTCTTAATGAGCTTTTTGAAGAGGATTTGATTGATTCTGCGACTTCAGAGACGCGCATTGTGAATGTGATTTTCAAGGCATTTAACGAATATGCAAAGGTCTATAATGAGCTTGAAGATATCGTGCAAGAGAGGATTGCAAACTATAAGCGCAAAATCATCTTTGGAAGCGAAGAGTATGATTTGATTTTTGACAAACTCTATCAAGAAGAGTTGAGAAAGAGAAGGTTTCTGTAGTGGAGACATTGAAAAAGGCGTGGATCTATCTCGCAAATGGCATGTTTTTTGAAGCAAGGAGCTTTGGTGCGGATTCTACAGCAGTGGGGGAGCTTGTTTTCAACACCTCTCTCACAGGATATCAAGAAATCACAACCGATCCGAGCTATGCTGGGCAGTTTGTTTGCTTCACGATGCCTGAAATAGGAATCGTGGGTGCAAATGCACAAGATATGGAGAGCCGGGGTATTTTCGCAAAGGGAATTTTATGTCGGCACTATAATGCACACTTTTCTAATTTCCGCGCCACAGAGAGTTTGGGGGAATTTCTAAAAAGATTCCATGCCATGGGAATCTGTGGAATCAATACGCGACTTTTAACAGAAATCTTGCGCAAAAATGGCTCTATGATGATGGTTGCATCCACAGAAATTTCACAAAAGAGTGCGTTAAAGAAGGTCTTAGAGAGTAGTCCTAAGATTGAGGAGATAAACTATATTAAAGAAGTCAGCACAAAAAGCCCCTATACGCACAAATATGGGAGCTTTGACTTCGCGCGTATGGATTATTCTGTGCCACAAACGCACAAAAAGATTCTTGCTATTGATTTTGGGATTAAACGTAGCATTTTAAATCAGCTTGTTAGTGCGGGTTTTTGCGTTGAAGTGATTCCGCACAACTTCAATGCGCAAGATTTGATTGATCGCTTTAAACAGGGTGCGTTTCAAGGAGTGTTTCTCTCCAATGGTCCGGGCGATCCGCAGATTTTAGAATCCGAGATTGCAGAGATTAAAAAGCTCATTGAGGCACGGATTCCGATATTTGCGATTTGTTTAGGGCATCAGCTTCTCTCCTTAGCGCATGGCTATAAGACGCATAAGCTCAAATTTGGGCATCATGGCGGGAATCATCCTGTGAAAAATCTCCTCACCAATCAAGTGGAAATCACAGCACAAAATCATAACTATTCCATACCAGAATCCATTGCAGAGATCGCAGAGATAACACATCGGAATCTGTTTGATGACACGATTGAGGGTGTGCGCTACAAGAATGCACTCATTTGCTCATTTCAGCACCATCCAGAAGCGGGTCCGGGACCTTTAGAATCCACAGCGCTATTTAAGGAGTTTTCTAAACTTCTTTAAAGAGAGATGAAAGTCGCATTCAAGTGCCAATCGGTACGCTTGAGATTTCTAATTTAAACAGTTTTGAATCTCTTCATCAAGAAAATAAATGTTTGAGAAGCCCTGTTGCACAAGATCGCTTCCAAGAAGCGCAACAGTGTGCCCACTGTAGCAATTAAGCAGAATCTTTTTGTCTGTCTTTGTGAGTAATTCTTCAAATTCTTGCTGTGTGGTGAGGTTTAGCGCACCTTTTAAGTGTCCATCGTTAAAATCTAAGGGCATTCTGATATCCACAATGACCCACTCTGCAGAATCCAAAATATCATTCAAATCTTCTTTATAGACAGCTTGTGCTAAGCTTTTGTTGCGTCTCCCATAATATTGCATACAAATCCTTTTTAGAGGATTATAACAAAAATTATGCTAAAATTGCTCCATGAAAGGTTGGCAATGAAAACCCTAACGCTTGCAAGTATTTATGAGATTCAAGGGCATCGTTATGAGGCTGCGGAGATTTACAAGGCAATCTTAGAGGATGATCCAGAGAATATTGAAGCGAGAGTCGCATTGAAGCGCCTTATGAGCAATCGTAAGAATTATGGCAAGGCCAATGCAGATATGTTGCATTTATTCATACAAATGGATAGCGATGTGGAATTTAACGAATTTGAGAGGTGGTTGTTGCAATTATGGAGTTAAAAGAAGCGATTTTACAGACATTAGCGGAGATTGAGACGACAAATCCGAGCGCGAAGGATTCTGATTTCAATGAAGCACCAGAATCCCAAAAGCCCGAGAGGGACGCACTCTTGGACGTTTTGCCGACAGAAAATCACAATCTTGCACAAGCCCAAAGCGCGTATGCAAGGAAAATTGAGAAATTGGACTTCAAAAATACAGAAGATCTCAAAGAACTCCTCAAAAAACATTATCTTGAAGAGGAGAGATTCTTAGAATCCCTACAAGAGAGGATTCTCGTGCTTTTTGAGGGATTGCAATCTCCGAATAATCGCAATATAGAGACAAAAGTGGATATGATTTTGAATTTTTTGGAATTTACACTTGCTATTATTGATGAAAAAAAGAATCAGAAATGAAAAAATTTTTTCCATTTACTTTTGATTTACTATTTTTATTTATAATTTCAACATCTCAACGGGGCGAGTTGAGATACAAGTTTAACCCCTTAAGCTTGTTTTTCCAAAAAGAAAAGTTTCGCCCACTCCTCCTTTGTTTAAGGACACTTAGTGCGAGTAAGTTCTTTAGAAATATTTTTGTTTCTAGTCGGCGTTTTTCTAAATTTTTGTTTAACCCCCTAAAATACCCAATCCTCCTTTTTGTTAGAGAAACGTCGTGCTAGAAGTGCTGATGATAGAAGATGATTTGGAGCTTGCGACCATTCTTAGTGAATATTTAAAAGCCCATGATATAAATGTAACAAGTTATGATGAGCCTTACACAGGCATGAGTGCGATAAACACTCGGCATTTTGACCTCCTTCTTTTAGATCTAACACTCCCGAACTTAGATGGGTTAGAAGTTTGCAAGAAGGTTGCAAAAGAAAAGAAAATCCCTATCATTATCTCCTCTGCAAGAAATGATGTAGATGACAGAGTATCGGGGTTGGAATATGGTGCGGATGATTACATCCCCAAACCTTATGACCCAAAGGAACTTATAGCAAGAATCCATAGTGTCCTTCGTAGGTATAATGCGACAAAAAGCACAGAAAATATAGATGTTTCTATTTTTCCTTTTCGTATTGATCGAGGAAGCAGAGAGATTTATCTCAATAACACATTGCTGGAATTGACAAAAGCAGAATACGAGATTCTGTGCTTTTTACTAGACAATATCAATCAAGCACTCACGCGCGATTCTATTGCCGCGCATTCAGATTCCATAAGTCCAGATTCTAGCAACAAGAGCATCGATGTGATTATCGGGCGCTTACGTTCTAAAATTGAGAGGGATGGGAGGAGATTTATTTTCTCTGTACGTGGAATTGGCTATAAATTGCAGTTAAAAAATGATTAAATCCCTTTTTTTTAAAATTTCTATTTTGTTTGTGGTGTCAATCATTGGATTGAGCGCGTTTTCTTACTATTTTATCCGCGAAGAGATTCAAAGAGTTTCTTTAGAAAATCAACTCAAATACAATCAATTTCTAGCGACAATTAATCAGCTTGTGCGCTTCGGTGGAGATATGGGGTTGATAGAAAAATACCTCAAAGAGCTTGATTTGCAGCCCATCACAAAGCGCGATATTTTAGAGCAATTTCAAAGTCATTTGACACAAGATTTAAGCAGTGGCATCGTGGCAAAAATCATAAAACAAGAGGATAGCGTTTATTTGCTGCTTCAAACGCCAATAGAATGGAAGCTCTATGGGGATTTGCATCCTGATAAGCTGTTTAATTACTATTTGATTGTTTTTTGTGCATTTTTGATTGTGATTTTTTTGTTTGTTTTGGTGATTAAAAGCATTTTGCCCCTCAAAACATTGCGTAAGGAAATCAGAAAATTTGCTAATGGACAATCGGATATTTCTTGCAAGATTGACCAAAATGACGAGATAGGCGAACTCTCGCGCGAGTTTGAAAATGCGGTGAAAAAGATTGACGCGCTCAATCAATCGCGACATTTATTTTTGCGCACAATTATGCACGAGCTTAAAACACCCTTGACAAAGGGCAGAATCACGGTGGAGATGCTGAAAGATTCTGTTTATAAAGAGCGCCTTTGCAATGTCTTTGATCGCCTCAATAACCTCATTAATGAATTTGCAAAGATTGAAGAGTTGAGTTCTAAAAACTATCATCTTAACAAACAAGACTATTTTTTAAAAGAGATTTTAGAACGTGTTTTTGCGATGTTGCTCCTAGACCATGCGCAAATCCAGAATCTCTGCATCCTGCCACGTGAAGATTTTGTTGTACATTGTGATTTTGAAATGCTCACACTCGCGGTGAAAAATTTAATTGACAATGCGCTAAAATACAAGACAAAAGGCAAGGTTGAGATTGAAATTGAGGATTCTCATTTGGTGGTGAGCAATTTTGGTCCCCCCTTGCCCTATGCGCTTGATGCGCTCTCTAAGCCATTTTTCAAGGATTCTCACTCCAGCAAAGATGGCGGACTTGGGCTTGGAATCTATATTGTAAAAAACACATTAGAATCGCAAGGCTTGTCTCTGCGCTATGCACATATTTTGGAGAAAAATAGATTTATCATAGCAGATGTGATAAAAATTCAAAACAAAGGAAAGTGATGTTTAGACGTTTAAGAAGAATGCGCTTGAATCCTGTCGTGCGGAATCTCGTAGAGGAGACCGTTGTACGCAAGGAGGATTTTATCTATCCTCTTTTTGTCACGCATGGAAGCGGGGTGAAAAATGCCATTGCTACCATGCCTGATGTCTATCAGTTGAGCATTGATAATGTCTTAAAAGAGTGTGAAGAGCTAGAATCTTTAGGAATTTCTGCAATCATGCTCTTTGGGATTCCAGCCTTCAAAGACAGCGTAGGTTCGGAAGCATTGAGTGAAGAGGGTATTATCGCACAGACTTTGCGCTCTCTTAAAAAGCATTTTCCACATTTATTGCTCTGCGTGGATTTGTGCTTTTGTGAATACACAGATCATGGGCATTGCGGAATCCTTAATGAAAAATTACAGAGTGTGGATAATGATCTCACGTTAGAGATTCTCAACAAACAGGCCCTCATTCTTGCTCAAGCGGGAGCAGATGTGATTGCGCCTAGCACAATGATGGATGGAATGATAGAATCTTTGCGCAAGGCTCTGGATGAAAATGGCTTTTCACACATTCCGCTTATGAGCTATTCTACGAAGTTTGCAAGCGGTTATTATGGACCTTTCCGCGATGTCGCGCAAAGCACTCCAAGTTTTGGCGATCGTAAAAGTTATCAGCAAAATCCCGCAAATCGTAGAGAGGCGCTTTTAGAAAGTTTAGAAGATGAGAGACAGGGGGCGGATATTTTAATGGTTAAACCCACTCTTGCCTATTTGGACATTGTACGTGACATTAGGGAGCACACGCTCTTGCCTCTTGCGGTGTATAATGTGAGCGGGGAATATGCGATGTTGAAGTTTGCGCAAAAAAACAATTTGATTGATTATGAGCGCGTTTTACTAGAGACTATGATAAGCTTTAAGCGCGCAGGAGCGGACATTATCATAAGTTATCATGCAAAAGAAGTGGCGCGACTGCTAAGAAATGAGTAACTTTGCAAAATTCTCACACATTAAACAAAAATTTTAGCAAAATGCGTTATAATCCGGATTCAACAAAGTGTTAAGTAGGGGACAGAACCGAACGGACTTTGGAATCTTAAATAGGAGTTTGTTATGAAAAAGTTGCTTTTAGTGTTTTTTGCTCTAGCAGGTATAGCTTTTGCCGCAGAGGGAAATGAGATGCTATTGTCTTATTCAGCACTTGCAGCGGGTGTTGGTTTGGGTATTGCGGCACTTGGTGGTGCGATCGGTATGGGAAATACAGCGTCTGCTACAATTTCTGGTATGGCTAGAAATCCCGGTGTTGGCGGCAAATTAATGACAACAATGTTCATTGCTTTGGCGATGATTGAAGCGCAAGTTATTTATACACTCGTTGTTGCGCTTGTTTTAATGTATGCAAATCCATTTTTGGGTTAGTTGATTTTCTCAAAGATCTTGGATCTTTGAGAACTGCGCTGGTGGTGGAATGGTAGACACACCATCTTGAGGGGGTGGCGGGGCGACCCGTGCGAGTTCAAGTCTCGCTCAGCGCACCATTTCTTTTGCTTGATTGATTATTGCTTCTTATAATTTCTTATGAATCCCTTGTGAGCTTATGCTTCTTGTTTGATTGGTTCTCTTTTTTGCGCTATTTTGTTTGTGTTTGAATTCTGTGAAATGCAAAATGCATAAAGCCTTTTTAAATTTAAGCGTTTATAGGGGAGCGTTGAGGGGCTTATACTCAAAGGAGTTTGCGCATTTGTTGCAATGGCAGTGTTTTTATGCTAAAATCCTCCGACCCTTTCATCTAGTGGCCAAGGATAATGCTCTTTCACGGCATAAACGGAAGTTCAAATCTTCCAAGGGTCGCCATAGATTGTGAATCTTGTATTTTGTGAGATTGATTGAGCAAAAATGCACTCACAATTTGTCTTTTTCACTTCCTGTAAATTTTTCCATTGTGATAGAGGTGTTAGAATTAATGTCTTTGCGCCCCATCACCTTATAAAAAGTCAAACACAGAATCTTAAAATCCAGCCAAAAGCCTATGTGATCGACATACCAAACATCAAGTTTGAATTTTTCTTCCCAACTGATTGCATTGCGACCATTGACTTGCGCCCAACCTGTGATTCCGGGCTTGACTTCATGACGTCGCGCTTGTGTCTTAGAATAGAGGGGGAGGTATTCCACAAGCAAGGGTCTAGGACCAATAAAGCTCATTGTGCCATTTAAGACATTAAAGAGCTGTGGCAACTCATCAAGACTGCTTTTGCGTATAAGTTTGCCAAAGCCCTTGAGACGTTCCTCATCAGGAAGCAATTCTCCATTCAAATCACGTTCATTACTCATTGTGCGGAATTTGTAGATTGTGAATACTTTTCCATCTTTGCCCGGCCTTTGTTGCGTGAAGAAAATAGGGGAACCAAGCTTTATGTAAATGAGCAACGCGACAACAATTAAAATAGGGGAAAAGATGAGCAAAAGAATAAGACTGAAAGAAAAATCCAAAATCGGCTTAATAAAATTTGGGTAGAATGTGCTTTTTTGCGGTGTTTTAAGCACTTCTTCATAGAGAGCTAAATATTCTTTGACAATAGATTCCACACTAAATTCCGCAGAAATCTTCTCCCTACTTGCTGCGCCAAATTGTGTGCGCAACTGCGGATTCTCACAGAGTTTTTCTATCGCTTCTGCAAGTGTATCTGTCGCGCCAACCTCTACGAGGAATCCATTTTTTCCATGTTCTACGACTTCCTTGCAACCAACCGCATTTGTCGTAACGATAGGCTTTGCCATACTTCCCGCCTCTAAAAGTGTGCGCGGAATCCCCTCCCTGTAGCTTGGCAGGACGAATACATCGCAGATTCCAATGAGTTCTCTAATATCCTTTCTCTCTCCCAAATATATCACATCTTCAGAGCTTGTGAGGAATTCTGCGCTTATGGGGGCAATATTTCCACAATCCACGCCACCAACATACAAAAACACATAATGAGGATGCTTTTTTTTTAGAATCTGCGCAGACTTGTAATATTCTTTCACACCCTTATGAGCGATTGCGCGCGCTATCATTAGGACGATAACAGAATCTTGTGTGATATTATGGTGGGACAAAAAGCCTTGTTTAAATTGTTGCGATTCCTGTGCGCTTAGGGGCAGAAAGTCTTTTGTATTAATCCCCGAGCCCTTAATGAGTGCGGACTTTCTTCTCTCTAATAAGCCCTTTTTGACAAACAATTCTAAGTCATCACTATTTTGAAACAAAACTTTTTTTGAGATTTTAAAAGAAAAATAACTGAGGAATTCTATGACAAAGCGGAAAAATCTAGCTTTCTTACTTGTTTCAATATAGAAACTGCCCAGACCCGTCAAGCTGTTAATCACATAGGGGATTCCAGCGCATTTTGCGGCAAATGCGCCGTAGATATTTGGCTTTAACATAAAGGTATGAATGAGATCGGGACGCGTTTCTTTTAGGATTGAAGTGATTTCTAATATCGTCTTTAGCGCACCAAAAGGATTGAGACTGCTGCGATTAATGTGATATTCTATGGCTTGGATTCCAAAGTTGGCAAATTTTTCAAAATCTTTCCCTTTAGGAATCAGGGCGATAACTTGATGTCCTTGCTCTTTGAGAGCTAACATCACGGGCAAACGGAATCTTAAGAGATTGGAATCTGTGTGTGAGAGGAAGAGAATTTTCATTGTTTGCCCTTTTAATGACATTTTGTGTAATTATAACATTTAAATATTTCTGTTTGACTTTTGTCGCCTTTTCAAATGGATTTGCTCACCTTGGAATCCCGTAAAAATGCGCAGATTAGGATCGCAAATATGCTTTGTCATATAAAAGTGCATATGTGTTATAATTCCTTATCTTAAAAGAGTGAGTGGATCTATGGATGAAGAATTACTAAATGGCGAGGATGACTTTTTAAATAAGCCCGATAATGATGCGGTGATTCAAAAGGCGTGTTTGCATATCAATCCAAGTAATGGGGCAATTAAAGAACAAAAACGTGGCAAAGCATCGGTGTTATTGGAAGCGACAAATAAAATGGCATTAGACAAGAATGGACTTATCCATTCGGGCTATTTGTTTTCAAGTGCTGCATATAGCGCACTTTTAGCTGTGAATGAACCGAATGCAATTGTGATTGGCGCGGAGATCAAGTTTCTAGCTCCTATTGAAATAGGCAATGAAATTCTCTTTAAGGCCGAAACTTTGCAAGAAGATACAAAGAAACGTGAGATTAAAGTTGAGGGCTTTGTACTTGATATTAAAATCTTTGATGCAATGATTTTTGTCGCTGTGTTTGAAAGGCATGTTTTGAGTTTGCACATCACAAAAGAAATGGAAAAGAAGATGGGTTGATTTTCTTAAATCGGAGGTTTGAGTTCTGTGAAAGTTGATTTGCATAATCACACAAGTCTTTGCAATCATGCAAGTGGGACGATGGAAGAATACATTCAAGTGGCGCTACAGAAAGGAGTTGATGTCTTTGGCTTTTCTTGTCATAATCCTATGGATTTTGACAAGAAGTATCGTATGCGCTTTGAGGAATTATCTCTTTATTTGGATGAAATTTTGCGACTGAAAGAAAAATATGCCAAAGAAATAGAGATTCTAAGTGCGCTGGAGATTGATTTTTTGCCTCCTTTTATGAAAGATTCCTTGTTTGATTTGCCTTTGGATTACAGAATCGGAGCTGTGCATTTTCTGGGTGATTGGGGGTTTGATAATCCGCAGTTCATACGAGAATATTCAAAGCGCGACATTAATGAATGCTGGGTGCAATATTTTCAAGCAACGGAAATGTTAGCAAATAGCGGAAAGTTTGATATTGTTGCACACATGGATTTGTTGAAAGTTTTCAAGCATTATCCAACGAGGGATTTGAGGAGAGAAATAGAATCTGCGCTAAGGGCGATTAAACGTGCCAATATGTGTGTGGAGCTCAATGCTTCTGGATTCCGTAAAGAAGTCGGAGAGCAATATCCAAGTCGCGAGATTTTAGAGATGTGTTATGCGCTAGAGATTCCAATTACTTTTGGAAGTGATGCCCACACAAAGGAACAAATTTTTTTTAAGAGGGAAGAATTGGAGAGGTTGGCAAGGGAGGTTGGTTACACAAAATGTGCGCTTTATCGCCAAAGAGATAGGGAGTTAGTGGAGTTTTGAAACTTTACTCAATATTAAGTAAAATTGCGCTACACTCCAAGCTCTCTGTTTGTGTTGTGTGGAGGGTATGTGTCGCTGGTGGGCATCGTGGGCTTCAAACCCATTTGAGCGGATAGGTGTCTATTTGCTGGGGAGTTCGATTCTCTCACCCTCTCGCCATTAATCGTTTTTAAGGATGCGACATTAAAAGACATTTATTAAAGCCATTTGGGGATTATTTTTCAAAACTTTCTGCAAGTTTGTCCGCATGTTTTTTGCGCATAAAGCAAAGTAAGATCAAGGGGAGTGTTATCTTTGTGCTTATTTTGCTTGGAATTTTGACATTACTTGGGGGATTTTGGTCTTTAGTGCCTCTTAGAATTTTATCAGAAGCGCAATTTTGGCTTTTTGGATATTTTGGATATTTGTGGCTTTTTGTCATTGCATACAGTCTGTATAAAACAACAGCAATTCCGAATTTCAAAAGCACACGATTTCAAGAAAAATCACTGGGAGTTGCCATTGGCATCTTCGCTCTTTTGGTCTTACAGGGGTTATTTTTAGGGGATGTTGGAATCGTTGGGACTGCTTTCAATGGCGTGTTAAAGCCACTCATAACGCCACTTGGGATATTCTTTGCCACTCTAGCCATGCTCGTCTTTAGCATAGTTCTATACAGCGGAAAGTCCTTTAAAGAGGTCTTTTATCTCGTAGCGCAGGATTTGAAAAAAGACTTCAAAGAAGATATTCAAAAAACTAAAAAACAGAGAGAAAAGATCGCAGAAAATAACAAGAAGATTAAAAATACATGGTTAAAAATCAAGGCATTCTTCACGCCACAGAATCTCTCAAAACATCACAAGACAAAAGAGACAGAGCCTTCGCATAAAGAGCATTTAGTGCGCAATGTCTTGCAAGACGTTTTGCCTAAAAATTTTGCAAATTCCACCCCCCATCCTTTGACATTAGAGGAGTTGATTGAGCAGAGCAAAAATAATCCCCCGCCTCCTCCGCATGTTCAATTTAAATTTGGCGATGAATCACTCAATGAAGAAGGTATGTCCGCAGAGGAGGATTTCACGACAAAAGAGGATTCTAGCGACAAATCAAGAGGGTTTGAATCTGAAAGTGGAATTGATGTCGAACGTCAAGAGGTTGAGCTTCCCATGCGCGAGGATAATCCTCTTGAATCGCAAGAATCCCTCGCATCACAGATTCGTATCGTGAGGGGAGAGCCAAGCACACATCAACAAGAAAATTTCGATCCCATGATGTTTCAAAAACGTTCCATAGAGAGCCTAGAGAATTTTAAACGTTTTGAACAAAGCAATTTCTATCAAGTCCGAAAAGAAGAGGAGAAAGAGGAGACAATCAGGCTTGTTAAAAATGAATCAAAGCAAGTTCAAGATCAAAACGAGCAGTCCTTGCAGAATCACACGAAGCCTAAGCAACTCATTCGTGCGTATCCTAAGAATCTGTATTCAATGAAGCCCTTTAGCGCGTATTATGACAAAGAATCTGTAGGTGCGCGGGATTGTCTTGTGGATAATCCCACACAGCATGGGCAATTTCAACAAAATCTCAATGAACTTCCCACGACGATTTTTTATTATGGGAATCTTAGGAGTGCGCATCCCTTAGATGTGATTCCACAAGACCATAAAGATGAGGATGTAAAAATGGACGCTTCTAGTGAGAATCCTAAACCTCAATCTCAAGAAAATATTTCTAATAGGGAGACCCCACAATCTCAAAAACAAGAATCTTTTACGCAAGTTCAGTCTCAATCGATTCCAGCTTATGGATATGCCTTTGCCAATTATGCCCAAAATAGCGAAAATTTCCCCGCAGAATCCAAACTTCCACCAAGAGAAGCACAAGCCCTTAGGGGAGTGGATTCATCTAAAGAAGCGCAATTACCCCAAGATTCCACTCCAGAAGTGATTAGCCTCTTTAGTGCTACAACAAAAACTCAATCAACTCCGCAAACTCCAGCACAAACTGCGCCTCAAATCCCAACACAACAAGAAGTGAGTGCAGAAAAAAGAAGTGAGGTACGCACAAATGAGATTCCGCAAGAATTACAAGAAGTAAAGGATTCCAAAGATTCTAACGCAATTCAAAGTGTAACGCACATTTCACAGCAAAAAAGTGCGCAACTTCAAGCCTCACAGCCTAAAGAAGTAGAAACAACAAAAGATGCGCAAGTGATGGGATTTGCAGAACTTGTAGAATCTAGAGAATTCATTTTGCCCAAACTAGAGTTTTTGCAACTTCCACAAGGTGAGCGCGTAGAGATTGATGAGAATGAAATTGACAGAAAAATCAATGATTTGCTCAGTAAATTGCGTATGTTTAAGATTGAGGGCGACATTGTGCGCACCTATTCAGGCCCGATTGTCACGACTTTTGAGTTTCGTCCTAATCAAAATGTCAAGGTCTCGCGTATTTTAGCCTTACAAGATGATTTAGCAATGGCTTTGCGCGCAAAAACGATTCGGATTCAAGCTCCCGTTCCCGGAAAAGATGTCGTGGGAATCGAGATTCCAAACAATCAAATTGAAACGATTTATTTGCGCGAGATTTTAGAGCATGAGCTTTTTAGGGATTCTAAATCGCCCTTGACACTTGCCTTAGGAAAGGATATTGTAGGGAATCCCTTCGTAACGGATTTGCAAAAATTGCCTCATTTGCTCATCGCAGGAACAACGGGAAGCGGAAAAAGTGTGGGAATTAATGCAATGATCCTCTCGCTACTCTATAAAAACACGCCCGATCAATTGAGACTTTTGATGATTGATCCAAAAATGTTGGAGTTTAGCATTTATAATGAGATTCCGCATTTGATTGCGCCTGTGATTACACAGCCTAAGAGGGCAATTGCTGCTTTGGACAATATGGTTAAAGAAATGGAGAGACGCTACACTCTAATGAGTGAGGCGCGTATCAAAAATATTGAGGGCTATAATCAAAAGGCTGAAATTGAGGGCTTTGAACCATTCCCTTATATCGTTGTTGTGATTGATGAACTTGCGGATTTAATGATGAGTGGTGGCAAGGAAGCAGAGGTGTCAATCTCGCGCTTAGCACAAATGGCAAGAGCAAGTGGAATCCATCTTATTGTCGCAACGCAACGTCCGAGTGTGGATGTGGTTACAGGACTCATTAAGGCTAATTTGCCTGCACGTATTAGTTATAAAGTAGGGCAGAAAATAGATTCTAAGGTGATTTTGGATTGTTTTGGTGCGGAATCCTTGCTGGGTCGCGGGGATATGCTTTTTACACTTCCGGGCAGTGGAATCGTACGATTGCATGCGCCTTGGAGTAGCGAAAAAGAAATTGAGAAGATCGTGGAATTTATCAAATCTCAAAGGGCGCCACAATATGATGAAAATTTCATGCCCAGTGAAGATGAGGCTTTGGGCTTAAAACTTGATGGAGAGATTGATGATCTCTATGAAGAGGCCAAGCGCATTATGTTAGCCGACGGAAAGACATCAATTAGTTATTTACAGCGCAGACTTGGCATTGGCTACAATAAGGCAGCAAACATCATTGAGCAAATGCAATCGCGGGGCTTTTTGAGTGAGCCAGATTCTAAGAATGTGCGCAAAATTATAGGGAATTAAAAAGAATCCTTGAAATTTATAGTTCTTAAGAAAAAATGTGCTAGAATTGCAACACTCAACATTAAAAATTTATATGGAGCGTAACATCAAATGAGCGGAACGAATGCGAGTCTTAAGGTGAATAAAATCAATAGCGCAAATGCAGTTGCACAGGCGACTATCTCGTTGGATATGTTGGATAAAAAGCTGGATAAAGTCATCAAAACTGCAAGCAAAAACCTTAAAATTGATGGATTTCGTAAAGGGCATGTGCCAGCTGCTGCTGTGAAAAAACGTTATGGCAAACAGCTAGAAGAGGACGCGCAAAGAGAGTGTGTGCAGGATTTATTGCAAGAGATTCTAAAGGAATTGGAGATCGAAGCGCACAAAATGCTAGGAGATCCGCGCATTATGAAGTTTGATAAAAAGGACAATGGTATTGAATTGGAAGTTGAGGTGAGCTTCAGTCCGACAATTGCGCTAGATAAGCTTGAAGAGTGTATTCCAGAAGTTAAGATTCCGCCTGTTAAAGATTCAGATGTCGAGAAGCGATTAGAAGAAATAGCTAATGCACGTGCGCCACTTGTTAGCATTAGTGATAGCAGACACAAGCTCAAAGAGGACGAGTATGCAAAGATTGATTTTGAGGGATTTGTTGATGATAAACCCTTTGAGGGAGGGAAAGCCGAAGGTTATCTGCTAAAGATCGGGAGCAAATCTTTCATTGAGGGCTTTGAGGACCAGCTCATTGGGATGAAAAAGGGAGAGGAGAGAGACATTAATGTCACTTTCCCCAAAGAATATCATGAAAAAAAATTAGCAGGAAAACCCGCTGTTTTCAAGGTGAAATTGCAAGAGATTCAGACAAAAGGCAAGATAGATATTGATGATAACTTCGCTAAGACACTTTTCCCCGATGATAAAGACGCGAGTGTGCAAAGCATGAAGGATAAGATAAAAGAACAATTGCAAAGTGAGAAAAAACAAGAACTCTATAATGAAAAGCTCAAAGAGATTCTTGTAGAAAATATCAACGAAAAAATCACTTTTGATTTGCCAAGGACGGTCGTTGAGCAGGAGATGGATTTACTCTTTAGAAATGCCTTTATGACCATGCCAAAAGAAGAACAAGAAAAGTTACTCAAAGATCCAGAATCCGTGAAAGAGAAGCGCGAGGAACAGAGGGAGAATGCAGAAAAAAGTGTACGTGTAACTTTCGTCGTTGATGCAATTGCCAAGAGAGATAAGATTGACATTCCAGAAAATGAGGTGATGACAACGATTTACTATGAAGCAATGGCTATGCGTCAGGATCCAAAAGCAATGTTTGAGTATTATCAAAAGAATAATTTGATTGCGGTTGTGAAAATGGCAATGCTTGAAGACAAGGTGCTAACGACGCTTTTAGATAAGAGGTTATAATGAGCTATTATGTTCCAACGGTTATAGAGAAGTCAGGACGTGGTGAGCGCGCCTATGATATTTATTCCAGACTTTTAAAAGACAGAATCATTTTGTTAAGTGGGCAAATTGACGATGGTCTGGCCTCCTCAATCGTCGCGCAATTGTTGTTTTTAGAAGCAGAAGATCCCGAAAAAGACATTTATCTCTACATTAACTCACCCGGTGGTGTCGTAACGAGTGGATTGAGCATTTATGATACAATGAATTATGTCAAGCCCGATATTAGCACAATTTGTATTGGTCAAGCGGCAAGCATGGGGGCATTTTTGTTGAGCTGTGGGACACGGGGTAAACGTTATTCCCTGCCCAATGCGCGCATTATGATTCACCAGCCCCTAGGCGGTGCGCAAGGACAAGCGACAGAGATTGAGATTCAAGCTAAAGAGATTCTGCGACTTAAGGCAAGTCTTAATGAGATTTTGGCGCACAATACGCGCCAACCTTTAGAAAAGATTGCTAAAGACACAGATAGGGATTTCTATCTTAGTGCGCAAGAGGCGCAAGAATACGGTTTGATTGATGGTGTTTTAGAAAAAAGTTTAAAGTAGGCGGAGGGGACTTCTATGGAAAATGATTTTGGCTCGTTTGAAGGACTGCAAAGCTTTGAGACGGGCGGAGTGGAGGATTCTAACTCAAATAATGGAAATTCTTTTTCATCTTTTGGGCAGGATTCCGCGCCTTCTAATGAAGCCAAAAGTGAGCCAACGGTCGAGGCAAACAACCTAGAAGATTATGGAATGCAAGTTGTCAAGCAATTAAGCGCAAATGGAATCGCACCGACACCCTATAACTACAGAGTTTTTTTTGAAAAATTGCTTGAAAATAAATCACAGCAGTTCAAAAACGATGCCTTTCAGCACATTGAGTTTGACCAAAGACCAACAGAAAAGCAAGCTCTTTTGGAAGCAAAAGTTATTAAAGCACAGAGTTATATGGTCAATGCTGTGCAGCAAATTGGCGCAATTGTCAAAAACATACGTCTCTTGCAAGGGCTTTTGGAGAAGCATAAGGCGGGGATTGAAGCGGCAAGTAATCCGATTGTTTTGCAAAATATCATTTCTATCTTTGGGCAGGAACTCAATAAAATCAATGAACTTGTTGGGCATCAAATTCAAGATGCAAAGAATATCTACGATAAGACGATGTTAGCCATTGAAGCGATTAATGATGAGGTGATTTGCAATAGTGTCTATGGGGTCTATAATAAACGCTTTTTAGAGCGACGCATTGGAGCAGAGATAGAATTTGTCAGTGATGAAAAATACAAGTCTTCTTTGATTCTAGTCCGCACAGCAAAGAGCCTTGATAAACATGTCAATTCAGAAAAAACAGCCCTAATGATTAACAAATCAATATCTAAGATTCTGCAGAAAGTTGCGAATCGCAGTGATGTCGTCGCCTATTATGAGGCTGGAATCTTTGGTGTCTTGTTAAGTCATAGCGATAAAGAATCCGCAAAACGTTTCGCAAATCGTCTGATCGAAAAAGTGGTCGGGACGAGCATTATCATTGGCGATGATGAAATCTCTTTGAATGTCTGCACAGGAATTGTTGAAATTAGCAATAATTCAAGACAGAGAGAAGTGATAAAAAATGGGCTTGACGCACTCAAAAAGGCTTCAAATAATAATGTTTCTTTTGTTGTTTATGGGGAGAATTAGTGCTAGAGGTCATCACCTATCCAAACCCATTATTGCGACAAATTTCCAGACCCGTTGAAAAGTTTGACGAAGAATTGCATGGACTTTTGGATGCGATGTTTGATGTGATGTTGGCTAAAAATGGCGTTGGAATCTCTGCGATTCAAGTCTCTAAGCCCATTCGTGCGTTACTGATTTGTATCCCCGATGAGGAGGGAGTTCAGCACAAAGAAGATGTGCTAGAAATCATCAATCCAGAAATTATAGAGAGGGATGGAGAGATTGTCTTTAGCGAGGGTTGCTTGAGCGTACCAGAGTTTTATGAGGACATTAAGCGATCATCTCATATTAAAGTTGCGTATCAAAATCGCTTCGGAGAGAAGTGTGAGATTGTCGCGCAAGATTATTTGGCAGTCGCGTTTCAGCATGAGATCGATCATCTCAATGGAATCCTATTTATTGATAAACTCTCAATCCTTAAGCGCAAAAAGTTTGAAAAAGGGCTCAAACAAAAGCACAAATTCTAAGATTCTCAAAGCTTTTTAATCTCACACAAATCGTTTGATAGCAGAATCTATGCGCTCAAATCCCCTGTCAATTTCTTCTTTTGTGATGGTGAGGCTTGGTAAGAATCGCGCCGTATTTTTGCCGCTTTTGAGAATCAAAACGCCCTCGTTGAAGCTCTCTTGCAAGAATTTACTTAAAAGTTCCTGTGATTTGAGCCGCAATCCTCGCATGAGCCCTAAACCAACTTCTTGGAGAAAAATATCAGAATGGCTCTTTTGAAGGCTCTGTAATTTTTGTGTAAAATAGTCTGTTATTCCTCGCAATTTCCCGCTTTGCTTTATTTCTTCTAGAATTTCTAAAACCTCTAGGGCTGCTGTTGTCGCAAGGAAATTCCCTCCAAATGTACTTCCATGATCTCCGGGTGAAAAAATGTCCTTCAAGTTTGTCATAACTGCGCCAATTGGCACCCCTCCTGCAAGCCCCTTAGCAGTTGTAATCACATCGGGCGCGATTCCATAGACTTGCGATGCAAACAGCTCTCCACTTCTGTAGATTCCTGTTTGCACTTCGTCAATCATCAATAAAATATCTTTTGTTTTGAGAAATTTTGCAAGATTCTGCACTTCTTGTTTGTCAAAGGGTGTGATTCCACCCTCGCCTTGCACGAGTTCTAAAAGCACAGCGCAAGTTACATTGCTGATTTTGTTAGGAATGTCCTCTATATCTTTTGCATAGAGGAAGCCATCGGGAAAGGGTCCAAAATAGGTGTGCATGTTTTCTTGTCCTGTCGCCTTGAGTGTGCTGATTGTGCGTCCATGGAAAGAGGAATCAAGCGTAATGATTTGATAACGTCCGCCCCTTTCTGCACCGAATTTTCTTGCGATTTTCAAGGCTCCTTCATTAGCTTCTGCGCCTGAATTTGCAAAAAACACACGCATGTCATAGCCACTAAGCTCTACAAGCCTCTTTGCAAGTCGTGCTTGAGGCTCTATGCAATAGAGATTGGAAGTGTGAATGAGATTCTTGGCTTGTTTATAGATTGCTTCTGCAAGACGTAAATTTCCATGCCCCACACTACAAACGGCAATTCCAGAGCCAAAGTCAATATAGTCTCTACCTCCAGCATCATAGAGTGTTGCGCCACTTCCCTTAATGAAATGTGTGTAATTACGCGCATAGGTGTGTAAGACATAGTCTAAATCCATTTGTTTGAGTGCTTCAATCTCCATAATTGAACCTTACATTAAGATTTTTGAATTTTATAATCTTAAATCTTAGCAGGACTTAAAGAATCAGCAATTTGTCGCACATTGCTCTAAAGTGCGCTATAATTTGGAATCACACAAAGGAATGAAATGGATAAGACAAGAGAAATAGAATTTGTTTTTGATTTGATGTGTCAGCAGCTAAGAGAAGTTGCACCAAAGATTGAATCCCTTTTTGTCGCCCTTAAAAACGGGGAATTTTTGGAATCTTTTGAAACATTAAAAGAACGTGAAATCTCTGATTTAATCAAGGCTTTCACGCTCTATGCCTTGCTTTTAAATATCGTTGATGAGCACTATTATAAGAGCCAAAAGGGCAGAATCTCTCAAGTCATTGCTGAATTAAAAGAACAAAAGTATGATGAATGCGATATTCAAGCAGTTTTAAGAAAGATTCGTTTTTATCCTGTTTTCACAGCACATCCTACAGAATCCCTGCGGCGCACGTTTTTGGAGAGCTATCACCAGATGGATAAGGACTTGGAGCGATGGTTGGATCGCGGAGATGAAAGTGCAAAAGAGCATTTGAAATATCGTCTCAATCTGCTTTGGTTAAGCCATATTGTACGCAGTGAGAAGATAGAAGTACTCTTTGAGTTGGATAATTTATTGTATTTTATGGAAAGTTCAATCTTGCAGAGTGGCTTAAATGTCCTTAGGGAAGTTCAATGGGGATTAGAACTCTTAGGAGATACAGCACCACTGAAGAAATCACCAATTCGGCTTGGAAGTTGGATTGGTGGTGATAGAGATGGGAATCCCTATGTGACAAATCAAGTGATGGTTTTGGTTATGAAAAAGCAACATGAAACCATAATCCAGCAATATCTAAAGAGAATTGACAAGCTTAGTCGTGAATTATCAATTGCGCAAGAATGTATCAATCCTACACAGGAGTTTTTGGAGAGCTTAGAGCATGAAAAGGAGCATTTAGACCAAATGGCAAAGAAATTGTTTGCAGAAGAACCCTTTCGCGCTAAACTCGCTTGTATGCGCAAAAAACTTCAAAATAGAATCATTATGCTCAACCTTCCTCAAAATGCTCTTAAAGAAAATAAGCCCTATATGTATCTGCATCCTAAAGAATTTATCAGAGACATTGAAATGATGATAGAATCCTTAGATAAGCGCAGCAGCTTCTATTTGAGAGAGTTAAGGAATCTTGCGCTTCTTGCGGGATTCCACCTCATGCAGCTTGATTTCCGACAGCATCGTGATGTTTTTTGGAATGCGATTGCAGAGATTTTTGCGCTTTTGGGGTATGTGGAGGGGGATTTTCTCATGCTTCCTCATGCAGAGCGCACAAAAATTCTCAATTGCGCTCTAAGTGCGCCCTTGTTGGATTTGAATTTTCTCTATGATAGACTTAGCGCACAGACACAAGAGACACTTCTTGCCTTTATGAATTTTAGATGGGCAAAAGAGCGCATCAGTGATAATATTATTGATTCTTGCATTATTTCTATGTGTCAGAGTGCAAATGATTTTCTCTGTGTGCTTTGGTTTGCGAAGCAAAGCGGTCTTTGGCGCAAGGGTAAAAAGACACACATTTCTATCTCTCCGCTGTTTGAAACGATTAAAGACTTAGAATCCGCCCCCGCTATTTTACGCGAACTTTGCGCAAATCCGCATTATAGCGAATATTTGCAATCGCGCAAGAATTATCAAGAAATCATGATTGGCTATTCTGATTCCAGCAAGGATGGCGGGATTTTTGCAAGCAATTATTCTTTAAGGGAGGCGATTGGGAATCTCATTTTGTTGGAGAAAGAATTGGGGATTAAATTCAGACTTTTTCATGGGCGCGGGGGAAGTGTCAGTCGTGGCGGGGGTGCATTAGAGGATGCGCTCTTGTCTGCTCCTAATAATAGTGTCGCGGGATTTTTGAAAACAACAGAGCAGGGCGAGGTGATTAGCGCGAAATATTTGAGTCCTAAAAAGGCAGAATCCAGCCTGTGCAGTGCTTTGGGCATGTTGCTTAAAAAGTCTGTGTATGATCGCTTTGGCTCTACTTGGCAGACAAATCGCGCATTTAGTGAAATTCTGCAAACTATCAGCGCAGAATCCTACAAAACTTATCGCAACTTGGTCTATGAGACGGAGAGATTTATTGATTATTTTAAAGAGGCCACGCCGATTCATTTCATACAGCAACTCAATATCGGCTCACGTCCGAGCAAACGCAAGGATACACAAAATATTGAGGATTTTCGTGCGATTCCTTGGGTGTTTGCTTGGATGCAAAATCGCGCAATTATCCCCGCGTGGTATGGCGTCGGCAGTGGGTTAGAATCTGCGTTTAAGAAGTTTGGAGATAAAGAGACTTTGAGGACTTGCTACAGGGAGGATTTATTTTTCAAAACCACGATTGATAACATTTCACAAGCGTTTTTAAAAGTGGATCTCGGAATCGCGAAGCATTATAATGCCTTTGTGGATGATGAGCCTTTACGTGATAAAATTTGGACAAAGATAGAAAATGAGTATCGCTTGACATTGCAATGGCTCTTATATGTGCGACAAGAGGAGCAATTGCTTGCAAGTGAAAAACCCATTCAAGAATCCATTTTGCTTAGAAAGCCTTTCTTGAACAGCCTAAATTTTTTCCAAATCCATCTCATCCGTGCCTACAAAAGTGCAAAATACACAGAGCAAAAAGACAGAATCGCAAAGCAGATCATCACAACCATCGTAGGAATCGCGCAGGGAATTAGAAACACGGGGTGAGATTTAGTTTAATTAATGAAATTTTGCTCTTCTGTGTCAAAGAAGGGATTAAAGGGTAGGACTTTTAGCATATCCCCCGCGGCAATTTCTGTGCAACTTGCGCTAAGGGCGACAAGACCGTTGCTTAAGACCATTGGCATCACTTCAGATGAGCCATATTTCGCGCCCTTTGTGAAACTCACAGAATCCCCTTTGATATGGGCTAAAACAATTTCTGTTCGGGACTTTCTTTTCAAAGAAGAATCCGCCTTACAGATAAGAGGCTGTGGATAGAAGGCTTCTGCTTGTGAGAGTTGGCGCAAAAAGGGAATCACCAAGAGACGCAATATGACATTTCCTGCAAGGGGATTTCCGGGCAGGGCGATAATGAATTTTTGTGCAATTTTTGCGATCATTGTGGGTTTGCCCGGCTTTATCTCCACACCTTTAATAATAAAATCTGCATTGTGTTCTTTCAAGGCTTGATAGAGAAAGTCAGCCTCACCGACACTTGCGCCACCTGTTGTGAATATGACATCGCCTTGAGTTTGCAGAGCGTTTTTGATGCAATCAAACTCATCGGGCAAGATTCCGCAATATATGCTTTGGAATCCATTATTTTTAAGGATTTCTTGAATCATTGTTGCGTTAGAATTATAGATTTGATGCGCATTTGCGACTTCCCAAGGTTCTTTGAGTTCGTTTCCACTCGCAAAAACACAGATGCGCAAAGGGCTAAAGACACGCAAATGGCTTATTCCTTGTGTTGCAAAAAGGGTGAGAAAATCCGCGTTGAGCGTCATGCCACGTCTTGCTAAAAGCGCATTTGCAGAGATTTCTTCACCACATTTTCTAATATTAGCCCATTCTTTCAAGGACGCGGGGGCTTGAATGAAATCCATTTGGGCAAATCCTCCCTGAATCTCTTCAAGAGGAACAACGCAGTTTGCTCCCTGTGGAATCTGCGCACCTGTCATAATTTTCGCGCATTCTAAATCTCCTAAAATCACATCTTTGCAGTCTCCTGCGAATATGCTTGTTTGAATCTTTAGCCTCTGTCCGCTTTGCTTGGTGTGGAGTGCATAGCCATCCATTGCACTATTATCAAAGCTCGGTAAGGCTTTTTTGGCATAATAGTCTTGCGCTAGGATTCTGCCTTGCGCATTGCAAAGGGGCAGAATCTCTGATTTTAGGTCTGAATCTTTGAGGGTTGTGGCGGCTTTTTGCAGGGCTTTTATGGCTTCTTGTAGGCTTTGCATGATTTTCCTTATATTTTAAGTTCGCGCACTTGTGTGTATTTTTGTGCAATTTTTTGTGCAATCTGTGGAATCAGATTTGAGGGAACATGAATGAAACTAAGGCTTAAAAGCTCACGACATTGCGCTTCTGTGTAATTCATTAAGCGCAAAACGAATGAGGGTTGATTGAAGCCAAAGAGGCATTCTTGCCCATTAATGAGATCGATTTTGTCAAAAATGAGACTTTGGATAAGATTCCGCGCTCTAATATCCTTTAATCCAAGCGCAAGAGTGTTAGGCGGTGTTTGATAGAAGTAATAGCAATCCTGTCCTAAATGCGCTTGAAGTGTGTAGAAAAATTCTTTGGAAAGATCGGCGGGAAATTTCTGCAAAGAATCTCTGCGCATAAGAATGGCCTTTGCAAACACGGAATAGAGATTTTGAATCTCTAAATAGAGAGGGGGGATTCCATAAAAACTTGCACTCTTAGAAGCGAGGATTCCAAAGGGTCGCATGAGCCCTAGATTTTCACCATTAAGCAAGAATATATCCGCATCACAAAGAGGCAAATTGAGGGCAACTGCGTAGCTTATGTCAATGATTCTTAAGACATTTTTAGGGAGGCACTCTATGGGGTTTTGTGTGAGAATGTCTTCATTGAGATAGGGGAGTATGAAGCAGTCTGCACCCTTATTGATTGCATCTTGCAGAGAATCTTCTGTGATGACCCCGACAGAAAAGTCGGGTATGAGTGGGATGATGTTGGTTTGAGATTCTAATTGCAAATAGGCTTGATAGAAAAGGCTGTGGCTTGAGAGGGCAAAGGCAACTCTGTAGTGTTTGCTTAGAGTGTGGAGGAGAAAGTAAAAGGATTCTAGGTTGAAGCTAAAGGGTCGCGCTAAGTGTGCATCTCCTAAGAGGTCGCAGAGCTCTTCGTTGCTTTTGCGGATTTTTTGGGGGGCATTTGGTGTGATGGCTTGGTGATTTGGTGTGGAGATTGCGCAGAGTTCTTGATTTAAATCTTGTAAAATTTCTGGATTTTGCAATCTGTCAAGCATTTAAGCCTCTTTGTGATGCGCGACCTTAAAGGTGCGCTTGCCATCTTGGTTTGTGATATCCTCAAAACAATCCAAATAGTCCAAATAAGTGATGAGGTATTTGCGGCTAAGATTCAAGTGTGATTTGAAATTGTTGATATCCAAATACCCATCTTTGGCGATGATTTTACGCATGAGTTCAAGGAGTTTTGTGAGATTTTCTGCACAAATGAATAGCTTATGAGAGAGGCGCACGATTTTCTTTTCTTTGCAGAGGCGCTTGAATACTTCATCGCCTGTTTTTCTGTCAATATCTAGCGCGTCATAGAGATTATAAGGCGCGATTGGTTCATAGCCTTGTGCGAGGAGTGTTTGGTGGATTGTTTTGTGGAGGTAGTCTGTGATGTTTGTGAGATTGCTGAAATCAAGGGGATTGTCCTTGGCGACATAGAAAGATTCCGTCTTATCCAATGCGCCCTTTTGGAATAATTCTTCTAACACATCTTTTGCGAAGTCTTGAGCGATCCAGCTTTGTTTTTGCGCCAAGAGGGCCGCGCTAAGCAGAGCGTTTTTGTTTTTTGCAAGGATTTTTGTGATCATTTCTGTGAGGGTTTCTCTAGCAGATTTTGGGTATGCTATGAGTTCCTTAGGACAGACAAAGCAATGCGGAATTTCTGAAGCGATTTTGAGGGCTGCGCTTTGTGGGATTCCAAAACGTTGGATTGTGCTGATAAGTCCTAAGCCTCTTTTATGCGCACAAAGCAGAATCTCAAAGGCTCCTTTGAAGTCTGATTGACTAAGGGATTCAAGGAATTCTAGTTTTTGTGATTTTTTCATAGGATCAACAATGGGACTTAAAACTCTCCCGCCACCTAATGTTTCTTTGTCATCACGCAAAATGAATCTTTCATTAAATATACTAAAGATCGGAATCTTTGTTTTGAGTGTGGCAAATTTCATTTGCGCTCCAAGAAGCAATATGCGACAAGCACAGCGCATAGAGCCAATGTAGAGTTGCAATTCACTATTATGCGCGATTTTGTGGAATGTAGAGAGTTCAACTTCTATCGTATCAAATCCCCTTAAATAGCCCTTTTTTGTTAGTAAATCACCACGTGTGAGTTCGTTATGCGAGATTCCACTAAGATTAATGGCGACACGTGAGCCATTGTATGCTATCTGTGTGCTTTGTCCATGTGTTTGGAGAGCTTTTATGGTGAGATTGCGCTCTAATCTTGCACACCACACTTTGTCTGTGAGATTCAAGTCTCCATCCATTAATGTTCCGCTCACAACGCAACCCGAGCCTTTAATCGCAAAGACACGATCGATATAATAGCGAAAAAATCCCAAATCCTTATGCTGTCTTTTAGGAAGCGCAAAGAGGAGGGATTGGAGTTTGTCTATACTCTGTTTGTCGTGGATTGAGGCTTGAGTGATTTGATAATGGATTCCTTTAAAGCCATGCAAGAGGGATTCTATGTCTTTTGTGCGCTGTATTTTCATCTCTTCTGTGGCTAAATCACATTTGCTAAGTACCACAAGAAACTCCCTGATTCCGAGCAAAAATGCGATTCTTAAATGCTCTAATGTCTGTGGCATAATGCCCTCATTTGCTGCAACTACGAGCATTGCGCAATCCATGCCAAAGGCTCCCGCAATCATATTTTTGACAAGCTTTTCATGTCCGGGAACATCAATGAAAGCTATGGTTTGATTGTCTTTTGTCAAATGAGAAAAGCTCAAATCTAGTGTGATTCCCTGCTCTTTTTCTTGTGTTGTACTATCCCCCCAAAAGCCATTAAGAGATTCAATCAGGCTTGTTTTGCCGTGATCAATGTGCCCGATAGCACCAACAATTAGATTTGTTTGCATATAATACCTTGCTCTAGTTTTTTAAAAATTTGCACGATCTTTTGCGCATCTCCTTTTAAGAGTGTGCGCACATCTAGGATTAATGCGTTGTTTTCTAATCTTGCAATAAGGGATTCTGTGCGCAGAATCTTTTCTAACTTTGAGAGATTGAGATGGATTTTTTTGAGATTTTTTTCATAGATCGCAACACCGAAGGATTCTAGGCTATGGTTAGGTAACGCGCCACCCCCACTATAACTTTGAGTGGTAATGACTTGAGGTTGGAAAATCTGCGGAAGCGCTCTTGCTAGACTCCTTGCACTCTCTTGTAAGGATTCTTTGCTTTCAAGGAGCATACTAAGGCTTGGAATCTTATTGAAATTTTGTGTTAAATACGCGCAAAGTGTCGCTTCAAGCGCTGCAATGGTGAATTTATCCACGCGCAACATGCGCAAAAGCTGATTTTTTTTCAAACGTTCAATGTGATTTTTCTTGCCTAAAATAATCCCCGCTTGTGCGCCTCCTAAGAGTTTGTCACCACTAAAACTCACGAGGCTTGGGTTGTGTCTTGTGATTTCTTGCAGTGAGGGCTCAAATTTCCCTATTTGTGCTTCTAAGGAATGAATCCCAAAATATCCGCTGCCTAAATCATAATAATCAATGAGGCGATGCTTTCTAGCGAGTTTCGTCAAATCTGTAAAATCCACTTCCTCCGTGAAGCCCGTGATAGCATAGTTGGATTTGTGTGCTTTGAATAGTAGCGCGGTGTTTTCACAGAGTGCCTCCTCGTAGTCTTTGAGATAGGTTTTATTGGTCGTGCCAACTTCGCGTAAGATTGCCCCCGCATTTTCCATGACCTTTGGGATTCTGAAGCTCCCGCCGATTTCTATGAGTTCTGAACGCGAGAGAATCACCTCTTTATCCTTTGCAAAGGTGTTGAGAATCAAAAAAACAGCCGCTGCATTGTTATTGACAACAAGCACATCTTCAACATTAAGTAAGAGTCTAAAAAGATTTCGCAAATGCGCGTAACGTTCGCTCCTTTTGCCCTCTTGCAAATCATATTCAAGATTATTATAGTGCGTTAAGATCGGTTTGATTTCTTCTAAAAGATCTTCTGAAAAGACACTGCGTCCGAGATTTGTGTGAATGATGATTCCTGTTGCGTTAATGAGAGGTTTGAGGGATTTTTGCGTGAGATTTTCATAGTTTTGCAAAATCTTCTTTGCGCATAATTCCAAGCTTAGGATTTCTTTGTTTTCGTTGCTCTCTAGGAGATTTTTGCGATAGGTATTGAGAAACTCCAAAACAAGACGTTTTAAAAGGGTTTGATCCGCCTTGTGTCCTAGCATTTGCGTGAGTTTTGCGAGGAGTTTGTCTGTTTTTGGAATCTGTTTTAAAAGCTCTTGCATAAATCTCCATCCTTTTAGGATAGAATAGCGCATTATTGCTTTATTTTCTGTGAATTTTGAGATTTTTGCGGTTTTTGCTATAATCTTTGGTGATTTTTTAAAAAGGAGTGCAATGAAAAAAATTCTATTTGCTGTTGATGGAACAGAAGCTTGTCGCAAAGCTGCGCAATTTGTGGTTGATTTTTTCGGTGATAGAGAGGATTGCGCCATTACGATTATTCATGTCAAAACTCCTGTCGTGTTGTATGGAGAGGCGGCTCTTGCGGCATATGAAGAGATAGAGAGAAAAGAAAATGCAGAGAGTGATAAGCTTCTAGCGGAATTTTCGGCGATTTTTACAAATAAAGGTGTGAATGTTACGCAAAAACTGCTTGAGGGAGAGGCTGTTACAGAGGTGTTGAATACTGCAAAGGATTTTCAACTGCTTGTTATTGGGCAAAGTGAAGAGAGTTTGTGGAATAAGATATTTTCCACCAATCAAAATGATTTTTCAGAAAAATCCCCGATTCCTATTTTGATTGTGAAATAGCAAGAATCCCTAAAAAGAGGATTCAGGCATAAAACAAAGACAAGCGCAACAAGAATCCTCATACATAATTAAAGCAGAATCGTAAGGATTATGAGCCGCAGTAATCAGCGATCACACTGCCCATTTGCTCACATGTGCAAATCTCCTTTGCGCCATAGTTTGCAATGTCTTTTGTGCGGAATCCCGCCTTGAGAACCTCTTCGATCGCGCGATCAATTGTGAGGGCGGCTTCTGTTTGCCCCAGTGAATAGCGCAAAAGCATTGAAGCACTTGCAATGGTGGCGATTGGATTTGCGATTCCAAGTCCTGCGATGTCGGGTGCGCTTCCGTGTATCGGCTCATAAATGGCCGCTTTTCCGCCGATCGAAGCAGAAGGTAAAAGCCCGATAGAGCCGCTCAACATACTCGCCTCATCGCTAAGAATGTCCCCAAAGAGATTGCCCGTTAAAATCACATCAAACTGCTTAGGATTTAAAATGAGCTGCATAGCTGCATTATCCACATACATGTGGCTTAATTCTACGTCTTTGTACTCTTTAGCAACTTCTATAACAACCTCACGCCATAATTGAGAGACATCAAGGACATTTGCCTTATCCACAGAGCAAACCTTTTTGTTGCGTTTGAGTGCCGCTTGAAATGCAGCGTGTGCGATTCTTTTGACTTCATCAACGGTGTAAATCATCGTATTAAAGCCTCTATCCTTGTCGCGCCCCTTAGGCGTACCAAAATAGATTCCGCCGATGAGCTCACGCACGACAAGTATATCGACGCCTTGAATCACTTCAGGTTTGAGTGTGCTTGCGCCAATGAGCTCATCATAGACCTTAGCGGGACGGAAGTTTGCAAACACTTCCAGACTCTTCCTTAAATGCAATAATCCGCTTTCAGGACGCAATTCTCGTGGGAGATTGTCCCATTTCTCTCCACCGATAGCACCAAAGAGTGTTGCATCAGACTTCAAACAACCCTCAATTGTCTCTTGCGGAATGGGGTTTCCCGTGAGATCATAGGCGATTCCACCCATGAGATAATCTTCAAAAATCAATGAAAAATTAAACTTCTGCGCGACGACTTTGAGGACTTTAATGGCTTCGTTAATGATTTCAGGTCCGATTCCATCGCCCTTTATCACAGCGATTTGGTAAGTTTTCATACAATGCCTTTTGCAAGGGACTTTTTAGCATAGGGAATGAGCCCCCCACATTCTAACAACTCTAGCATAAAAGGCGGAATTGGTGCAAATTCATAGGTGCAATTTTGTGTGTGGTTGCGCACACAGCCACTTTTGAGATCGATCTCTAGCATATCGCCCTCGCAAATGGAATCTGTCTGTGCGATTTCTAAGAGTGGAAGCCCAGTGTTAAAGGCGTTGCGATAGAATATCCGCGCATAACTCTTCGCAATCACGGCACTAATTCCAGCCCCCTTAATCGCTACAGGAGCGTGTTCGCGGCTTGAACCACAGCCGAAATTCTCTCCTGCAACGATAATGTCGCCCTTAGAGATTTCTTGAACGAAACCACTGCGCGCATCCTCCATAAGATGCGAGGCTAGAATCTCTGTATCACTTGTATTAAGATAGCGCGCAGCAATGATTAAGTCTGTGTCAATATTATCGCCAAATTTCCAAGCTTTCCCTTTCATTAGCATTCCTTTGCATTAGGATTGTTGTGCAACGATCTTTGTGCCATTCCAATACCAATCCTTGCTTAAAAGCTTCTTTTTGCAAGAATCGGGAACTTTGAGGAAAGAAATAGGCTGTGGATCTATGTCGTTTGACAACAAAACATGCTCTATGCTTAAAAAGAGGTTTTCTGATGAGACTTTGACCCCTTCTACAAGTACTTCTCGTGATTCTTGATTGACTATGACCATTTGAGATTCCTTTATTTCCAAGTGGGGCTGATTATAGCTAAATTGCAATCAAAACAAAATAAATTTGCATGGTGTGCGCTATAATTATTCAAAACTTAAGGATTGCATATGACTAAGTCTTGTATCGCACTTTTAGCGACAGGGGGGACAATCGCAGGTGAGGGTTCTTGTGAGCTTGGAATCGCAGAATATAAGGCGGGAGTTTTGCCCATTCAAGCCCTCATTGAAAGGATTCCAAACATAAAAGAACTTGCGCATATTCAAGCAAAGCAGATTGCAAACATTGACAGCTCAAACATGACACATGAAATTTGGCTCACACTTGCAAGAGAATGCAATGCATTGCTGGAGAATCCTAAGATTGATGGAATCGTCATAACGCATGGCACGGACACATTAGAGGAGAGCGCGTATTTTTTGAATCTCGTGCTTAAGAGCGGAAAACCTGTAGTTTTAACGGGGTCATTAAGACCTGCGTGTGCTGTGGATTTTGATGGATTGAGGAATCTCTATAATGCTGTTTTGCTTGCAAGCAACAAAGAGACGTGGAATCGCGGAGTTATGGTCTTAATCTCTGATAAAATCTATGGTGCAAGAGATGTGAGCAAGAAGCATACGATGAGTTTGGAGTCTTTCAAGGGCGGAGAGATGGGGTGCGTTGTGGATAAAAGGGTATTTTTGAATCAAATGAGCCTAAAGAGGCACACAAAGGATTCTGTCTTTAGTGTCGCAAGGCTCAAGGATCTTCCAAAAGTAGATATTCTCTACTCCTATTGTAATGATGGTTCAAGGGTTGCGGCAGAGGCATTCCTCAAGGCAGGTGCGCGGGGGCTGATTGTCGCAGGAAGTGGTGCAGGAAGCATTCATAAGAGTGTCAAAAAATATTTAGTGGAGCTCTTGAGAGAGAATCGGATTTTTGTTGTGAAAAGCTCACGCACAGGAGAGGGAAATGTCTTGCTTAGCGCAGAGGAGAGGGAGCAGGGATTCCTAAGCGCAAACGATCTTAATCCACAAAAGGCAAGAATCCTGCTTATGTTGGCTCTCACAAAGACAAATGATCTGCGGGAGATTCAAGGGTATTTTGAGAGCTATTGATGTGAATCAAGGATTCCAAGAGCCTTGTAAATGGGGATTTTTTCTAAGAAAGCTTTAATGAGCTTTTTAATTTCCTCTCTCACTTCAGAATCCTTTTCAATGACTTTTCCATCCTTGATAAAGCCCTGTCCATTGTCTTTCATGGTTTTAATTGTCCAATTAACCAGCTCTGTTTCTTTGTGGAGATTTTGTGTTAAGAATCCATACATCGCGATTTGCTCCAAGTTAGAAACGCCAATGCATGAGTGGATTCTTGGGGCTACGACATAGGCAGAGGAATCTCCTTGTGTCTGATTGTAGAAAAGATTGCTGTTGTAGGCTCTTGCCCTTGCTTTGAGGTCTTGATCCATTTCTTGAGCGGGGGAAATGAAGTTTTGATGGGTGAGAATTACGGCGATCTGCAGACAATTGTTAAAATCAATCTTGCAAGAATCCATAAGAGACTGCAGTGTTTTTGGAGTGTAATCATCCTTTTTGAAGTGATTAAGGGCACTTTCATACATTTCTTTATTGAGATTTGCTTCGCCTAAGGGAGCCTTGATAGTTGGTTTGAAGCTCTCTGGGGGTAATAAAAGGACGAAGTGTGTGCGGAGGATTCTTTGTCTTTGTTGTTGCATGGTTATGGCTTTTGCGCCTTTTATGAAAATGTCTTTGCGGAATTGTGTATTGATATAGTAGTCGCGCAATTGTTCCTTGAAAATACGATCTTGAATCTTGTTGAGGAATGTGTGCGCTTCTCTTGTGAGATTAAATTCCCAAAAATGATCTAAGAGATTCGCGCTTGTAGCATATGTGCATTTGCTCTCTTCAAAGAGTTTTGCGATGTCAGAGAAGAAGAAGCAGTCCCAACTGCTGTTAAGGTATTCGTGTGCGATGTAGTTTGGATCTTGAGTTTTTAATCCATCAAAGAGGGCTTTGTTATGCGGATTTGCCACCATAAAAGCGGGATTCGTGTCTAGAAATTCTCCTAAAAAGGAGATTCCATTTTGAACAGATGTTTTTGTGTCTATTTCTGCGGAATTGTGCGTCTCATTATAGAGCTTCAAAATCGTTCTTGTCGGAATCTTTGGCGACCAGCCCGGAAAGCAATTGTAGCTGTTATACACAACGCCCCCAACTTTGAGATATTTAGAGATAATCTCCATAATAATCTTGCGATTTTCTTCATTAATCCAAGAAAAAAGCCCGTGAAAGACGATGTAGTCAAACTGCGGCTTTTCCCTATCAAATCTCTCTAAGAGTTGCTTGAAGCTCTCATCATAGAGTGTGACATTAGATGATCTTATCCAGCTCCTTGCATTGAGTGTTTGTGTGGGATTAAAATCTGTGCCGACAAATGTCCCGCTACTTGCGTGGGCGTGGATGTTTATGCTTCTGCCTTGACCAAAGGCGAGTTCTAGATAATGAAAGTCCTTTGGTGGACAAATGTCTCCATTTTCCGCAAAGCCCGGAATGTCTAGCCCTGCTAATGTGAGATTGAAGTTGAGCCAGAGCGGATTGAGTTCTCTAAAATAATGATCGGTGTATGCAACATCTGTAAAATAGCCCTCACTCCAGCTTGCCATAACAACTCCTTAAATTCTATAAGAGACTTAAAAAGACCAAATTCTACTTATTTTACAGGAAAATGTCAATCTGATACGCGCTCACAGAGAGTCGTAATTAACCTTTGAGAGAATCGGATTCCACGCTTTTGAGGAGATGAGGACAAAATCACCCCTTTTTATGTCTTTTATCTCTTCTTTTTGTGCTGTGATTTGTGTGATTTCATTGCCAATGAGGATGCTAAGGATAGCGACAAGCCCACTCTCTCTAATCTCTAGCACAACGCCACTATGGCGAAACTTCCCGCTGGGCAAATCGTGCAAAAAAACATCCTTAGGGTTCCCTTGTTTGTAGATTTTCCCCTCTTTTAAGCATATCACAAAATGAGAGAGAGAGAAGACTTCGCTGAAATTATGGCTTACAAGAAATGTTGTGAGATCAAAAAGGCGGTGGATTTTGAGTAATTCTGTTCTTAGTTTGTGTGCCATTGCGGAATCTAGGGCAGAAAAGGGTTCATCAAGCAAAAGGATTTTTGGATTCCGAATGAGTGCGCGTGCGAGGGCAATGCGCTGTTGCTGCCCACCACTAAGCTCTAAGGGTTTTTGTTTGCGTAAAGTGTTGAGCTCTGTTATCTCCAATAAATATTCTAAATGTGCTTTGTTTGCGCCTTTTGGGAGAGCAAATTTGAGATTTTCTTCCACACTCATATGTGGGAATAGCGCATAGTCTTGAAACACAAATCCAATGGGACGCTTCTGTGGAGAGAGATTAATATGTGCTCTTTTTGCACTCTTTGCCTTATCATACCATATGCAATCACCGACAATGATTTTCCCAAAGTCTGGTTCTAAGAGCCCCGAAAGGATTCTTAAAATCGTCGTTTTTCCTGCACCACTCTTACCAAAAAATGTAATGAGATCGTGCTCTTTAAGCTCACATTCTAGCTTAAGGGTGAGATTCCCCTCTGTGCTGTGCAGACTTTTTTGAAAATCCAGCAAAATCATTGCGTTTTCTTTTTGTTGAGATAGAATGTCAAAAGCAAAATGGCAAAGGTGATTAAGAATAACGTGAGGGCATATTTGTGTGCAAGAGTGTAATTGAGGGATTCTACTTCATCATAGATTGCGATACTTGCTAGTCGCGTCTGTCCCTCTATGTTTCCGCCAATCATCATAACAACGCCAAACTCACCAATGGTGTGCGCGAAGGTTACGATGATTCCTGCTAAGATGGAACGTGCGATGTTTGGAAGTAAGACAAAGCATAAAATGGACAATCTACTCTTCCCAAGTGTGAGGGCTGCTTCAAAGAGTGATTTTGGAAGTGCAGAAAATCCCGCTTGAATGGGGCTGACCATAAAGGGCAGAGAGAATATCACAGAGCCGACAATCAAACCCTCAAAACTAAAGACGAGCTTCAAATTGAAAGTCTCTAGCAAAAACTTTCCCACGATGTTTTGCGGACTGAAAAATATGAGCAAATAAAAGCCTAAAACACTCGGTGGAAGCACGATAGGCATAGATACAATTGTCTCTAAGAGTGGTGCAAATCTGCTCTTAGTAAAGGCAAGAAAGTACCCAAGTGGAATCCCAATGACAATCAAAATCAATGTTGTAATGAGGGCAACTTTGAAAGTCAAAAACATTGTCAAAAAAAAGCCCTCTAAACTCTCCAAAATGTTCCTTTAAGATAAGAATTTTTATTTTGTCTCTGAAAAGACCATAATTTCATTTTCTGGAATGTGCCAATCTATGCAATCCCCGACTTTAAGCGCGTTTTCTTCTATGAATGCTAATGGACAAAGCGCATTGATAGGCTCACAAAACGCACTTTTAAGGGAAATTCTTGCAAACAGAGTGTCCTGTGTGATTCCTAGAATCTCTGCAGAAAATGTATTTTGTGAGCCTTTCAAAGAGGTTGCAACGACAAGATTGCTCTCTTTAAATCCTATCTCTAGAGGCTTTTCTAAGAGCTTTTCTGCAAACTCTGATTCTTCAAGCAATAAAATTTGCACACATTCATTGGAACTCAAGCGCACAAAAAGGCGCAAAATGCCCTTTTGTTCTGTGAAAGATTCTAGAATTCCACAGAGCCTATTCAACGCTATAGCCGAACTTAATAAACTTTTCCTTTGCCTTTTTGCTAAGAATGTAGTCTCTAAAATCTCTTGCGAGTTTAGAATTTGCGCCTTCTTTCAATAGCACGAGGGCTTGATCGATTGGTTTGTGGAGTTTTTCATCAATGGATACATAGCTCATGGTGTCCGTGTGGATTCCCCCCTCTCCGAGCATAGAGAGTGCGCTAAATCCTACCTCTGCATTTTTGGATTCCACATAAGTAGTCGCTGCACCAATACTCTCTCCAACGACAAATTTGTCCTTGATTCTATCAAGCAGTTTTGTGGATTCTAGTACCTCAATGGCAGCTCTCCCAAAGGGCGCAACTTTAGGGTTTGGAAGGGCTATGTGTGTGATTTTTGGATTCAAAATATCCTTTAAATCTGTGATTTTAAAATCCGCATTATTGCTCCACAACACAAGCTTTCCACGTGCATAAATCACCTCTTTTTCGGGGGTGAGCTTTTCCTCATAGAGCTTTGCAGGATAGCTCACATCGGCTGCGACAAACAAATGCGCAGGAAGTCCGTTTTTGATTTGCGCATAGGCTTTTCCGCTTGAGAGATAGGTGATTTCTATTTTGTCGGATTTTCTGTCCTTCAAAAAATCATTTTTAATCTCATCTAAGACATACTTGAGGGATGCCGCGCCTAAGACTTTAATCTCTTCTGCTTGGATATTGATAGCAAAAAACACTCCACAGAGTGCAAACAATAATGCCTTTTTGAATCCTTGAAAAATTCTAGCAAACATCTTAACTCCTTTAAATTCCTAAGATAACATGGTTGGCTTTAAAGCAAAACCACGCTTTTTGTCCGACTTTCAAAGCAAGATCCTGTTTAGAATCCTCCGTGATGATTGCGCATAACTTTGTGCTGTCTTTTTGAATGATAATTTCACAATTAACAGCGCCGTCTTTAATCTCTGTGATTTTTCCACCGATACAATTGCGCATAGAAATGCCCTTTGGCTCTTCCTTAAACACAATCATCCAATTGGACTTAATGAGCGCATAGGCTGAAGATCCGACTTTCAGATTAAGCTCTTTAAGGGATTCTAATGTGATAATGCTTGTGATCTCCAAATTATTGTTAATTTTTAAAATCACCTCCGCATTGACTGCGCCCTTTTTAATCTCAATCACTTCACCAAAAAGCTGATTTCTTGCACTTGTCTTCATCATAAGTCTCCTAAGATTTGTCAATTTTGAGCCATCCAACATAGAATCCCACAGGGCTAAATCACCCTCAAAGAGCGCGAAGAGTTCCTCTTGAATTTTCTCCATTTGACGAAAGATTCTAATGGCTTCCATTCCCTTTGGTGTCACTTGTGTGTTGCCACCACCTTTGCCACCTGTTGTGCGAATCACCAGAGGCTTACTTGAGACTTTATTCATTAAATCAATGCTGTCCCAAGCTGCCTTGTAGCTCATGTGCATTTCTTTTGCGGCTTTAGAGATTGAGCCACTCTTTGCGATTCTCTCTAAGAGCTCAATCTTGCCATGTCCTAAGAAATTCTTTTCTTGTTCTTTAATCCAAATGCGTCCCTGCACTTGCATTTTGCCCTCCAGAAGCGATTTTTGTCGCTTTTTAAAACATTCGTATTATATTATAATATATAACGATTGTCAAGAAATGTGTTGTATGTCCATGAAATAATGTTTTGAGGGCAAAAAGTAACATTATTTTTATAAAGTGAAAATTTTTATGAGCTTTTCTTGTTTTTGATTGCTAAGTTGCCCTATACTAGATGTATAAGCGTTTTGTGTGAATTTAAAAAGGAGAGGAAATGACAATCAATACAAAAGCGACCTTGATTATCAGCTTGATTAGTGTTGTTGGGTTTAGCATTTTTGGAATCTTAGAGTATTCAAACATCAAAGATCGCGAATTAAAGACAAGTTATGCCCATTATGAGAATAAAATTAATTATGTTTTCTTGGTCTTAGAGTCTTATATTGATGAAAAGGCACGCATTGTCAGTAACCTCGCCAAGCAAATTTCCACACATTTAGACAATGAAGAAAGAATTACAGATGAATTAGAACTAAGCGAGAGGGTGGGGGACTTTAATCTCGTCTATTTTGGTGTGGATTCCACAGGGCGCATGTTGCGCTCTAATCGCAATAATGTCTTTCCAGACTCGGGTTATGATCCACGCAAGAGGAGTTGGTTTTCCCTTGCAAAAGAAGCGGGGAAAGATATTGTGTTAAGCGATGCATGGATACAAGCAAGCAAAAAGATTCCCGTCTTTGGCTTTTCTTCTCCTATTTTGGTGAATGCAGAACTCTATGGTGTCGTGTCTGGAGACATCGCGCTCAAACCTCTTAACGCCTATGTCAAGGGACTTTTTAGTGGGGAATCTGTCGTGGCCTATGGGATTGACAATCAGCAAAACATCGTCATTGCGCCAAAAGAAGATGAGGTTTTCACACAAAATGAAATCTCTTCACATTTAATAAATATCAAGGATTCGGGGGAATTCTTTGAGTACAATAATAAGCTTGGAATTTGTCGTACAGAGAGCAGGACGCATTGGAGATTCTGTCTCTTAGAAGAAAAAGACGTTATTTTTCAGCCCATTAATGACGCGATTCACTCGCTCGTTGCGAAAATTTGTATTTTTGCTGTGTTGTTGATTGTGATTATGAATTTTGTCATGCACAAGCTCTTAAGTGGAGTAAAGCCCATTACACGAGCAATTTTGAGCTTTTTTGATTATCTTAATGGAAAGAGTGAGTCCATCGCTCCTTGTCATGTTTCTACAAACGATGAATTAGGCAGTTTGGCACGAGCCTTGAATGAAAATATCAAAATCTCCAAACAAAACTTAGAATCCGAACGTCTGTGTGTTGATCGTTCAATTACTGCGCTAGAAAAGATGCAGCAAGGGGAGTTTTGGGATATAGAAACCTTTGAGACCAAGAATCCACAACTCAATCTGCTTAAAAATCACATTAATGCCACCATTGCGATCGTCCAAAAAAGCCTAGAATCCATAACGCATCTCCTCAATACATTTCAACAGCATGATTTCACTTACCGCACCGATACAAAGGACTGCAAGGGTATTTTTTGTCAGACATTAGAAAATATTAATTATTTGGGCGTGTATATCCAGCAAATGCTCCAAGAGCAAAGCGACACAGCAGAGAAGCTTGACACTTCTTCAAAATCTCTGCAAGACATTGTCAAACGTGTACGTGAAAACTTCAAATCACAATCCGCTTCTGCAGAGGATTCCGCCTTGGCGATTGCCACGATGGCAGAATCCATCCAAAACACCGTGTCGCATTCTAGCGAAGTTGCACATCAAGCAGAAAATATACGTGGAATCATTGATGCCATCAAGGATATTGCCGACCAGACAAATCTCCTTGCACTCAATGCGGCCATTGAAGCGGCAAGAGCGGGTGAGCATGGGAGAGGGTTTGCTGTTGTGGCTGATGAAGTGAGGAAGCTTGCCGAGCGCACACAAAAGGAGCTTGGCGAGATCGAAGCAAATATCAATCTCCTTGCACAATCTGTCAATGAAATCACTTCTGTCATTCAGGGGCAATCAGGGGAAATTACAAAAGTTAATGATTCCATCCAATCGCTTGAACAAAAAATCTCCGAAAGCAGTGGTGTCATTGAGTTATGCACAGAGGTCTCTCAAGAAGTCGGAGGGTTTGCAGAGAATATCAATGCGCATTTGCAGAGCAAGAAGTTCTAAAAATTGAATGCCATAATGCAAGGAATGTCATCGTGGCGAGTTGCTCACTACACACCCGCGATAGCATAGAGTTGCACAACCCCGACGCATTTTTTAGAATCCATAACAACAAGCTCTTTAATCTTATGTTTAAGCATAAGGGATTCTGCTTCACTTATCCTTGCATCTTTAGCGATGGTTTTTGGATTTTTTGTCATAATTTCAGAGGCATTGGCGTTGAATTTATCACAACTTAGCGCACGTCTCAAATCACCATCTGTGATGATTCCAAGCAATTCTGTATCACTTAAGACAAGGCACATTCCAAGCTTCTTAGAAGTCATTTCTGCAATGAGTTCTTTAAAGGACGTATCGGGCGCGACAATGGGGAGATTTGTGCGTACCATCACATCTTCTACGCGCGTGAGCAACTTGCGACCCAAGCTTCCGCCCGGATGGAATAGGGCAAAATCTTCGGGCTTGAAATCTCTTGCGCGCATGAGGGCAATTGCAATCGCATCTCCTAAGGCTAAAGTCGCTGTTGTGGAGCTTGTTGGGGCAAGTTGCAGTGGGCAGGCCTCTTTTTTTACAGCAATGCTTAAGAAATAATCACTCTCTCTTGCAAGAGTGGAATCTTTTTTCCCGCTTAATGCAATGAGGGGAATTTTGCGCATTTTAACGGAAGGAATGAGACGCAATATCTCTTCACTCTCACCCGAATTAGAAATCAAAAGCAGGGCGTCATCGCTTCTTAACATACCCAAATCGCCATGCAATGCTTCTGCAGGATGCATAAAGAAGCTAGAAGTTCCTGTGCTTGCGAGTGTTGCTGCGATTTTTGCTCCGATATGCCCAGATTTTCCCATTCCACTGACGACCAAGCGACCTTTAAGTCCTAAAATCAAGGTAATAACAGCATCAAAATTTGCGTCTATTGAAGATTTGAGTCCTAGAATCGCTGCGGATTCTAAGTCAAAAACTTCTTTTGCGATCTCTGTAAATTTGCGCATTTCACCTCCTTATAAGAGAATTGCACAAAATGTTCCACCAAGGATGAGCGGAATATTATACATTAAAAATGTCGGTACACAAGTGTCCCAAATGTGATTGTGTTGCTTGTCAATATTTAACCCCGCAGTGGGTCCTAATGTGCTATCACTCGCGGGACTTCCCGCATCTCCTAAGGCTCCAGCGATTCCAACAAGCAAAATAATAGCCAAGGGCGAGAATCCAAGAGCCAAGCCCAAAGGGCAATAAATCGCCGCGATTATCGGAATCGTCCCAAAGGAAGTTCCAATGCCCATAGTTATGAGTAATCCCACGAGCAACATCATAAGCGCACTGAATAATTTGCCATTTGAGAATGTCGCGACATAATCCACAAGAGTGGCAATCGCGCCCGTTTCTTTTAAAATCGCGCCAAATCCTGCGGCCACAAGCATGACAAAAGCGATAAAGGACATCATTTTGAATCCCTTTTCCATCACTTCATCAATTTCACTCCAAGGGATTCCGCCAAAAAGTATCATAAGCAACAACCCGCACAGTCCCCCAAGCGGTAGGGAATGTGTCCATAATTGCACACAAAAAGAAGCCAATGCTCCTATTAAAATGACCCAATCTTTGTAGCACATTTTTGTCTGTGTGTGAGGGATTTCTGCATAATACACATCCTTATAGATTCGTGGCTTTCTATAAAACACAAAAATGCCAAGCAACAACCCACACAGCATGCAAACCCCACCAATCCACATAACACTTGCAATATCTTCTAAACTTACATTGATGCCATTTTGAACGAGTTGATCGCGTAAAATCGTGTGAAAAATCAATCCAAATCCAACACCAAAGCTCACATAGGGGGCTTGCAGTCCAAAAGTGAGCGCACAGGCAATGGCGCGTCTGTCAATTTTAAGTTGATTCATAAGGGGAATGAGGGGCGGAATCAGAATCGGAATGAAAGCAATATGGACAGGAATGAGATTCTGTGAAAAACAGGCAAAAAATGCTAGAGAGAGGGCAAACATCAAGCGACGATTCTGTATAAAAGATGCGATGGAATGCACGAGAATATTTGTGAGATTCGTGTGTGCAATCGCACTTGCAAGCGCACCAAGCAGAATGTAGCTCAATGCAGTCTCTAAATTTCCAGACATTCCAGAGATGAGTGTTTGGATGCTCTTTTCTAATCCTAAGCCTCCAAGAACCCCAGCAACAAGCGCAGAGATGAGGATTGCCAATAAAACATTAAGTCGCAGAAGACACAATGCGCCCATGAGCAAAATAGACACAACAACGGGGTTTGTCAGCATTTTTATCCTTTTGCAGAAAAATCTTTAGTGTATTTTAGTCAATCCTCTCTTAAAAGGGCTTTGAGATTCAAAATTCTGTCTCAAGCACACTAAAAATGCGCAAGTTGTGTAAAAAGCAGGAATTATAAAATGACAAAAGGTATAAAAACAATCAGAAAGAAAGCATAAAGAGCGCGACTCTGCAGATTTGCAAAATCGCTCTTAAAGAGTGCTAGATGTAGTTAATGAGAGAGAGTTGAGAGACTCTTCCTATACTACTAAGAACGGCTTGGAAATTCATTGAGAGTGTGCTAAACTTCAAATAAGCTTCCGCATAATCTGTGTCAATGGTTTCAGAGCGCAGAATTTGTGTTTGTGTAACGAGCATCTCTGTCCTTTCAATAGAGTAAGTGAAGGCATTTCCTTGCGCACCATTTTTTGTATGTACTTTATTGACATGATCGGCAAGATGATCAAAAACTAAGAGCGCATTTTGTATTCCCGGATTCCGCATAGAAGAATCATAAGCGGGTGTCCCTCCTGCGCGATATGAGCCTATTTCTAGAGCTTCAATGATTCTGTCAATTTGCTCAAAGAAATTGACATGCGGATCATCGGCGACAATTGCGCTGTTAGCTTGGAAAGTCAGAGCGGGATGTCCTGTTTGTCCATTTGGCTCCACTCTGCCCTCTGCATTGAGTGTGTAATTATCGCTCGTGCTGTCATAGAGAGAGAATTCCATTTGTGTTGGAGTTCTGTTGAGATCCTTAACTTGCAATGCACCATTCACATCCAATGAAACAACCACATTGTTTTTGGCATTTCCAAGCAGATTTTCATAGCCAAGCTTCACAGCAGGATCGCTGAAGTCCGCGCCCCCTGCACCGTTGTTTGTGATAGCTTGCAAATCGCCCGGATTTGAATTGTGAAGATTTAAAATAATGCCTAGTGTGTCGGCAAGCTGCTGATAAGTGACTTCATCAGCGGGGGTTGGTGTGTCAGAAACTTGCGGAGGATTTCCATTAGATTGCAAAATAGGAATCTCAAGTCCGCCGACATTGACACCATTGACTTGCGCGGGAGAATCAATGATAAACACGCTTCCACCATTGCGGAATTCTATTCTTCCGCTGATGTCTTGCCCTGTTACGTCTTTGACTTCAAAGTTATAAGTATGCCCATCTAATCCTGTTCCTGCGACTTCGGAGAGTTTTGTGTTCATCGTGGCATATTCGTTTGTTGCGCGTACGATTTGTGAGACATTTGAAGTGAGTGTTGAGCCATTGCGCGAAAAATCCACCCGATCAAATTCCACAGTATAATCATTGCGGAATCCCTCAATATTAACACCACCTGATTGTGCTGTGAGTGTAACGCTCAGTGAGCTGTCTCCGATGTAGGGGAGGAACATCTCATCTCTGTCGGGTGGATTCTTTTTGCTGACATTATTATCAACAACAATGATTTTTCCATCTGTGAATTGTACTTCCACGTCGCCCCCACCATCACTATAGACACGTTGAATCTCATCCATAAGATCTTGTACTGTTGTGTCGGGGCCGATTGCGAAGTTTGTAGGGACGACAGCGGCACCAGCTGTGTCTAACGCGGTGTTTGCAGCTGTTCCACTAAGTTCAATGGAATCCACACCTGCAGGGAAAATATCCACTAAGCGCGTTGTGGTTCTTGCAAGCTCGTTTGTGTGCGTTCTAAAGGTTGTTGGAATCTCGTGGATTCTATGATCGTTGTAATCATTGACAGAAGTGATTGCCTCGCTAGAAAATGAGCCTAAAAAGGGGCTTTTCACATAACTATTGACTTTAGCACCGCTATTGAGAAGAGTGTCAATGTCTAAGACACCCACACCATCTGTTGGGGGATTCACATTAGGATCAAATGTCGCGTTATTAGGGTCTTGATAGCTGCTAGAAATCATTGAAAATTCAATGTTAGAGCGTCCTCCTGTCAAGTCTCTAATCTCAATTTGCCCCCATTCATTCACGGTAACATCCACGACTTTGCTGATTTCTGTGTTGCCAAATTCCTTTCCGATTCTATCTAGTAAATCCTGTACTTTTGGAGCTTGAGCCTCATCTGTGTAGGAAATATCCATGGCAAACTTCGCCTTAAAGGCTGTCCCATCGGGCTTTCTTCCTGTGATATAAAACACTTCGGGATCATTATTGCTTGTGTTGCTGTCATTATCGCCCACCAAGTCGCGCAAAGTGTCGTTTTCCGTGATATAGACTTCTTCACTCACTCCTGTTGGGTGATCGGGATACATGATAGAGGGATTGAGTTTGCTTTGATTGAATTTTGGTACATTTGTGGAGATGACACGGTTTGTGTCTCTATCAGAGCTAAAGAATAGCTCATATCCCGTGATATTGTAAGCAACGGAGTTGTGAGAACCAAGCAAGGCCTCAAGTGCGGCATTGTTTCCGTTGTATGTTCCATTGGCATTGAAAGGCTGTTTTGTAGTGGCTGTCCCAGCGAAGATGAATTCCCCGCCGATAGAAGTGTTTGCAATGGACAAAAAGTGATCGCGAATGGCTTTAAGATCCTTTGCGATAGCAAGACGTGATGTTTCGCTGTGCATGTCGTTTGCACCTTGGATAAGCTTTGTTTTGAAGCTGTCCATAGTCTTTGAGAGTTCGTTGAGGGCTGTGTCTGTGTGTTTTGTGAAAGTGAGGGCGTTCTTTGCGATTTCTTTGCTCTGTATGAGTGTGTTGATGTTGAAATCTAATGCGAGCGTTTTATTGAAAATTGAGGGGCTTTGATAGCCAAATTGTATTTTAAGTCCGCTCATTTGCGACAAAACATTGCTTAATTCCCCATAGGTTCTGTCTTGACGGTATTGCATAAGCGTGTATCTTGAGTTTGTTCCAATGCGCATTTTTTCTCCTTAGTCATAAAAATTGCAAAGAGTTTATGAGATAATAAGCAAAATTTATTCCATTTTTGGATTCTGCTTGTGCGCATATTGGCACAAGTAAAATTAATGCAATGATAATATTTTTGATTCTCAAGGGCAGAATTCCACTTGCGTGGCTATTCTGCACCTTTTGGAGCACTGAAAGCTGTGATGGGTGGTGGTGTGCCTTCGTATTTTTCAAGATTGACAAGCCCTGTGTGTGCGATGTTTCCGTTGGCGAGTTTTGAAGTGGGCTGATCTAGAGTGAGGACATTTGCAGAACCATATTTACAAAGTCCCTTTTCATCGGGATCATACCATCCCCCCTCACAAAGTCTCACAACGCCCTCCATAATGTCATTACTGACACGCGCACCCGCTAGAACTTCTCCCCTCTTATTAAACACACGTACAATGTCGCCATTTTTGATGTTGAGCTTTTTTGCATCTTTAGAATTAATCAAAATAGGTTCTCTTCCTTTTATCGTATAAGTGTCTCTTAGGCTTGTGTGGCACATTTGAGAGTGCAGACGATTTGCGGGATGGCTTGTGAGTAAATGGAAAGGCGCCTCTTTGGTCGCATTGCCCAGATATTCAATGGGTTCAAACCAGCTTGGATGTGCCTTGCAATCCTTATAGTTGTATTTTTCAATCGTTTTTGAATAGATTTCAATCAAGCCTGATTCTGTCCCTAATGCATTGAGGATAGGATCTTCAATGAAATCTTGGAATCTCACCCATTCTAAACTCTCGATGTTTGCATCAAATTTGATGGGTTGATTTTGCGACCAAAACTCCTCAAAGCTTGGCATAGGTGTCGCAAACTCCGTTCCATAAGCTTTTGTTTGCTTTAAAGCGCTCTCATAAAATTCCTTAATGAAATCCTTTGCGCTCTTGCCATTTTCGCTGAAGGCTTCATAGACTTTCTCTCCATAGACCTTACAAATATCTGCAAAAATCTCATAATCATCGCGACTCTCTCCTTCGGGCAAGACGGCTTGTTTCATGGGGACGATAAACATATTAGAATAATCGCCCGCCATTGTGATGTCATCTCTCTCATAAGGGGAAGTTGCAGGGAGGATGATGTCTGCCATTTTTGCTGTCGGCGTCCAATAGATTTCATTGACAACGACCGTTCGTGGCTTCCTCCAAGCTTTGATGTTTGTGTTTGTGTCTTGATGATGCACGATAGGATTCCCTCCCACCCAATAGATAAAGTCTATATCGGGATAGGTGATTTCTGTGCCATTGTGTTGAATCTTTTTGTGAGGATTTAAGAGTGCATCGGCAACCCTTGCTAGAGGGAAAGAGACACTTGCTGCATTTTGCAACCACTCTGCACCACTCAAGCTTTCGCTTGTCTTTGAGAGACCTTGAAATTTACCGTTTTTCCAAATCCCAACGGGTCCTGCGGTGATTCCACCTATGACGCCACCCTTGCAAGTTGGGACACCCCCATTGCTGTAGTGATAGCTTAGCCCGAATCCACCGCCCTTTGTACCGATTTGTCCAATCATAGAGGCAAGTGTGACGAGCATCCAATGTGCTTGTTCGCCATGATGGGCTCTTTGCATTGCCCAGCCACTCATCATCATAGTTGGGGCATCATAGAAACTTTCGGCTAATTCTTTGATTGTACTCTCATGGATTCCACAAATCTCACTTGCCCATTTGACATCCTTTGCGATTCCATCTTCTTTGCCTAAGAGATAGTCCTTGAACTTTTCAAAGCCTGTTGTGTAGGTTTCTAAAAACTCATAATTGACTTTATTGACATTGATTAAATGAGATGCCATTCCGAGCATGAGGGCTACATCGGTGTTTGGTCGCGGGGCGATCCAGCGCGCATTGAGGAATTTGCAAGTCTCTGTGCGTACGGGATCTATGCAGATGACTTTGATTTTGCTTTTTTTGAGCTTTTCAAAATATTCCAGCCCCTTTTGTTCTGTCGCTGTCCAAGAGATTCTTAGTGTTGATAGTGGATCGGCTCCCCATATGACGATATTTTTTGAATGTTTGAGGAGATTTTCCCAAGAAGTTTGTTGCTCATACACTTCTATACTTCCAAGCACATAGGGCATAATCACCTGTGAAGCCCCTGTGGAATAATCTCCCGTGACGCCGACGAATCCCCCTGTAACATTTAAGAAGCGGTGCAAGAGGATTCTTGAATTTTGCATATTTCCGCTTGACTTCCAGCCATAACTTCCACCAAAAATCGCGTTTGTACCCTTTTTGTCCCGTGTCTTTTTGAGTTCTCTTGCGACAAGCTTGATAGCCTCTTCATAGCTCACGCGCACAAATTCTTCTTTGCCCCTTAGCTCTCTTTTAGGATTGTCGGGATTTTCTAGATAGCTCTTGCGCACGTAGGGATATTTGACCCTTGATTTATAAATCATATCGGGTGTGTAATGCTGTAGAGGATTGTCCATTTTTGTGATTTTTTCATAGGGTTCTGATTTGACAACTCTGCCATCTTTAATGGTGAGTTTTAGGATTCCCCAATGTGCAGCGGTGATGATTGTTCCGTTTTTTACAATTCCTGAATAAGTTTTTGGCGCTCCCTTTGCATTCATTGCGTAAGGAATAAAAGGCAGCACGCTAAAACCTGCGCCGATTTTGAGAAATTTTCTTCTGTCTAGACTCATTTTGTCTCCTTAGAATCTTTGGAATTTTTTTGTAAATATTGCGTGATAAGCCATCGGTCCTTTTTGTCAATCCCTGTTCGATCAACCATGGATTTGAATGTCGCAGCCCATTGATTTGCGGTGAATTCTTGCTCTTTGTGAGCGGTATGACAGATTCCGCAATTTTCGAGATAAATGTTCTGTGCGCGATGCAACATGTCTTTATCATCTCTCTCAAAATTTCCTTTTTCTGCCCACACTTCAAGGCTGACTTTATCCCACTTGCCTCCCTTTCCTGCGATACGTTTTTTGAAATTGAGTTTTGTGTTTTTGCTAAAGGCCGCGACGATAATCCTCTGACGATCATTGTAGTACAGCACAAAGGGTGCCTTTGGATTCACAAAGCCATCAAGAGAGATTTTGATTCTATCCTTGCTCTCTTCAATGATAGAAAAGCCATTTGTAGGGAGGAGCCTCCCGCTTACCCTTGTGTCATTTGGTGTCAAAAAGAGCGAAATAACTTCTGCGCTGTAGTTGAGATCCTTTGCAAACAAGCCCACACAGAGCAATGCCAGCATAACAACAACTTTCATCTCATTCATCCTTCTTGTTGATTTTGTCTGTAATTATACTCAAAAATTTAGTTTAAATTTATGTTAGAATTGCGATTTATTTTTAGTCGTGTGTGCGGTGGGGAAGGGGTGAATATATGCTCTATACTTATATCACAGAAGATAATTTTAAACACAAACAAAGATACAGTTACACACCCTTTTGTGGTGTTGCGTTTGTGAAAGAATATTTTAAAACAAGGAGTTCTTTAAATAAAGAGGATCTCAAAAATGAAAGACTCTGCGGGGGGGGGGGCTATTTGATACATTGAAGTGCTTCAATGATCTTTCCTTAGAATCCTCTTTTTATAATCTTGTGAATGAATCTTGTGATCCCCTTTTTGGCGCGATTTTAGATGATGATTTTTTGCTCTCCTTAATGATTAAGACTTTTGAGGTGAATAAATGCCTCTATGATTCCTATAGTTTTATCAATACAGAGCGTGGGGACAGAATCTTAAAGCCCGACAAATCCACGAGTTACAAAACCGCTGTGCATTATGGGCTTTTTGCCCTTGCCTTGATAAGAGCCTATGTGAAAACCAAAGAGCTGTTTATTCTCAACACTCTTATAAAACTCAATGATACATTACTCTCAAATTGTAAGCTTGAATTCTCTACCCATTACAATGCCAAAGTACATCAAGAGCTCTTAGCCTTGAGTGTGAGTGCAGAGAGTGAGTTTGTCAAGGAGATTTTGCAAAAATGTTCTTTAGAACTCTCTAGCGTAGAAGAAAAACTTCAAAACTTCTCTAGTCATTTGGAATCAAAGGATTCTCAGGCAGTTTTCGTGCCTAAAGAATCCTTTGAACGCATAGAATGTGCGTTGATCTATGCAATCAGTGCGCGATCTTCTATGTATCTTAATGCTATGTTGAGCGCGGGGAAGGCGCCCTCTAAGATTCTTGTGCTGATTGCGCCAAATACAAATGAGGAATCTTTAGCTATGCATTTGGAGTTTTTGGGAAAAAACAAGCTGGATGTTGAGAGGATTCAATGTGCGCATATCAACGATGCGCAATGTTTTGAAAAAATAAAGAATCTTAAAGAAAAGGTTGTGTTGTATTCGGGATATGGTGGGCAGATTTTGGAGCCAAAATATTTTGCGCTTGATAAGAAGTTTCTCCACATACACGCGGGGAGTTTGCCACAGTTTCGTGGCTCTACGACTTGTTATTATGAGCTTTTAGAGTGTGGCTGTGTGAGTGCGACTTGCATATTTCTCTCTGCAGAGCTTGATGGGGGAGATTGTATTGCGCATTTCACATGCGATAGGGCGCAGATTAAGGCATTAGGAACTTTGGATATTGATAACACATTAGAGCCTTTTGTGAGGGCAAAGACGCTTTTAAAGGCTTTGAGGATTCTAGAGGATAAAAACTTCACACCCCAAAAGCAGGATTCCACAAAGGGCAGGACATTTTATAAGATTCACCCGATTTTAAAGCACATTGCCATTTTGTATTGTTTGAATTGAGGGGTATAGATGTGCAAACAGAGCCTTATTTGTTTTTAACTCCTAATTCCCAAATTTTTTGACAAAGTGCGTCTTGATTTTCTATTATCACTTGATATTTGCGTTTAATGTTCCAAAATATGTCAGCTACTCCACTTTTCATCTTTTCGTTTGCTTTGCTACTGCTTGGCCAATCAGGTATCATAGTAATCTCTGTATAAATTTTCTCAATCTCTAATGCAACAGATTCAACTAAATTTTCTTTTAAATCCTCTTTTAAAGACAAAGCAGAAAAGTGCGTTTTGAGACAATCATACAGAGCAATCAAACGTTTGCCCTTGATACTTGCAGGATAGCTCTTTTGCAAAGAACCTTGTTTGGTTTTTTGCACGATATTTGTGGCTCTTTTGAGTTTTTCCTCTGCATTGATTCTCTTTTGTTTATACTCCTCAATGATTTTTGAAATCTCTTGCGTGAGTGTTTCATAAAAGGCAGGATTGCTCTCTTGCTTCTCTCTTATCACCGCATTAGTGGCACAAATCATTGCATCCGCTCTAGCATTTAAATCCTCAATCTTTTGCATTTCATTTCCAAATTCCACATCAAAAATGCTCGTAAGCTTTTGAATCTTATTCACCCCATTTGCATTGATGTATTGATTGAGCAGGTTTTGCATACAAACTTCATATTCTTTTAAGTCTGCTGAAATGTGAAGTTGTCGCTGTGTGGCAGCTCTTAGTTCGTTATAGAATTTAATCTTTTCTTTGTATGTCTTCATTGTCTCTTTATCAAGGAGTTCATAAATCTTTGCATGGTTTAAAGCTACACCAAAAGAATGGGCAAAATTCCAAAAGAGATTCTTAAATTCATTAAATTTATGTGCGTCTGTTATGATATTCACATAGCTTTGCATGTCATTTTTGTGCTCCACTTCTTTGAAAAATTCCTCCAAAAGCGTATAAAATTTTTGTATTTCTTTAATCCTATCTTGGATACTAAAAACCGCTCCTTGAATATCCTCTGGCTCAAAATTCTCCAAAGAAGAATATTGCGTCAAAGCTCTATCAAGCTCTCCTAAAAGCCCTCTATAATCAACGATAAACCCCTCATTCTTTCTCTCTTTCACGCGATTAACCCTTGCAATCGCTTGTAAGAGATTATGCTCTTTCAAAGACCTATCAATGTATAAAACAAGGGCATTTGGAGCGTCAAAGCCTGTAAGGAGTTTATCCACCACGATAAGAAGTTCTATATCTCCCTTTTTAAACTCATCGCACACTTTTTTGATATACGTTTCATCATTTCCGCAAGTGGTTTCTTTCCAAATTTGAGCGATATATTTTTTATGCCCTCCCTCAAGCTCCTCTTGCTCATTACTTGAAATCACATAGGACACTTTCAAATCCGTGTTTTTCTTAAAAAGCTCATAATACCGCGTCGCTTCATATTTGGAATTTGTCGCAAATATTGCCCCCGCTTTAAAAGAAACATTTCTGCATTTTTTCCTAAAATCCACGTTTATATCTTGCACGATACATTCTAATCTTTTCTCGCTGGAAGCGATTTTTGAAAAACGCGACCATTTATGTTTAAGCTCCTCTTTTGCCTCAAGGCTTAAGTTTTTTGTCATAAGCTCAAATTCACTCTCCATTTCCTCTTTATTTTCTATCTCTTGTGCGACAAAGCGTCCCTCATAATCCAAAGGCACAATCGCCCCGTCTTTTAAGGCTTGATTAATCGTATATCTGTGAATCTCTCCGCCAAATTTTACAAAGCTGTTTTTTTCTGCTTTTGTCAGTGGCGTTCCTGTAAATGCGATATAACAAGCATGGGGCAAAACCGCTCTCATAGCTTCATGCAAGCCTCCCCATTGTGTCCTATGAGCTTCATCAATGAGGACAAAAATATTCTCCTCCAACAAAGGCTCCATAGAATCTAGCTTTTCAAATTTATGCACCAAAGTTGTAATGACACTCGCCCCGCTTTGCAGTTTTTTAAACAAATCCTTTCCATTTTTTGCATGTTTAATGTCAATAGCAACTCCCCTAAATGTCTCGCTAAGCTGTTTATCAAGGTCTATTCTGTCGGTTACAACGATGATTTTAGACCTTTCAAAACGCAATTTAAGCAGTCTTGTCAGCATAATCATAGTCAGAGACTTCCCACTTCCTTGAGTGTGCCAGATGAGCCCATTTCTCTTGTCTCCTTGCATTGTTTCAACCCTTTGCAGAGTCTTTTCTGTAGCAAAAAACTGCGGATAGCGACAAATTTTCTTAACCCCCTTATCAAAGAAAATATAATGCTTTAAAAGCTTCAAAAACCTTTCTTTTGAAAAGAGTGCAGCAATTGTTTCATCAAGCTTAGAGATGTCTCTATCAGTGATATGCGTCTTTAGCCATTCCTTAATGCCCTCATCCTCCTCCTCCCAAACATTATAAAACTTTAAAGGCGTTCCCGTCGTGCCATACTTTGCCCCTATGCCATTTCCTGCAAGGGTGATTTGAATGAATTTATACAAGTTTTGAATTGCACCATTTTCTTGCTCACTTAGAATCTGGTTAATCGCGTCTTTAAAATCCACGCTCCATCTTTTAAGCTCTATCACAGCAAGAGGGATTCCATTGACAAACGCGACCAAATCCGGACGCATTATCTTATCACTCCCATGACATGCGACTTCAAATTCTGCACTGATATGAAAATCATTGTTGCAAGGATGCTCAAAGTCAATGTATGTAAGCCCCTCTTTCTTTTTCTTACCCTCCACAGGATAGCTTTGCGGATACAGCAGATATTCTGTAATGCTTTTATTTGTCTCATTTAAGCCCTTGTCTAAGGGCTTATCTAAATCTTTTATGGCTCTTTCAAGAGTATCGGGGGCAAATTTATTGTCATTGAGTGTTTTGAGCTTTTCTTTTAAAATGTCTTTTAATAAAACATTATGATTATTTTTTCTTAAGCTCAAAGCTTCTTTACTTGATAGAAACTTAAATCCTAGTTTTTCAAAAAGTTTTATGCAATGATTTTGTAAAATTTGTTCTGCATACATTTATGTCCCCTTTACCCTTACTTTTCCGCTTAGCAATCTTTGCATAAGGGCGTGTTTTTGTTTTTTTAATAACGCACAAAGGTCTTTGAGATTTTGTATTTCTGCATCGCAAGAGCTTAAAACTTCTGCGATTTTTTGTTGTTCTTTTAAAGATTTAGGGATAAATATGCTACCTAATAAAAAATCTTTTGGTTTTACTGCTTTTCGTTCATATACAGTGCCCTCTTCATATTTTCTAATTTTATCTATGAAAGATTGTTGTGTTAAAATATTTGAAATAAAATTGATATTGTAATTATCATTTATTTCAAATGTTACATAAATCGGCGAAAATATACCAACTCCATAGTCATTTTTACATATGACACCAAATTTTAGATTAGCAGGATTGTAGCATATATCGTTAAGCATAGTTATTTTATATTGTTTGCATTCTTTTAATACAAGAAAATCACGATTATATCTTTCGCTTTTTGGTATAATGCCGTCTTTAGTTAGCGATACATGATTGTATTTGCCATTTTTTTCAGCATACGTATTTCTTTCTCTTAATACCTCGCCTAATCTTACCACTTTCCATTGTTCTTTAAATTCTTTGAAGCGGATTTTTGGGGTGAGGAGTTTTTGCATTAAGCCCTTTTTGTATTTTTCTTTTAGGGCAATGAGTTTTTCATAACTTGAAAGCTCCAAATCTGCCGCATTAAGAATCTCCGCAATCTTTTCTTGCTCCTTAAGCGGCGGCAAAGGGATAAACAAATTACTAATAATTTTTAAATTCAAGCCACCTCTACCACCTTCCCCTGAAGATAATTGTCTTAATTCATTGTATCTATTATCAAGATTGAAATAAAGATATTTATAATGAAATATTTCACTATTAGGATAAATTGCGGCAATGGATTGATTAATGCAAAGCGGTATCATATTGATTGCTATTGTGCCTCTGGTTTTGCCTTGTCCAGCAAGACCTACAAGAATACATTTTTTAGGTATTTCTTTTGTGCTTGATTTTTTTAAACCCTCTTCTGTTATTCTCCCGTCCGTGTCATAAATTATTTTATTATTCAATCCCCCAGAATTTAACCATCTTATATTTCCTCCCCAATATTGGCTAACTTGAGTATTTGGAGTTCCTCCAGCAACGATTTTTGTTATTGTGTCTAATCTTACCACTTTCCAGTTATCGGGTAAAATGCCAAGTTCTGTTTGTTTGTAGCCCTTTGGTGGTTTCATAAAAGCTCCTTAGAGTCCTAATTCTTTTAAATAAGCTTTGAGTTTTGCAGAATGGTGCTGACATTCTTTTTCTAGTTCTGCAATCTCTGTTTTAAGGGCTTGTAAATCAATCTCCTCATCCTCCTCAAAGGAATCCACGTAACGTGCGATGTTAAGATTATAATCATTTTCTTTTATCTCCTCATAACTTGCCAAATGAGCGTATTTTTCAACGCTTTTTCTGTCTTTGTAAGTTTGGATGATTTTCTCAATATGCTCTGGTTTAAGGGCGTTTTGCTTCTTACCCTTTTCAAATTCCTTGCTTGCGTCAATGAATAAGACATTTTTGTCTTGTTTGTGTTTTTTAAAAATCAAAATACAAGCGGGAATGCCTGTGCCATAGAAAAGATTTGCTGGTAAGCCGATAATGGCGTGAATGAGATTGTTCTCAATGAGTTTGGTGCGAATCTTGCCCTCACTGCCTCCGCGAAACAAGACTCCATGCGGTAATATGACGCCTAAGGTGCCTTGTGCATTAAGAGAGCTTAGCATGTGGAGGATGAAGGCATAATCGCCCTTGTTTTTAGGCGGAATGCCAAATGCAAATCTGTGATAGGGGTCGCCTTGCTCCTCTCCCCATTGCGAAAGTGAAAAGGGCGGATTTGCCAAAACAATATCAAAGGTTTTAAGCTGATTATTTTCTATGTGTTTAGGGTCTCTTAAGGTGTCTCCGCGTTGAATGTCGGCGTCGTTGATATTGTGTAAAACCATGTTCATTCTACAAAGGGCGTGAGTTTGAGGATTGCTCTCTTGACCATAGAGGCGAAAGGCTTTGTTATGCTTAGAAGCCTCCTTTGACGCCTTTATGAGTAATGAACCACTTCCGCAGGTGGGGTCATAGATAGAAATGCCCTCTTTTGTGTCCTTTTGCTCTGCAAAAACGAGTTGTGAAAGCAGGGTTGAAACCTCTTTGGGTGTGTAGAATTCTCCGCCCTTTTTGCCCGCATCGCTTGCAAAATTTGCGATCAAATACTCATAGGCATCGCCTAAAACATCGTTGTTTTCCAGCATTTTAGGTCTTAAGTCTAATCTTTTATCATCAAAGGTTTCTATGAGCTTTCTTAATAATGCGTTTCTTGTGCTTGTGTTATCGCCGAGTTGATTGAAATCAACATTAAAAATTCCTTGTAATTTTTGTGCGTTGAGCTTTTCAATCCTCTCAAGCATGGCATTCATAATGTCGCCAAGTTTGTCTTGTTCTTTCTTTTTAACAAGAGCGTCAAAGTCGCAGGATTCATCAAGCTTAAAGGCTTGATTTTTGAGTTGTCTTTTGACCATTTCTTGATCATTTTCGTATTGTGCGTTGAGTTCCTCTACTTTTTCTTTGTGAAAATCCGAGAGATATTTGATAAACAGCAGGGTGAGGATGTAGTCTTTATAGTCGTTGCTGCCTATGCTTACTCGTAGGACATTGCAGGCTTTCCAGCAGCAAATATCATTGATAATGGTTTGTTGTGGTTTGTTGTGGTTTGTTGTGGTTTGTTGTGGTTTGTTGTGGTTTGTTGTGGTTTGTTGTGGTTTG
>CANQAN010000013.1 GCA_947588965.1 uncultured Helicobacteraceae bacterium
TTGCCTTTATCTTAATCTCTACAGACCAAATTCTGTAACCTTTAATCTAAAGATAAAAGTCTTTAGAATCTTTTGGAATATTTTTGTTTTGTTTGGCTTGTTTTGTGGGATTTGGTGGAATCTTAAAATTTGAGCGTATCAATAGGTAAATTGAGGATAAAATCAATCAATCAAACATTGAGATTCCAATTAATCTCTTGTTTTTTGAGTTCTCTTAAGATTGCGTTTGCGCGGGAAAAATGTCTGCAACCTAAGAATCCACTTCTTGCTAGGGGGCTTGGATGCGCTGCCTCTAAAATGAAGTGTTTGTTTGTGTCAATGAGTTCCTTTTTGCTCTTAGCAAAATTACCCCAAAGCATAAAAATAAGCCCGTCTTTCTCATCGCTTAGCTTTTTAATCACTGCATCAGTGAATCGTTGCCATCCAAAATGGCTGTGAGAGGTTGGTTTGTGGGATTCCACAGTTAAAATGCTATTGAGCAGTAAAACACCCTCTTTAGCCCATTTGCTTAGATTGCCACTTGGGCTTGGTGGAATCCCTAAATCTACGTGAAGTTCTTTGTAGATGTTCTGTAGCGATGGGGGAATCCTCACTCCATCAGGGACAGAAAAGGATAGTCCCATAGCTTGATGGGGTTTGTGATAGGGGTCTTGCCCAAGTAAGACGACTTTGACATTTAAAAAAGGCGTGAGATTGAAAGCGTTAAAGATTAAGTTTGCGGGGGGATAGATGATAGCACCTTTGGACTTTTCTTTAAGGTATTGTCTTTTGATTTCTGCAAAATAGGGTGCTAGAAATTCCTCTTTCAAGGCTTCTTTCCAGCTTGATTCTATTTTTATGGATTCTAGGTTTATCATGATGGTCTGTTGTCGCGCATGATAACATTGAAACGTTGCAACATGAGTGGGTTGCTTGAGATGTCAAATCTCTCCACGATATACTGCACATCGCGCTCACCTAAAACACTCAAAGCCTCTTTCACCATTTCGCCAAAGGCAAATTCGTCTTCTTGGGCAATCATCTCGCCAATTTTCTTTGTATATTGCTTAATGAGGGCTTTTTCTTCTTTTTCGCGCTCTTTGTCTTCTAATAAGACACGTTCCATGTGCTTGAGGATTCGGAATTTTTTAGCCTTTAATTGAGGGCGTTTGTAGGCACTTGTCAAAGACATAATATGCTCAATAATTTCGTTTTTCTCATCTTCGTTTTCATAGAATCCCTCGTAGCTCTCATACATAGAATCGGGATAATAATCATGTATGATTTCATACTTTTGCTGTGCGATTCTGCTTAGGGATTCTTGGTTGTTTTGGAAGCGCATTTTTTTAATGATTCCGCGCAAAAAGGCAATGTCGTTGCGTTTGCTTCCATAGAATTTTAACTGCTCAAAACGTTCTTGTGGGGGGTAATGTTCGCATAATTTTTCAATTTCATCAAGCAAAAATTCTTGATAGGCGTGATAGGCGACTTCTACGATTTGCGATACTTGCTTGTAGCGTTTGTCGCTGGTTTGTGAGAGAACGAGTTCCATCGTTTCGTTCAAATCGCATTTATCAAAGATTTTTTCAATAGCCTCATAGAGTCTTATGAAGTTTGCCTCTTCTACGATGAGACATTGATAGATGATTCCCACTTCTTTTTCAATATAGTTGGCTTCATCGTCTGTTGTAATTTCAATTTGCTCACTCTTTTTGAGATCTTCTAGATAGCCTATGATTCTAGCTTTGCTCTCCTTTTTGAATATTTTTTCAAGTTCTGCTGTGGGCATTTCATCAAGTTTTTCACGCTTGTAATCATACTGCAAGAGATGTTCAATGATTTCGCTACGATTCAACATGTCCTGTCCTTTAGTAGAGAAGTTTGTGTGATTGCGTTTTGAACACTTAGGGCTTGTAAGTGTTCTTTTGTGTCATGACAGCGGATGATACTTGCGCCATTGCGTAGAGCTTCTAAGTGGATTGCGAGTGTCCCTGCGAGTCTCTCATCAACACTGCAAGGAAAGATTTTATCAATCATGCTTTTGCGACTTGCGCCAATGAGTAGAGGACAACCAAAATGCAAAAAATGCCCAATGTTTTTAATGAGTGCACAATTATGTTCTAAAGTCTTTCCAAATCCGATTCCGACATCTAAAATGATATTGTTGATTCCGTGATGTTGCAGGGATTCAATGCTTTTTGCAAAAAAGTCCTCAATCTCCAAAAATAAATTTTGATATTGCGGGTTTTGTTGCATTTCTTTTGGATTGCCCTGCATATGCATAGCCACACAAGTGCAATCATAGCCACTTATGGCTTGCAACATTAAAGGATTGTGAAATCCCGTAATGTCATTAACTATGCTAAAACCAAGCTCCAGACAATGGTGCGCAACTTTTGGTGTAGTGGTGTCAATACTTAAAGCAACGCGTTTTGCGATATTTTCTGCTTGAATGAAGTCTAAGATTCCGCTAAGGCGCCTCATTTCTTCTGTCTCACTGATAGAATCACTTCCCGGTCTGGTGCTGATGGCTCCAATGTCAATGATATGCACACCCTCTTCAATCATCTCAATGATTCTCAATTCCGCTTCTTTTCCACATTTGCGAGAATCTGCATAGAAGCTGTCGGGAGTGAGATTCACAATGCCCATAATTTGAGACGGAAAGAAATGCGTGTGCATGTGCTTTTGCAAGTCTTTTGCAATTTCTTTTAAGCCAAAGGGTTGTGCGCTTAGTTTTCTTAGCAAGGGCTTACTCTGTGAGCGTGTGAGCATAAGGATTCCACAGTAAGAGGGTTTTTGATATAAGATTGCATCTTTTGGGAGTGCAAAGTCTGCGCCAACGGCTAGGGATTCTTGCTTTAGAATGTGTGCAGCGGGAGTTTTGAGGTCTTTTATGAGGAAGCTGAATATTTTTTCTTTAGCATGGAGGATGTGCAAACCTTGCTTGTCGCAGCCTAAGCTCTCAAGCTCTTCTTTTGCGCTCTCTAGATATTGCACAAAGGGCATTGTAACTCCTTAGGAGAGGGATTGACTTAAGAGATGCTTCTTTTTTCTAAGCACCATTAAGAGTAAAACAAGTAAGATATAGGGCTCTCTCTCGTATTGAGATTCCCATTTCAATGCCCTTTCAAATTGCCTTGTTTCAGCTTGTGTGAAATGCAATCCATAACGTATGGAATCCATATAGAGGCTCTGAATCTGTCTTTTGAGCTGTACCTTAGAATCAGTCCCGCGCTCTTTGGTTTGAGATTCTTTCAAAAAGAGATAAATGCCTTTGAGATCCATGCTTTTAATCTCTAATGGAAAAGGCTGAAGTTTCTGTCGCTCTGAATGATCAATAATGGGGAGTCGTGATCTGATGGTTGGGAGGAGTAGAAATTTCATTGTGGTGTAGATGATGAAAGTTACATCCCTTGGGGGTTCTTCTATGATTTTTAATAGGGCATTTTGCGCAGATTCATTAAAAGAGAGTGCGGCAATCAAAATAATCTTTCCACCATCGTTTGAGAGATAGCTCTCGCTAATTATGGCTCGTGACATGTCGATCTTTAATTCATTAGCACTAAAGAGACGTGCATTTTTTGGATTTTGTGTCTCATAAAAATCTTTTGCTGCCTTGAGGGGGTCATTGACAAGCTCAATGTGTCCTATGTTGAGGGATTTTGTGTTAAGATTTGACATGGATTACTCCAAGCGAATGTGGCAAAACATAGTTGCCTCTAACGCGAGATTAAAGATTCTATACATTTGCATAAGCTTCATATCCACGAGCGGATCGGTGGATTGCAATGTGAAGCTGTTTTGTAAGTTTGCATCAAAGAGCCACAAAAGGCAATGCTCGTGGCTTAATGCAAGTTTTGCGCGAATAGAATCACTGCGCCCTACGTACCAAAAGAAATATTTGCAAGAAAAAATATTGTCCAAATAATCGTTTATGAGTGGAATCTCTGTGGCGTCTTTTTGCAAAGTTCTGTCAATTTGCGGAAAAAGCGCATTGATTCCGATAATGGGTACATAGGGACGCTTATTGACTTGATTAATAGAATATGTGACATAGTGCATAAACCACTCTCTGTCATAATCGGTGATTAAAACAACGCTTTCGCCACTAAAGATTCTTTGCAGGGCGTTTTTGAGTAATGGAATCCACTCAAACTTGCGCTCTTCTAGCCAAGTCGGATGGCTGACATCATGCCTTAATGTCTGCAATAACCAGCTTGATAAATCTTGCATTATTTCTCTAATTCATAGGTGCTATGCAATGTTCTAATTGCGAGTTCTGCGTATTTGAGAGCAATCACCATTGAAACTTTAATCTCGCTTGTGCTAATCATCATAATGTTGATATTGTCTTCTGCTAGGGCTTGAAAGGCCTTTGCTGCAACTCCACTGTGAGATTTCATTCCGACACCAACGATAGAAACTTTTGCGATATCAGAATCATAATCAATGCTTTCAACATTGCCCTCAAAGGACTTTAAGACACGTTTTGTGTTTTCTAACTCTACTTCGGGGATGGTGAAATCCATATCGGTTTTGCCATCTCTGCCGATAGTTTGGACAATCATATCCACATTGATATTAGCTTCACTCAATGCGCCAAAAATTTCCGCTGCGATTCCGGGTCTGTCCTCTACATTGCAAATGCTCACTCTTGCCTGATTCTTATCTAGCGCAATCCCGCTAACAATTGGATGTTCCATAATCTCCTCTTCCTTTGTAATCAATGTTCCCTCGTTGTGATTGAAGCTGTTTCTTGTTATGAGATTGACATTGAGTTTCTTTGCCATTTCTACGGAGCGATTCAAAAGTACCTTTGCACCCATTGAAGCGAGCTCTAACATCTCATCATAGCTGATTTTGTCAATCTTTCTTGCCTTTGGTTCAATGCGTGGATCGGTCGTATAAACGCCATCAACATCGGTGTAGATTTCACACAAATCTGCCTGCAAGGCTCCCGCAAGGGCTACTGCGGATAAATCACTCCCGCCTCTCCCGAGTGTCGTTACATCTCCGCTCTGTGTCACACCTTGAAATCCTGCAACAACGACAATATAGTCTTTTGCGAGTAACTCATTTAAGCGCGTTGTGTCTATGGATTCGATTCTTGCCTTTGTGTGTGAGCTGTCTGTGAGCATTCCTGCGCCACGACCGCTTAAAGAAATAGCCTTGTATCCAAGCTCTTCTAGAGCAATCGCCAAAAGTGCGCTTGTTATGCGTTCCCCTGCGCTCAACACCATATCAACTTCACGCTCATTAGGGAGTCTTGAGAAAAACTTTGTGTAACCGAGTAATTTGTCTGTTTCGCCACTCATTGCAGATACGACAACCACTATGCTATTTCCCTTGCTCTTTGTTTCAATCACGCGCTTTGCGACATTTTGGATTCTTTCGCAGTCTCCAACGCTCGTTCCGCCATATTTTTGGACAATCAACATTTACAGATAACCCTTTCTTTTGAAATACTCCAAAACTTGCTTATAGACAGCCCTTTTAAAATAAGTGATGTGATTGAATAATTCCTCTATATTGACAAATTTATAGGCATCAAATTCGGGCTCTTCTGTTTGGATATTGATAATGCCTTCTTCTTTTAAGCGCACAAGGAAATATTTTTGAATCTGTCCATCATAGGGATACATTTTTTTGACAACTTGCACGGGGAAGTCATAGCTAATCCATTCTGGATATTCTGCGATAATATCCACTTTGTTTGTGCCTATTTCTTCTTTTAACTCACGCAACAGAGCTTCTTTGGGTGTTTCTGATTTGTCAATTCCGCCTTGTGGGAACTGCCAAGCATTTTTAATATCTGATCGACTTGCGATAAACAGCTCACAGACCAAAGGATACTTGGGCGAGAGTATGATTGCAGCGACATTGGGACGATATGTTTTTGTTTCTTTTTTCATTTTGATTTCCTAATAACCGAGTATTGTAGTGAAAATATTTTAAAAAAGTTTTTAAATCCATGACAACTTAAGTTCTTTTTTTATAAAATTCGTAAATTTTGCACCTTAAGAGGTGCGCAAGAGAATATTAGAGAATATTTTAAAGACGATTACTTATGAAAAGACACAATATTGACAGAGAAGTGATTTTGAATGTTGCATGGGAATTGTTCTTGAAATATGGATACAAAAAAACAAATTTGCGCATGATTGTTAAGAATACAGGAGGCTCACTAGCGACAATATACAAGATATTCAAAAACAAAAAAACAATATTTTCAGAAGCCTTGTATAATAATGGGCAAGTTTTCATTGACTCTTTAGAGCAAGAATTTTTTAACAATATTTCCAATGATGATTCAAGGACACCAGAGCAGTATTTTCAGCAAATTGGCAGACTTTTGGTTTGTGAGCTTTTGAGTGCCAAGAATATAACGTTTTTGCGCCTTATTTTGGTGGAATCTTATGATAATCCCGAGCTTTTTGAGATGTTTAATGTCATTACAGTAAAGCGCACAAGGCATTTTCTTCTGAAAAGTTTGGATTATTATAATGCGAAGTATCATTTAAATATTAAAGATACCGAGAAAAGCATAGAGGTATTTATGAATCTCATTGTGCATCCCTATCTTTTTAATTCTATCTTGCAAAAGAATTATCAATTTCCAACGAATGATGAAATTGAGGCTTCGGTGAATCGTGCGACAAAAATATTTATGTTGTATTTAAAAAATTATAAGGAGATGTGATGACATTTGATGCAGCACTTTTGAATAAACTCGCGGGACTTAGCGGAATCGTGCTAGAAAATGAGGAGTTAGAAAGAAGTAAGAAGCATTTAAGCGAGATTGTGGATTTTGTAGAAAATATCAATGCGTTGGACTTAGAGGGTATTCCTGCTTCTTTTAATCCTTTGGATTCAAAACTTCCCATGCGCGATGATGTTGTGGAATCAAACCCAGAGATTGCAAAGAGCATCTTAGAGAATGCGCCAAGCAAAGAGGATAATTTCTTCATTGTGCCAAAGATTATTGAGTGATGCGTTTATTGCGACTAAGATTTGAAATATGGGACAAAAATAATCGGGCTGATTTTATCAATAAAGTGTGCTAAGGCGGAGGGATACAATAGATTAAAGAATTTTTAATCTATTGCGGATTTGAAAGCAGAGCTTAGAATCCATGCTGTATCTCTACCATCTACACAAGCTCAATGATAGCCATTTCTGCGGCATCACCAACTCTAAGCCTTGTTTTAATGATACGCGTATAACCGCCGTTGCGATTACTGTATTTGGGAGCGATCTCTGTGACGAGCTTTTTCACAGATTCTTTGTGTTGCAAATGGGAAAAGGCGAGGCGATGTGCCATAGAATCGCCTTTTTTAGCTTTTGTGACGAGTTTTTCAAAATAGCTTTGCAATTCCTTTGCCTTTTGCAATGTCGTCTCTATCTTTTCGCTCGTGATGAGGGCGATTGAAAGATTCTTTAATAAAGCCTTTCTGTGAGAGCTTGTACGTCCTAATTTTCTGTATCCATGTCCATGTCTCATAACTCTATCCTTTAACTAGAAAATTTTTTCTTAAGTAAAACGAGTAAATCATCGGGAAGTTCTTTGCCGATAGGATAGCCTAATTCTTCTAATTTCGCGGTGATTTCATCAAGTGATTTTTTGCCAAGATTTTTAATGTTTTTGATTTTATCTTCGCTCAACAAGACAAGTTCGCCTAAATGTTTGATTCCCGATCGATCAAGACAATTAAAGCAACGCGCACTAAAATTTAAGCTGTCAATGGGCTGCAATAGTGTCTTAATTTCTGGGCGATCATCATCTCCATTGTCAATTTCTGGAACTTCAATGTTTAATTCAGAATTGAATATCGCCATTTGTCTGTGCATAACGCTTAGCGCATTTTTAAAGGCTGTCAAAGGCTCTATTTGTCCGTCTGTCTGGATATTAAATATCACTTTTTCAAAGTTTGGATCATCTTCAACAAGTATGTTTTCTGTCTCATAAGTTACATTTGTGACAGGCGTAAAATACGCATCAAGAGGCATAAATCCCTCTGGAATCACTCCACGAATATCCTCGCTTGGTACATAGCCGATTCCCTTGCGCACAACGATAGAAAAGTTTAATACAGCGTCTTCGTTAATTGTCGCTAAATGTATGTCGGGCGTTACAACCTCTATGATGTCATTAGACAACTCCGAGCCTGTAATGACCTTAGGTCCGACAAACTGATAATCCACTCTCACTTCTTCACTTTCGTCTTTGACTTTAAAACGAATCATTTTGAGATTCACAATCAAATGTGAAACATCCTCCACAACGCCACGTATAGAATCAAATTCATGTGCGACACCTTCAATTTTGAGGGCAATGGGAGCAAACCCAACAGAACTTCCAAGTAATAATCTGCGCAAAGGATGTGCTAGTGTAATGGCATAACCCGCTTCAAAGGGATATGCTGCGATTTGAACGCTATTAGTGCCACTTTCTTTGACTTCAATTTTCGTTGGAACATGGGGAGAAGTTTTAATATTTTTCATACCTAACATCCTCCTACATTATTTAGAATACAACTCAACAATGAGCCTTTCTTCAATCGGAATCACAATCTCTTCCCTTTCAGGTAAGCGCGTGAAAATTCCAAATATCTTGTCTTGATCGACATCAACCCATGGGACAATCCCTGTTTGTCGCGTCAATTCAATGGCTCTTTGTATTTGTGGATTTTTCTTTGTTTTTTCACAAATCTCAATTTTCTGCCCAACACGCACTATAGCAGAGGGAATGTCCAATCTCTTCCCATCAACAAGAACATGACCATGTACGACAAGTTGTCTTGCAAAGCGCCTTGTTGTGGCAAATCCCATTCTATACACGACATTATCCAAGCGACTTTCAATTAATTTTATGAGATTTTCACCTGTACTTCCCTCGCGTCTGTTTGCTTCTACAAAGATAGAGCGGAATTGTTTTTCGGAGATTCCATACATCATTCTTGCTTTTTGCTTCTCGCGAAGTTGAATCCCATATTCTGAAATCTTGCCCCTCTTTTGCCCATGTTGTCCGGGGGCGTAGGGACGTTTATCCAGCGCACTCTTACCTGCTAATCTTCTCTCACCCTTTAGAGCGAGGCTGACACCAAATCTTCTTTCTATTTTCTCAACAGGACCTCTGTATCTCGCCATTCTCTCTCCTTAGACTCTTCTTCTTTTAGGCGCACGACACCCATTGTGTGGGAGAGGGGTTACGTCTTTAAACCACAAGATTTTAATTCCCTCAATGCCTCCTAAGCTTTTAACAGCGGTTTCTCTACCGCTTCCTGGACCTTGAATCTTAACGCCTAATTCTTTAATGCCATGTTCTTTTGCTTTAGAAACGGCATCTTCAACGGCTTGCTGTGCTGCATAGGGCGTTGATTTTTTACTACCCTTAAATCCTAGTGCCCCCGCCGTACTCCAGCAAATGACATTGCCCATTTCATCTGTGATTGTAACGCTTGTATTGTTGAAAGCAGCAGAGATGTGAATGATGCCTCTTGCAATATTCTTTTTAACAACCCTTTTTTTATTTACATTTCTTTTAGCCATGCCTTACTCCTATTTTGATGCGCTACCAACGGTTTTTCTCTTGCCTTTGCGCGTTCTTGCATTGTTTTTTGTTGTTTGTCCGCGCACGGGTAAGCCTTTGCGATGTCTTAAGCCACGATAATTTCCTAGATCCATAAGAGCCTTAATATCCATTGTAACTTTTTTGCGCAAATCACCCTCTACGATATGATGAGCTTGAATCTCTTTCGCAATGGAAGAAATTTCGTCCTCACCAAGGTCTTGAACCCTTTTGTCATAAGAAATATTTGTAGCATTCAAAATATCTCTTGAACTCTTCAACCCGATTCCATAGATATAGGTCAAAGCGTATTCTATTCTCTTTTTTTTGGGTAAATCAACACCAGCAATTCTCGCCATTATTTTTCCTTTATCCTTGTCTTTGTTTGTGTTTTGGATTCTCGCAAATCACTCGAACCACGCCTTTTCTCTTGATAACCTTGCATTTGTCGCACATTTTTTTGACAGATGGTCTGACTTTCATCACTAACTCCTCAAATTCTAAGGTAAAATTTCAAAACTTACATTAGAAAAATTCATAGACCTTTGGAATGTTTGCCACTTCCTAAAAACTTAGGCTTTGAGTTTAAAGTCCTCAAGGCATTTCCAAGACACCCAAACGACTAGGATTCTATAATTTCGCAAAAAATTTGTAAAAAATGAGAATCTCAATTATACTTAAATTTTTATTAAAAACTACTTATATCTAAAAGTAATTCTTCCTTTATCAAGACTGTAGGGCGTCAATTCTATCTTCACCTTATCGCCTTGCAGAATCTTAATGTAATGCATACGCATACGCCCTGCAATGTGACACAAAATTATGTGTCCATTCTCAAGCTCAACACGAAAAGTCGCATTGGGTAAAGCCTCCTTGACGATTCCATCAACCTCAATCACATCATCTTTTGCCACTCTGTTCCTTTCTGTAAGTTATTCCACCGATAAAATTTCTGCTTTTCCATTGACAATTGCAATGGTGTGTTCATAATGACTGCCACGCAATCCATCGGCAGCAACAACGCTCCACTTGTCCTCTAAAATCACAGGCGCACCATCTTTTTGACAAATCATGGGTTCGATGCAAAAGACCATTCCCTCTTTGATTTTATCTCCTTGCTTAGCCTTTTCTCCCTCTAGATAGTTCGGAATCTCTGGTTCTTCATGAGGTTTTCTGCCAATTCCATGTCCGCAAAATCCTCGCAAAGGAACATAACCATATTCTAAGATGAATTGCTCAAGCATAGCGCTCAATTCCTTGAAGTGCATTCCTGTTTTGATATGATCAATAGCAAAATAAAGGGCATCTTTTGCACAAGCAATGAGGCGCTTGTCTGCGCTTGAAATATCACCAACACCACAAGTGATAGCACCATCCCCATACCAGCCATCGAGTTGTGTGCCAATGTCTAGTCCGACAATATCTCCCTCTTGCAGTTTATAATCCGTTGGAATCCCGTGGATAATCACTTCATTGACAGAAGTGCAAACCGATCCGCTAAAGCCATACAATCCCTTGAAAGAGGGAATTGCGCCACAAGAGCGAATCATTTCTTCACACATAGTATCAAGCTCCTTTAATGTGATTCCGGGTTTGATTTGTGCTTTGAGATGATTAAGTGTCTTTCCAACAATCTTGCTTGCGCGTCTTAATTTTTCAATTTCAGCAACTTTTCTGATTGGAATCGCCATTATAGCCCCACCGCGCTTAATGTTTTGTATTTGTTCATATAAATCTGTGCCTCTATTTTTCTCATTGTATCTACAGCGACTTGCACGACAATCAACACTGCCGTTCCGCCAAAATAAAAGGGAACTCCTGAAGCCTTGACAAGTACCCAAGGGAGTGTTGCTATGACACCTAAATATAATGCTCCCCAAAAAGTGAGTTTGTTTGCAATATCAATTAAGAAATTCATTGTTCCATCCCCCGGTCTGATTCCCGGGATGAATCCGCCTTGTCGCTTGAGGTTTTCTGCGATGTCCTTTGGATTAAAAGCAATGGAAGCGTAAAAGTAACTAAAAAATATCACAAGCAAAAACATTAAAAAGTTATAAAAATAACCATTGGGGTTTAGAAAATCTGCAATTTGCATCATTATGCGATTAGAAGAGCTTTGCAAAAGTGTATTTGGAAACATCAAGACTGCCGAAGCAAAAATCGGCGGAATCACACCGCTAAGATTCATTTTGATGGGAATATAGTTCATGATGCGCTTGTCTTGATTTTGCATAACGACTTTCCTAGAGTAAGATACAGGAATCCTTCTCTCTCCAAGCTCTATAAAGATAATGCAACCCACTGTGATGATGATAATCGCAAAAATAAATATCAACACCAGCCAACTGATTTGATTTGTATTGACGAGATTGAAAGTTCCCGCAATGGCATTTGGAATCCCAGAGACAATTCCACCAAAAATCACTAAGCTAATCCCATTCCCAACGCCTCTTTGTGTGATTTGCTCACCAATCCACATAAGCAACATTGTGCCACAGAGCATGGAGAGGGAAGAAATGATAATAAAAACACTCATGTCGATGAGAATCGCGCCATTAGGACCTGTGCCGAGACTCTTCAAGCCAATGGAGACACCAATGGCTTGAATGACTGTAATGACAATTGTGGCATAGCGAATGATTTGCATGTATTTTTGCATTCCATCGCGCTCTTTTTTCATTTTTCCTAAATTTGGAAAAGTGGCCGCAAGTAATTCCATGATAATGGAAGCGGTAATAAAGGGCATAATTCCAAGCGAGATGATGCTGAGACGCTCCACCGCATTACCACTAAACATATTAAACAATCCCAATGCGTTGGAGGCATTGTTGTCAAAAAATGATTTGATAACTACTGTATCAACGCCCGGAACGGGAACATAGGCTAACACGCGATAAGCTAAAAGAAAGCCTAATGTAATAAGAATCTTATTGACAATGATTCTATTCATTATTTTTGCCCACTTGTTATGATTCTTTCATCTTTGATTTTTGAGGCAAGATTTTTAGCATTTGTGCCAATGAGCTTAATTTTTGTAACATAAGAGGGGAATCTGTGAATTTTTTTGATATTTTCCCATGTGATTTCTGACAGATTAGAGACGGACTGAATCGTATCAATATTGATTGCATAGGGCTTAATGACACGACTTTTGAATCCGACTTTTGGAAGTCTTCTTTGTAAAGGTTGCTGTCCACCCTCAAAACCTCTTTTTTGCTTAGATCCTGTTCTTGCAGTCTGTCCTTTTCCGCCTCTTGTGGAAGTTTTTCCCATGCCACTACCTTGTCCGCGTCCCACTCTTTTGATCTTTTTGACGCTCCCCTTGGCGGGAGATAAATTTTCTAATGCCATAACATTCTCCTTATGCTTTTACTTTAGAAAGGGCTTCAATCGTAGCGCGAACAACATTATAGGGGTTATTTGAGCCAAGAGACTTTGTTAAGATGTCTTTGATTCCAGCTTTTTCTAGCACGGGACGCACAGAACCACCTGCGATAACTCCCGTTCCCTCGCTTGCTGGTTTCAATAAAACAATGCTAGAATTATATTTCTCTTGCACGTCATGAGCGATGGTTGTTCCCTTTACATTGACTTTAATGATATTCTTAAATGCATCATCAATGGCTTTCTTGATAGCATCGGGAACTTCCTTTGCTTTGCCAAGTCCAAAGCCGACCAATCCCGCTTTGTTGCCAACTACAACCAACGCATTGAAGCGGAATCTGCGACCCCCTTTGACGACCTTTGTGACGCGACCGATATTGACGACATACTCTTCAAACTCTTCTCTGTTGATTTCCATTTTTACCCCTATAGATTAATTCCGCTCTCACGAAGAGAATCAGCAAAACTCGCAACAACGCCATGATATAAGTAGCCGTTTCTGTCAAAAAGAACTTGAGAAATGTTTGCTTTTTTGAGCTTTTCTGCAAGTGCAGTAGCGACTTTCTTCACATCCTCTTTGTTGCTTTTGAATCCCATTTTCTTACCATCAATGCTTACAAGCGTTATCCCCTCAACATCATTAATGACTTGTGCATAAAAGTAGCGATTAGAGCGAAAAACGCTAAGTCTAGGAGTTGTAGAAGTTCCAAACACCCTAGCACGCACTCTAAGTTTTCTCTTTGTCCTTAAATTTCTTTTGTGCTTAATGATTTTACTTGTCATTTTTTGTCCTTATTGATTCCTATTTTTTGGAAGTTTTACCTGCTTTGCGAATGATACGCTCATCGATGTATTTGACGCCCTTTCCCTTGTAGGGTTCAGGTGGTCGGAATTCTCTAATTTCAGCAGCGATCTGCCCAATTTGTTGTTTATCAGAACCCTTAATTGTTACGATATTTTTATCCACAGAAATCTCAACACCATCGGGAATATTATAATTGATAGGATGGGAAAATCCAAGTGCCAACTCTAAAACTTTGCCCTTGACAGTTGCCTTGTAACCTACACCATTGATTTCTAGCTGTTTGCTAAAGCCACTTGTTAAGCCAATGACAATATTGTTTGATAGGGCTCTGTATGTCCCCCAATAGGCTTTAGATTGCGCATCGCTTCCATTTAACGAAAAAGTCAATTCATTGTCTTTAAAGGCGATTCCAACGCGACCATAGGTCTCTAATTCTCTTGTTAATTTGGCTCCTTTAAAAACTATCTTACTTCCATCAACATTGACTTGAACGCCATTTGGGATGCTAATGGGTTTCTTTCCAACTCTTGACATTATGTCCTCCTACCAAATACTGCAAAGTGCTTCACCGCCAACATTAGCCGCATAAGCTTCTTCATTAGCGATGACACCCTTGCTTGTGCTTACAACAATCGTTCCATAGCCATTTTTAAAACGTTTTAATTCATTTCTGCTCTTATAGACACGTCTGCCCGGTTTTGAGATTCTGGTGATTTCATTGATAACGGCGCGACCCCTTTCGTCGTATTTTAGGACCACATTAATGGATTGTTTTTTGTTTTGTTCTACAACCTTGAATCCCTCAATGAAACCTTTAGCTTGAAAAACTTCAAGGATGGAGACTACAATCTTTGCATAATATAAATTAGTCGTATCCAAGCGCCTCATACTTGCGTTTCTGATTCTTGTGAGTGAATCTGCGATTATATCATTGACCATTTTTATCCTTTACCAACTCGCTTTTCTAAGTCCGGGTATTAAGCCCTCATTGCCCATTTTACGTAGGCAAACGCGACAGATACCAAAGTCCCTATAAACAGAATGTGGTCTCCCACAAATTGAGCATCTTGTGTATGCTCTGACTTTAAATTTAGGCTTACGCATAGCCTTTGCAACCATTGATTTTTTAGCCATTATTTCTTCCTTTTGCAAAAGGTAATCCGAATAGTTCAAGTAATTTAAATGCTTCTTTGTCGTTTGTCGCTGATGTCACTAAAGTGATATTCATCCCATGGCTTACCATAATGTCATCATAGACAACTTCAGGGAAAATCAGCTGTTCATTGACACCAAAGCTATAGTTCCCTCTCCCATCAAATCCATTGCGAGAGACTCCGCGAAAATCTTTTACTCTTGGAAGTGCAATGACAATGAGCTTCTCAAGGAAGTTATACATGCGATTCCCCCTTAATGTCACCTTGACGCCAATAGGCATTCCCTCGCGCATTTTGAATCCAGCAACAGATTTTTTAGCCACAGTAATGACGGCTCTTTGACCAGCGATTAATGAAATCGTATCGGCGATATTTTGCATGACCTTTGTATCTTTTGCATACATCCCTGCGCCGACACTAATGACGATTTTTTCTAATTTTGGTAACAACATAGGATTCTTAATGCCTAGTTCTTCTGATAATTTTGCTTTGATTTCATTTTTGTAGGCAGTCTTTAGTGCAAACATGCTTACTCCTCTACTTTTTTAACATTTGAAATGTGTATGGGCATCTCTTTTTGAATAAAACCACCCTTTGGATTTTTATCTGATGGTTTGACAGATTTTTTGACCACCTTACAACCTTCTACAATCACTTGTGAATGCTTGGGCAAAACGCGTAGAATCTTGGCCTTTTTGCCTTTATCATCACCTGTAATGATTTCTACTAGATCACCTCTTTTGATTTTAAACTTTGGCATTACAGAACCTCCGGTGCTAATGATACAATTTTCATAAAATTTGCATAACGAATCTCTCTTCCTACAGGACCAAAAATACGTGTCCCAATAGGTTCTCTCTTGCTGTCTAAAATCACCGCTGCATTGTCATCAAAGCGAATCAATGCACCATCCTCACGATGCAATTCCTTCTTTGTGCGCACGATAACAGCCTTGATGACTTGACCTTTTTTGACCTTGCCATTGGGGAGAGCTTTTTTTACAGAAGCGACAATCACGTCCCCTACGCTCGCATAGCGTCTCTTGCTCCCGCCCAAAACCTTAATGCACATCACTTCTTTTGCGCCACTATTATCAGCTACATTTAATCGCGTAAAACTTTGAATCATAATTCAACTCCTACAGATACAATTTTATGGAGTGTGAAAGCTTTTCTTTTAGAGATGGGTTTGCACTCAATTGCTTCAATGACATCTCCGACTTTGACATCATTTTTTTCATTATGCACGATGTAACGTTTAAATTTTTTAACAATTTTTCTGTATTTTAAGTGCATTACATGCCTTTCAACAAGGATTGTTACGCTCTTATCACCCGCTTTTGTAACCACTTTACCCGTGATGATCCTTTTGTGTGGTTGCTGTGTATTGCTCATCTATGCTCTCCTTTCGTTGAGGGCTGTTTTGATTCTAGCAATATCTTTTCTTGTAGCCCTTATTTCGCTTGAGTTTGTCAGTTGCATGGTTTTTAGCTTGAGATTCAACTCAAATAAAAGCATTTCTTTTTCTTTTAATAGAGTGTTTAATTCTTCTATTGTCTTTGTTTTGATATCAGTATATTTCATTTTCACTCTCCCTTGTTACAATTTTTGTTTTGAAGGGGAGTTTGCTTTGAGCAAGAGAGAGCGCACTTCTTGCTAAAGCTTCATCAACACTTCCCATTTCATAAATAATGCGTCCGGGCTTGATGTTCATAACCCATTTATCCACTGCGCCTTTACCTTTACCCATTCTTGTTTCAAGGGGCTTTGCAGTGAGTGGTTTATCGGGAAAGACACGAATCCAAACCATACCCGTTCTTTTTGTTGCACGTGTCATTGCAATACGCGCTGCTTCAATCTGACGCGAATCAATGCGACCATGTTCTATGGCTTTGATTCCAAACTCACCGAAGGCTAATGAGGTTCCGCGAAATGACTTGCCGCGATTCCTGCCTTTCATCTGCTTTCTGTATTTTGTTTTCTTTGGCATTAACATAGTTATTGTCCCCTTTTCTTTCTGGCTGGACGACTTGATTTTTCATCGTTTTCATCGCTTTGTTTTTCGGCTTGAATGCCTTTTTGTAGGATTTCACCTTTGAAAATCCAAACTTTGACGCCGATATTTCCATAGGTCGTTAGAGCTTCTGCGAATCCATAATCAATCTTTGCCCTTAGAGTATGCAAGGGGATTCTGCCTTCCATATACCACTCCGTCCTTGCCATTTCTGCACCCGCTAAACGACCAGAAACACGCACTTTGATGCCCTTTGCACCCGATTTGATTGCGCCTTGCATGACCTTTTTCATAGCGCGTCTGAAAGCAACGCGTCTTTCAAGTTGTGTTGCAACGCTTTCTGCGGCGAGTTGTGCATTGCTCTGTGGCTTCTTCACTTCTTTGATATTGATGAAAATATCCTTATCGACGATTTTCTTTAGAGATTCTTTGAGCTTTTCAACATCGGCACCCTTTTTGCCGATAATAATTCCGGGTCTCGCAGCCACGACTGTTACGCGTACTTTCTTGGCAGTGCGCTCAATGAGAATATCGCTGACACTTGCATAATAAAGCTCTTTTTTTAGGAACTTTCTAATCTTATAGTCCTCTGCGATATTCTGTGGTGCGCTTCCAAATGCAGGAAACCATCTGGATTCCCAATTTCTATTAATGCCAAGCCTTAAGCCGACAGGATTAACTTTTTGACCCATTATTTATCCTTACTCTTTTGTGATACTTCTACAAAAATATGTGAAGTTGGTTTTCTAATCCGCGTTGCTCTCCCTCGTGCTCTTGGCGTGAACCGTCTAAGGACAGGACCTGCATCAATTCTGCAAGAAGAAATCACAACGTTTTCTGCTTCATAGCCCCCATTTGCAACTGCTGAAGCAATGACTTTAGAAATGATTCTTGCTGCTTTGTTTGGCATAAACTCTAAAGAAGCAATCGCTAATTCCGCATTCATGCCTTGTATTTCTCTGGCGATTAATCGTGCCTTTGTCGGAGATAGCCGAATGTATCTTAATAATGCTTTGCTCATTTTCTACCTCCTATTTGCCGATCTTTTTTTGGACACTGCCTTTGTGTCCCTTAAAAGTTCTTGTTGGGGCAAACTCACCTAATTTGTAACCCACATGATTTTCTGTAACATAAACAGGGACAAAAGCTCTGCCATTATGCACATTAAAAGTAAAGCCAATCATATCGGGAATGACGGTGCTTCTACGCGACCAAGTTTTAATCGGTTTATTGTCTTTTGTTTCTTTTGCTTTGATGACCTTTTTCATTAGGTGTTCATCAACAAAAGGACCCTTTTTTATCGATCTAGCCATTGACCTTCCTTATTTCTTTCTTCTTGAGATGATGAGTTTATCACTTGCTTTTTTTCTACGTGTCTTGTAGCCCTTTGCAGGCATACCCCATGGCGAAACGGGGTGTCCGCTAGAACCTGTTTTCCCCTCACCTCCACCGTGTGGGTGATCCACAGGGTTCATAGCAGAGCCTCTTGTCTGTGGGCGTACACCTAAGTGGCGATTGCGTCCCGCTTTTCCAATAGAAATATTTGCAAAATCTTCATTACCAACCACACCAATTGTTGCCATACATTCGCCCAAAATGTAGCGCATCTCCCCACTTGGCATTCTAAGAATGGAATATTTTCCCTCTCTTCCCATTAATTGCGCACTTGCACCCGCACTTCTGGCTAATTGCCCACCGCGTCCAGGATACATTTCTATGTTATGAACCACCGTTCCGATGGGAATGTTTTTAATCTTCATAGCATATCCTAAGCGCACATCCAATCCGCCCTCTGCAGAAATCACGGTGTCTCCAATGTTGAGTCCGCTTGGTTGAATGATGTAGCGCTTATCACCGTCTTTGTAATTAATAAGGGCGATGCGACAATTTCTGTAAGGGTCATATTCTATCGTGCTGACTTTTCCCTCTACATTGAATTTATTGCGCTTAAAGTCAATGATTCTGTAGATTTTCTTCGCTCCACCCTCTTTATGGCGACTTGTGATTCTGCCATTATTATTACGTCCCGCATGAACGGGAAGCTTTATGAGTAGTTTCCTCACACTAGCCTTTGCAGTAATGTTTTCTGAACTAAGATTGCTCATAAACCTTCTGCTTGGAGTGTATGGTTTGTAAGTTTTGATAGCCATTTTTTACTCCTTAAACTGCTAATGATTCAATCTTTGCGCCCTCAGGAAGTTTTACATAAAACTTCTTAGAATCGCTTCTCTTACCAATAACGCCACGGAATCTTTTTGTCTTTCCCTCTTGTCGTAGTGAGTTGATGGACAAGGGCGTTACACCAAAATACTCTTTGAATACGTTTTTGAGCTGTGTTTTGCTTAGTTTTGGAGAGGTTTGAACTACAAGAATGCCCTGTTCTTGGAGTTTTAATGATTTTTCGGTATACATGATAGATTTAATGTCTGTAATACTTGCCATTTTTAACCTTCTTTAGTGATGGATTCAAAAAGCGATTTTTCAATCACCACAGACCTAAAAGTCGCCACCAAGTAAGCGTTTAACTCTGCACCATTGATTAAATAACAGTCTTTAATGTTGCGAAAAGCTAGAAAAGTCTTTTCATCAAATAATGCAGAGACAAACAGAGTGTTGCGCTGCTCTAGAGACTTAAATGTCGCGTACGCATCCTTTGTTTTTCCGCTTTGGACTTGAATCTTATCAACGATAAACAAACTCCCTGCATTTGCTTTCTCTAAGAGTGCATATTGCAATGCGAGTTTTTTTTGTTTTTTATTGACTTTGAGGATGTAATTTCTGTTATTATTGGGACCATGTGCGACACCACCACCGACAAAGACGGGTGAAGTGATGCTTCCTGCACGTGCGCGTCCTCCACCCTTTTGACTCCATGGTTTCTTGCCACCACCACTTACTCTGGCACGAGTTTTTGCTACAGCACTATTAGTACGCATTGCAGCTAAAAATGACTTGACATAGAGATAGAGATTGTGTGCATTAATCTCCTTATAACTCTCTGGCAGTTGGATTTCACCCGATTTTTTTAAATTCTTATCTAAAACAATCGCTACACTCATACAAACAACCTTTAACCTACAATTTTCAAGCGACCAAATGCACCATTAAAGCCCGGTACAGAACCCTTTAAAACAAGGACATTGTGTTCTTTGTCAAAGGAAATAATTTCATTATGGACGGTGACTTTTTCATCTCCATAGTGTCCGGCCATTTTTTTGCCCGGTTGCACGCGACCCGGCCATTCTCTGTTTCCAATTGATCCGGGGGCTCTGTGGAATCTACTTCCATGCGCTCCGGGACCACCTTGAAAGTTCCATCGTTTCATCGCTCCGCTAAATCCGCGACCCTTTGTCTTAAAAGAAACTTTGACTTTCTTTGCGCTCTCTAAAGAGGACAAATCCAAATCTCCCACTTCTGCATTGCCAATTTGAAGCATTGCAAATCTGTTGTATTCTTTGTCAAGTTGATATTTCTTTTGCTGACCCTCTATGGATTTATTGAATTGTTTTCCTTGATGATAGGCTACTAATGCCTTGCCATTTTCTGAAACTTCACAAATTTTAGCTGATTTGACCTTAAGCAAGGTTACGGGAATGCTTGGCTTACCTATGGTGCGACTCATTCCAATTTTTTCTACTAAAAATTCCATTTATGCCCCTTATTTACCCATTGATCGAACTTCTACATCCACTTCGGGTGCCATGTCTATTTTTGTCAAGCTATCCACAGTTTCTGGAGTTGCAGAAACAATGTCAATGATTCTCGTATGCACTCTAATTTCAAATTGTTCTCTCGAATCTTTGTTGATCTGCGGAGACTTCAGAACTGTATAGCGTCTCTTTTTCGTCGGAAGTGGGATAGGACCACGAATCTCTGCGCCAGTCCTCTTAACGGCTTCTACGATAGAGATAACAGATCTATCAAGAACACGATGATCATATGCCTTTAATTTTAATCTGATTTTTTCCATTTTATTTCCTTACAAAGAACTCATCGCACTTAAAGAATTCGTAAATGACGTCGATGTGATTTTTGAAAGCTGCAATTATACAAACATTCCCTATTTTTAGCAATACTTTGATGTAAAAATTTCTGTGATTTTTGCAATTTACTTCCTTTTAATAAGGATAAATACTGCAAATGTCATTTTAAGTGCGATTCTATTGAGTGATGAAAATTAGGGAATATGGAGGCTTTTGCAAATATCCATAAACTCATTGGTGTATTTCTATCGCATTAAATATTCTTTGTGATGGGATTTGACATATTGTAAATCTGTATCAATTTTTGCCTTTAAGATTCCGCATAAGCGCGGATCATTGCGCAAAAATTCTAAAATATCTGTCTCCTTAAGGAGTTTTAAATTAATGTCTTTGGCATTTTGTATCAAAGCCCTCACATAGCCTTGCAAATAATTTTTGGCATTCTTATAGAGTTGGAATCTTTTTTTGAGTCGTTCGTATTCTTCGGGTTTGATAAAGACTATGAGGTTTTTGAAATCTGATTCTTGGTCTCAAATCTCCCCAATCCATTGCTCTGTGATTTCTGCTAAATCGGCATTGTTTTGCGAGTTTTTGGAGTGTTTCAAAGGTATTTTTGCTGAGTTGTGAAAATTCTAGGCAAATGTATTGACTTGCAAGGGGCGCTATAATCTCAAGTCTTTTTGTAGGGAAAGCATTATCGGAGAGTAGATGACGGATTTTAAATATTTTGTCTGTGGGAAATTTGCCAATGCGCAATAAAAATAAAAGGGTTGGGAAAGGAGTAGGGAAGTGTGAGGCTGAAGCGCTTTTGAGACTTAGGATGCGTGATTCTGTCGCGACATTTTCTGTGTGATTGATGCCAGTCTTTAAGATAGAAATCGGTTCCCTCTCTATCTAAAGCACAGGAGCCTTTTGTTTAAGAGAAAGAGGGTTTTATCGCAATCCTCTCTCCAGCCATAATGCATGGCTGTGGCAACCTTGTAACGTTGGGAGGGAATGATCATTTCTTTATAGGTTTCAAGTCCTATTGCACGTCCGATATGCACACCACAGAGATCAAGGAAATAATGTATAGCACCAGTGGCCGATGAACTTTTGAAAATATAAATGAAGCGATAGTCTTGTAGGGCAAGTTGATATTCCACGCTAAATCGGGCGCGATTTGCAACAAGTCAGCTTCTGTAGGATCAAGCAGGGGAGGGAAGGGGTGGCTTTGTCGCATTAGTTTTTCTTGAGAGTCGCGGATTTGAGCCATTTTGTAATCACTTCATAGTATATAGGTGGAGATAAAAGATTCTTTGAGATGACAGAGACAAGCGCGGGGTAGGCGTTGCAAGAATCTAAAAATTCCTTAACGCTTGAGTCTTCAAGGGAGAATGCTTGATTCTGCTCCCCCTAATATGAGACAAGCTCCTCTCTACTTGTGAAAACTCTTTGCATACCTTTCCCTCTAAATCAAACTTCTTCTTGCAAATAATTTTGCAATTTTTTGTGAATCTCTGCAGAAGAATTCTGCTCTAGTGTGGGATCTTTTAGGAATTGTAGGGTTTTGAGGAATTTGTCCTTTGGCATAAATCCCGGATAGACAAACAATTCCTTGCCACTTTTGTCTAAAAAGACGAGTGTGGGTGTGGGTTTGATTCCGTATTTTTGTGCAAATGCGACGGTTTCAAGGGAATCTTGCAAGAATTCTATGCTGTGCATTTTAGAATAGCTCATATTGATGTAGTAGGGAGCGTAATTTTGCTTTAAGAATTCCTTAATGTCGGGATTGTCTTTAATGAGCTGTTTGAGTCTGTCGCAATACACGCAACCATTTGCTGAAAAGACCAGAAAATAGGGCTTTCCATTACTTTTAATGGAGCTTGTATCTAAGAATACATCGGAGACTTCTGCATAAGAGTTCAAATCCACATTTTGCATGGCTTTGTGCTGCTCTTCTGTGTAGTTTGTGCCACTTGTGATAGCGCTTTTATCTGCGCTCTCTTCGCAACCCATAAAAGAAAGGCAAGAAAACAAACAGAGCATAAAGCAAAATAAGAGTTGTGAAAGATTCCACAAAAAACTGCGCATTTTCATTTTAAATCCTTTAAAGTTGGAATCCTAGCAAATCTTAGAAAAATCTTTGCTTAAGTGTGCTACGCTAATCATAAAACCATTGGCTTGATTTGGGAAAAGAGGGCAAATAATAGGGTTGCAATGAATGCAAAAAGGGGAAATTCAGAGAAATTTCATATTGTCTTTAACATTAATGAAAATTATGCCAAATATTGCGCTGTTGTGATGACAAGCATCATAGAAGCACACGATGCTTCTGTGGGGTGGGGTATATGAGAGATTCTTAGATTAAGAGTGAAGCAACTTCAAGGTTTATACAAAATGAGACTTTCTGCGAGGCAAGTGTTTTTGGTCAAAAAATTCCAAAAAAACAAAAAATTTAAGAAATTCTACACCAAAGAGACTTGGTGCAAAGCTCTATGAATCTTCCTTTTTTGCTTTTGTAATTTCTATCGCGCTTGTTTCGTATTTTTGAGGGATTTCCATCCATTCCTTTGCGCATCGCTTGAGAACTTCTAGGGTCGCATCCATTCCACCAGCAAGGGAAAACAACCAATATTTATGGGCATAGAGCCAGTCAATTTGCTTCACTTGCATGTCGGTCTTGGTCTTCACAGGGCGGACGACAATCTTTGCAAATTCTAAGTCTTGATGCACGAGGTAGCTTTTCACAGCATCGGAGAAAACCTTAATAAAAATGTCCTCTTTGAAAAAATCCTTTGTGTCATCAATGGCATCGGAAATTTTATCAAGCTTTTCAAAATTGATTTTTTCTAGCTTATTTTGCCGATTCAATCGTTCAAGCTCTTCGGTCATTTTAACGGTTCTAAGGAATAGCTTTTCGACGGCTTTTTTCTTCTTGTAGCCATAATCTAGGAATTTTTTGACTTTTGATTCTATCTTTTTGCGATTGGAGGCGATTTGTGCAGCGGATGGTTTTTTGAGCTTGATTTGCTTTTTCTTGATTTTTGGTAGAGATTCTAGCACTTCCTTGAAAGGCTTTTCCTCTGTTCCTACGATTCTGGCTCCCCCTTCTGTACAATTTATGGCTTTTATAGGATAGGGGGTTTGCGCGATGTCTTTTTCAAAGAAATTCAAAAACATATTCCAAATCTTGCTGGTCTCCACCATTCCATTACCCCCATAAGCGGGGACTAAAATGCGCTTTGTTGCGTCGCTTTGTGGTTTGTAGCCACTCTCTCTTTCGCCAAAAAGAGCGTCTTTTGAGTGTGTGCTTCCATCGGGGGCAAAGGCGAGATCTTGCCCAATGAAGACACAATTCTCAAACTTGCAATGCACAACGAGTTCATAGGCCATGTTTGCAGCACTCATGCCGATTCCTGCATAGCCATACTCCTTGAGATCAAAAAAGCGCGTGTAGCCAAAGGGACGCATACTAAAGGATTTCACACCTTGCGTGATAGCATTTGTTGTCGCTTTATGCACGATGCTTGTGAGGGCGAAAATCACGTTCTTTTGTGCCTCTTTTGGAGTTTTGCGATAGAAGTCCGCAGTGAGTTCAACGCGCTCTAATGTAACGACAATGTCGGGTTTAATGCCATGTTTAACAAGAATCGGAAAGGACGCATCCACGCAAAAAATCGTGATATAATCAGCATACTGCTTTAAAAGAGGCAATTGTTTATGCAGTGAGGGTCCTGTGGAGACAATGACTGCTGTGTTTGTTATCTTTGCGTGTTTTATGAGTTCATAGAAACTTGGGGTTGTGATCATTTCTTGAATGTTTTGGAGATGATGTTCTAGTCCTATGAGCGCGTCTGTAGAGTCATTTCCGACAGCAACGACATGATGTTCTAAGGAGCGCATAAGAATCGCATTGATAGTGAGCGCTCTCTCATGGTAGCGTCCATAATAGTTATTATAGATATGCAGATTATAAACACGTGAATAAATCCACTGCCCATCCTCTACCAAAAATTCATCCAATTCGCCAAAATTTGTGGTATTTGTCCAAAATATGAGGAGCTTTTTTTCTGCAATTTCTTTGCTAAAATCTGCAAAATTAAGTGCAATATAAATGAGTTCTAATTCGGGCTCAAAAATGAATATTTTTTTGATGGCATTGGACTTGTCATTCAAATAGAAATGATAAAACAAACCATTTCCGATTCCGAAAAAATACAAAAAGGGATAGAGTCTGAAAGCCTCAAATTCTTTAATCTTCTCAAATGTTTCTTCTAGAGGACTTTTCTGATAGAGAGCAATTTTGTTTTCTTTGTCATAAATGTTGATATTAAGGGGATCTTCTCCGATATAGACTTCGTATTTTTCATTAGGTTTTAGGAATCTTAACTGCCCCGCAAGAAGTGGATTTATCCCTTCAAGAGCTTTGAGATTCTTTTCTAAACGAGGATTGATGATTTCTTCTGTTTGCGTTGTTTGCATGGATAGACCTTTGCGCGAAATAAACGGGAATTTTACAAAAAAAGTCCCCAAAGGGACTTAAATTATTGAAGCAATCTAAGAATATTTTGTTGCACTTGGTTGGCTTGTGCCATAGCGAAGCTACCAGATTGCGCAAGAATATTTGTTTTTGAGAATGTTGCGCTCTCCTCTGCGAAGTCTGTGTCGCGGATTTGAGATTCTGCGGCTTTGACGTTAACTTGTGTGACGGTTATGTTGTTGATTGTCGCAACGAGTTGTTGTTGCACAGAACCTAAGTCTGCACGAATTCTGTCAAGGTGTTTTTGCGCAGATTCTGCCATATCCATAACCGCCATAGCACCTGTGAGACTTGTAACGCCCGCTCCGATTCCATTGCGGTTGATAAATGCGTTTGCTGTGTTCGCGTTTGCACCAATAGCAGAAGCGATGTTGGCATCAAATTCACCATTGACACTTCTAAGATTCACAGTGTATTGTGCGAGTGTTGTTCCGGGTGCAAATGCAACGCCAGAGTGCATTCCGATTGTTGAGAAATTATTTCCACTGATAATGACATCTCTTGCGTTGAGGCGAATGAGTGTCAAGCGACCAATGATGGAGTGTTCTGTCCCTGTGATTCCACCAAAAGAACCTCCCGCCATCGCACCTCCTGCTGAATCCACACCATTAATGATGCTTGCACCACTTGCGACTTGGATAGAAATCGCTCTTCCATCGGTACTTGTGAGTTGCAATGCTCCCGAAATGCTTAAAGAAGCTTGGACACCTGTGCGCTCTTTTTGTGAGTTGATCGCTGCAAGCAAACGTCCATCGTAGTCATTCTTTTGGACATCATTGACATCACCGATTAAGACTCCATTAATCATAAGCCCACGTACAGTTCCAGAACCAATAACTCCCGCGCCCTGTCCTTGCACGACATAAGTTGCGCGCACACCGAGAAGATCGGAGTTTTTGTTAATCGCTTCTGCAAGAGCACCGATTCCTGTTCCTGCAGAGGTTGAGATTTTTATAGATTCCACTGCATAGTTGTTTGTACCATCGGTGTTAAGGAATCTCAATGTGACTTCACCCAAGCTACCTGCCCCCGCACTTGCTGGCATTTCTCCTGCAGTTTCATAGCGGACATGTCCGATTTTAAGAGAGTTTGTTGGTTGGATTGAAGCTTTAACGGTTGTGTTTGAATAAGCGCCAATTTGGAATTCTTTGTTTGTGAAAGAACCAGAAAGCATTTCTTGACCATTGAAGCTTGTTGTGTTTGCGATGTTGTCTAGTTCCTCCATAAGGCGCAAAATATCGCTTTGTAGAGCATTTCTTGTTGTGGTGGTCTGCCCATCTTGAGCAGCTTGAACGGCTTTTGTCTTAATGGTGTCCAGAATTTTGATTTGCTCATCCATTGCTTTATCGGCAGTTTGAATCATACCAATGGCGTCATTTGCGTTTCTTGTCGCTTGTCCAAGTGCAGAAGCTTGTGAGCGCAAACTATCGGCAATCGCCATACCTGAAGCGTCATCGGCAGCTTTGTTGATTCTAAGTCCCGAACTCAACTTTTCTAGTGAAGTCGCCATATCGCGATTATTCACAATTCCAGAAGTATGCGCATTGAGCGCATTAACATTGGTGTATATCCTGTAACTCATTATGCATCCTTTGCAAAAATAAATTTGCAAACAATAAAGCAATTAGTGTTCCACTTTTGAAAATTCATTTTAATTCAGAATCTTTGAGCTTTAGATTTTAGGGTGTTTTGTGATGTTTGGATTTTAGAATTTGCAAAAAGCACTCGTTTTTTGTTAAAATGCGCCGATATTTTTGTAAAATTTTCTAAAGTAGAGAGAATGCAACTCCAAGTCAAAGACATCATAGAGCGTTTGAAATCCGCACAAAATAAGCAAGAACTCAATGCGACAATGCTCTTTATACGCGCTCTTGCACCAGAATCGCAACAACAATTAAAGAAAAAAGAATGCGCAGAGATTGTCACTCTTATCCGCACAAAGATCCTAGAGGATATTTATCAAAAGGGAGATATTCCTGATCGCGATATATTGTGGTCTTATGGCATTTTTAAGCGCCTTGAAGAATTAGGGGGCTTAGAAAAAGATGAGAGGTTTGAGACCTATATACAACTGGGTGAATCCTATGTACGTAACCCTGAAAATTCCTATTATGAGAGGCTTTTGTTCATAGAATGTGCGAGTGTGGCTAAGCTTTTATGCGGGAAATGCGATGAAGCGGTCAAATTTATGATTTCACAAACGCTTTATTTGGATTTGCATGACACCTATGCGGTTGAATTGGATAAGTTTTTAAATGCATTTTGTACATATTATGAGATTCCGATTGAGTGGATTTTAGAGATTCAAAGAGAAGAGCTTTGCAGTGAGTATTATGCAAGTGTCAATGACAAGATGAAAAAATCCGTGTTTTTGTGGAGTATGCATGTGTTTTGGAATATTCCACGTTATTTTAATAATCTCAAATGGAAAGAAAATTTTCCCACTTGGTTGGAGGTGCTTGAGAGACTTCTGAAAGAGGGGAATTTGGATCTTGCCATGTATGTGAGCTTCTATATTTATCATAAGTTTGGAAATTCCGCGCTCACACAAGAGGATTGGCAGGAATACAATGATAAGGTCGTAAAGCTTATAGAGCCCTATCTTGTGGAATATGGCAAGACATTACCAAAATGCAAAGAAAAGGTGGATTCTAGCAAGAATCGCAAGATTAAAGTCGCGTTTTTGCATGAAAGAATGGTGGAAAATTCCCCCTATAAAGTGGAATATTCCTTGTGTAAAGCCCTACTTGAAAATGAAGAGTTTAGCAGTCGCTACGAGATTCTCGTGCTTTCTATGAATTACATTCAAAAGAGTGCCGATGACATGAAGGTTATGCAGAGTTTCTGTGAGATTGGCGCGACAGTTATGAGTCCCGCGTATGGATTGGTGAATGAGCATCTCTATTATGTCTCGCATTTGCAAAAGGCTCTGATGATTAGAAATACGCTTCTTGCAGAGGGTGTTGATATATTGATTTGTGGAAGCACGACGGATTGTGCGGCCTTTATGATGGCAACAAGGAGTGCGCCTCTGCAGATTTTCTACTCCCATGGAAATGGCAGATATGATGTCGCTGGGATTGATAGGAGAATCTCACATTGTGCGGTTATGTCGCCTTATAAATTTGAATCATTTGCTGTGCCTATGGATGAGGAGAGATTCTACAATCCTCCGCGCCCTAAGGAAGCTATAGAGGCAGAGAGGGCGAAATATCCTATCGATGAGGATACGGTCGTCTTAGGTGTGATTGGGCGCCTCGTGAAAGTGGATAGCGAAGACTATCTGAAATGCATCGCGGAGGTTATGCATAAGCACAAAAATACGATTTTTATCGCAGCAGGAAATGGAAATATCCCCGTGATTCGTCAAAAGGTGGAGGAGCTAGGAATCTCGGAGCGTTTTTTCATGCCCGGATTTGTGGATCCACACATTTATGGGCATATCATTGATATTTTTTGTAACACATTCCCACTTGAGCAGGGGGAGAGCTTGTCAGAGTTTTTCCACAAGGGAAAATCTTATATTACATACTATGATGTCTATCAAAAGAAGTTTTCAGAGGCAAATTTTTGTGAGGAATCTCGATTATTAAAGTTTAGGCAAGATAATTATTTGGTCTATATTCGTAATGCAGAAAAATACCAAGAAGGTTTAAAGAATTGGGATAAAATTACCGAAATACCAGGCATTGTCTTTTTATATGGCATACAAGAGAAGGGTGCTTTTGAGAAAATTTCTTGTAAATGTGAAAAAAAATGTGTAGAAAAGCCAGAAATTTTGGCGGATTTTCAACTTGAAATTAAGAATGATAGAGTTTGCATGGTTGGAGCTAATACCACTCTTGTCCCTAAAAAACCTTTTCCATTTTTGCAATTCTATGATGATGTTGAAATTTATAAAGACTTTTATTCTGTTTTTATGATTGAACATCAAGATATGTTTTGGAAAGATGGGGATATGCTTTATAGAGGCTTATATGGGAGGACAGTGGAAGATTACGTGGAAAGATTGTCTTATCAAATTCAACATAAAGAAACAAGAGAACAGATTGGCCGTGCGCTTGTGACTCAAATGAGAGAATTGTATCGAGCTAAACAATCACTTTTAATAGCAAAAATGCGAGAATTTTTTAATGATTAAGGTTCATTCTTTTCCATCGCGAATTATTTTGGAATTAACCCCGCTTTGCAATCTCTCTTGTTTTATGTGTCCGAGGCATTATGTGAAAGATACAGATGGGTATATGCCAGAGGAACTGTTTAAAAAACTGGTTAATGAGATAGCGCTAGAGAAGCCAGATGCCGTTTTGCTTCCGTTTTGGCGTGGAGAGAGTTGTTTGCATTCCAAGTTTAATCAACTTTTGAAATATGCATTAGAAAAGGGGTTAAAAATTCACCTATCAACAAATGGACATTATATTGAAGAATGCTACAGTGAAATATTTTATCAATGTGAGTTTTTGACCTTTAGCATTCATACGCCCATAGGTTTTGAAAATGCAAAAATCATCATCAAACATAAGCCAGATTGGTGTCAAACGACTTTTCAGATTTCATTTGTGGATAGCGAAAGAACGACACAGAAGTATTTAAAAAATTGCATTGAGGATAGTGAATTGTGTGGCTTTGATAGCATTAGGCTCTATAAAGAACATACATTGGGTGGAGAGTTTGGCAAGACAAAACAAGAGAATCTTAAAGAACGTAAGTTTTGTCCAAAATTAGTACATACATTTGTCGTCAGTAGTGATGGGTATTTTAGCCGTTGTAACCATATTTGGGAAACACAAAAGGAATATAATTTATCAGAATTTTCTATTAAAGAGGTATGGTGCAGCAAGGTTATGAATGAGATTCGCAAGAAATATCCTGATAATTTATGCGCTCCTTGTGATCAATGGAGTGGGCATACTTGTGGTGAATCTTGGAATAGAGATGGTGTGCAAATTTCGCATAAAATATTTTCTTAAAAGGATTGAGAATGTCGGATAGGGGTGGCAGAGAATCTAAAATTATGGTTTTGTATTTTTCTTCACAATATGCAAAAGATATGGATTATGAAGGGTTTAAAGATTGCGGTAGGGATAAAATAATGTTAGGAAATCTCCCCAGCGAGAATCTCGTTGTGCAACCCGGTGTTTATAGCTTATGGTCGGGGGGGGGGGCTATTTGCCTAGAAAAAGAAGGGTTATATAGGATAATGGATAGAAAAAATATGCGTTCTTTTCAAGTGATTGTATTTAAAAATGAGGTATGGGAACTTGTGAATGCGGTTGCAAAGCTTTTTTTGTATGGAAATAGTGATGATAATTTGCGACTTCATGAATGGACAAAAATCGCAGTGCAGAGACATATACTGCAACAATGTGGCCCTTGCGCGTCAAGTGTTTTTAGACTCTTGCAATCCCTTGGAGTTAAGGCTCGTGTGGTTGGATTGAAAGAGAAAGATGGAAGTGGAGGGCATGTTATTAATGAAGTGTTTATAGAAGGAAAATGGGTTTTGATAGATTTTATTAATAAAAAATTCTTTGTCAATGAGATGGGACATAAAGTATCTTTGCTCAATGTTGTTCGTGATGGAGGATTTCATAGAATAGCATTGCAAGACTTTAGTGGAGCAGAAAATTTTTCTAATAATAGTGGGAAAGTGGGAGAAATTTCTGTATGGGGGAGTTTTTTTAATGGTAGTTTTATGATAGATTTCTTGCGTTATGATGATAATCTTAAGAGATTTTTGTTTGATAAGTTTAAAATGTTTATGAATTCAGAAGAACCAGTGAAAAAAATGTATTATATTTGTGATAATGGCTGCGAATTCCATTGCGAAAGTTTTGTAGATGGGTATTATGTGCCACTCAGCACAAAAGAATTTATTTCAAAATTTTATGGAGATTAGCGTGTATATTCCTATTAGTAAGCCTTATTTTACTGCAATGGACAAAAGTGCTGTTGTGGATCCACTAGAGAGTGGATGGGTTGTGCAGGGACCTCAAGTGAATTCATTTGAGGAGAAGTTTGCAAAATTTACCCAAAGTGATTATGCTGTTGCGGTGAGTAATTGCACAACAGCACTACATTTGGGGTTATTATCGCTTGGGATTCAAAGGGAAGATAAGGTCGTTGTGCCTTCTTTTACTTATGTGGCGTCTGCAAATGCCATTGAATATGTCGGTGCGATACCTGTTTTTTGCGATATTGACTTAGAAACTTTCAATATTGATGTTAAAAAATTAATTGAACTTATTGAAAAGCATGGAGATATAAAGGCGATTATGCCTGTGAATTTGTTTGGGCTTTGTGCAGATATGATTGCGATTATGGATATCGCTAAGAGATATAATCTTAAGGTGATTGAAGACTCTGCCTGTGGATTTGATGCTTGGATTTTAGATCGGCATAGCGGAACATTTGGTGATTGCGGGTGTTTTAGCTTTCATCCGCGTAAATCCATCACAACGGGTGAAGGAGGTATGCTCATTACAGATTCTACAGATATTGCACAGCAAGTCAAAAGTCTTAGAGATCATGGTGCAAGCAAATCGGATTTACAGAGGCATAAAGATAAAAATGGCTCTTTGCTACCAGAATTTAATATGTTAGGATACAATTATCGCTTGACTGACATTCAAGGAGCTTTAGGTAATACACAAATGGACCAATCCAAAGAGATTATGCAAAAAAGAAGAAAAATTGCACATGTTTATCACGAGGAATTAGCAGGAATCCCAAATTTACTAACACCTTATGTGCCAGAGGGATACACTCATGGTTATCAAAGTTATGTGTGTTTGTTTGGTGGAAGAGAAATGTTAGAATGTTGTGTGATGGATAAAATAGATGCCACAAATCAAAAACGGAATCTTTTTATGCAAAATTTAGAGAATCGTGGGATCGCGACAAGGCAAGGAACACATGCAGTTCATACATTGGGATATTATAGGGATAAATACGGCATTTATAAGGAATCTTATTTGCAGAGCTATAAGGCAGATAGATTGTCTATCTCATTTCCCTTGTATCCACAGATGACAGATACAGAATTAGAATATGTGGTTCAAACCATTAAAGAGCTTATTTAGTGTGTGGCATTGTTGGAATAGTTAGCCTTGAGAAAAAGGCGCTTTTAACGGATAATCTTGTGGCAATGCTAGATTCCATTGCACACAGAGGACCCGATGATGCAGGATATTTGTTTTTTCACACGGGTTTGCACCATGCAACAAAAGTTTCGTTTTTTCAAGCCTTTAGCGATGAGAGATTCCGACATTTATCTCCACTTTTACCAACAATACAGTCTCAAGCAGGACAAAAGGAAATGCAGTCTCATGATTGGGATATTTTCTTAGGACATCGGAGACTGTCTGTGATAGACATTACATCTGCTGGACATCAGCCTATGAGCGATTTATCAAAAAATATTTGGTTGAGTTATAATGGAGAAATTTATAATTTTAAAGAAATACGAGAGGAGTTGAGAAAAGCGGGTTATAAATTTTATTCACAAAGCGATAGTGAAGTGATTGTATATGCCTACATCCATTGGGGGATAGAATGTGTCAAAAAGTTCAATGGCATGTTTGCTTTCGCACTCTATGATAATTTTCAAAAAAAGTTTTTTTTGGTTCGAGATAGATATGGCATTAAGCCTTTATATTATTGTAGAGATTCTTATGGGAATCTTATTTTTGCAAGTGAGAATAAGGCGATTATAACTTATAATGAAAGGCTTAGAAAGCTTGATCATCAGGCACTTTTAGAATATTTTACTTTTCAGAATATTTTCACTAACAAGACATTATTTCAAGATATTAAAATATTAGAATCTGGACATTATTTGGAAGTGGATTTGGCTTCAAAATCAATTACAAAGAGGCAATATTGGGATTTTTGCTTTAGGGATTCCCTGAGGGTAAAAAATGAGAGGGAATGTCAAGAGGAGCTTAAGAGATTGTTTGTTCGGGCTGTTAAAAGGCAAATGGTTTCTGATGTTCCCTTGGGAGGGTATTTGAGTGGAGGGATTGATAGTAGTAGCATTTGCGGTGTTGCAAGTTCTGTTGTGAGAGATTTAAATACCTTTACCGTTGGCTTTGACTTGACATCAGCCGAAGGAATTGAGCTTGGTTTTGATGAACGTGGTGTGAGTGAGTTTTTGTCACATTTGTTTAAGACAGAGCATTATGAAATGATATTAAAAAGTGGCGATATGGAACGTTGCTTGAGGAATTTTAGTTATCATTTAGAAGAGCCACGAGCAGGGCAGAGTTACCCCAATTATTATGTAGCAAAACTTGCGAGCAAGTTTGTCAAGGTGGTTTTGTCGGGTTGTGGTGGTGATGAGCTGTTTGGAGGATATCCTTGGCGCTATTATAGTGCGATGGATAGCTGCAATTTTGATGAATATGTGGATAAGTATTATTTGTTTTGGCAAAGATTGGTTCCTAACCGTCAATTAAAGGAACTATTTGCGCCTATTGCAAAGGAAATAGATGGCGTTTGGACAAGAGATATTTTTGAAAATATTTTAAAGGGTAATCGTTTAGAGGTTAAAACGAGGGAGGATTGTATCAATAATTCCTTTTATTTTGAATCCAAAACTTTTTTGCATGGGCTTTTAGTCGTTGAAGACAAATTGTCTATGGCACACTCCTTAGAGACACGTGTTCCGTTTTTGGATAATGATTTGGTGGATTTTGCGCAAGGAATTCCCGTTAATTTGAAACTCAATCTTTCTCAAGACATCACTTTTGATGAAAATAATATCGCCCAAAAGCATAAAATATATAGGGATAATAATGGTAAAATAATCTTCAGAAAAATGCTAGAAGAATTTATCCCAAAAGAGATCGCAAATGCCAAAAAACAAGGTTTTTCCAGTCCAGATAGTAGTTGGTTTAAAGGAGAGAGCATAGAATTTGTCAAATCAATCATTCTCAATAAGGATTCAAAAATCTATCGCTATTTTGATTATAATACTTGCATTTCTCTGGTTAAGGAGCATTTAGAGGGAAAGAAAAATCGCAGATTGTTTATTTGGTCGTTATTAAACTTCAATGAATGGTGTAATTTAAATTTAGGAGGTGAATAGTGCAAATAGATGAAATTTTCAAAGAAAAAGTTCAGTTTAATAAGAGTAATTTTGTCGATTTGCTCGGCAAGATTGAAGCAGAAAATCAGTCGCAAATTGCAGACAGTTTTAGTGAAAAGTGGGTTTCCTATGCTCATAATACCAGTGAGGCAGAGCAGAAAAAGTTGTGGGATTTCTCAAAAGAATGGTATTTGAAGCTCTATGGATTTAAAGATGAGCAAGATTTGGCACAATTCCTTGCGCAATGTGAATTTGTATTTGATGCAGGGTGTGGGCTTGGATATATGAGTGAATGGTTTGCAACTCTTGCGCCACAAACAAAGGTCATTGCTATGGATATTTCGGAGGCTGTTTGTGTGGCGGCTTCCAAATACAAGGATATTCCAAATATTTATTTTATAAGAGGAGATATTGCTAGGACACCTTTTAGGAGTAATGTGATTGATTATGTCAGTTGCCATGCTGTGATAATGCATACAGAAAATCCAGAGGCAACTTTTGGGGAGCTTTCAAGAATTCTTAAGCCTACTGCTGTGCGGGGGGGGGGGGGGGGGGATTCTCCTGTTATGCGTACGCAAAAAAAGCCTTGCCTCGCGAGTTAGTTGATGATTACTTTAGAATAAAATGCAAAGAAATTTCCTTTGAAGAGTTGAGAGAGATGAGTGAGCAATTAAGTGAGCTTGGGAAGAGATTGCAAGAATTAAAAGTAAGCTTTGAATCTCCAGAGATACCATTGCTTGGAATCAAGGGAGGAGAGTATGATATACAGCGGTTTATTTATTGGAATTTTTTAAAATGTTTTTATAATGAAGAGTTAGGTTGGGATACTTCTGTGATTACAAATTTTGATTGGTATTCCCCGAGTAATGCCAAGAGATTTTCTGAAGAGGAATTTAAAAAATTGGGGAGTGATAATGCACTCTCCTTGGTATATTTTCATAAAGAGGAGGCTTGTTTTGGTGCAAGATTTGAAAAGTCAAAGGTTTAGAAAAATATTAAAAAGATTTTTTTCTATCGTTATTTTGCACAAAAAGAGACGTTTTTATCGTGTCTTGCCCATAGGAGAATATTGTGTCGATCGCATAAAAAAGGCGGAATTCTTAAAGTGGGGCGTGGGCAGTACTTGTTATGATAATGTCTATATTTTTGGTGATGTGAGGGTTGGAAAGAATACGTTTGTAGGACCATTTTGTCTCTTAGATGGTAGTGGTGGATTAAAGATTGGCGATAATTGTTCAATTTCTGCAGGAGTGCATATTTATACGCATGACAGCGTTGAATGGGCGGTTTCTATGGGAGCGGATTCCTATCAATATGGACGTGTAGAAATAGGTGATGGTTGCTATATCGGTCCTAATGCTGTGATTGCAAGAGGCGTTAAAATAGGTGTTGGTTCTATTGTTGGTGCTTGTAGTTTTGTCAATAGCGATATTCCTCCACACTCTAAGGCTTATGGGATTCCTGCACGTTTTAACCCCTTGAATCGCGCAGAAGAGATGAGTTATGCAAAAGCCTCAAATGCTGTGCGGGGGGGGGTGGGGCATAATTTAGCCTTTATAGGAGTAAGTTATGAAGCTGCGTAACTTACCCTATGTTTTTTTAAGTTCTACACATTTTGGGAAAGAGATATTAGAATCTCTCATTAGCCACAATTGTCCTCCTAAAGCTATTTTTAGTATTCCTGAATATTTTTCCATCTCTTATAGTAAGACGAAAGTAAAGAATTGTAATTACTATGATTTTCAAGAAATTTCGCAAAAATACAGCATTCCTCTCTATATCATAGAAAGTGGAGTTGCGCCTCTCACTTCATTTTATGATGTGATACATTCAATGCAGTTAGATTTCATGCTTGTGGCAGGTTGGTATTATAAGATTCCAAAATCTATTTATTCCCTCTGTAAATTTGGTTCTTTTGGATTTCATAATTCTTTGCTGCCCAAATATGCTGGAGGTGCACCTTTGGTGTGGGCTATTATCAATGGAGAAACTCAAGCAGGAGTTAGTCTATTTAGAATGGAGGAAGGTATGGATAGCGGTGCGATTATTTTGCAAGAATCGTTTAGTATTGAAAGTGAAGATACGATTGCAGAAGTTTTGAAAAAGGCGACAAGCAAGGCTAAAGAGATGAGTTTGAAGCTCTTTAGGCAAGATTTTGAGATTGTGTTTAAAGAGCAAGAATCTCCTCAGGAATATTACCCTCAGAGAACCCCTAATGATGGAGAGATTGATTTAAAATGGGATGCGCTTAGTATCTATAATTTTATAAGAGCACAAAGCAGTCCTTACCCCGGCGCTTTTATCAAAACAATTGATGGCAAAAAATTAATCATTGATAAAGCTCACATTGAGAACTTCTGCGGGGGGGGGGGGATTCTCCTTAGTCGCCCAAAAATTTTCTGCGTCTTACGTGCCGCATAGGAGGATCGCATGAATACTCCTAATTTTATCATCGGTGGCACAGCAGCGGGAGGAACAAGCTACCTCTATGAATTGTTAATCCAACATCCCGAAATTTATCTTCCACAAGAAAGAATTCCTGAACCACATTATTATTACAAAAGCTGGGAATATGAAAAAGGCTTAAAATGGTATCTTAAGAGGTATTTTCATGATGTCCCTAAGTGTAAAGTGGCACTTGGCGAAAGAAGTAGTTCATACTTGTATGGTGGCGCAAAGACTGCTTCTAAAATCGCAAAAGATTTTCCAAAAATGAAGTTTATTTTTATGCTACGCAATCCTATTCAAAGAGCCTTTGCAAATTATCGTTTCACTGCGCTACAGGGGTTAGAAACGCTGAGTTTTAAAGATGCTCTTTTGTGTGAAAAGGAAAGGGTAAGGGGGAGCAAGGGCATTTGGAGTGAGATTCAGCCTTATGACTACACAGGCAGGGGCTTTTATGCAAGACAACTTAAGGAGTTTTTGGAATTTTTCCCTAGTGAGCAGATATTGTGTTTAAAATCAGAAGATGTAACGCGACAAAATGTTTCTATTTTGAGAAAAATCTATGAGTTTTTGGAGTTAAAAGACACAGACTTCATTCCAAAAGAAGCACCTAAACATACAAGTTTAAGTGTGATTGATATTGCGTTACAATCAAGGCTTAGGAAGCATTTTGGAGATGATTTTTCTTATCTTGTCAATACAATTAGAAGTGAGCAAAGAGCAGATCTTAAAAAAGAATCAAAAATGCTTTTTGATAATCTCCTGCCACAAAAAGAAACAATTTCTTTAGATTGTCAAGAGTTGCTTATCTCACTCTATACAAATGAGATTGAGGCGTTGCAAGGAATGGTTGATTTTGATCCACACAAATGGTTAGAGGAAGAGTCCGTTTTGGCCAATACTCTGCGGGGGGGGGGGGCATAATTTAGCCTTTAACAAGCTCTCTTTAGGGATTGTTCTTGCGGATTCTGATTGTTTTAAAGTTATCAATAATTCCCTTCAACTTGTTAGGACGGTGTCCTATGCAAGTTAAGAGATTAGAATCAAAGCTTTTTGGTTTGTATAATGAGTTTTTAAACGTTCATCCTCAAGCAATGCTTTACTACGCACTTCCCTTTAGTTCATTGCTAGAAGATTTTTTGCAATGCAGTTGCGAGACTCTTGTGGCAATCCACAATGGAAAGATAGAGGGAATCTTGCCACTTATGTCAAAAACAGGAAAATACGGGAAAATTCTTAACTCTCTGCCCTTTTATGGTAGTAATGGCGGGGCTTTAGTAAATAATAAAGAAGCAGAGCTTCTTTTATTGGAATCCTATGAGAAATTTTCTTCTGAATTCTCTTCTGCGACATTCATTACAAATCCACTTTGTGAGATGTTAGCTCCGCGTTTATTTGACTTTTATGATTACAGAATTGGGCAATGGACGGCTCTAGGCACAGAATCAGAATTGTTGGATTCCTTTGAATCTTCTGCGATAAGAAATATCAAAAAAGCACGTCGCGAAGGAGTGCAGATTTCACGTACAAATGATATTAGTTTTCTTTATGAAACGCATTTTGAAAATATGCAAAGAATCGGCGGAATCCACAAAGAAAAGGAATTTTTTGAAAAAATCTCAAGCCATTTTGTCTATAAAAAAGAATGGGTGATTTACGAGGCGTTTTTAGATGGAAATCCCATTGCGGCCTTGCTGTTGTTCTACTTTGGGGAAACGATAGAGTATTATGTGCCTGCGATATGTTTTGAATATCGTACCTTGCAAGCTCTGCCGCTTATTATTTGGACTGCAATGTGTGATGGGAAACTTGCAGGATATAAGATGTGGAACTGGGGAGGAACTTGGAGGAGTCAGGATAATGTCTATAAGTTTAAGAAAAAGTTTGGTGCGCAGGATAAAAAATATCATTATTATATTAAAATTAACAATCCACAAATTTTGCACTGTTCCAAAGAGGAATTGTTGAGGGAATATCCTTATTTTTATGTGATTCCTTTTGAGCAGTTAGGTTAAAAGGGTTGTAATGAATGTTGCTTTTTTCTGTACGGGAGAGGGGAGTTTTTTAAAATTTATTGTTTTAAATAGAAAAATTTTAGAGAGGGTTTCTGCTAAAATCATTTTGTTATGCGATAGAGATTGTGGAGTTTATCATTTTGCTAAGGATAGGCTAGAAACAAGATTGATTGACAGAAAAAGTCTAGGAAATGAAAGCTTCGAGAGAGAGAGTGCGCAGTGGTTTTTGGATTTGTCTGTTGATTTTGTTTTTCTCTCTTGCAATCATATTTTACGTCATGATTTGCTTGGAATCTATGGGGGGGGGGAGCAAAAGAATGTTTAACTGTCACCCCTCTTTGTTGCCATATTACATTGGAATGGGAGCTGTGCAAAAATCTTTTACCAGTAACGATCTGATCTATGGAGCCACGATTCATTATGCGACAAAGGATGTGGATTGTGGGGAGCCTGTGGCAAGATGTGTTTTACATAAACGACAAGAGGAATTTGCGGATTATAATCATCGGCTTTTTGTTAATCAAGCTTTCATGCTCTTAAATTTTATTTACACCTTAGGAACAAAAAAGATCTCACCCCTAAAAGAACTTAGTGTGCCTTTAGATTCTTTGGAAGCATTGAAGTTTGCAGGATTTAATCCTCGTGCGTCTTGTGACTTGAAAGACGTGAAATTCTTTAATCCTTACGACAAGGAATTTTTAGAGTTATGAAATAAAATGCATTTTAGGAGTTAGAAATGAGCAGTTGATTTAAAGTGATATCAATCAAGAAAACGTTGTGCTTGAGAGCATTGAATGAAGAAATTTTTATGAATATTTTTGAAAAGTCAAAGGAGGTGAGATGGATTTATCGGATGTGAAAGGATTGTATGAGGAATCTTTAAAAAAGTATGGTGTGGATTCTAGAGGCGTGGGTTGGAATACAAAAGAGAGTCAAATTTTACGCTTCCAAAAACTCTTGCAAGTTTTAGATTCTGAGACTTCTGCGGGGGGGGGGGCATTTGCCTCAATGATTTAGGTTGTGGAACTGGAGCCTTATTGCAATATTTGTTGAGCAAGAAATATTGTTTGGAACATTATTATGGTTATGATATTAGTGCAAATATGCTTGAAATTGCGGAGAGGATTGATTGTGATTGCAAAACACTCATTTGTGCAGACAGACTTCAAACAATGGCAGACTATTCCATTGCGAGTGGAATCTTTAATGTCTGCTTCAATAGAAGTCGCAAAGAGTGGCAGGATTACATTATAGAGGTTTTAAAAAATCTTAATGAATTTTCACAAAAAGGCTTTAGCTTTAACCTATTGACAGATTTTGTGGATTGGCAAAATGAAAATTTGTTCTATGCGGATCCTTGCTTTTTCTTTGAATTTTGTCGCAAGAACTTTTCGCGCAAAGTCGCGCTTTTGCATGATTATGATTTGTTTGAATGGACACTTTTGGTCAAAAAGTAATCAATCTCTAAAAATTTAAGTTATAATAGCAGGAGTTATATGTGCGTATGCAAGATTTAAGAAAAGTTTGAGATGAGATTGAATGCATTTTGGGAAAGTGAGTGAGATTAGTTTAGAAGAACCTAGTTCTTATGAAAAGGTTTTTTTGACCTTTGATATTGATTGGGCAAGTGATTTTGTCTTGGAGTATTGTATTGATCTTATAGAATCTGCACAAGTTAAAGCGACATTTTTTGTAACACATGAGACTCCATTGCTTGAGAGATTGAGAGAGAATCCTAACTTTGAACTTGGAATTCATCCTAATTTCAATCCTCTCTTAGAGGGGGATTTTCGCTATGGAAAAAATTATTGTGAAGTTTTGGAGCATTTTTGTGGTATTGTCCCAGAAGCAAAGGTTTTACGCTCTCATTCTCTGGCAGTTTCAAGCAGAATCCTCATGCAATCTGTTAAACTAGGATTCACTCATGAGAGTAATATTTGCATTCCTATTGTAGCGGGGGGGGGGGCATTATTTCCTTATTTGAATTGGGATAAATTGATCAGATGCCCGTATATTTGGGAAGATGATGTTAGTTGTATGTATCAAAAAAAAGTTACTTCAGTAGAGATACTAGAGAGTGGAAAATATTTGATGCTTTGTTTTCACCCAATCCACATCTACCTTAATACCATTAATCTTGATGATTACGAGAGAGCAAGAGAGGCATTTTCTAGTCCGCAGCAACTCTTGCGCATGAAAAATCACAAAAAGGGCGGCTCTGAAGATGTCTTAAAAGAACTTCTTGAGGCTTTGTCGTGAAATATTTGTTTATTGATTCTATGAGTAGAACGGGGACGAGCCTATTGTATCAGTTGCTTTATGGACATTCTTCAATTTATTTTCCACCCTACAGAATGCAGTTTGTCTGTCATCCCCCCTTTGCATTTCCTCTCATAGATAAATCTGTAAATGATGAAGAGTTTTTGGGGTATCTTATGGCAAAGACGACAATCGTAGATAGCGGGAAAGAGTGGCCAAATATCACCACACAAAGCTTGGCAAATTTGGGTTATTCTCCTACTTTTATTAAAGGAAAAGATGCGCTAGAGAGTGCTGTTTTAACACTTCATCATTTGCTTGAAATCCCTATGCCCGATGTTGAGTATTATTGTTTGCATGATGATCATTCTTATATGGTTGGTGGAGATATTTTTGCAAGATTTGAGGATTCTAAGGTTTTGACAACATTAAGAGATCCTTTTGAGATGATTGCGAGTAAGAAAAACATGCTTGTCATGTATGTTTATGGACAGGAGAATCCTAAAGAATTTGTTTTATCAAAAAAGAGTTTGCGCAATGAGCTTTTACGCGCTGTGTTTTCTTGGTGGGTTAAAAGTATGGATACTAGAGCTTTGGCTGTGGTTTATTCTGATTTAAAAGAATCGCAAAAGAGAGCCTTAAGTATGCACAGCATTGCTGAATATTTAGAGATTCCCTTTGAGGAGTGTTTGTTGAGTGATGAGAATTTTCTTGCAAAAGATCAGCTTCACAACGAGCTTTTAGCTAATGGCAGTTCTTTGAGTACAATTGAATATCTCACAAAAAGGCAAATCAAGCAAAGGGTTTATGGAGCAGAACATACATTGAGCGTAGAAGAGTTGAGTTTTTTGCAAGATTTATTGGGAATTTCACGTTCTTGTTTTGAGAGTTTTGAGTCTTTTTGTGAAGTCAGCAAGGAGAGGTTGTTTAAGGGAGAATTAGAGAAGCAATTTTGCGAATGGAAAAGATTATGGCAACAAGGAGAGAGGGAAATGTTGTTTAAAATTTATAGTGCGTTAAATTATGGAAAATCTAATGCGCAAAGTGCATTTGTTGTGCGGGGGGGGGGGCGCATTAATTGAGTTTATATGCTTTTTTGTCTTGCTCTATTTATTTGAACTCTTAGAGGCTTTCAAATCTGGTGATTTAAGTAAAAAAATAAGAGCGGAATCTCGGGGGCAAACTGATGGTTGGTTTGCTTGATATGGAAAATATCCGCTTGAGAGAGTGGGGCATTGAGAATCTTGGTGGCGTTGAAACTCTCTGTAAAAATACATTGAGCTATGCAGAGAATAAAGCTTTCTTTTTAAAAGCTATTGCAAATCCTAACATCACGGTGCTTTTAACCAAGGAATCCCTTTTTTTGGAATTGCAATCTTATATGAAGCATGATATTAAAATACTTCTTACAGAGAATCCGAAATTTTACTTTTGGGTTATCCATAACTTGTATGGTGAGAATCTAAGAGGGACTCTTTATCGTGTGCAAAATTATCGTGGAATCAATGTCAAGATTCATCCTAGTGCTTATATTGAAGACAGGGTGCATTTAGGAGACAATGTAGAAATTGGGGCACAAGCCTATATTGCTAGTGATTGTACCATTGGAGATAATTCTTATGTTGGAAATGGTGTTGTCATTGGTGCGCAAGGACTTGAACTTGCCTATAATGGCTATGATAAAGTTATTATTAAGCGATTTGGAAGTGTAAAATTACACAATAATGTCCATATCTTTGATAATAGTGTTGTGAGTAAGTCTGTGTGGGGAATCACGGAGCTACAAGAATCCGCATCTATTGCGGTTTTGTGTAATATTGCAGCAAATTGTGTGATTGGTAAAGCGGTGCGCATGAGCGGGAATTGCTTGGTTGGCGGAAGCGCAAAGCTTGGAGAAAATGTGATTTTAGGACCTTCTGTAACCATTAAAGATGGAATCACAATTGGAGCAAATTCCCGCATTAGAATTGGGAGTGTGGTTGTGCAAAGCTGCCCAGAGAATTCTGATATTTCTGGAAACTTCGCCTTTGATCATCTCAAAAATACGCGTCATTTTGCAAGGTTGAGAAATGGATAACCTTAAGATTACACTTGATAACTTGTATTTTTTAGGCAGCAGGAATTACATTCAAGGGGGGACGATTTATGAGAGTATTTTGCCTAAAATTTTACAAATTTTTCCTTGTGCGAGGAGGCTTGATTTCACCTATAGAGCTCTCGTAACTCAAAATCTTGTATTTTTGAGTGAGAAGTTGAATGATAAAGAATTAAGGGTTGCATTAAAAATTGAGTGTGAAAGAGAAAGCTATAGGCTCTATGGCTATCATCAAGAAAAAGGAATGATAAGCAAAAGAATCCCTTATAATGAAAAAGAGATTCTAAAATCAGCAAATATCGATGGCAAAACGATAGTTTTGCGTGATTTTAGTGGAGAAATTTCTGTTGTGCGCTTGTGTATTGTTCTGTATAAAGGACTATTAAGTTCTTTGTTTGGAAATGAGATTGGGCGTTCTAAGTGGTTTCTCTCGCGATTAACACTGACTTGTTTGCCCGATGAAAGGGAGATGAGAGAGATTTGTTTGTGCTTTCAATCACGTTTTGAATTTTTGTTGGCTAAAGCAGAGATTCTTGTCAATTCAAAAAGCATTGGATTTATTTATTTTTCATTGAAGGATAGAGATTATGCAGATTGATGGAATGATTACAGATTTTGCCTTTAAGGGTGAGAGGACATATGTGCATGGAACGAGTGTTTATGATTTTTTAGCTGATGTGTGCGGGGGGGGGGGCATTATGCAGCTTGATTTAATGTTTCATAAACTCGCAAGAAAAAATTTGCTCTTTATGTGTGCTAAGCCGCCTTTAGAATCAATTTGTTTGAGCGGTAAATTCCTAAAAAACGATGGTGAGTTGTTGAGATTTTTTGCGACGGAATCTGTGAGAGAAATAACAAAAAGGATTCCTTATAGCGAGAAAGAGATTATCAAAAATGCTCATTTTGATTGCAAAAATGCTTTCATTCAAAGAAATCATCAGTATTCTTTCATTGAACATCTTGTTTCTTTAAATAAGGCCTTGCTCTTTCAAATCTTTAGTGAAATGAGAGGGAAATTTTATTTTACCAAACTTGAACTAAATGGCTTTATTAAGGAATTTCAAACAATAAAACTCTGTTTTGAATCGCATTTTAATTTTCAGCTCATGAAAACTTGTGTTTTTGTTGATACAAGTAGGGTTGGGCAAATTTATTTTTCTTGTAAGGATTGAGATGATAGGAATTAAAGAAATTGCGGGTTATATTCCAAGTCGCAGAATCTCTAATGTTTCTTTGGCAGAGAAGTTTGCCTTAGAAGAACATTTTTTAAGAGATAAAATTGGTGTGTTAAGCAGATCGCGCATGGATGTGGATGAAAGCGCACTGACAATGTGCTTGAGAGCCTTTGAAAATTTACAACAAAAAACACGTATTGACAAGATTGTTGTCGTTGTTGTGGTGACACAGAATCCCCCCTCTAATATTCCCCATCTCTCCGCCCTATTGCACAAAGAATTGGGGTTTGATAAAAATGTGGCTTGTTTTGATATTTCTTTAGGTTGCTCAGGATATGTCTATGCACTCTCTATTGTGCAATCTTTTATGTTGTGTCATAAGATGGATTGCGGGTTGTTATTTACAGCCGATCCCTATTCGCGCATTATTGATGAAAATGACAAAGATACTTCTTTGCTCTTTGGCGATGGAGCAAGTGTGACACTTATGAGTGAGGGGGGATTCTATCCTAAAAGAACATTATTTGGAAGTGATGGGATGGGTTCTTCTGCTTTGTATTGTGATAAGAATTTAAAGATGAATGGAAGAGCTGTATTTAGCTTCGCTGCTACAGAGATTCCAAAACAAATTTTTGAGTTATTAAGTATGGAGAATTTAGGCATGAGTGATATTGATTTATGCATCTTGCATCAAGGGAGTCGCTATATCGTGCAGACGATACAAAAGCGCTTGGGAATTGAGGAATCAAAAGTACCCTATGAAATTTTTGAGTATGGCAATACGGTGTCATCATCAATTCCACTTGTCTTAATGAATCATTTGCATAAAGATATAGAGCGGATTCTTATTAGTGGTTTTGGTGTTGGCTTTTCTTGGGCGAGTTCAATTTTAGTTAAGGAGTGAAAATGGAAATCAGCAGAGAGGAAATCAGGCAAATCCTAGAGGAGATTGATATATTAAGCGATGTGGATATGCTATCTGATGAACTAGGTTTGGTAGAACAAGGAGTGGATAGCTTGGATATGGCAAATTTGTATTTAAAGCTTGAGGAGAGATTTGCCATTAAAATACCCGATACAGATTTACATCTTGTGCAAAGCATTGTTGGCATACAAGAGTATTTGCGCAAACATAAAAGCTAAGGTTTCGTGCTTTGTCTTTAAGTTTGGACTTTGTAATTTTTGGTTACAATGGTGGGCTTTTTGATTTGATTTTATTTTGTACTAGGAAAGAGTATGGTCGGAGAGGTTTTTGTTGAATCGCTCATTGTGATTGTGAGCTTTTTGATCTTTGGTTTTGTTGTGAGAAAAATGAATTATCCCTATGGCGGAACTGACCATGCTTACCACTATAAGCTTATTTCGTATATCAAAAGAAATCATCATTGGATGGTGAGAAAATTTAATGAAAACTATCTGTTTGTCTGTCCGCAACTCTATCATATTATTTGCTCATTTTTAAGTGATAATATCCTGCTAAAGAGGGCTAATTTTGTCAATTTCATTATTGTCTTTTTAATGTTTGTGAGTCTGAATGTGTTTTTAGTGTATTGCAGGGATTTTGTTGGTTTGGAGCTACGTCTTATTGATAGGATTTTAGTCAATGGAATCTTTGTTACAATGCCTATTTTTTACGCCGTGTGGAATGCTAAATTTATGGGGCTTTCTGCGCGAGCTTTGGGTTGTTTTCTTGGAATCCTCTATCTAATGATATTATTCTTTTATTTGCTCGGGGGGGGGGGGTATTTTTTTGCCCTATTAGCTCTTTTAGGATTCATCTTACTCCTTAGCTCTCAATTTGGATTCCAATTTTATACGTTTTGCAATTGTTTTATTGCTCTGATTACCGGTGCGTATGAGGTTCTTTTGCTCATTCCTCTTAGTGCATGTGCCTTGTTTGTTCTAAATTTTCCTTATGCAAAAAACTTTTTTAGGGCGCAGTTTAACCATAAGCGCAATTATTCTAAATTTATGATTCATGGGACCCAGTTTAAGTTACGCTATAGCATTTGGAGAGATTTTGTTTGGGATTTTTGGAAGAATAGGGATAGGAGTTATTTTTTGGGGAATCCCGTGATAGAGATTTTAATTGGGGCATTTCCGAGTTGTTGTGCATTGGTTGGATATTGGTTTGTAGAGAGTGATGAGGTTGTGGGACTTTTGTATGTAGTGATGTGTGGTTCGTTTTTTGCGTTTTTTGTGACTTCACTTAGAATCCTGCGATTTTTAGGAGAACCACAGCGCTATATTGAGTTTGGGTTACCCTTTGCGAGCTTATTATGTGTCGTGTTGTTTCCCTTAGAGGTGTGCTTGGGTTTAATTGCATTGAATTGCTGTATTTTGTGGTGGTATGCGAAGAATTCACAATTTCACAGACAATTGCCTGAACACATAAAAATACGAGAAGAAATGTTGCACGATTTAGAAGAAAATTTTGATACAAAGTATTCTGTCTTATTAAGCAATGACACTGAAATTGCACGACATTTTTATGTGACGCGCTATGATCCGGTTTTGCCAAATTATTGTGCGCATTATGAGAATTTAGAGTCTTTTATGAGTAATTTTTATAAGGGGGATTATCATCGGATAGCACCGCAATTTCTTGTGAGGGAAATGGAGAAGCGCGAGAGGGGGACTTTGATTCTTTACACAAATTTGTTGAAATTTTATGATGAGAGTGCTGTGCTTCCCTTGCTAAACGGGATTGAACTCACACACATCAAGGATATAGGAAAATTTAAGATTTTTAGATTTTCTAAAACATAAAATAAGGAGCCTAACATGAAAACCATTCTTCTTAATTTTCAAAGAAGCGGTGTGGATTCTCTCATTCAAACACT
>CANQAN010000014.1 GCA_947588965.1 uncultured Helicobacteraceae bacterium
GGACGGTGCGGAGATGAGAGTGTAAGAGATAAATCACATAAAGGCTTGATACAAAAGACGTGTTGAGAGTGCGAGGGTGAGGAGGGACGTGAAAAATACAATTTTTGCCTCAAGCTTTCACGCAAGGCTTCTTCATTCATAAAACCTAGCATTAAAACTTCACAACTCTTATAATCTTGAATGATAACAGGCAGAAGCTTATTGACTTTTTGCCAATCAATTTGCGAATTTAAACGTTCAAAATCTTTCATCTCTTTCCTTTAATCTTAAATTTTGCACTCTTTTTTAAGAATATGCTATTATAATTTTGCAATTCTTTAAATCCAAATTCTCCCATCAAAAAGCATTCTTTTCTTTTTTCAAAAAAGAGCGTTATAACTTCTTTTTGTGTATGGAGTTGCCATTGTCTCATCGGGTAGTAAAGTTGTCTTATGATGATGTTTTTTTGTTTGATTATTTTTTGCTTCAACCAATACAATTTTATCTCTACCCTCAAAACCAGAATCCACTTCCGTTTGGACAGATTTTACTTCTATATTATCATAAATATTTGTATAAAAGGAAAATTGTGGCGTATATTTGCGTCCTCGTATGTTTAAAACCAAGCTTTTATCGCCAATAAATGTGCGAATAAGGCTTGAAGCATAAGCAAAATCCAAATGTTGCATTTCAGAATTTCCAATGCAAGCACTTTTTAATTCAAAGTCTAATTTACTCTCATATTCTTTGATGTCTGCATGAATGTCTGGAATATCCACATAACCCTCCCCTTTGCAAAGAACATACTCTCCATTTTTAATAGGCAAAATAAAAAGCTCATTATCAATAAAAATTTGCGGACGATCTTCTCTAGAGTCTTGTTTGCATAAAATCCTCACTTCTCTTTGTGAAGTTTGCTTGAAATCTTTAACACAATCTTTAATCTCTTCAGCATTTATAAAAAATGGTTTTGATTTGAAATCATGTTTGTCAATTTTTAAATCCTCATAGATTTTTTGCCAACTCTCATTATTTTTACTCATAATTTCCCTTGATTAAAAGCTCTGTTATTTTACCTCTCTTAGCACCTTTGCAATTAATGGCACGATTTGCTTGAATTTCTATGCAATTAAAGCTCTTGTATAAATTGCGTATAAAAGATGCATTAGAATTGCTTTGCAAAACCTTTGAACCTCGTGAATTTAAGGCTTTAAAGACCTCAAAAAGTTTCTTTTGTTCATTTTCTAAAAAAACATCAATATAGCTCACAAAACTTGAAGTTTTATTGAGCGGATAATAGGGAGGATCAAAATAGACAAAATCTCCGCTTGTGGCATTCATTGCAACTTCCTCAAAATCACCCTGCAAAATTTTCACCCCTTGCAGAGCGTTTGAAGCATTTAAAATCAAATTCTCATTGTAAATTTGAGGATTCTTATAGCTTCCCATCGGTGTGTTAAATTGCCCCTTTGCATTATAGCGACACAGCCCATTAAAGCAGGTTTTATTAAGATAAATAAATCGTGCAGCTCTAAAAATAGAATCCAAATTTGCAAAATCCTCTTTTCTGTCAAGATTGCGTATCGTGTAGAAAAAATCCTTATTGTGCTTGTTTTGAAAGGATTTTAATTCTTTTAAAAGACTTTGCGGATCGCTTTTTATGACTTTATAGGCATTGATGAGCTCACGATTTTTATCACTTAAGACAATGCTTTTAGAATCCAAAAGCCCTTTACTCTGCAGAGCAAAAAATAAAGCCCCACCTCCCACAAAAGGCTCAAAATAATTCTTAAAATCACGTGGCATTAAAGAAATGATAGAATCAAGCAAGGCTCGTTTGCCTCCAGCCCATTTCACAAAGGGTTTGGATTCTTGTTTAGAATCCTGTGTGCTGTTCTTTGAAGCTGTCATAATTGCACATCCTAAGCTAAACACTCTTTGTTTTGTTGTTTATTTTATTTGATTTTCACTTAAGCAAGTGTGACATAATGCCACAAAAATCAAGTTTTTATGATTGAATTTCAAGGGAAAAGAATATCTAAGGAACTCACAAGTTTTATTGTCAATCAAGTCAAAAATTTTTGGAATCGCGCGTTTAGGAAACTTTCGTACATACCATTGATTTTGTCTTAAATTTTATGATTGAATACATTTGGTGGATTCTAGGCGCTTCATTATTTGGAATCCTCACATTACCCTTTTGTTATTCTATGTCTTTATCGTGCTGCCCATCAAGCAATTTTACATTGCCTTTAAATATTTCAGATTCCTAAAGCACATTAAGTTTTGGAATCTCTATCCCTTTGTTTTGCTTGGAATCCCTGTCCTTTTAGGATTCTTATTCTATTTTTTCAACCTCTATGGAATCGCGGCAAGCTACGTCACAAAGACCTTTGACTTCATTATAAAAATGAAAAAATTTGATTATCTTGCTTTTGCGCGTGAAATATTTTCATTAAATCCCAAAAAACTCAATGAAATCACGCAAGAAGAGCTCAAAAAGCGTTACTACAGGCTTGCAAGGTTGTTCCATCCCGATCTGCATCAAGACAAAAGGGAGCAAATGGATAAGAAAATGAAAAAATCAATAGCGCCTATGAGCTTCTAAGAAAATATAGAGGATTCTAATCTGTTGATTTTGATTCTGATAAAGAATCGTTATGTTCAAAGGACAGAATTAGGAATTAATGAAGTCTGTATATTCTTTTGTTTCGCATTTTAAGAGTTTTTGGACATATTTTTGGTAGTTTTGTCGGAATTCTGTGAAATCTGAAGACTCTTCTAAAAGCCCTATAAATTTGCCTATGGTGAGGGCAGTGATGGGACTCTCAAATTCCTTTGCACAAAACTTGAAAAACAAAGCCACATCTCGGTGGATATAGGGAGCGACTAGAAATGTTTTGAGAGATTGTCCCCTTTTGGACTCATTGTCTTGCATATGCCTTATTATGCTTGTCGTTTCGCTGTTGAGTTGTTGGTTTTTGTTTTTTATCATTGTGGCTTCTATGAGGAAATCTTCGTATTCTAAGTCTGTTTTAAGAGCAGGAGCAAAAGAAAGTGGCAGCCCATCTTCTCCATAAATGAGGTTTGAGACAAGATTTGTGTTGCCGTATTTTTTGGCTAAGACTAAGGCTAGAATGTATTCAAGCCGCAAGGGTTCATCAAGCTCCTTGAATCTTGATTGACTTTTGCTTTGCTTTGCGAGTATTTTAAGCTCTTCTATGAGCTCATTAAGTTCATGTTTGTCGGTAATTTCTTTGATTTTTTGAGTTTTGAATGCACTATTGATTTTTTCTTCGCAGTCCTGTAAATTCTCAAAGTCCTGTTCTGTGAATTTGAGATTCAAGTTTTTTGCCTTTTGTTTTATGATTCCGATTTTTTCCTCTGTGCTGACTTCCCAAGGAAGTTGAATCTCACACAAAAAGTCAATATAGGATTCCTTGCTTTTAAATTCCCTAAAGTCGTAGTTTTTGTAGGATTCTAAAAGGGCTTGAATCTTGGCATAATTGAATTGAGACAAGTCATAATAAATGTTTTTAAAAGTCCTTTTGGATGTGATAAGTCCTGTCATTGAGAATTTTCTAAACACCTCATCGGCATAGTCGTCTAATGTCGCGTCTTTGACCTTTTTTAACTTTTGTCTTTTAAAGAGATAATCGTGCAAATAGGACTTGTTTTCTTTGAAGCCAAATTTGCTTCTGTACTTTAGAATCTCTTTTGTGCAAGTCTCATAATCGCAGTCTTTCATGCCCAAAACAAAGCTTTTAAATTCATGCCTTAAGAGACCTTTTGATTTGGGCTTACAGCTCTTTTTGAGTTCATTGAGGACAAAAAGAGTGTTGAGGAAAGGTCTTGCCTTGTTTAAGACTTGTTTGTTGGGGTTGTGAAAATGCAATCCTAACATAAGTTTGGTGTAAATATCTGTGGAGAGATTCTTTCTATCCATGAGTTCTAGAGCAAGTGGCGTGAGGCATATGTAGGGGCATTTGTCTCCGAGCAACAAAAGCAACCCTTGTGCGACTAAAGCATCCAAATGCGTTTTTCCGCGAAAGCTCTTTGCCTTTTTATCCTGTAGGTGTGGATTGAGTTTGAAAAGCCGCTCAATCTCTGTGTTGCTTAGCTTTTTGTTGTTTGAGATTTTTTGTGAAATATCCGTGTCACTATTTGTGAGCCTATACACTCCTGTTTTGACAAATTCATTGAGAATTTCCTCTGTATTTTCTTGCGTTAAGGGGAATCCATTGAAATTTTTTAGGACATTCAAAAAGGTAATGTTTCTTTGAGGATTCCTAATTGTCGTGCTAAAAGAGAATATTTTATATTCCACACATTTCCCTTGTTTTGTAATTTGTAATGAGTACCTCTTTGGTGGGGCTTATGTTTTTGCGCCTGTAGTTGGCGTTGTTGTATTGGCGCACTATGGGAATGACATTGTATTTTTGCGCAAACGTTTGCAAGAGTGTGTGGTTCAAACCGTTAGATTCTAGTACATTAGAGAGCGCGAAAAATTTGTTTTTTGAATGCAAATGCTCTAGGATTTCATACAGATCTTTTTCGTCTTTTTGGCTCCAATGTGTATTGTAGGGGGCATTTGTGATTAAATAGGGTGGATCGAAGTAGAAAAATGCACTCTCTTCATACAGGCTCATTTCTCTAAAATCGCTGTTTTTTAAAATGACGCAAGGATTCTTTAGGGCGCTGATGAAGTCTTTTGTTTTCTTCACTTGAAAGTCCGAAAAATCACTTTTTCCTACAGGCACATTGAAGTGTCCCTTAGAGTTGAAACGCAAGAAATGGTTGAATCCATAGAGTATAAGCACAAAGAGCTTTTGTGCACTTGGATTTTGATTGTAGTCATCTCTTAGCCTTAAGAAGCCCTCTTTGTTGTAGCGCGAGAGTCCTTCGTTTTTGTGGATTTTATAATATCCCTTTGGCTTTGCTTTAGAATCCGTGAGATTGTAGCTTGAAATCAAATGCTCAACACTTGCAAAAATAGACTCTAGCGATTCCTCCTTGAAATATTCAAGCAAAGAAAAGAGCCTCTTGTCGCTGTCATTAAGGACAATGCGATGGGCTTTTGTGTTAAGCCCTACGATTCCACTTCCACAAAACACATCAACAAAGCTCTGCAACTTTGCGGGGAAGAGTTGCAAGAGCTGGTGCAGGATTCTTGTCTTATTGCCCACATAATTGAGTGGTGAGAGGATCATTTTGAATCCTCTAAGCGAGATAAAAAACGTTGGATTCTTAATGAAGCCTCTTTGAAATAGTGTGCATCCAGCTCACAGCCTATAAATTTTCTCTCATTTTTAAGACAGGCAATGAGGGTCGTACCGCTTCCGCTAAAGGGATCAAGAATCAGATCGCCCTCATTGGTGTGAATGCGCAGAATCTCTTCTATGATTTTGAGGTGTTTTTGAGTGGGATGGATTCTATAATTTTGGCTTTGATTGCGTCTTTGTCCTAGGCTATTTTGCCCCCCCCCCCTATTATTGAGCTCTTAAAAGAGGGCTTAAGATAAGCCGCACAGCTTGGTTTGTTAAATGTCCATTTTGCCTTGCCCTTGACAGCCCAGAGAGCAAATTCACAGTCGCTCACATAGCGACGATTGACATTTCTTGGCATGGGATTGCTCTTCTCCCATCGCAGCAGATCTTTAACCGTGCAACCACAAGATTCTAGGGCTTTAACGACATAAGAAAGATTCTTAAAATCATTAAAAATAATAAAACTGCCCCCGTTCTTCAAAAAGGGCGCGGATTCCCTTATCCATTTCTCTTGGTCTTTGAAATTCCTATCCCATTCTCCAAAGTCGCATCCTGTGCGCTTAATGGTTGTGAAGTTGTTGTCTCTTGAAATATTATAGGGCGGATCGGTGAAAATGCAATCAACTTTGATATTTTTTTGTTTCATTTCTTTTAACAATTCTTTGTAATTTGCGCATTTAAAGTAATAATGGCACTCTTGCAGCGAATTCTTGTCTTTAGATTGTGTGTTTGTGATGTCCAAAATGTGTCCTGTTTTTTGTGTTTTTCATCGTAGCAGATTTAAACTTAAGCTTAAACAAGGGCAAATGTGCGCCCTTGCAGTAAAATTTACAGAGAGCGCACTAAGGGCTGTTGCGCTTTTTGTTTTCATTAATGAGATAGACTTGTTTGAGTACCCTCACCATAGCTTCATAGAGGCTTGTTGGAATCTCCATATCCAAATCCACATCTTTATACAATGTGCGCGCTAGGGGAGGGTCTTCTATGATAGGAATCTCATGCTCTGTTGCGATTTCTTTGATTCTTTGTGCAAGGAAATCCACGCCCTTTGCCAAAACACGTGGGGCACGTTCTTTCGTGCTATCAAAGCGCAAGGCAACGGCATAATGCGTTGGGTTTGTTACGACAACATCGGCGCTTGGGAGATTCTGCATCATTCTTCTTCTTGCTGCTTGGAACATTAAAGATCGAATCTTGCCCTTAACCTGTTGGTCCCCCTCTTGATTTTTAAATTCATCTTTGACTTCTTGTTTGCTCATGCGTAGGGATTTGAAGTATTGATAACGTTTAATGAGATAATCTACACTTGCCATAACGAGAAAAAATGCCAAAAGAACACCAATGAGAATGATAGCCTTGTCCCTAAACCAAAGCATTTGATCGCCTAAGGGAAACAAAGAGACTGTGGTGAGCTCATGCATAAACCCGATAAACACAAAAAACGCAATCACAAACGCAGTCATGACTTTAAAGGTGATCAAAAAGCCATCCAAGATTTTCTTCATTGAAATGAGATTCTTCATTCCAGAGATGAAATTGAGCTTTTCAAGCTTAGGCGCGATGGCCTTGCCTGTTAGCAAGAATCCGCTTTGTGCGATGTTTGCAATCACTCCTGCAAGCATCAGTGCTCCAAAGATTGGCGCAAGCAAGTATAATATTTCAAGCGCAAGTGAAATCGCCACAGACATGGCGTTTGCCCGCGTGAAATCCTGCTGGAAGTTTTGGTAAATTTCCTCAAAGATTCCGCCAAGCCCCTTAACCCAAAAGTTAAAGCACAAAAACACAAGTGTAAGCCCCACAACAAGCCCTAAAAACGCATTAACATCGGGACTTTTTAAGACATTTCCCTCTTCTCTGGCCTTTTCAATCTTGCGCGGGGTAGGGGCTTCTGTTTTTTCTTGATCATCGGCCATGTTTTACTTCCTTAAAGGGCTTTGAGATTTTGACAAAACATCTCATAGTCTCCATAAGTGTTGAGATTCTGCGTTTTTTCCGTGCTAATCTCCACAAATTCCGCATTAATTCGCTCTAACAAATGCAAGAGTTTGTAATCACGCGCTTTGAGCTGTGCGTTGATTTTTGCGAGAGCCTTGTAGGGATAGATTCCAAGCAGGGGGTGGATTTTAGAATTTTTGGCAAAAGTGGGATTCTTGTTTTTTTGGTAAAGAGCGACGAGCTCTTGAGCGGATGTGCATTCAAAGCAGGGTGTATCGATGCTTAAGACAAAAGCATCGCACTTTAAAAACTCTAAGAGGCTTTTGAGTCCAAAAATTGGTGCAAAGTTTTCTTTTGCGCTTAAATCCCCTCCATCTCCTATGGAATCCAAAATCGTCTGCACTTGAAAGTCATTAGGGATTCTCGTTTTGGCTGAAAAATAAATTTGAGTGAAGCATTTTTGAAATTTTTCTGCCATAAAATTTGCCAAAGTGGAATCTGCGATGGTGAGATTCTGCTTGAGTTGCCCAATCCTTGAGCCTCTTCCGCCACTTAGAATCACGCAAGGCATCGGAATCTTGCTCAATTGCGCTCCTTATTTTACAAAAGTACATAAATTTTGCCCAAATTATAGCTTTTTTTTGTAGTCTTTAGTATGATTCTGCTTTTATTTAGGAGTGCGTGTGTTAAGAGACAGTTATGGACGCAAGATTGATTATATGCGCATTAGTGTAACAGAGCGATGCAATTTTCGCTGTGCATATTGTATGCCCAATACACCCATGCGTATAGGCGATGAGAGTGAAGATGTCCCGTTAGAATCCGTTTTGAACTTCGTCAAAGTTGCCATTGCAGAGGACGTAAAAAAGATAAGAATCACGGGCGGAGAGCCTCTATTGCGGACAAATATCGTAAGCTTCATTGCTGCAATTTGCAAAATGGCTCCCGAGATTGACATTGCTTTGACAACAAATGCCTTTTTGCTCGCGCCTCTTGCTAAAGATTTAAAGGAAGCGGGACTTAAACGTATTAATATTTCTTTGGATTCCTTGAAAAAAGAAAGAATCCTCTGTATCTCAAAGCGCGATGGATTAGAAAATATCTTGCAAGGCATACAGGCTGCGCATTCTGTAGGCTTAAAAATAAAAATCAACATGGTTCCCTTGAAAAATATCAATGAGGATGAGATTTTGGATATTTTAGAATATGGTTTGAAAATGGGCATAATGGTGCGCTTCATAGAATTTATGGAAAACACTCACGCAAAGAGCGGCATTGAGGGGTTGAATCTCAATGAGATTCTCTTTAAGATTCGTCAAAAATACGATATCTCTCCCTTTGAAAAAGAGATTTTCGGTCCTGCGCTTTTGTTTAAAATCTCTTCAGAAGAAATAGCGCAAAAAGCAGGAATCAAAACGGAGCGCGACTATGTTTTTGGCGTGATTGCGCCTCACAATGATGATTTTTGCAAGAGTTGCAATCGCATCCGTTTAAGCAGTGAGGGGAAGTTGATACCCTGTCTCTATCATGAAAATGCCATTGACATTAAGGAGGCGATGTTACGCGGTGATACACAAGAGATTTTTGAAAATCTCAAGCTCTGTGTGGAAACGAAGCCCGAGAAAAACGATTGGGACACACACAGCACTTCTAAGAGAGCGTTTTATCAAACGGGCGGATAAGATTCTAAATAATAATAATTTTCTTTTAAGAGTATTTAAAATATAATTGAATCCACAAGAATCATTTAAGGAGAGACCATGAATAAGGTTGTTTCGGCTTTAAAGCAAATTCAAGCGGATTCCGCAGTTTTTTACATTAAGTTACACAATTATCATTGGAATGTGAAGGGCGCGGATTTTCATCCTGTGCATAAGGCATTAGAAGAGATGTATGAGGAGATCACAGATCAAATGGACGATGTCGCAGAACGTGTCTTGCAGCTCGGAGAGAAACCCTTTGTAACACTCAAAGAAATGCTCTCTGCAAGCAAGATTAAAGAAGAAAGTGGTGTGAGCTTCACTTCTAAAGTGATTTTAAAGAGCATTTTGTCTGATTATGAATATTTCCTCAAAAAATTCAAAGAACTCTCTGATCTTGCAGGAGATGCGAATGACAAAGCAACTGTTGCACTTGCCGATGAGAAAGTCGCGCATTTAGAAAAATTCATTTGGATGCTCAAGGCACAACTCGCTTAGCTCTTATGGGACTTAAAGTCCCTTTTGGGCTTTTATATTCTGCGTTTGATTCTTTTGTCCTCCTCTTTTTAAATTTTGAAATTTTTTTGATTTTGTTGTAATATTTTCCTATATTCGTTTTAAGGAGTTGTGATGGTCATTTCTCTTAACTTTTATGCAACCCTGCTTTGCATGATTTTTGTGTTACTTTTGGGGCGTTTGATTATCAAGCGGAGCGCGTTTTTGTATGATTATAATATCCCAGAACCTGTGGTGGGTGGAATCCTCGTTGCGATTCTGCTATTTTTGCTCTATCGCTATGGGAATATTGAGCTTCAATTTGACAATTCCCTAAAAGATCCTCTCATGTTGGCATTCTTCACAAGCATTGGCTTGAGTGCAGATTTCGCCTCTCTCAAAAAGGGCGGAAAACTTCTTATAGGGTTCTTGTTTATCGTTGCGGGATTGTTGCTTTTGCAAAATGTCATTGGCGTGGCGATTGCGCAGATGTTAAATGTGAATCCGATTCTTGGATTGCTTGGTGGTTCTATCACAATGAGTGGCGGACACGGAACAGGGGCGGCTTGGGCGGATATTTTTAAGTCTGACCCTTACAATTTCGCTCCTGCAACTGAAGTTGCGATTGCTTGTGCGACATTTGGACTTGTTATGGGTGGCATCATTGGCGGACCTGTAGCGCATTATTTGGTTAAAAAACACAAACTCAAACTCCCTAACGCACAAGCAGAGAGCATTCCAAAGGGCTTTGAAAAGCCAGAAAAGGAGCGACTCATCACGACAAGTTCTTTTATAGAATCTTTGGCACTCATTGTGATTGCTCTATTTGCGGGGACAGAAGCACAAAAGTATTTTGGAAGCAGCAGTTTTAATCTGCCGACATTTGTTTGGTGCTTGTTTGTGGGCGTGGTTTTGAGAAATGTCTTGCAAGCGACAAAAATCCATCAAGTCTTTGATCGTGAAGTCTCTGTGATTGGAAATGTGAGCTTGGCACTATTTTTGGCCTTTGCGCTTATGACCATCAATCTTTGGCAACTCGTTTCATTGGCGCTGCCTATGTTGCTCATTGTCTGTGCGCAAACGATTATGATGGTGCTGTATGCGGTGTTTGTAACCTTTAGATTCTGCGGGAAGGATTATGATGCCGCTGTTCTTGCCGCTGGGCATTGTGGATTTGGGCTTGGTGCGACGCCAACGGCTATGGTGAATATGCAGACTGTAACGCAACATTATGGATTGTCTCACACTGCTTTTATCGTTGTTCCACTTGTCGGGGCATTTTTCATTGACATTATCAACGCCCTTGCAATCAGTGGCTCACTTAAGTTTCTTTTTGGGGGATAAATGGAGACTTTTAAGCATTTGGGGAAAGGGTCGCAATATTCTTTGAATTATGATAAGAATCTCTTAGAGACTTTTGCGAACAAACACAAGGAGCGCGATTATTTTGTGAAGTTTAATTGCCCAGAATTCACAAGCCTCTGTCCAATCACGGGACAGCCTGATTTCGCAACACTCTATATCGCATACATTCCCGATGCTAAAATGGTGGAATCCAAATCTCTCAAGCTCTATCTCTTCAGTTTCCGCAATCACGGCGCATTTCACGAGGATTGTGTCAATTGCATCCTCAATGACTTAGTGGAACTTATGAACCCGCGCTATTTGGAGGTTTGGGGTAAATTTACCCCACGTGGTGGGATCAGCATTGACCCCTATGTGAATTATGGAATCCCACAGACAAAATATGCGCAAATGGCGGAATATCGCCTCTTAAATCACGATTTGTATCCCGAGAGAATTGACAATCGCTAACGTCCTCTCATAAATTGCGCAATCGCGCAATTTCGTCACGAAGTCGCATAGCCTCCTCAAATTCTAGCTTTTTGGCACTTGCGTGCATTTGTTTGCTGAGTTCTTTGATAAGCTTCTCGCGCTCGGATTTTGGCATTTTTTCTTTGCTTTTCTTTGCTTTTTCATAGAGTACTCCTAAGTCTTGACTCTTCAAGTCTTCATCAAGTTTCCTTGAGACATTTTGTGGTGTGATGTGATGTGTGGCGTTAAATTCCTCTTGCTTTTTGCGACGATAGTCTGTGACTTCCATAGCCTTTTTCATAGAGGACGTGATGATTTTTGCAAAGAGCAGAACCCTCCCATTGACATTTCTTGCTGCTCTGCCCATTGTTTGAATCAAGCTTGTTTCACTGCGTAAGAATCCCTCTTTGTCCGCATCTAATATCGCAACCAAAGAAACTTCGGGCAGATCCAACCCCTCGCGCAAGAGATTGATTCCGACCAAAATATCAAACTCTCCCGCCCTTAGGGCGCGTATGATTTGATTGCGCTCAATGGCGTCAATCTCGGAATGCATGTAGCGGACTTTTAGTCCCAAATCGCTGTAGTATTTCGTCAATTCCTCTGCCATTTTTTTTGTGAGCGCTGTTACGAGAACTCTCTCGCCACGATTGATGACTTCTTTTGCCCTATCATAGAGGATTTCCACTTGTTTTTCTGAATCTAGGATTTCATAGTTTGGATCAAGCAATCCTGTGGGACGAATGAGCTGTTGAACAGTATGGATTCCGCTTAGTTCCAGCTCTTTTTGTGCAGGGGTTGCAGAGACAAAGAGAAAATGCGGTGCCTTTATGATGAATTCCTCATATTTGAGCGGACGATTGTCTAGCGCACTTGGCAAACGGAATCCGTACTCCACTAACACTTCCTTGCGACTCCTATCTCCTGCGTACATTCCGCCAAATTGTGGCAAACTCACATGGCTCTCATCAACGATTAAGAGGTAGGGCTTGTTTTTTTGCGCGAAATAATCAAGCAGTGAATAGGGCGTTTCACCCGCCTTTTTGCCCGTTAAATGCCTTGCATAGTTTTCAATCCCCTTGCAGATTCCCGTTGTTTGAATCATTTCAAGATCAAATTCTGTGCGACTTTTAAGTCTTTCGTATTCTACCATTTTGCCCTGTGATTTGAAAAAGGACAGGCGCTCTGAAAGCTCCGCTTCAATGCTCTTTATCGCGCTCTTTAAGCGATCTTGTCCAACGATAAAGGGGTTTGCTGCATACAGCACAAAAGATTCCAACTTCTTTAGCAATTTTCTATCCACAGAATCCAAAAGACTGATGCTCTCCAGCTCATCACCAAAAAACTCTAAGCGCACAATTTCATCTTCATTGTATGCAGGAAAAATGTCAATAATCTCTCCATTGACCCGAAAATCTCCGCGCTCAAAGAAATTGTCATTGCGCTTATAACCCATATCAACTAAGCGCAAGAGCAGGGTCTTTTGGTGGTATTGTGTGCCAATTGAAAATTTCTCAATCATTTCCAAATACTCGCGCGGATTCCCTAAACCATAGTTTGCAGAGACACTTGCAACAACAATGCTGTCATCATAGGCCAGAAGTGAAGTGGTCGCAGAAAGGCGCAATCTCTCTAATTCTTCATTAATACTAGAATCCTTTTCTATAAATAAGTCTTGTCTTGGAATGTAGGCTTCGGGCTGGTAGTAATCAAAGTGAGAGATAAAATACTCAACATGGTTTTTAGGGAAAAATCCCTTAAACTCGCTGTAGAGCTGTGCTGCAAGAGTTTTGTTATGTGTCATAATGAGTGTTGGCATTTGCAATGCTTGAATGATGTGCGCCATAGTGAAAGTTTTTCCACTGCCTGTAACGCCGATAAGTGTTTGGTATTGATTGTGAGATTGAATGAATTTTGTGAGCGTTCTAATGGCTTCGGGTTGGTCTCCTGAGGGCTTGAAAGAAGAGTGGAGCTGAAACATACTGCAACCTCTATAGAAAAATTTGTCGCGTATTTTTGCATAAAACTCCTTAAGTCCTTAGATTTTCGCACTCAAATCTTAAGTAAAATTTAGCTAGAATCCTAAAAAAGTAAAAGGAGGTGGTGGTGGTTCAAATCACGGGGCTTGGAATGCAATATGCGACAAAAAAACTCTTTGAAAATGTGAATCTTAGGCTTGATAAGGGGAAACGTTATGGCTTGATTGGCGCAAATGGTGCAGGGAAATCAACATTTCTTAAAATCTTAAGTGGAGAGATTGAGCATACAAGCGGGGAAATTTCTTTTGAGCCTCATGCGCGTTTAGGTGTGCTTGGGCAAAATCAATTTGCGTTTGAGGATTTTAGCATTAAAGATTGTGTGCTTTATGGCAATAGGCGACTTTTTGATGCGGTGAAAGAAAAAGAGAGGCTCTATAATGCGGGAGATTTTAGCGATTCTGTCAATGAACGTTTGGGGGAATTAGAGATGATTTGTGCTGAAGAGGACCCGACTTATGAATATGATGTGCAAATTGAAAAAATCTTAGAAGATTTAGGATTCCCTGCTAGTGTGCATGAAAACCTTATGGCAACGCTCACAGGTGGAGATAAATTCAAAGTTCTCTTAGCGCAAGTCTTGTTTCCTAAGCCTGATATTTTGTTTTTAGACGAGCCGACAAACAATCTGGATTTAAGGACGATTGCGTATTTGGAGGAACAACTCAAACGTCATGAGGGGACACTTGTCGTCATAAGCCATGACAGACATTTTTTAAACAGCGTTTGCACACACATTTTGGATTTGGATTTTAAGAGTGTGCGAGAGTTTAGCGGGAATTATGATGATTGGTATATTGCTTCAACGCTCATAGCAAAACAACAAGAAATGGAGCGCAACAAAAAACTCAAAGAAAAAGAAGAATTGGAATCTTTTATCGCACGCTTTAGCGCCAATGCAAGCAAAGCAAAGCAAGCCACTTCGCGACAAAAACAGCTTGAAAAGCTTAATATTCAAAGCATTGAAGTTTCCAGCAGGAGAGAGCCTAGTATCGTCTTTAAAGCCAATCGGCAAATCGGCAACGAGGCATTAAACCTTGAAAATTTGAGCTTTTCTTATGGTTCATTGCAGGTCTTGCGGAATCTGAATCTTACGATTTTGCCCGGGGATAAAATCGCTCTCATTGGGCGCAATGGAATTGGCAAGACGACGTTTTGTGAGTTGATTTGTGAGTGTTTGTCTCCGCAAGAAGGGACGATTAAATGGGGCGCGACGATTGAACGTGGCTATTTCCCACAGAATACCACAGAGAGCATTAAGGGTGCAGAGACACTCTATGAATGGTTGTGGAATTTTGACAAGAAAAAAGAATCAAGTGAAATCCGCAATGCACTTGGAAGAATGCTCTTTAGCGGGGAGGAGCAAGAAAAGAGCGTTGATGCGCTAAGCGGTGGCGAAAAGCATCGCATAATGCTCAGTCGCCTCATGCTTGAGGGAGGGAATTTTCTTGTCTTAGATGAGCCGACAAATCACTTGGACTTAGAGGCGATCATTGCGCTTGGTGAGGCACTCTATAAGTTTAATGGCAATATCATCTGTGTCAGCCACGACAGAGAGCTTATTGATGCCTATGCTAACCGCATTATTGAATTTAGGGAGGATAATGAGATTGTGGATTTTCGCGGAAGTTATGAAGAGTATTTAGAATCTCTAGAGACACAGCCCTAAAATCTTTATTTTTTATAAAATTTTTGATATGATGAGAGCAGAATCAAGTGGATTAATGTTGGAGGTATGCAAATGAGTTTTCTAAGTCGCTTTAGCATTAAACTTAAAATGCTTGTCTTGGTGCTGGTTCCGTTGTTAGCATTAGTTTTTGTGTCTTTGTTTTTTATCAAAGATCAGTATATGGATTACAAAGGTGCAAAATTGCTAGATGATGGAGTTGTGCTTTCTACAAAGATTTCACTTGTGATTCACGAGTTGCAAAAGGAACGTGGTACTTCAGCGGGATTTTTGGGTTCTAAAGGAAAATCATTTGGCGAGAATCTCAAAAAGCAAAGGGATTTGAGCGATTCAAAAATTCAAGAGCTGTATGCATTTCTGCAGACTTTCACATCTCATAACTATCCACAGGCAGTGCAGGAATCTTTAGAACTGTTTTTAGGCAAACTTAAGGAGATTTCAGAGATTAGAAAAGGCGTGGATTCCTTAAGTGTGAATGTGGGGGATATTTTGGGCTATTATACAGGAACGATAGCCTTGTCTATCAAGTCCATTATTGAGATTGCAAACATCAGCACAAGCGATGTTATGACAAAGAAATTTATCGCCTATATTAACTTCCTAGAATCCAAAGAAAACGCCGGGCAAGAAAGAGCTGTGTTGTCTAATACCTTCAGCGCGGACAGCTTTGCAAGTGGAATCTATACGAAATTCGTCTCACTTGTCATAGCACAAAATATTTATTTAGAAAATTTCTTGCGCTATGCTTCTAGCGAAAATGTAGAAATTTATAAGAAATTAGAGCAAGACAAGAGCTTTAGGGAAGTTGCCGCGATGCGCGATGTTGCGATGAAAAAGGGTGAGCAAGGGGGGTTTGGCATTGAGGGACCCTATTGGTTTGCGACAATCACGGCTAAGATTGACTTGCTTAAAGGGCTTGAAGATAAAATCGCAGCAGAACTCATTGCGCTCATTAAACAAATCAAGAGCTTGAGTTCTCAAAGATTAGCACTCATGCTTGGTGGAGTCGGGGTTATTGCACTATTCACGCTTTGTTTAGGGTTCTTAATCTTGCAGAACATCACGCGCAGAATCACAAAAATGAAAAATTACCTCACCTCCCTCAAAGACACAAAAGACATCACTTCTGTGCTGACATTTAGCAAGAATGGTAGAGATGAGATTCATATTATCTCTGGGGCATTATCGGAATTCTTGTCTTTGATACGTGAGATATTCATAGAGCTTAATGGACAAAGTAAGCAAAATGTGCAAATTTCACAGGGACTCTTGAGCGGTGCAAAAGAAGTTCTAGAGCGCACAAATCAAGGCTTTGCACTCTCTAATGAAGCAAGCGCAATCAGCAAGGAAGTGGAGATTGCGCTAGAAAATAGCCGTGAAAAGAGCAAAACCACGATGGAAAATGTTGCTGTGGCGATTAATGAGCTTGAGAGTGCAGCAAGTTTTATTATTAAGTTTTCAGAAAATGTCTCTGCTAATGCGCAAAATCAAGAGAATCTCGCACAAAATGTATCCTTACTACACCAAGAGGCCGAAAACATAAAGCACGTCCTAACCGCAATCAACGATATTGCCGATCAAACAAACCTTCTTGCACTCAATGCTGCCATTGAAGCAGCGCGTGCAGGTGAGCATGGAAGGGGATTTGCTGTTGTGGCTGATGAGGTGAGGAAGCTTGCCGAAAGGACGCAAGGCTCACTCCATGAGATTGATGTGACGATTAATGCCATAGCGCAAAGCATTGGTGATATTACTGAACAAATCAAGCATAATGCGGAGAGTTCCTTCGTATTTGTGGAAAGCTCAAAGGGAATCCAAGATTCTATTTATCTTGTAACGGACAAAATGCACATCGTCAATACTCTCGCAAAAGAAACAGCAGAAAGCTCTCACATTCTAGCGACACAGACACAAAAGCTTTTAGATAACAATAAAACACTCAATCACAATTTGCAAAAAATCGCCGCAGAGATGGATTTGGTCTCTGATTCTGCAAATGGACTAGAATCTAAGGCAAATGAGATTGAAAGAAAGATTAATGAGTTTAAAATTTAGCGCATGAACTCTTAGTTGAGTGTGTCCATCTAGAGAGCCAATCATCTTAAGAAGGTTAAGAATGCCAAAAGTGCAAGGTTGGCGCAGACTTTCTAGCCGACTGCCTTGCTCTTTTGGGGCTTATTTGTTTGCTTTGGGATTTTCTATTGGTTGCCTATTTTTCGCTTTTTTTGGTTGCGCGAGGCCTTCTTGTCTTAGGAGATTTTGGTTCTTTGAGGTTGTCTTTGATTTTTGTTTTTAGGAATTTAACCAGCTCTTTGGCTGTGCAGAGTTCCTTTTTCGCATGTTCTTTGAGCCTTTGCTCTTTTTTCTTTGCTTCTTCTCTGATTTTTTGTCGGGTTGCTTCAAGTTTTTTCTTCATATCATCCTGTAATTTTTGCTCTTTCTTCTCTGCTTTTTCAAGATGAACTATCAGTTGCTTTACATTCATAAGGGAATATTTTTTATAATCAACCTCTTTCATATTTAGCTCCTTTGGTGAAAATGATATGCCTCTCTCTGCAAGAGAGATGTCTGTCGCGAAATTATAGCATACGAATGACTGCATTGAAATAAGGATTCTAAGTTTTTTTGATTGTTTGTGCTTTTTGTGGTAAATTTTAGAGATGGTTGGAGCTTTATGAGGGGACAAAAATTTGCATAAAATTATAAATACAATATGAATTTACAAAAATATACAAAATTTAATTTTATTTTAAGTTATTTTAGAGAATAATTCCGAGTTTTTAAACTTAATGATAAGGAGAACATAATGGCGCAGATGTGTTATAAATATTGTTGTCAATACAATATGTATTTAACTAGAATATGCGCTTGAGGTGAAATGATGAGTTCTGCATCTCAAGCTTGGGCAAGAGGCTGGGATGGGAACTTCACCCGTCCTTCTTAATTGAATTATTGACAAAAATCAAGGATAGTTTTATGAAAACACAAATCATTGGCTCTTTAGGGGCTAAAGTAAAGCATTTGGTCGTGGCAGCAAGTGTCGTTGCGTTGGCTTTTGGTGGCGGAATTTATGCGCAAGATTATCAGCTCTTAAACGTCTCTTATGACCCAACAAGAGAGCTTTATAAGGACTATAATGTCGCTTTTAGTACGTATTATAAAAATAAAACAGGAGATACGGTTAAGGTTAATCAATCTCATGGCGGATCTGGGACACAAGCAAGAAGTGTTATTGATGGCTCACCTGCCGATGTTGTGACACTTGCGTTGGCTTATGATATTGACGCGATTGCAGAAAAAAGCGGAAAAATCAAAAAGGATTGGGAAAAATCCTTTGCAAACAACTCCGCACCCTACACTTCTACGATTATTTTTCTCGTGCGCAAGGGGAATCCTAAGAATATACAAAATTGGGACGATTTAGTGCGCGATGATGTGAAGGTGATTACGCCAAACCCAAAAACATCCGGTGGTGCGCGTTGGAATCATTTGGCTGCCTATGGCTATGCGCTTAGAACCTACAATAATGACGCAGCAAAGGCACAAGAATATCTGAGAAAACTCTATGAAAATGTCCCCGTGCTAGACACAGGAGCGCGAGGCGCGACAAATACCTTTGTAAAAAGAGGCTTAGGAGATGTGCTGATTGCGTGGGAAAATGAGGCGTATTTAGCTCTTGAAAAATTAGGTAAGGGGCAATTTGAGATCATCACTCCAAAGGTGAGCATTCTTGCCGAGACACCTGTGGCAATTGTGGATTCCGTCGTGGATAGCAAGGGAACAAGAGAGGTGGCAAGAGAATATTTAGAATATCTCTACTCTAAGGAAGCGCAAAAAATTATTGCAAAAAGCTATTATCGTCCTATCGATCAAGAAGTCTTAAGCGCGAATGCAGAGAGATTCCAAAAACTAGATCTCTTCACAATTAAAGACTTTGGTGGCTGGAATACTGCACAAAAAGAGCATTTTAGCGATGGCGGACTCTTTGATAAAATCTTTGAATCCATAAAGAGCAAGAAATAATGGCATTTTTTGTCAAGCCTAGCATACTCCCGGGCTTTCCCTTGAGCTTTGGCTTAGGGGTTGGCTATTTATTTATTTTGATTCTTGTACCGCTTTTTGCGCTTGTTGGCTTCAGTCTTCAAATTGGCAGTGAGGGCTTTTTGAATGTTGTGCTTGATAGGCAAGTGTTAAGTGCGCTATTCTTTTCGCTTGGTACTTCGTTTTGTGCAGCGCTCGTGAATCTTGTCTGCGGATTCATTGTTGCATGGAGTTTAGCGCGCTATGAGTTTGTGGGGAAAGGGCTCATAGATGCTCTTGTTGATCTTCCCTTTGCCCTGCCTACAGCTGTAGCGGGGATTGCGCTTAGCTTTTTGCTCTCTTCTAGTGGTGTTTTAGGTGGATTTCTTGGAATCTTTGGCTTTGAGGCGCAAAATGCCAGCTTCTTTGGCGTTTGCTTGGCATTAGTTTTCATTGGAATGCCCTTTGTTGTGCGCACACTAGAGCCTGTGATTAAAGACTTTGATTCTTCAAGCATAGAGGCTTCGTTGTGTTTGGGGGCAAACTTTTGGCAGACATTTTGGTTTGTCATATTTCCCTCCTTGCTCCCTGCGACACTCACGGGATTTGCTCTAGCTTTTGCAAGAGGGCTTGGCGAGTATGGCTCTGTCATTTTTATCTCTAGCAATATTCCCTTTGAATCGCAGATTCTGCCTGTAGTGATTGTCAGTAAAATAGAATCGCATGATTATTTAGGTGCAAGTGCAGTGGGGGTGTTTATGATTGTTGTGTCATTTGTGCTTTTGTTTGCGATTCATTATTTGCAAGGAAAGAGGCGCTAATGCAGATTGAACCAAGATTTTTAAAACCGCTTTGTTTGGGCGTTATGTTCGGATTCCTTGCTGTGATTTTACTGCTTCCCCTCATTACGCTTTTTTGTGAGGCCTTTAAAGATGGCTTGAGTGCGTATTATCATGCGATTTTAGAAGAAAATACGCTTAAGGCGATAAAGCTCACTTTGATTGTTGCATGTATTGTGTTGCCTCTTAACACATTTTTTGGTATTTTAATAGCTTATTGTATGGCGAAGTTTGAGTTCTTTGGTAAGCGCATTTTAAACACACTCTTAGAGATACCCTTTGCGATTTCTCCTGTGATTGTTGGGCTTATGTTTGTCTTGCTCTTTGGTAGTAGCGGAATCTTTGGACAGACTTTAGAAAACTTAGGGATTCAGATTGTTTTCGCCCTCCCCGGAATCATTTTAGCAAGTGCCTTTATTACCTTTCCTTTTGTCGCAAAAGAACTCATCCCGCTTATGCAAGAGCAGGGAAAAGAGGAAGAAGAAGCCGCGTTGAGCCTTGGGGCAAATGGTTGGCAAACCTTTTGGTTTGTAACCTTGCCAAACATCAAATGGGGTGTATTTTATGGAATGATTCTTACGAATGCGAGAGTTATGGGCGAGTTTGGTGCTGTGGCTGTTGTGAGTGGCAAAATTGTGGGTGTTACAACGACAATGCCCCTTTACATTGAGATTCTCTATAGCGAATATGAATACATTGCTGCATTTTGTATCGCGAGTCTTTTGACATTTTTATCACTTTTGACTTTAATCTTAAAGTTTGTGATTGTAAAATTTTCTAAAAGGATTTGAAAATTATGGGCATTCAGGTGAGAGACATTCACAAGAGCTTTGGCGCCTATGTTGCGCTGGATTCTATCAATCTAGAGATTAAAGAGGGCAAACTCACAGCCCTTTTGGGTCCTAGTGGAAGCGGCAAGACGACATTGCTTAGAATCATCGCAGGGCTAGAGAGCGCAGATAGTGGGAATATTTCGTTTTTTGGCAAAGACATTACAAATGAACATGCAAGAGATAGGGGCGTGGGATTTGTGTTTCAGCATTATGCTCTGTTTAAACACATGAATGTGTTTGAAAACATTGCCTTTGGCTTGAAAGTGCGCCCCAAAAAAATGCGACCAAGCAAGGCAGAAATCAGCAAAAAAGTCCATGAACTTCTTAAAATGATTCAGCTAGAATCTCTAGCCGATCGGATGCCAAGTGAGTTAAGCGGTGGGCAAAAACAGCGCGTCGCTCTTGCACGAGCCTTAGCGATTGAGCCTAAAGTGTTGCTTTTAGATGAACCTTTTGGTGCGCTGGATGCGAAAGTGAGGCAGGATTTGCGACGTTGGTTGCGGAAGTTGCACGATGAAATCTCTATTACGAGTATTTTTGTGACACATGATCAAGAAGAGGCTCTAGAGGTGAGCGATGAGATTGTGATTATGAGAGATGGCAAGGTTGAGCAAGTTGGCACACCAGAATCAGTCTATGAAAATCCTGCGAATCCCTTTGTCTATAGCTTTCTAGGGAATGTGAATCTCTTTTCAGGGCGCGTGAGCGAAAATGGCTTGATTTTGGGTGAAGGTGAGACACTTTTTGTGCGCCCTCACGAGATAGAAGTGTTTTTGACACAAGAAGAGGGGGCCATTGAGGCAAGAGTGATAGGACATAGAATCTTAGGCGCACATGTGCGCTTGGATTTGCTCACGCTTGATAGAGAGATTTTTGCCGAGATTCCAAAGGGTCAATTTGACAGCCTAAGAGAGAGTGGCAAAAGCAGTGTGTTTATACGTTTCCTATCTCTTAAGTCTTATCAGGGAAATGAGTGGAGTGAATATGTCATTTAAAGAAAGCATCACAAGGCTTAATGAGCTTTTAGAGCGCATTTTTGCCACAAAACAAGAGGAAATAAACAATCAAAACAAGCTAGATTCTGGTGTCTTTGCCCTTGCTTTTTCCCATCAGATTGAAGATGTTGTCGTGCTTGATATACTCCTGCAAACAGAATTTTTCAAGCACAATGCGCATCTTTTTGAGTTTTTCACACTTGATACAAAGAAGCTTTTTAGGGAGAGTTTGGAGTATCAAAATAAAGTGGAAGCGCATTTTGGTATAGAGATCAAATCCTACAGCGCACCAAAGGAGCAGCTAGAAAGGGTAGAAAATGCTATCGGAGAATGGGGAATGCGCGAGAGTCTGGAAAAGCGCAAAGAATGCTGTTATGTGCGCAAAATTCTGCCATTAAAAGAGGTGTTGGCACAAAAGATTCTTTGGATAAGCGGAATCCGCGTCGCGCAATCTGTTACGCGGAGTGATACGAAGCTCTTTGAGAAAGATGAGAATTTCGGACTCTATAAGATAAATCCAATCTTTGACTGGAGCGATTCTGCGCTGTGGGAATATGTAGAGGCAAGGAAGCTGCCTAAAAATGCGCTCTATGCGCAAGGGTTTTTAAGCATTGGCTGCTCTCCTTGCACACGCGCCGTGCAGGAGGGCGAGGACATTCGTGCGGGGCGTTGGTGGTGGGAGAATCCAGACCACAAGGAATGCGGCTTACACCAGAGACATTAAAGGAGCACAATGCAAAAAGAAAGAATGAATATCGTCATCACAGGGCATGTCGATCACGGAAAATCCACGCTTGTTGGGAGATTGTTAGCCGATACAAACTCACTTCCACAAGGAAAATTAGAATCCATCAAGGAGTCTTGCGCGAAAAATGCGCGACCATTTGAGTATTCTATGCTGTTAGACGCGCTAGAAGATGAGCAAAGACAGGGTATTACGATTGATTCTGCGCGGATATTTTTTAAGAGTGCTTTGCGGGAATATGTCATTATTGATGCACCCGGACACATTGAGTTTTTGCGCAATATGCTAAGCGGAGCAAGTCGTGCAGCTGCGGCCGTTTTGGTGATTGATGCCAAAGAGGGTGTTGCAGAGAATTCTAAACGGCATGGAATGTTGCTCTCTCTGCTTGGAATCGCACAGGTGATTGTGGTGGTGAATAAGCTTGATATGCTAAATTACGATGAGAGAGCATTTTGTGAGATTAAAGATGCTTATTTGCGCTTTTTGGGTACGCTTGATGTGAATCCCATTGCCGTGATTCCAATTTCTGCGCGAGAGGGGGATAATATCGCCTCTGTTTCTGCAAACATGAAGTGGTTTAAGGGTCAGACCTTGCTAGAGACTTTGGATTCTTTAGAAAACACAAAGGACGAGAGTGTAGGAAATTTCATTCTACCCCTGCAAGATGTCTATCGCTTCAGCAATGAGGATGATGAGAGGCGCATTTATGCAGGAAGTGTCGTAGGAGGAAAGGCGCATCTTAATGATAAAGTTGTGTTTTTGCCGAGTTTTAAAGAGGCGACGATTGCAAATTTTGAGGTTTGGGATGCCCCTGCAAAAGAGGAGATTTGCGCAGGAGAGGCGGTTGGAATCTCTCTTAAAGAGGATATTTATGTCAAAAGTGGCGCAGTTATGGTCAAAAAGAATGAAGAATCATTCTTAAAGGTCGCTAAACAAGTGCGTGTGAATCTCATTTGGCTCGGACACAATGCGTTAGAATCGCACAAGGAATATTTGTTTAAACTAGGGAGTGCTAAAGTCAAGGCTGTTTTGAAAAAGGTGGAGAGGGTCTTGCACATTAGTGCCGATGAGGTGGATTTGGAATCCAATCCAACAAAACTCACAAGAAATGAAGCAGGAACGGTTATCTTAGAACTCAAGCATCCCGTTGCGCTTTGTGCATTTAAAGAGAATCAAACATTGGGACGTTTTGTGCTTGTTGATGGCTTTGATGCTGCTGCAGGAGGGATTGTGCTAGAAGTGCTAGAGGAGAGCGCAAATGCGGAAGATTTGAATTCTTTAGACTCTTTAGCACATTGGGATGCAAAAAGAATTTTTGAGTTTGAAGAGGAGTTTTTTGCATTGTTGAAAAAATATTTTCCGCACAGATTTGAGGAGTAAAAATGGATAAATTAGAGAAATTAGAAGCACAGAGTATTTTTATCTTGCGAGAGGCGTATCGGAGTTTTAAGAATCTTGCGATGCTGTGGAGTATCGGCAAGGATTCCACAGTGCTCTTGTGGTTAGCAAAAAAGGCATTTTTTGGGCATGTTCCCTTTGAGCTGATTCACATTGACACATCTTATAAAGTACCTCAAATGATCGCCTATCGCGATAGAATCGCAAAGGAATTGAAATTGCGCTTGGTTGTTGGGCAAAATAAAGAGGCATTGCAGCTCAAAGAGACTTTTCCCGATGGACGTGTGGATAGAATCGCCTGTTGCAAGAATCTCAAAGCGATTCCACTCAATCACACATTAGATGGTTCATGGGAGCGCAAGGTGTATGACCCAAAGAGCGATAGTTGGCGGACTTTGCAAACTGCAGAGCCTTATAATGCCGTGATTGTCGGTGTGCGCAGCGATGAAGAGGGGAGCCGCAGTAAAGAAAGAGTGTTTTCCGCGCGGGATAAATCTCATGAATGGGACGCTTCAAGTCAGCCTCCCGAATTATGGAATCTCTACAAGACAGAATTTGCGCCCGGGACGCATGTGCGTGTGCATCCTTTGCTTGAATGGACAGAGCTAAACATCTGGGAATACATAGAGCGCGAAAATATTCCCGTCATTCCGATTTACTTTGATCAAGGCAAGGGGGAGAGATACCGATCTCTGGGCTGTTATCCTTGCACGAATCCTGTGGCAAGCAACGCAAAGAATCCTCGTGAAATTATTGAAGAACTCACGAGCGGGAAATTTAAAGACATAGCTGAAAGAAGTGGCCGGGCGCAGGATAAAGACGGTGGCGGGACATTGGAGGCTTTGCGCAAAGAGGGGTATATGTAGGCTTGAAGCGTGGAGGTAAGGGGATTCTAGGCTTAAATCTAGTGGGATTTGACTCTTGAAGTGCGGAATCTAAAATCTGCTTATAAGCAAAGTTTTTTTAGAATTTCAAAAAAATTGAGGAATCCCTATGAGTGCTTACGAAACGATTATCGGGCTTGAAGTGCATGTCCAGCTCAATACGAAAACAAAAATTTTCTGCTCTTGTGCAACAAGCTTTGGTGCAGAGCCGAATAAAAATGTCTGTCCGACCTGCTTAGGCTTACCCGGCGCCCTGCCTGTGTTGAATAAAGAGGTTGTCAAAAAGGCCATTTCCTTTGGGACGGCAATTGGCGCAACAATCAATCAAAACTCCGTTTTTGCAAGAAAGAATTATTTTTATCCCGATTTGCCTAAGGCCTATCAAATCAGTCAGTTTGAGATTCCAATCGTCGGTAAGGGAGCGATTGAAATCTTGGTCAATGGAGAGAAAAAAACTATCGGCGTAACACGTGCGCATATGGAGGAAGATGCGGGGAAAAATATCCATGAGGGCAATCACTCTAAAGTCGATCTCAATCGCGCTTGTACGCCTCTTTTGGAGATTGTCAGTGAGCCAGATATGCGCAGTAGCGATGAAGCGATTGCATATTTGAAAAAATTGCATTCTATCGTGCGCTTTTTGGGCATTAGCGATGCCAATATGCAGGAGGGGAGTTTCCGCTGTGATGCCAATGTCAGCATTCGTCCTAAGGGGGATTCTAAGCTCTATACGCGCGTAGAGATTAAGAATCTCAATTCTTTCAAATTTATTCAAAAGGCGATTGAATATGAGGTGGATAGACAGATTGAGGCATGGGAAGATGGAAAATACGAGCAAGAAGTCGTGCAGGAGACGCGACTTTTTGACACAGCAAAGGGAACCACACGTTCCATGCGCGGCAAAGAGGAATCCGCAGATTATCGCTATTTCCCTGATCCCGATTTGTTGCCCGTGTTTATTGATGAGCAACTCTTAGCAGAGGGGACAAAAATACCAGAAATGCCCGATGAAAAGCGCACAAGATATATGCAAGACTTCGGAATCAAAGAAAGCGATGCCATCGTGCTAACAAGTGAGCTTGAAATGTCCCTGTATTTTGAGAATATGTTGCGTTGTGGTGCAAGTGCAAAAGGCTCTGTAACTTGGCTCACAACAGAACTTTTAGGGCGCTTAAAGGGTGAGAACACTCTGCAAAGTTGCGGAGTGGATTCTGTGATGTTGGCGACTTTGGTAAGACGCATTGATGAGGGGAAAATCAGCGGAAAGGGCGCGAAAGAAATTTTGGATGTGTTGGTGGATAAAAAAGGAGGCGATGTCGATGCGCTCATAGAATCCTTAGGATTAGCGCAGGTTAATGATGATGGAGCAATTTTGAGCGCCATTGATGCGGTTTTAAGCGCAAATCCCGATAAAGTCGCAGAATATAAGGGTGGGAAAGAAAAGTTGTTTGGATTCTTCGTCGGACAAGTGATGAAAAGCTCTAAAGGTGCAAATCCTGCACGAGTCAATGAGTTATTAAAAGAAAAGTTAGGCTGAATTTATGCGGTGTGAATCTGTGCCTGTGCGCAGGATAAAGAATTTGTGTGAGTTTGTGAGGAAAAAGGAGAAATGTTAGTGATTTTAGGAATCTTTTGCGATGAGTGAAAATGCGACTCATAGGGCTTCACTCAAGCCACTTCAAGAATATTTTGTCTCTGCGAAGAAAGATTTTTTGACACCGTATTTATTGGGATTGACTTTTTTGCCCTATTTTTTTGCCTTTATAGTCTTTGGGGCGGTTTTGTATGCATTTGGTGGGGAGATTTTTGATGTTCTCTATACGTTTTTGCATATTGATTTTGGATTTTCTAGTGTGTTTTTTGCGTGGATTCAAAATGTGTTTGATGCGATTCTTAGAGTGTCGATTTTTGTCTTTTTGTTTTTTGCCTATTTTGCGCTCTCCTTGTTGCTTTCTTTGCTTATCTGTGCGTTTGTTGCACCCTATGTTGTGAGATTTGTGCGCAACAGACATTATCCACAATGTACGCTTGATGGGGGTGGGGGGATTTTTGCTTCATTGTTGTATTTGTTGGGCATTTATTTGCTCTATTTGGTGTCTTTAGTGTTGCTAATTCCGCTGTATTTTGTGCCTTTTGTGGGCGGAGTTTTAATGCTATTTCCCGGATTTTGGCTCTATAGGCAAACCATGCTCTTAGATGTGGGGGGAGAGATTTTCAAAAGAGATGTTTTGAAAAATGTCAAAAAGCAGCAAAAGAGCAGAATCTTTAGAGTTGTTTTGATGCTCTTTGGATTGAGTTTGATTCCGATTGTTGGGTTTTTTACGACGGTCTATGCATTGAGTGTCTTGTCGCATTTATGTTTTGACATTAAGGATAAGGGGTTGTGATGGAAATACTTATGCAGTTTGAACGCTCGGTTTTGAGTTCAATTTTGTTTAGTCCCGATAAAATTGATGAGATTTCAGAGATAATTAGTGCCGATGACTTTTCGTATGAGCCTCATAAAAATATATTTTTGGCCATGCAGGAATTAAGACGCACCGATCTCCCTATTGATGAAGAATTCATTTTTAAGCTCTCCACAAAGGCAAGGCCAATCAGCGAAGAAGAAATTCTCAATATCGCAAATACAAGCCCTATTGGAGACATTAATGCCTATGTCAATGAGATTCGCAATGCTTCTATCAAGCGACGACTGAATTCCTTTGCTCTTAAAATACAAGAATCCACGGAAGATGAGAGTGCAGACATAGAAAAGATTATAGGATATTTGCAGAGCGAACTCTATAGTATCACAGACACACAAAAAACGCATGATTTTAGAGATGCCTTAGATGTTTCAACAGCGACATTAGAGTATATCAAAGCCATGAAAGAGCGTGGGAATTCCTATCTTATCGGATTAGACACGGGCTTTCATGAACTTAACAAAATGACAGCAGGATTTAATGAGGGGGATTTAATCATTATTGCCGCGCGTCCCTCTATGGGAAAGACTACGCTTGCGCTCAATATGACACAAAAGGCTCTAGATAGTGGCAAGGGAGCGGTGTTTTTCAGTCTTGAAATGCCACCAGAGCAATTAATGCTAAGAATGCTCTCGGCAAAGACTTCGATTGCGTTTCAGAATTTGCGCGTGGGTCGCTTACTAGAAGAGGAATGGAGTAGGCTCACTTATGCTTCAAGTGTTATCAGTCAGGCTCCACTGTTTTTTGACGATAACACTTCTTTAACGATCCACCAACTACGTGCGAAATTGCTAAGAATCAAAACAAAGCATCCAGAAATTGGCTTAGCTGTGATTGATTATTTGCAATTAATGAGCGGAGTGCGGGGTGGAGGAGGTAATAGGCATCAAGAAGTGGGCGAGATCAGCCGTGGGCTTAAAACCATAGCAAGAGAGTTAAAGATTCCAATCATCGCACTCTCACAGCTCAATCGCAGTTTAGAATCTAGAAATGACAGGCGTCCTATGCTTTCAGACTTACGCGAATCGGGCTCCATTGAGCAGGATGCGGATGTGATTTTGTTTGTGTATCGGGATGAAATCTATAGATTAAGAGATGAGAGAGAAAAGGCAGAGGAAGCGAGAAAAAAGGGAGAAAAAGGGGTCACAGTATCCATTCAAGAAAAAAGCGAAGAGGAAGCAGAAATCATCATTGGCAAACAGCGCAATGGCCCAACGGGAATGGTTAAAGTGGCATTTCATAATCGCTATATGCGCTTTGTGGATATGGAACGCAAGATGGAGATTAACTATGAAGACGCCTCTGAAGCGACACAGACAAGGCTTGAACCCAATGAAGGTGGAATCGATATGCCAAATATTTAGGGAAACAAAAAGCTGTGGATTTAAGGAGCAAGCGGAACTTGTCCGCTTGAATGAAGTTTCTTAGTGTTATTAATTAGAATGAATAGACAGCCTCAACTTTGAATTGATTTCTGTTTTCAGACTTTGTCAATCCGATATCATTGCTGTTTTGCTCTGTTTTCAAAAGCGCATAATAGGTGAAAATCTCGATATTTTCACCCAATTGCCAAGTGATATTAGGCATCACTTCATAGAAGTCATAATCTATAGATGTTGCGGAGGACTTTTGATGAACTTTGTTTGTTCCGCTAATGTAATCAATTCCGACTGAAAGATTCTCTAACAATGCATAAGAGGCACGAGCGTAGATTACGTCTAAATCCTTTTGCGTATCTCTAGGAATCGCACTCCCAATGGCTGAAAAATCAATGCCTGTGCCATCATAATTATCAAACCACACAGCCCCTGCAAGTTGCAATGCACCCTCATTATCTAAAGAGACCCCAAAGTTGTCTTGTGTGTTTGTGATATAGCCTACACTTAGCTGAAGTGGAATTTTTAGGGATTCTAAATCAATCCCTGCTTCTAGGCTGATAAAGTCTCCTTTGTTTTGATATTCTCCCGCTCCAAGCAAACTTTCAAAGCCTTGATTGTTAAGGTTTGCATAGGCGTATTGAGCGCTCAAATGGAAAAGGGCGTGATTGAAAGAGAGTTGTGCGAAGATGCTAGAATCTAAAATGTCATCAATGTGAAAAATCCAAGCCTGTGCCTCTAAATTTCCGATTCCAAGCTCGTAATTAGCAAGGGCTGCAAGTGTGTAAAGAGGCTTTGCGATGCTTTGTTCGGGGAAGGTTTCGCTCAAATCATCAAGCGCCCAAGAATCAAAGGCTCCCGCGACAAGAGAGACGTTTGGAATGTCGCTATTGACGGCTAAGATTCCTGTGCCTCTATCCTCTTCGTTGTCATTAAGCGGTGTGTCGAGGCGCATTTTTCCTAATGTGATATTTGTGCTTGTAAAATCTGGCGCGACAGTTGCATAAAAAGTGCTGACGCCAAACTCTCCATCTTTGCCACTTCCAAGACCATCGCCTAAAAAGTTGCTTGGACTATCGGGTGCATTTGCGGGGCTTCCTTTGCCGTGATTGACATTATTAGAAGTCTCATAATAGATTCCAAGCGCTAGGGCGACATTGTTTTGAACGGGTGTTTTAAACTCCGCTTCTGTGCGCCAAGTGTGTTCAGCTGTGCCATCTCCATTTGCGCCATCTTGAAAGAGCTGATTTTTGAAGCGATTGTCTTCGTATTCATAGCGCAAAAATCCGCCAACTTCTACCCCCTTGATAGCATCCTCTAAACTTTGTGCATTGGCACTGTAGGCAAAGGCACAAAGAGCAGCGAGGCTGAAATTTAACTTTTTCATTTTTGTCCTTTCTTAACATATTTCATTTTTTAAACTAAAGATTCCAAAAAATGAATTTTGAATTGTAGCATAATTTTATAAAATGTGATAATTATTATCATTTTGTAAAATAAAATATAAATATTTTTGACAAGTTGCAAAGTGGCGCTTTTAAAGCTTAGGATAAGAGAGTATAGAAAATGAAATGCTTTGTGTGCTGTGCTTGGGGATTTAAATAGGGTGAGACTTGGAAAATGAGCAAGAGTCGGAATTGTAGAAGTGATTTTTTGGCGTTAAATCCTGTGAGAGAACAGAGGTTAAGGAAGGAATCCAAAGGGGATTCTTAACCCCTTGCTAATCTCCTTTGCAGATTTTTTTGAGTGCCTTGCGTAATTGTTTAACCTGTCGCCTTGGAATGACAATAGAGGCTTCTGTGTGCGCTATGTCTTTTGAATTGTCGCTTGTTTGGACTTTGATGGACACTCCCCCAGCACCCTTTTTTTGATTTCCCGGAATGTCAAACGCGGACACCACGATACTGCCACTATGGACATAATCGCTCTCTAGTGGAATCGTGTAAATGAGTTTTTTGATTTTTTGCTTCATAGGAATCCCCTAGACTTGAATCTCTTAGGATTCTTGTGGTTCTTGGCAGTTTGCTTTTTTTTCTTCTTTTTTTATTTTTTTGAGCTTTTTCTTCTTTTCTTTTTTGATAGCTTTGAGCGCAGATTTTGAACATTTGAGAGCCTTGCAAACCTCTTTGACCTGCTTCATTGGGATGTGTAATAACCATTGTTCTGTATCGCTAAGATGTGCGCAAATGCTAACGACGGCTGGACTTTTCTCTCCATAGGGTTCTGTGATGATGGCGAATGTGAATGAACCTTCTTTGGAATCCTCTAGCGGAATTGTTTTATAGATAAAAGTCTCTTTCATTTTGACCTTCCTTCTTGTGTGAATAGTTTTAGCCTTTAGCCTTTAGCCTTTAGCCTTTAGCCTTTAGCCTTTAGCCTTTATTAGCTTACACTATTATAACTTAAACTATATATAAACTATGATTTTTTAAGCATTTTTTTAAGTAAGGCTTGTAATTTCAGCCAATCTTGAATCGGCAAGAGAGGATGTCCAGAGAATTTGCCATTTGCGGGGAGGCTCTTTGAGATGGCACCACGTGCGCCAACTTGCGTAAAGTCTCCGATGTGTAAATGTCCAGCACTTCCGCTTTGTCCGCCTAAGACGACATTGCGCCCCGTTGAGGTTGAGCCAGAGATTCCTGCTTGTGAGACGATAATAGAGTATTCTCCGATATTACAATTGTGTCCAATTTGCACGAGATTGTCAATTTTTGTGCCTCTTTGGATTCTTGTTGCGCCAAATACAGCGCGATCGATGGTTGTGTTCGCGCCAATTTCCACATCATCTTCTAAGATAGTCTTGCCATTATGGTGGATTTTAATATGTCTGCCGTCTTTTGTGTGTGCATAGCCGAATCCGTCGCTACCAATGACACTATTTGCGTGGATAATGACATTATTGCCAATTTGTGTTGCATTATAGACGCACACGCTAGGGTATAGAATGCAATTCTCGCCAATGACGACATTCTCGCCGATCGTAACATTGGACATGATAATGCAATTTGCGCCGATTTTGCTGCCCTTGCCGATCGTAACATTCTCTGCAATTTTTGCGCTTACGTGAATCTCTGGGCTTTGCGTTGCGCTAAAAAGCGGTATTGCAAAGTATTCTGTCAAATATGCCATTGCAAGATAGGGGTTTGCACTCACAAGGATTAAGGCGGAATCGGGCATGGATTCTAAATGCGACTCGCGCACGATGATAGCCTTTGCTGCGGTTTTTTGACATTGTTTGAGATATTGTTCTTTTTCTAGAAAAGTAATGGAATCGCAAGTGGCATCTTGCGGGGATTCTAGGCTGTTAATGGGTAGAGATTCTAAGGAATCTAGGGGTTTTGAATATTTTTGCCACATTCCGTTTTGTTTGTGCATGACACACTCTAAAACATCGTTATTTTTGAGGATTTTAATGATTTCTGTAAGAGACATTGTCATTCTAACTTTGAGATTCAATTGCGAGGATTCCGCTACGGGTGATGTCTTTTGGCTTGTATGATTTGAGCGCGTTAAGTAGGGTGTTGATTTTCGCATGTGTGTCGCAAGCGACAAAAATCGCGCATTTGTCATTGACCTCTAAGAGCCTACCGTGGAAAGACTGAAAAATCGTGCTGATTTCACTCAAATTGACATCAAGGCTGAATTTAGCCAAAAGGGATTCTTGCTCTATGATTTGCTCATTTTCTAGGACTTTTAAGACGGGAATGAGTTTGTGGAGTTGCTTTATGATCTGTTCTAATACCTTGCCATCGCCCTTTGTTGCAATTGTGATACGCGAGAGATTTGTGTCTAAGATAGGCGCGACCGTGAGAGATTCTATATTATAGCCACGTCCCGCAAACAATCCGCTAATTCGCGACAGGACGCCATGTTCGTTAAGAACTGTTACGGTGATGGTACGTTTGATTTCCATCGCCTACTCCTTGTATTCTAAAATCATATTAAACAGCGCACCGCCCGTTGGGACCATAGGAAGCACATCCTCCATTCTGTCAATGCGCACGTCTAAAAGTGCGGGTTTGTTGGAATCTATCGCTTGTTTGAGGGCGCTTTGGAATTCTTCTTTTGTCCTGCAAACACACCCAAATCCCCCAAAAGATTCTGTAAGCTTCACAAAATCGGGCTGTTGTTCCAGATCCGTCTCGGAATAACGTTTGTCATAAAAAAATGTCTGCCATTGCCTCACCATTCCCAAATAATTGTTGTTTAAGACAATGTTAATGACATTGATCCCATACACAGCGCAAGTCATAAGCTCTTGGATATTCATTAAAATCGATCCATCTCCGCTGATATTGACAGTGATTTTATCGCCAAAGGCCTTTTTTGCGCCCATTGCAGCAGGTAATCCAAAGCCCATTGTGCCTAATCCGCCGCTTGTAACGAATTGGCGCGGAAAAGAAAAGGGGTAGAATTGCGCTGCCCACATTTGATGCTGCCCAACATCTGTGCTAATGATAGCCCTCTCTCCTAGCATTTCACCGAGTTTTTGAATGACCCATTGAGGTTTAAGCGTAGAATCGGAATCTTTAAAGCCTAAGGGATGCAACTGCCGATAACGTTCCAACTGCTGTCGCCATGAAAGTGTTGCCTTTTCTTTATAATCCTCGCACAAAAGAGCAAGAATCTCCTCCAAGACGCATTTTACGTCGCCCACGATAGGGAATGTCGCATTGACAATCTTGCTAATAGAGCTTGGATCGATATCAACATGAATGATTTGAGCATATTTTGCAAACTCACTTAACTTTCCTGTAACTCTATCATCAAAGCGCGTTCCTAGCGCGATAATCAAATCCGCTTCACTCATTGCCATATTGGCAACATAGCTTCCATGCATCCCGACCATTCCGAGTAAATGCGGATTGTCAAAGGGGAGGATTCCACGTGCCATTAATGTCTCAACGGCTGGAATCTTTGTAAGAGAGCAGAATTTTTGAATCAAAGGGGAACTTTGTGCGCTAAGTGCGCCACCACCAAGATAGAGCAGGGGCTTTTTGGCTTCTAAAATCGCGCTCACCGCCTTTTTGATTTGTCGCGCATTGCCCTTGTAGGTTGGTTTGTAAGTCTGTAATGTGATGGTGTCGGGATAATTAAACTCTCCGATTGTCGCGCTAATGTCTTTGGGTAAATCAATATGAACAGGTCCGGGGCGCCCACTTTTTGCGATATAAAATGCTTCTTTTAGGATTTTTGGTAATTCCTCTATGCTTTTGACTAAATAATTGTGCTTCGTGCATGGGCGCGAGATTCCAACGGCATCGATTTCTTGAAACGCATCTGTGCCGATGAGACTTGTCGGTACTTGTCCGCTAATGACGACAAGGGGGATGGAATCCATATAGGCTGTGGCGATTCCTGTTATGGCATTTGTGAATCCCGGTCCGCTTGTGACAATTGCGACTCCAACCTCTCCACTCGCTCTTGCATAGCCATCTGCAGCGTGGATTGCCGCTTGTTCGTGACGTGTGAGAATGTGTTGAAAAAAGTTTTGTTTATAAATCTCATCATAAATGTTTAAAGCTGCCCCGCCGGGATAACCAAAGACAACTTTAACTCCCTCGTTTTTGAGGGCGTGAATCACCATTTCAGAGCCATTGAGTTGCATAAAGAATCCTAAAATTTTAAATCAATTAATCCCCCGATTCTACCAAAAAAAACTCAAAAAAACCTTAGCGACACTTTTAAAGCGCAAGTTTGTGTTGTCTGTGTCTTGTGTCGTAGCAGTTTGCAAAGAATGTCGCGTTAAAATGTGGAAATTTTAGTATTCTTTAGATAGGATTTTAAAGATGTTATTTAGAGGATTTCAAGGGAGTTTTATGAGTAATATTGTAACAAGATTCGCCCCCTCGCCGACGGGTTATTTACACATTGGTGGTTTGCGCACGGCGCTGTTTAATTATCTCTATGCGCGAGCAAATGGAGGCAAGTTTCTCTTGCGCATAGAGGATACAGACTTAGTGCGCAACTCCACAGATGCTAAAGAGGCGATCATTCAAGCCTTTGATTGGGTGGGATTGGATTATGATGGAGAGGTTGTGTATCAGAGCCAGAGGTTTGAGCTGTATGAAAAATATATCAAAAGGCTCTTAGATGAGGGAAAGGCATATTACTGCTACATGCAAAAAGAGGAGTTAGATGCGAAGCGCAAAGAGGCGGAGAGTCAAGGCAAAGTATGGAAATACGACAATCGCTATCGTGATTTCAGCGGAAGTGCTCCCGCTGGAATCAAGCCTGTTGTGAGGATTAAAGCACCGCTTGAGGGGGAGATTTGCTTCAAAGACGGTGTGAAAGGAGAAATGAGAATTCAATCCAAGGAGCTTGATGATTTCATTATCGCAAGAAGCGATGGGACACCAACATATAACTTCGTCGTGGCTGTTGATGATGCTCTCATGGGCGTTACAGACGTGATTCGTGGCGATGATCATTTGAGCAATACTCCTAAGCAGATTGTGATTTATCAAGCCTTAGGCTTTGAGATTCCTAAGTTTTTTCATGTCCCTATGATTTTGAATCCACAGGGCAAAAAGCTTAGCAAACGCGATGGAGCTATGAGTGTTATGGAATATCAAGAAATGGGCTATTTGCCAGAGGCTCTATTGAATTTTCTTGTGCGCTTAGGTTGGAGTTATGGTGATGAGGAGATTTTTTCTATGGAGGATATGTTGAGGTATTTTAACCCTAATGACTTAAACTCCGCGCCTTCAGCATATAATAAAGACAAATTACTCTGGCTCAATGGGCATTATCTGCACAAATTAGAAAATTCTGCACTCAACGCTCTTTTGCCTACTTATCATGCCAAAATTCCCGAAAAGAGGGTGCAAGAGATTCTCTATGGAGAGATAAAGGAGAGGGCGAAGACGCTTTTAGATTTCACAGAGATTTTAGAAAAATGTCTCAATCCCGTGCGCAGTTACGATGAAAAGATGCGCAAAAAAATCAAAAATGAGGAAAATATCCATTTGCTTAGGGAGTTTGCTGTCTATCTCAAATCATTGCAGATTCCCTTAGAAAACGCACAAGTTGTGGAATCAGAACTCAAGGCGTTTGCGGATTTTAATGGGATTGAAGCAAAGAGTCTCTTTATGCCTTTACGTTATGCATTGCTTGGTATAAGTGGCGGGGTTGGCGTGGTTGCACTCATTGCTGCGCTTGGAGCAGAAGAGGTACAAAATCGCATTCAAAGTGCGCTAGATGACCTAGAAGATTCTTAAGTTTTATCGTCATTAAGACAAAAATTAAAGAGACTTGAGTATAATAGGACAGAACTTTATTAAAATGGACATCGTATGTTTCCGATAAAAGGTAGATTAAGACTTGTTGGTAGTGCGCTTGGAATCTCTGTTGATAAAGATTTGATTATTTGTATTGATAATTTCTATAACATTTCAACATTTGAAAAAGATTCTAAAGTCATCCATAAAGCATTGCAACTCTCAAAGGACGTGGAGGCATTGCATCATTTTAGCAAGGCCGCTGCAGTCTCACATGAGACTTCTAAGATTGCAGCGGGATTTGCGAAAACTTTCAAGGGTGTTGTCATAGCGACAACGCCAGAGATTGTGCCGATTGCGCAACTTGATTGGCAGAAGTTGCAAATCTCTAAAATCGTATTTTCTAATGATGATGAGCTTCTTGCCACAGGGGGCGAGGATGGGCGCGTACTAATCTATTCTGCAGAGAATTATCAAATGATTTTAGGATTTCCACCTTTTCCTGATACGATATCTAGCATAGCCTTTAGCGATGATGACAGCTTGATTTTTATGGCTTGCTTTGGGAAAAAAGCAGCGATTTTTAATGTTGTGAAAAATACGCAAGTTGCGGAGATAAAGTCAGATTATCTCATTGAAGATGCATTCTTTTATGCGGACAATACAAAGTTATTTTGCGTGACAAAAGAGGGCTATGCCTTTATTTACAACATTAGAGAGGATAAGATTGTGAGCGAATTGCTCTTGCAGGGCGCATGGCTTACGATTTGCAGGAAATTGCCCGGAGAAGAGTTCGCCCTGCTTGGAGGAAAGGATAAGCAGCTAAGAATCGTGCGCTTAAGCGACAATGTCATGGTGGATTCCGTAACATTAGAGCAGAGTGGAATCACTTCAATATGCTTTGATGAGAATCTTTTATACATTGGGTATTCTGATGGAGTTGTGGAGATTGTTGATACCAAAGAAGCCTATGATGAAATGTTGCAAATGTTGCAGAATAATGACCTAAAGGGTGCGCTTGGACTCATTCAACAAAAAAATATTTTCTTAAAAACAGCGCATGAGTATTGTGAGAAGCTAGAATCGCAATGGAAAGAGGCTCTAGCACGAGCGATTGATTTGCTCGCCAAAGACAAAATACAAGAGGCTTCCGCGATTGTTGAGCCTTTTATGTTTGATAGGGCAAAAAAAGAGGAATTTGATTATTATTGGGAACAAAAGGAATCCACAGCAAAGTTTATGGATGCATTGGAGGCAAAGAACTATGCAGAAGCCTATAATCTTGTTGAAAAGAATCCGTATTTGAAAGATACATTAGCCTATGAGCAAGTGGAATCCCTATGGGAAAAGACTTTTGATGCTTGCAAACGTCTATTGCTTCAAGATCCTCACGGGAATCTTTCTAAAGCGCAGGATTTGTTGCGTCCCTTTGCGATTGTGAAATGCAAGAAAGATTCTGCGATGATGTTGCTTAGAAACAGCGACAAATACATTCAAGCCGATAAAGAATATCGCTCAAAGAATTTTATAGAATATTTCAAGCTTTGCGAACGTTTCCCTTTCCTCAAAGAAGTTTTAATCTATAAGAGTGCATTGCTCATTGGCGATCAGATTATGCAGAGAGTGAATGCTTGTGAGAATCAAAACGACTTCCAAAAAGCCCTTGAAGTTTGCAAGCTCCTCGCGGCAATGGCACCTTTCAAAAGCACAGCAGAGGCAAAAGTGAAGATCATTCAACTCAAGCAAGAATTTGTCGCAGCTTGCAAGGAGCGCAAATTTGCTGATGCCTTTAAAATGGCGGAATCTTACTATGAATTGCGCTCTATGCCAGAATATAAAGAACTCTATGACACCTTTAAAAAGCAAGAGAAAATCGCACTTAGCTTCGCTTCTGCAGGGAATGGAAAGAAAGCTCTTGATAATTTGAGTGATTATTTGCATATTGATTGTTGGAAAGACAAAGTCGCAACGATTCTTAAAGTCGCCTATCTTTCAGAATTTATGCTTAATGCACCGGGCAAAGAAGGCGCACAAGAAGATATTTCTTGGAAAGAAACTTTTCAGTACTACATTGAACGTTATGGGAAAGATGAAGAGCTCAAAAAAGTCGTTGATGAAATGGGACTGCGCAGTGAGTTAGACAGCATTCCCTTTGATGGAAATGCGAAGGGATATTTGACGACAATCATTGCGGATTCTTTATTGTGCATAGGTGATAAACCTCTGCAACAGCACGAGGAATCATAGCTAGGCAGTAAAGGAAAAGAGTGGAATCCAAAGCCTTTAAACGTTATCCAACGAAGCAAATCTCTGTCGGAGGTGTCTTAATCGGCGGAGATGCACCCATTTCTGTGCAGAGCATGACCTTTAGTAAAACAGCGGATTTAGAATCCACAAAGGCACAGATTGACAGCTTACAACTTGCGGGTTGTGACATTGTGCGCGTTGCGGTGAGCGATGAAGAAGATGCAAAATCTCTCAAGGAATTAAAGAGCAGAATCTCTCTGCCTTTGGTGGCGGACATTCATTTCCGCTATAAACTCGCGCTCATTGCGGCAGAATCTGTGGATTGCATACGTATTAATCCGGGAAATATTGGCTCAAAAGACAAGATTGAAGCCGTTGTTAAAGCGTGTAAAGAAGCACAGATTCCGATTCGTATTGGTGTGAATGCGGGAAGCTTGGAGAGGCAGTTTGAGCAAAAATATGGCGCGACACCTAAGGGAATGGTGGAATCCGCGCTCTATAACATTAAACTTCTAGAGGACTTTGATTTTAGCGCGATAAAGATTTCACTCAAAGCAAGTGATGTGGAGAGGACAATGGAGGCTTATCGTCTGTTGCGTCCTTTGGTGGATTATCCTTTCCATTTGGGCGTTACAGAAGCTGGAGACTTGGAATCCTCTATGATAAAAAGCTCTATGGCTCTTGGAGGGCTGTTAATGGAGGGGATTGGCGACACTATGCGTGTTTCTATTACAGGGGAATTGGAGAAAGAAATAGAAGTTGCACGAAGTATTTTGCGCTATAGTGGGCGTCAAAAAGAGGGTGTAACCTATATTTCTTGTCCGACTTGTGGGAGATTGCAAGCAGATTTGGTCCCGATTCTTAAGGAATTAAAGCTAAGGATGCCTAAAATCACGGCGCCCCTGCAACTCTCTGTTATGGGATGTGCTGTTAATGCGCTTGGCGAGGCTAAGCATGCCGATGTTGCTATTGCTTTTGGCAATAATGATGGACTTGTGATTAAAAGGGGCAAGATCGTTGGGAAATACTCACAAGATGAGTTGATTGATGTATTCATTAAAGAGGTCATGCAAACAGAGCAAGAAATGTTGCAAGCACAAGAATAAATAGGAATCACGCGGGAGAGAATATGCAATATATTAATGACACACTCAAGGGCAAAAAGATTCTCATCACAGGTGGGGCTGGGTTTATTGGCTCTAATTTGGCACTTTATTTTCAGAAATACCACAAAGAAGCGCAGGTCGTTGTCTTTGATTGCTTCAGAAGTGAGGAACGTTTTAGCAATGGGCATTTCAAATCGCTTGGGCATTTTAAGAATCTCTTAGGATTCAGTGGTGAGGTGATTGTTGGCGATATTACAAAAAAGCGAGATTTAGAAAGGTTAGAATCCTACGATTTTGATTATATTTTTCATGAGGCAGCCATTTCTGATACGACTGTTCTTAATCAAGAATCCATTTTACGTGCTAATGTTAATGCCTATAAGGATTTATTGGATCTCTGTGTGCGCAAGGGGTCGCAGATGATTTATGCCTCAAGCGCGGGAGTGTATGGAAATTCACCTGCGCCAAATAGCATTGGAAGTGGAGAAATTCCAGAAAATGCCTATGGCTTTTCAAAGCTTATGATGGATTCTTTGACACTACAATATTTGCAAAAATTTCCGCATCTAAAAATCGTAGGACTGCGCTATTTTAATGTCTATGGGGAGAATGAAGTCTATAAGGGCAAGACTTCTTCTATGGTTTTGCAACTGGGATTGCAGGCTTTGAGAGACAAAAAGGTGCGTCTTTTTAAAATGGGAGAGCAGAAGCGCGATTTTGTCTATATCCAAGATGTCATTCAAGCCAATATCAAGGCTATGGAATCCAAAAAAAGCGGAATCTATAATGTAGGAAGTGGAAAGGCGCGCTCTTATAATGACATTGTGGCGCTTCTTAAGCAGGATTTGGGAGAGTTTGAAGTGGAATTCATTGAAAATCCCTATGGGTTTTTTCAGGCACACACAGAGGCAAACATTATTTTAACAAAGGAATTTTTAGATTACACACCGCGCTTTTCTTTAGAAGTGGGAATCAAAAATTATTTAAGCACGATTAAGTCCATTCATGCTCAAGGACTGTGGGAATCTTAAGGAATTGAAATGGAACCAAATATCCTTGTGATTGGGGATTTGATTTTAGATCATTACATCTGGGGAGATTGTGAGCGCATTTCACCCGAGGCCCCCGTGCAAGTGGTAGATGTAAAGAGAGAATCTCTCAATCTCGGCGGCGCTTGTAATGTCGCAAACAATCTTGTGAGCTTAGGTTCTTGCGTTTGGATTTGTGGTGTGGCGGGTTGTGATAATGCAGGAAAGAGCTTAAAAGAGGCATTAGAAGAGAAGGGAATTTCCACAAGTGGAATCTTTTTTGACCACCAGCGCCCGACAACACAAAAATCAAGAATCATCGCTGGGCATCAGCAGGTTGTGCGTGTGGATAGGGAGGAGAGGCAGGAGATTTCAGAGGATGGAGAGAGATTTATTTTGGACTTCGTCTCAAAATGCCTCAAGGATTCTCATATCGCTTGTATTGTGTTGAGTGATTATAAAAAAGGTGTGTTGAGTGAGCATCTCACACAGAGGCTTATCACCCTTGCAAAGTCCAAACACATTAAAATTCTCGCCGATCCTAAGGGACGTGATTATACAAAATACCGTGGCGCGACACTGCTAACACCTAATAAAAAGGAGGCTATGGAGGCAACGGGGATTTCTATTAGCGATGATGAGAGCCTTAGAGCATGTCTGTGTGCTTTGCAAAAGATGTGTGATTTAGAGATTGCACTCGTTACACTAAGCGAAGATGGAATCGCATTTATGGATGCGGACAAAAAGATTCAAAAGATTCCGACGATTGCAAGAGAGGTCTTTGATGTCACAGGAGCAGGAGATACGGTCATTGCATCGCTTGCCTATATGCTTGCATCCCAAGAACCAATTTCACAGAGTGTGTATTTTGCAAACGCAGCAGCAGCGGTGGTTGTGAGTAAAATCGGATCGGCAGTGGCAGACAAACAAGAGATTTTTTCTTATTTAAAACGTAATAATCTCCTAGAATCCACGCTTGTAAATCCGCAATTTTTAAAGATTTTTGAAGATCATCAAGGAGAAGAGAAATGCTTCCATACGCAGATTAACAAGATTTTAAAGCGCCACAAACCCAATTTTTATGCGGACAAATTCATTTCAAGCGTAGATTTGGACGCATTTTTGGAATCCCTTTTGCAACTCAAAAAGGATTCTTTTCGGGTTGTTTTCACTAATGGATGTTTTGATATTTTACATTTTGGGCATTTGGATTATTTGCACAAATCTCGGAATCTCGGCGATTTATTGATTGTTGGACTTAATAGCGATGAATCTGTAAAAAGGCTCAAAGGACCCTCGCGACCTATTAATAGCGAAGAAGACAGAATCGCCGCGCTCTGCGCACTAGAATGCGTGGATTTTGTGATTGTGTTTAATGAGGAAACGCCCGAGAAATTGATTCAAAAAATCGCTCCCGATGTGCTGGTTAAGGGCGCGGATTATGCGGGAAAAGAGATTGCAGGAAGCGCGTTTAGCAAAGAAGTGCGCTTGATTGACTTTGTAGAAAACAAAAGCACAACAAATTTGATTGAAAAAATAAAGGGATCATCATGCAAAAAATCATTTTAGACGAGATTTCTGCGCATTTACAGAGCGCACAGAAAATGGAATCTTTAGCAGGAACATTAGAGTGTGCTGCAAATTTGGCTATTGATACATTAAAGGGCGGAGGAAAGATTCTGATTTTTGGCAATGGAGGAAGTGCTGCAGATGCACAACACATTGCCGCAGAACTCACAGGGCGCTACAAAAAAGAGCGCAGAGGCTTGAGTGCAATCGCCCTTAGCACTGATACGAGCGCATTGACAGCGATTGGAAATGATTATGGTTATAGCGATGTCTTTTCGCGACAATACGAAGCCCTCGCGCGCAAAAATGACTTAGCATGGGGAATCTCAACGAGTGGCAACAGCCAAAATGTTTTAAAAGCCCTCAAATTAGCGCAACAAATGGGTTGCAAGACTTTGGGATTCAGCGGAAGAGATGGTGGTGAGATGGTGGGGCTTTGCGATGTTTTGCTGATTGCGCCAAGCTCTGATACGCCAAGAATCCAAGAAATGCATATTCTTATGGGACATATTCTTTGTGATTTGATTGAAAGGAGCTTTTGTTAGCGTGTTTGAGCGATTCATTGCGGTGTGCAAGGAGGATGGTTTTGGGTTGGAATCCGCTTTGTTGCAGCAGTTAAAAAGTGGCGGCATTAAGGCAAATTTTTCGGATTTGAGAGCGGACAATGCGGGAATTTACTTCACTTTCCCCAATGAAAAAACACAAAAAGTCATGCTCTATCAAGCTAATATCCAAGAATCCACATTTCGGATACAAGGCGATCCTTATGTGCATTTGTGCGGATGCCCTGTGGCACTTGCAAATTTCAAAAATCCCGATTTTCTTGCCGTGATTGCATTTGAATTGCGCTTTTTTCTAAGTATCAGCTCACAAAAGGTGCAGATGAAGTTTTTTTATGATAAGCCCTTGCAACTCTGCAAGGAATGTGTACAAATGACGCGTTTTAATGGGGATTTGAGGGGTTTTTTGGGATTTTAGGCTCACTTGTTTAAATGTTCTAGTGTGGGCAAGTGCATTCTTAAAAACGCTTGAGTGATTTTTATTTTTTCTCTTAAGATGTGCATTTGGATTGAGGTGGGGCTTCTTTGGATTCCAGCTCGTGCATTTTCTTCAAGCCAAGCTTTCGGGGAGTAGGCGTTGAGGTCGTCAAAAAGCTGCAATAGGGCATTATGGAATTGCGGCTGCAAATAGCCTTCTTCTTGTGTTTTTATCGTGGTGCGCCCGAGTTTATCGGCGATCAAAAGAGAGATTTGCAACTTAAGAAGCGTGGAATCTCGCTTGTAACTTTCAAAAAACTTGACAATCTTTGAGGGTCGCATTTCTTGGAGATAGTAGATTTTAATGTGATTTTGGATTAAAATCAACATGCGTCTTTGAAGTGCTTTTGGAATCTCTATGTCAAGATATTGACAAACGAGTTTTGGATTGTCATGGTCGTTAGAATTCCCAAAATGACGGTAACAATAGGGCTTTGCAATATCATGATAGAGGGCTGCAAATTTTAGGACTAAGAGAGCATTTGTATCGCAGAGATTCTGGCATTTGATTTGCAATTCTGTGTGGAATAAAACTTGCATTGTGTGCGCAAAAACAGAGCTTTCTAAATGGTGTAAATTCCCTTCTTTGAGTGTGGTGAGCGCATAAATGTGTGGGAAAATGACATCCAACACGCCAAGCTCAAAGAGTGTGTCAAAAAACAAATAGGAATTCTCATGCAAAAAAACCTCTTCTATCTCCTTATAAGTGCGATTTTTCTCCAAAAAGCGCAGTTCTTCGCGCATTTTGTAAATCAACACCTTCGTGCTTGAGTGTATCTTCCACTCAATCCCAAAACGCGCTCTAAAACGCGCGATTCTAAGGACACGTAAGGGATCCTCGCAGAATCTCTCTGAAACATGACGTAAGATTTTGTTTTTTAGATCCTCTATGCCACCAAAGGGATCGTAGTGAATCTTTTCTGATTCATCAAATGCGATAGCGTTAATCGTTAAATCGCGTCGTTGTAAGTCTTCATACAAGGAGACATTGTATGTTTGTGTGGAAAAGCCATTGTAGCCACTGCGGATTTTTGTCTCTTTGCGCGCGAGGGCGATTTGTGTGCCGTCTTTTTGCAAGAATACAGGGAAGCTCTTTCCAACCCTTTGCAAATGATTGAAATCTTCTTCACAAAAGCCCACCGCAACATAATCTTTGTCTTTAACAGGAAGTCTAAGTAGGGCGTCACGGACGGCGCCGCCTACGAGATAGATTTTCTTAATACAATCCGTATTTTCCATCGGCTCGCTTGTAAATGACACGCATTTTAGAATCTTTGTCGTTGAAAACAAAAAATTGCTGCGAACTCTTTTTGAGCTGTTCTAATGCATCTCCTATGTCTGTGGGTTTGTGTAAGTCCAGATCCATGGGCACGATTTCATCCTCTTCTACTTCCTTTGATTCTTCGCTCTTGCGGCCTTTCTTTGGTTGTGCTGTGCGCTTTTGTTTGAGTTTGTCATGATAGCGATTGAGTACTTTGTGCATTTTTTCAACAGCGCGATCAACGGCGACATAAAAATCCTTGTCGCTTTGATTGACAACGAGCGTGTTGGAATGTGCCAGACATAAGGTTATTTCAATCCCAAAGGAACGTTTCTTTTTTTTCTCATCCTTTTTGTTGCCTTTTTTCTCTTGATAAGTGATAATCACGCGTGCGCTTAGAATGTCAAGCTGGTATTTTTCTAGGCTGTTTGTGTGATTGTTGATGTAATGCTTCATTGAATTTGTGAGTTCAAATTTCCGCGAGATAATGATGGTGTGCATGATTCCTCCTCCTGTTTAATGTGTTTATTGTAGCATACTAAAGTGCATCCTGCATACAAGTGTGCAAAATTTCTTTATCAAATGCGATGTTTTGGGACTCCATAAAGATTTCAAAAGCAAGAATAGCTTGATTAATCAGCATTTGTTTGCCATCAAAGGCACGGAGTTTTAGGGATTCTGCAAGGGTTAAAAAAGGGGTTTTGATTCCATAGATGAGATCAAAGGCGCATTGTGATTTTTGCAAGATGGGCATAAGCTTCTCCTTATCTAGCGGGAGGAGTTGATTTGTCAATCCTGCAGGAGTTGCATTAATCACGATGTCATAGGGATTTGTGGGGTGGAAGTCATCAAAGGTTGCGCAATTGAAGCCTTGAAAGTCCTTGAATCTCTCTTTGGAGCGATTAATGATGGTGGTAGAGATGTTTTTGTCTTTTAAAATTTGTGCAACAGCCTTTGCGGAGCCCCCTGCGCCGATAATAAGGGCATTTTTAGGGGAAAATTCTTGAATGCAGAGGTAAAATCCTAGCGCATCAGTATTGTATCCAAGAATCTTGTTTTCTCTGAATACAACGGTATTGACCGCACCGATTTCTTTTGCGATTCCAAAGACTTCATCGCATGAGTTGAAAGCATTTTCTTTATGTGGGATGGTGATGTTAGCGCCCTTGAGATGCAAACTCCTTAGGTGATAGAAAGATTGGTGATTTTCTAGCAAATAGCGCCCATAGAAAGCTGGAATCTTTAGGGTTTGAAAAGCGGAGTTGTGTAAAATCGGGGAGAGAGAGTGTGCAATTGGGTTGCCCACAACCGCAAATTGCATTAGCGATCCTCGCGCATAACAAGGGAGCGTCGCACGACCCAACCGCTTTTTGCTGTGGAGTTGGGATCTTGGATTTTTACCCAAGTGTCGTTTGATTCAACGATCAGCACAGAATCTCTTGGTGTCAATTTCCCGACGATTGGTGCGTCTGTTGAGGGAGATTGGCGGATATTCAGACTTGGAACTCTAGAAGCAAAACGTTCTTGTTGCGCATTTTGTGCGGATTGTGCTTGAGTTTGAGGAGTTTCTGTATTTTGTGCGTTAGACCGTGTTGTGGGGACTGCCGGAGCTGTGCTAGGGGATTGTGTGTTGTTTGTCTGCGCGGGGGTGGGCTCTAGGATTCTAGCAAATCTCTTAAAGACCCATCCGATAGGCTTTTCGGTATTTTTGTCTGCAAGGAGAATCCATTCGTCTTGTTCTTTGAGTAAAAGCATTGTAATTTGGGGTGTGAGCTTACCAACGACGTTTGAAGTTGTGTTGGGTTCTTTGCGGATGTTAAGAGAAGCGGAATTTGTCGTAACAAGAGACTGCGACACTTCTTCGGGAAGTTGTTGTGGAATCTCGAGAGGTATTGTGCTAGGGGTGGTGCTGTTGAGCTCTGTGGATTCTGTCATGGCTAGAGTTGCGTTAGAATCAGAAGTTTGCGGCTCTCCAGATAGAATCTCTGATTGCACAATTTGTATTTTGGTGGATTCATTGCTATCATTTTTGAGCATTGATTCCTCTTCGGTGATGGCGAGTTTATTGCTGTTTTTTTGAGCATTAAAGAATTCAAAGGCAGAGTAATATATGACAAGTGCCAATATAAGTGCAAATATAGGCAGTGGATAAACTTTAAAAAATTTTTTCAAACTTTCAGGCATATTCTCCCCTAAACTGCAAACTGCAAACTGCAAACTGCAAACTGCAAACTGCAAACTGCAAACTGCAAACTGCAAACTGCAAACTGC
>CANQAN010000015.1 GCA_947588965.1 uncultured Helicobacteraceae bacterium
AATTGCTTGAAGCCCCTAAATCTCTTGGAATTCTCACAGACAAGTTTAAAATTCATTGTTGGTTTGTGCTTTAAGTTAATGTTTGATTAATGAAATACAAGTGGAATTTTGCTAAAATACACGCATTTGATTCAAGGATTTTTAAGAAATGCACAAGATAGCTTGTTTTTTAACCCATGGATTCTGCAACTTTTGGGTTACGATGATTTTATTGATTGCCTATGCAAGTGCGTGTGCTGTGGGGACATTTATAGAAAATGACTTTGGCACACCGAGTGCAAAGGCGTTGATTTATAGTGCGCGTTGGTTTGATGTCTTGCATTTGCTTTTAGTGTTGAATCTCATTGGCGTCCTGCTTCTTTCACGCGCTTGGCAGCGCAAAAAATACGCTTCGCTTTTGTTTCACAGCTCTTTGATTATGATTTTTATTGGAGCAGCAATTACGCGTTATTATGGCTTTGAGGGTGTTATGCACATTAGAGAAGGTGAGCAGAGCAATACAATAGAATCGCAAGAGGAATTTTTGACAATACTTGCTAAGGTTGATGATAAACTCTATCGTGCCTACTTCCCCACAACTCTGACACCGCTCGTGCAGGAGAAATTCCATCAAACATTGCCTTTTCAAGATGGGAATTTGGAGGTTTCTTTTCTGAACTACATTCCTGCAAAAGACAAGGCAGATGCGGACAAACTCAAGCTTAAAGTAAGCTTTAAAGATGAGAGCAAAGAGTTAGAAGTACTGAAAAATAGTGACTTAGAGCAAGCTGTCCCCTTTGCTCTTGGTGGTGAGAAATTCGCACTTAATTGGGGAAGTCGCTCTGTGAGTTTGCCTTTTGCGCTTCTGTTAAAAGACTTTCAACTTGACAGATATGCGGGCTCTATGAGTCCCTCTTCGTATGCTTCAGAGATTATCGTTATAGACCCCGATAAGGACATGGAGAAGCCTTATAGGATTTTTATGAATAATGTCTTAGACTATGGAGGATTCCGCTTTTTCCAATCCTCATATGATATGGACGAGCAAGGCACGATTCTATCAGTCAATCGCGATCCTGGTAAGATTCCAACTTACATTGGTTATGGAATGCTTATTGTGGGGCTTTTGTGGTCATTTTTCGTTAAAAACGGGCGCTTTTATCGTCTCGCGCAATATCTCAAAATGCAAAATCTCGCTGTGATTTTTGCGCTTTTTGGATTGCTCTCCGTGCCACTTTATGCCACAGAGGAATCCCATCCGCACACGCAAGAAGAAATGCAGGAGATGCAAGAACCTCCCGTGAGCGCGGAGAGCATTTTGGATTTGCTCAAGGTTCTTAGAGAAAAAAGCAGTGCCCATGCGCAGAAATTTGGGCATTTAATTGTACAGGACTTTGGTGGAAGAATGAAACCGCTAGACACTCTTGCTATGGAATATGCGCTTAAAATCACAAAAAAACACGAATTCTTAGGACTTGATTATTTGCAATTATTTTTGGGAATGATGGTGTATCCTAATGAGTTTAAAAAAGTGAAGATGATAGCCCTCTCAACGCCTAAACTCAAGGAGATTATCGGTGTGAATTCGGGGGAAAAATATATAGCCTTTGAAGATTTATTTTCTGGCGATACCTATAAACTTACAAATTATCTAGAAGAGGCTAATCGCAAGAAGCCTGCCGAGCGCGACAAGTTTGACAAAGATGTAATCAGCGTTGATGAACGCGTCAATGCAGCCTATTTGATTTATACTGCGCAGTCTTTAAAGATTATTCCCGACTTTAGCGGTACGGATTCAAAGTGGTTTAATCCAAGCGAGGCGATTGCAAGTTTCAAAAAGGAGGATGCAGAACAACTACAAAAGCTCTTTGGAGCGTATTTTAATAGCTTCCATAATGGCTTAGTGGAAAATAATTGGGAAAACGCCGATCTGGTCGTGGATACACTCAATGCGATTCAGCATAAATTTGGTGCTAATTTGCTCCCTCCACAGACACAGATTGATTTAGAAATACTTTTGAATCGCTACAATGCCTTTGAGACACTCATGCCTTTTTATTTGCTCTTTGGGATTCTGCTTTTTGTTGTGATTTTGGTGCAAATTTTCCGCCATAGGCGCGTGGAGATTCTACCAAGTCGCATTATACGTCTTGCACTTGTACTTTTGGTGCTGTTGCATACAATCGCGCTTGGTGTGCGCTGGTATGTCGGAGGACATGCGCCTTGGAGTAATGCCTATGAGTCAATGATCTATATCGCTTGGGCAGCAGGAATTTCGGGTGTCTTATTTTTTAGAAAAAGCTATTTAGCCTTAAGTATGGCGAGTTTCTTAGCAGGAATCTCGCTTTTTGTCGCACATCTTGGCTTTATGGATCCGCAAATTGGGAATCTCGTGCCTGTCTTGAAATCTTATTGGCTCAACATTCATGTCTCTGTTATCACTGCAAGTTATGGATTTTTAGGACTTTGCTTTATGCTTGGGGCTTTAACCTTAGTTTTATTTCTCTTTAGAAGTGCGCAATACCCCGAGCTTGATCACACGATCCTGACATTGCATACGATTAATGAAATGTCCATGATTTTGGGGCTCTCTATGCTGACGATTGGGAATTTCTTAGGAGGTGTGTGGGCAAATGAGTCTTGGGGAAGATATTGGGGGTGGGATCCGAAGGAAACTTGGGCGCTGATTTCTATTGCGATTTATGCAGTGGTGTTGCATGTGCGCTTTATCCCAAAAGGAAACAATCCCTATGTCTTTGCTGCGCTTAGCGTGATTGCATTTTATTCCATCTTAATGACCTATTTTGGTGTGAATTATTATCTCTCTGGTCTGCATTCTTATGCCGCTGGAGACCCTTTGCCAATTCCGAGTTTCTTGTATTATTTCGTCGCAATAACGATATTTCTTGTTGTGTTTGCGGCAAGAAAGAGTAATTTGGAACCACCAAAATTGCCCTAAAAGCTTTTGTTAAGTTTGATTTTTAAAATTTTTGGTATAATCAAAACTCATTTTTTAGAGTTTAAAGGCACGTTTTAATGTCGCGAGTGATTGGAATCAAAGCAGACAATACGATTTATGACTTACAGAGCGCAGAGGAGCTCGGATTTATCAAAAAATCTGACACAATCGGAGAGGTTTGGGATATTATCAAGGGAGAGACAATCCATTTTGATAATTCCAAAGAGGCACTCTCTATCATGCGCCACACTTGCGCACATCTCATGGCAGAGGCCATCAAGCAACTCTATCCTGAAGCACAATTTTTCGTGGGTCCTGTCGTAGAAGAGGGATTTTATTATGACTTTCGCACAGAGCATAAGGTGAGTGAAGAGGATTTGGGCAAGATTGAGGCTAAGATGAAAGAGATTGCCAAAAAGGGCAAGGAAATCACAAAATATTATCTAAGCCGCGAAGATGCTCTGAAGAAATTTCAAAGCGATGATTTAAAACAAGCGGTGATAAGCAAGATTCCACTTGGTGATGGGAGATTGAGTATTTATGCGCAGGGAGAATTTGAGGATTTATGCAGAGGTCCGCATTTGCCAACGTTAAAATTACTCAATGCTTTTAAGCTTACAAAGGTTGCGGGGGCGTATTTAGGTGGTGATGAAAAGGCAGAAATGCTCACAAGAATCTATGGAATCGCGTTTGCCGACAAAGAAAGCCTCAATCAATATCTGCGACAGCTTGAGGAGGCAAAAAAAAGAGATCATCGCAAAGTTGGTGTGGAAATGGAACTCTTCACTTTTGATGAAGAAATAGGAGCGGGATTGCCCATTTGGTTGCCAAAGGGAGCACGATTGAGAAGGAATCTTGAAAATCTCCTTACAAAAGCCTTAATAGAACGTGGTTATGAGCCTGTGCGCGGTCCTGAGATATTAAAGAGTGCGGTGTGGAAAACAAGCGGACATTATGCAAACTATGGTGAAAATATGTATTTTACGACAATTGATGAAGTGGAATATGGAATCAAGCCTATGAATTGCATTGGACACATTAAAGTCTATCAAAATGCATTGCACAGCTATCGCGAATTGCCTCTGCGCTTCTATGAATATGGGGTTGTGCATCGCCACGAAAAGAGCGGTGTGTTGCATGGACTGTTGAGAGTGCGGGAATTCACACAAGATGATGCGCATATTTTTTGTCGTCCCAGCCAAATTGCAGAAGAGGTGGAGAGCATCATTGATTTCACACAAAAGATTATGAGGTCCTTTGATTTTAGCTATGAAATGGAAATCTCTACGCGCCCTGAAAAATCTATCGGCAGCGACGCAGTTTGGGAAGAGGCGACAGAGGCATTGAAAAATGCGTTGGATCGCTGTGGAATCCCCTATATGATTGATGAGGGGGGTGGCGCGTTTTATGGACCTAAGATTGACATTAAAATCACAGACGCAATTGGGCGCAAATGGCAGTGTGGAACGGTGCAGATTGATATGAATCTCCCTGAACGTTTCGCCCTCACCTATACTGATGAGAATAATTCTGCCCAGCAACCCGTGATGATTCATAGGGCGATTTTGGGTAGTTTTGAACGTTTTGTTGCAATATTGACAGAGCATTTTGGTGGGGAGTTTCCCTTTTTTGTCGCACCAACGCAGGTGATTATTATCCCAATTGGTGAAGCACAAGTGGCTTATGCGAAAGAATTGCGCAATGAACTTTTAAAAAATGGTGTCTATGCAGAGATAGAAGAAAAAAATGAAACACTCAACAAAAGAATCCGCAATGCAGAGAAACAGCGCGTACCTGTGATAGCGGTTTTGGGGGCGAGTGAAGTGGAGGAGAGAACGGTTGCGGTGCGCGACAGACGCTCTAAGGAGCAGTCTTTAGTGAGTTTTGAAGAATTTATCACACAGAGTAAGGAGAAGATGAATGAGGTTAGCTTTTGAGTAAGAATAGCGATGTGATCCTCAATGAGGAGATTGATTTTCCGCAGGTACGATGTATAGGCGATGATGGAGAGCAATATGGGCTTATAAGCTCACAAGAGGCATTGAGGATAGCAGACAGCAAGGGCTTGGATCTTGTTTTGATTGCGCCCGATGCAAAGCCACCTGTGTGTAAGGTTATGGATTATGGCAAGTTTCGCTATCAACAAGAAAAGAAGCAAAAAGAAGCAAAAAAGAAGCAAAAACAAATAGAGATTAAGGAGATTAAACTTTCTGTAAAGATAGCGGACAATGACATTAACTATAAAGTCAAGCACGCAAAGGAGTTTTTGAGTGAGAATAAACATGTGCGCTTTCGCGTGTTTTTGCGCGGACGTGAAGTGAGTGAGCCTCAAGCGGGTTTTGATGTGCTCAATAAGGTCGCATCCATGCTAGAGGATGTCGCTAATATTGAACGTGATTACAAGGTGGAGGGGCGCTATGTCAATATGCTCGCAACGCCTAAAAAATAATCTTATGAAAGGAGAAAAGCGATGCCAAAGATGAAAACAAATCGCGGCGCAGCGAAAAGATTCAAGGTTAAAAAGAATCTTATCAAGCGTGGTTCAGCGTTTAAAAGTCATATTTTGACCAAAAAGCGTCCAAGAAAGATAGCCAATCTCAACGCGCCAAAATATGTCAATGACGCAAATGTAGAGCAAGTCAAAAAGTTGCTTTGCATGTCTTAAGAGAAAGTTTCATACATTTAGTATGTCATTCCCCTAGATTCACATAGGGCAAGTTTGGTGAAAACCACACCTTAATGGTAAAGGATTAAAATGGCAAGAGTTAAAACAGGTATCGTGCGCAGAAGGCGCCATAAAAAAATCTTAAAGTTAGCGCGAGGATTCTATAGTGCGCGCCATAAGCATTTCAGAAAGGCAAAGGAACAGCTAGAGAGAAGTCTGTGCTATGCGTTTCGTGACAGAAAACAAAGAAAAAGAGATTTCAGAAAACTTTGGATTGTCCGCATTAATGCGGGTTGCAGAATCAATGCTATCAGTTATTCTAGATTTATGTTTGGACTTAAAAAGGCTGGAATCACATTAGATAGAAAGATATTAGCCGATCTTGCAATGAACGATTCTGCTGCGTTTGCAAAGATTGTTGAGAGCGCAAAAAAGGCGCTATAGGCTTGGGATTCTACCTAGAATCCCTTGTGGGCTTTGGTGATTTTGTTTGAAAGGGACTTTAAGAGATGCAAAGAGTGGTTTTGTTGTTGTTTGCCTTTGTGATGTTTGCCCATGCGGAGATGACGATTAAGCAAGATTTGAGCGTGAGTGCAGAATCAGAAACGACAAAATACCGAAGTCTTGTGAGAGTGAGCGGAAGCGAGGCTTTGTTGAATCTCAAAACCCTAACGCTCGCAGACAAAAACGACATTATTAAAACCTATAACGCCATCAATGCCTTTTTGGGTAAAAACAGCATTTGCAAGGGAGGGAGCTTCAGCATAGAACCCCTTTATGAAAACAAAAATGGCGCGAGGATGCAAGTGGGATTTGAGAGTCAATACAGCCTAGAGTGCGTCTTCAGCGAGATTCAAAATAGTGAGTTTCAGCGGATTTTGCGCACAATAGAGAGTGAAGTTGGCAAAAACAAATACTTATCTTTGGGAGTTTCGCGCATAGAAAAGGTGCTTGATGAACAAGCATTAGAAATTCTTACAGAGCAACTCAACGCAAGGCTTTTAGAGTTTGCATTACAAAAGGCAAAGGAGTATTCAAACCTCTCACATCGCAAGTGCAATGTCAAAGAAATCAATTTAGGAGAGGAGAGTAATGCTCCTTTCTATGCGCATACAGCGACATTAAAGAGTGCAAACGATGGAGCACATTTAGAAAATGTGAGTTTGCCAACAACCAAGAATCCACAAAAAACTGTGCATGGGCAAGTGATTTTTAATTGTCGCTAAGAAGTGCTAGACTTTATGGACATAGTCTGCGTAGATATTCTTAACCATTCCGCCAAAATTAATTTTAAGCTTTGTCTTACCCCCATCTCGCGTAACCTCTACAATTCTCCCTGCGCCTAGGATATTATGTATCACGCAATCCCCTTTCTTAAATGCATCATTTTGCGTAGGAATGAGAGACTTTTTTGAAGGTACTTTGGAGATGGGTTTGCTGATTGTCTTTAAGACGCCACTTTCTTTGAGGAATGTTGAGGGTGCTAGATCCTCTCTAATGTCGCCACGATAGCGCCGATGATCCACATAGCTCAAAAAAAGCTCTTTTTTAGCACGAGTAAAGGCGACATAGCCAAGACGTCTCTCTTCCTCTCTATCCACACCATCGCCACTTAAAGGAAAGAATCCCTCTTCTAATCCCATAATAAATACATAATCAAACTCTAAGCCCTTGCTAGAATGCACACTCATACAAGAAACGCCCTCTAATCCCTTTTGTTCTTGGCGCATTTCCACATCTTCTTGATCGCTTCTTAGGGCAAGTTCATTGAGGAAATCTTCAAGCCCCAAAAAGGGATTCCGCTTCATGCGCTCCCTATAGACTTCATAAAACTCCTCTATATTGCCCACTCTGTCAATCTCATCTTTACTTTTTTCAAGAGCTTCACAGAGTCTTATGGATTCTTCAAATTTTTCTATGAATCCTAGCGGAGATTCTTTGAATGCTTCTTGCAATTCTTTGAGTGTGTTAAAGAGTTTTAAAAGCACATCAAAGGGTTTTTTGCCAATTTTTTCTTGAATGAGAGGATGCATTTTTTCTTCTGCAAACAGCCCAAAAATGCTTGTCTGATAATGCTTTGTCAGTTCATTAAGCCTCTCTAGTGAGGTTTTTCCGATTCCGCGCTTTGGTTTGTTGATGATTCTAAGCAGAGAAAAATCATCGTTTAAATCCACCAAAACTCTAAAATAGCTCAATATATCCTTAATCTCACTACGTTCATAAAAGCGTATCGTTCCCACCAAGACATAAGGAATCCCTGCGCGATTGAATTCTTCTTCTAAGGAACGTGAAAGTGCGTTGATGCGGAACAAAACGGCGATATTTTTCGCGCTGATGCCACGATCAAGCAACTCTTTAATGCGACTTGCGATTCCCTGTGCCTCTGCTTGTGCGCTGGATGCATGAATGAGAGCAATGTCTTTTCCCTCGCCTAGTGTGCTTTTGAGCTTTTTGCCCAATCTTTCTTTATTGTTTGCAATAAGCTTGTTTGCGGCATTTAAAATTGTGCTTGTGGAGCGGTAATTTTCTTCTAGTTTGATGGTTTTTGCGCCTTTGAAGTCTTTTTGGAAGTTAAGGATGTTTGAAATCATGGCACCGCGCCAACTATAAATACTCTGATCATCATCTCCAACAACGCAAAGATTTTGGTGTTTTAAACAAAGCAGTTTGAGGAGTGTCACTTGCAAAAAGTTTGTATCTTGATATTCATCAACCATAATGTATTGATATTTTTGGCTCAAATGTTCTGCAATTTTGGGGTTGTTTTGCATAATCTCTATGGGCAATAGAAGCAAATCATCAAAATCTACGAGATTTTTTGCAAACAAAAATTCTTGATATTGCGCATAGACTTTTGCGATATGCTCATATTTTTCTTCCATAGCCCATTTGAGTGCCTCTTGTGGCGTGATTTGAGAATTTTTATAGCGCGAAATTTCGCTTATGACGAGAGGCAGCGGGGCAATATCTTTGTTGATTTCTTTAAGAATCCTCTTTGTATCATCGCTGTCATTAAGGATAAAATTGACCTTACGCCCTAATTCTGTGATGTAGAATTTCAAAAACAGCAACCCAAACTTATGAAATGTGCAAAGCAATGGGGGGTGTGGAGCATTAGAAATCATGCTAAGGGCGCGTTGTTGCATTTCATTTGCAGCCTTGTTTGTAAAGGTGAGTGTGAGCGTGTTCTCTGGTGGAATCCCAATGCATTCAATCAAATAAGCAAGTCGCGTTGTTATGGTTTTTGTCTTTCCACTTCCAGCACCCGCGAGGATTAAAAGGGGTCCATCGATAGTTGTGGCAGCTTTGTGTTGATTTTGATTTAAATCCTTTAAAAAATCTTGCATTTTATTCCTTTAATAGATTCTATACATCACGCGTATGCGGATTTTTGTCTTTTCTGTGGGATAGGGATAATCCTTGTAGGCAATCTTAATTGTATGTATGCTGTTGTCATCAAGTAAGGTGTATCCACTAGAGGTGAGGAGTCGCAGTTGGGAAATATCGCCATTAGGGTGCAGATAAAATTCCACGACATTGTCTCCTTGTTGTCCTATTTTCCCAGCGATTCTTGGATACCTTAAGTAACTTTGTGTGATTTTGCCGATTTTGTCTAAATTACTCTTAATGAATCTTTGTTGATTGAGATTGAGTGAGCCAAACTCCTGTCCATAAAGCTCCCGTATTTCTTGCGTTGGAGACACTTCTCCATAGTCATAAATAGAGGGTGAGCTTGGCTGTCTCAAAGCACTCTCTAAACTCTGCCTTTGCGGTTTAGATGCTTGTCTCTGTGGAATTGCAGGACGTTGTTGTGTGCGTCTTGTTTGTCTCTGTGGCTGTGTTTGTTTGGTGGATTGCGTTGCTTGATGTTTTTTGCCCTCTTTGGTTATTTTGGTGGTTTTTTGAGATTTCTGTTCTTGCGCCTTTTGTGCTTGAGATTTCTGTGCTTGAGGTTGAATCTGTGGTTGTGCTTGAGAGTGCATTTGTGCTTGAGTGGATTTTTGTTTTTGACTTGGGTTTTCTCCCTGTGAGCCTTGATGGAATCTGAAGTGCTTGATGCTCACGCGCTCTCCATTTTCACTGCCCATGCGCATAGGTTTGTAGATGTTTTCTGTACTGAAGCGCAAAAAAAGGAGCGCAAAAATGACAAAATGGATAAAAAGAGAGATAAAAAGCGCAATAACACTACGATTTCGCATTGTCCTGTTCTAACAAGTCCTTAAAGCATTCTCCATCTTTTAGCGGGTAGGAATCAATGAGCGCGATTTGGTTTTGGTTGATAATGACAAAATAACGTTTTTGGTAGGCTTCAAAGATGATGAGGCGATTGTTGATTCCTAGTGTGGTTATGGATTCAATTTGCACACATTCTGTGCCTGTTTCTTTGGTGAAAAATTTGGACAAAGGATTGCTGGGCTTTCTTAGATGTGGATGATTGAGACGATTTTTAATGATCCACAATAGCACGAGCAATCCGACAAGAATTAAAATCACCCCAAAATATTGCAAAAAACTGATATTTTCTAACGGGGACTTTCCTGTTTCAAAAGGAAACATGTCTTTGGGTTCTTGCTGTGTTTGTTGCCATTCCTTTTGCAGAAGCGGAAGCGCGGAGGAATTGGAATCCCCATGCGCACACAGCACACAGACGCAGAGCAAACAAAAATAAACAAACGCTCTCATACCGTGCTGACACTCTCACGTGTGAGATAATAAATGATCGCATTGGAATCTAGGATTTCATTCACACGAATGGCAAGATTCTTTTCATACACCATAACCTCACCTTTCCCGATAATGCGCCCATTGATAAATATCTCCACACTCTCGCCTGCGGGTTTTTGGAGATCGATAATGGAGCCCTTTTCAAAACGTAAAATATCAAGCAAGGGGATCTTTGCAGCACCCAATTCAGAGCGAAAAACGACCTCCATGTCCAAAAGCCCCCCATAATTATTCATAATCCCTTCTAAATAACGTGCCAAGTCTTCTGGTTTGGGGGCTTGTATCTTAGCGAGTGTAAATTCATCTGCTGGCATATTTTTCCTTTTAAAGCGACATAAAGAGTGAGCATTGTGCGCCATTGAGTGCAAAGCTCAAATAGTGGCATCGTGCATCTTGAAATTCACCATATCCATACACATTAGGGGTTTTAATGTTGAATCTTTTGTTCTCTTTAATGGCCAAAACCTTTGCTAATCCCATTGTGAGATTGGCTAACTCCTGTGATAAATCACGTAATTCCAAATCATCTGTGACATTTTCACCAAACAAACCAAAGCCTAAAGACTTAAGAAACTCTTTAGAACTTACAAAAGTGACGGTATTTTGCAAACCCTCATTAAAAACAATGTCAATATTAGACAAATAGCCCTCAATGAGCTTATCACTCACGCGCGTTGGCGTTTGGTTGAGCGTATCTTGAAGAACTTGAATAAATGCTCTCTCAATAATAGATTCCATCCTGCACCTTAAAGATTCTAAAATAACTCCAAATTGCTATTGTACCCAAAATTTGATTGAGCTTTTATTTAATGGAGTAAAAATTTGGAATCTTAAAAAGATTTTAGTGTTATTTGGTTAAAATGTCCTTTTTATTTTTAGGAGAAAAAATGGCTTTAGACGAAAACAAACAAAAGGCGATAGAGCTTGCAATTAAGCAGATTGATAAGGTTTTTGGAAAAGGTGCTCTCATCAGACTTGGAGACAAACCTGTTGAGAAGATCGATGCCATAAGCACGGGTTCTTTGGGCTTGGATATTGCATTAGGAATTGGTGGGATTCCAAAGGGCAGAATCATTGAAATCTATGGTCCCGAAAGTTCTGGAAAAACAACCTTAGCCCTGCAAGTCGTGGCAGAATGTCAAAAAGCAGGAGGGATTTGTGCATTCATTGATGCAGAACACGCGCTTGATGTTTCTTATGCAAAAAGATTGGGCGTTGATGTGGAAAATCTCCTTGTCTCACAACCTGATTTTGGGGAACAAGCCCTAGAGATTTTAGAGACCTTGACAAGAAGCGGAGGTGTGGATTTAATCGTCATTGATTCCGTTGCCGCACTGACACCAAAGAGCGAGATTGATGGGGATATGGGCGATCAGCATGTTGGATTGCAAGCGCGCTTAATGAGTCAAGCCTTGCGCAAAGTTACAGGCGTGATTCATAAAATGAACACGACGGTGATTTTTATCAACCAGATCCGCATGAAAATCGGCGTTATGGGCTATGGAAGTCCCGAGACAACAACGGGCGGGAATGCGCTCAAATTCTATGCAAGTGTGCGCATTGATGTGCGCAGAATCGCAAGCCTCAAACAAGGTGAGCAAAATATCGGGAATCGCGTCAAGGCAAAGGTTGTGAAAAACAAAGTCGCGCCTCCCTTTAGAGGAGCGGAATTTGACATTATGTTTGGTGAGGGAATCAGCAAAGAGGGAGAATTGATTGACTATGGAGTGAAGTTGGATATCGTGGATAAAAGCGGGGCATGGTTGAGCTATGGAGACAAGAAACTCGGACAAGGAAAGGAAAATGCCAAAATTTTCTTGAAAGAGAATCCCGCAATCGCACAAGAAATTGAAGAAAAAATCAAATCTTCAATTTCCATTACAGATGATTTATCAGGCGATGATGTAGAAGAATAAAGGACTTGTATGGTTTATATTGATACGATTGATGCGCAGGAGGTTTTAGATAGTCGTGGGAATCCCACAGTAAAAGCTACAGTTGCCCTAAGTGATGGGAGTGTTGCAAGCGCAATTGTTCCAAGTGGCGCAAGTACGGGGAAAAGAGAGGCTTTAGAATTGCGCGATGGGGGAGAGAGATTCTTAGGCAAAGGAGTTTTGAAGGCTTGTGAAAATATTCAAACGGTGATTTCTGATGAGATTGTTGGGTTGAGCCCCTATGATCAAGGCGCGTTGGATCATTTACTCATAACTCTTGATGGGACAGAAAATTTCTCAAATCTTGGCGCCAACGCAACACTTGGCGTTTCAATGGCAATAGCAAGGGTTGCCGCAAAGAGTCTTAATATCCCTTTGTATCGTTATTTGGGTGGTGCAAACGCACTCACTCTGCCCGTGCCTATGCTTAATATCATTAATGGGGGTAGTCATGCGGACAATACTGTGGATTTTCAAGAATACATGATTATGCCTGTGGGATTTGAGAGCTTTAGAGAGGGTTTGTGCGCGAGTGCTGAAATCTATCAGCACTTAAAAAAGATTCTCAAAGATTCAAAGCATATTACAAGCATAGGCGATGAGGGGGGATTTGCCCCGAATCTAAAGACAAATGAAGAGCCCATCCAAATCATCTTAGAAGCAGTCAAGAAAGCGGGTTATAAGGAGGGGGAGCATATTGCCATTGCCTTAGATGTTGCAAGCAGTGAGTTTGTCAATGATGAAGGTATTTACTGCTTGAGTGGTGAAAATAAAAAATTGCATTCTGAAGAGTTGATTGAATATTATGAAAAACTCATTGCAAAATACCCTATTGTGTCCATTGAGGACGGATTGAGCGAGGATGATTGGCAGGGTTGGGAAAAATTAACGCAAAAATTAGGCACTAAGGTACAGCTTGTCGGCGATGATTTGTTTGTTACAAATGCACAGATTTTAGAACGTGGGATTGACAAGAATATTGCAAATGCCATTTTGATTAAGCCTAATCAAATCGGGACAGTCAGTCAAACGATGGAAACGGTGCGCCTTGCACAAAGGAATCGCTATGCTTGCATTATGAGCCACAGAAGTGGTGAGAGTGAAGATGCCTTTATTGCGGACTTTGCAGTGGCTCTAAACACAGGTGAGATCAAGACAGGCTCTACGGCAAGAAGCGAGAGAATGGCAAAATACAATCGCCTCTTAAGCATTGAAAACGAACTTGACAAACCGATTTACTTAGGAAAGAAGTTGTTTAGTTTATGGGGTTAGAATTAAAAAAAGGAGGCTTTTATAAGTTGCTTCCGCTTTTGAGCTTTATTTTGCTTGTTTGCATCATGGGCGTCTATGCGGGGAATTTACTGTTTGGTGATAATTCATTGAGTGTGTTACTCAAAATCAATCATCAAAAATTACAGATGCGTAAGGAGGTTGAACGGCTGATGAATGAAAATGCTATCTTACAAAAAGAACTTTTTGAATTAAAAGGATTGGAGCCAAAATGAAAGCAACTCATATGATTTTTGTCCTTGTTTGTTTGTTGCAGATTCTTGTTGCTAAGGAAAATGAAGCCTTGCCGGAGATTCCAGCACTCAATATTGAGCCGACAAAAGAACAATCAAATCCCCCAAAACCCCAAAATGTCACGCAAGAATCCCCACAAGAATCTGCAATTAACAGCATAAAGCAAGAAAGCACAAAAGAATCCGTAGCGCAAGGTTCTACAGAAGCATCAAAGAGTGTAGAATTGCCCATTTCTAATGAATCAAATGCGACAAATCCTGCGTTGATTCCCACAGAAGAAAATAATGCAACAAGAAAAGAGCGCGATCCTTTCACGCCCATTATCACACCAAAAGACAGCGGTCAAATCACGAATGCACCACAATTAAATCTCTTCACAAAGACAGAATTGATTCTGCCATCCACTGCAAGAAAGATTAAAAAGATCACACTAGAATATCAAAATCTCAATGGCTCTATCACGGCTATGGAACAGGAGTTAGATGGCGATATTGATTGGCATTTCCCTTTGGTTCTTCATCAAGAAGTGCAACCAAAGGCTCCCGATATTCCTAATAAACAAGAATTTTCTTTAGGGGATAAATTTCATTTTGAACTCAAAAGAAAGGATATTCTCTTGCACACGGATTTCAAACTGCTCCGCACCTTCACACTTGCATCTCCATCGCGCTTAATCCTTGATTTCAAATCTCCTAACAAGCAGCCTCTTAAGGATTCAATCGCAACAAAAATTCCGACAATTCCGCAAGTTGATTTAGGCACACATCTGGATTTTTATCGCATAACCTTAAGTCTTGATGGGCAATACAAATACAATCTCACACAAGACACAAGTGCTGGGCAATATACAATTGAACTCTACTAATTGCGTCTTAATTGGCTTTATGGGAAGTGGAAAAAGCACGATTGCTAGGGCTTTACACAAAAAAAGTCGCAAGATGATTTTAGATAGTGATGTGTGTATCGCCTTTAGTGAAAATTCAAGTATTAGTGATATTTTTCAAAACTATGGTGAATCTTATTTTAGGGAATTAGAGCGCGATTTTTGTCGCTTTGTCGCGCAAAATGTACAAAATGCCATTATCTCCACAGGGGGAGGTATGCCGATGTTTTGTGATGTAAAGACCATGGGAAAGGTGTTTTTCTTGCATTTAGAATTTGAAGCCATTTTGGCACGTTTGAATGCAGAAGAACTCTCAAAACGACCCCTCTTTGCACAAAAGGATTCCGCGCATAAACTCTATAATGAGCGTCTGCAAACCTACAAAAACTCTGCACATCACTGCATTGATGCAACAAGAAGCATCGCACAAATCACTGCAGAGATTCACAGTCTTTTATGAATATCTTAATCAGAATCCCAAATTGGCTAGGCGATGCGGTGATGGCGACTTATGCGCTTGAATTGCTCTTTGTCAATTTCAAAAATGCGCATTTTTATCTTGTTGGGAGTGCGACGAGCATTGCGCTTTTTGCCCATTATCCCCGTGTGAGTATCATAGAAGACCAAAGCAAGAAAAGTCGCTTGAGGATTTGGAATCTCTACTCTCTTGCAAAATCCATTCCGCCTTGTGAAATTGCCATTACTTTCCAAAACACCTTTCTTTCTGCGCTTTTTTTGTTTTTTAATGGTGCGCGTTGGCGCGTAGGATTCAAAACAGAAATGCGCTCCTTTTTTTTGCATTATGCTCCACAGAAGCCAAAACACATTCATGAGGCATTGCGCTTTTTCAGTCTGGCAGAATCCGTTGTGCAAAGATGTTGCAAGGAGATTGTAAGCATTCCTCAAAAACTCTATTTGAAGCCTAAGTCTTTACAAATCAATCTTAAGGACTCTTTTAAACATTCTAAAATCGCAGGAATCAATGCAGGTGCGGCATTTGGTGCGGCTAAACGTTGGGAAAGCTCTTATTTTGCGGAAGTGATTTTGTTTTTGTTGCAAAAAAATTATAAAATTATACTCTTTGGTGTTGTAAGCGAAAATCAAATCAACGAGGAAATTGCGAGGCTTGTTAATACTTCTAGCGAGAATCTTTTGAATCTTAGTGGAAAGACGAGCATTCAAGAGCTCATTTCTTATTTTTTAAAACTTGATTTTCTTTTGACAAACGACAGCGGTCCTATGCATATTGCAAACGCACTTGGGGTTAGGACACTCGCTCTTTTTGGTCCTACAAATGCACTTGAGACTGCACCCTTTTGTGCGACAAATGCAAGGATAATTTCCCTTGAGACATTGGGGATTCCTGTGCCTTGTGCGCCATGCCTTATGCGATCTTGTCCATTGAGAAAAGATTCTAAAGAATATCATCAATGTATGCGCAAATTAGAGCCGCGCTTTGTCATTCAAGCTCTTTTAGATTGGCTTGACATGTAGATTACACATAAGGGGTTGATTTGATTACAAAATGCAAGATAAAATTCATTCTTAAAAACAAGGAGAGACGATGAGGTCGCTACAAGTTGGACATTCTCCCGATGCCGATGATATATTTATGTATTATGCCATTTCTTTTGGCTGGATTCAAAGCACTCAAATCCGCTTTGAAAATGATGCGCTAGATATTGAGACGCTCAATCAAAAAGCACTAAAAGGCATCTTTGATGTCTCTGCGATTTCCTTTGCACTGTATCCTCTCATCGCACTTGAGCAATGTTTGTTGCGCACAGGAATAAGCTTTGGAAATGGCTATGGTCCAAAACTCATCAAAAAAAAAGGAAAGATTCTGAAAAAAAATTTCAAGGTTGCCCTAAGCGGAGCGCACACGACAAATGCGATGCTCTTTAGAATCGCTTATCCAGAAGCAAGGATTTTTTATAAGAATTTTTTAGAGATTGAAACTTCTGTGTTGAGTGGTGCAGTTGATGCGGGAGTTTTAATCCACGAATCCATTTTGCAATACGATGAGAGCTTGGAGGTGGAATGTGAAATTTGGGATTTGTGGTGTGATTTGAATCGGCAGGATTTGCCTCTGCCACTTGGAGGAATGTGTTTGCGCCGTTCTTTGCCCCTGCAGACTGCCATTAGTGTGGAATCCCTTTTGACAAATGCAGTGAGAGTTGCCCTGCATAACAAGCCCTTGCTCTCTAAAATGTTGCAAGAGAGGAATCTTGTGCGCGTGGATTCTAAAAAGCTAGAAACCTACCTCAACCTCTATGCAAACGAGGATTCCGTCTGCTTAAATGTTCAGCAACTTCAAGCCCTCAACACACTCTTTAGAATTGGCTATGAGCATAAATTCTACACGCAAATAATTAATGCAGAAGAATGCCTCATTCCGACAGATTATCTTGAATTTCGCAACGTCTAAGTTTCTATCACGGACGTGGCTCGGGTCTTGGGGGCTCGGGTGGATAAGCATCCAAATGCGGAGGTCTGCGGTCCAAATGCGGCGGTCTTGGTCTGTGGCGCGGTCCGATTCTGGCTCCGGCACCCCGATTCATATCATCACACCATCCCTCTCTCAAAGCCCCAAAACGATCTTCAAGCAAACCACTCTCATAGCCCTCTTGAATGGTCATATCCTCTAATCTCCTGTCAATTTCTAAACGCACAGAATCGCGATAATCACGCATTTGATTAAAAGTCATGGATTCATAGGCTTTTTTACGCGCATTGCAAAGATTATCATAAAACACTTGTGCATCTTTGACTTTCATGTCTAAAACGCGCTTGTAAATTTCCATTTTGTAATCGGGATAGTCTTGAGGGGTAACTTTCCCTGCTAGATCAATTAAGCCCTCGTTGCTTATCTTTGAATAATCCGCAGCAAAGGCGCAAGAAACGCTCAACGCACTCACGGCAAAAATAGAAAGAATCTTCGCTCTCATCTTCTACCTCCTTAGAAATGTCGCAATTGTAGCAAATTTTAATCTGTTTTATTATAAAGCCACAGAGATTTTATAGAGCTTTTTACGCTCACTTGAGCTTGCGATATTAAGCTGTGCGCGATATTTTGCAATAGTGCGACGCACGATTGTGATTTTGAATTTTTCTGTGGCAAGTTTGAGAATCTTATTATCACTCAAAGGCTTTTGCTTGTTTTCATTGCGGATTAATTCTGCGACAAAGTCTTTGATTGCAGAATTTGAAGTGTCTTCATCAAGTGCTGTTGCAAAGAAGCTCTTAAGCGGAAAGATTCCGCGTGAGCATTCAAGATATTTGTTTGAAATGGCTCGTGAAATTGTGCTTGATGCGTGTCCGACTTCATCAGCTAGGTCTTTGAGCTTCATAGGCTTGATTTCTCCGCCTTTGAAAAATCCATATTGATATTCTACAATCATAAGTCCGATTTTATACAAAGTTGCCTTGCGCATCTCAAGCGCGTCAATGAGATCACGCGCTTCCTTTGCCTTTGTTTTTATAAATTCATCTTTATTGTTTTTTTCTGCTTTGCTCGGTTTTTTAATGGTGATGCTGGGATAATATTTGTCATTGATTTGGACTTGAATGTTGTTTTGTTCCTCTATAATTAAAATATCGGGGATAATCGCTGGTTCTTGCTCAAAATAATCTAGAGCGGGGGGGTTTTTGAAGCTCTGAATGATGCGCATAGCTTGTGAATAAAGCGGATTCTTTTGATGTTTGGCATGAGATTGTAAATCTTGTAGAATCTCTGTCGTTAGCGCATAGACATCACTTGGGACGTCCAAATTGTCTAGTTGAAACATAAAAGACTCTATCACATCAAGTGCGGCAATGCCCGGTGGATCAAGATAGGCAAAACGTTTGCGAATCTTTTCAACTTCTGAAGCTTGAATTTGTGTGTTTAGGGATTGCGAACAACTCTTTGCAATCTCTTCACAATCTCCCTCAAAATAGCCTTCTTCATTAAGATTTTCAATGATCTTTTGTGCGATTTCTTGTGAATTTTTCGTGGGGAACAAGGGTGGCTCTATTTGGGACATAAGAGTACTCTCTAGTGTTTCTTCTTGAATGCAAGTTTGCTCTAAGAAGTCTTGATCGACTTTAGATCCTTTTGCTCCGCGCATCATTTCTCTTTGTCGCTTTTTGAGGACAGAATTTTGCGCACTAAAATGCTCTGCAATTCCGCTTTGAACGTCAAAATAGGGATTTTCTGCGCTGAATTCATTGAGAGTTGTTTCAAGCTCTGTCATTCCGCTCTGAAGGATGGGCAACCAACTCTTTAGCGTTGAGGAAAGCTTAGTCTTAAGTGCTGCAGAGGCTTGAGTTTTTAATTTCATACTTGAAAATGTTCCCCTAAGTAATGTTTGCGCACAAGCTCGTTGCTATAGATTGCGCTAGAATCTCCACTTGCTAGGAGTGTGCCTTTGTTTATCACATAGGCGCGATGGCAGACATTGAGCGTTTCGCGCACATTATGATCTGTGATTAAGACTCCAATTTGAAATGAGAGGAGCTTTTTAATGATATTTTGAATGTCTAAAATAGCAATGGGATCAACTCCTGCAAAAGGTTCATCAAGCAAGATAAATTTAGGCTTCTTAACCAAAGCGCGTGCAATTTCCACGCGCCTCCTTTCACCACCGCTTAGATTAACGCCCTTGCGACTGCGGATGGGTTCAATATTGAATTCCTCTAAAAGCTCTTCTATACGCAAATCTTGCTCTTTTTGATTCTTTAGAGTAATCTCTGCTGCAATGCGCAAATTTTCCTCCACACTCAAGTCTTTAAATACGCTGGATTCTTGCGGGAGATAGCCGATACCTAATTGAGCGCGTTTATGCAGACTTAAGGTTGTAATGTCTGTACCATCAAACATCACGTTTCCGCTTGTCGCCTTTAAAAGCCCACAAATGATATAAAAAGTGGTCGTTTTCCCTGCGCCATTAGGTCCAAGTAAGCCCACAACTTCGCCACTCTTAACGCAAAGTGAAATGGCATCAATGATTCTTGTCTTTTTGATTGTTTTGCTTAAAGAATGCGCTTCTAGGGTGTGCATTGATATTCCTCTATGGTGTATTTGCGCTTTTTTGTTTTTGTTATTGTAATGAGAATCTGCCAAAAAGGCAAACCAATCTCTCTTAGAATTTTAGCCAATTTTTCATCACCCCATTCTATGAAATGCCAACCATCCCTTTCAAATTCCTCTAAAAGCCCTAAAGAAAGGACTTCTTGAAGGTTTTTTTTATAGATATCATAATGATAGACATTCTCTCCATAACAAAGAGCGGTTAAATATGTGGGAGAGGCAACAAGCGCATTGATTCCAAGTGTTGCAACCATTTCTTTAACGAGTGTCGTTTTGCCACTTGCGAGTGTTCCACTAAGGAGGTAGATTCCGCGATGATGGGGAATGTCAAGCGCGTTAAGGAGAATTGAAAGTTCATTTTGTGCCAAGACGAACTCCATTTAAGAATCCATCATTTTTGTTTGGAGGGGGCGCACGTTAATTTTTTTAATCTCCAAAGATTCTTGCAAATCCTTTAAAAAAGGGGTTTCAAGGGCACGTATCACTTCCTCTTCCACGGTATTCTGGGGGGATTGTTCGGGAGAATTTTGAGGATTCATAGGGGGCAAAGTTGGTTCTTGCAATTGAGATTCTGCGCTTGATTGTATGGGATTTGGGGATTCTTTTGATTCTTGCGATTCTACTTGGGCTTGTGATTTTGTAGGCTCTTTAGGGGATTCTGGTTGCGATTCTTGTGTTTTAGGCTTACTGATTGTCTTAATCTCTGTTTGGAATCCAAAAATCTCAAAAACGCAATTTTTGATTTGCGCATAACTCTCAATAAGACGCTCACGTTCTGCTCCGTTTGCGGAAGTCTCCCAAGTGAGGAAAGGCTCTTCATAAGAGATGAATTTTACATTATGAGCAAAAATCTCTCCTAAATCATAATCAAGATCATAAATCTTTTGTTGTAAAAGGGCAAAATATTCTTCATAATTGTCTTTTGGAACAGACTTTGTAGGTTCTTTAGATGTGGATTCTTGTGTGTTATTCTTAGAGGTATTTTCTGGGTTTTTAACAGATTGTATGTTTTCAAAAAAGCCCTCTTCTAAGCGTTTGATAGCTTGATCGATGGTTTCAATCTTTAGGGATTCTAGCATTTTAAAAACACTAAGAGTGAGGGTGAATTCATTTTCTGTTCCAAGAAAGAGCAGTTCCTTTGCCTGTGCAATGATTCTGAAAAATCGCTCTACAATCAAGGGATTATAGCGCGAATCATCTCTGCTAAAGAGCTTGTTTTTTAAGAATATACCCATCTCATCAAACAACATTCCCGCCTCATACTCAAAAAACCCCTCTAAAATACGGAATATCTCCTCTCTGTCTTGTTTAAAAATGGATTCAAAGAGAATCTCAAAGCTGTGAGTGTTAATGAGCCCTAACATGTTTGTGCAAACTTCTCGCGTGAGATTGCAGTTTGAATAGATGATAGCCTGATCAAGTAGTGTCAATGTATCGCGAAGAGAACCCGCTCCACTGCGAACAATAAGTTGTAAGGCATCATCTTGATAGCTGATGTTTTCAAGCCGCAAAATCTTTTTTAAATGTTCAAAAATGCTCTTGTTTGAGATCTGTTTGAAGCGAAAATGCTGTGTGCGACTAAGAATCGTCGCGGGTAATTTGAGCGGATCTGTTGTGGCAAGAATGAATTTCACATACTCTGGCGGCTCTTCTAATGTCTTAAGCAGCGCATTGTGCGCCTCTCTTGTAAGCATATGAACTTCATCAATAATGAAAATCTTAAAACGTCCCATATTGGGATGATATTTTGTTTGTTCAATGAGCCCTCTAATCTCCTCAATTCCACGATTAGAAGCTCCATCTAATTCTATGATGTCAATATGATGCATCTTGTGAGGATTGGCAGCAATGCAGTTTGGGCACTCTCCACAGGGCTTAGAACATGGACCCTTATCACATTCTAGCGCCCTTGCAAAGATTCGCGCACTTGATGTCTTCCCACTCCCGCGCAACCCAGAAAACAAATAGGCATGAGAGAGACGTTTGCTATCAAGGGCTAAAGAGAGGGTGCGACTGACCGCCTCCTGTCCGACTAACTCATCAAAATCAATGGGGCGATACTTTAGGGCAAGTGCTTGCTGTTTCATTAGAGAATCCTTATTCTTAAAACGCGTATTCTACACTAAAAAGCTTAAGTATAGACTTAGAATTTAAGCGTTATAATTATCATTCCTAATTTCAAACAAAGGAGAATCCATGGTAGCAGAAAATGTTGTCAAGCTACTTAATGAACAAATTGCAAAGGAAATGTATGCTGCAAACCTTTATTTAAGCATGAGTTCTTGGTGCTATGAAAATAGCTTTGATGGCGCGGGATTGTTTTTATTCCAACATGCAGATGAGGAGAGCGGACATGCTAAGAGGCTTGTAACCTATCTTAATGAAACAGATTCAAAGGTGGTTATCTCGGAGATTGCGAAGCCCGAACCAAACTATACATCACTCCTTGATGTCTTTGAAAAAACCTATGCCCATGAGCAAAAAATCACACAATCCATAAATTCCCTTGTTGATTTCACATTGCAGAGCAAAGACTATGCGACATTTAATTTTTTACAATGGTATGTGAGTGAGCAACACGAAGAAGAAGCGTTGTTTAGGGGAATTGTAGATAAAATCAAACTCATTGGCTCAAGTGGCGATGGACTCTATCTTGCAGACAGCTTCATTAAAAGTCTCACAAAATAACTTCTAAATTTTTGCGCAAACTTAAGTTTGCGCACTTTTGCGATACTAGGGGTGCTTTCAGATTCTTTCTTAGAAATGTATGTTATAATCTATTCCTAAAATATTCTTAAGGTTTTATATGAAAAGTGAAGCGATTTTGCGCGTTGAAGAGGCACTAACGACAATTAAAAATGGTGAAATGATTATCATAATGGACGATGAAGATAGGGAAAATGAGGGAGATTTAGTCTATGCTGGAATCTTTAGCACCCCCCAAAAGGTCAATTTTATGGCGCAATTTGCAAGGGGATTGATTTGTGTTTCAATCACCAAAGAAATTGCTCTTGCACTGGATTTACCGCCTATGGTGAGCCATAATAACTCCAATCATGAAACCGCCTTTACGATATCCATTGATGCCAAAGAAGCCAAAACAGGAATCTCTGCACATGAGAGAGATTTGACAATTCAGCTTATGTGTAAGCCCAATGCGCATCCAGATGACTTTGTGCGTCCCGGGCATATTTTTCCTTTGATTGCTAAAGAGGGAGGAGTTTTAGAGAGGACTGGACATACAGAGGCAAGTGTTGATATTTGTAGATTAGCAGGTTTGAAGCCTGTGAGTGTGATTTGCGAGATTATGAGAGAGGATGGGCAAATGCCCGGACGCGGAGATAAATTCCTAAGCACATTTGCGCAAAAACATAATCTCAAAACACTTTATGTATCGGATTTGATTGAGTATCGTTTGCAGTTTGAAAAATTGATTCAGACTCTATCTACGCGAAAATGCCATTTCTTAGACACACCAGCGACAAAGATAGAATTCAAAGACCATCTCAATCGCGTTCATAGCGTCTTTGGGTTTTCCAAATTCAAAATTCCTTTGGTGAAATTCCATATTATCCGTAGTGATTTGGAATTGCTAGAGGGTGAAAACCTCTTGCACATTCTTTTAGAATCCATTGCTCTGCTTAAGAAACAGGGCGGGTATTTGGTGTTTTTGCGCGCTCAACATTCTAGAGATATCAAATGCTTAGGGATTGGCGCACAGATTCTTAAGGCTCTTGGTGTTGGGGATTTCAAGCTTCTTGTCAATTCCAAAGCGAATGCACCAGAATTTAGCGCATTGAGTGGCTTTAATTTAAAGATTGTAGAATGTATTGAGGTTGAATCCCAAACGAACAAAAGCACACAAAAATCTAAAAGAAGCTCACAAAGGCATTAAGGGCAATCACTCCCAATCCCCCTCTCTAAGAGGATTCCCACGTTTTAAATCATGCTTTGCTTTTTTTCCTAACACTTCTGTAATTCTTTTTGGCGCAAGTCCATAGCCCGGGCGGATTGAACGCACACAATCACGCGTTAAAACAGAGCCTTTTTTAACATCTTGCACGACATACAGAGATCTCATAAATGCTCTTCCTTTTTTAGACTCTGCGCTCAATTCATAGGTTGGAGTTCCAAGTAGAGATTCCACTTCTCTCACAGCTTGTGCCATTTGTGCAAATTCGCTCGGCTCTAAACTGAATGCGCTATCCACGCCTCCTAAACTACGATCTAAAATAAAATGCTTCTCAATCATCGTAGCTCCAAGAGATGCCGCAACAATCGGTGCCGTGATTCCAAGCGTATGATCAGAGAGTCCCACTTTGACATTGAAATCTTGCCTAAGCTTTGGGATTAGGCTTAAATTTGCGCTCTCTAGTGTCGCAGGATAGGCACTTGTGCATTGCAGAAGCGTGATGTTTTGGTTTGCCCCACATGCGCAAAGAGCATCTTTAATCTCTTCTTGCGTTGCGATTCCCTTTGAAAGCACCATAGGTTTATTGAGCTGCGCAATGTATGCAATCAACTCCAAATCCACCATCTCAAAAGAAGCAATCTTATAAATAGGATTCCCAAGCGATTCTAAGAAATCCACACCCTCCTTACTAAAGGGGCTAGAAAAGCACACAAGTCCCAATTCTTGCGCATATTCAAAAAGCTCCTTATGCCACTCCCAAGGTGTCATTGCCTCTTTGTAGAGTTCATAGAATTTCTTTCCATTCCACAATGTTCCCTTGATTTTAAAATCCTCCAAATCGCTATCAAGCGTCAAGCAATCAGGCGTATAGGTTTGCAATTTCACCGCATTAGCCCCAGAATCCTTAGCGGCTTTAATGGTGTCAAGGGCTAATTGCTTGTTTTGATTGTGATTGGCCGAGAGTTCAGCGACCAAAAAAATCTTGTCCTTTTTCATGCCGATCATCCAAGTTTTTGCAAATTTTTGCTAAGATTATAGCGTAAAATCGCATTAAAAGGTTGAATATGAAAAGCTTTCTAAAATCCCTCTTTTTGTTTTTAAGCTTCGCTTTTATCGGTTTTGGATTGAGCGGTTGTGAGCAAAGTGAGCAAAGGAAATTTGAAGAAAAGCTTACTAACACACTGCAAAATGCCCTAGAGGATTCAGGGCTTAAAGAAACTCTGCAAACACATTTGCAAAACATCAACGATTTTCTAGAAAGCAATAAGACAAAGGACTTTATAGAAGAGCAAAAGCAGATTCTCACCAAAGAGGCTAACGAACTTGGTAAAATCGTGGAATCCAACACCACAAAAGAACTTCTCAAAGAGCAAATGGAAAGCCTCAATAAAGTCCTAAAATAGCTTATTGCTCATGTGTGGTAAAATAATCTTGTGCGATCTCGCGCAGGGCAATTTTGAGGCATTGCATTTCTTTCTCCCACTCCCGCCACAATCCGCGCTTCTCTTCCCTTGCTATAGATTCTAACAATTCTAATTCCTGCAAAACTCCCTCTTCTGTCCTATCAAAAGACTGCACAACCGCATAGCCATCGCGCACAATCTCTGCATTCAGCAAATTTCCTCCGCGCTGCAGAAAACACCAGCCATTTTTGTAGCCTAAGCGATATTGCTCCTCTAAATAGATCTTATTGCGAATGTATTGCATAGCGAAGTGTCGCATAGCCCTCACCGTCTTTGCATCAATTTCACAAGCGTCTCTTTTGAAGCTCTTGCTCACACCTGCGACACCATAGAGTTGGCAATAGAGCATTCCATATTCTTTGTTATAGACACTAAAGAGTGTTGGCGCAAAAATGCTCTTAACCAAAACCTGCAAACTCAAAGGGGGCGTAGAAAAGGCAAATGACTGCACACTTAAGACTCCACACATCATTATACAAAACACAATTTTTCTCATATCACTCCAATGCACTTGCTTTTAAGAGATTCCGCACATAGGGATTCTTAGGCGCAGAAAACACATTTTTTGTCGCTCCATATTCTAGCATTTTTCCATCTTTGAGTACCAAAACATTCTGACAGAGTGTCGCGATCACATTCAAATTGTGGCTTATGCACAGATAGCTTAATTTGTATTGTTTGGCTAATCTTAAGAGCAATTGCAGAATCTGTTTTTGTGTCGCACAATCTAGCGCACTCGTTGGCTCATCTAAAATTAAAACTTGAGGTCGCAAAATAAGGCTTCTTGCGATACACACGCGCTGTCTTTGCCCACCGCTAAGCTCGTTAGGATAGCGCATTAAAAATTCCACTCCCAATCCCACATCTTCTAGGGCTTTTTGCGCTCTTTTTCGTATCTCTTGCTTTTGGATGGTGAAATGCACCTTAAGTCCCTCTTCTAGAATTTGCAAGAGATTCATTTTTGGATTCAATGCACTGAAGGGATCTTGAAATATCATTTGTAAATCCTTGCGCAAAGCTCGTAGTTTGTGCGTTTGGGCATCTAAAAGTCGCTCTCCTAGAAACAAAACCTCTCCCCCAACAATCTCCCTCTCTAAAAGCCCACAAATTGCGTTTGCAAGGCTACTCTTTCCGCTTCCAGATGCACCAATGACACCTAAGCTCTCACCCCTGTGAAGTTTCAAACTAAGGGGGCTAAGAGCCAAAAAACTCTGCAAGGTTTTGCCAAAAAAACTCTTTTGAAGCGGATATTGTACGCTTAATTTTCTTGTCTCCAAGAGCAATTTTTGCGCATATGATTCCTTGTTGTATTTGAATTCTAGGGATTTGAGAAGCATTTTTGTGTAGGCATGTTGTGGATTTTTGAATATTTTTTGTGTCTTGCCCCTCTCTACAATCCTGCCCTTATGCGTGATAAGCACTTTTGCGCACATTTTAGAGACGATAGCAAGATTGTGGCTTATGAATAAAATGCTAAGATTGAGCCTTGTTTGCAGGTGTTTGAGAAGTGTTAAGATCTGCTCTTGTGTGGCAGAATCTAATGCCGTTGTCGGCTCATCAGCAATCAGAAGTTTTGGTGCATTTGCAAGAGCGATCGCAATACACACGCGCTGTCTTTGCCCACCGCTAAGCTCGTTAGGATAAGATTCTAGAATCTGTGGTCTTAATTGCACGTCTTCTAAGAGTTGTGCGATTCTTTTTTGCAGAGATTCCTTTTTGATGGTTGGATTGTGGATTAAAATGGCTTCTTTGAGCTGTTTATGAATCTTTTGGAGGGGATTGAGCGCACTTAGAGGCTCTTGAAAGATATAGCCCATCTCCTTACCGCGCATCTTTTGCATTTCTGCTTCACTTTTATGCAAAACATCTTGCCCTAAAAATTCTATCCTCCCACTCTTAAGTCTATAATCCCTCACAAGCCTCATAATCAAATGACTTAGCAACGTCTTTCCACTCCCTGATTCTCCGACGATTCCTAACACTTCTCCCGCTTTGAGTTCAAAGTTGATTTCCTCCAAGCTAAAGTCCTCCACTTCTACGCTAAGAGATTGTATTGTTAAAATATTCATATCTTGCTCTCTCTGATAGCTTCTGCACGATAAGCATCGCGTAATCCCTCGCCGATAAACACAAGCAGACATAGCAAGAGGCTCAACGCGAAAAATCCACTCAAACCAAGCCAAGGTGCGTTGAGATTGTTTTTGCCCTGTGCAAGAATCTCCCCAAGCGACGCGCTCGGTGGGGGAAGACCTAAGCCTAGAAAGTCTAAAGATGCCAATGCCGTGATGCTTCCGCACAAAATAAAAGGAATGTAGGTTAAAGTCGCAACAAGCGCATTGGGCAAAATGTGATGAAAAATAATGCGCCAATGCCCAACACCAAGCATTTTTGCGGCTTTAATATAATCAAGATTCCGCACTTTGAGAAACTCTGCCCTCACAAAGGGGACCAAAGACACCCAAGAAAAGAGCAAGACGACGAATAAAATCGTCCAAAATGTCGGCTTTAACAAACTTGCAAAGATAATCAAAACAAACAATATAGGCATACCACTCCAAATTTCAATTAAACGTTGTCCAAACAAATCCACCTTTCCGCCAAAGTAACCACAAACCGCACCCACAAAAAGCCCAATCAATGCGCTAAAAGAGGTCAAAACCAAGCCAAATAAAATAGAAGTTTTCAGCCCATACAAGAGCCTTGCCAACACATCGCGTCCCAAATCATCTGTACCTAAGAGATTCTTAAGGCTCGGCGGCGATGGCGCAGGAGTATCAAGTGTGTAAATCACAGAATCATACGCATAGGGAATGATGGGCATAAGCAAGAATCCCTTTTGATTAATCCTCTCTTGCAAATAGGGATCGCTATAATTGGCGCGACTTTCAAAGTCTCCACCAAATGTTGTTTCGGGATAATCGCGCCACATAGGGAAATAGAATTGCTTTTCGTAATAGACAAAGAGGGGTTTATCGTTTGCGATAAATTCTGCACCCATGCACACAGCAAACAGACACACGAATATCCACAGAGACAAGTAAGCGCGTCTGTTTTGCTTGAAAGCCGCAAATCTCCTTTTATACAGCCTCTCCATTAATGCACCTTTTGAAAATTAATGCGCGGATCGATACAAGTATAGAGCAGATCGCTTATAAGTGTTACGACAAGTCCTAGCAGTGTAAAAATATAGAGTGTCCCAAAAATCACAGGATAATCACGCATAATAATCGCATCATAACCCAAAAGTCCAATTCCATCGAGTGAAAAAATAATCTCCACAAGCAAAGAACCGCTCAATAAAATCCCAAGCAAGGCTTGAGGAATTGAAGAAATGACAAGCAACATAGCATTGCGAAAGACGTGGCGGTAGAGGACTTGATTCTCATTTAAGCCCTTTGCAAAGGCGAGTTTCACATATTGCTTATGAATCTCTTCTAAAAAGGAATTTTTTGAAAGCAAAGTCAAAGTCGCAAACCCCCCAACACTAAGGGACAGAACAGGCAGAGTGATGTGCCAAAAATAATCTTTAATCTTCCCCCAGAGGCTCAAATTTGCAAAATCATCTCCTACGATTCCGCGCAAAGGAAAAAGATTCCAATAATTCCCCCCCGCAAAGAAAATGATTAAGACAAGCGCAAACAAAAAAGTCGGAATCGCATTCCCAACCACAATCATCGTACTAGTGATTTGATCAAAGGCACTTCCCTCTCTTATGGCCTTTTTGATTCCAAGCGGAATGGAGACACAATAAATCAACAAGGTACTCCAAAGCCCAAGACTAATAGACACGGGCATTTTTTCTAAAATGAGATCCACCACCCTTTGATTCTTATAAAAGCTCTCACCAAAATCAAAGATTAAGTAATTCTTAAGCATTAAAAAATACCGCTCTAACAGCGGTTTATCAAAGCCATAGAGTGCGTTGATTTTTGAAATCATCTCCTCATCTAAGCCTTGATTTTTATACATGCGCCCCCCATTCACTTCACCTTGCATTCCGATTCCCTCTAAACGCGCAATCATTTGCTCAACGGGTCCCCCGGGCGTCATTTGCACAATGAAAAAATTAATCGTCATAATCCCAAGCAATGTCGGAATAATCAGCAAAAGCCTCTTTAGAATGTAATTTCCCAACTTTTCCCCTAGCGACTTAGGTTTGGATTCTTGTTTTGAAGCTCTATAAAGCGTCCCTCATCAAACCACCAAGTCTCAAAGCCAATGTCATAGAGTGGCGTAATTTTTGGATGTTTTAAAAAGTCCCAAAAAGCCACGCGAAAAGTCTTAGTATGGAAATGTGGAATCACATAATGCTCCCACAACAACACGCGATCTAAGGCACGTGTAGCAAGTAGCAACTCTTCATAATTCCCCGCTTGAATGACCTTACTAATGAGCGCATCCACAACAGGATTCTCTATCCCTGCATAATTATAGCTTCCCTCACTCTTTGCCGCAGCAGAACCCCAAAAAAACGCCTGTTCATTCCCGGGCGAGAGACTTTGTGGAAACACGCTCACAATCATATCATAATCAAACTTGCGCAAACGATTCGTATATTGTGCGATATCCACGACCCGAATCTCCATTGTGATTCCAAGAATCTGCAGATTTTTCTGAAAAGGAATCGCCACGCGCTCCATAGCTGGACTGACTAACAAAAGCTCAAAGACAAAGGGAATCCCATCTTTTTGTAATTTCCCATTTTTCACGTTAAATCCCGCTTCTTTTAAGAGTTCTTGTGCGTGCTTGAGATTCTCTCTATTGTCCCCATTTCCCTTGCTTACAGGAAGAGAAAATTTGTCTATGAAAACCTCCTTTGGCAACTCATTTCTGTAGGGCTCAAGCAATGCCAACTCCCCACCAAGTGGAATCCCAACACTCGCATATTCAGAATTATCAAAAAAGCTTCTTGTACGCACATATTGATTGAAAAACAGATTCTTATTGCTCCACTCAAAGTCAAAGGCAAATCCCAAAGCCTCCCTTACGCGCCTGTCCTTAAACAAATCCTTACGCACATTAAACACAAAACCCTGCATTCCGCTTGGCAGAGAATGCATAAATTCTTGCTTTTGAATCTCTTTGTTTTTCAGAGCATTCCCCTCATAGCCCAACGCCCAATTTTTCGCACTCCTCTCTTCGCGGAAATCATATTTCCCGGCTTTAAAAGCCTGCAGAGCAACAGAATCGTCCTTATAATAATCAATGGTGATTTTATCAAAGTTAAAATAACCCACGCGCGTTTTGTGATTCTGTGCCCAATAATTTTTCACGCGACTATAAGTAACACTACGTCCCGCTTCAAAGGACTCTATCTCATAGGGACCACTTCCAAGTGGCAATGTGAGCGGATGATTTTTTAAATCCAATTTTTCATAATAATGCTTTGGCAAAATCGGCAAATCTCCTAAAATAAGGGCTAATTCGCGATTTTTGGGGTCATTGAAATTAAAGCGAATCGTGTATTTATCCACTACGACAGCTTCTTTGACATCCTGATAATAGCGCACCATAGAAGGATTCTCGCCCTTAGCAATGGTATTGAAACTAAACTCCACATCAAAGGCAGTGATTTCCCTACCGTCATTAAAGTGCGCATTTTTATCCAAATGAAAAATCACAAAGCTATTATCATGCGCTCTTTGCACTTCTTTAGCAATCAATCCATATTGACTGCTTGGCTCATCAAAGGAGCGCACCATTAAAGTGTCATAAATCAGAGAGAGTTTTTCTGCACTCACGCCTTTAAGCAAAAAGTCATAAAAGCTGTCATAACTCCCCAACGCATATTCCTTGATATGCCCACCCTTTGGCGCGGTGGGATTCACATAATCAAAATGTGTGAAATGAGACTGATATTTCACTGCGCCATTTGCGCTAAAGGCACTGCTGCTGTAGGTTTGTGCGGTGAGAAAAGTTGCGCTTAAAAGCACGAGAAATAAAAAACGCATAGACTTCCTTTGAGATAAAAACAATGCAATATTCTAGCAAAAAACACTTGCGATTCAAATGAATGTGCCATAAATTGCGCTTCACAGCAAATGGCATTGACGCAATCCTTCATAAAGCACGATTCCAACGCTAGTGGCAAGATTTAAACTTCGCGCATCATTACACATAGGAATCCTATAGCACGATTGCGCATATCTTTCTAAAATCTCCACGCTAAGCCCTGCATCCTCTCGGCCAAAATGCAAATATGCTCCCCCTTGCAATTGCGCATCCCAATAGAGATTCTGTGCTTTTGTTGTGAAATAAAAATGGGGTCTGTCACTTTTGCAAGTGAGACAGAAGCTTTCCAAATCTTGCCATTCATAGACTTCTAGATCTTTCCAATAGTCCAACCCTGCGCGTTTGAGTTCTTTTTGGGATAATGTGAATCCTAGCGGATGAATGAGATGTAAGACAGAATCGGTTGCAAAGCAGAGTCTGCCGATATTGCCCGTATTTTGTGGGATTCGTGGTTGGTGCAAGACTATGTGAAATTTCATTTTTTCCCTTTTGTTTATTATACAGCGCAATCACTAAAACAACAATATCTTAAGGCATATCTGTGGCGATTCTAAAAG
>CANQAN010000016.1 GCA_947588965.1 uncultured Helicobacteraceae bacterium
TTTTTTTTTTTTTTTCTAAAGAGGTTTTTGAAGAAAAAGTGAAGAAATTTGGAAGTTTGGGCTTGAAATATGGCAGTTTAAGCATTTTAGCGATAGAATGCGACGGATTTAAAAGAAAAGGTTGAGAGTTGTTTGGCATTATCACAGAGAGCTTCCAAAGTGTGGCAAATAAGATTCGTTTTCAAGATGACGAGAAGTCTCTAAAGCGCGCATTAGACGAGCTTAAAAAGGCATTATTAAAATCCGATGTGCATTATAAGGTTCTCAAAGAACTTCTTAATGAAGTAGAAAAGAAGACAAAACAAGCAGGAATTGGCAAAGAGAGCTTTCTGTCCGCGCTTAGAGAATCTCTCAATGCGATTCTTACTGCGCGGGGAAATTATGGATTCATCTTTGCCCCTAAGCCACCCACAGTGGTTTTAATGGCAGGATTGCAAGGAAGTGGAAAAACGACGACAACGGCGAAGTTGGCAAACTATCTTAAAGGGAAGCAAAAAAAGATTCTGCTTGTGGCATGTGATTTGCAGAGATTGGCCGCAGTGGAGCAGTTAAGGCAGCTTGCAGCGCAAGTGGAAGTGGATTTTTTCTATTTAGAGGGTAAGGGTGCGGTAGAAATTGCCAAAGAGGCTAAGAAAAAGGCTCTAGAAGGATTGTATGATGTCTTGCTTGTGGATACAGCAGGACGCTTGGCTATTGATGAGGAGCTTATGCGAGAGTTGCAAGACATTAAATCCGTGATTGAACCGCATGAGATATTCTATGTTGTGGATAGTTTGAGTGGGCAAGATGGCGTGAAAAGTGCGGAATTGTTTCACTCTAAAATGGATTTGAGTGGCGTGATTTTAAGTAAGTTTGATGGAGACAGCAAGGGTGGGATCGCGCTTTCTATCGCCCATCAACTTGGGATTCCATTGCGCTTTATTGGTGTGGGGGAGAAGGTCGCTGATTTAGAGGTTTTCATACCTGAGCGCATCGTGGGACGTTTAATGGGTGCGGGAGATATTCATTCACTCGCAGAAAAAACCGCAGCAGTCATAAGTGAGAAAGAAGCCAAAGACATTTCGCGCAAAATCAAAAAGGGTCAATTCACCTTTAATGACTTCATCGCGCAACTTGACAATCTCAAAAAAATTGGCTCCATGCAATCCATCCTCTCAATGCTGCCCGGACTTGGAAACATGGCAAGTGCGCTCAAAGATGTGGATTTGGATAATTCAAAGGAAATCAAGCAGATTCGTGCGATGGTTTTTTCTATGACACCAAAGGAAAGGGAGAATCCTAACTTGCTCAATGGAAGTCGCAAAAAGCGCATTGCAATGGGTTCTGGACTTGATGTCAGTGATGTGAATCGCTTTTTAAAACAGTTTGAAAATGCGGCCAAAATGGCGAAGAAGTTTTCTAACAAGGGCGGAATGGGGGATATTATGAGTCTTATGAAAGAAGCGCGAATGGGTCAATTGAGGCAATGATTGTGCGTTGATTTTAGATTTAAGCATAAATCGGTGTAAAAGTGAGTAAAATTTCATTTTATACAGATTGATTCTGTTTGATAGATTAAAATTTAAGGAGTATGTTTTGGCAACTGTTATTCGTCTGACAAAAATGGGTCGCAAGAAAAAGCCCTTTTATAGAATCGTGGTGACAGACAGTAGGAAAAAGCGCGATGGAGGCTGGATAGAGTCTATTGGCTATTACAATCCACTCACAGAGCCGTCTGTTGTGAAGTTTGATGCAGAACGTTTGAAATATTGGGTGGGCGTTGGGGCAAAAATGAGTGAACGTGTCTTGGCATTGACAAAAAGCAAGTGAAATGGTTGAGCAATTTATAGAATCTTACACAAAAAAAATTGTCGCAGAGCCCGATAAGATTCGTGTCATAAAACGTGAAGTTGATACAAATTTCTATGAGATAGAGATTCTCTCTTCAGCGCAAGATGCAGGACGTCTGATTGGCAAAGATGGCAAAATGATTGGCGCAATTAAGACATTCATTTCGGGCATTAAAGCAAAAGACGGTAGTTCTTATCGCATTATTGTGAAGCCACTAAGCTAGATGTTGCAACGCAAAAAGGAAGTTCATAAACCACAAGATTTGGTCGCTGTTGCGCAGGTTGGTCGCGCCTATGGTGTGAAGGGGGAGGTGGTTTTGCACATCTTAAGCGATTTCCCAGAATCCATAAAGAGTGGAAATACTTATTTTTCTAAGTTTGGAGACTTGACACTTTTGAGCTACTGCCCGATTAAATCCATCGCAAAATTCGCGCAAATTCATTCAAGAGAAGAGGTGCAACAAATCACAAATCTCACGCTCTACACGACACAAGAGGCGACAAAAGAGCAGTGCGAACTCAAAGAGGGCGAGTTTTTTTGGTTTGATATTATTGGGAGTGAAGTGATAGAGAATAGTGAGATTCTTGGCAGGGTTTTTGCCATTGACAGATTCTGTGGAAACGATTATTTAATGATTGAAACTTCTAGCAATCTCACAGAGCAGAATCTCCCCAAGAGCTTTTTAATTCCCTATATAGAACGTTACATTTTAGAGGTGGAATCTACAAGGAATCCTAAGGCGATACACACGCGCTTTTGTAAAGAGATTTTAGAAAACAGTTGATGCATTTTTCCTTTGTGACCCTATTTCCCGATCTGATTGTGCCCTATTTTAGCGATTCCATTATGCAACGCGCGATAAAAAATCATCTCATAGACATAGAATGTGTGAATCCTCGCGAGTTTAGTGCGAACAAATATGCAAAGGTTGATGATTATCAAATCGGTGGTGGGGCGGGATTGCTTCTAGAACCTTTTGCTTTGAGTGGGGCGATAGAATCCATTAAACAGCGCGATCCTTATGCACATTTTATTTTCCTTAGCCCCTGTGCGCAGTCCTTTCGGCAAGATGATGCGCAACGTTTAAGTCAAAAGAAGCACATTGCATTTGTCTGTGGTCGCTATGAGGGCTTTGATGAGAGGCTTATAGAATTGTATGCACATGAGATTTTTAGTATCGGAGATTTTATCTTAACGGGGGGAGAGTTGGCGGCGCTGTGTCTGTGTGATTCTATCTCGCGACAAATTTCGGGAGTGCTTGGAAATGCGGAATCTTTGGCAGGTGAGAGTTATGAGGAGTTTTTATTGGAGGCTCCAAATTTTACTAAGCCTTTGAATTTTAAGAATTTAACCATTCCTTCAGAGTATTCAAAGGGAAATCATGCTAGAATCCGCACTCTAAAATTAAAAGCAGCAGAGGCAAAAACCCGATTCCATAGGCTAGACCTCTATATGCGCTACAAACAAAGGTCAAAAAATGAGAAATAAATATATTCAGCATTTTGAAGATGCGCAAATTGCGGGAAAAGAGATTCCACAATTTAAGGCTGGAGACACATTAAGGATTGGAATCAAAATTTCTGAAGGGGATAAGACACGGATTCAAAACTTTGAGGGAGTTTGCATCTCTCTACGCGGTGTTGGCACAGGGAGAACTTTCACAATCAGAAAAATTGGTGCAAATGGCGTTGGTGTTGAGAGAATCTTTCCGATTTATTCAGACAGTATTGAGAGTATCAAAGTGCTAAAAATCGGACGTGTCAGACGCGCGAAGCTCTACTATCTACGTTCAAGAAGCGGAAAATCCGCAAGAATCAAAGAAGTTAGAAAGTAGCTTCTTTTGGTTACAAATGGGACTTTCCCCGTTTGTTTGTAACTTTCTGTAACTCCATTATTTATAACTGCACACTGATTTTTTAAATTAACAAGAGAATTTCTTTAAAATCTGTTACAATGTGGAATCTTTAATGAAAGGTTAAACATGAAAATTCTTGTTATTGCGTTGTTAATGGTTTCTTGGTTGTTTGGTGCTGTGGATTTAAACACGGCAAGCAAGGAGGAATTAATGTCTGTCAAAGGTGTCGGTGAGACAAAAGCACAGGCAATCATTGATTACCGCTCAAAAACGCCCTTTAAGTCCGTTGATGAGCTTGGTCGCGTGAAAGGTTTTGGTGCAAAGACACTAGAAAAAGTCAAAAATGAGTTTGAGGTCAAAGAGCAAAACGCGCAGTAAGAATCCAAACTTCAATGATTTCTAAAGAATTCTGAATGCGGGATTCTTTAGAAAAGTTCTTTGAGAGACAAAGGGTGCTTCTCTTAGCTCACATAGCTCACATTTCTTTTGCGATTGCTCATTTTATTTTTGCATTTGCGCACTCTCTAGGCGTTTTTGCCTTATGTTTTATTCTTTTGTGGGTTTTACACTTCATTATGTAAGCTTTCCCCGCTTAGCCTTATTTGATTAAATTTCCCACAACTAAGCATGGAGCAATAAGCTATTTGAGACTCTCAACATAATTTCCGATATCATCCATATCGCGCTTTGTGTAACGTAGTGCGATTTGATTTTTCACAAAGCGGGATTGCCCCTCAAAAGTTTGATTTTGGTAGCTTTTGAGCTCATCAACAATGTCCTTTGCGCTCCAAGTATTGATGGGCTTTTTGTTGGCAACAGAGACTTCGCCCTTTTCTCCATGGCAACTTGCGCAATCGCGACCATAGAGTTTTCCTCCATTTTCTAAGTTTGCTTCCCTTGCGCTAGGAGCGACATCCCCGCTTCCTAATAGACTCCCTAAGAAGCTACGTTCTTGTGCGGTTAAATCCGCATCTTCGCGGACAACCTTAATGTCTTTTGAGCCCAGATTTTTGGAATATTTTTGTAAGATCGCCCTAATTTCTTCTCCAAACTCTCCCTTAAGTTCAAAGCAAACGCATTCGTTTGCATTCACGTTATTGCTTAGAAAAATTGCAATCATAAGAGTAAAAAGTGTCTTGCGCATAAAAATCCTTGATAGATAGGTTTAAAACTCGCAATTTTGCCCAAAATTTGTTGATTTTTACTTTAAAGTTAAAAGCTACTTTAGCTAGGATGGTTTATAATAACACTTGCCTAAGTGGAGCGCATTTCTTTAATTTTGAGTCCAACATATTAAAGTATTGCTGGTTGTATAGCTTAGATTCTGTGTGATGGTGTTTTCGCTTGAATCTCTTAAGTTGAGATGAGAATCTGCCGCCTAATGAATCTCTTGTAACCGGAATCGTTGCCTATTAAGGGCTTGCAAAAAAGTAACGCCCACTCGGGTTGTATGAATGATAAAATTTTTAACGTGTAGAATATAAAGGTTATAGAATGGAGATTGTTATTGTAGGAAGTGGAGGGAGAGAATATTCTATAGGACTTGCATTGCAGAAAGAATGCAGAATTGATGGAATCTACTTTTATCCGGGAAATGGTGCGACACATAAACTCGGGAAGAATTTAGATTTCAAAACACAAAAAGAATTGATAGATTTTGCAATTTCACAGCACATAGGGCTTGTGATTATCGGTCCTGAAGCCCCACTCGTGGATGGATTGGCTGATGTTTTGCGCAAGAATGGAATCCCTGTCTTTGGTCCAAGTGCAAAGGCTGCGAGATTAGAGGGTTCTAAGGCCTATATGAAAGAATTTACAAAGAGATACGACATACCCACAGCGGGATTCTTGCAGACACAAGATTATAATGAGGCTTGTACATTTATTGAGAGTTTGAATTTGCCCATTGTGATTAAAGCTGATGGATTATGTGCGGGCAAGGGTGTGATTATAGCGCAGACTTATGAGGAAGCAAAGAATGTTGCAAAGGAAATGTTGGATGGGAAAAGTTTCGGAGATGCGGGGAAGACGATAGTTGTTGAAGAATTTTTAGAGGGCTTTGAGTTGTCTGTCTTTGCCATGTGTGATGGGAAAGACTTTATTGTATTGCCAGCAGCGCAAGATCATAAGCGTTTGCTTGAGGGAGACAAGGGGCCTAACACGGGGGGAATGGGGGCCTATGCGCCAACGCCCCTTGCAACAGAGGAGATTATAGAAGAAATTAAGTCTTGCATCATCACTCCAACACTTGATGGAATGGCAAGGGATGGGAATCCCTTTAGCGGAACGCTCTTTTGCGGGATTATGGTGGTGAAGGGTAAGCCCTATTTGCTAGAATTTAATGTGCGCTTTGGCGATCCCGAATGTGAAGTGCTGATGCCACTTTTCAAAGAGGGCTTATTGGATTGCTTTTTGGCTTGTGCAAATGGGGGTTTGAGTGAAGTGCGCTATCGCATAGATTCCGGTGTTTGTGTCGGTGTTGTCGTCGCTTCAAAGGACTATCCTTACAAAAATTCCAAAAAAGAAAAAATCACTCTGTCTCAACAGACAAAACAAGAAGCACACATTAGTTTCGCGGGTGTGAGCAAAGAGGGCGATGATTTGGTCGCAAGTGGAGGACGTGTACTTGTGTGTGTGGGAAAGGGGAAGAATGTCAAAGAAGCAACAGAGTGCGCTTACTCTTGTGTAGAATCGGTGAAGTTCAATGGAATGCAGTTTCGTAGGGATATTGCCCATCAAGCATTGGAATCATAGTGGATAGAGAAAAGTTAGAAGAGACCCTAGCGCGTGAGGGGATTGAAATCGCATCACTTTGGAGGAGAATGGCTGCCCACATCATTGATGATTTGCTTATGAGTATGGTGATTATCGGAATGTATTGGGATAGATTGGACACTTCAGGTGATGTGGAAGCAGCCTTGAATGCTATGGCGAGTTCGTGGTTTGTGCTGTATGCGGTGCGGATTTTATATCATTGGCTTTTTGTGCATTATTATGGTGCAACCATTGGAAAAATTTGCTGTAAGATTCGCGTCATTGAGATTGAATTGCTGGATAATCCGAGTTTGTGGCGTTCGCTTTTACGTTCTTTAGTGAGGGTGTTGAGCGAGTTTTTGATGTATTTGCCCTTTTTTTATATCCTAGCAAATTCTATGCGACTTGGAATCCATGACGAAGTGGCAAAAACAATCGTGGTGAATCTAGAGACAAATCATGCGCAACAATAGAATCCCTCTTGCTAAAAAAGCAGGAATCGCGTTGAGTGTTGCTGTGGCCTTTGCGCTCTCTCCGCTTCAAATGAGTGCGCGACCCTCTATCAAGCAATTTAACGCAAAACAAGAGGCGATCTTTGAATTCTTAGCCGATGATATGGAGTACAATCAGGCTCAAATCATCGGGAAAGGACATGCAACTGTCATTAATCTTAACTATTATGTCAGTGCCAATGAAGCGACTTATGATACAAATACGGGTGAAATTACACTCAAGGGCAACGTCAATGCCTATAAGGGCAATGCGCTCTATTTGAAAGCTCAAGAGGTGAAAATTAAGCTTAGAGAAGATTATTCTTTCTTAGAGCCTTTTTATTTGCAGGATTCCACGAGTGGCTTGTGGGTGAGTGCAAAGAGTGCCGAATATGACAAAGATGTCTATAGGGCGCAAGGCACGACGGTTTCAACTTGCCATGTGAATAATCCGATTTGGCAGTTAAAGGCTGGGAAAAGCAAGTATGATGTTAGTAATGAGTGGCTGACATTGTGGAATCCACGTTTGTGTATTTATGAAGTGCCTGTGTTGTATTTCCCCTATCTTTCCTTCTCGGCTGGGTATAAGCGCAAGAGTGGGCTGTTGTATCCCGTGATTGGAAATTCTAGCGATGATGGATTCTTATATTCTCAACCGATTTATTTTGCTCCACAAGATTGGTGGGATTTGACCATTTCTCCACAAATGCGTTCAAAACGTGGCGGGGGAGTTTATAGTGAATTTAGAATGATGGATGACAAAGATCAAATGCTCTGGGTGCATTTTGGTTATTTTTCGGATTCTAAGAGCTATCAAGAGGATTTTGATCTAGAAAATCAAGCGCATTATGGAGTGCAGCTAGAATATGAGCGCAAAAATCTACTGACAAGCACACAAAATTATTTTTCAGAAGATGGTCTCTATGCGGATATTTCACAGATTTCTGATATTGATTATTTTCGCTTGACAGAAGATAAAGCAAGAGAGAGAGCTGATTTACAAGGGAATCTCCTCACTTCAAGATTGAATTATTTTCTAAAGAGCGATGCAGATTATCTTGGAATCTATGGGCGCTATTATTCTGACTTAGAGCAAGTGAGCAATTCTAGGACACTTCAAACGCTTCCTCAAGTGCAGTATCACCGCCAAATTGACAGCCTTTTTATCAATCCGCTCTATTATAGCTTTGATTATCAAGTGAAGCATTTCACGCGTCCGGTCGGCTTTAGAGCAACACAGCAAGAAGTGCAATTACCACTCTTTTACACACAATCACTCTTCGCAGAATACTTGAATTTTTCATTCTCTCCTATGTTTTATGGGACACAGATTGATTATTATAACATCGGCAATGACCTGAATCTCAAAAGGGGTCGCTATCTCACGCAACATTATCAGTTTGATGTTAATACAGACTTAGCACGAAAATATGAATATTTTGGGCATACTTTGAGTTTTGGGGCAGCCTATATTTTGCCCGGATTCCAAGATAAAAGTGGAAGTTTTGTAGATTTTATCACACTCCCGGGCGACAGACAAGAGGTGAGACTTGATGCTTCACAATACTTCTATGACCTCAACAATACACTCGTGTTTTCACAACGTATGCGACAATATTTCTATCCCGAAAACGATCATAAAGTGGGTGAATTGCAAAATGAAATGCAATTTTTCTATAATTACGAATGGAGTTTGTTGAGTGATATTTTTTACTCACACACTTATAATAGAATCACAGAAGCGACACATCAGATTAACTATGATGGGGAGTATTTGAAGGCGCATTTTGGACATTTCTTTCGCAATTCCTTTGCGCAAGAAGATTTAAGCAAGGGACGTTTTGGGGAGGCAGATTATCTTATGGCAGGAGTGGAAAAGGAATTTCCAAATTTAGATCTTTTTGCAAGTGTGGGTTATGATTATAAAGAAAATTATTTCAAAACTTGGCAAATCGGTTTTGAAACGACCATTCGCTGCTTTTCCTTTGGATTGAAATATGTGAGTGAAATCTATCCTATGCTCACAAGGCGCGGTGCGGAGGCGCGAGATGATAAATATGTGCTTTTTACAATCAAATTTATTCCGCTCTTAAGTAGCGATGTGAAAGTGGGGAACTGATGCCAAATCCTGTAAATAAAACACTTCTTTCTATGAATTTTGTCGGAAATGCTATGCATTCTGCGCGACGTAAGATTCTTTTTGAAAATCGCGATGATGCGTTGCAGAAGTTGCTAAATAACATGCCTCCAAGCTTTTTTGAAAAGCAAGATTGCATTGTGATTGGAATCTCTTTTCAAGGAATTTCCTTTGCCTATCATTTAGCGCAATCCATTAAGGCTCCCCTTGCATTTCTTTTTACCGCGCCGATTCTTGCACCCAATAATCCAGAGTGTGAAATTGCCATGGCAACAGAGACACATGATGTAATGATTAATGAGCATTTGGTGCGCTCTTTTGGGGTGAGTTTGGATTATATCTATGGAGAAGTGCAGAGGCAATATGATGATAGGATTCTGCCCTTGATTTATCAGTATCGCAAGGGGAATCCGATTGTTTCCCTTAAAGGGAAGCGCGTTTTGATTGTAGATGATGGAATTGATAGCGGTCTGACAGCCTTTGCTTGCATTAAATCTATCATCACATTGCAGGCTAAGACAATATATTTTGCCTGTCCTGTCGCCCCCTATGATGTCGCAGAGATAATGGAAGAGGCAACGGATGGAATCTTTTGTCTCTATCGTTCTAAAAGCTTTGTTGATATTGCCTATTATTACAAGGATTATCCGCAAATTGAGCCATCAGCGGTTGAAGAGATTTTCAACAAGATACAAGGAGAGTAAATGGGTGAAGTTAATGTGTCATTTTCGGACAAGCAGGAGTGCTATACTTTTGATAAGGTTGCAAAACAAGCTAATGGCAGTGTGTATTATCAGAGTGGCAACAATGTGCTTCTTGCGACAATCTGTGTTGATAGCGATTCTATCGTGGAGGAAAATTTCTTGCCCCTCACGGTGCAATACATAGAAAAATCCTATGCAGCAGGAAAATTTCCGGGCGGTTATGTCAAAAGGGAGGCGAAGCCGGGAGATTTTGAGACACTCACAGCACGTATTGTTGATAGGAGTTTGCGTCCCCTATTTCCGAAAGATTATTGCTATCCTACACAGATTACGATTCTGGTCTTAAGTGCCGATGAAAATGCGGATTTGCAAGTCCTCGCCCTCAATGCCGCAAGTGCCGCTCTTTACACTTCAGAGATCCCGCTCTCTTCACTCGTCAATGGTGTGCGCATAGGAAGAATCAAGGGGGACTTGATAATCAATCCCACGCGCAAAGAGATGGAACAGAGCAGTTTGGATTTGTTTGTGAGTGGTGTGGATGAGGATCTGTTGATGATTGAGATGCGCACCTTTGGAGATGCGGAATCCAAGGGCAATGCTTTGCATTTAGCAAATCTCATAGGCGAGAACAAGCCTTTGAGTGCAAATGAACTCACAGAAAATGAACTCATAGAGGCATTAGAACTTGCAAAGTCGCACATCGCGCAAAGAAGCAAGGCTCTCAAAGAATCCTTTGCGCCCTTTATTAAGGAATCTTTGAAGCTCTCTAAGGAGCGCAAGAGCTTTTTTTGCCCAAAAATAGAGCAATTTATCAAAGAAAATCATGTGCAGGAGTTACGTGATATTATCACATCTTTGTCTAAGACGGAGCGCCACAGCCTTTTGAAATGCTTCGCAGACAAAATTGCACAAGATTGGTTGCAAAAGAATCCGCATGATACAGAATCCCTAGAAGAACGTGTTAATGAGAGTTTAGAATCTCTCAAGCGTACAATCATACGCAAAATGATTTTAGATGAGGGAAAACGTGCTGATGGGAGAGGGTTAAAAGAAGTACGCAAGATTCAGATCGAAACAAACATTTTGCCCATGGCACATTCTAGCGCACTATTTACACGTGGGCAGACACAAGCCCTCGTTGTTTGCACGCTTGGTGGGGAAATGGATGCACAAAGTTATGAGCTTCTCACCGATAAAAGCACTTCTAAGGAACGTTTTATGGTGCATTACAACTTCCCGCCCTTTAGTGTCGGTGAGGCATGTCCGATTAGTGCGACGGGGCGCAGAGAGCTTGGACATGGGAATCTCGCAAAACGCGCTTTAGAGAGCAGTTTGATTAACAGCAGTGCTCAAACAATTCGCTTAGTCTCTGAAATCTTAGAGTCAAATGGATCAAGCTCAATGGCAACTGTGTGTGGTGGCTCTCTTGCTTTGGCTGCTGCGGATGTGGATTGTACCTCTCTTATCGCGGGTGTTGCTATGGGGCTTGTGTGTGAGGGTGAGCAGTATGCGATTCTTACAGACATTATGGGCTTAGAGGATCACGATGGTGATATGGATTTTAAGGTGGCAGGGAGTCATAGGGGAATCACGGCGCTACAAATGGACATTAAGCTTGGCGGATTGAGTACAGAGATTCTTAAAGCTGCCCTTTTTCAAGCCAAAGAAGCGCGTCTGCAGATTTTGGGATTGATGGAAGAGGCACGAAGCAAGATTGTTCTGAACACACAGTCTCTTCCAAGCTCACAGATTTTTGCGATTGCACCGAGCAAAATTGTTGAGGTTATTGGACAAGCGGGGAAAACGATTAAAGAGATTATTGAGAAATTTGAAGTCGCCATCGATCTCAATCGTGACAGCGGAGAAGTGAAAGTGAGCGGAGGAAATAGAGAAAAAGTCAATGCCGCAAAGGAATATATCATCACAATCGCAAGTGCAAAGGACAAGCCAAATCTCACAGAACTCTATAAAGTCGGCGATGTGTATGAGGGAAGAGTGAAGAAAATCGTGGAATTTGGTGTGTTTGTGGAGTTGCCTCATAATTATGATGGATTGTTGCACATTTCTAAAATCACAAATCGTCGCGATGAGAGCATTACGGACTATCTTAAAGAGGGCGATAAGGTGTGTGTGGAGATCTTATCACTCAATAAAAACAAAGTGGAATTGGGTCTGAAACAAAAATGACACAATCCAAAAAGCACAATGTCATTTTGCTTGGCGGGAGCAATTCTGTCTCTGTACAAGGGCTGCAAAAAGGCTTGAAAGAGGGAATCGCAAGACATAATGCACAAATAAAAAATATGAGGGAATCTGCATCTTTGGAACCTTATGTGCGGGGGGGGGGCATTATCCCTTATTAGACTTTTATAATTTCGCGCTTGGTGCGACGAGTAGCATTCAGAATCTCTATTCTATCAAACGTCCTCAAAATGAAGCGATTTTGCGCGATGCCACTTTGATCATCACGGAATCCAACATTAATGATGCTAACGAAAAGCTCCAATCTATGGAAAATTGCCCATTAGAAGTGCTTTATCGGAATCTTTGCTGGTTTTTTTATGAGTTGTATCTCACAAAAAAGCGTGTCCTTGTGCTTGTTTTGCCAAGTTCTCTGCCTAGAGCGCACATCATCAATCAGATTCAGCGCAAACTCTGCGCCCTCTATGGCTTCAATATGATTGATATGCACAAATGTTATCAGCAAAATGCACTCATAGAATTCTATGAATGTTATGATAGAGACCATCCGCTTCCTTTTATCATGCGCTCTTTGGGTGCAAACATCATTGCACATCTGCCCTCTTTTAGGGATTCTAAGGATAATGTGCATTTTGACAAAATACCCGAATTTAAGGTCATTGCACCAAATGCATTAGAGGGCTCAAATACACTCAAAACATACAGACTAGAAAATTCTGCTTTTTGTGAAGTGGCTTATAGGATTCCGCCCCATGTGCGCTTGAAGTTTCCAGTCTCTCTAGTGGGATACACTCCAATTGCCATTCACACTTGGAATTGCGAAGAGGGCAGACTCTTTAGTATTGCAAATGGTTCTTGTGAGGGCTATGTGCATTATTCTCAAATTCTTTTTAGCAACAGACAAACGACTTTAAGCAAGGAATCTTGCGGCATTAACACGACTTTAGAGTGCAATTATACCAATGCCTTTTGCATTGATGAGGAGAGTTTTGTGAGCTATGATTGTGACGATAATGCAGAACACAAAGAGACACAATTTATGATTCACTGCTGGTTTTCATACGCACAAGGAGTGAGGAAGCCTATCGCACCTATTAAACTTGGAGCTTTGTATTTGTGCGGGATTTTGCTTGCAAAGGGTGATGTGTCCTTTGAATCTGTGGATTTCAAACATTTAGCAAATGAACAAATTCTCTTGCAAGAGGAGTTGAGTTTTGATTTTTTAATCCCCGATGTTTGCATACTCAAAGAGGAGCTTCTAAAATTCTGCAAAATCTTAGAATCCAAAGAGTGCGCACAAATGCAACAGAACATTTCTGCGCTCAATGCGCAACTTCAAGCGACAAATGCTGAATTTGTGAAATTACAAAATGCGCACAATGTGCTCATACAAGCAGCCAATGAGGAGATTAAAAAGGCACAGAGTGCCTATAATATGCTCTTAAATGAGGCAAACACAAGAATCTCTGCGCAAAATCACCAAATCAATGCGCTTAAAGAGGAGATTCAAAGACTGCAGGATTTGAGAATGCAAGAGGATTCTTAATTGCTCATTTGTGCCTTTTTTTCTGTCTTGTAGAGCCAAATAAAGACTTCAACGACAGCCTTGTAGAGTTCAGGCGGAATCTCTTCATCAATCTCTAAATGAATGAGGGAATCCACGAGAGCCTTGCTTTGAAACAAGGGAATGTCAAATTCCTTTGCTTTTTCAATGATTCTTTGCGCTAAGAATCCCTCACCCTTAGCAATCACCTTTGGTGCGCGCTGTTTGCTTTGCTCATAGGCGAGGGCGACGGCTTTTTGATCAAGTGGCATTAATAACTCCCTAAAATGCGATCGACGCTTTCCCAACTAAGTGTGGAATCTTGCGCCTTTTGAGACAAAAAATGGCGCACTATGCGCACAAGGCAGTCTGTTTCAAGATTCAAGCGCGTTCCGACTTGATAGTGCGCAAAAAGCGTTGTTTTGAGTGTGTGTGGAATGATTGTAAGTCGCAGAGCGGAATCTACAATCTCGTTAATCGTAAGACTGATTCCATTAACCGCAATGCTTCCCTTAGGCACACACAATGCTAGAATCTCTGCGCTTGTGTGGATAAAAAAGTCTGTCCCCACAGAATGCCTCTGAATCTTTACAATTTCTCCGATTCCATCAATGTGTCCCTGCATGATATGCCCATCTAAGCGGTCATTGAGTCGCATTGCAGGTTCAATATGGACAAGATCATAATAGCCCTCAAGGGCGATTTGTCTCTGTGTCTCTTCGCTAAGCTCCAGCACAAATCCGTTTTCAAAGAGTGAAATCACCGTCAAACACGCGCCATTCACAGCGATAGAATCGCCAATTTGTGGTCTATACTGGGCTTGTAGTGAGAGTTTTGAGCCGCGCAAACTCTCCACCTTTCCAAATTCACGCACAAGTCCTGTGAACATTCTCCAGCCTTTAAGCCAAAATCCATTAAAATTTCAAGACCTAAATTGTAACATAAAAAGGATTCTTATGCAGCTCTGTGATACACATTGCCATTTAGATGATGAGTGCTTTTATGGAGAGATTGAAAAGATTTTAGAAAATGCAAAAAGGGCTGGAATTGTGCGCTTTATCATTCCTGCAGCAGATCCAAAGGATTTACAACGCGCAAAAGAATTAGCGCACACTTATGAAAATATTTATTTTGCAGCGGGTGTGCATCCTGATTTAGCCTATTTGTATAATGAAAAAGTGATAAGAACCTATTTGCAAGATTCTAAATGTATTGCCATAGGGGAGTGTGGATTGGATTATTATCGCTTAGAGGAGAAGATCGCGGATTTTCAAATCAAAGTGGAATTACAAAATGCGCAAAATACAGAGGAATCTCAAATACAGAGGGCAAAAGAGGAGATAAAGAGGATTCAAAAGGAGGTTTTTGTCGCACAAATTCAGCTTGCCATACAGACACAAAAGCCCATTATTGTGCATATTAGAGAGGCTTCTGCAGACAGTCTAGAGATTCTACAATCCTATGCAAAACAACTCAAAGGTGGTGTTTTGCATTGTTTCAACGCCGACACACAGCTCTTAAAGCTTGCTGCCTTTAATTTTTATTATGGAATCGGGGGTGTTTTGACTTTTAAAAATGCAAGGAAGCTTGTTGAGGTGTTACCAAAAATCCCACTCCAAGCTCTTTTGCTTGAGACAGATGCCCCCTATCTCACTCCACATCCCCATCGTGGAAAGCGCAATGAGCCATCATATATACCGCTTGTTTTGGACAAAATGTGTGAGATTCTACACACAACAAAGGAGCCTCTTGTCGCGCAAATCAATCAAAACACAACGCGGCTCTTTGGAATCTAGCTTGAAGTAATGTTACGATTCTATACGATTTTTTGACAAAGGGGTGAAAAAGTTTGTGCATTTTTAGGTTTTTGTTCCACTTTTTATGCCGATTCCTATACACTCTGAATTATCAATAAGGGGATTGTGATGAGCTTGAGGGTGTTGTATTGTGCTACACAGCTCGGAATGGAAGCAAAAGAGGTGGAAATAGAAGTGAGCTTCACACGCGCTCTACCATCGTTTTCTATCACGGGACTTGCAGGAAATGCGATACAAGAATCGCGACAAAGAGTGCAATCTTCGCTCCTTGCAAGTGGTTTTAAATTCCCCCCGCTTAAAATCACGGTCAATCTCTCTCCCTCTGATCTTCCCAAACAAGGCAGTTTTTATGATCTGCCCATTGCACTTTTAATCGCCCTGTATAATGCGTGTGATTTGAGTGAAATCAATGAGGATTGCCCATCGCAACCCACACGGATTTTTGCCTTTGGAGAGCTTGGACTTGATGGACGGATTAAGGACACACCCGCGATTTATCCCCTGCTTTTTTCACTCTTAAGCAAGGAAAATCAAGGGCAAAATCAGCAAAACATATTCATACTTCCAAAAAGCGCAAAAGAGTTTTATTCTAAGATTCCTCATCTCAAAGCCTACTATGTGGAATCTCTCAAAGAATCCCTAGAGATTTTGCAATCCCCTAAACCACCAGAATCCTCTGATACAGAATTGCCCTTTGAATCCGTGAGTGCAGGAGGAGAAAAATATTATTATGCACAAAATTTTCCTCTAGACTTTTATGCGATCATCGGACAAGAACGTGCAAAACGTGCTGCGCTCATTACTGCTTGTGGATTCCACAATATTCTCTTTACAGGAAGTGCGGGGAGTGGGAAAAGTATGCTTTCTTCTAGGATTCCTTACATTTTGCCCCCTTTGAGCCTCTATGAGATTTTAGAACTTGCCGCAAACACGTTAGAGATTTCTCCCTATCGTCCCTTTCGGAATCCTCACAATAGTGCGACAAAAGCTGCGATTTTAGGAAGTGCTGTTGGAAATAGTGTCAAATTAGGCGAAATCAGCCTCGCACATCGTGGTGTGCTGTTTTTTGATGAGTTGCCACATTTTCCTAAAACGATTTTAGAATCTATGCGTGAGCCTCTAGAAAACCATCATTTCACCATTTCGCGATTGCAAATCAAAGTCACTTCGCCTGCGGATTTTATGTTTGTTGGGGCGATGAATCCTTGCCCGTGTGGGAATCTTTTGAGCTTGACTAAAGAATGCCGTTGCAATCAAAAGGAAATCAATGCCTATCAATCTAGAATTTCCGAGCCTTTTTGGGATCGTTTGGATTTGTTTGTAGAAATGCAAGAGGACAATCAAAGCACACACAGAGTGGATTCAAAAACACTCCAAGAGCAAGTTTTGCAAGCTTTTGTTATGCAAAAGACGCGCGGACAAACATCATTTAATGCGCGACTTTTTGGGGAAGAATTAGAGAGATTTTGTCATCTTGGAGTGCAAGAACAGGATGTTTTAGAACGTGCAAAGGATAAGTTTGGAATCTCAAGACGTGGAATTGATAAAGTCTTGCGCACGGCCAGAAGCATTGCGGATTTAGCCTTGAGCGCAGAGATTCAAAAGGCTCATTTATTGGAGGCTCTAAGTTTTCGCAAAATTTAAAAGTCTTTGCAGGGATTTTGTTTTATAATTGCCTATCCAATACTTAGATTAGGGCTTTTATGTTTGGCAAACTCAAATACATTTTATCAAATCGCGATTGGAATGTGATTTATGGGCTGTTATTCCTCTCTTTGATTGTCTCTTTGGTTGAATTGGTCGGAATCTCGGCGATCGCTCCCTTTATTGCTGTTGCAAGTGATTTTAGTCTGCTAGAGAGTAAGCCCTATTTTGCCTTTCTTTACGCACTCTTTGATTTTCGCTCACCGCGCGATTTTGTGATTGCATTTGGAATTGCGCTCTTGGTTTTTTATGTTTTTCGGAGTTTGATTAATCTATTCTATCAACACATTCTGGCGCGTTTCACTTTTGGTTGCTATCATTTTATCGTAGAGAAGCTCTTTAGAAAATACCTTGATCTCAATTATGCGGAATTTATCACAAAAAACACAAGCCATCTCATAAAAACTATCACCACAGAAGCGCATAATTTCACGATCCTCCTTGCTGCAGCCCTGTTTATGCTCTCTGAAGTGTTTGTTGTGCTGCTGATTTATGGTACGCTTTTGTTTGTGAATTTTAAAATCACGTTAGGATTGACACTTTTGCTCTTGTGTTTTGGATTCTTAATGGCACGTATCATTACATTAAAAATCAAAAAACAAGGTCGCGAGAAAGAGAGCTATCAAAAGAGCTTTTTTGAGACACTGAGTGCGAGTTTTGGGAATTATAAAATCATAAAGCTCCAAAGTGATATTTCGGAGATTCTACAGAATTTCACGCAATCTTCGTGGGGCTATTCCTTTGCAAATATCAAAAATCAAACATTTTTCCATATTCCGCGTTTGCTTTTAGAAGCACTTGGATTTTGTTTAATGATTGCTGTTGTGCTGTATTTGTTCATACAGGATTCTAAGGGTGTAACGAGTTATTTGCCTCTGCTCTCTGTGTATGTACTCGCCCTCTATCGTTTATTGCCATCAATCAATCGCATTTTGGATTCTTATAATAAAATCATTTTTAATTTCCGCTCACTAGAGATTATTTATACAGATTTGACGATGCAAACAAGAGAGCTTGGAGATGAGAGTATTGGCTTTAATCATCAAATCACCTTGCAAAATCTGAACTTTAGCTATCAAGAAAAGCCTGTATTAGAGGATATCAATCTCACTATTACAAAGGGGCAAAAGGTTGCATTTATCGGGGAATCTGGGAGCGGAAAGAGTACATTGGTGGATATCATCATAGGACTTCTTGCGCCAAAGAATGGGCAAATATTCATTGATACAGAACTTTTGAGTGATAAGAATCTTAAAAGTTGGCGCGCTAAAATCGGCTACATTCCGCAAAATGTCTATTTGTTCGCAGGAAGTGTGGCGCAAAATGTCGTTTTTGGTCGCACTTATGACGAAGAAAAGCTCATTGCCGTTTTAAAAAGTGCAAATATTTATGAATTTCTCATGCAAAAAGAGGGATTGCAAACACATGTTGGAGATGGTGGAATCGCTCTTAGCGGTGGGCAGAGGCAAAGAATCGCAATTGCCCGTGCGCTCTATGGGGAACCCGAGATTCTTGTCCTTGATGAAGCTACAAGCGCGTTAGATTCCGCGATAGAATCAAAGATTATGGAAGAGATTTATAAAATCGCTAGAGACAAGACCTTGCTGATTGTCGCGCACAGATTAAGCACGATACAAAAATGCGATGTGATTTATAAGATGCAAAATGGCAAACTCACAGAAGTTTCTCACAAAGAAATTTCATAAATGTGTGGAATGTTTTTTGCTAAATGACCGATATGATGAAGAAAAAGGAGGATAAAATGGAAGCTCTTACAGCATTTAATATAAAAGATTTGCCACAGAAATTTTCACAAAAACTCCTGCAAGAAGCTCCAGAAAATCCGAATTTTCCTAAGGTTAGCGTGATTTTAACCACTTACAATCGCGAATATTATTTCACAGAATCCATTGAGAGCATTTTAGAACAAGATTATCCAAACCTAGAAATTATCGTTAGCGACGATGGATCAAGTGATAATACCTTCAATATCGCCTGTGAATATGCACAAGAAAATCCACAAATTAAGGTCATAAGAAATGCGCGTACACACGGAAGCGCAGGGAATCGCAACAATGGCTTGGATCACGCAAGTGGGGAGTTGGTCATGCTCTTAGATGATGATGATTTGCTGTTTAAAGAAGCCATTAAACAGATGGTGAATCTCTATTTGAGCTTTGATCGTCATTATGGGATCATTATTGCTAATTGCACAAGAAGTGATGATGGCTTTCTTTCGGGGAGGGGTTTGAATGAATCTCGCGAGATTAGCTTTCAAGAAGTTTTGGGTGGCTGTTTGGATGGGGAGTTTATCACGCTCTTTGAGCGTAAATTGCTTGGCATGAGGCGCTTCAATGAAGACTTACAGCGCGGAAATATGGGGCTTTTGTGGTTGAAGTTGCATAAAAATCGCCCATGCTATTATCTGCATAAACCACTGAAGTTTTATAGAATTCACGCGGAATCCTTGACGCAAAACCTCAAATACAAGCCTCTTGAAATGGTGAAAAACTACGAGCAGGATATTTTGCTATTCTATAGAGAGCGACTCAAGCATTGCCCAGCGTATTTGGCACGACTTTGCGCGACTGCTGCTTTCTTGTATCGTCAGGGAGGAGATAGAAAGAGAGCGTTTAAAAAGATTCTACAAAGTCTCTCGATACACCCTAATATCCTTGCAATTCAAGTGCTTTTTTGCCTTTTTTTGCCACTTTCGTGGTTGCCTAAATTGAAAATTCGCCAACGTGTTGAAAAATAAAGAGAGAAAATGGAAAAACTCAAAATCATTCTTGCAATTCGTTCTTTAAACTTCGGCGGAGCAGAGCGACAATTCGTCCTCTTAGCTCAAGAATTAGCAAAGCGCGATGATGTGGAATTGCTGCTTTTCACACTCTATGGCGGGGGACGCTTAGAATACGAGATTATAGGGATTCCACATATTTGTCTCAATAAGCGCGGACGATGGGATTTTGGCTTTTTGTGGCGGTATTACAGAGAGATGCGAACCTTTAGAGCGCATTGTGTGTATGCTTTCATGCCAGAGATGAATATTTTTAGTCTGCTTTGTGGGATTTTTGCGCGGACAAAGGTTGTTTTTGGATTCCGCTCAAGTGCGATTAATGTCGGCAAGCTCTCTTTTGCTTCAAAGCTCTGCTTCTATGTGCAGAAGTTTCTAAGCCCCTTTGCAAAGGCGATTATTTGCAACTCTAAGGACGCGATAGAGTTCTATAAATCCAAAGGATATGCGACAAAGAGGGCTGTTGTTGTGTATAATGGAATTGATACAACGCGTTTTTGTCCAAAAGATGCAGAAGAGTTCAGGAAAGAATTTGGATTCAAAAGGGACACTTTTGTCGTTGGAATCTCCGCAAGAATGGATGTTGTGAAGAATTACCCCCTCTTTGCGCAAGTGGCAAAGGGATTCTTGCAGGATTTAGAGCGAAATCTTGGAGTGGCGCCTAATGTGGCCTTTGTCGCACTTGGCAAGTGCGAGATGGCAACGCTCAAGCAATGTGTGGAGATTCTTAAACCCTATGAAGCCTTGTTTTTGGGGGCTAAAAACGATGTAGAGCGGTATTATCCGCTCTTTGATTGTATTTTATCAACTTCAAACACAGAGAGTTTTTCAAACTCTATCGCAGAGGGAATGGCTTGTGGTTGCATTCCTATCGTGAGTGATGTTGGCGAAAGTAAGGTGATAGCGGACTTCAAGCAAGATTCCTATCAATTTTACTTTAGTATTGGGGATGCCAAAGGGGCCTTGCAATGTCTCAAATCCCTCTATGCAATCAAGGATTCTCCGCAATTTGCAGAGCTAAAGAAGCAGGCAAGAGAGCATATCGTTAAGGAATTTAGCCCACAAAGTATGTTGAATCAAACGCTAAAAATCCTGCGCGAACTCTAGGGACATTATGCAAAGAAAATTGCACGTGACGATTCTGCTGTATTCTATGGGCAGTGGTGGAGCGGAACGATTGACTTCTTTGTTGTTGTTTGCCTTAGAGCAAGAGTGTCAAATCACGCTTGTCTTGCTAGAAAAGATTCTGCATTATCAAATCCCTAGCACAATTCCCATCGTGATTTTAGGCACAAATCATACACAAGAGAGTGGCATAAAGAAGCTCTTAAAGATTCCACTTTTGGCTTGGAAATATCGCAAAATTATTAGAGATTGCGACATTTCACTTTCTCTAATGACACGTCCTAATTACATTAACGTCCTTGCGGGATTCTTGCTGCGCTTGAGGAAAACAAGACCAAAAATCCTGATCTCTGAACGATCATTTCCAAGTGGGCAATATGGCTATAAGAATCTTAATTCCGCGCTCAATCGCCTTTTAATCCGCACTCTTTACAATAGGGCGGACAAGATTAGCGCAAACTCCCCGCAAAACCTTAGCGACTTGATTCAAAACTTCGGAATCCTAGCGGATAAAACGACTTTGTTGTTAAATTTTTTTGATTTAACTAAGATTCAAAGAGAGGCTTTAGAGGATACACCCCTCAAACAAAGAATTTTAGAAGAAAAGAAAAGAGGAAAGTTTGTATTTATCAGCATTGGACGTTTAGATTCTGGCAAAAATCATCGTCTTATGATTGAGGCTATGCAGGAATTCAAACAAGAGGCAAGTCTCTTTATCATCGGCTCTGGTGTGCTGGAGGAATCACTCAAGTCGCAGATTGTGGCATGGAGACTAGAGTCTTGCGTGTTTTTGCTCGGGCGCACGAGGAATCCCTATGCGCCTTTGAGTGTGGCTGATTGCTTTTTATTCACTTCAAATCACGAGGGCTTTCCTAATGTACTTGTGGAATCCCTTGCACTAGGGATTCCGCTTATCACGACAGATTGTGCGCCACGCGAGATTCTTGCACCACAAAATACCTTTTTAGCAGAAAATTCTCTATGTGAAATCGCAAAGGCTGGAATCATCGTGCCTCTAAGGGATAAAAACTCTCTACAGAATGCTATGCACTTTTTATTGCAAAATCCCTCTTATTTTAAGCCCTCCGTGCTTAAATCTCAAGCGCAGACCTTTAGCAAAGAAGTGCAGATTCCGCATTATAGAGATTGGATTTTAGGGAATGAGGATGGGGAGACTTAAAAAGTTTTTTGTCTAAAATGCGCTAAAATAGCAGGAAATTTCACAAAAGGGACGGAATGCAAGATTCTTCACAAGAACACAATGCGAGAACAATCCTCAAAAATGCGAGAAAAATCGCAATTGTAGGATTATCCAATGATTCACAAAAGCCAAGCTATAAGGTTGCAGAATATTTGCAAAAGAGTGGTTATGAGATTATCCCCATCCATCCAAAAGGTGGTGAGATTCTAGGTGTGAGGGCTTATGAGAGCTTAAAGGATGCGTTTAGGGCAGAAGCGCAAATTGACATTGTCAATGTATTTCGCAAAAGCGAGGCTCTCCCGCAGGTTGCGCATGAGGTTTTAGAGCTGCCCTATTTACCAAAATGCGTGTGGGTACAGTTGGGACTTGAGAGCAAGGAAGCAAGGGCGTTGATAGAGGGGGTTAAAATTTTCTATGTGGAGGATTTATGCCTTGCAATAGAACATAAAAGGTTGTGCAATGATTCCGATTTCTAAGATTATGGATGCCAAGGCGCGATTAAATGGAATCGTGCAACACACAAAACTCGCATTTGCGCCCAAACTGAGCCAAATCAGCGGCGCAAAGGTCTTTGTCAAACAAGAGAATTTGCAAAATACAGGCTCGTTTAAACTGCGCGGGGCGTTTAATAAGATCGCCTCGCTTGAGGAATCCGAACGCTCTTGTGGCGTGATTGCTTCAAGTGCGGGGAATCACGCGCAAGGTGTCGCGTACAGCGCGAAGCATTTTGGGATTTGTGGTGTGATTGTCATGCCTGAATCCACGCCACTTTTAAAGGTTATGGGTGTAAAAGAACTCGGCGCAGAGGCATTATTAAAGGGAAATAATTATGATGAAGCCTATGCCTATGCGTTAGAGTATGCACAGAAACATAAGTTGCAATTCATTCATCCTTTTGCCGATGAGGCTGTGATTGCTGGGCAAGGGACGGTTGCGCTAGAGATGATAGAGGATCAAAATAATCTTGATACAATCGTAGTTCCTGTGGGTGGCGGAGGATTGATTTCAGGAATTGCGGCAGCTTATAAGCAGATGTTGCCAAGTGTGCGTATAATCGGGGTTGTCGCAAAGGGTGCGCCCGGAATGTATCATTCTTTTTGCAAAAAAGAGATTCAAAACACCTCTTCTGTGCGTACAATCGCTGATGGAATCGCTGTGAGAGATGTGAATCCTAAGAATTTTGGCTATATTTTGGAATCTGTCGATGAGATGGTTATGGTTGATGATGAGGAGATTGCTAATGCAGTTTTGTATTTGCTAGAGAATCAAAAGTTAGTCGTGGAGGGGGCTGGAGCAAGTGTTGTTGCAGCACTTTTGCATCATAAATTCACTTTTAAAGAAAATGAGAATTTGGGGCTTGTTTTAAGTGGTGGAAATATCGATGTAACAATGCTTGGAACGATTATAGAAAAGGGCTTGACGCGCTCACACAGAAAAATGCGCTTTTGTGTGACACTCATTGATAAACCCGGAAGTTTGCAAGAGATCAGCACCATCCTCTCCAATCTTAGCGCAAATATTGTGAAAATTGACTTTGATCGCACTTCAACGGCCTTTGGCGATGCCGATGTTACCGTGAGCCTTGAAACAAAGGGCAAAGAACATCAAATGCAAATACGTGAAGCCTTGCGACAAAATGGATATACATTTGTAGAGATTTAAAATGGAATCCAAAATTCCTGTTTTTTTGCGCTTTTTGCTCGTGCTTTGTATGAGCTTTTGTGTGCTTCTGTGGTTTTTGACAACCATTAGTATTAGTCATAATGAAGCTATCGTATTCTTTGAGCAAAAGGGTATTGCGGGATTTTTAAGTCATTTGAGCGTACGTTTTTTCGGACAAAATGACTTTGGATTGCGTTTGCCTTTTTTGATTTTACATCTTTGCAATGCCTATTTAATGTTTATTTTTGCACGGGGCTTTTTGAAATTACCGAGCGATGCAGTCTTTTGTGTTGCGCTGTTTTGTTTGCTTCCCGGAGTGAATGCTGTTGCGTTGCTTGTGACAAATTGTGGTATTGTAATTTTTATCACTCTTTTATTATGTATTTTAGCGCAGAAATACAATAAGATTCCTTATTGGTTGCTCTTTATTGCCGTGTTTATTGATAAGAGCTTTGCTCTTGTGTTTTTGTCCTTAATCTTTTATGCGATTTCACGCAAAGATACTCGTTTGCTTATCATCGCCGTGTGTTGCTTCGCGCTTAATATGTATATGTATGGACTCGATATTGGTGGGCATCCGCAAGAGTATTTTCCCGATGGAAATGCGCATTTGTTGTTGATTTTTTCCCCACTCGTATTTTTGTATTTTTTGTATTGTTTGTATCGGTATTTTAATATCCAAACAAAGCCACTTATATGGTATATAGCCTTTTGTACGCTTTGTTTTATTTGGATTGTGTCTTTGCGACAGCGCGTTTCTATGGAGGATTGCGCCCCCTTGCTTTTAGTGGGGATTCCACTTATGGTGCGCATTTATTTTACTGGATTGCGTGTACGTCTCCCGCAATTTCGTATGCGCTACAAACTCCCCTTTTCTATTACATTTTTTGTGCTTGTTTGCATGAGCGGGACGTTATTGCTCTCAAAACCACTCTTTGTGTTTTTCCCTGATGTTAATGAGCATTTTGCACACAGACATTTTATCGCTAAAGAACTTGCGGAATCCCTGAAAAATAGAGGCTTTTATGCGGTTAAGACGGATGAAAATCTCCAAATGCGTTTGCGTTTCTATGGAATCTCTTTTGGTGGGCATTCTTTGATGAGTGAGCCACAAAGTGGAGCGACGCAGATCCCAATTGTGTATTATGGCAAGAAAATTGCGACTTATTATATAAAATGATACGTTCTGGCTTTAGTCTTTTTGAAATTATAATTGTAATGGCAATCTTTGGAATCCTTGCTACAATTGGCTTTGTGTGGTTTCCTGACTCTAAACTGCTCCTTGCACAAAATCAAATTATCACACATTTAAATTATACGAGATTCTTAAGCTTAAATAGCGCGAAGCACATCACGCAAAGTGCTTTTTGTCAAAGCGACTCTTGTCAGCAAGAAAGGGAACGTTACGAGGAATCTTTCTGGCGCTTACAATTTTCACTTTTGCAAGACATTGGCTATGCCTATTATATTTTTAGCGATTCTGCTCGTGCGGCTAAGACGAAGCATTTTGATGATCGCCCACGTGATGCAAGAGAGATAGCACGGGATTTGCTGGATAATAAATATCTCAATGTCTATAATGTGGATAATTCTAAGTTTGCAAACGCTTTACGTGCTGGTGATCTCGCCATCACAAAACGTTATGGTATCAAAGGGGTGCGCATGAGTGGTGGATGTGGTGAGGATAGCGAGGGAGGTAGAATCTTGTTTGATGAGCAGGGATTCTTGCGCTGTAAAAAGCCTTTTGAAAAAGTCTCATATCCCCATGGAGAAGTGCGCTTAGAATTGCAAGGGAGTAGTGGAAAGAGCGTTGGAATCTGCGTTTTTGAGAGTGGTTTTGTTTTTAAATGTTAAATTAATATTTTTTGTGCTAAAATGTCCCATTACAATTTAGGGCGAAAATTCATTAAAGCGATTCAAAAACAAAATTTAGCCAAAAAGCACTTTGGGCAGAATTTCTTAGAAGATGAAAGTGTGCTGGATGCGATCATCCAATCCATTCCCACAATAGAGCGCGCGGTGGAGCTTGTTGAGATTGGGGCTGGCTTAGGTGATCTGACAAATAAGCTATTAGGCTTAGGAAATATCACTACTTATGAGGTTGATGAGGAGCTGATTCCTCATTTGCAAGAACGTTTTAAAGAAGCCTTGGAATGTGGTCGCTTGAATCTGAAAAGATGCGATGTGTTGGAATCTTGGAGAGGGTGTAGTTTGCGGGAGAATCCCTATTTTCTTATCGCAAATTTGCCCTATTATATTGCAACTTTGCTTGTTGTGAAGCTTATCAAGGATCCTCTTGCAAAAGGCTGTGTTGTGATGATGCAAAAGGAAGTCGCGCAGAAATTTTGCGCTCAATGCGGTGAATCTGATTTTAGCGCATTGAGTGTGTTGGCGCAGAGTGTCGGGGAGACACGCTTCCTCTTTGATGTTTTGCCCACAGCCTTTGTTCCACAACCTAAGGTGATTTCGTCTGTATTTTTATTGACAAAAGACGCAGGGGGTTTGGATGCGCAGAGATTGGATGCTTTGGAATCTCTGTTGAAGATTGCCTTTAGTGCGCCGAGAAAGACACTTTTAAACAATCTTGCAAAGCATTATGAGAAAAAAAAAGTGCTTGAAGCTCTAGAAACTCTGTCTCTAGAGATACACAAAAGACCTCATGAAGTTGATACGACCGATTATCACCGACTTTTGAAACTCTTATAAAAGGCGGAAAAATGGAAGAAAATAATCCAAATAACAATAATGAAAACACACCAAAGGATACAAGAGAGAATAGAGAAGCGCACAACAGACACAGATTCAAGCCACGACGTACAGATTCCAATCACAAAGAAAATGCACAATCCAAAAATAACAATCGCAATCGTCATAATCCACACTTTAAGAAAAATCAAGAGGAATCTAAAAATACACCACACAAGGAGAAGACAAAGCATCAAAAAGGTTATGGCAACAAAGAGCTTCAAGCTTCAAATTTAGAGCTGCGCAAGGCAGTGGAGTTAAATGCAAAAGTTCATGAGAGTGCTTTGGTACCACATTCTAGGGTGGAGGTGAATCCTAACGGAAAGATTCGCATTACGCCTATTGGGGGGCTTGGTGAGATTGGTGGAAACATGACGATTCTTGAATCGCAAAATTCTGCGATTATCATTGATGTGGGAATGAGTTTTCCTAGTGAGAATCTGCATGGAGTGGATATTTTAGTGCCTGATTTTAGCTATTTAGAGGTGATTAAGGATAAGATTGCAGGGATTGTCATAACCCATGCGCACGAAGATCATATCGGTGCTATGCCCTATTTGTTTAAAAAATACCAATTCCCTATCTATGGCACTGCGCTTCCGCTTGGACTCATTGGCTCAAAGTTTGATGAGCATGGATTGAAGAAGTTTCGCTCACTCTTTCGTGCAGTAGAGAAGCGTAAGCCCATTAGAATCGGGGATTTTGAGATTGAGTGGATTCATATTACGCATTCTATTGTGGATTCTAGTGCATTGGCGATTAAGACAGAGGCGGGTTTGATTTTTCACACAGGAGATTTTAAAATCGATCACACGCCCATTGATGGCTATCCGACCGATCTCAACCGCATCGCACATTATGGAGAGCAGGGGGTTTTGCTCTTGCTTAGCGACTCTACAAACTCTCACAAAGCAGGTTATACGCCAAGTGAAGCAAGTGTGGGACCTGCTTTTGATCTGCTCTTTTCACGTGCAAAAGGGCGCGTGATTATGAGCACATTTAGCTCAAACATTCATCGTGTCTATCAAGCTATTAAACATGGAATCAAATACAGAAGAAAAGTCTCTGTGATTGGGCGCTCTATGGAGAAAAACTTAGAGATTGCGCGAATGCTTGGCTATATTGAGATTCCGCAAAGCATATTCATTGAAGCCCATGAAATCGCAAAATATCCCGATGAAGAGATTTTGATTGTCACAACAGGAAGTCAGGGCGAGACGATGAGTGCGCTCTATCGCATGGCAACAGATGAACACCGCCACGTAAAAATCAAAGAAACAGACACGATTATCCTCTCTGCAAAGGCAATTCCGGGTAATGAAAGCTCTGTTTCTAATATCTTAAACTTCCTTAACAAAGCGGGTGCGAAAGTGTATTATCAAGACTTCAGCGAGATTCACACCAGCGGACATGCCGCACAAGAGGAACAAAAGCTCATGTTGCGACTTGTGAAGCCTAAGTTTTTCTTACCTGTGCATGGGGAGTACAATCACATCTTAAGGCACAAAGAAACGGCGATAAGCTGCGGGATTGATGAGCGCAATATTTATTTAATGGAAGATGGCGATCAAATTGAGGTTGCACACAATTATTTGCGCAAAGTGCGCAGTGTGAAAACGGGCAAGACTTATATTGACAATCAAGTGGATGCGACAATTCCTAGTGATGTGATTTTAGACCGTCAGAATCTCGCAGAAAATGGAATCCTTGTCGTCTATGCGATTTTGGATTGTGCGAAAAATACGCTCGTTGAAAAGCCACGAGTGCAGAGCATGGGGATTGTTTCTAGTAAGGAAACAATGGCGTTTAACAAGGAGATTGAGGAGTTTTTCGCGCTCTTTACGAAAAATTGCAAGAAAGAACTCTATAAGAGTCAAAAGTCTATGGAAAATGAATTGCGCAACAGTTTGCGCAAACTTATGTTTAAGAAAATCAAACGTTATCCGACTATTTTGCCCATTGTGAGTTTGCAAAATTAATGCAGCCAAGCAGAGTGGAATCTCTGTGCTTTGGTGTGGTGTTGTGTAAATTGCTTACGTGTTTGTGTGTATTGTGGCCTGTGAAGTGCCTCACCAAGTGAGGACTTCTTTTTTGATTTTATTGAGAGAGTCGATTGCGTCTTTGAGCCTTGAAACTTCGTTGTCAATTTGCTGGAGATTCCACGCACCAAGCTCTTCGGGCATATCTTGAGAGCCACGTTTAATCATAATATAATCCACAAAAGAAATTTTTGCCAATCCTAAGAGGAGTTGAATCTCTGATTGAGCCTCTTCAATCTCGCGCAAGATTCCATCAATGCGTTCAAACATGCCATTCCTTTAATGTTTTGGCGCATTTTAGCATTTTCTCCTTTTATCTTTGTTTAGAGTGCAGACACTTCCTCTTATTTTGCGATTCTTTTCTAAGACTTGTTGCGTGAGGGTGAAAGGGGGTGATTTGTGCTTTTTATGCTCTCTAAAAACTCTAAATTTCCCTTAATGTAGGTGAGAATTGGAATCATGTCTTCAAAGATTTTGTTTGTCACAATGAAATTTAAAAAATTCACAACAATGCTTTTATCACTCAAAAAGCTCAAAACAAAATGCACATTAGGAATCTTAA
>CANQAN010000017.1 GCA_947588965.1 uncultured Helicobacteraceae bacterium
GTTTTAGGAGGGATTCTAGTCTTTTAGACTGACTTTAATGCTTTATGCAAGATTATGCATTGCAGAATCTTGCGGGGGTTAAAGTAAGCTCAAAAAGAGCGTTATTGATATAAGTGCGTTTTTGCTTCCAAAATATTTTATTTCCATTTTTCTAAAAGAAGTGTTGATTTTTTCAAAAATCCGATATCGTTTATAATGCTTAGTTTCTAAGGAAATTATTGGAGGAGGTTCTTGTGCAAATCAAAATGTCAAATCCTAGTGTTCTTAATATTCTAAGCGCTCTTAAGCCAAAAATCACTACAACGGCACCCCTAAGCACAAAGTAAGATTTAGCGCAAAAGACTAACGAAAGACTTAGTGGCTTTATCGCTTCAAATACATATTTTAAGACTTATTACCAGCCTTACTTCCATGCACGTGGTGATTTTATGGGGAATGGCGATGAACGTATTGTTGGTGTGCAGGGTGAATTTGTAGGTGGCATTCTGAAGTCTATGAATGACATTCAACTCAATGCTTTAGGAGAATCTAGCATACTTAAGACTGCAATGGGGAATGCCGAAGTATTTTTTGATTATTTTGGGGATAGTGATTTGGAGGGAGAGAGTGCTGGTGTGTATCAGATCAATAAAATGGGAGATTTATTCACATTAGACAGTAACGGCAATGGATTCTTAAATCGTGATGATGCGGACTTTTCTAGGCTTAAAATTAGAGTTTATAAGGGTGTTGGGAAGTATGAAACTGCTCATTTGAGCGATGTGGTAGGCATGATAGATTTGTATGGTTTCATCAGGAGTTATGATAAAAACAATGTCTCACAGATTAAAGGGTGGCGCGATAGTTATAGTACTCAAAGAGAAATTATGGTTAAAGGGAGACTTCAAACTAATGTTTTCCATCTCTATGATGACATACGAGCCTATCGCGATAGCGAAATGAAGCTCTTTGCGCCTGAACAGCATTATATAAGAATCAAACAAGAGGACATTAGGGCAATGTTTGAAGCCTATGTGGATAGTGTGGGTTGGATGAATCTAGAATATAAAGCCATCAATGAGGCTCTGTTTGCAAGTGGCGATTTTATTTCAAACTTTGCTTATAAAAAGACGAATCTAGCGGGTGTAGAGGTGTTGGAATAGTTTAATGTCCTTGAGAGATTAGATGATGGTTTAAGACCTTCAGGGAAATATGAGGGATTGAATGCCAGAGAGGTGAATGAGGAATGATATAGAATGCATCCAAGAGAGGTGAGTTATGAGGAATTCTTATGTGGAATTTTTCAATCAACTCTATAAGGGTTATTATAGAGAAAAAGCGCGTTTTGAGGAGGAAAAGACATATTTGTTGAGTGAGGAATTCTTAAGTGATAATTTTGTGGAGAGTGGTGATGTGAGCACAGAATATAGAGAAAAGGTTGCTGGGCTTGAGAAGTCAGCATATAGCGCGAGATTGAACAGGAATCAAAAGAATCACAGGAGTGGAGTTTAGCGAGGAAAGATTGGGGATTCTTAAAAAACTCATTAATGATCCTCTTAAACAAAAAGACACGATTGCTGTAATGAGCGACACAGATGCGGTAACTTCTATGAGATTAGAAAAAGATGGTGGAATCACTTTGCGCTTTGATTTAGGACGTGAAATTTTGGTTGAGGGGCTTTATAATGAGACAGGAGAGTTGCATATCACCCAAAAAGGTGAGAGGGCAAGTATAAGCCTAGAGACACAAACTATGGATAATGAGGAACTCAATGAGCTTGACTTCAGTCAATATGGAATTCTTGACGGAGAGAATATTGTGAGTTTGCAAGAAATGGGGGCAAAAATGATTGAAAGGTTTGTTAATAGCAATGGCGGATTTGCGGGATTTGTGATGACAACTGATAATGGACAAATCATAGCAGACAACCTATTTAACATCTATACACTCTCTTTTATAAACAAAAACAGGACATTAGAAATGGATGTTTAGGCTTCACATCCATTTTGGCATCAATAAAATTGATTTTTATTACTCTTGATTTGCATAAATGAGGAGTGATTCTAATGAATCCTCACAGTTTTATTTTATAATGATGGAGTTATAGGTTTTGTTAATATTTTTTGTTTTGAAGGCAAAGATGAACTTTAGTTAATATTTTTGTATTTAGATTTTATTGTAAGAATTTTGTGTTTATAAATGTCCTTTGAGCGATAATTGGCTGTTATTTAAAGTCCTTTGAATTTATAATTTTGGAGTGTTTTAATCAATGCCTTTTTAATGTATGCTTTAAAGTTAAGCAAGTTTTTGTTACAATGCGTCCTTAATTTTAGAATCCTAAAAATTATCAAAAAGCAAGAGAATCTTATGGAAGAGTTATTCATACAGCTGTTGGATAAATACGGTTATGTTGTGTTGTTTGTCTGGAGTACTTTAGAAGGTGAGCTTGGATTGATCATGGCTGGGATTATGTGCCATACGGGGAAAATGACCATACCAATAGCGATTGTTGTCGCTGGGCTTGGTGGATTTGTGGGCGATCAAATCTATTTTTATATCGGACGCTATAATAAGCAATTCATCTACAAGAGGCTTCAAACACAGCGCAGAAAGTTTGCATTCGCACATTTATTGTTGCAACGTTATGGTTGGCCAATTATTTTTGCACAAAGGTATCTCTATGGAATGCGCACTGTGATTCCTATGAGTATCGGCATCACGCGCTATAGCGCGAAGACATTTGCATTTATCAATCTCATAAGTGCGCTCATTTGGGCAAGTATGACTATTGTGCTTGCCTATTTTTTGGGAGAAGAGCTTCTAAATATTGTGCGCTATGGGAAAGAACACTATTATGTCGCAATTCCCTTTGCGATCATCGTGGGTGGAGGGATTTATTATTACTTACATAAGGTTACACAAAAAGTAGAAAAGAAAATCTTAGGAGACGAAAGATGAATGTTTTAGCAAGCACAAAAAAGAGCGATTTAGAGATGATTATCTTAGAGGATAAAAAGTTACCAAAGGATCTGACAAAGGCTGAAAAAGAAATTCTTGCATTGCATAATTACACGGGAGAGGGTTCTTGTCTTTTGAGTGTGAGCAAGAAGTATTTTGTGGGGATAGAGAGCTATTCTTATCCTTTTCCAAATGCATTGCGCGATGCTGTGGCAAATGCGCTTAATGCGATTAAAAAACTCAAAATCACTTCTGTAAGCATTCAAGTGGAATCTCTGCAAAAAGCGCAAGAAATTTGCGAGGGCTTAATGCTTGGTGCGTATCGGTTTGAATCCTTTAAGGATAAAAAGAGCAAGACTTCTTTAAAAGAGATTTATCTCAAATCCTCTAGTTTGAAACCTGCGACACTGCAGTCTGTGATTCAAAGGACACAGGCAGTTTGCGAGAGTATAAATCATGTGCGTGAGCTTATCAATACACCTCCTGCGATTGCGACGCCAAAATACATTGCAGAGGATGCAAAGAAGATTGCAAAAACTCATAAAATGACATGCAAAGTGCATGACAAAAAATTCTTAGAATCTGAAAAAATGGGAGCATTCTTAGCTGTTGCTCAAGCGAGTGTTAATGAGCCTTATCTTGTGCATCTCACTTATAAGCCCCAAACTAAGATTGTAAAACTTCCTAAAATCGTGCTCGTTGGCAAGGGTTTAACTTACGATTCTGGCGGACTTAGCTTGAAGCCGGGCGATTATATGACGACAATGAAAGCAGACAAAAGCGGTGCGTGTGCTGTGCTTGGAATCTTAGAAGCTGTGGCAAAATTACAGATTCAAGCAGAAGTGCATGGGATTTTGGGATTAGCAGAAAATATGATTGGAGGGAATGCTTATAAGCCCGATGATATTCTAACGGCGCGGAATAAAAAGACAATTGAAGTGCGCAATACGGATGCAGAGGGACGTTTGGTGTTGGCGGATTGTTTGAGCTATGCGAGTGATTTGCGACCGGACTATTTGATTGATCTTGCAACGCTTACCGGTGCTTGTGTCGTTGCGCTTGGTGATTACAGCACGGGAATTATGGGCTATAACGCAAAACTTGCCGCAGAATTCAATAAAGCGGCCTTTATGGCGGGAGAACTCACCGGGATTCTGCCTTTTAATCCCTATTTGCGCAAATTGTTTGATTCTGAAATTGCCGATTTATGCAATATCCCTTCAAGTCGTTATGGAAGTGCTATTAGCGCGGGGATGTTTTTGGGGGAATTTGTGGAAAAATCTCTACAGCAAAAATGGTTGCATTTAGACATCGCAGGACCTGCTTATGTAGAGAAAGATTGGGGGGTGAATGCCTTTGGAGCAACAGGTGCGGGAGTGCGTTCTGTGATTCAATTTATTCTCAATAAAACACAGAAGTCTTAAAATTCTTTGAATCTTGGGATAATTTTATCCTTTTGTCTTTTGCGTTTTGGGGCTTATAAAACTGCTGTGATGCCCATTATTACGAAATATAAAAAGATACATATTGACTTAAATCAATTCTTATTTTTATTGAAATTGTTATAATTAAGGCGTATTTGCGTAATACTAAAACATTCTAAATTAAGGAGGCTTTTGTGGCATACAATAGACGCGAATTTTTAAAGACAGCAGCAGCAGCAAGTGCAGCAAGTGCGGTTGGAATCGCAGTGCCTAGCGGTGCGTTAGCTGCGGCAAAAGAAGCAGAAAGTGGCTGGAAATGGGATAAGTCCGTTTGCCGATTCTGTGGAACAGGTTGCGGGATTGTCGTCGCAACAAAAGATGAGCAAATTGTTGCAGTCAAGGGAGACCCTGCGGCACCGGTTAATCGTGGATTGAATTGTATTAAGGGATATTTTAATGCAAAAATCATGTATGGTGCAGACCGCTTGACACAACCGCTTTTGCGTGTTAATTCAAGAGGTGAATTTGACAAAAAGGGTCGCTTCCAGCCTGTTTCTTGGCAAAAAGCCTTTGATGTTATGGAGGCGCAGTTTAAAAAAGCATATAATGAGTTAGGTCCAACAGGAATTGGAGTTTTTGGCTCTGGGCAATACACTGTACAAGAGGGTTATGCTGCTGTGAAGCTCATTAAAGGTGGCTTTAGAAGCAATAATATTGACCCTAATGCAAGACATTGTATGGCGAGTGCCGTTGTTGGTTTCATAGAAACTTTCGGCATTGATGAGCCTGCAGGCTGTTATGATGACATTGAATTAACAGATACAATCGTAACTTGGGGTGCCAATATGGCAGAAATGCATCCGATTCTTTGGGCTAGAGTAACAGACAGAAAACTCACAAATCCTAATAAGGTCAAAGTCATAAACCTCACACCTTATTCTAACAGAACTTCAGATTTGGCGGATATAGAAATTATTTTCGCTCCACACACGGATTTGGCGATTTGGAATTATATTGCCAGAGAGATTGTCTATAACAATCCTAACGCAATTGATTGGAATTTTGTGAAGAAAAATTGTATCTTCACAACGGGCTTTGCGGATATTGGTTATGGAATGCGTACAGATATTAAACACGCAAAATATAATCCACAAGAGCTTGATACAGCTGCAAAAGAAAAATCAAAGGTCTTAAGTGAAGCAGAGGGAGTCACACTCGCTTATCTAGGAATGAAAGCAGGTGATGTTATGGAAAATAAACATGCCGCTGCTGCTGGAGATCACTGGGAAATTTCTTTTGAAGACTTTAAAGCAGCTCTAGAGCCTTACACGCTAGACTTTGTTGCAAATCTTGCAAAAGGAGATTCTAGTGAGAGTTTGGAATCTTTCAAGTCAAAATTGCAACAACTCGCAAATTACTACATTGAAAAGAACAGAAAAATCGTAAGTTTCTGGACTATGGGAATGAACCAGCACACACGTGGAACTTGGGTCAATGAGCAAAGTTATATGGTGCATATGTTGCTTGGAAAACACGCAAAACCCGGAAGTGGAGCGTTTTCTCTCACTGGACAGCCAAGTGCCTGTGGAACAGCGCGTGAAGTGGGGACATTCTCACACAGATTGCCTGCAGATATGGTTGTCGCAAATCCTAAGCATCGTGAGCTTACAGAAAAAATTTGGAAACTTCCTAAAGGCACACTTAATCCACAGATTGGTGCGCATTTTATGCAAATTATGCGCAATCTTGAAGATGGAAAAATTAAGTGGGCATGGGTTCATGTCAATAATCCTTGGCAAAATACTGCAAACGCAAACCATTGGATCAAAGCAGCAAGAGAAATGGATAATTTCATCGTTGTCTCTGATGCCTATCCCGGAATTAGCGCAAAGGTGGCGGATTTGATTTTACCTGTTGCGATGATTTATGAAAAATGGGGTGCCTATGGAAATGCAGAACGTAGAACACAACATTGGAAACAACAAGTTTTGCCACAAGGTGAAGCAATGAGTGACACTTGGCAAATGATGGAATTTGCAAAGCGATTCAAACTCAAAGAAGTGTGGGGAGAGAAAAAGATTGATGATAAATTAACTCTTCCTAATGTGCTAGAGGAAGCTAAGGCTATGGGATATAGCGAGGATTCTACATTGTATGATGTTCTCTATGCAAATAAAGAGGCTCTAAGCTACAAAACACAAGACAAAATGCTCAAAGATACGATTAACTCTGAAGTGTTTGGAGACAAGCGCGAGGTTGTTGGCAGCGATGGAGAGGTGTTTAAGGGTTATGGATTCTTCGTACAGAAATATCTCTGGGAAGAATATCGCAAGTTTGGTGTCGGACATGCGCATGACTTGGCTGATTTTGACACTTATCATCGTGTGAGAGGATTGAGATGGCCTGTCGTGGATGGAAAAGAAACGCAATGGAGATTCAACGCAAAATATGATTATTATGCAAGAAAGGCAAATAACGGAGAGTTTGCTTTCTATGGCGGATTGGGTAAAGAGTTGCCACGTGGTGATTTGCAAGCTCCAAAAACACAGGAAAAATTCTCGCTTAAAAATAAAGCAAAAATATTCTTCCGTCCCTTTATGGATCCACCAGAAAAACCAAATGAAGAATATCCATTCTGGTTAAGCACAGGACGTGTGCTAGAGCATTGGCATAGCGGAACAATGACTATGCGTGTTCCTGAACTCTATCGCGCTGTCCCTGAAGCGTTGTGCTACATGAACCCCGAAGATGGGAAAAAGCTTGGTGTACAACAAAACGATGCAGTTTGGGTGGAATCAAGACGTGGAAAAGTAAAAGCTCGTGTGGATATGCGCGGAAGGAATCGTCCGCCTATGGGACTTGTTTATGTTCCTTGGTTTGATGAAAAAGTGTATATCAATAAAGTTTGTCTTGATGCGACTTGTCCGATTTCAAAGCAAACAGACTTTAAAAAGTGTGCAGTGAAAGTTTATAAGGCTTAAAATGCAAGAAAATACAAGTCGGCGCAAATTCTTACTAAGTGGCGCACAAGCGATTGCGCTTGTGGGACTTGGTGGCTTAGTGTGGAGCGCGTTTTTGCAAGAGGGTAGGGCGGATGCTCTGCCGTTAAGACCGCCAGGTGCTTTGGGGGAAAAAGACTTCTTGAAGCATTGCATTAAGTGTGGTTTATGTGCCGAAGCTTGTCCTTTTAAGACTTTGAAACTCGCCGATGCTGGAAGTGGTAAGCCGATAGGTACGCCTTATTTTATACCACGTGAAGTTCCTTGTGAGATGTGTCCAGACATTCCTTGTGTGCCTGTTTGTCCAACAAAAGCTCTTGATGTCGCTTTGGTGAGTGATGAAAAGGGGTTGTTGGAGATTAATAAGGCAAGAATGGGCGTTGCAATTGTGGATAAGGAGCATTGTGTTGCGTATTGGGGGATTCAGTGTGATGCTTGCTATCGCGCTTGTCCTTTGATTGGTGAGGCGATTAAGCTTGAGCTGAAACGTAATGAGCGCACAGGTAAGCATTCTTATTTATTGCCCGTTGTGGAAAGTGAAGTTTGCACAGGTTGTGGAAAGTGCGAAAAGGCTTGTATCACAGAAAAAGCGGCAATTATGGTGATGCCACGTGAAGTTGCATTAGGAGATGTGGGGACAAACTACATTAAAGGTTGGGACAAAGGCGATGAAATGCGTTTGCAAGATGCAACAAGAGAGATTCAAAAGCAGAATGTCAATAAAGCACAAGACTACTTGAATGGAGAATTGTAATGCTTAGAAAGTATCGCTATTTAATTTTGCGACGTTTTGTGCAAATTGGACTTTTATGCTTGTATATCTTGGGAAATTATGCGGGTCTTAAGATATTGCAAGGAAATTTGAGTTCTTCTTTGGTGTTTGGCACGATTCCACTAAGCGATCCTTTTGCAGTTTTGCAATTATTTTTTAGTGGCGCAATGCTTGGAGCAAATGCTCTTTTGGGTGCATTGATTATCGCTGTTTTTTATGGCTTACTTGTTGGACGTGTTTATTGTTCTTATGTTTGTCCTGTGAATCTTATAACGGATTTTGCGGCTTTCTTGCGCAGAAAACTTGGAATAGATACGCTTGGAAGTCTGGTGCAATTGAGCGGAAATTTACGTTATATTTTTTTGGTGTTGAGTTTGTTACTCTCTGCGATTTTTGGTATGGCGGCATTTGAAGCCGTGAGTCCCATTGGTATGATGCATCGTGGAATCATTTTTGGCGCAGGTGTTGGCTTTTTTGCTGTATTGGTTGTATTTTTGTTAGATTTGTTTGTTGCAAAAAACGCATTTTGTGGGAAAATATGCCCACTTGGTGGATTTTATTCTTTGATTGGTTCTTTTGCGCTTTTGAAAGTGAGATATGACTTAGAATCTTGCACACATTGTTTGGAATGCAAGAGAATTTGCCCTCAAAAGCAAGTCTTAGAACTCATTGGAAAAGAAAGCGGTTTGGTAACAAGCGGAGAGTGTACACGTTGTGGTCGTTGTATTGAAGTTTGTGAGGATAACGCATTGCATTTTAATGTGTTAGATTTTATAAAGGAGAAAAAATGAGTAAAAAGAAAATAATGGCTCTTGTGGCAGCGATAGCTGGATTTGTATTTTTTGGCTGTGGAGCAGATCAGGGCTATGGAGAAAATGATATTGGTTTGCGCAAAAGCACTCTCTTTAGTGAGAATGTTAATATTGAGCGCATTGATTATACGGGAAAAGCGGCGGGTGAATCAACTTTGATTGAGAGATCATTTGAAAATGCTCCCCCAATGATTTCACACACAACAGATGGCATGTTGCCTATTACAAAAGACAGCAACTCTTGTACTTCTTGCCATTTACCCGATGTTGCAGCTGCGGTCATGGCGACACCTATGCCCAAGTCTCACTTCTATGATTTTCGCAAAAAGGCGGCCATTAAAAATGGCGGAATGGATGAGACACGTTTTAATTGTGTGATTTGCCACGCAACACAAGCTAATGCTAAGCCTCTAGTGGGAAATAATTTTACACCTAATTTCCGCCAAGAGCAAGGCAGAGAAAAGTCTAATTTGATTGATGTTGTCAATGAAGGCGTCAATTAAATGCAACGTAGGGAGCTTTTGACACGTTTTTTTAAAAACGAAGCACAAAAGGGGTTTATACCCCTAGCCCCCTATAATAAAGAGCATTCTCTTTTTTCTAAATTTTGCACAACTTGTGCAAGTGAGAATCCTAAACCACCTTGCATAGTGGCATGTGATGAAGTTTATAACAAAGAGAATGCAGGAATTTTGAGATTCTTAGATGGTGTTGTGAGTGTGGATTTTAGCGTTTATGGTTGCAAGATTTGCGGAAAATGTGCAAAATCATGTCCGCACTCCGTGTTGGATAAAGAATTAGCACAAGCGCAGAATCCTCATTGGAATTTTTTTGTAAAAATTTCTGAAATGGAATGTTTGGCGCATCAAAAGGTGATGTGCAATGTGTGCAAAGATATTTGCTATAGTGTGCTAGGAAAGGACAATGCGATTTCTTTTGTGGGGCTGTTTTATCCGCAGATACAAGAGTCTTGTATTGGTTGTGGAGAGTGTTTGAGGGGTTGCCCAACAGATGCGATTGTGTTGCTAGAAAGGGAAAGGACATGAAATTTTATTGCAAGATTCTTGGCAAGAATCTTAGGATTCTGTGTTGCGCATTTTTTTCTGTAGTATTTGCAAATCTCTGTTGTGCGGAGATTCAAGTTGCACCAAAGCAGAAAATAGAGTTAGAAAATAACATTATCACAATGAATCTCGCGCAAAATAAATTGCTTGTGGGAACTGATTTGGGAGAAATTTTAGAGCTGGATATAAGGGAACAAAAGCCAAAGTTGCTCATTAAGATTCCAAATATCGCGAGTTTTTATTCACAATCCTATGCTCCAAAGGTCCATAGTGTGGATAGAATAGGGGAGAAGATCCTTGTTTTAAGTGAGGGGGATTATGGAGGGAAGAAACTCTATATGCTAGAAAATGGCGTACTTAAATCACTTCAAGATGTGGAGTTTCCGAGCGTTAAAAAAGTCGCCTTTGTTGATGAAAACAGCATTTTTTTGGGACTTTCTAGCAATGAGATTATTTTGTATGATTTGAAATCGCAAACAATTTCTTATCGCAAACAGCTCTCTGAAGCACCATTTTCGGATTTTGCGCTTGATTTAGAGAGGGGTCGCTATGTGGTCGCTTGCGAATCAGGGATTCTGTATTATGGAGAGATTCAAAGTGGAAAAGTGATTAAAGAGCTAGAGGGTGTCAATAAAGACAATGTTTATCAAGTTAGAATGGCACATACTGGAGAATATGGATATTTCATTACCGCTGGGCAGGACAGACAGGTCGCCCTCTATACGCTCTCATTAAAAGACAACAAAGAATCCTTTTATGGCTTGAGGACAGATTTCTTGGTCTATAGTGTGGGTTTGAGTCAAGAGGGCAGAATCTTAGGAGCCTATATGAAAAATGAACAGAGTGATATTCAGATTTTTGATGTTGTCTCTAGGGAATCCATCGTAACATTAAGAGGACATGAGAATCTCTTAAACACGATGATTTTTATTGATTCTTCGCATCTTATCAGTAGTGAAGATGGCAAAAATATCTTAATATGGGAGTGGTAATGTCAGAAGAAGAGGTTTTTAATGTTTCAAGTCTTGTTGTCTTGTGTGCGCCAGAAAATATAGAATCCCTATGGAATCGCATTAATGCAATGGAAGGGGCAGAGTGTCACTATAGAGATGAGAGTGGGAAAATTATCGTGACTTTAGAATCACAAAACATTGATGAAGAGATTCGGCGCTTAAAGCGCATTGAAGAGCTAGAAGGTGTCATTTCTGCGCAAATGATTTATGCTTATCACAGCAAGGAATTGCAAAGTTTGCGCGAGGATATTGAAAAGCAAGAGGCGATTCCAAATGTTTTAAGAGACGAGAATCAAAAGGCAGAGGATATTGCTTATGGGGGCGATGTGAAAGAATTGTTAGAATCCGCGCTTAAAAAGGATTCTTAGCTCTGATTTGTAGGGCTTTTTGTGCCTCTTTGACATCATCAAAGGGAAGCGTTTGGTTTCCAATAATCTGGTAAGTTTCATCACCTTTTCCAAGAATGAGCAACACCTCTTCGTCATTGAGTTCTTGAATGGCTCTTGTGATGGCATTTTTGCGGTCTCTTTCTAGATAGATCGTGCGCTTTTCTTTAAGCTCTTTTGGAATCCCTAAGAATATTTCTTCTATGATGCTATCTGGATCTTCGCTACGTGGATTATCACTTGTGATGTAGATTTTTTGCGCATATTTTGCAGCACAAAGCCCCATTCTAGGTCGTTTGCTTTTATCTCTATCTCCCCCTGCACCAAAAACAACGGCAATATTCTTGTGTAAAAAAGATTGGAATATTTTTTCCATGCCATCCTCTGTGTGGGCAAAATCTATAATAATGAGCGGAGATTGTGAGATGACTTGCATGCGACCCAAAACGCCACCAAAATTTTGCATTTTGTTACAAATCTCCACGAGTGGCCGATCTTCTAGAAGCTTGACTGCACCAATTGCCGCAAGAGCGTTGTAGAGATTGTGTTTTCCAAACAGCTCACACTCCAAATGCGACTCTTCATTGCCATAGGAAATTTGTGCCGTGATTCCATCATTAAGACTATAGGCGCGTACTTGGAAAGTCGCGGGAGATTCTATGCCATAAGTGATAGCCTTTTGTAAGGCATAATGTGCGCGAGGTTCGTCTTTGTTAATGAGTTTCAAATCAGTCGGATCGCTAAAAAAAGAATTTTTCACAGCAATGTAGTTTTCTAGTGTTTTGTGATAATCTAAGTGATCGCTCGTGATATTTGTTAAAATTTTAAGGCTAAAGTCTAGTCCTTCAATGCGATTTTGGACAATGGCATGAGAGCTAACCTCCATGACAAAATAATGGCATTGCTCATTTTGTGCCTCATTCATGGCAGAATAAATTTCTAGCAAAGAGGGTGTTGTGAGTCCCTTAGGACGTCTTTGTTCTCCATTGATAAAAAATCCTCGTGTGCCAAGCATAGCAACCCTGCATCCAAAGTCTAGCAAGAGGGAGTAAATCATCGCTGCAGTTGTTGTCTTGCCATTTGTGCCTGTGATTCCGATGATTTTGAGATTCAAATTGAGGATTTTTTTTAAATCTTTAGGGGTTATGAAGTTTGTAAAGCCATTATCCCTTGCGTCTTGTATGTACTTTTTGTTGCTTTGTGTTATAAGAAAAGCGCAATGTTTGAAATCTGTCTCTTTTAAATCTTCTCTTGAATCATCGCTCACAAAGTGTAAATCTGATGCACCTATTACAGTTGCATTAAGGGCAATTTTCATAAAAGTCCTTAGGGGTTTTGGAGGATTTTTTGATATAGATTCATAAAATCTTTGTCATAAAATAGCATATTTCCTGCATTTTCAAAGTAATTAATAGCGATTTCTTTGAATCCATGTTTGACTAAGTCCTTAATGAAAAACAAAAAATCATTCTTGTCGGTGAAAATAATTTTTGAACTAAACATTAAATCCACAAAAGCTTCTTTAAAGCCGATTTTTTTTGAAAGTTCTGTGAAATCCTCATAGAGGATTCCATCGTTTTTATCCACTTCTAAGTCCTGAAAATGAGAAATTGCAAGACTTATGGCATAGAGATTCATATCAAAATGCTCAATCATGCCCAAAATAGCTTCTTCTGTGCCTTGTCTATTCTTCTTGCGAATCACTTTGTAGTATTCAAATAAAGCACGTGCCTCATCTTCATGTTCTAATGCCATATCACAGATAGCACTAAGAGCTTTGATTTGCAACAGCTCCTTTGTGTTACGAGAATCTACAAAGGCATGGGCGTAGGATAGAAGTTGCAATGCCTCCTCATATCTGCGCTTATTAAAGGCTTGTTGGGCTTTAGTTTTAAAGTGCAAAAGTTTGTCTTGCATAGAGACCTCACTGGACGCTTACGAGTTCAATATCGGGATGAATGTCGTCTTTTAAAGCGCGCTCGATTCCAAACTTGAGCGTCTGTGTGCTACTTGGACAGCCTCTACAGGCGCCCTCTAAGCGCACATACACCTTGCCATCTTGGATTTTAATCAATGTGATGTCGCCCCCATCGCGAAGAAGAATGGGGCGTACCTTATTGATACTCATCTCCACAGGCTTTAAAAGTTCTTGGTCATCAAATGGAATCATTCTTTATCCCTTAGTCTGAAATGTTAAAATATTGTGAAATCTAAAACTTTATTAAATATTACTATACTTTGCTTAAGTTTATATAAAACCCTCATTTGCACTTAATGCACTTAATTAAAATTTAATCTAATTTTATTGAATTTTTGTCTATAATTTTAGTTATTTGGATTTATGCGGTGTGCGAAAGCATTGTGAATATGTTTCTACTTACATAGGAGGATCTATGCAAAACGACGAAGTAGTGATTCAAGGTTATTTAGGCATCACAAGTGAGCGCAAAAAGAGCAGATTGCCCGCGCGACTTGATGTGTTACAGAGTGCGACGGGGCTATTTTTAGGACTTTTTATGATCGCACATATGATTTTTGTTTCCAGCATTTTGCTTGGTGAGAGTGTCATGTATAAGGTTGCGAAGTTTTTTGAAGGCAGCCTTATTTTGAGTGAGCCTCAACCACTCATTGTGAGTGTTGTTGCGATTGTGGTGATTGCTGCATTTGTGATTCATGCATTTTTGGCATTACGAAAATTCCCAATCAATTTTAGGCAATTTAGTATTTTCAAAGCACATAAAATGGTCATGAAACACGGGGATACTTCATTTTGGTGGATTCAAGCAGGAACAGGTTTTGCGTTGTTTTTTCTTGCAAGTGTGCATTTGTTTGTCATGCTCACACAGCCCGATACTATAGGACCACAAGCATCGGCTTATAGATTTGTTCATCAGCATTTTTGGATTCTTTATATCGCCTTGCTTTTTGCGGTAGAACTTCATATGTCCATCGGAATGTATCGTTTGTGTGTAAAATGGGGTTGGTTTGAGAATCTCGGTTTGGAATCTTTGCGCAAGATTAAGGTAGCAATCAGCGCATTTTTTATTATTTTAGGGTTATTGACATTTGGTGCGTATGTAAAGATTGGACTTTCTCAAAGTGTGGATTCTAGCTCTAGCATTCAGCAGTTCAAAGCCTTAGACTCACAATATTATGGAAATTAAAGGATAGCCAATGAAAATAGTATATTGCGATGCGTTGGTAATTGGTGGTGGTTTAGCAGGTTTGCGTTCAGCAGTTGCCTGTAAGCAAAAGGGTTTAAGCACAATCGTCTTAAGTTTGATTCCGGTCAAACGTAGCCACTCTGCGGCAGCACAAGGTGGAATGCAAGCGAGTCTTGGTAATTCAAAAATGAGTGATGGCGATAATGAGGATTTGCACTTTGCCGACACTGTGAAAGGAAGCGATTGGGGTTGCGATCAAAAGGTTGCAAGAATGTTTGTGACAACTGCTCCTAAAGCGATTCGTCAATTAGCTGCATGGGGCGTTCCTTGGACAAGGATTAAAAAAGGCGATAGAACAGCGGTCATCAATGCGCAAAAAACAACCATTACAGAGGAAGATTTTAGGCATGGACTCATTCACTCACGTGATTTTGGTGGGACAAAAAAATGGAGAACTTGCTATACAGCGGATGCTACAGGGCATTCAATGTTGTTTGCTGTAGCCAATGAAGCCTTGAAAAATGGTGTGGATATTCATGACAGAAAAGAAGCACTCGCTTTGATTCACAGAGATGGACGTTGCTATGGCGCAGTTGTACGTGATTTAGTGAGTGGTGAGTTGATCGGCTATGTCGCAAGGGGAACATTGATTGCAACGGGCGGATATGGTAGAATCTACAAAGACACAACAAATGCCGTGATTTGCGAGGGAACAGGAACTGCTCTTGCGCTTGAAACAGGAATCGCAAAACTCGGAAATATGGAAGCTGTGCAATTCCACCCCACAGGATTATTCCCTAGCGGAATCTTACTTACAGAGGGTTGTCGCGGTGATGGTGGAGTTTTGCGCGATGTTGATGGGTATCGCTTTATGCCTGATTATGAGCCAGAGAAAAAAGAGCTCGCAAGTCGCGATGTTGTTTCAAGAAGAATGATTCAAAGAATCCGTGAGGGTAAAGGTGTGAGCTCTCCATATGGTGAGCATTTGTGGCTTGATATTTCAATTTTGGGTCGCAAACACATTGAAACAAACTTACGCGATGTACAAGAGATTTGCGAATGTTTTGCAGGAATTGACCCTGCAGAGAAGTGGGCACCGGTTAAACCCATGCAACACTATTGTATGGGCGGAATCCGCACAAATGCAAGGGGCGAAACAGCACTCAAAGGCTTATTTTCTGCAGGAGAAGCGGCATGTTGGGATTTGCATGGATTCAATCGCTTAGGCGGAAACTCTGTGAGTGAAGCCGTTGTGAGTGGTATGATTATCGGGGATTATTTTGCAGAAACTTGCTTGAATTCCTATGCGGACATTGAAACAAAACTTGTAGAGGAATGCATTCAAAAGCAACAAAAATACCTCCAAAGTATCATAGAAAACACAGGAACAGAAAATGTCTTTGAAATTAAAGACAGAATGAAGCAAATTATGGGTGATAAAGTCGGAATCTTTAGAGATGGTGAGCATTTGGCTTCTGCTGTGAAGGAATTAGAGCAACTCTATATCCGCAGTAAAAATATCGGGATTAAGACAAAGAGACTCAATGCTAATCCCGAGTTAGAGGAGGCTTATCGTGTTCCTAAAATGCTAAAAATCGCGCTCTGCGTTGCAAAGGGTGCGTTGGATAGAACAGAATCCCGTGGAGCACACAGTAGAGAAGATTATCCCAAACGTGATGATCTTAATTGGCTCAAACGCACACTGGCAAGTTGGGAAGATCCAAACCAAACATTGCCAACATTGACCTATGAACCCCTTGATATTTCTACAATGGAAATTGCTCCGGGATTCCGCGGTTATGGCGCAAAAGGAATGATTATTGAAAATCCAGAAAGTCTTAAGCGACAAGAGCAGATTGACAAGATTCGTTCTGATATGGAAGCTCAAGGCAAGGATCGCTACGAGATTCAAGAGGCGCTAATGCCATTTGAATTGCAACCATACTATAAAGCACGTAATGAAAGAATAGGAGATAAACAATGAGTGGAGCTGTCGAGAGTAGTAATAGAGAATTAACGATTAGGGTTTTGAAGTTTAATCCCAATAGCGCGGTATCTAAGCCACATTTTGCGGAATACAAACTCAAAGAAGCGCATTCTATGACGATTTTTATTGTTTTGAATATGATTAGAGAGCAGTTTGATCCTGATTTGAGTTTTGACTTTGTGTGTCGTGCGGGGATTTGTGGAAGTTGTGGAATGATGATTAATGGGCGCCCACGACTTGCATGTCGCACATTGACAAAAGACTTCCCCGATGGCGTGATTACACTCATGCCTCTTCCTGCTTTCAAGCTCTTAAAAGACTTGTCTGTTGATACAGGGAATTGGTTTAATGGTATGAGTAAGCGCGTGGAGAGCTGGATTCATGCACAAGAAAAAAGCGAGGAGCATATGTGTCAAATTGAAGAGCGCGTTGAACCAGAAGTTGCGGCAGAAGTTTTTGAGCTTGATCGATGCATTGAGTGTGGTTGCTGTATCGCTTCATGTGGGACGAAATTAATGCGCGAGGACTTTGTAGGTGCTGCGGGATTCAATCGTGTCGTGCGCTTCATGCTTGATCCACACGATAATAGAACAGATGATGACTATTATGAATTGGTCGGTGATGATAATGGTGTGTTTGGCTGCATGAGTTTGCTTGCTTGCCATGATGTATGTCCTAAGAATCTGCCACTACAAAGCAAAATTGCTTATTTGCGTCGCAAAATGGCGCAAGTCAAGTAAAAGTTTTGAATCCCTTTTTGGGATTCTGAATTTTAACAAGAACTCTCATATTTTAGAAAGGTGTCCGAGTGGTTGAAGGAGCACGCCTGGAACGCGTGTAAGGTGTAAGCCTTCGAGGGTTCGAATCCCTTCCTTTCTGCCATCAATAAACCTCACAATCTCAACTCATTCTCTACTTTGTCTATTTTGATAGAAAATTGAATTTGAATTTCTAAAAGTATGAGGGACAAGGCAATACAATTTATATAAAATTTATTTTTAGTTGTGTATCTCAATTAGTTTTGATAGGATTGTGATAAAACATGTTTGAGGATATGCGCCCACAGGTCGATACCCCTGCAGTGAAAATCTCAGCCCTTTGAAAAAGGAAAGGAGCAAAAGATGATCGTTGATAAAATCATCGCGGTGATTACACACAGGGTATGTTGAGAGCAGCATCCACTTCAAGTGATTTGACAAGAAAAACAGGCGGAGTTTCTGAAACTGCAAGCCCA
>CANQAN010000018.1 GCA_947588965.1 uncultured Helicobacteraceae bacterium
TAACCATTAGCATCGTATTTATCCACACCTCTGATTGTGATGACAGGATCGGAGACTGTGAGTGTGTTAATGGTTACGATTCTTGGATCGTCTTTTCCTTGCTCATTGGCAAACACGACTGCTTTGTGAAGTCCTGTTTCTGAATCAGCTGCTCCGATAGTTCCATTGAGAGGATCGACAGAAGCACCGCCAGAATTGACGACAATTTTATCTAAGTCATAAGTTCCACCAATTTGCATTTTTGCATTTTTAGTTGGGTCAATGACAATAGAACCTGCATTAAACTTCACTCTTCCATCAACATTTTTATAGCCTGTCACAGTTGTTGTTCCACCTGAAGTTGCCCCGCCAGAACCTGCTGTGCCACCTGTGGTTGATTCAATGACTTCTGTAGCTGTGAAGCCTTCAATGACGACTTTATCAGTCAAGTTTCCATTACCTGTTGTGTTGAACTCTTCTGCGCTTCCGATATCTGTGAGATACCATTTTTCAATGGTTACAACACCTTCACTTTGTTTGCTGTTTGCAGTTCCAAATCCATTTGTAAGGTCAATGTGTCGTCCTTGTCTATTTTTGAGACGCAATTCACCTGTGTTGTTGATAGTGACTCTTGAACTGCTTGTTGTAGAAGTAGAATTTGATAGGATTCCTGTTCCTCCCTCTAACTCAACAACGCCACTGTTTATGAAATCTAAGCTACCACCACCGATTGTGATAAAGTTGTTTGTGCCATTAGCAGTGATTGTTCCAGAGTTGTCAAATCTTGTATAGGCAGTGTTTGCTGTAATTCCTGTGAGATCTTCGATCTTACCAGTGTTGACAAATGATCCTGGTGTGTTTGAGCCGTTTGTTTTAGCATCAATTGTGATAGCACCACTATCAGGTCCTATGAAATCAACATAGCCTGTGTTTGTGAAGTTTGTGACACTAAATACAGCACTTGCATTGACGATAGAGCCTGTGTTTTGGAAATTCACAATGACACCACCACTTGTATGGTCTGTGAGGGTTATGTTATTCATAAGTCCGCTGTTGTTAAATGAAGCGACATAATCTTGAATTGTGAATGATGCATCATGGATTGTGCCTGTGTTTTGGATTCCACCTTTTGGAGCTTGGAATGTATCACCTTTGACATTAAGAACGAGAGTAGCAGTAGTATCTTTTGTTGTAATGTTACCTGCGTTGGTGATAGTCTCTACATCGATGACACCTCCACTTCTTAGAGTAATGAAACCTGTTGAGGCATTGTTGATTGTTGTGATTGTGTTGTTTCCGCCATTAATCACATCAAATGTTCCAGAGTTGTTAAGCAATGTGATGCTACCACTTGTGAGTGTAGAGTTTGTGATGTAACCACTATTGTCTAATGTACCGATATTAACTTTAGTCAAGCTTGTCTTATCAATAGATGCAGTCTCGCCTGTGTTGCTGAAGCTAGTGATGCCCAATTCTGTGATAAGAGATTCGCTGATAACACCTGTGTTGCTGAAGTTCGCAATCGCATCTGTTCCGATAGTCTTGCCACTCTTACCTTGGATTGTTACGTTTTTGAGCGTACCGCCTGTGTTTGCAAAAGAAGCAGTCTTATTAAGAACATTGAATACTACATTTGAAATCTGACCTGTGTTAGAGGCTGTAAGTGTTGGGGCTGTCTCTGCACCTTGAAGTGTGAAGACGCCTAAGAATGTGCCACCACTAGCCATTGGGCTAATCACGCCTTCGTTGCTGAAGCTGCTATTGACTTGAATGTTGATAGCAGTGTTGTCAATTTTACCTGTGTTTGAGAAAGTGTTTGTAATCAAACCACCACTTGCAATGACACCTGCAGCACCAGCACCACCGCTATCAGTTCCAAGATAAGTGTTAGAGATTGTTCCGGCATTGACAAAGTCTGTGAATGTGATTCCTTTAAATGTAGAACCTGTAATCGCGCTATTGTTTGTGAATGTTCCGATAAATCCACCAGAAATCACTGAACCTGTGATTGTGCCATCGTTTGTGAATTCACCAATCTCACCTGCAGGAAGCGCACCGTTAGCGTTGTTATCAATTGTCGCATTTCTAATCAAACCTGTGTTAGAGAATTTAGTGATAGCACCGTTATTTTTGATAGAAACTGCTGCGCTAGCGGAATCTTTAGAGCCGATTGTTCCGGCGTTGTTGAATGTCTCAATCAAGCCTGTGTTGGAGATTGTGATAGAAGACTGACTATCAGAATATCCAATGACACCTTTGTTATCAAATGTTCCGATTGTTCCGCTGTTAGTAATGTCTAATGCAATACCACCTGTCGCAGAATCCGTTCCTGCTACGAGATTAACACCTTGTCCGATATTGAAGTTAGTGATACTTCCTGTGTTTCCAAGTGTGAAAGTTGTACCAGAATCTTTAAACACTAAAGAACTGTTGATATTGAGATTGCTGATTGTCCCTTCATTACCAAAAGTATTTTTGCCCCCTTGGATTCTGACATTATTGAAATCCACACTTCCAAATGTGTTATTTCCTAATGACAAATTACCGCCACCGCTGAATATAAAAGCACCAGCTTCGCCACTCGTCCCATCTTGACCAAGAGCGACTTTAGTTGTATTGACATTGAGGTTTAAATTTGCACTCAATGCTGCACCACTACTTGCTACTGCAAAAGCACCCGCAGCAGAATCATAATCAGCAGTGAAGGCATTAAATGCGCCAAGTGTCCCAGAACCAACAATAGCACCACCACTAGCAATTCCTACAGCTCCACCACTTCCAAGTGTGAGTGTGTCTCCTGTGGTATTTTTAACAGTGATATCCCCCGCAGGACCTGTTGTGGCACCGAAGAAGTAGTTTGAACTATTCGCATCTTTAACAACACCTCCTCCGGTAATATCCGCGTTTGCCGCGGTTGCCAACAAACCAACGCACGCTAAAGAGAGTGCGAAACCTTTTTTGTTGAATGTGAATTTATTATCCTGTGTATTCACTATTTCTCCTTTATTTCAAAATAAACTTTGAATTGTAGCGCAAATTTTTTAAAAAAGTCAAGAGAAAATGTGTGAGGAAGTGAAAAATTAGAGTGAAATTGTGAGTTTAACAAGAGTGGAATCAAAAAAATGGGGGGGGGGGGGGCGCTATTGAAGGCATTTGGGTGAGATGTTGAAAATTTTGAAATTTACAAAAAATATGGGGATTTGTAGAGATTCTTAATGTTTTATATATTTTTATAGAAGAAAATATAGAGGAAGTGTTTGTGATTCTGCGCTTCTTGTCGGCTCTGGCTGTGGCGCGGAATGTGGATTCTGTAGAATCTATAGAAATTCTCGGGGAATTTGCCAAATGCGTTTAAGGGATATATATCATTATAGAAGTGGTACGCCCGGAGGAATTCGAATCCCCGACCTACAGGACCGCAACCTGTTGCTCTATCCAGCTGAGCTACGGACGCATTATGGTGGAGTGTAGGAGGTTCGAACTCCTGACCTCAACGCTGCCAGCGTTGCGCTCTCCCAACTGAGCTAACACCCCCTACACTTTAGACTTCTCTCTGAAGTTTTGAGCTTAGAGCTTATTCATTTAAAAAGTGAGGACACAATTATATTGAAAATCAGCGCGTGTGTCAATTGCTCAAGTGCTTCTCTTAATCATCTTCTGCGCTTAGTGTCGCTGTGTATGCGCTGCAGGCTATCACCAAAAAGGATGCAATAACACGTCAAAACAAGATATTCCACTTCATTCTCTCTGAACTTTATAGATTTCTTTAATCACTTTGCGCATTCTTTTGTTGCAAAATCACTACGATGACAAAAAATAACTAAAACTATGAGCGCGGAAATGATAAGCCACACTTCTGCTTTATTATACCAGCCGATAATTGCCAAAAATGAAGCAATCGTTATTCCTAACCAGAATCTCAATATTATGAGATCTTCTCAAGTTTTGACACAAGCCATCCTTAAAACATGTGGTTAAGAGTGTGTATTATACCGTTAAATCACGCAAATATTCCTCTACTTTTGCTTGTAATTCCTCTAGTGTGCCGCGATTTTCAATGATAAAAGTTGCCATTTTGCGCTTTTTGCTTAGTGGAATCTGTGCTTTTATGCGCTTGAGGGCTTCTGCTCTCGTGAGATTGTTTCTTGCTTGGATGCGCTTGAGTTGCAGGGCTTGTGTCGTGCTGATAAGCAGAGAGTGCGCTATGGGATAGTTGTTTGTCTCAAAAAAGAGTGGGATGTCAATAAAATACGGAATCCCTTTGCGCTCTTGGATTTGTGCAAGTTTGAGAATCTCTTGCTTGATTTTGGGATGAAGGATTTGCTCTAGGGCTTTGCGCTTTGTGGAATCTGAAAAGACGATCGAGGCAAGTTTGGCGCGACTGATTTGAGAGCCCTCTAAAATCTCTGCGCCAAAGACTTGTATGATTTCTTCTTGACATTGGTCTAGCATCTCATGGGCTATGGTGTCTGCGCAAATAACGCAATAACCATAGAGCCTTAGGAGTGAGGCCACGGTACTCTTACCGCTTCCGATTCCGCCTGTGAGGGCGATTGCGTGTTTGAGTGTCAATTGCGCGCGACTTTTTGGAGGGCTTTTTTCACGGATTTTGGCAGGACAAATGCACTGGTGTGCAAATGAGGGGTGTAGTATTGCAATCCCTCTAACATATCGGCACGTTGAAGCTGGATGTCCGCTGTGGGGTGGTATCTGTGAGACAGAAACACATAGCAGTCTTGTTGCAAGGCGAGCGGAATGTAAAAGGGCATTTTGATATTAAAGTCGCTTAGGGATTCTAGGAGGGATTTCACACCCAAAAGATCCAGCAAGAGGTGTGGGGACTTGGTGATAAGAATCCCCTCTGCGCTAAGGAGCTTGGAAAAAGCGTGTGCAAGTGTGGAATCGCACTGCAAAATCACATCATAGCTGACTTTATTATCTCCGTTTTGTTCTAGAAACTCTGCACTGTGCTGGGGAATGAGATGAAAGCGGTCTGAATCGCGCGTCTCTTTGTAATGTGGAAAAAAGCTAATGAGGGATTCTAGGGGCTTCAAGTCAAATTGCAAAAAATCAACACACAAATCCTCATGGCGCAAAAACTCAAAGGCTAATTCAAGATTAAAACTCCCCGCAATCAAAACGCGCTTGGGTTCTTTGTGTGTACAAGCGGGAAGATGGGCTAAAAACTCACTTTGGATGCAGAGGAGATTCTGCAGCAATAATCCCTCTTCTAAGAGCGCAATCTCACCGAAGGCTTGAGAGTTGAATAATTCTAAAGAATGCTTATCGCCCTTGATTTCTAGGAGCTTTCTTTCTATTTTGTATTCTTGTTGGAATTTATCATTATAGGATTGTGTCAGCCACATTTTACACCCTTTATTTATTCTTAAAATCTCTGTCTAAGACGAGATAGAAGTCTCTATTCAGAAAGAAAACCTTGCCTGTCTTTTTGGAATCTCTTGTGTCCTTTAAGAGCAGAATCTTTGTCGTTGCATTCAGAAAATTCTCTGTGAGCTTGGATTCATAGAGCATTTCACGTTCCATGCAGAGTTTGCGTGTCATTCCTGCGTTGTTGATTTTCAGACTGCCCTTTTCTATCGTATAGGAACCAAAGAAATTATTGCAACCAAAGCTTCCTGTGATAGCACCCTTTTCAAATCGTAACACATAGTTGTGATTTTCATCACTTTTAAGTGGATAAGTCGTGTGATTGAGACAAAAGGCTTTGAGATTCCATTCTCCTTGCAAGGCACCCTCCACATCATTATCCTCGCAGTTTTTGGCTGTTTTGGACTCTTCGTTGAAGCATTGCACAGATTGTGGGTCATTGGGAACGATGTCGTATTGCTGTACCCTTGCACAAGAGCTAAGGAGCAAACACGCACAACATAGGATTCCAAAGCTTAGAATTGATAATCTCATGGAGCGTCCTTGTCTCTATTTGAGCCGCACGATATTGACTTTTGCATTGGAACGCAATTTTTCAAAATACTCATAAATTAAATAATCTTCCTTTTGCTGGACGATCTTTTGTGCGACGAGATTCCGTGCATTTTCATAGGGAATCAAAACGGGGTTATTTTTAGACTGGATAAGGAATGTAACAAACTCATCGCCTATGGGGAAAATCGGCGTGAATGAGCCGACACGACCTTGTGCAAAAGAAAGGACGACTTGAGGGTTGAGCGCGGCGGTTTGTAGGACTTCGTTAGACTTCTGCACTCCCGCTGGAATCACCTTTCCATTGCTCTTTAGCACTTGTTCAAGCGCGTTGTTGTCCTTGCTGTAGAATTTCACCGCCTCAATGCTCTGTGGAATCATAAATTCATCTCTATTAGCCTCGTAATATCCGCGTATTTCCTTATCATCAGCCGTTCTTAAACTCTCTTGAGAGATGCTTTGATAGAGCTTTTTCTTTAGAATCTCGTTTCTCACGCCCTCTTTGTAAGCATCCCAACTTCCGCCATTGCTCTCCACATAGGATTTGACCTTTGCAAGTGTGGTTTTATTCTTCTTAGCGACACGTTCGATCTCATCTTCTACTTCAATATCATTAGCGACAATCTTGCGCTTGTTGATCTCCTCTTCGTGCAACTTTTCGTTAATCAAACGATCCACAGCAACATCTTGCCCGACTTTGTCGCGTTGCTGTATGCGATACACCTCTACGAGCGTGACAGGCTTTCCATTAACAAACATCGCAATTCCATTGACGAGTGAAGGTGCCGCAAAGGCGCCAAAAGACATTCCAAAGAATCCCAAACACGCGCTTATGACAAACATTCTCCATTGATTGTGCTTTCTCATTCAAATCCCCATGACAAATAAATTAGATTGCGCATTCTATCAGAATCTCTTTTTGTTTTCATTAAAATGCTTGAAATCTTTTGAGAGTTTCTTGCAAAATCGCATTAAAGCGTACAAAACTCTCCAAATCAAGCTCTTCATTCACAGAATGCGGATGATGAATCGTAGGACCGATAGAGGCAAAGCTTATGTGCGGATATTTCTGCTTAAGGATTCCGCATTCTAATCCTGCATGAATGCTCTTTAATTGCGGATTCTTAGAATGGATTTGATAAATTTCCCATAGAATCTGCAAGAGTTTAGAATCCTCTCTCTCCCATGGATCGTAGCAATCGCAAACTTCAACTTGGAATCCTAAGTCTTGCAATTGCGCTTTTTGCGCTTTGAGCTGTGTTTGCATATCCTGCTTCATATTGCCTCTGCCCATAATCCACATGCGCATTGTAATGCGCTCTTTGTTTGAATCTTGCTTGAGGATTCCGAGATTGCTTGAGAGTGTCGGCATTGAATCTTGTGTCCTTAAAACGCCATTTGGTAGGGACAAAAGTGCTTTTAAGAGTGTTTGCGCTTGAAAATAATGCGTTTGAGCCGGTGCAGATTCTACGATAAAAGTCTCTTGTGTAAAATCGTTTAAGAGGGCTTGAGCGGATTCTAGTTTGTCTTTTGGAATCGCAATTGTTAAATGCGCATAAACTGGGATAGAATTGCGCTTCTCACCTCCGCAGAATTCCACAATCAACGCGCCACTTTGCCTTAGGGATTCTGCTAATCTTGCAAGCTCTAAAATCGCATTGGGAATGTTTTTGTGGATTTCAATCCCGCTGTGTCCGCCACAAAAGCCCTTTGTGCTGATATGAAAAAATGCGCAATCGCGCGGAATCTCTAATCTCTCAAAATGCGCTTGAGCCTCCAAATCATACCCTCCTGCGCAACTATACACCAGCTCATCGATCTCCTCACTGTCGCAGTTGAGCATAGAAGTGGATTTGAGATTAAGAGCGATGTGGTTCGCACCGATCATTCCGACTTCTTCGTCATTTGTGAATAGGCATTCAATGTTTTGACAATCACGAAGGGCTAGAAGCATACAAGCAAGGGCTACGCCATTATCCGCGCCAAGACTTGTGGAGTGTGCCTTGAGATACTCCACACCCTCGCGCTCAAAGAATCGTGGCTCTATGCTTGATTCTTCCTTGCCCACATACACCATATCAAGATGCCCCTGCAAACATAATTGCGGACTTCCTTTAGAGCATTGCACATTTCCTGCTTCATCGCATTGCACACTGGCGCCAAATTCCCTAGCCCTGTTTATGACCCATTCGCGCAAATTTTGTGTAGAAAAACTTGCATGGGGAATCTTGCAAATCTCCAAAAACAACTGCAGGGCTTCAAAATTCCGATATTTTTCTCTGATTTTTTGCATGATTGTTCCTTTTAGAATATTCTACGATTTTCCCATGCAATCGCGCAAACACAAGGGCAAGTGGAATCTCGCAACCATAGAGCGCACACACTTTTTGTTCATTTTCTACAATTCCTATTCTCAACCACTCTTGCACTTCTGCATAGGATTCTAAGGTGTAGCCAAAATGGCTTAATAATCTCTGCGTGTAGGAATCTGCCACGACACACTCGCGACCTAAGCCGTAGTTTAATATCGCATCGCAAGTTTCAAGCCCGATTCCCTTCTGCCCTAACAGCCATGAACGTGAGACTTGTGCGCAGAAATTTGGATAATCCCCAAAATCCCTTAAGATGTTTTGACAAAGCACTTGAATGCGCAAAGCCTTTTGTCTGAAAAATCCGATATTCTTAAAGGAATCTTGCAACTTTTCTATGGGCATAGCGCTTAGGGATTCTAAGCTCAAGGTGTTTTTCTCTGTAAATTGTGTAAGGGCTGCTTGGACTTGCTCCCAACGTGTATTCTGCACTAAAATCGCACTCAAAATCACCTCAAAGCTTAGGGCATTTGGCCACCACCAATTTTTGGGATTCTCAATCTCTCTTAAATCTAGCGGCGCTAAGAGATTCTGTGCTTTTAAGAAACTCAAAAGCTCAAAACTATTTTCAACGTCCATAAATTTCAAAAATCCTCTTAAAAATACTTTTGGAATTTTACAATGTTTTTAAGCATTAGTTTCTATAATTTCACTTTCAAACATCTCAAAAAAGGATTTTCATGCAAAATAAAAATTTCATTCTCGATGCCCAAAAAGGCGCAAGGGTTTCAGCAGTAGGATATGCGGTAAAGAGCAAGGATTCAAAGTTTGAAAAATTCACATTCACGCGTCATCCTATGGGAGATAACGACATTGTTATTGAAATTTTGTTTGCTGGAATCTGTCACAGCGATATTCACTCTGCAAGAAGTGAGTGGCATGAGGGGATTTATCCGATGGTTCCCGGACATGAGATCGCGGGAAGGGTCGTCGCTGTCGGAAGCAAGGTGAGTAAGTTTAAAGTCGGAGACTATGCGGGTGTGGGATGTATGGTCAATAGCTGTGGGGAATGCAATGCGTGTAAGAAGAGTCAAGAGCAATTTTGTGAGCGCGGACAACTCGTCGTAACCTATGATTGCTATGATTGCTTCCATAATAATGAACCCACTTATGGGGGATATTCAAACAATATCGTTGTGAGCGAGAGATTTGCCGTCTGTGTCCCACAAGACGCTCCTTTGGATAAAGTCGCACCACTCTTGTGTGCGGGTATCACAACCTACTCTCCGCTTAAATTTAGCGGGGTTAAAAAGGGTGATAAAGTCGCTGTCGCTGGATTTGGTGGGCTTGGTGTCATGGCGGTTAAATATGCCTTACAAATGGGGGCAGAAGTGTTTGTCTTCGCACGAAATAAAAATAAAGAAAAAGAGGCTTTGGAGCTCGGTGCTACGAAGCTCTTTGATAGCACAGAAAATGTCAAGGAACGTTTCAATCTCATCATCTCTACGATTCCTACTGCCTATGATCCTATGCAATATGTCAATTTGCTCTGCTATGGTGGAGAACTCGCTATCGTCGGACTTCCACCCACCGTTGTAAGCCCTAAGATTGATATCACAAATCTCGTCTTTAGCGCGGGAAGAAAGGTCTATGGCTCAATGATCGGCGGAATCGCGGAGACACAAGAAATGCTTGACTATTCCCTTAAATACAAAATCTATCCCGAAACGCAAATCATTCGTGCCGATCAAATTGATGAGGCCTATGACAAACTCACAAGTGGAAAGGCAAAATTCCGCTATGTGATCGATATGAGTACCTTGAAGGCTTAAGTCAAACGGAGGGAATAAAAGATATGAAAAGCAGTATTTTTGATCTCGCAGAAAATTGGGAAAATAACGAATCCACAGCACTTTTAAACATGATAAAATTGATAGAATATGCCGATTCTTTGGGATTTTCTGAAGCGTGGGTTGGTGAGCATCATTTCAACAGCTTCACGCCCTGCTCTTCTATCCTCCCTCTCATTAGCTACGCTCTTGCGCGCACAAAACAGATCAAAATCGGCTCGGCAACGGTTTTGCTCCCACATTATCATCCAATTAAACTCGCAGAAGAAATTGCGACGCTTGACTTACTAAGCGATGGGAGATTCCTATTTGGATTCGCGCGCGGGGCATTTCCGATATTTGACATCGCTATGGGCAATAACCCAACAAACAATCGCAAGATTATGCTAGAGGGCGCACAAATCATTGCTGACTTGCTCTTTAAAGACCAAGTGTCCTTTGAGGGAGAGTTTTTTGACATCAATCACATCTCCATTCGTCCGCATCCAAAGGGCTTAGTTCCCTTTTTTATCGCAAGTATGGACACAGAAACGCTCAAAAAAAGCGCACAATACGGCTATAACTTCTTGGGAGGATTCACGCTATCCCCACAACGTGCAAGGGAATTTTACGATCTTTTTGCAGAAAATGCGCCAAACCCTTTTGAGTTTGTCCTCACACGTGCGATTTATATCGATGAGGACAGAAAAAAGGCTCAAGAGAGGGCGCAAGTTGGTGCAGATATTTTCTCGCAATGCATGTTGCGTGCTAACGAGTCCAATCCTACCTTTGAAGCCATTATCAAAACAAGCGATTATGAGGAGTTTAGAGCGGAATTCTTCAGCGAAGAAAAAATTGTAGAAAATATGATCGTCGGAACGCCTAAGGATTGTTTGGAACAGATTTTGTCCTTAAGAGAGCAAATTCCTTTCACAACGCTTTCTTTAAAACTGCTCTCTTCAAGTTTGGAGGATTCCAAAAATATTCTCAAACTCTACAAAGAAAACATCATGCCCACTCTAGCGCAAAAATAGTGCGTTACTTGCATTCTTCACAGAGGGCAAGGAAGTTTGCATAATGTCTCCAAGACTCTACGATTTGCGGCTTTTCTCTCCTTAAAACTGCAATATGCTCTTCGGCAAAACACTTAAATCTCTCTCTCAAAAACTTTTGATGGCGCAAATAGTCTAAAATGTCCTGTTCGCTGAAGCCCTTTTGCTTTTCTTTCTCTTTAATCTCAAAGAGTGTTTGCGCAAAAATCTCTAAATATTGCGCAATGACACTGACAAATTGCGGATTTTGCGCTAAGATTGTAGCATGTTGCGGTGAGGCTAGAATCGCTAGAGGCGCGATGTCTCTTTGAAAAAACATTGATGTGATGTCTCTTTTGTCATTCAAAGGGGCATAGCTTGTGCTAATTGTCAGTGGGATTCCGTTTTCTAAAACCCATGCGTTGATTTCATTGCTAAAGCCATGGCGCAATTGCTCCACATCGCTTGGATGCACACACAAAGTAATGGGCAACAAAAATTCAAAATCCGCGATGCGCTCTTTTAGAAAATCATCCCTACAATCTTGTGGAATCTCAAAGTCAAAGACTTGCGCAATCTTCTTTGTCGTCAAAGCGGCTTGTTCTCCAATAGTCTCTTGCATGTCAAGATGATAGATGTTTTTTACATTCACACAATGCTCTATCATAGGGGAATCATGAAAACACATCATCTTATCAAAAATCCAAAAGGGAAGTGCGTCTAAAAGTGGAAAAGGTTTAATGTCTGTATAGAATCCATAGCCGACACGTTGCTCCAAAATCGCCTGTGGAGAGCAAGTGAGTGTGAAAGTATCACGCATTTGCGCTTTTCTCTTGTAATTTATAACACTCTTTAAAACACTCACAGGATCACGCGTTAAATGAAGGGCTGGAATCTCCGGAATGAGCGCGAAATATTTTTCATAATCTCCGCTAAAAGCATAATCAGAGGCTAATAAATAGATAAATTTACCCCCCCCCCGGCGTAAATCTGCTGCAAGCCGAATCACAAATGGGGAAGCGAAATATAATCCAGC
>CANQAN010000019.1 GCA_947588965.1 uncultured Helicobacteraceae bacterium
CCCCCCCCCCCCCGAGACTCTGTAGGGAAAATCTATGATAGCCCAATTCCGTCTTTTTCTCCACAGCATAATATGAATTGATAAAAGATTCCAAAAACAAATCTTCTTTAGTGGGAAAACTTGCAAAAGGTGTTAAAACTTGATTATCGTTAAGATTTTTCGTAACAGGAGGCGTTGCCCAGCTGAATCTAAACTCCAGCCCAGAAAGTTTTGAAAGACAAATGGCATTGAGCAAAGCGCAGATTCTCTCGCCCAAGCCATCTATACGTATTGCCGCAATAATGGGGATTTTATCCAAAAGATTCCTTTGCTAATCTTTCTTTTTCTTGTCTTTCTTTTTGTCTTTGTCTTTAGCCTTTTCTTTGGCTTTATTTTTGTTTCCGATCTCCTTGCTGCTGTCACTTGAGAACATTTTCACACTTGAATAGTAAGAAACAACGCCCGGATCGGCTAGTAAGCACACATTTTCCGCATCCTTATCCTCATAGTCAATTTTGGATAATAAAATACGTGCAAGGTTGATTCTTGCGCGTTTCTTGTCATTAGAATCCACAATCAGCCAAGGTGCAAAAGGCGTGTGTGTGCGGGAAAACATCTTTTCAAACGCTTCTGTGTATTCATCCCACAAATTCAAAGAAAGCTCATCAATAGGGCTAAGCTTCCATCGTTTCAAAGGCTCGTCTTTACGACTTTCAATGCGTTTTCTTTGCTCCTCTTGCCCGACATCTAAGAAAAATTTAAAGAGCAAATAACCACTTTCAATGAGCATTTGCTCTAAGTGTGAGACTTGAATGATAAACTCACGATATTGATCGTTTGTACAAAAGTCCATAACCTTTTCAACACCTGCGCGATTATACCAACTGCGGTCAAAAAACACAATCTCGCCCCCATTAGGAAGTTCATCAATATAACGTTGGAAATACCATTGCGTTTTCTCAACATCACTTGGCTTTGAGAGTGCAACAACACGTGCTCCGCGAGGATTCAAATGCTCACGCAAAGCCTTAATCGTCCCCCCTTTTCCAGCAGCATCGCGACCCTCTAGGATAATGATGATCTTTTTTTCATGCTTTTTGACCCAATTTTGCAATTTGATAAGCTCAATTTGCAATTTCACAATCTCTTTTTCGTAGAATTTTTTATTGATTTTGCCCTTATTATTATAAACCTCACCCGGCTTTTCATCTTCTGGGCGCACCACCAAAACTTTACTCATAAAACACCTCCAAAACTAAGCTCTAAAATAGCTAATGTATTCTATCATAAAGCGTTATAAATTAAGCAAAAAGGACAGAAAAATTGAATCTTTTAGTGTATTGTGGTAGTGAATATCGTCATTTCACGCCTCTTGCGACTTATGCGCGGAACTTTGCTTGTGAGTGTGTGGGCAGAGTGGATCAAATTTTATTTTGCGATTCTTTAGAGATGAAAGGGGCAAATTGCAATATCCTTAAAACGCTAGACTTTGCGCTCAAAAAGGCAAAACAGAGCTTTATCTTTATAAAAAGAGATTCTTTTATTGCGTTTTTAAAATCCCTCAATTTGGAATCACAAGGCACAAGCATAGGCAAAAATGCGCTTTTGATTCACTCTGTGAGTGCGCAAGGAGAGCAGAGTGCCATCTGGCTCATTGACTTGCAAGAATCCTGCAAGAGATGCGAAGAATTAGAGCATTTACAAAAAAGAATCAAGCAAAAAAACGCGCTAGAATCTCCGCTCTATCTCTATCCCTTAGGCATTGACGCACAGAGTGCGCAAACACTCTTAATGCAAATTGCAGAGGATTTTTGTGTGAGATTAGAGATTGCCTATGCAGAATCTCATTTGGAGATTCTAAGCGCTATTAATGGGGATTTAGAGGGCTTTTTGAATGCCATCAATGAGATGTTTAATCACAAAATCTTTGGGACTTTCAATCTTGCAGAAAGCATTATTTTACTGCTTAGAGACAAACATCTTAAAATCACTTGCGCAGAGAGCTGCACAGGAGGGCTACTTGCGTATTATTTGACAAAAGAAAGCGGGGCGAGTGCGGTTTTTGATGGTTCTGTGATAAGCTATGCAAATGCCATTAAGGAAGCTTGGCTTGAGGTCAAAGAGGAAAATCTCACACAATTTGGCGCGGTGAGTGAAGCGGTCGTTAGTGAAATGCTTGATGGTGCATTAAGGCTATCCGGAGCGGACTTTGCTCTTGCAACAAGTGGAATCGCAGGTCCAACGGGCGGAAGCATTCACAAACCCGTCGGCACGGTGTATATCGGCGTAAAATCCACAAATGGCGCACAAAGAATAGAGCGCTTCTCTTTTAGCGGAGATCGTAACTTCATTCAAGAGCAAGCAACACTCACTGCCTACCTGCTATTTTTGCGGTTTTTTCTAGAAACTTATTAAGCTTTATATTGACTTTTATGAAGCAAATCAATATAATTACGATTCTTTAGTTTTTGACCCGCTAGCTCAGTTGGTAGAGCAATTCCCTTTTAAGGAATGGGCCGTTGGTTCGAATCCAACGCGGGTCACCACTTAAAATAAAAGTGGCTCCTTCATCTAGCGGTTAGGATACCACCCTTTCACGGTGGCTACAGGGGTTCAAGTCCCCTAGGAGTCACCACTTTTATTTTTGCTTTCCTTAAGGTCGCTTAGCTCAGTTGGTAGAGCGCCACCCTTACAAGGTGGATGTCATAAGTTCGAGTCTTATAGCGACCACCATTTGGAGCGGTAGTTCAGCTGGTTAGAATACCTGCCTGTCACGCAGGGGGTCGCGGGTTCGAGCCCCGTCCGCTCCGCCACTTCTTAATGAATAGACTTCTCAAATCTTACTTGACGTTTATTAAACTTACAGAATCTGCTCACAATCCTCTCATGCAAGTTTGTATAATCTGTCATAAGCAAGGAATTCTGCGATATTTTAACTTTACGGAGTGTCATACTTAAAGAATTTAGACGCTCTTTAAATGTATCTTTGCAAATGCAATCTTAATTTATTAACATAAGGTAAGTTATTGGAATTTTAATTGAGATTTTAAATGCGGAATCCAACAAGGGCGTAAGAATCCCTTGCTGTATGGATTAATTTTTGTCTTTGTCAATGAGTTTCCCAGCGGCAATCCAAGGCATCATAGCGCGCAATCTTTCTCCGACTTTTTCAATAGGGTGATTTGCGAGATTCTTACGTTCCGCATTCATTCTTGCGTAACCTGCCTTGCGTTCTAAAATAAAATCTTTTGCAAAACGTCCCTCTTGAATGTCTTTTAATAGCGCTTTCATGGCTTTTTTGGATTCTGCATTAATCACGCGCGGACCGCTTATCATATCGCCATATTCTGCGGTATTTGAGATAGAATAGCGCATATCAGCCAAGCCACCTTGATACATCAAATCAACAATGAGTTTCAATTCATGCAAACATTCAAAATAAGCCATCTCTTCGGGATACCCCGCTTCCACTAGCGTCTCAAATCCCGCCTTGACAAGCGCACTCACACCGCCACAAAGCACAGCTTGCTCACCAAAGAGATCGGTTTCTGTCTCGTCCTTGAAAGTTGTCTCTATGATTCCGCTACGTCCGCCACCGATTGCACTTGCATAGCTCAATGCAATCGCCTTTGCATCGCCTTTGCTTGTGTCTTGCTCTACAGCAATGAGATCGGGGATTCCACCTCCGCGCACAAACTCACTTCTCACCGTGTGTCCAGGTGCCTTTGGAGCGACCATAATGATGCCCACACCCTTTGGTGCTCTGATTTGCCCGAAGTGAATGTTGAATCCATGCCCAAAGGCTATGATTTTATCTTCAGCAAGATAGGGGGCAATGTCCCTTTCAAACACATCGGCTTGAAGTTCATCGGGGATGAGGATCATCACCAAATCTGCCCATTTTGTCGCCTCACTCACCTCCAACACTTTAAATTTCTTTGCCTCTGCCTTTGCCCAGCTTTTTCCGCCTTTGTAAAGCCCGATAACGACCTCCACACCAGAATCGCGGAGATTTTCCGCATGGGCATGTCCTTGAGAGCCAAACCCGATAATCGCAACTTTTTTCTTCTTAATCAAGCCCAAATCACAATCTTTGTCATAATACACTTTTAATGCCATGAAAACCACCTCTTAAGTAAAATAAGCCTTATTGTAGTATAGTTTTTCTTAGTTAATACTTTACACTCTCCTTAAAGCATAATAAGTGCGCACGAATCCATTTAAACAAGTGCAAAACTTGATTTTTGCGGATTCTAAAAGACGGACTTTAAATTTCTAGCACAAAGACTTGACTTGTTTTTTTTTTTTTTGATATAACTCCAAAATTTCAGGGCTTTATGGAGGTTTTTATGCAAAAGAAAGTCAGAGATGTTTTCAATAATGAGATTTTTAGCATTCCAAATTATCAAAGAGATTATGCTTGGAGGAGAGAGAATTTAGAGGATTTGTGGGAGGATTTACTTGAGGCTGAACGTGCTACAAGCGATATGGGACACTTTCTAGGCACTATAGTGGTAAGTAAGAATCCGCAAAGCAAAATTTATGAGATTATTGATGGACAGCAAAGAGCCACGACGCTTTTTATGTTACGTTATGTGCTTAATTTTAAAACAGAGAATCCGCAAAGAAATATTAATTACTTCTTAGATGATGAAGATCGACCACGATTGCAACTCACAGAGAGAAATAAAGAGTTTTTTAAAAAAATTCTTGAAGAAGCCCAAAAGGGTGTTTGGAATCCTACACTTGAAAATGAGGCACAGACTGAAGGACAGAGAAAAATGTGTGAGGTTCTTAAGTCCATTTTAGACCACACGAGCAATTTGGATAAAGAGGGGGCAAAAACACTTCTTAATACACTTGATGATATGGTTTTAATGTGGCTTGAAGAGAAAGATTCTGGTAGGGCGATTCGTGTGTTTCAATCCGTCAATGACAGAGGCGTCCCCCTTTTAATACTAGATAAGCTTAAGGCTCTGCTGATTTTGTATTCTAATAAATACTGCAATGGTGAGCTTGATGAGGTGATCAATCAAAGATTTGGTGAGATTTTTAGAAATGCTGCCACGATAGCCAAACATCCTGCAAGTTCGTCCATAGCGGATAAAGATTTTACTAAGGCGACAGAAACAAGGCTTTTTAATTATCACGCGTTAGGACAAAAGGGCATAGGACACTACAACCATGGCGCAAAAGAGGCTTACAATAACCTTAAAAACAAGCTTAAAAATATGTCAAAAGACAATCCGCAAGAACTAAAAACTTGGCTGGAGGATTATTCAAGAGATTTGCAAGAATTTGTTCGGGCGTTTTTGGAGATTATCAAAGAAACAGAGTGTAATATAGAGGCTTTCAAGCTCTTTTATGTATTGAAAATCAATCCATTTTTTATACTTCTTTGGTGCGGCTTAAAATGAAGAATATTTTAGATGATGAACTCTTAAAATTCTTTGCAAAGACAGAAATACTCTTTTATGGCTTAGGCTCTACAAATGACGCTTCTACATATAGATTGTATGAATACACAGGGAGCAAAGAAAAATTTAAAAATGAAGTCACTGCATTGACTCAACCTAAGACATTTGGCAAGGGTAATTATGGAAGTTTTGAAGCATTTATTGAAGTTATAGCACATAACAATGAAGGATGGAAAAAATATTTTCACTACCTCTTTTTAAGTTTCCATGCTGAAGGTATTGATATGAATGTGCTTAAGGGACTCATCGGAGAGAAAACCTACAATGCAGAGCTTGAGCATATTATCCCACAAAATGCTTCCTATAATGGTTCGCTAAAAAAATATGGTTTTAAAGATCAAGATGATTTTGATAATTACAAAGGAGAATTTGGCAATTTACTTGTTTTGGAATCTAAGCTCAATAGTGGAGCAAAAGATAAAGATTTGGCAGGAAAACAAGAATATTACAAAAAATCTTGCATCCCCTACAACAGAGAATTTGCAAATAGAGAGGATTTTTTGAATTTTGATAAAAAATGCATAGAACAAGAAAATGAAAAGTTCAAACAATGGGCAAGGGAGTTTTTCAAGGAATTTCTATTAGGGATTCTAGCAAAGGATTTTGATTGATTTGGTATGAAATTTGCTTGAATCCAAGCAAAGGATGGAGAATAATGTTTGTCTTTAATTCTAAGCTTGACCCCGCGCAATCAAACTTCGCACAAAGTCCCAAAAAACCAAATAAGAATCCCCACACATTCCTAAAGCCCCCATTGATTCTGCCACAAACTCCGCATTCACAAAAGCCTCTGCAATCTCATAAAGCCGATGCGCAAAAGCCTCTAGACATTTTTGACTTCCTGCGTCCCAATGTTCTGCAAAGTCAAGACAAAAAGCTCCTTCAAGCCATGCTAGAATACAGCAAAACCTACAAGACGCATTATGAAGCTATTAAAGAGATCAACACAAAATCCTGCGCAAAAACCCCAGAAACTCCGCTTCTGCACAAAATCAACGCCAAACTCAAAGAATGCAAAACTACGAGCGCACAAGAAGCACAAAATGCGCAAAATAAACTCAATGCTAAGGCTGATAGGCTTGTGTTGAATCTTTTTAAACAAAATGCTTGTTTGAGAGAATTGCTTACTCCAAACTCGTTTAATCCCACAAAGAAACAGAGCAAAGAGCAAGAGCAACTCTCCCAACTCCTACTAGAATACAGCAAAAAGGAAGGTTACAAGAATCTTGACGCGGGATTGCATACATTGTTACAAACAATACCCGAGATTCTGCAAAGTGGAATCAACACCAAAGCAATAGATTCAAACCTGCTTAGCGCACTAGAGAGAGGCATAAATCTCTACAGAATGCGCAAGATAGAGGCAAGTCTCTATTCCTTCTTCCTTCAAGCCTCTTGTATGACGGAGATTGACAGCGAGATTGTTGATGCGATAGCCTCTATCATAGGATTCTACACACAAGCAAATTCTATCAAACACAGAGAATATAAAATCTCGTGGATTCCGAAATTTCAAAGCACCACCGCACATGAAGCGATAGAAAATCTTAGCACTGCGCACATTGCCATAGCCTTTCAGATTCTTATGATATTTCCGACTCATTATAAGTTATAATACACAAACCAAATCTCACACGGAAAACAAAATGGAAAAACCCATCACAATTTTAGCGGCACGATCCGATGGCTTGGGCGAGAGAATCTGCGCTTTGCTCAATGCCATTTGTCTTTCAAAACTTTCGGGGTTAGAATTTAAATTTGTCTGGCCGCAACCCTCTTGTGATAAAAATCTTAACGATAATCAAGTTTTAATGCCCTATGCAAGTTTTCCCACAAAAGAACAGCTTTTTTCAGAATCTTTCATTTCACAACACGAAACTCAAGCCCAAACAAAGGGAGCGGGAATCCACAAATTCCCCTTAGAAATACTTAAAAACAGAAGCACTCAAACATTGCAAAGCGAATTTTCGGAGAGGGCAACTCCCGCACAAGAGGATTATTTCTACATCTCTCAACAATTCCTTGACATCACTGATTTGGATTCCAAAGTCTATCACGACACCCTTGCAGAATCCTTTCAGACACTCTTAAAAGAGGGCTTCACACCAAAGATCCAACATCTCTATGCGACGGCCACGAAATGTGCTAAAGATTCCTTGAAAGAGGGCTTTGTCGCCATCCATATTCGCACAGGAGACACTGCCTATAAGCCATCCTACACGCTTTCTATCGGAAGCGCGAAGTCTTTCAATGTCTATCTTGCCCTCTCCCTTTGCAAAGAGGAATTAGAGCAGAATCACAATGTCGTTGTCTTTAGCGATGATTTGAGTGTGACAAAGTCCCTCAAAGAAAGTCTTAAAGACACAAGATTCTTTGTGATTGATGATTTTTTTAAAAGAGAAGAAATGAACGGTTATGAGGGCAATTTGTTTGAAATATTCTTTATGTCTTGTGCAGAGAAAATTTATGCAGGGAATTCGGGATTTTCTAGAGTTTCTGCAATGATAGGCAATAAAATCCCCATCTCTCCCTACATACACTATCCCCTAGAGAGACAAGCACAAATCATAAGTGAGCTTTACCCGCAATACAGATTTTCTAATGAGCTGGAGGCTCTAGCGCTTATGCAACTATTCATAATCGGGCAAAGTTTGAAATTAGACAAATCGTATTTAGCGCAGATTGCTAAAGAAGCCTTTAGACTCTCTCCTAGAGGTCCCTACAATATACTCTACATCTTTGCCCTCCTTGATAATAACGAACTTACAGAGGCTAATGAAGTGCTGGAGGAATTCTATGCTAAGAATAGAAAGGGATTCTTGCATGGGCTTCTTACGCGATCTTCGGAGTGGTTTATTTTTGACTACACTTTTGCGCATTTTTGCAAGAGTTTTGACATCAAACGTCCCTATATCGCTTATTTTGCTTTCAGAATCGCGCTTTTTATCCAGACACTTGACATTCAGAGTAAAATTAAGATTCCTAATGTGCATTTTGTTTTGAGCTTTTTGAGTGATAAAAGCATTGTTGTGAATTTTTTAAATTTCATT
>CANQAN010000020.1 GCA_947588965.1 uncultured Helicobacteraceae bacterium
GTTTTTTTTTTTTTTTCTAAAGAGGTTTTTGAAGAAAAAGTGAAGAAATTTGGAAGTTTAAATGGCAAGAATCTTTGAAAAGCCCTTGAGGCTTTTCAATGGAATGCTCTCATAACATTTTAATGTTTCTCTCGCAAACATTGAAATCATTTTGATGTCATTTTATACAGCGTCAATTACAATCTATTTTGAAGATTGTGAGGCTTTGCCCACTTTGCTTTGTAGTCTTTATCCACAAAGGCGACCTTTAGGTCCGCTTTTCTTTCTTGATCAGTCCAAGCAATACGCGTCGTCGCCTTATAATCCCTGTCCTCAAAATACCACAATGCGTCACTCTTTGCCTTATAGTCTTTTTCAACTTCATACACAAGCAAATCTGCCTTATTCGGTGGGCATTGAAAGCAAACAATATCCGCCTTTCTCTCATCTACAACACAAATAATTGCCATTCTGTCTCTCCATTGATAGTTTGCGCTTAAATTATAGTTAAACTATATTTAAAAGACCTTAAATTATATCTTTTCTGTATTTGAATGATTATAATTAATGATATTTTTTAATCAAAGAAAGCAAATGAGAGTGATTGACAGGATAAATGAGATTCTAAAGGAGAAAAATCTAAGCAAAAAAGAACTTGCTTGCAGACTCATAGACTTAGGATTACGCGCCAATAAGACGGGTGAAGCACCGAAGATGTCTAGTATCTATGCCTATCTCAATGGCAATATTGAACTCAAAGCAGACATGATTCCATTTATAGCCGACGCGCTTGGTGTTTATGAGCAAGAGCTATTCTTCAGCAATGATTCAAACAAAATGTTGCAAAAATTCTGCGCCAAAGAACCCACTCTCGCAAAATACAGCCATATTATAGAACTCCTAGAATACATCTCACCAAAATCCCTAGAAGTTCTCGAGCAAACACTTCTCAATCAAAAAGAAAAAACCATACAACTCAATAAGATTATACAGACACTATAGAATCTCGCAATTTTGTAAGCTAATGATTTTTTATAAAAACACGTTTTAAGATTCTAGCCCTTAAAGACCAGAATCTTAAACCCAAAAAACAACAAGACGGGCAACTTCACCACACAAAGATATGTTTGAAGGGACTCTAGCTCTCTTTAAACATTCTACTTGCGAGTTTTTTGGCCTTGACTGCGCGCTCTTCGCGCTTGAGTGAGGAGTAGAGAGAGCTTGTGAGTTCTTCTAGCATTTTTTGGCTATTGAGAGGCTTCTCACCCTCTTTTGGACTCAATTTTGTATATTCACCGTTACTCTTAAGCTCATGCGCTTTCATGTTATCTTCGCTTTGAACTTTGATAATCCCAAAAAGCTTATTGGCTAATTCTTCTGTAAAGACAGGCGTCATCAACTCCACGCGTCTTTCAAGATTTCTTGGCATTAAATCCGCACTTGCAAAGTAAATGGGGACTTCTGCGTGCTTAAAATAATAGATTCTGGCATGCTCTAGATATTTTCCGACAATTGAAATCACGCGAATATTCTCACTCACGCCCTTAATTCCCGGTCTCAAGCAACAAATCCCGCGCACAATCAAATCAATCTTCACTCCCGCACAAGATGCTTTATAAAGCGCAAGAATCACATCAGTATCCACGACAGAATTTGCCTTTAAGATGATTTTTCCCTCACTGCCCATTTTGGCTTCATTTTCAATCAATTCCAAAATTTTTGGCTTGATTTGCAAAGGCGCAGACAAGAGAGTTCCGAGTTTGGACTTGTGTGAAAATCCCGAGAGATTATGGAAAAACTTCGTCGCATCTTGCGTGAATTCCTTTTTAGAGGTCATATAACTAATGTCTGTGTAGATTTTAGCCGTGCTTGGATTGTAATTCCCTGTGCTTAGATGCACATATTCACGCAACTCCCGCCCGATACTCTTAATGACAAGAGCGATCTTTGCATGCACTTTAAGCCCGGGAACACCATAAATTACATGCGCCCCTGCAGATTCTAACGCTCTAGCCCAATGCAGATTATTCTCTTCATCAAAACGTGCCTTCAACTCCACGAGCGCAGTGACTTGTTTGCCATTTTCTGCAGCCTCAATGAGAGCCTTGACAATTGGCGAGTTTTTGCCCACGCGATAGAGGGTCATGCGGATTGAAAAGACATCGGGATCCTTTGCGGCACTTTGGATAAAATTCACAACAGGATCGAAGCTCTCATAGGGCTGAAAAGAAAGAATGTCTTGAGAATCCAAAATTGAAAAAATATCCACATTAGAATCTAACGGTGGCAAGACTTTTGAAGTGTAGCTTGGAAATGTGAGTTTTGCGAAGTTTTTATTCCCTACAACCTCCCACAAAATGTTAGAGTTCATCGGAATCTCACATTCATAAATATCCTCTGGCGTTACGCGCACATGCTGTTCAATGAAGTTTCTAAGCTCTGCATCGCTTGTTTTGCTAATCTCTAAGCGAATGATTTCTCCCTTTCTTCTAGACTTCAAGCCCTCTGTCATTAATGCCATGAAATCATCAGCCTCTTCTTCTTCAATCTCCATATCTGCATTGCGTGTAACCCTAAAGGCTGTCCAGCTTAAGACCTTGAATCCGGGAAACAATTCATTAGTAAATTCCGCAACAATAGAATCTGTGTAGAAATAAGTATCATCTAAGCGCACAAATCCGGGCAACATGCGGGAGATGCGCGCCATACCAAACTTAATTTCATTGGGATTGTCAAGATTTTGCAATTTTAGGGCTAACACATAGCTCAAATTATTTAAATGCGGGAAAGGATGTGTCGCATCCACAGCAATTGGCACGACAACAGGATAGAGATGATTTAAAAAGTACTCTTGAAGCTCCTTTTTTTGCTTCTTGTCCCCCTCGCTATAAGTCTTAATATGCAATCCAAGCTTACTCAATTCCCCCTTAATCTCCAAAAAACAAGCCTCAAGCTTCTTTTTTTCTTTTTTCAAATAAGTGCGAATCTCTTCTAATTGCTCTTTAGGCGTTAATCTATCCGCGCCACTTTCGGTGATTCCAGCACCATAGAGACGTTTCAATCCCGCAACACGTACCATATAGAACTCATCCAAATTCGTGCGATAAATCGCGATAAACTTTAAGCGCTCTAAGAGCGGATTATTCACATCTTGCGCCTCGCTTAAGACACGTGTGTTAAAACGCAACCAAGAAAGCTCTCGATTGATAAAGTTTGCAGCCTTATTCAGTTGATTCTGCGCCATTCCAAACCCCTTTTGCTTCAAATTTTCTCAATTATAGCGCATTTGACATTAATTTTCTATTCTATATTCAAAATCCGCACACAACTCAAAACTCTTATGATGTTTAAGCTGTGTTTTTGTATTATTGCGTTTTATTTTGTGTGCAGGAAAGAAATGGAAAAGCTAAGCTACAGGGATTCTGGTGTTAATATTGAAGAGGGAAACGCCCTTGTCTCTCAACTCAAAAACCTCGCTAAACAGACTTTTAACCCAAATGTTCTTGGCGGAATCGGATCATTTAGTGGCGCATTTTTGCTCCCCAAAGGCTATAAAGAACCCGTGATTCTTGCTGCAACTGATGGCGTGGGGACGAAACTCAAATTAGCCATTGAGAGTGGAATCCTTAGCACCGTTGGCATTGACTTAGTCGCAATGTGCGTCAATGATCTCATTTGCAACTTCGCAACACCGCTATTTTTCTTAGACTATTACGCCACAGGAAAGCTTAATAAAGAGAGCGCATTAGAGGTCATAAGCGGAATCACAAAGGGTTGCTTAGAAGCACAATGCGCATTAATCGGGGGTGAAAGCGCGGAAATGCCGGGCATGTACCAGAATGAGGACTTTGATCTCGCGGGATTTGCTGTGGGAATCGCAGAAAAGAAAGTCATACAAGACCCGCCAAAACTCAAAATTGGCGATGTCTTAATCGCCCTCCCAAGTAGCGGAATCCACTCAAATGGCTATTCTCTTGTGCGCAAGATTCTCACACAGCATAACATCTCTTTGGATTCCATTTTTGATGGGAAACCCCTCATTGAAACCCTCCTCACTCCAACAAAAATCTATGTCAAAACATTCAAAGCCTTTCAGAGCAAAATCAAGGCTCTCGCACACATTACAGGGGGCGGACTGATTGAAAATCTCCCACGCGTTCTACCCCAAGAGCTTGATGCAAGAATCCTAAAGAGTCGCATTCAAACACTCCCGATCTTTGAAATGCTCTGCCATTATGTGCAAGATGAGGACAAATATCGCACCTTTAATATGGGCGTTGGAATGGTCCTTATCGTCGCCAATGAGGACGCGGATTTCATCATTAAGGAATCTGGCGGGTATTTACTTGGGGAATTAATTTCTGGAACAAAGGGGCTCAAATTTGCATAAATTGCAATTTTTTGCTATAATCTAAGTCCTATTTTATTGCAGTTTGCAGTTTGCAGTTTGCAGTTTGCAGTTTGCAGTTTGCAGTTTGCAGTTTGCAGTTTGCAG
>CANQAN010000021.1 GCA_947588965.1 uncultured Helicobacteraceae bacterium
TGGAAAGAATATCAAGTCTCAAAAGAACAATTAGAATATGATTTGTTAGAGAAAGTGGAGGAGTTTTATCCTGCGCCCTTAGAGATTAATTTGGCAACTACAAATGTCTGTAATTTAGAGTGTGTCATGTGCCTCTTGCATAATCCAAAATTGAGAGCTACACATAAGACAAATTTCTTTGCCCAAAAGACAACGCTTAAGAGGGAGGCTATTTTAGGTGTGATTGACTATGCTGCTGAGCATAATGTGAGAGAGATAGCCTTTACTGCTGCGGGAGAAGCACTTTTAGATGATAGAATGCCAGAGTTTATCACTTATGCTAAAGAAAAAGAGATTCCTCTCATCGCATTTGTAACCAATGGCACACTCTTAGAACAAAAGGGTGAGAGGCTCCTTGAAGCAGGATTGAATCGCATGACTGTTAGCATTGATGGTGCTACACCTGAAACATATAAGAGGATTAGGGGAGCAAACTTAGAAAAAGTAGAGAGTGGTGTGAGAAAATGCGTAGAGATTGCAAGGAGATTAAATCACACTAAAAATGCAGGGATTGAGATAGAAATTGCATGTGTGTTGGTCGATGAAGAGGTTAAATCTCAAAAAGATTTGTTTTTATCCAAATGGCAAGATTGCAGGGATATTATCAAAAGGATTACATTTAATAATTTGGCAATCTTTGATGGAGAGGGAAATTATGTGAGGACAAATGCGGATATAGATTTTGAGCATAGGAATGCTTGTTCTTTGCCTTTTGTGAGAATGATGATTAATCCCTATGGCGATGTTACGACTTGTTGTCATATGAGTTCAAGCGCATACCATTATCCCTACAATATAGGCAATATCTACAGAGAGAGTTTGGAGGAGATTTGGGATTCGCAAAGGGCAAAGATTCTAAGAAAAGAGAATTTGGAGTTGAGATTTGATGATTTCAAAGTTTGTCAAACTTGCAGTGAATGGTCTTATAATAATTTTGACTTACAGCAAAAGACTAAGGCTAAAGAGAGAGAAGCAACATTTGAATAGAGGAGTTTTTATGCAGAGTGTTTGTGTGATTAAGGCTAAAAATGCTTTGGTTGAATTTGCAAAAATTGAGGAAAGCATTAAGATTGCAAAGCTCATAGAAGTTGAAGAATTTTTTTGTTTTGATACCTATTTATCCATTAAGGAGGCTAAAGAAAGTTCTATCCCTGTGCTTGGAATCTTTAAAAGTGTTGAATCGGATTGTTTGGGATTGTTTTTAGACATTGCGCTTAAGAAAAATGGCGATTCTGTCGGGGGGGGGGGCATAAATTTATACTATTATCCGAAACCTCACAAATATTATCAAGCCGATAATATTTGTTTGTTTTTCCTGCAAAAAGACATAACGTTAGAGAAGTTTTTAATAGAAATACTTTACCGCAGTGGCACGATTCCTGTTGAGACAAGAAATGCTATTCATAGAACTATCACAGAAAAGCTTGGCTTTAAAAAACAAAGAATCACGCTTTGCGGAAGAGAGTTGAGTAATCTCTCAAATTCTTGGATTTTGTTTGAAAACAACGCGATGTGCAAGAGGCATTTAATAGAAAGAATTAGAGATTTTTATCCTGCGCCTGTGCATATCAATCTTGGGACGACAAATTTATGCAATTTGCGTTGCTCTTTTTGCCATTTCTTTGCCCCAAAATATGTCAAAACACATGTGACAGATTTTTTTAAAAAGCAGAGACTGCTTGATGATAAGATTGTCTATGCCGTGCTGGATTATGCAGCCAAACACAATTGTGTCGTTGATTTGGTTAGTCCGGGTGAAATGCTCACAGACAAAAGAGTTCCTGATTTTATCCGCTATGGGAAAGACAAAGGGGTGCGCTATCTTTCTATGACAACTAATGGATTGCTTTTAGATGATGAAATGGGAGATAGACTTCTTAATTCGCGCTTAGATGCTCTCTCAATCAGCATTGATGCAGCCGAAGAAGAAACCTATAAAAAGGTGCGTGGAGGCGACTTTCATCGTTTGATAAAAAATGTGGAGAGATTTCTCAATAAATTAGAAGGTAAAAAAGTTAGAATGCATATATCTCTTAGTTTGATATTACAAGAGAGTGCTAAGGATGAAGAAAAGAAATTTAAAGAAAAGTGGTCAAAATACCCATCTGTTAAGGAGTTATACATTAGGAATCTTGTTGTCAAAGAAGAGCAAGGAATGAAGGTATCGCATGATAAAAATTTTGATGTGGGTTCTAGATTTTTATGCCAAAAACCTTGGGATGAGATTCATATTAATCCCGATGGTGGAGTTATGCCATGCTGTACCATGAGTGGGACGATTGGTTGGGATAATAAGGTATTGGGAAATCTCTACTTGCAGACGTTGGATGAGATTTGGTTTGGTGAAGTTGTGCAAAATATGCGTAAAGATTTAATGGAATTGGATTTTTCTAAATGGAAAGTTTGCAAACAATGCGAGGAGTGGTCTTACATTAGCATTGAAAAAGAAAATGGTGATATAGAATCGCCCTCTATTAATTTTATGAGAGTGAATGAATAAGGTGCGCTGTGAAATGAATGGGCAAATAGCTTTCAAAGATACTAATTTGCATTGTGGAAATGTGAAGAGGCAGGATTTTTTGCAGGTGTGGTATAATGCGACGGAATTGTCAAAACTGAGAAAAGAAAATCTGTGTGGATTAGAATACTATAAGTCTCTGTATGAGAAATGCAGGGGAAAGTATGTCGCTTATCGTACAGATAATGACAATTTAAGTCCTCATAGTGCTATAGAATAGGAGAGATATGGGAGATCCTGTGGCAACATTTTTTGCGGGTGTGAATGGCTGTGGCAAGACGACTTTATATTATAATGAGCTAGAGAGAGGCAATTCTTTTGGCTATCGGATTAACATTGATGAGATTGTAACTTCTTTTGGCGATTGGAAAAATCCACAAGATCAAATGCGCGCTTCCAAAATTGCGTTGAAGATCCGCAATAAGGTCATTAACAATCGCGAAGATTTTAATCAAGAAACAACACTTTGCGGACATAGCATTGCGCGACTTATTACGACTTTGCGCTCTTTGCGCTATAAGATTGCGCTCTATTATATCAGTGTAGATTCTCCACAGATTGCAAAGGAGCGCGTAAGAATGCGTGTCTTAAAAGGGGGGCATAATATAGACTCTCATCTCATTGAGAGACGTTTTTTTGATTCTTTGCGCAGCCTTAGTGTGATTCACAGTCTCTGCGATGAAGTGTTTGTGTTTGACAACACACAGGGCTTTTCCATGCTCTTTGATAAACAGACGACAGATTATTCATTAGTTCTTAAGGAGTTTATTGACGAAAAATTACACACTTAAGGACTTGTGATGTCTTTTCAATTTTCTAAAATAAGGAGCCTAACATGAAAACCATTCTTCTTAATTTTCAAAGAAGCGGTGTGGATTCTCTCATTCAAACACT